>ABHC01000003.1 GCA_000171835.1 alpha proteobacterium BAL199 | reverse complement strand
CTAACTACATGAGACGTTGTACAGCCAGCTGTCGGCGCTGCGGTAAGCGAACACCTCGATCACCTGTTCGGTCATGGTGTAGCAGCTGAAGATCGGGATCGTGATGAAGCTGGTCAGCACAAACGACACCGTGTAGTTGCCGTACGTCGTGCCGGACATGCACAGCCGGCGCGCTTCGTTGCGCGACAGCCGGAAGGTGGCGCGCTCTCGCGACTTCATCACCACGCGGCCGGTGATCGAAAATGGCGCGCGGTTGCGCACCACCACGCAGACATCGCCGGTGAACTCCGGGCCGGACGGCGGCTTGACCTCGCGCCGGTTGGTCGGACCTTCGGCCTGGGTCACCTGCTCCTCGCAGGCGGTCAGCAGCCCGAGGGTCAGGGCGGCCAGGACGACAAATCGGTGGACAATCATCATGGCCGGACTTTGGCCGGTTCGGCCTGTCGCCGCAATCGTCGAGCGTCGTCGACCGTCAGTTGGGGTGCTTCTACCGGCGGCGTGACCGAGGATCGAGGGCGTCGCGCAGGGCGTCACCCAGCAGGTTAACGCTGACCACGGTCACGAAGATCAGAACGCCCGGCCAGACTGCCAACTGCGGCGATTCCCAGATCAGTTCCTGCGCGCCGGTCAGCATGTTGCCCCAGGACGGCGTCGGCGGCCGGATGCCGAGGCCGAGGAAGCTCAGCACGCTCTCGAACAGCACGACGTTGCCGACCGCCAGCGTGGTCGCCACCAGGATCGGGGCGGCGGCGTTCGGCAGCACGTGGCGGGCGGCGATGCGCAGCGGCGAGTAGCCGAGCGCCTGGGCGGCCTGCACGAACTCGCGGCGGCGCAGGCTGAGGGTGGCGGCGCGTACCAGCCGCGCCGTGGTCGGCCAACCGACCAGCGTCACCAGGACGACCAGCCGGCCCAGCAGCACGGCTGGCGAATTCGCGGCATCGTCCGACAGCCCGAGCTTGGTCAGGTCGACCGCCGCCAGCACGATCAGCAGCGGCAGCAACGGCAGGGCGATCACCCCGTCGGCGAGGCGCATCAGCAGCGCGTCGACCCGGCCGCCGAGATAGCCTGCAGCCAGGCCGATGGCGGTGCCGATGGCCGAGGCCGCGACGGCGGCCACCACCCCGACGGTCAGCGACACCCGTCCGCCGTACAGCAGGCGGAGCAGCAGGTCGCGGCCCAGCTCATCGGTGCCGAGCGGATGGTCCGGTGACGGCGGTTGCAGCCGGCCGAACAGATCAACCGCCTCGGCATCCAGCCCCATGAGAGATTCGACCAGCGGCGCGCCGACCGCTGCGACGGCCAGGACGGCGAGTGCTGCTGCCGCCAACGCGGCGCTGGGGCCAAGGTGCCGGATCACACCGCGTTCTCCGCCCGGTACACGATGCGCGGATCGAGCCGGGCGTAGGCAAGGTCGGCGCCGAGGCTGCCGAGCAGTGTGGCGCCAGCGGCGACCAGCAGGCCGACCAGGGCGAGGTTGTAGTCGTTGCCCATGACCGCGTCGTAGATCGTCTTGCCCATGCCGGGCTGCGCGAACATGGTCTCGGTCACCAGGGCACCGGACACCAGGCTGCCCAGGTCGAGGCCGAGCAGGGTGACGACCGGCAGCAGGGCGTTGCGCAGGGCGTGGCGGGTGGTGACCGTGCGTTCGCTCAGCCCCTTGGCGCGGGCCGTGCGGACATAGTCCTCGCCCAGAGCTTCGATCAGGGCGGCGCGCAGATGCCGGGTGTAGGCGGCGATGCTGGCGGCGGCCAGCGTGACGACCGGCAGGATCAGGTGCTGGACCCGGTCGAGAAAGCCACCCCCGCCCGTGCTGGCGGTGCCGCCTGCCGGCAGCCATCCGAGCACCACGGCGAACAGCAGGATCAGCAGCAGCGCTAGCCAGAACGGCGGCACTGATATCCCGGCGAAGCACAGCATGTTGACGCCGCGATCGACCGCACCGCCAGGCTTTCGGGCTGCGATCAGGGCGGCCGGGACGGCGACGGACAACGCCAGCGCCAGCGCCAGACCGATTAGCAGCAGGGTGCGAGGCATCCGCTCGGCCACGATGTCGAGCACCGGGCGGGTGTACAGCCTGGAATAGCCGAGATCGCCGGCCAGCGCCGACGACAGCCAGGCGAGGTAGCGCTCCCAGATCGGCCGGTCGAGTCCTTGCAAGGCTTTCAGGCGCGCAATGTCTTCGGAGGTGATGCGCGGATCGGCGCCGACCATCAGGTCGATCGGGTCCCCCGGCATCAGCCCCAGCAGGACGTACGCCGCCGCCGACAGCAACAGCAGGACGACCAACGCCTGGAACAGCCGGCCGGTGACATAGGTCAGCATCGGTTCGTCATGCCGGCCCTTCGTGGCTCGCTACCCTCGCACCTCAGGGTGATGGGTTGAGGGGAGAGCCGGCAATCATTCTCTGTCGCCCTGAGGTGCCGTGCCATGCACGGCCACGAAGGGCCCGGCTGAACCGTGTTCATTCCGCGACCTTCCAGTCCTCGATCCAGTTGGTGGTGCTGTATTTGTGGCCGGTCGGGCGGACGCCAGTCAGCCATTTCGGCATGACGTAGCTTTCGGCCCGGAAATACAGCGGGATCGCCGGCAGCTCGGTGGCGTAGATCCGCTGCATGTCGGCCCACAACGCCTTGCGTTTGTCGCGATCGAGTTCGATTTCGGTGGCGTCGATCAGTCGGTCCATCTCGGCGTTGCGGAAGCCGGTATTGTTCTGGCCGGCCCAGTTGTTGGCGTCGGTCGGGATCGACTCCGAATGCAGGGTCGTGCGCGGCAGGCTTTCCGGTGCCGACAGCCAGGCGAACAGCGCCAGGCCGGTGAACTTGCGCTTGGAGACCGTCTCACCGAAGAACACCCGTGCCGGTTCGTTGCGGATCCGGGTCTCAATGCCGACACGCTTCCAGTAGTCGGCGATTACCTGCTCGACCAGTTCGCGGGTCCGGTTGCCGGCAGTGGTCATCAGCTCGAGGGTCAGCGGCTCGCCCTTGGCATTCACCCGAACTCCCTTCGGCCCAATCTTCCAGCCGGCATCGTCCAGCAGGGCCTTGGCCCGGTCCGGTTCGTAGCCATAGGTCGGCACCCCGTCTGTGGTATTGACCCAGTCGAGCGGGTGGACGCTGGTGTTGGCCACCGGCTGCTTGCCGGCGAACAGCCGGTCGCTGATCGCCTGCCGGTCGATCGCCAGGATCAGCGCCTGCCTGACCCGCCGGTCGGCCAGGAACGGATTGTCGAGCATGACGTCCATGTGCTCGTAGATCAGCCCGGGCTGGTACAGCACCGTGAAGCGGTCGGCGTTGCGCTTTTCGAAGGCGATGGCTTGGTCGATGTCGAGGCCGAGTTCACCGGCAATCATGTCGATCGAGCCGGACAGCAAATTGGCCTCGAGCGCCGAGGTGTTCTCGATCGCCCGGATCTCAATCCGCTCGAACGCCGGCTGTGGACCCTTCCAGTGCGGATTGCGGGCTAGCACTAGCTTCGAGCCGGTTTCGATCGCCGCGACCCGGTACGGCCCGTTCCAAAGGCCGGGGTTGGTCGGATCGGTCTGGTACAACGTGCGGTGCCGGTACTCCCTCGGCACCTCAAAACTCGGTCCCTCCAGGTGGGCGGGCAGGACCTGGAAGTCGCCCATTGACGGGTAGCGGTAGTCGAGCTTGCGTTCGACCATGGTGAAGCGCTTCGGTCCGTGGACCTCGATGTCGAGCACATCCTTGTATGCCCGGAAGTTGGCAACCCCGGTGTCCGGATGCCGGCCAACCTTCCAGGCGAACACCACATCGTCGGTCGTCACCGGGGTGCCGTCTGCCCAGAACGCGTCGTCGCGCAGGGTGTAGGTCTTGCGCACGCCGTCGACGGGATCGCCCGCCTCGGTCGTCGACGGGAACCGCTCGGCATCGCCGTCCTTCAGGCTCGGCAGCTTCACGCAGAGCTGGCAGATGGGCGTCCAGTCATGCCCCTCGATGGTGATCTGACGCTGGGTGGCGCCGTGCACATAGGTCTTGGCCAGCATCGAGTCGATCATCGGATTGAGGGTGCCCGGATACTGGGTGATCCCGATGGTCAGGCTGTCGCGGGCCGCCATCGCCGACGGCACGGGCAAACCACCGCACAGCACGGCGATCAACGACAAGAAGTGCAGCGTGCGGTGTCGGATCATCGTCGGGACCTCCTGGCTGCCAGGATACGGCCCGCCGGGCGTCCGTCAAAGCCGATGACGGATCAGCCCGCGTCGATCCGGCGGATAAACGATTCCAGTAGGGTGCGGTACAATCCGTCCTTGAGCACCTTGTCCTCGACGCCGGAATCGATGTTCGGGTTATCGTTGACCTCGACCACGAATACGCCGCGGTCGTTCTGCTTCAGGTCGACGCCGTACAGGCCCAGGCCCATCAGCCTGGCAGCGGCGGTCGCTACGTCCAGCACCTGCTTCGGCGTATCTTCGATTGCGAGCGTACGGAAGCCGCCGTGCTTGGCGTTGCCGGAGGCGCCGTGGTTGTAGATCTGCCAATGCTTGGGCGCCATGGTGTACTGCGAGACGAACAGCGGTTTGCCGTCCAGCACGCCGACCCGCCAGTCGAACTCGGTCGGCATGAACTCCTGGGCCAGGATCAGGTCGCTGTCGGTGAACAACTCCTTCGACATGCGCTTCAGAGTGTCGAGGTTGTCGGCTTTCATGACGCCGCGTGAGAACGAACCGTCGGGGATCTTCAGCACGATCGGGAACGACAACTCGTCGGTGGCGCGCTTCAGGCTACGCGAGTCGAGTACCAGGGTCTTCGGTGCCGGGATCTTCCGGGCGATCAGCATCTCGGCCAGGAACACCTTGTTGGTGCAGCGCAGGATCGAGGTCGGATCGTCGAGCACCGGCATGCCTTCGTCCTCGGCCTTGCGGGCGAACCGGTAGGTCGGGTTGTCGAGGGCAGTGGTCATGCGGATGAACAGGGCATCGAATTCGGCGAGCCGCGAATAGTCCTTCGGCTGGATCATCTCGACCGACACACCCATTTGGGCTCCGACCCGCTCCAGCGTGGCGAGTGCCTTCGGATCGGACGGTGGCAGCGCTTCCTTCGGGTCATGCAAGACCGCCAGCGTATAACGAACCCGCTTCGGTCCCTTCGGCGCCCGCCAGGTGCGGCGGGTATAGGCTTCCAGGGCGGCGGCGAAGACCGGCTGTTCGGCTGCGTGCAACTCGTCGACGGTGCGCGGCCGGATCGCCTTCACATAGAAGCCCCATTCCGGGTCGCGGCGGATCTGTACGCGCAGGATCGGGGCGCGGAACCGGTCGAAGGCTTCGCGCGCCACCCGTTCGTAGCGCGGGTCGGCAGTGCGGCCGAAATAGGCGTCAATGGAGAACGAGGCTTCCGGGGCCTCCTTGATGCGTGCCAGCGAGCGCAATAGCACCCGCTCGACCGCGCGCATTCCGGTCCAGGACCGGCCGCGCTCCTTCAGCGACAGGATTGCAGCCGCCGACGGGATCACGCGGTGACCGCGTGCCTCGGCCAGCAGCGAGGCGTAGTATCCCTGACCGAGATACACCAAGTCGCGCGACAGGTTGACGATGCGCGGCGTCGCGTCACCGAACGTGTTCGGGTTGGTCAGGTAGTCGCGGGTACGCATGACCTGCAATCCCTCAGGCGGGATCGGCAGGTCCTCTGGTCGGTCCACCAGAACGACCAGCGTGCTCATACGGCGGTCTCCCGGAGGCGTACGAACACCGCCGCCTGCAGGCGCGACCGGCCGAAGCGCGTCATGCTTTCGAAGGCGGAGCGGGGAATCGGAACGTGGACACAGTCCATGTCAGTCTTCATCAGGTCGTCGTCCATATCGGGGTCGTGAACCAGGAGGAAGCGATCGTCGACCCCCGTGACGACGATCCAGTGCGGAACCTTCTCGGCATTGAACCGGTATGAACTGACCAAGAGGATCGGGATCCAACCGGTGTTCAACGCGATGCCGAGGTTGTTGGCGGTGATTGGGGCGATTTCGAGCTCCAGACCGGCCGTCTGGAAGTCTTCCTCAATCGATACGTGGGCGCGCTCCATGATGCGCTTCTTCTCGGTGCTGCGCACGGTGTCGAGGAACAATGGGCCGGTTTCGGTGACGACGACGCGCACCTGGAAACCTCGGCGATGGGCGGCAAGGGCCAGTCCGTAAGGACCGCAGCCGCCGTGCCCCGAGGTCATGAACACGGTGGTGGCCTCGCGCCAGATTCGGATCTCGTCGTTGAGATCCATGTGCCGCGAGGGGTCGAGCGCCGCCATGGCCATCATCACGCTGGCGGGCCCGCAGGTGAAGTCGGTGGTCTGATGGTAGTACGGTACCTGCGGCACGGTCGGAGCCGGGCTGAATCGCATCCGCTTCTCGTAACGCCAGCCATCGGCATCGTCGTCATAGTATTGCGGCAGCGACATCAGACGCCGGTATTTGCGGCTGTCGTACAGCGCGATCGCGACAGCGTTGTCGGCGCGCACTTCCAGGCGCAGTGCCACGCAGTCGTGCCGGCGCGTCTCCTCCTCCGCATAGTCGAGCAACTGCACGCCGATGCCGCGGCCGCGTGCCGCGGGATGAACTGCAAGGGAATACAGCCGGGCCAGTGCGGTGCCGAGGTGGAACAGTACAAGACCGTATCCCAGGATCTGACCACCGGTCGTAGCCTCGGGGTCCTCCACCACGAACAGCGAAGCCTTCGCCTTGGTGAGCATGTGATGAAAGCTGCGGCGCGACAGGCGGTCGGTGCTGAAACACGATTCTTCAAGCTGCAGCAGGGCAGGTATATCGGTCACTTGCCCGGGTCGCACGGTCGTGCGCGGCAGTGCACGCTTTTGGCGTGTCGGGGCTTCCTGATCCAGAAGTGTATGAGGCAGCATCGTGTCAGGACGCCTTTCGCGTCGGGAGCGCGGACAGGGCGATCCGCGCGCCTCTAGTGGATAAAATCCGACATTAGAATCCCGCTCAGGATTCCCGCGGGTTCGGTGGCGTGCGAGTCTGGGGCATGCGCACCGGGATCAGCTTCACCGTCAGTACCGCCGATCGCGCCCGCCTGGAGGCGATCGTGGCGGACCGCAACAGCCCGCAAAAGCACGTCTGGCGCTGCCGGATCGTGCTGCTCACCGCCGCGGGCCTGGGCACCAACGCGATCATGCGCGAGGCCGGGGTCGCCAAGACGGCGGTCTGGCGCTGGCAGGAGCGCTTCGCCGCCGAAGGCGTGGACGGGCTGCTGCGGGACAAGACGCGCCCGTCGCGGATCCCGCCGCTGGACCCCTCGGTGGCCGAGCGCGTCGTCGCCCTGACCCTGACCGATCCGCCCGGCGAGACGACCCACTGGACCGCCGCAACGATGGCGGCACAGACCGGCATCTCGGTTAGTTCGGTGCAGCGGATCTGGCGTGCTCACGGTTTGGCCCCGCATCGGATCCGGCAGTTCAAGCTCTCGAACGACCCGGAGTTCGTGACCAAGCTGCGCGACGTGGTCGGGCTCTATGTCGACCCGCCGGCCCACGCCATCGTGCTCAGCGTCGACGAGAAGAGCCAGATCCAGGCGCTCGACCGCACCCAGCCCGGCCTGCCGCTGAAGAAGGGCCGCGCCGGCACCATGACCCACGACTACAAGCGCCATGGCACCACCACCTTGTTCGCTGCCCTCAACGTGCTCGACGGCACCGTCATCGGCCGCAACATGCAGCGTCACCGCCACCAGGAGTTCATCCGCTTCCTCAACCACATCGAGGCCCAGGTTCCGGCCGGCAAGGTGATCCACGCCGTCCTCGACAACTACGCCGCCCACAAGCACCCCAAGGTCCGCGCCTGGCTGCACCGCCATCCCCGCTGGACCTTCCACTTCGTGCCGACCTCATGTTCCTGGCTCAACGCCGTCGAAGGCTTCTTCGCCAGGCTCGCCAAGCGCCGCCTCAAGCGCGGCGTCTTCCGCTCTGTCGCCGACCTCCAGGCCGCCATCAACCGCTTCCTCGACGAGCACAACGCCTCAGATCCGAAGCCCTTCAACTGGACAGCCGATCCCGACAAAATCATCGCCGCCGTCAGGCGTGGGCACCAAGTGTTGGATTCTATCCACTAGATCGATGATCCTGGTTTCGTGTCAACCGCGTCAAGCGCATGTCAGATCGTCGATCGCCGCAACGATGTGACGGACCGAATGATCAACGTCGATTTCACCACGCGGCGCGATGTCCCAGATCCAGGTTTCGTCGGGCTCGGGAAGCTCCGCGCCCTTCAGTGGATCGAGTCGGCTGATCACGGTGCCACTCGGTCCCAGGATCTCGATCGACCGATCGAAGACCAACGCTGCCGGGCACGGCAGACGCCGTAGCCACGCCAGATGGGCCTCGATCAAGGCACGGCCAACCGCGTCGGCTCGTACGTCGTCCATCTGTCGGGTTGCCACAACCGCCAGCTGGGAGAGCAGGTTGACCGAGGCGACGAACCGCACGTCGGCATCGTCACGCAGGAAGCTGGGTGCTGTGATTTCGGCCAGATCAGGAAGCGACTCGGTCACGTCGTGGCGGACGCATGTCACGTTGCCCAGGGTGCGGGCGACACGACGTGTGGCCGGCGCAAACGCAACGTCGACTAGGCGAATAGTGGCGAATCGTTCGGACAGGGCGCGCAAAGGCACGTCATTCAGGTGACCAGCGCCCAGGATGACGGCAATGCCGCTTGTTTCAGCGCGATCGGCAGCCCGAAGCACAGCCGCCTTGCTGCGCTCCTCGTGCGGTGCCCAGGCAACACGATGGCGTCTTCGGCGCGCGGCAATTGCCACGAACTCCGACAGATGCCCTGAACGCCGGGCGAACGACAGGCTCGACGTTGCGAGCCATTCGACGGCCTCTCGCAGCATGGCGGGAGTGTAGCGTGCCGCGGTCGCCCGCGTCGGAGAAATCGGGAGTGCCTGGCTGCTGGATCACCAATCGTCGGCGGCACTGTAGAACAAGGGTCGGTTGGCCATGTAGCCCCGGCGTACGCTGGCGATGGTTTCAGGGTCGAGTTCGTGTTTCCAGCGATCCGCCATCGCCCGGGAGTCCCGGTCCGTGTCCGATCCGCCCGGCTTGTATCCACCCGCTGAACGGCTGGTCCGTTCGATCTCACGTTCCAGCGCATCGGTCAGCGGCAGTTCGCAGAACCTGAGCAATCGCATGAATGTTCCGACCGGATCGAGGCACAAATCCTCATAGCGCACGGTCGTGTGATCCGGCCACGACGCGAGGGCTGCTATCGCACGATGCTGGACGAGGGCCTGAAGAGCGCCGCTCTGCTCCCAGACGTCGCCAGCGTGCGGGAGATGGAATTCCCGTTCCAGCGCCGCGAGCGTCGTTGGCGAGAAGCGCTTGCGGAACTGATCGGTGCCTGCCCATCCCAGCGCATGGTAGCTGCGGGCGACGGCTGCGGGGTGGCGCAACAGGTAGATCACCCGTGGCCGGAACTCGGCAATGAGGGTGTCCAGGGCCAGCGGGTTGACCTCCTTGACGACCACGCGCTTGGCGTGCCGGTCGACCGATCGCCATTGCTCTGGAAACAGCACGACCGACTCGGGGAACCTGGGTACGCCCCGCATGGCCTGGCCGGCGGCGCGCAGATAGTCACGTGGCCGGCGGCAAACCTCATACTCGAACTCCGAGACGCCCTTGCCGCCGAGCAGTCGCAGGTAGGACTGGGTCACCGGTTCGTGGAGGTAGAGAGATTGCTCGGACGAGCCGAGAATCCGCCCCGCCCAACTCGAACCGCCGCGCGGCATCGAAACCAGCAGGATCGGCGGATGCTGCGGCGGGGCCAGGGCGGCCATCACCTCGCCGAGCGGTCGAAGCTGCGCCCACGCCAGACCAGGATACGCCGAATAGCGCCGGAGCTGACCGAGCGGCCGGCGGATCGACGCCGGGATCATCTGCTTCGCCAAGGCGCCGCTCATGCCGACCTCCGCTGTGGTACCCTTGCTTGCACCGACATGGATGATGAAAGCAGGGCGACGTCGCGACGCTTTGCGTCCACGGCGGTACCTCCGTGTCACGGCTTGCCGAAGCCTCGTCGGCAGCTGGGTACAAGTTCGGTGAAAACGCCGTCCGGTTGCTCCGGTTCCGTCCGTTCGATGGCCGGACGCGGCTGCTGGTTGACACGGCTGTGCCGATTCAGCACCCTCCGGCTCGTACGTGATGCTGGGGTGCCTGTCGCGGTGCGGCGGGCTGAGATCACACCCATTGAACCTGAACCGGGTTGCGCCGGCGGAGGGAGTCGTCACGGTCTTGACCGATCCCCATCGCAAGGCCGCGCCGCCGATATTCTCTCGCCACCGGGCCACTCGAGGAGCGAGACGGATGCGCCGCCTGTTGCCGATTCTGTTGTTGACCGCTGTTCTGCCCGTCTCAGCCGGAGCCGCCGATCCGGTGGCGGTATCCGTGCTGGTGCCGATCACCGGGTTTCTGGCGCTCGAAGGTACCGCACAGCGCAACGGTGCGGTGCTGGCGCTCGACAATCCGCCCGCCGGCGTGACCGTCACATACCAGATTGCCGATACAGCGACGTCGCCGGAGGTTGCGGTCACCGCCTTGCAGCGCGCGCTTGAACGGGAGAAGCCGGTGGCGATTGCCGCGCCGATCTTCGGGACACAGATGCTGGCGATGGCGCCGATCGCCAACCGGGCCGGCGTCCCGCTGATCACGGTTTCGGGCACGGCGAAGCTGACTGAACTGGGCCACGACGTGGTGTTCCGGTTCTTCCCGACCGACGCCGTCGTTAAAGTCGCCCAGGCCCGCTATGCGGTGCAGGAGTTGAAGCTCAGCAAGCCGGCAATCCTGTATCAGACAACCTCCTATGGTCAGAGTGGGCACGAGCATCTGGTCCGCGCGCTGGGCGAACTCGGGGTGAAACCGGTGCTGGAAGAGGCGATCGACCCGGGGATCAAGGACCTGGTGCCGGCCCTGGAGCGGGCACGGGCGGCTGGCGCGGACTCCCTGCTGCTGCAACTCCATTCCGGCCCGACCGCCTTGACGGTGCGCCAGGCGCACGGCATCGGGCTTGGCCTGCCGATTGTCGCCGGTTCGGCCATGCATCAACCGACCACGGCAGCGCTGGTCGAAGCGGCCCAACTCAAGGGTGTGTGTGCCGAGACCGCCTCGTCACCGATGTCGGACCCAAGACCCGACGTGGCGACGTTCGCGGACGCCTACCGCAAGCGCTTCAATGCGGAGCCGGACGCCTTTGCGCTCGGCCAGTATGACGGGATGCGCATGGTGCTGGCGGCAGTTGCCGACGGTGCGCGCACACCTCAGGCGGTCAAGGCTTGGCTGGCGAGCTATCGGCACGACGGCCTCGCCATGAGTTATGTTTCCGACGGTACCGGAAACATGGCGCACGACGCGGTCATCGTGTGCTACGACGGCAGCGGGCGGGGGCCGATAATCATGAAGCGTTACGACGCCGTGGACGGGGTGAAGTGATCGAGGCGGCGGCGCAGCTTGCGGTCAACGCGGTCGCGCTGGGCGCTGTCTATGCGCTTGTCGCTCTCGGCTTCGTTTTGGTGATCGGCGCGGTCGGCGCCGTCAACTTTGCACATGGCGAACTGGTGATGCTCGGCGGCATGGTGGCCGTGGGAGTAGCGAGTCTGTTGCCGGCTGATCTGCCGGTGCCGGGACTGCTGGTGCTGCCGGCGGTTCTGGCGGTCATGGCGGTCGCGGGATTGTTCGTGGCGGGCGTTGCCTACGCGCCGCTGCGCCGCGCCCCACCGACCTCGGTGTTCATCGCGACCATCGCATTGGGCCTGATTATCCAGCACGGCGTGACGGCCGGGATCGGGCCGGAACCCCGGCTCGGTCCGCCAATGATCGACAGCGGAACGTGGCACTTCGCCGGGATCGGGCTGGCCCGTCAGCAGCTTGCGACCATTGCGACGGCAGTCGCGCTGATCGTCGGCGTCCACATCCTGCTCCAGCGCACCCGCTTCGGTCGCCGGCTGCGCGCGGCCGCCCAGGATTCGGAGATGGCGCGCGCGATCGGCATCCGAGTGAACGTCACCGTTGCGGTGAGCTTCGCGCTGGCGGCCGCCCTGGCCGGAGCGGCGGGGCTGCTGTTGTCGAACCAGTACCTGGTCACTCCGACCGACGGCGCCATGCTCATGCTCAAGGCTTATGTCGCGACGGTGATCGGCGGCTGGGGCCGGATCTGGGGAGCCGCACTCGGCGCGTTCGCGATTGCGGTGTTCGAAACCCTGGTGGCCGCCTGGACATCGTATCTGGTCGCCGAGGCTCTGCTGTACGTCGGCGTGCTGGCGGTTCTGGCATTCCGGCCGAAAGGGCTGTTCGGCGAGGTCGAGGGGCGGCGGGCGTGACAAGGTTCGATCGTCGCGATGGGGTGTATCTGGCAGCCGCCGCTCTGGGGATCGGTGGCGTCGTGATCGCCGGCGATGCCTATGCGTTGCGGATCGCTTCGCTGGTCGGAATCTACGCGATTGCGGCGATCGGCTATCAACTGGTGTTCGGGCGGCTCGGCCTGCTGTCTCTGGCACAGGGGGCATTCTTCGGGCTGGGGGCGTATGCGTCTGCGCTGCTGACCGTCTCGGCGGGGTTGCCGGTTCCGGTCGGGTTGGCTGCTGCCGTTGTCGTGCCCGCATTGGCCGCAGCAGTGATTGCACTGCCGATCGCCCGCCTGGAATCGCACTACGTGGCGCTTGCCACTCTGGGGCTCGCCCAGTTGGCGTTGCTGGCCGCAACCAACCTTGAGTTCACCGGCGGCGCCAATGGGATTTACGGCGTTCCGCCGATCGTAACCAATTCGATCACGATTGGTCCGCTCGACGTCGGATCGGTCACGATCGCAGCCCTGGTGGTCCCCGGTGGCTGGGTGACGCTGATCTCGGTTTGGTTCGGCGTGCTAGCGGCGTTGCTGGTCGCCCGCGCGGTCACCCGGGGCGATCGGTCGGCTGTGCTCGCGACGCTGGACAACGCGCCGCATGCGGCCGCCGCGCTCGGATTGAACGGCACAACGGCGCGTCTGGTCCTGTTCGCCGTGGCCGGCGGCCTCGGCGGGTTGGCCGGTGGGCTGCAGGCCCATGGCCTCGGGGTGGTATCGCCGGCGGTCGTCGGTTTCGAAGTCATGGTCACCATTCTTGCCATTGCGGTGATCGGCGGGCGTGGCAGCCCCGTCGGCGCCGTGCTCGGTGCCGCCCTGCTGATCCCGCTGCCGGAAGTGTTTCGGTTCCTGGAGGGCTCCTACCTGATCGCTTACGGCGTGGTGTTGCTGGCGGCGATCATCCTGATGCCACGGGGGCTCGACGGCTGGTTGCGCGACTGGTTTCCGCGTCGAGCGCCGGCGGTTCCGGCGCCACGGCAATCGACGTCGAAGCGTCCAGGAAAGCCGCTGGTTGTCCAGGGACTGGTCAAACGGTTCGGCGGATTGACGGCGGTGGACGGCGTATCGTTCTCGGTGCCCGCCGGCACTGTCGTCGGGCTGATCGGAGCCAACGGCTCCGGCAAGACCACCACACTCAATCTAATCAGTGGGCTGGAGCGGCCGGATGCCGGTCAAATTCGCCTGGGCGGCGAGCCGTTGTTCGAGCGGCCGGCGCATCACCGACGCGAACTTGGCCTGGCACGCAGCTTTCAGCATCCGGAGTTCCCGACCGGGCTGTTCGTTCTCGAGGTAGCGGCGGTTGCGGCTAAGGACCGGGCGGTCGCGATGGCGGCACTCGGTCGGGTCGGACTGGCTGATCGAGCGACGTCGCTCGTCTCGGCGCTGGGGGCTGCGGAACTGCGTCGGCTCGATCTGGCACGTGCCTTGGCGGCCGAGCCGGGCGCATTGATTCTGGATGAGCCGGCGGCCGGGCTGACTGCCGAGGAACGCGCCGCTCTTGCGGTCCTGTTGCGCGACCTGGCAACGGCCGGGCTGGCGGTACTGGTGGTCGATCATGGCATGGATTTCCTGTTGCCGCTGTCCGATCGGATCGTTTGCCTTGAGGCCGGTAAGGTCATTGCCTCGGGGCCGCCGGAAACGGTGCGGCAGAATCCGGCGGTGATCGCCGCGTACCTGGGATCCGGAGCGGCAGCATGACCGAGGCAGCGGTCCGTATCGGATTGACGGTCGAGGGGGTGGATGTCCGCTTTGCCGGTACGACGATTCTGGGTCCAGTGTCGGTGAAGGTGGAACCCGGTTCGGTGGTTGCGGTGCTGGGCGCCAACGGCGCCGGCAAGTCGACGTTGCTGCGTGCGGTTGCCGGTGTCACGCCTGTGTCCAGCGGTCGGATCTATGTCGGGGAGACGGAGATTTCCGACGTAACGCCGGAACGCCGCGCGGCATTGGGCGTTGGCTGGTGTCCGGAAGGTCGCCGCCTGTTCCCGGGACTGACTGTGGACGAGACACTTGATGTCGCGGCGCCCGGAGGACGGCGCGAGCGGGCGGAGCGGATTGGTGCTATGCTAGAGTTGTTTCCAGTTCTTGCCGACAAGCGGCGGGAGACGGCTTGGCGGTTGTCGGGCGGTCAGCAGCAGATGCTGGCCATTGCCCGGGCCGTGATCGCCGAACCGTCGGTTGTGCTGCTGGATGAACCGTCGCTCGGGCTGGCGCCGGTCGTGCGCGACCAGATGTTCGCGACGATTCGTCGTTTGGCCACTTCCGGCGCAGCCGTGCTGTTGGCAGAACAGGACACCCCGCGCGCCTTGTCGATTGCCGACCGAGTGGTCGTGCTGGCGCGGGGGCAGTTGATTCTCGACTGGCCGACGACGATGGCGGTCGGCAACCCTCACTTCGAACAGGCATTGATGGGCGTCTGACCGCCCGTGCAATACAATAAGGGAACTCTAATGGACGACACCAAGATCGATCCGGCCGCCATGGAGCGGCTGGCCAAGGCGCTGAGCTTCATTTGCGGACCGGGTAATGCGACGACGGTTGCCATGAAGAAGGCGGCAGAGAGCGGCAGCGATCAGGACGCAAAGCGCGCGCGGACGCTGTTCCTGAAGCTGAAGCAAGGCGACCGGCGGGCTGCAATGACCATGCTGTCAGACTGACAGTCGTCCGGGGTTGCGACGATGACGGGATTGACCGTCCGAGCCGCTGAGCTTGCTGATCTTGAGGCGATGCTCGCGCTCTACGACCATCTCCATCCACCGAATCCTCGACCCACGAACCCCGAGGCGACCTGGCGTGCAACGCTCGGTCATCCGGGTTTGACCGTCTTCGTCGGGGTGGTTCCGTCGGGCGGGCTGGCGGCGAGTTGTACGCTGGTGGTGATCCCGCACCTGATGCGCTCCGGTGTGCCTTACGCGCTCATCGAAGACGTGGTCACTCATTCCGATCACCGCCAACGCGGATACGGTGGCGTCGTGCTGCGGACCGCAATCGATGCGGCCTGGCGAGCCGGTTGCTACAAGGTGATGCTCATGACCGGTTCGAAGGATCCGGCGATCCACCGGTTCTACGCAGGGGCCGGATTCCAGCAGAACAAGACCGGTTATCAGATCCGGCGCTCCTTGAGCTAAGCGCCCATCAGGTCTTGCAGTCGGGGTTGCCGTAGTCCCGGATGCATTGGGATTGCGTGCACTGCAAGATCCGGCGGTTCCGCTCCGGCTCGTTGGCATCGACAGTCTCGACGGCGGTGTAGGGGATCCACTCCCTGCGCATGCCTTGTTTGCAGTTGGTGGTGTTACCGGTCTTTGTGCAGCTTGACGTACCGTCCGGCACTTCCACCGCCCGCTCCTTGTTCACCAGCACCTGCTGGTAGGCGGGCGGGATCTTGGCGGCCCATTCCTGGAAGCAAACTTGCCGGGTCTGCTGGTATTCCGGCGTACCGCAGGCGGCGAGAAGACCGCAGAGGGCGAACACCACGACCAGTGGAATCATGTGACGCATGAACGCTTCTCTGTCCTGACCTTCGAAAGGCTCCTCGCAACACCTGAGCAACGTCGGTGAAGAGACACGTCGCTCCGAAGTCGCCCACGAGACGATGGCATGCCACCCCTATGGGATGCCAAGAGCAAAAATATGACCCTCCGCACATCCTTCCGGTTGACCGACGGGGCCCCGTCGGTTACTCACCGCGCCCTTTCCAAGCCCCGTTTCCGCCCCTCCGTGCCATGCGCATTGGGAGCACGACCATGGTCGCCTCGATCGGCATCGATTTCGGGACTACGAACACCGTGCTGGCACTTGCGGCCGCCGATGGGACGGTAGCGACCGCGAGCTTCCGCGCCGACGGGGACAGCACCAAAGGGTGCCGCACGGTCCTGACCTTCACCCAGGGCGAGGATGTCGGCGCGCCTCCGATCGAGGTCGAGATTGGTCCCTGGGCGATCAGGCGCTATCTGGCGGGGCCGGCGGAGTGCCGGTTCATCCAGTCACCGAAATCCTATCTCGGCAGCCGGTTGTTCCAGGAAACCCGGATCTACGGCCGATCCTACCGGCTGGAGGATATCGTCGCGGTGTTCCTGGCCGAATTGATCGATCGCTCTGGGGAGATCGACGGCGCCCTGTCCGCTGATTGCGTCGCCGGCCGACCGGTGACGTTCTGGGGCAGCGACCCGGACGACGCGCTGGCGATGGGCCGGCTCACTGCAGCCTACGGCGATGCCCGGCTGGGGCGCCCGGACTTCGTCTACGAACCGGTGGCGGCATCCTACTACTTCGCCACCCGGCTGAGGCAG
Source organism: alpha proteobacterium BAL199 (assembly GCA_000171835.1). GTDB lineage: Bacteria > Pseudomonadota > Alphaproteobacteria > Thalassobaculales > Thalassobaculaceae > Thalassobaculum_A. The sequence continues at coordinate 407,722 of ABHC01000003.1, read as the reverse complement.
GACGCGACAGTGCTGGTGGCCGACCTGGGCGGCGGCACCACCGACTATTCGGTCATCCGCTACGAAATCGGCGACGGTCCGCCGCGGGTGACGCCGCTGGCCCACCGCGGCGTCGGCATCGGCGGCGACCGCTTCGACTTCCGCATCGTGCAGAACGCGGTCGCCCCGCTGGTCGGCAAAGGCACCGGCTACCGCTCGTTCGGCAAGCGGTTCGACATCCCGGCTGCCTATTTCAACCGGATCGCCAACTGGCATGAGTTTTCGTTCCTGCGCACGCCCGAGGTGCTGCGAGACCTGCGTCACCTGGCGCGCATGGCGGACGAGCCGGAGCGGCTCGATCGGCTTCTCCAACTCGTCGACGGCAATCTCGGCTTCCATCTGAATCACCGAGTGTCGGCGGCCAAGGCCCAACTGTCAGGGGGGCCGATGGCGACCCTCTTGCTGGACGACCTCGGCGTCGATCTGGCCTGCGAGATCGCGCGCGCCGATTTCGACGACTGGATCGCCGAGGACCTGGCCGATCTCGACCGGCATCTCGATTCGGTGCTGGAGGATACCCGGCGTGCCGGCGGCGGTGACATCGACGTGGTGTTCATGACCGGCGGCAGCTCGCTGGTACCGGCGGTGCGCCGGATGTTCGAGGTGCGATTCGGCACCGACCGCATCCAGGCCGGCGACGAGTTCCAGTCAGTGGCCAAGGGGTTGGCCCTGATCGGGCTGCTGCCGGACCGCTCGGCCTGGACCTTCGACGGTGCCGCGCGCAACGGCTGACACCCGGTTGCCGCCCGATGCTGCCGGGCGTATGACGTCGAAGCCGTATTTCCGAGGGAGACGACATGACCGGAGCGCTTACGCCTGATTGGCATAAGAGTCCGGCGGCTGTTGCCGCCGACATCCTGCTGGAGATCCAGGCGGTGCACATCCGCCCGGAGGAGCCGTTCACCTTCACCTCCGGCCGGCTGTCGCCGGTCTATGTCGATTGCCGCAAGATCATCGCCTTCCCGCGCGCCCGGCGCCGGCTGATGGAACTGGGCGTCGACCTGCTGGCGGCCCGCGCCGGGGTCGAGGCGTTCGACATTGTCGCCGGTGGTGAGACTGCCGGTATCCCCTTCGCCGCCTGGATGGCCGAACTGCTCGGCCTGCCGATGGCGTATATCCGCAAGAAGCCGAAGGGCTTCGGCCGCAACGCCCGGATCGAAGGGCAGGTGAAGGACGGAGCGCGGGTTCTGCTGGTCGAGGATCTGGCGACCGACGGCGGCAGCAAGCTGTCCTTCGTTGACGGGATCCGCGAGGCCGGGATGGAATGCGCCCATTGCTTCGTGGTGTTCCACTACGGGGTGTTCCCGCAGAGCGTGACCAGCCTGAAGGAGCGCGGTGTCGACCTGCACGGGCTGTGCACCTGGTGGGATGTGTTGGCCGCCGCCCCGGCGCGCGGCTACACCGAGGCCCAGTTGGACGAGGTCCGCACTTTCCTGGCCGACCCGGAGGCCTGGGACGCCAACCATCGTACACTGATCGCCTGACCCGAAGGACAATTGCCATGCTGAAGATCTGGGGCCGTGCCAGTTCGGCCAACGTGATGAAGCCGCTGTGGGCCTGCGAGGAGATGGGCGTCCCGTACGAGCACGAGGAGGTCGGCGGTTCGTTCGGACGCACCAAGGATCCGGAATACTTGTCGATGAATCCGAACAGCCGGGTCCCGACCATCGTCGACGACGGCTTCGTGCTGTGGGAATCCAATGCCATCGTACGCTACCTCGCCGCCAAGCACGGCAAGGGCACCCTGGCGCCGACGGATCCGCAGGAACACGCCGACGCCGACCGCTGGATGGACTGGCAGCAGACCACCACCCTGCCGATCATGACGCCGATCTTCTGGGGATTGGTGCGCACCCCGGTGGCCGAGCGCAAGCTCGACGTCATCGAGACGGCCCGAAAGGAAGGCATCGCGATCTGGAGCATTCTGGACCAGCGCCTCAAGGGCCGCGACTTCATCATGGGCGACCGGCTCACCATGGCCGACATCCCGCTCGGCCCGCAGTTGCACCGCTGGTTGAACCTGATCGAGGATCGCCCCACGATGCCGCATCTGGAAGCTTGGTACGGTCGCTTGATGGCCCGTCCGGCCTTCAAGAAGTGGTGCGGGGTGCTGCCGCTGACGTGAGGACCGGGTGACGACGGTCCTCGCCATCGATCTCGGCGGTTCCGGCCTGCGGGTCGCTCTGGTGGATGCGCAAGGCAGCGTCGTGGCCCGACGATCGCCGGATCGACCAGCGGGGGAGGCGTCCGGCGACGCCGACCCGGTTCTCTGGTGGCGCGATCTGATCGTTGCTGCATCGGGACTGGCGGATGAGGATCCGGAAGCCTTTTCCAAGGTTGGCGGCGTCATTGCCTGCGGCATGACCCGCACCCAGGTCCTCGTCGGCGTTGACGGTGAGTCCGTGCGCCCGGCAATCGGGTTCGGCGATACGCGGGCAGCTCAAGTACTGGAACAGGCGGTTGCAGGCTCCGACCTCGCCGGCCTGCCCGAGGCAGCCAACCTCAATCCCTACCACCCGGCTGCAAGGTTGTTGTGGCTCAACGGCGCCGAGCCCGAACACTACGCTGCCACGCGGGTGGTGTTGGAGCCGAAGGACTGGCTGGCGTTCAGGCTGAGCGGCGTGGCCCGGTCCGACGCGATCTCGTCGGTTCGCCTGCGTGCCGCTGCCGAGAGGGTTGCCGGCCGATCGCTGCTCGATGCGCTTGGCCTTGACGCCGGAATGCTGCCGGAAATCGTCGCGCCGACCGCTGAGGTTGGCCGCATTCTGCCCGGCCTGCCGGCGCCGTTTGACCGGCTGGCCGAGGTGCCGGTGTTCTGCGGGTCGCACGACACCTGGGCTGGGGTGGTCGGCGCCGGCGCCTTGGTGCCGGGACGGGCCTACAACATCTCCGGCACATCCGAGGTGCTGGGGCTGATCACCGAGCGACCGGTGGTGGCTACAGGCCTGATGACCGTCGACTGGGGCGGTGGGTGCTGGCAGGTCGGCGGGCCGAGTCAGACCGGTGGCGCCACCCTGCGCCATGCGATGCGGATGCTCGGGCGCGAAGGTGAGGATCCGGCCGCCGCCGTCGCGGCGCTGGAGACGGTACGGCGCACCGCCGTTCCGCCGCTGTTCCTGCCGTTCCTGGAAGGCGAGCGGGTGCCGTACTGGGATGCCGATCTGCGCGGCGCGTTCCTCGGCCTGTCGGCGTCGCACGGCCCGGCCGATCTGCTGTGGGCGGTGCTGGAAGGCATCGCGTTGCTGAACCGGGAGGTGCTGGGCCGTGCCGAGGCGGCGGCCGGGCATCGGGCCGAGGTGGTGCGGATGGCCGGTGGCGGCGCGCGCAGCGACCTGTGGGCGCAGATCAAGGCGGATGTGCTGAACCGGCCGATCGAGCTGTGCGACCAGCCGGAGGCCGGTCTAATCGGTGCGGCGGCGGTCGCCTGGACTGGTCTCGGCCGTTATCCGGACCTGACGGCGGCGCAAAAGGCGATGGTCTGGGTGGGCCGACGGTTCGAACCGGATCCGGTTCGAGCGGAGGCGTCTGCCGAACGGGCGGTTCTGTGGACGGAAATGCAGGCGGCGACCGCGTCGGTGGGCCGGCGGCTCGGCGCGCCGGGCATCTCACGGTGATAGAATTAAGATATTGAACTGTATACGGTTCTATCGTTCTGAGGCGCACGCAGGGCCACGAAGGACCGTTTGGCAGGTGAGGGTTGAGGGCAGGGGATGCGGGGCTTTGTTCAGACCTACGGTACGGCGCTCGCGGGTCTTGCGGTGTTCCTGTTCTTCGTGGTCTTCGCCCCGAACTTTGCCAACCCGATCAATCTGCTGAACATCCTGAAGCAGATCAGCTTCCTCGCCATCCTCGGCATCGGCTTCACCTTCGCGCTGACCACCGGCGAACTCGACCTGTCGTTTGCCAATCTGGCCAGCTTGGCGGCGGTGGCGACCGGCGGGTTGATCCATACCGGCTATCCGATCCCGGTCGCGATCCTTGCCGGACTCGCCATCGGCACCGCCGGCGGCGCGCTGAACGGCCTGCTGGTCACCCGGGTCAAGGTGCCATCGCTGATCGCCACCCTGGCCATCGCCTCAATCGCCAACGGCTTTGCGTTCTTCTTGACCGCCGGGGTGGCCTTCGTCGGGCGCTGGGACCCGGGTTTCGTGGCGTTGGGCCGAGCGCATGTCGCCGGCGTTCCGGTGCTGGTGCTGTGGATGGCCGGTACCGCGCTGGTTGCACTGTTCGTGCTGAAGAACACCCGCCTCGGCATTCACATGGTCTGCACCGGCGAGGCTGAGGAGTCGGCGCGCCTTGCCGGCATCAGCGTGCGGCTGATGAAGGGACTGGGGCTGACGCTTTCTGGCGCGCTGGCCGGGGTGACGGCGGTGTTGCTGACCGCCAACCTGTCCTCGGCGGCGCCGACCATGGCAGGCGACTACCTGTTGACCGCGATCGCCGCGGTACTGCTGGGCATGACCATGTTCGAGCCGGGCCGGCCGAACGTACTCGGTACCCTGGTCGGCGGGGTGGTGATCGGGGTGCTGTCGAACGGGCTGATCCTGATGGGGGCGGACTACTACGTGCAGGACATCGTGTTGGGCCTGATCATCATCGGATCGGTGGCATTGTCGGCCAGCACATTGAAGAAAGCCGCGTTCGGGGTTTGACTGTCGCGATGGGATTGTCTCGGCGCGTCCGGTGATGCGCCTTCACGGGAGGGTGGAATGAAGAAGTATCTGGCCGGATTGCTTGCCGGTGCCGCGTTGTCGATGGCGACCGCCACCTCGGCGCTGGCATTCGATCTCGGGGTGGTGGCGTTCCAGATGTCGGCGGAGACCCACGCCCGGGTCGCCAACGCGGTCGAGGCGGCCGCCAAGGCGCGCGGCTGGTCCGTCACCGTGCTGAACTCGTCCGGCACCATGCCGACCCACCTCGAACAGCTTGAGACCCTGGTGCAGAAGGGCGTCGATGGCATCGTGGTCGCCATGGGCAAGCCGGTTGAGGCCGATGCCCAGCTTGCCGCCGCCAAGGCCAAGGGCATCCCTGTGATCACCGTGATGAGCGGCACCAGCCCGCACACCCTGTTCGACATCCAGGTCAACGAATACAAGGTCGGCGCCGAGGCGGCTCTCTACCTGCTCGGCCAGTTGTCCTACGAAGGTGCGATCCTGACCCAGCGCTTCGAGGGTAATGTCGGCACCCGGATCCGTGGCAAGGTGCTGGACGTTGTGCTGTCGGAGAACACCGCCGTCACCATCGCCGGCACCCACACCATGGCGCGGACCAAGAGCTGGCGCGATGACGTGCGCAACGGCATGCAGGCGCTGCTGCTGCAGAACCAGGGCAAGATCAAGGGCATCTGGGCGTCGTTCGACGGTCAGGCCTTCATCATCGACGACCTGCTGCAGGCCCAGGGAATGAAGAAGGGCGACCTGACCCTGGTGTCGATCGACGGCGGGCCGGAGGCCTACCGTCGGATCGCCGACCCCGCGAGCCTGCTGTCGGCCACCGTGTCGATCCCGTTCGAGGATCTGGGCAACGCCGCCGTGGACGCCATGCAGGTGATCGCGGTCTCCGGCAAGCCGAAGGCGTCGGTGGTGGCTGGACCGTACCTGTTCATGGATGCGGTGCTGGTCGACGCCAACAACGTGAAAAGCTTTCTGAAGTGACGGTTCAGGGTGAGGCGACGGCCGTGCTGTCGGTGCGCGGCCTCGCCAAGCGCTACGGCGCGGTCCAGGCGCTTGCCGGAGTGGACCTTGATGTCCGCCCCGGCGAGGTGCTGGCGATCTGCGGCGACAACGGAGCCGGCAAGTCGACCCTGATCAAGATCGTCTCCGGCGCCGAGACCGCGTCCGACGGCGAGATGCGGCTGCGCGGCGAGGCGGTTCGCTTCGCCTCGCCGCACGACGCACTGCGTCGCGGATTGGCGACGATCTACCAGGATCTGGCTCTGGCGCCGCGTCTGGCAATCTATCAGAACGTCTTCATGGGGGCGGAACTGACCCGCGGCGTCGGCCCGCTGCGGGTGCTCGACAAGCCGGCGATGATCGAACAGGCGCGCGGCTATCTTGCCCAACTCGGCTCCAGCGTGACCGACACCACCCGGGCGGTCGCCACCCTGTCCGGCGGCCAGCGCCAGTCGGTCGCCATCGCCCGCGCCCTGCGCTGGAACGCCGACATCGTGGTGATGGACGAGCCGACCGCGGCGCTGGGCGTGAAGGAAACCGCCCAGGTGCTGGACTTGATTCGGGCGCTGAACGCCGCCGGCAAGACCGTGGTGCTGATCAGCCACAACATGGCCGACGTGGTGGCGGTGGCCCACCGGGTGGCGATCCTCAAACAGGGCCGCAAGGTGATCGACCGACCGGTCGCCGGCCTCGACGCCGATACCCTCAGCCACATGGTGATGGCCGGCCGCGAGGTGGCGTGACCGACATTCGCTACCCGGCTCGCCGTGTGACTTTCACCCCGTCGACATAAACGGCATCGACCTCGGTGGTGGCGAGGAAGCGCAGGGCGTCGTCAGGGGTCTCCACGATCGGCTCGCCGGGACCGTTGAACGAGGTGTTCAGCACCACCGGAACGCCGGTCGCTTCGTCGAAGGCCTCGATCACCCGGCGGAACTGGCCGGTCTCGGACCCGACGGTCTGCACCCGGGCCGAGCCGTCGACATGGGTGATCGCCGGCAGCTTGTCGCCCTTGACCTGGGCGGTGAACAGCATGTGCGGCGACGACGCCGGCCCTCCTAAGAACCAATCACCTGCACGTTCGGCCAGCACCGCCGGGGCAAACGGCCGCCAGGCCTCGCGGCGCTTCAGGTCGTTGACCCGCCGCCAGTTGGCGGCCGGACGCGGATCAGCCAGCAGCGAGCGGTGGCCGAGTGCCCTGGGCCCGATCTCGCTGCGGCCTTCGAACCAGCCGACGACGGTGCCGCTGGCGACCGCCTTGCCGGCGTCGTCGGCGGCGTCCAATTGGTCGTTGACCACCAGATCACCGCCGTACCCGGCCAGCGCCCGGTCCAGATCGGCGCGCGTGTAGCTCATGCCCAGATAAGCCGAGGTCGCGGTGTCGCCGCCCTGCGGTTCGCGGGCAATGCCGAACACATCGTGGATCACCGCTTGCGCCGCGCCGATCGGCAGCCCGGAATCGTCACAGGCTGGAGGGACCTTCAGCGCGGCGAACGGTCCTTCGTCATGAATTCGAGAATTGGCCGGACAGTTCAGGGCCGCGCCGCCTCCCAGAAGCAAGGTCGGGCACCATTGGCCGGCGGCGATCAGTGCTGTTGAAAGTTTACGGACGTCGGCCAGACTGTTCTCCTCGAACAGCCATTGCGCGGTGGCCGCAACGTCGACCGTCCGGCGCCGCATATCATTCTGGCCGTAAGATCCGGTCTCCAGGTTCCCGACCGGCGCCATGGGGTCCGGATAGAGACGTTTAGCCAACTCCACGACCCGCTGGATGATCGGGGTGATCACCTGGTTCCGGTCGTATTTTCTGACCAGGGCGTAGGTTTCGTCGAACGCCGAGAAGGCGTCGCCCAGCATCGTGCGGTCGGCGAACCGTGGCTTGCCGTAGGGAGCAAGACCCATCAACTTGCCGGCACCACTGCCTCCGCCCAGATCGATATACTCGGCAACGCGCTGGTAGACATGACCGTAGATCGCGAAGGTCGGGGTGATCGGGATCAGCCGATTGCCCACGCCTTTCGCGAAGATGCCTCCCACATAACCGCCGAACTCGGTGTGGGTGTCGCCATTGTCGGTGGTCATTACCACCGCTTCGTCACAATCCGACTGGTAGTAGGCGTACGCTGCATGCGCGAAGTGGTGAGGGACGATCAGACCCGGCTTGGTGATCCCGTCCAGCGTCGCCGAGATCGGCAGATACCCCTGATGAAGCTGATGCAGGCTGGGGATCGACGCGCAGGCCCGCGCCACCGTGTCGGCAGTGGGCGCATCCTTCCACCAGGACGGGAAGAACGCCCATTCGCGGCACCAGAGGGCATCGTTCTCCGGCGTCAGCCGGGAGAGATCGTCGGTCATGTACTCCGAGTACAGTCCGTCCTTAATTGCCGCCAGTCTTTCGCGCAGGTGCTGCTTGAAGATCGGTTGAACGACGATGCCGCGTCGCGCGCCGTCTTTGGTTGCGTCCGACAGTGGGTACAAATCGAGCGAGGCGTTGTCGTAGGCGATGCGAAACCGGTCCGAGCCCACGAACAGAAATGGCCAGGACTGCGCCGAGGCGACGGCGACATGATCGATATCCGACCAGGCGAGGCCGGCCCGCGCCAACACGTCTTGAATGAAATCCGCCGTCAGCAGAGCGCAGCGTTTCTTGCGGGACCAGCGTTCGCGGGTAACCAGAGCATGAACACGACCGTCTTCGACGATGGCGATCCCGGCGTCATGGGCGAGGCTTAGGCCGAGAGTGATCATCGGTGGGTGTTTTCCCGGACATGAGCGCGCGAGGCCCGTCGTCGTTAACCGAAGGCCCCCATGCGGTCAAGGCAGCCCGAGGGCCGCAATCTGGAGGCGGCAGTAGCTCGGGGGCTAGAGATCTGTGCGGGTCGCTTGGGCGCTGGCTTGTTGTATGACCTGGATCTTGCCGAACCGGAGGTCGGTTCGGTTGGGACGGCCCTGCCAGGGCTACAACAGGCGGCCACGTTCGGCGGCGGCTTTGAAGGCCGCAACGAACGCTTCCCGCGCCTCGGGCTCAAAGATGCCGCTCGGATCGTGGCGGGTCGGAAGCGTGGCGTAGTAGGGGCGGCGCTCGGCCCAGAACATGTCGAAGATCCGGCGCAGCTCTGCGATTGGCGTGGCGTGCTCGTCGACTCGCAGATCGACCTCGGCATGTGCTTCCGCGCCGACCACCAGCAGCGCCGCCGACTGCTGGCCGCGCTTGTCGCCGCCGACCGTTTGTCCGGCTTCGAGTGCCGTCAGCAGCCGGTGGGCGAACGGTCGCCGATTGCCGTCGAGCCATGCCGACGCGGTAGCCTCCACGACCGCCGGACCGGCAAGCATGTTGCCGGCTACCGACACGGCGTCGCCGGTCCAATGGCCGCACCAGTCAACACAGGATGCGCCGGTGTAAGCAAACGCGCTGCCCTCGGCATCGACGCCGTGGATCTGCCGCCAGTCACGTCCCCGGTCGTCCTCCAAGGCCTTCGCGATGGCAGCTTCGAAACCCAGGCCGCGCGCCAAGTTGGTGAGCGTGCGTTCGGCGGCTACCGGCGAGGTATAGGACTGGCTCGACAATGCCGCCACCCCGGCGGTGATCCACGGACACAGTGCGCCGACCGCGATCACCCGTGATGAAATTGCGACACCAAGCACGCCGCTCTCCGCATCCCGGGCGACAATCGACCAGGTCATCAGGCTACTCCGCGGCGGCCGAGGCCTGACCCTGCACGGTGAAGAACGAGGCGGATTTCGGCTGCTTGGGCAACTCGACCTCCAGTGGGATCATGCGCGCGGTCGGGCTTGCCACCCCGCGTACGATCCGGCCCTCGTTCGGATTCGGCATCGGGCTCCGGGCGATCGGCACGGCATCGGCGGCGGTGTACACGCAGATATACAGGCCGCGCGGTCGTTGCGAGGCGTTGGCGGCCGAACCATGGGCCAGTCTGGAGTGCATCAGGCAGACCGATCCGGCCTTACCGGTCACCGGGATCTGGCGCGCCAGCATGTCGGTCTCGATTTCGTCCGCCATGCGGCCGGTGAACACGCCGTCGCGGAACAGCGAGTAGATCGGCCCCTTGTGGGTGCCGGGCACCACCATCAGGCAGCCGTTGTCTTCGGTCACATCGTCGAGCATCAGCAGGGCGGTGACCACATCGTCATTGGTGTGCGGGGTGTAGGCGAAGTCCTGGTGATAGGCGACCTCGGTTCGCGCACCCGGCAGCTTCACGTTGATCTTGCAGTGATGGAACTTGAGGTTCGGCCCGATCAACTGGGCGATCATGTCGACGGTGCGCGCATTCGACATCACCTCGAAGTAGTCGGCGGAGATGTCGGACGGGTTGTTGACGCGGCGCAGGGCTGGATGGTCGGCGCTGTGCTCGGCTCCCATGTCGAAGCGCGGCCGGTCGTCGACGGTTGGCGGGCCGAACGGAGCGGTATGCGCGCGGCTCTCCTCAACCCAGCCGGCAAGGCCGGCGTTCAGACGGGACAGCTGTTCCGGCGTTACGGCGCTCTCGACCGTCAACACACCATTGCGCCAGAACGCATCGACTTGGGCCTGGGACAGCACCTGCGACATGTTCGCCTCCTCGCCTCGCAACGCCGACTTGGCCGACTATATGCCGATAGAGGTTATGGAGGAACGGCCATGCGTCTCGCGGTACCGAAGTCCCTGGGGTCAACACTGCTCTTGATTGGAGCGCTGGGCGGTATTCTGACCGTCGCCGTGGCGTTGGTGGTTAGCACTTGGTCGGGCGCCGGCGGTGCCGAGATCTCTGGGCACGGCTACGCAGCCATGGCCATCGGGGTGTTGTTTACGGTGGCGCTCGGCGGTGGCCTGATGGCGCTGGTGTTCTACAGCCACCGCCACGGGTATGACGACAACGTGGCCACCGAAGACGGGTTCGACGACCGTCGCTAAACCGTCACCGGGTGGGCGTTCCATAAGGGTCGCTGCGCCGGTAGCGGTAGGAGCCTTCGCCCATCGCCAGCAGGTTTCCGTCGGCGTCGAGCACCTCGCACGAGGCGAAGAAGATGTTTCGGCCACCGCCCTTCTTCAAGGCGACCGCGCGGATCGTTCCCTCGCGCACTTGACCGACGAAGTTGGTGGTTAGCGTCAGGGTCACGGTCTTGCGGATCGGCTCGCCCTGCGGCATCCACACACCGGCATACCCGCACGCGGCGTCGATCAGGGTGGCCAGGATTCCGCCATGCAGTGTGTTGGACCGGTTGAGATGAATCGGCTGGATTGGCAGTTCCATCACGGCGCTCTGCGCCGTCCATTCGACCAACTTGAAGCCGAGCACGGCGTTGAAGCCGACGGTGTCCTCGACGATCCGGTCGTCGGTGGCGGGCGAAGCGCTGTCGTTCATGGGGGTCCGGTTGCTGCAGTGCGGTAGGGCAGCGATCCTAGCGGCGCAGATCGGTTCGCGCCAGCCTCAGCGCGTCAGAACTTCGCCCAGGCCGGGCGGCTGGCAATCACGGTGGACTCGCCGGCCATCAACGGCATTCCGGCCTGGAAGGCCTCCTCCAGACGATTCAGCCGGATCATGGCCAAGCCGGTTCCGTTGACGTCACCGTTGGGAATTACCGAGCGGACCTCGCCGGCTTCCCGGCCGTCCAGGGTGATCAACGTGCCGGGTGCCGGCAGCGGCCCGTTGATGGTGATCGGCAGCAGCCGGCGCTTCACCAGACCGCGGTATTTGGTGCGAGCCGTCAACTCCTGGCCCATGTAGCAGCCCTTGTCGAAATCGACGCCGCCGAGTTCCTCGAAACCGGCTTCCAGCAGCACGGTCTTCTCGATCGCCATGTCCCGGCTGCCGTCGGCAAGGCCGAGGGCGACGCGCTGGCGATCATAGGGCTCAAGGCTGGCAGCCGACGGGCCCGCCACGCTCAAGACACCGTCATCCGCGCTGGCCGGCAGCAGGACACGGGCGCCCATCTCGGCATGCCGGGGGTCGACATAGGCAACCCCGCCACCGAACGGGGTAGCGACCCCTCTGTCGGCCGGCAGGCCAAGCGCCGCCAGCGCTTCCTCACCAAGCACGACGGCGGCGCGGTACCCGCCCTGGCTGAGCTCGATCTTGGAGCGCAGCTTGTACATCCGCAGGCGCTTGAAGAAGTCGTCGACCCGGTCACCCTCGGTATCCAGCACCAGGGCGTCGCCGTCGGCCACCATGAAGAAATCGAACAGGAACTTGCCCTGCGCGGTCAGGAAGGCCCCGTAGCCGGCCCGGTCCGTCGTGACCTTCGTCACGTCGTTCGACACCAGCCCCTGCAGGAAGGCGACCCGGTCGGGTCCGTCGATCCTCAGGAACCCGCGCGATTGCAGAAAATAATACCAGCCCTTGGCCATTCCCGTTCCCCGCGTCATGCCCCGTTCAGGTATGTCGCGGCGAACGCCGTGGCAAGGGTGCTCGCATGGCATGCGGGTTCCCCCTATAAGGCGGATCATGCGGATTCTGTTCATCTCGTCGACCCGGCTCGGCGACGCCATCCTGTCGTCCGGTGCATTGGCCTGGGCGTTGCGCCGTGCGCCCGATGTCCGCGTGACGGTGGCTTGCGGTCCGGTCGCGGCCGAACTGTTTCAGCCGGTTCCGGGTGTCGAACGCGTCATCCCGATGCGCAAGGGGCCATGGCAGGCGCAATGGCGGGCCCTCTGGCTCGAAACCATCGGCGTTTGTTGGGATCTGGTCGTCGACCTGCGCGGGTCGGCTTTTGCCTGGACGGTCCGGTCGCGGGAACGTCGGGTGTTCCGGACGCCATCGGGCGAAGGCCATCGGGTCGACCAGATCCGACAAGGGCTGCGTCTGGACGGCGATGCCGAACCCCGGCTGTGGGTGGGCGATGCCGACAGACGCCGTGCGCTGCAGGTTTTGGGCGACGGTCACGACCCGATCCTGGCGTTGGCGCCGACCGCCAATTGGCCACCCAAGGCGTGGGCCGCGGACCGTTTCGTCGAACTGGTCCAGGCACTGACCGGTCCTGACGGCGCACTGCCCGACGCAAGGGTGCTGGTTGCCGGTGGCCCTGGCGAGCGGACGCTGGCGCAACCGGTCCTGGATGCTGTGCCCGAAGCTCGGCGGATCGATCTGGTCGGTACCCAGCCGTTGATGACGTTGGCCGCTTGCCTGGAACGGTGTCGTCTGGTGGTCGCGAACGACAGCGGCTTGATGCATCTGGCCGCGACTGTTGGCGCGCCGACTTTGGGGCTGTTCGGACCGAGCGACGAGCGCCACTACGCGCCGCGTGGTCCTCGAGCGGCATGGGTACGCTCCGACGAGACTTCCGCCGCCTTACTATCTCGATCAGGCGAGGTGAACGACGCTCCCGCCGCGCTGATGCCGGGATTGCCAGTCGCACGGGTGATCGACGCTGCCGAAGGATTGTTGGCGCAGACCGATTGATGGTCGTGTCGGTTCAACACTACCGGGCGGCGTGCGGACGGTCCTTGGCCAGGAGGGGCAATATCGCATCTTCTACTGCGCTGGTGGTGATCTCCGACATCCGATCGACGCGATAGATCGCTCCGCCAGTTGGCTGAAGCGTGGCAAGGTTCGTGTACTGTGTCAGCGGCGGTGAGCCGCCGAACAGGCCGACGGTCGCGACACCGGTCGCCGCTGACAGGTTGAGCAGTCCGGTATCGTTGCCGACTACGACATCGCATGCGCTGGCCAAGGCGGCCGCCTCGCCGATCGGAAGCCCGAGCGCGGAGACCACATCCGCACCGTCAACGGCGCGGATCGTCTCTACGATATCCCTTTCGGAAGGACCGCCGATCGCGAACACTGTCGCGCCGGTTGCCTGTCGCAGACGGGCGGTGAGTTCGGCAAATCGGATGGCACCCCATTGCTTGAAGGGCTCGCTGGAGCCGATGCCAAGCCCGAGCCAGGGCCTTGGCAGCGAACCATAGGCGGCCGCGACTCGCTCTACCGCCGTGGGCGTCGGAGAGTAGCGCGGGGTTGGATCGATCTGGATACCGTGCAGGCCCAACAGCGACGTTGCCTTCTCGATCGTCGGGCGGTGGCGGGCGCCGCGGTCGAGGACTCGGCGATCGTTCAGATGCCAGCGTTGCCGGCCGGTACCGTAACCAATGCGATTTGGGATGCGGGCAAGCCGAGCTGCCAGCGCGTAGCGCGCTGAATCGTGCAGGATCCAAACAGCATCGAAGGCGTGTGCTCTAAGGTCGGCGGCCAGCCGCCAACTGCCGAGCGGGCCGTCGTGCCGGCACAGGGGCTCGCCGCTCTGGGCGCGTTCCAGCCACAGCACCTGCCGGACGAACGATGAACCGTCGAACAGTTCGTCGGCCCGCGATCGCCGCTTGGTCAGCACGGTGACAGAATTGTCGGGACTGGTCCGAGCGATCGCTTCGAGGTGCGGCAGGTGCCACACCATGTCGCCGATGCCGGGCAGCGGTTGGATGACGAGAGTACCGCTCACCCGAGTGCTCCGTCGCTTGAATCGAGGTTCTCCCTACACCACAATCCGCGCCCCGTCATGGGCTGGTCGAGGAGAACCCTGGTGAGCGACGCCTGCTTTCGCCTGTACATGGCGACCAGCCTGGACGGCATGATCGCCGATGCCGACGGTAGTGTGGAGTGGTTGAATCGCTGGGACGACGTCGACTACGGCACCACGACCTTCATGACCGAGGTCGACGTCCTGGTCATGGGGCGGGCGACCTACGATCAGGTGCTCGGCTTCGGCAAGTGGCCGTATCCCGGCAAGCGGGCGTTCGTGCTCACCTCCCGGCCGATCGGGGACGCACCGGACGGGGTAGAGGGAACCTCGGATATCGCGGGGCTGATCGCCGAACTACGCGACGAGGGCGCGCAGGTCTGGATCGTCGGCGGCGCCGAGACCGCGGCGGCCTGCATCTCCATGGGGGCGATCGACACGGTGGAATTGTTCATCATGCCGGTGTTGCTGGGCGAGGGCGTGCCGTTGTTCCTCGGTGACGGGCCAGAACTGCCGCTGGCTTTGCGCGAGACCAGGTCCTGGCCGAACGGCGTGGTCGGGATGATCTACGACGTCGCATAGCCGGTGCCGCTTGCCGTCCGGCGTTTCGGGAGTAGGCTTCCGAAAAAGACGCCCTGGAGGATCCCATGGACACGGCTGTCGACCATCGTCGCGCATCAGGCTCACGCCGCCCATTCGAGGTCCGCCCGCTGCATCCGGCGCTGGGTGCCGAGATCGCCGGGATCACGCTGGAGGAGGCAGTCGGCGAAGCGGTGTTCGCCGAGATCTACGACGTGTTCCTGGAACGCGGCCTGATCCTGTTTCACGACGTCGACCTGCCGCCGGCCACCCAGGTAGCATTCGCTCGCCGCTTCGGCGAGGTGCAGGTTCATGTGATGAACCAGTATCACGGCTACGCGGACCATCCGGAGATCTATCGGCTTGCCAATCTCGACGCCGATGGCAACCCGAACGGCAAGCATCCCGACATGGGGACCATGTACTGGCATACTGATGGATCGTGGCGGCCGACCACCGGGCACGCCACCATGATGTACTCCGAGATGGTACCGTCAGAGGGTGGCGAGACGCATTTCGCCGACATGTACGGCGCTTATGAGTCGTTGAGCCCGCAGTGGAAGGAGCGCCTGGGCAGTCTCAAGGCGTTCCACAATCTCGACTTCTCCCGGACCCGTCGGCACGGCCACGACCCGATGACCGAGGAGCAGAAGGCCAAGGTTCCGCCGGTCGCCCATCCGGTGGTGCGCACCCACCCGGAGACCGGTCGCAAGTCGTTGTTCCTGGGCGACCACGCCGAATGGATCGACGGCATGGACTACGCCGAGGGCCGGGCGCTGATCGAGGAGATCAACGCGATGGCCACCCCGGACCATCTGGTCTATCGCCACCACTGGTCGCCGCGGCAGTGCATCGTATGGGACAACCGCTGCCTGCTGCACCGGGCGACCGGATACGATCCGGCGACCGAGCGTCGGGTGATGCGGCGCTGCACGGTCCTCGGCGACCGGCCCTACTGATCGGGCAGGTTCATCGGCGGATTTGCTCGATCCGCGGCAGGAATACCGTCAGCAGGCCCATCACCGGCAAGTACGCGCAGATCTGGTAGACCGTCTCCAGGCTGGTCCAGTCGGCGATCTCGCCGAGGGCGGCGGCTCCCAGCCCGCCGAGGCCGAACGAGAACCCGAAGAACAGCCCAGCGACCAGCCCGACTTTCCCGGGCATCAGGTCCTGGGCGTAGACCAGGATCGCCGAGAACGCCGACGCCATGATCAGGCCGATTACCACCGACAACACCAGCGTCCAGGTCAGGCCGACATGCGGCAACGCCAGGGTGAACGGTAGCACGCCCAAGATCGAGAACCAGATCACCGGGATCCGCCCGATGCGGTCGCCGATCCAACCGCCGGCAAGGGTGCCCACCACCAGGGCGCCCAGGAAGGCGAAGAGGGCGATCTGCGCGCTCTGCACCGACAGGCCGAACTTACCGATCAGGTAGAAGGTGTAGTAGGAGCTGAGGCTGGCGCTGTAGACGTTCTTGGAGAACAGCAGAGCCACCAGGATGGCGATCGCGAACAGCACCTGTCCGCGCGACAGAACGATCGGCTCGCCCTTGGCACTCAGACGCGGTTTCGGCTTCGGTTTCGCCAGATGCCGGTTGCGCGCGTACCAGCCGCCGACGGCGGTCAGCACGATCATCGCCACCAGGGCGGTGGCCGAGAACCAGACGATGCTGGACTGGCCGCGCGGCACCACGATGAAGGCGGCCAGCAGCGGGCCGATCGCCGACCCGGTGTTGCCGCCGACCTGGAACAGCGACTGGGCGAAGCCGTGCCGGCCGCCCGATGCCATGCGCGCGACCCGCGATGCCTCGGGGTGGAACACCGAGGAGCCGACGCCGATCAGCGCTGCGGCCGCCAGAATCACTGGGTAGCTTGCCGCCATCGACATCAGCACGAGGCCCACCAATGTGAAGCCCATGCCGACGGCCAGCGAATACGGCATCGGTCGCTTGTCGGTGTACATCCCGACCAACGGTTGCAGCATCGAAGCCGTCACCTGGAATGCTAGGGTGATCAGGCCGATCTGCGCGAAGTCGAGGTGGTAGCTGTCCTTCAGGATCGGATAAATCGCCGGGACCATCGACTGCATCATGTCGTTCAGCAGATGGCAGAAGCTGAGCGACAGGATGATGCCGAAGGTGGCGACGTCGGCGCCGGCCGGGGTGTCGGTCGATTGGCTCGGCGCAGGGGTGTCGGCCGCCATCGGGCCGGCGGTTGTGGCGTTCTCGCTCACCGGATCTGTCCATCGGAAGGGCGACCGCCAATCGGCCGCGACCGTCGCAGTATGACGGCGGCGCGACACTCGGCAAGTTGCTGACGGTAATGGCTGTCATGCGCAACCGTGATGTGCAGAGGGTGCGTTGCCAGGGTCGATCGAGCCGGTGCACCATCGCCGGCAACGTCGGCGCAGACCGTCGCGTATTTGGAATGGAGGGAACGATGCCGCTGCCGGTGATTCACGGGATCTATCCGATGCTCTACGCACTGTTCGGGGCGGACGGGCGCCTGGACCGAGGCATGCATGCGGCACAGGTCGAGGCCTGCATTGCGGCCGGCGTCCACGGCCTTGCGGTCGGTGGACTGGCGAGCGAGTGCAACAAGCTCACCGTCGAGGAACGCCACGATTTGGCGCGCTGGACGCTTGAGGTCGCGGCCGGCCGAGTACCGGTCAGCGTCACCGTCTCCGACAACACCGTCGGCGGCCAGATCGACACTGTGAAGCGCGCTGCCGGCGCGGGCGCCCAATGGGCGGTTCTGCAACCGCCTCCGGTCAAGTCGGCCAGCGAAGCGGCGTTGATCGAATTCTTCGGCGCTGTCGCCGACGCGTCGCCGATCCCGATCGGCATCCAGAACGCGCCGGAGTACATCGGCATCGGTCTGTCGAACGCCGGATTGATCGAACTGAACCGCCGGCACCCCAATGCCTCGATCCTGAAGGCCGAGGGAGCGGCGCTGACCATCGGTCGGCTGGCGGAGGACGCTGGCGGGGCGTTCACGCTATTCAATGGCCGCAACGGCATAGAGCTTCTGGACAGCCTGCGCTCGGGATGCGCCGGCCTGATTCCGGGGGTCGAGACCTGCGACGTGCAGAGCCGGATCTACGAGCTGCATCGCGCCGGCAAGGACGATGCAGCCGATGCCGCGTTCAAGGAGGTGCTGCCATTGCTGCACTTCCTGATGAGCACGATCGACCACCTGATGTGCTACGGGAAACGGCTGGCGGCGCGACGGATCGACCTCGGTGAGGTTCACGACCGCGGCCCGGCCCAGGCGCCGCACCCGGTCGGGATGCGGGTGCTCGATCATTGGTCCAAAGGTTTGGGGAGATTGCCGTCATGACGACCTATGTCCTGGTTCACGGTGCGTGGCACGGCGGTTGGTGCTGGGTGCGGGTTGCCGACCGGCTGCGCGCCGCCGGCCACACGGTGTTCACGCCGACCCTCACCGGGCTTGCCGAGCGTGCGCATACACTGACGCCGACCATCAGCCTGCAGACCCACATCAAGGATATCGCCCGCCTGCTGCAGTGGGAGGAACTGCGCGACGTCGTACTGGTCGGGCATTCCTATGGCGGCATGGTGATCACCGGTACCGCCGACCGGGTGGCCGACCGGGTCCGCAACCTGGCGTTCGTCGACGCCCTGCTGCCCAAGCACGGTCAATCGGCGTTCGATCTGCGCACCGCAGAAGCCAATGCACAGATCCGGGAACGGGCCCGCGCGCTCGGTGGCGGCTGGCGGATTCCACCGACCTCTGCCGAAGCGTTCATGGTCAACCCGGCCGACCGGACCTGGGTCGACGCCAAGTGCACCGACCTGCCGATCGGCTGTTTCAGCGAGAAACTGCATCTCTCTGGTGCCGGCGACCGGATCGCGGACCGGGTCTACATCCGCGCCGGCGGGTATCCGAACCCGGCGTTCGACGCCGCGCTGGAGATGGCGCGTGCCGACTCCCGCTTCCGCTGCCACGTGGTCGATTGCGGCCATGACATCATGGTGGACGCGCCGGATGAATTGACGCGAATCCTGCTCGAAAGCGCCTGATTTCCGGGTTAGACGGTTCGACAGCGTCGGCAGAATCGGGGAACGCCGCTCCGGCTCGTGCGTTGGCTAGGCGACAGTCACTGATGCCCAGGGTATCGGCGGCTCGTCGCTCGCATCATGCCATCCGCACAGGAGCCGACCCTGAACACCATGCATCCCATCCCAGGAGATGCCGGGCCAGACCTGAGCCTGGAACGAGCGGCTTGGCGCGTCTGCCGGGCGCGCCGGGCGCGAGTGCTGATCGACGGTTCCGCATACTTCGGCGCCGTTCGGGAGGTGCTGAAACGCGCCCGACATCGGATCGTCATCGTCGGGTGGGATATCGACAGTCGTACTCCGCTTGCCAGTGACCCATCGGACACGGGCGACGATCTACCGCTGGAGCTGGGGCCGTTCCTGTGCGAACTGGCCGAACGGCGGCCCGAGATCGAGATCCGGCTACTGCTGTGGGACTACTCGCTGCTGTATGCCCTTGAGCGCGAACCGTTGCCGCGTCTGCAATTGGGCTGGACCTCACCACCGCAGATCACTCTATGCGTGGACGGGTTGATTCCCGTGGGTGCATCGCACCACGAGAAGATGGTGATCGTCGATGACAGCGTGGCGTTCTGCGGCGGGCTGGACCTGACCGTCCGGCGCTGGGACACCTCGGATCATGATCCGGACGACGCCCGCAGGGTTGATCCGAAGGGAGAAGCCTATCCGCCATTCCATGACCTGCAGCTGCTGGTCGATGGCGAGGCGGCGGCTGCGCTGGCGGAAGTGGCACGCTGCCGCTGGAGCGTGGCGACCGGGCATGACCTCGGCACGGTCCAGGCGGATACGGATCCGTGGCCGCGTGACCTGGAACCCGACCTAAGGGAAGTCGATGTGGCAATCGCCCGGACCCGGGCGCCCTGCGAGCCGGTCGAGATGGTGCGCGAGGTCGAGGCGACGTTTCGCGCGGCAATCGGCGAGGCCGAGCGGTTCATCTACATCGAGAACCAGTATCTGACGGCGGATTCGGTGCGCGATGCCCTGATCGCCCGCATGAAGCAGCGGCCCGACCTGGAAGTCCTGGCGGTTGTACCTGGCGATCACAGTGGCTGGCTTGAAAAGGGTGCCATGCAGGCTGGGCGGATGCGTTTTGTTGCACATCTGCGGCGGGCTGGCCTGGGCGACCGGTTCCGCTTGGTTTCGCCGGAGATCGACGGCAAGACCGGGCCGGTACGCATCAAGGTTCACGCCAAGATCATGGTCGTCGACGACCGTAGCTTGCGAATCGGTTCCTCGAACCTGAACAACCGATCGATGGGCTTCGACTCGGAGTGCGACGTCATCATTTTGGCTCGTGACGAGGAGCGCCGCAGCGCTATACGGCGGATTCGTGATTCACTGATCGCGGAGCACACCGGTGCCACCACCGACGTGGTTGCGGAAGCGCTGACAAAACCGGGGTCTGTCCTGGAGCGGTTGGCGGACTTGAACAGCGGTACCCGTCGGTTTGTTGCCGTTGAAGACGATCCGGAATTGGACAACGCTCTGCCGGACACCGTCGCGACCCTGGCCGACCCCGACCGGCCTTGGCCCGAGGCGATTTCATTGGATGGCCTTGTTGACCGTCGATCGCGGCGGCGGTGGATCTCCAAATGGCCAGTAGCTGCCGCGGCATTGGCTGTCGTGGCGCTGGTGCTGCTGTGGCGCTACTCACCGCTGGAGGAGTGGACCCGCCTGGATCATCTGGTCGGGCCGATGCGCGTGGTGGCAGCGTCGACATGGGCGCCGCTCGCCACCGTTGGCGTGTACCTTGTCGGCGGGCTGACGGTGTTCCCGATTACCGTTCTGATCGCGGTCACCGCCATGGTTTTCGGGCCCTGGGAAGGGGTCCTGTATTCGCTGCTCGGTTCGGTGGTGGCCGCCTTGGCAGGCTATGTGATCGGCCGGATTGCCTGGCGACGGTCTCCCTCGATATGGAAAGCGCGCGACGGGCGGGTCGGGCGCCTGATCCAGATGTTCGCCGGCAACGGCGTCGTCGGCATCGCCGGCCTGCGGATGCTGCCGATCGCGCCGTTCATGTTCATCAACGTGGCAGCTGGGGCGGCGCGCGTGCCGTTCCTCGATTTCGCGGTTGGCTCGGCGCTTGGATTGGGACCCGGCATCATTGCGTTCAATCTCATGGGCGTGCAGCTGCAGACGGTCATGACCGACGGCCGACCGGAGGACATCGGCATCCTGGTACTTCTTCTGGCCGGATGGATCGGTGTGTCCGTGGTGCTGCAGAAGCTGATCAACCGCTACGCCGGGCCTTTGCGGAAGCGGGCGAAGTGAACTCGGTTCGCGTGCTGACATGGAACATTCATGGATTTCTCGGCCAGGACGGCGGCTTCGATCCCGAGCGCGTCCGCCGAATCATCGCCGATCTCTCGCCTGACATCGCCGCGATCCAGGAAGTTGTCGGACCGGAATGCGGAGTCGATGGTGCTGCCGTGCTACGGGCATCCATGCCCGGCGCCGACGCGATCGAGGCGAATGTCGAACGCCGGATCGAAGGCATCTACGGCCAGATGCTGCTCAGCCGGTTTCCGGTACGGCACTGGACCAAGGTCGATATCTCGGTCGAGCGTCGTGAGCCGCGCCGCGCGATCGATGCCGTGCTCGACGCACCGGGTGGACCGATGCGGGTGATCTGCACGCATCTTGGCCTGACCGGGAGCGAACGGCGTCTCCAGGTCGGGGCCCTGTGTCGCCTGTTGGATGCCGATCCGCGAATCGACACATTGGTGCTGGGCGACATCAATGATTGGCGGATTGGCGGGGTCTCGGAGCGTTGTCTGGCTCCGGTGCTCGGCGCGGGTACCAGACACCGCACCTATCCGGCCGCGTTCCCTGTGTTTCCGCTCGACCGGATTTGGTTCCGGCCGGTTGAACGCGTGATCCGGACCAGGGTCGTGCGTGAGGCCGGGCTGGCTTCCGATCACCTGCCGGTGGTGGCGGACATCTCGGTGCCTCTGCAGGATCAGCGCGAGGCGGCGACGATCGCCCGGTCGAGCCAAAGATCGAGCGCGTCGGAACCAACGACGGCATCGGCCGGCAGGGTGTAGAACACGAGGCGTGACGGCCGATCGAGGCTCATCTGGAACGGTCGGCATCCGGCCGCCACGAACAGCGACCGGGTTGCGGCATTGACCTTCAGATACAGCACGCCGTGGAAGACGATTGCTACGAACCGGTCGTCGCACCACACGCCGTGGCCGCCGAACATCGCCTTTGTTCGGACGGGCCCGCGGGTTTCGAACCGGTCGATTACCGCCCGGAGATCGGTCGGAATCGGCGGTGTCTTCGGGGAACGCGCCAACGTCGGTGCCCTACAGCAACTTTACGGCCGCCAGGACCTCGTCGACATGGCCCTTCACCTTGACCTTGCGCCAGACGCCGCGGATCACGCCGGCGCCGTCGATCAGGTAGGTGGCCCGCTCGATGCCCATCGATTTGCGGCCGTACATCGACTTCTCGACCCACACGCCATAGGCCTCGGTAACCGCGCCGCTCTCATCGGAACCCAGCGTGAACGGCAGCTCGTACTTGGCCTTGAACTTGTCGTGCTTGGCGACGGTGTCGCGGCTGACCCCGACGATTGCGGCGTCGACCTTGGAGAAATCGGGCAGGGCGTCGCGAAACCCGCAGGCCTCGGTGGTGCAGCCTGGGGTGTCGTCGCGCGGGTAGAAGTACAGCACCACCGGTCGCCCCTTGAGAGACGCCAGCGACACCTCGCCGCCGCCGTCGGCTGGCATCGTGAAGTCGGGGGCCTTGTCGCCGATCTGCAAGGTCATGGCTCGGCATCTCCGGGTTTGTTGGGTGAGAGTATTGAGCGTGTAGGTTCGGTCTCCATGGCAGGATGTCAATCACGTCCGACGCGCGTCCACGTGACTGGAAGCGAAGGCCCATTGCGCTTACCTTCGTTGGGCAGGGAGCCGAGCCCACGCGCTCGACCACAGCGACCCCCGAGTATGCCATGACCGTTACCGACCGCCGCGGCCTGCCACTGTCGAACGCCACCGCCGCCTGCGCGCAGGCGCTCGACGAGGCCCTGGACGAGGCGCTGGCGTTTCGCGGCGATCCGATCGGCCGGATTGACGCGATATTGGCCGCCCATCCGGACTTCGTGATGGGGCATGTGTTCCGTGCCGGCCTGCTGACCCAGGAGATGGAGACCCGGATCTATCGCACCATGGTCGACAGCGTGAAAGCCGCCGAGGCGCTGTGGAGCCAGGCGAACGATCGCGAGCGCGCGCATATCTGCGCGGTACGGGCCTGGATCGAGGGCGATTTTCATAGCGCGGTTCAGCATTGGGAGACCGGGCTGGTGCACCAGCCGCACGACCTTCTGGCGCTGGCGCTGGTGCATCTGACCGATGTGCTGCTGGGCGACGTCGTCGGCCAGCGCGACTGCGTGGCCCGGGTGTTTCCGATGTGGGACGAATCGGTGCCCGGCTACGAGTTCGTGCTGGCGTTCTACGCCTTCGGGCTGGAGGAGAACCGGGATTTCAGCCGCGGCGAGGAAGCCGGCCGCCGCGCCCTGGCAATCCGGCCGGACCATCCTTACGCGATCCACGCGGTCGCCCATGTCATGGAAATGCAGGGCCGGCAGCTCGGTGGTGTGCACTTCATGACCGAACGGCGTGACGTCTGGGCGAACGGCAACTTCCGCAACCACCTGTGGTGGCACCTGTCGCTGTTCCTGCTCGACCTCGGCCGCAACGACGAGGTGATGTCGATCTACGACAACAACCTGCGCGGCGGCGGGGTCGGCGGCGAGCGTTACGAGGAACTCGATTCGGCGGCGCTGCTGTGGCGGCTCAATCTGGTCGGCATCGACGTCGGCTCGCGCTGGTCGGACCTTGCCGACAAGTGGGAGCCGAGCGCCGCCGATACGCTGTACGCCTTCAACGATGTCCACGCGATGATGGCGTTCGCCGGCGACGGCCGGACCGAGGCGCAGGCTCGGCTGCTGACGGCCAACGAGCGCTACCTGGAGCATGCCGGCGACGCCAACGTGGCCATGAGCCGGGAGATCGGCCTGCCGTTCTGCCGGGCCTTGCAGGCGTTCGCCGCCAAGGACTACCGGACCTGCGTCGATCAGCTGCTGCCGGTGCGCTACATGAACCACCGGCTTGGCGGCAGCCACGCCCAGCGCGACATCATCGCCTGGACGCTGGTGGAAGCGGCGTTGCGGGCCGGTGACGGTGCCCTCTCGTTGGCGCTGGCCAACGAACGCTGCCAGCTCAAGCCATCCAGCCCGCTGAACTGGCGCCTCGTCGCCCGCGCCCACGAGTTGAAGGGTGACCGGGAGCGGGCCCGTCGCGCCTGGGCCCGTGCGGAGTCGCCGCTGGCGGCGTGACAGCCGCCGCAACCGCCCGTTAAGCTTCCGCCGAACAGGCAATTGACTGGGGGAGAGCGACGATGAGCGCAGGTGAGGGCGAGATTCTGCTGACGGTGATGCTGAAGCATCAAAAGGACAAGAATCTGGCGGAGATCAACGCCAAGCTCGACGCCGCCGGGTTCTGGAAGAAGTTCCCGCCGGAAGGCATCGAGGTGGTGTCCTGGTACGTGATGATGGGCATCGGCCAGGTCGTCACCCTGAAGGTGCCGGCGCACCGGCTACGCGAGGTCAACCTGGCGATCGAGCAATCAGCCTGGGGCGCCTTCGACACCGAATTCTATCCGACCTACGATTTCCGCGCCGTCTGGGAAGGCATCAAGGCCAAGCAGAAGGGCTGACGACGAAATCGCACGGGGTCGTTTCCCCGCGCGCAGTTGCTCCGCTCCTCACTCGGCGCTAAGTGATCCGACATGACCGATACGCTCACCATCACGCTCGCGCAGCTCAATCCCCGCGTTGGCGACATTGCCGGCAACCTGGACAAGCTGCGGCGGGTTCGCGCCCAGGCGGCGGCCGAGGGTGCCGACGTCGTTCTGACGCCGGAACTCTATCTGTGCGGTTACCCGCCGGAAGATCTGGTGTTGAAGCCGATGTTCGTGGCCGAGATCCGCGACGCGGTCGAGGCGTTGGCGCGCGAGACCGGCGACGGTGGTCCGGCCGTGTTGGTGGGCGCGCCGTGGCTGGACGACGGCAAGCTGTACAACGCCATGGTGCTGCTGGACGCCGGCGAGGTGGTGACGGCGCGCTACAAGGTCGACCTGCCGAATTACGGGGTGTTCGACGAGAAGCGGGTGTTCGTCGCCGGCCCGCCGCCGGGGCCGATCGACGTGCGCGGCGTGCGCATCGGCGTGCCGATCTGCGAAGACATTTGGACGCCTGACATTGTCGAGTGCGTCGCCGAGACCGGCGGCGAGATCCTGCTGATTCCGAACGGCTCGCCGTTCGAACTCGGCAAGTCGGACGTACGGGTCCAACTCGCGGTCGCCCGGGTGGTGGAGAGCGGGCTGCCGCTGGTCTATCTCAACCAGATCGGCGGCCAGGACGAGTTGGTGTTCGACGGCGCGTCCTTCGTTCTCAATCCTGACCGGTCGCTGGCACTGCAGATGCCGGCCTGGACCGAAGCGGTCGTAACCACCCATTGGAAGCGCACTCCGGACGGTTGGACGTGTGACACCGGTGTGCGCACCAAGCAGCCGGAAGGCTTGGAATCATTGTACTGCGCGCTGATGACCGGCTTGCGCGACTACGTGACCAAGAACGGCTTTCCCGGTGTGATCCTCGGCATGTCCGGCGGCATCGACTCCGCGATCAGCGCTGCCATCGCCGTCGACGCGCTGGGGCCGGACAAGGTGCGCTGCGTGATGATGCCGTCGCCCTATACCTCGGACCACAGCCTGGAGGACGCGGCGGCGGCGGCGGAGATGATGGGAGTGCAGTACTCCAGCATCAACATCGGTCCGGCCATGCAGGCGTTCGACGGCATGCTGTCCGAAGCGTTCGCCGGGACCAAGCCCGACATCACCGAGGAAAACCTGCAGGCGCGCTCGCGCGGCATCACGCTGATGGCGTTGTCCAACAAGTTCGGCCACATGGTGCTGTCGACCGGCAACAAGTCGGAGATGTCGGTCGGCTACGCCACGCTGTACGGCGACATGTGCGGCGGCTATTCGGTGCTGAAGGACGTCTACAAGATGACGGTTTTCGCGCTGTCGAGCTGGCGCAATTCCAACAAGCCGGCTGGCGGGCTCGGCCCCGACGGACCGATAATGCCGGAGCGGATCATCACCAAGCCGCCGTCGGCTGAGCTGCGTCCCGACCAGAAGGACGAGGACAGCCTGCCACCGTATCCGGTGCTGGACGCCATCCTGATGGAGCTGATCGAGAACGAATCCCCAATCGCGACCATCGTGGAGAAGGGCTTCGATTCCGACACGGTGCTGCGGATCTGGCGGATGCTCGACCGGGCCGAGTACAAGCGCCGCCAAGCCCCGCCAGGGGTGAAGGTGACCGCCCGCTCGTTCGGCCGTGACCGCCGCTACCCGCTGACCAACGCGTTCCAGGGCGTCTACCGCCCGGCGTTGCGTCCCGCAGCGGAATAGCGGCGTGGACCGCAACCCGGCGATCTGCTAACCATCGTTCATCTGCAGGCAACGCCGCCTGACGGGAGTATTCGATCCATGTTCGCACGTCGCACGATCGCCACGCTCGGCATCGCGCTGTACCCGACGGCCGACATCTGTCGCTGACGGATCGCGCGCCCGCGCGCGCAGCCGTCCGATAAAGCGACACGATGCCTGGAGCCGAGACCATGGATCCCCAGCCTGAACTCAAGATCACCAACACGCTGACGCGCGCGAAGGAAGCCTTCCGTCCGATCGATCCGTCCCACGTCCGCATGTATGTGTGCGGACCGACCGTCTACGACTTCGCCCATGTCGGCAACGCCCGGCCGGTGGTGGTGTTCGACGTGCTGGTCCGGCTGCTGCGCCGGTTGTATCCGCGCGTCACCTACGTTCGGAACATCACCGACGTCGAAGACAAGATCAACGCTCGCGCCAAGGAGAATGGCGAGCCGATCGAGGCCCTGACGGCGCGCACCGCCGCGCAGTACCAGGCGGACATGGACGCGCTGGGCGCAGAGCGCCCCGACGTCCAGCCGCGGGCGACCCACCACATCGCCCAGATGATCACCCTGATCGAGCGGTTGATCGCCAAGGGGCATGCCTATGCCGCCGATGGCCACGTGCTGTTCGCGGTGCCGTCGATGCCGGACTACGGCGGGCTGTCGCGGCGCGATCGCGACGACATGATCGCCGGCGCACGGGTCGAGGTGGCGCCGTATAAGCAGGACCCGGCCGATTTCGTGCTGTGGAAACCGTCGAGCGACGACATCCCCGGCTGGGACAGCCCGTGGGGCCGCGGCCGGCCGGGCTGGCACATCGAGTGCTCGGCGATGTCGTGGGAGCATCTCGGCGAGACCTTCGACATCCACGGCGGCGGGCTCGACCTGATCTTCCCGCACCACGAGAACGAGATCGCCCAGTCGCGTTGCGCCTTCGGTACCCACACCATGGCCAATTATTGGATGCACAACGGCTTCGTGACCGTCGAAGGCGAGAAGATGTCGAAGTCGCTCGGCAACTTCTACACCGTGCACGACGTGCTGAAGGAGTGGCCGGGCGAGGCGATCCGCCTGCTGCTGCTGTCGTCCCACTACCGGGCGCCGTTGGACTTCACCAGTGCCGGGCTGAAGGAGGCGAAGGCCCAACTCGACCGGCTGTATCAGGCGTTGCGCAACGCGGCCGATGTGGCGGTGGAGCCGGAGGCGCCCGCCGGCGACGAACTGATGGCTGCTTTGCTGGATGACCTGAATGTGCCGCTAGCGGTTGCCCGGCTGCACGAGGCGGTGGGCCGGTTGAACAAGGCGACCGACCCGGCCGAGCGTTCGGCGGCGAAATCGGCCCTGCTTGGCGGTGGCGCCCTGCTTGGCCTGCTGCAGGCCGATCCGGAAGCGTGGTTCCAGGGCGGCGGCGATGACGACCTAGACCCTGCCGAGATCGAGCGGCTGATCCAGGCTCGCGTTGACGCCCGCAAGGGCCGCGACTTCGCTGAGGCCGATCGCATTCGCGATGCGCTCAAGGCCAACGGCGTGGAACTCGAGGACGGTCCACAGGGCACGACCTGGAAGCGGGCGGGGTAGTGGTGCAACCCGATCCAGCTCTGTCGCACTGAGGTGCGAGCAAAGCGAGCCACGAAGGGCCGACGGCAGCTTGGAACGACCCTTCGTGGCCGCGCGTTGCGCGGCTCCTCTGGGCGATAGGTACTGTTGCGGCGCGAACAGCCGCTTTGCAGCAATGCGCCTGCCCGCGTGCTTGTCGCGCCGGGTTGCCGCTGGTAGAGACCGGCACCGCTGATATTCGGCGCCTGGAGATGTGCGATGGCCGGCGACGACCGCGTCTACCTGTTCGATACCACCCTGCGCGACGGGCAGCAGACCCGCGGCGTCGACTTCACGGTCGCCGACAAGGTGGCGATTGCTCGCGCCCTGGACACTCTTGGCGTGGATTATGTCGAGGGTGGCTGGCCCGGAGCGAACCCGACCGATGATCGATTTTTCGCCGAGCCGCCGACGCTGAAGCAGGCGAAGATTGTGGCATTCGGCATGACCCGTCGGGCGGGGCGCAGTGCCGAAAACGATCCCGGCCTGGCCGCGATCCTCGACGCGCGGGTGCCGGCGGTTTGTCTGGTCGGCAAGACCTGGGACTTCCACGTCGACGTGGCGTTGGAGATCGAGCGCGACGAGAACGTCACGATGATTCGGGATTCGATGGTCCGGGCGCGCGCGGTCGGCCGCGAGGCGATGTTCGACTGCGAGCATTTCTTCGACGGCTACAAGGCCAATCCCGGCTATGCGCTGGAATGCGCGTCGGCCGCCTATGAGTCAGGCGCACGCTGGGTGGTGCTGTGCGACACCAACGGCGGAACCCTGCCGCACGAGATCGCGGCGATTGTCGCGGAGGTCGCCAAGACCGTGCCCGGCAGCCATCTCGGCATTCACTGCCACAACGACACCGGCAACGCGGTTGCCAACTCGCTGGCCGCGATCCAGGCCGGCGCTCGGCAGGTTCAGGGCACGATCAACGGGCTGGGCGAGCGCTGCGGCAACGCCGACCTGATGGTCATCATCCCGAACCTCGTGCTGAAGATGGGCGTCGAGTGCGGGGTGACGCCGGAGAAACTGACGCACCTGACGGCGGTGTCGCGGATGCTCGACGAGCGGCTGAACCGGCCGTCCGACCCGCACCGCGCCTACGTCGGCGCGGCCGCCTTCGCCCATAAGGGCGGCCTGCACGTCTCGGCGGTGCAGAAGGACCCCCGGACCTACGAGCACATCGACCCGCCGCTGGTCGGCAACGAGCGGCACATCCTGGTGTCGGACCAGGCCGGACGCTCCAACATCCTGGCCCGGTTCGCCGAGATCGGCGTCGAGATCGATCCCAAGCACCCGAAGGTGCAGCGGCTGGTCGACGAGGTGAAGGACAAGGAGTTCCAGGGCTACGCGTTCGACAGCGCCGAAGCCACATTCGAGCTGCTGGCTCGTCGCCTGATCCACGGTGTGCCGGACTATTTCAGCATCGAGCGCTGGCGGGTGATGGACGAGCGGCGCTTCAACGCCCGCGGCACGTTGATCGTGGAGTCCGAGGCGACGGCCACCCTGACCGTTGGCGAGGCGGCGTTCCACGAGGTGGCGGTCGGCAACGGACCGGTCAACGCCCTGGACACTGCGATCCGCAAGGCGCTGGTTCCGCACTACCCGAACATCGAGGGCATGCGCCTGATCGACTACAAGGTGCGCATTCTGCCACCGTCGCAGGACGGAGACGGCACTGACGCGGTGACCCGGGTGATGATCGAAAGCGCGAACGAGGCCGGCCTGACGTGGCGCACCATCGGGGTGAGCCCGAACATCATCGACGCCTCGATCGAGGCGCTGACCGACGCGCTGATCTGGAAACTGCTCAAGGACGGCGTGTCGGCGCCGGTGGGCTGAGCGATGGCCGGCACCGATCGATCCCGCGGGATGGCCGACGCGACGGTCGGACCCGCCGTTGTGCTGGTTCAGCCGCAGCTTGGCGACAACATCGGGTCTTGCGCGCGCGCCATGCTGAACTGCGGCCTGTATGACATGCGTCTGGTGCAGCCGCGCGATGGCTGGCCGAACCCGCGGGCTATCGCCATGGCGTCGGGGGCGACCGCGGTGCTGGATCGGGCTCGGGTGTTCGAGACGACGGCGGAAGCCTGTGCCGATCTGAACTACGTCCTGGCGACCACGACCCGTACCCGCGACATGAAGAAGCCAGCGCTGACCCCGCGCACGGCGGCTCTTGAGTTGCGCAAGCGGGTTGCGCTGGGCCAAGGGGTCGGTCTGCTGTTCGGACCGGAACGCGCCGGGCTGGTCAACGAAGATGTGACGCTGGCGGATGCCGTGTTGTCGGTGCCGCTCAACCCCGGGTTCTCATCTTTGAACCTAGCGCAGGCGGTGCTGCTGATCGGCTACGAGTGGTATCAGGCCGAGGACGCGACGCCGCCGTTGACCATGATGGACGAGGATTCGCCGCCGGTAACGGTCAAGGCCAGGGAGTTCTTCTTCACCCGCCTGGAGGCACTGCTGGACGAGGCCGGATTCTTCTACCCCGACCACCTCGCGCCGACGATCAAGCGGAACCTGCGCACGCTGTTCACCCGTGCGGGCATGTCGGAGCAGGAAGTGCAGACACTTCACGGTGTTTTGAAGGCACTTACCGAAGGGCCGCGCCGGCGCTCACGCCAAGGTCGCGGGTCGTCCTGACATCTTCGGTCGACCGCGTTCGCGACCCTGTCCAGAATGTCGAAATGGTTTCCGGACAACAGAGGCGACGGGCAAATGTTGGGCCATCTGTCCTTTGGCGTGAATGACCTGGACCGAGCCGCCGCGTTCTATGACGCGATCCTGGCGCCGCTTGGCTATGTCCGGGTCTGGACATCGGGGCATGCGGCCGGGTTCGGCCCGCCCGGCGGCGGCGACAAGCTGGCTTTGTTCGCCAAACCGGGCGAGGTGATCGCGCCTGGTCCGGGGTTCCACCTGGCATTCACGGCGCCGAATCGGGCCGCGGTCGATGCCTTCCATGCAGCCGCTCTGGCGGCCGGCGGAACCAACGATGGAGAGCCCGGATTGCGGCTCCGGTACGGCCCGTCCTACTACGCGGCATTCGTGCATGATCCCGATGGATACAAGCTCGAAGCCGTCCATCAGTCGCTGTAATCATTTTATAATGATGGTGTTGTTTCTGCCGACGTAATGGTCTTACCATCCGTGCCAATCGGGGATGGCTGACGAGGGGCGTCAGTGTCACGACCCCGAAATTCATCGCCGATAACGGGAAGGAGAAATCCCGATGAACGAACAGGAACTTCGAGGTCTGATCGCGGATGTAAAAGGGGGCAGCCTGTCCCGTCGCTCGTTTGTGCGGCGGATGGTTGCGGTCGGCCTGACCGCGCCGCTTGCTGCGCAGATGCTGGCCCATAGCGGCGTCGCGATGGCGGCGAGCACACCGAAGTACAAGCCGACCAAGGCCGGCGGTGGCGGCGTGCTGAAGATGCTGTGGTGGCAGGGGCCGACCTTGCTGAACCCGCACTTCGCGGTCGGCACCAAAGACCAGGACGGCTCGCGCGTCTTCTACGAGCCGCTTGCGGCTTGGGACGATGACGGCATGCTGATGCCGGTCCTGGCGGCCGAGGTTCCAACCCTGGAAAACGGCGGCCTCGCGAAGGACGGTCTGTCGGTCACCTGGAAACTGAAGAAGGGCGTGACGTGGCACGACGGCAAGCCGTTCACTGCTGACGACTGCCTGTTTAACTGGAAGTACGCTTCCGACCCCGCCGCCGCGTCCGTGACTATCGCGAGCTACAAGGACGTCGAGGTCCAGAAGATCGACGATCACACCATCAAGGTGCTGTTCTCCAAGCCGACCCCGTTCTGGGCCGACGCCTTTGTCGGGGCTCGTGGCTGCCAGATTCCCAAGCATATCTTCGAGCCCTACATGGGCGACAAGTCGCGTGACGCACCGGCTAACCTCGCCCCGATCGGGACCGGCGCCTACATGTTCGAAGAGTTCAAGCCGGGCGATCTGGTGCGCGGCAAGCGGAACCCGAACTATCACGAAGCCAACAAGCCGCATTTCGACGCTGTCGAGATGAAGGGTGGCGGCGATGCGGTGTCCGCGGCGCGCGCGGTGCTGCAGACCGGCGAGTACGACTTCGCCTGGAACATGCAGGTTGAGGACGCGATCCTGAAGCGCCTCGAAGAAGGCGGGAAGGGCCGTGTCGATATCACGCTGGGTGGCAGCATCGAGCACATCCAGCTGAACAACACCGATCCGTGGACCGAGGTTGACGGTGAGCGTTCGGTTTCGACATCCAAGCACCCGTCGCTGACCGATCTGGCCGTCCGGCAGGCGCTGAACCTACTGGTCGACCGTCAGGCGGTTGAGGATCACATCTACGGCCGTACCGGCAAGGCGACGGCGAACTTCCTGAACAACCCGGAGCGTTTCGCGTCGAAGAAGACCTCGTTCGAACTGAACATCGACAAGGCGATCAAGCTGCTCGACGGTGCGGGCTGGAAGCCGGGTGCGGATGGCATTCGCGAGAAGAGCGGCGTCAAGCTGAAGTACGTCTTCCAGACGTCGATCAACCAGCCGCGCCAGAAGACCCAGGCGATCATCAAGCAAGCCTGTCAGAAGGCCGGCATTGATATCGAAGTGAAGGCTGTCACCGCCTCGGTGTACTTCTCCTCCGATGTCGGCAATCCGGATACCTACACGAAGTTCTATACCGACCTGCAGATGTACACGACCACCCAGACGCAGCCGGACCCGGGCATCTTCATGAACCAGTTCGTTTCGTCGGAGGCCTCCACGAAGGAGAACAAGTGGCAGGGTCGGAACATCACCCGCTGGAAGAACGCCGAGTACGACAAGCTTTTCCTGCAAGGTGAAGGCGAACTCGACCCGGTCAAGCGGGCGGCGCTCTACATCCGGATGAACGAGTTGGTGATCGAGAACGTGGTCGTCATTCCGGTGGTCTGGCGAGGCGGTGTTGCCGCCGTGTCCAACAAGCTCAGCGCGCCGCTGAGCGGCTGGGACAACAATACCTGGAACCTGAAGGACTGGTTCCGCGAGGCTTGATGCCGTGATGTTCGGGAGCCGGCCGTTCTGCCCGGCTCCCATCATCCCTACTAAGGTTGCGACATCGTGAGCCAATATCTTCTGCGACGAACTTTGTTGGCGATTCCCAGTCTGTTGGGCATCAGCCTCGTGTTGTTCACCGTCCTGGCCATGGCGCCCGGTGATCCGTTCGGCGAGCTTGCCCAGAATCCGGCCGTACCTCCTGAGGTGGCGGCGTCTCTGCGCGAAAAGTTCGGAATGGATGACCCGATCTGGGAGCGCTACGTGAAGTGGCTGACCCAGATGTTGCAGGGCAATTGGGGATTCTCATTCGTTAGCCGGGTCGACGTCGACATCCTGATCATGCAGCGCCTGCCGGCCACGCTTGTCGTGATCGGCGCGTCACAGCTTCTGGCCTTGTTGGTGGCTATGCCGGTTGGCGTCTACGCGGCGATGCGTCCCTATTCGCTGTTTGACCAGATCGCGACGACTCTGGCGTTCGTCGGCTTCTCGCTTCCGACCTTCTTCACCGGTCTGACGCTGATCCTGATTTTCAGCATCACGCTCGATTGGCTGCCGTTCGTGTACCAGTCGAACGTCAATGCGACAGGGTGGCAGTACTACTGGGAACATATTCGTCAGGCGATCATGCCGGTTACGGTGCTTGGGTTGTTCCAAGCCGGCGTGCTGACGCGTTTCGTACGTTCGGCTGTGCTTGACGTTGTGCGCTTGGATTTCGTGACGACCGCCCGGGCCAAGGGCCTGCAGGAGCGGGTCGTGATCGTGAAGCACATCGTGCGCAATGCCATGATCCCGGTGGTGACGTTGCTCGCTCTGCAGATGCCGGCGGTGTTCGGCGGAGCGATCGTCACCGAGCAGATCTTCCGGATACCCGGGATCGGATCGCTTCTCATAGCGGCGATTTTGGCGAACGACACGCCGGTAATCATGGCGGTGACCTTCGTGTTTGCGTGCCTTGTGATCCTTTTCAACCTAATTGCGGACCTCCTCTATGGCTGGCTCGACCCTCGCATCTCCTACCGCTAACGCCCCGGTTCCGGGAGTTGCTCGGCGGAAGCATGTTTCGCCGGGCATGGAGTCTTGGATCCGGTTCCGGCGGCACCGTCTGGCCGTGGCCGGCGCAATCGTGCTCGGCCTCCTGGTGCTTTCGGTCGCTCTCGGGCCCATCCTCTGGCCGGTGGCGATCAACGATATCGACTTCACCGCGATGCTTCAGGGACCGTCCTGGGCGCATCCGTTGGGCACCGACGATCTGGGTCAGGATGTACTTGCGCGCATGCTCTATGGCGGTCGAATTTCGCTCGCTGTCGGGTTGTGCGCGATGTTCGTGGCGATCGGCGTGGGTGTGGTTGTTGGCGCTGTCGCGGGCATGGCAAGAGGCAGCGTCGACACAGCCTTGATGTGGGTGACGGACCTGTTCCTGTCTTTGCCGCAGTTGCCGCTGCTGCTGGTCCTGATCTACCTGTTCCGGGACGCGTTGAAGCAGATTGCCGGACCCGAGGTCGGTGTCCTGGTGCTGATCATCGTCGTCATTGGCGGGTTGCGCTGGATGCCGGTCGCGCGGCTGGTGCGCGCTCAGTTCTTCTCGCTGCGCGAGAAGGAGTTCGTGGAAGCGGCGCGGGCGCTGGGGGCGTCGACGACGCGCCAGGTGGTTCGTCACATTCTGCCGAACGCGCTCGGGCCAGTGATCGTTGCGGCCACGATTGACGTGGCGGTGGCCATCATCGCGGAGTCGACACTGTCGTTCTTGGGTTTGGGTGTGCCACCGGACATTCCGACCTGGGGCCGTATTCTGTTCGATGCGAAGGACTACCTGGACTTCGCGCCGCACTGGGCGTTTTTCCCGGGTGCTGCAATCTTTCTTACGGTGCTGTGCATCAACTACATCGGTGACGGATTGCGGGATGCGCTCGATCCTCGCCGCGTGATCTAGGCGCGGAAGTACGTTCGACCGCCGCGTTCGCCGCGTTTACAGGCCGGGGGAGCCTTTCTGGCAATGGACGATGTCATGGCAGCAATCCGCGTGGGTATCGGGGGAGTGAGCTCCGTCGGCGCCCAGACCAACTCGCTGGGAGTGTAACGTGGCGGAGCCGCTGCTCGAAATTCGTGGACTGAAGACACACTTTTCGACCGATGACGGAATGGTCCGGGCCGTTGATGGCGTCGACGTCACCATTGGCCGCGGTGAGACCGTCGGCGTGGTGGGAGAGTCGGGCTGCGGCAAGACCGTCACTGCCATGACGGTCCTGAAGCTCATCGCGATGCCGCCGGGCAAGATCGTCGAGGGTCAGATCCTCTGGCGCGGTCGGGACCTGGTCCCGCTCGGGCCCGAGGAGATGCGCAAGGTTCGCAGCAAGGAAATCGGGATCGTTTTCCAGGAGCCGATGACATCGTTGAATCCGGTGTACACAGTCGGTGCGCAGATCGCCGAGGTCATCCGGTTGCACGATGGCCTCAACCGTCGCGACGCGATGGACAAGGCCGTCGAGATGCTGCGTCTGGTAAATATTCCCGAGCCGGAGCGCCGGGTCCGCGACTACCCACACCAGTTCTCCGGCGGCATGCGCCAGCGCGTGATGATTGCCATGGCGCTGTCGTGCGATCCGCAACTGCTGATCGCTGACGAACCGACAACGGCGCTCGATGTTACAATCCAGGCACAGATTCTCGACCTGCTCGCCGAGATGCGTTCGCGGCTTGGCATGGCGATGATGCTGATCACCCACGACATGGGTGTCGTGGCTGAGACGGCGCAGCGGGTCGTCGTGATGTACGCGGGACGGGTTGTCGAGGAGGCAACCGCGGACCGGTTGTTCGCCGACCCGAAGCACCCCTACACCCAGGGGCTGATCCGCTCGATCCCACGGATCGACACGGCGGCGGTCCAGAAATCGCGGCTTGAGGCGATCGGTGGCGTTGTGCCGAGCCTGATCACGCCGCCGCCGGGGTGCCGGTTCGCGCCTCGGTGCAAGTTCGCCAAGGCGGCCTGCACCGAAGCCATGCCGCCGTTGCGGGAAATCGAGCCGGGCCACAAGGTGGCCTGCGTTCTGTATGATGCCTGAGGACAGCCGCGCGATGACCGAACCTCTGCTCCGCGTCAAAGACCTGAAGAAGCACTTCTCGATCCGGGGAGGGGTGTTCAACCGGGAGGTCGATCGCGTGTACGCGGTCGACGGTGTCAGCTTTGATCTCAAGGCTGGCGAAACCCTCGGCGTGGTGGGCGAGTCCGGATGCGGCAAGTCGACGACCGGGCGGTGCATTCTGCGGCTGATCGAGCCGAGCGGCGGCGAGGTGTGGTTCGAGGGCAAGGATGTCAACGCGCTGAATGGCCCGGACCTGATGGCGCTGCGCCGCGACATGCAGATCATCTTCCAGGACCCGTTCGCGTCGCTGAACCCGCGAATGACGGTCGGGGGGATTATCGGCGAGGCGCTGGTGATCCATAAGCTGGCGAACTCCCAGCAGGAGTATGAGGATCGTATCGTCGAACTCTTGGAAACCGTCGGTCTCAACGCCGATCACATGCGGCGCTATCCACACGAGTTTTCTGGCGGCCAGCGGCAGCGTATCGGCATCGCCCGGGCGTTGGCGGTGTCGCCGAAGCTGATCGTCTGCGACGAGCCGGTCTCGGCTCTCGACGTGTCGATTCAGGCCCAGGTCATCAACCTGCTGGAAGATCTGCAGGAGAAGTTCAGCCTGACCTACATGTTCATCGCCCACGATTTGTCGGTGGTCGAGCACATCAGTGACCGGGTGGCGGTGATGTATCTGGGGCGGATTGTCGAGATCGCCTCGGCCCACGACCTCTATACGTCGCCGTTGCACCCATACACCGAAGCCCTGTTGTCGGCGGTGCCGATCCCGGATCCCTCCCTCCGGCGGGAACGGATCCGCCTGCAGGGCGATGTGCCGAGCCCGATTCATCCGCCTTCGGGCTGTCATTTCCACACCCGCTGCCCGATCCGCCAGTTGCCACTCTGCAGCACGGAGTCGCCGACCTTGAAGCAGGGCGAGGACGGGCACTGGGTTGCCTGTCACTTGCGCGGCTGACGTTGGCCAACTGTTTGACCTGCAGGATTTGACTTTCCGGCGACGATCCGTATAAAACCCGCTCGATTTCCGAGAACGTGGGGTGCGCGTTATTCGTCGCGTGTCCCCGGCCCGGACCTTGGTCCGTAAGCCCTATCGGGACAATGAAGCCGACCTTTGAATAAGGCGGTGCAACAATAGGAGACCGCTTCATGGCGAAGCGCGAACAAGCCAAGCATAAAATTGACCGGCGCCTTGGCGTCAATCTGTGGGGGCGGCCGAAGTCGCCGCTGAACAACCGCGAGTACGGTCCGGGCCAGCACGGTCAGCGCCGCCGCAAGCCGTCCGACTACGGCATCCAGCTGATGGCCAAGCAGAAGCTCAAGGGCTACTATGGCAACATCGGCGAGAAGCAGTTCCGCAAGTACTACGCCGAGGCGGTCCGTCGCCGTGGCGATACCGGCGAGAACCTGGTCGGCATTCTGGAATCCCGCCTGGATGCGGTGATCTACCGGATGAAGTTCGTTCCGACTGTGTTTGCCGCCCGCCAGTTCGTCAGCCACGGCCACGTCAAGGTCAATGGCCGCCGCGTGAACGTGCCGTCGTTCATGGTGAAGGACGGTGACGTGATCGAGGTCAAGGAAAAGAGCCGCGAGCTGCCGATGGTGCTCGAGGCCGTCCAGTCCTCCGAGCGCGACCTGCCGGACTACATGGAAGTCGATCACAGCGCGATGAAGGGCACCTTCCTGCGCCTTCCGAAGCTGGAAGATGTGCCGTACCCGGTTCAGATGGAACCGAACCTGGTCATCGAGTACTACTCGCGCTGATCGAAGAGAGTTTTGGCGCCGGTGTTTCCGGCGGCCATACGAACGGCCGACCTTCGGGTCGGCCGTTTTCGTTTGGGACTAAACTGTTTGTTCACGTCTTTCAGGCACGCTATTCTGGAGGCCGTGGGGACGTGTGACAGTAGAATACAGGTCATAGTTCCGCCCTCCAGAAGGGAGAGGCGATATGTCGTCGGCTATTGCAGTCGCGCCGGTCCTGGTTCACCAGGCGATTCGGGAGCACCGCAGCGGGCGTATGGACGCGGCATCCGCGCTGTACACCCGGGCCCTGGAGTTCGACCCGACTGACCCTGACGCACTTCATCTGCTGGGTGCTCTGCATATCCAACGCGGCGACGCCGTGGCGGCCGTGCCGTACGCCGCCAAGGCGGTGCTGGTCGAGCCAGCGGCACATCTGGCCTACAACAATCTCGGTCTGATCCTCAAGGGCGCGGGCCAGCCCGGTGCTGCGGCGCGCTGCTACCGGCAGGCGACGCTGATCGAGCCGGACTTTGCCGATGGGCATTCCAATCTCGGCGTGGTCGTCAAGGCCGACGGCCAGATGGCCCTGGCCGTGAAACACTTCCGCCGGGCGATCGAGATCGATCCGTCGCTCGGCGAAGCGTGGAACAATCTGGGCAACGCGCTGCAGGAACTGGGCGAGACCGAAGGGGCCGTCGAGGCCTACCTGACCGCGGCAGACTGCCTACCCGACAACGACACCGTGCACTACAACGTCGGCCTGCTGTTGATCGGCGTCGGCTGTCGTGACGATGCGCTGATCCATCTGCGGCGCGCCCTGGAGTTGGACCCGGACCGGGAGGACGCGGCCCATCTCGTTGCCGCGCTCGAGGGCAAGACGACAGTCACTGCGCCACGCTCCTACGTGCGGCAACTGTTCGACTTCTATGCCGCGCGGTTTGATGCGCATCTGGTCGGGGATCTGCGCTATCAGGCTCACCGCGGGGTGGTGGATCTCGTCAATGTCATCGCCGGGTCGGATCGGCGGTTCGCGCTTGGCTATGATCTGGGCTGCGGAACCGGGCTGGCGGGAGCTCTGGTGCGCGAGAGAACCGGTGTTCTGATCGGCATTGATTTGTCGGAAAGGATGCTGCTGCAGGCCGACAGCAAGCGGATCTACGATACCCTGATCTGCGCTGACATTGATGCGACGCTCGATACCTATGACGCAGCGCCCGATCTGGTGCTGGCCAGCGACGTGTTTATTTACATCGGCGAACTTGACGGCACGATCGAGCGCATCGCCCGCCGCATGGCGCCGGGTGGCCTGTTCTCCTTCTCGGTCGAACTCGCGGCGGAGGGAGTGCCCTGGTTCCTGCGTGCATCCGGACGGTATGCCCACGGCGACCGGTACGTCTCGCAGTGCCTTTCGGAGAATGGCCTGCGCCTGCTGGCGACCCGGCCGATCATCGTTCGACATGAACGGGGCGAACCGTTGGACGGAGCGGTTTACGTGGCGGTCAAGCCGACGGACGATGGAACGCCGGTCTGACCGCTCCGGCCGTCAGGTATCGTCGGGCGTCTGTGGCGGGTTGCGCCACCGGTGGACCGCAACGCCCAGGGTGATGACCGCGAACAGCAGAATCCAGACCGGGCTCAGCCAGCGGTCACGGATGTCCAGCAACCGCACGTCGTCAATGTTCTGCGGGTCGAAGCCAACGACCAGAGTTTCGCCTGCCGCAGTCGGCCGGTAGGTCTCTGCCGCCGCCCGTTCAATGGTTTCGCCGGAGGTCGGCGAGAACCTGACCGTCGGTCGGTACAAGGCAAACGTTTCCGAGGCGCCCAGGGTCTCGACGCTGACGACCTCGGCGTCAACTTGGACGACACGGCTCAGGAAGCCGATCTGCCCCCACAATCCC
This sequence comes from alpha proteobacterium BAL199, assembly GCA_000171835.1. Lineage (GTDB taxonomy): Bacteria > Pseudomonadota > Alphaproteobacteria > Thalassobaculales > Thalassobaculaceae > Thalassobaculum_A. The sequence continues at coordinate 368,061 of ABHC01000003.1, read as the reverse complement.
ACGCTGCCAGCGACCAGGGAGACCAGACCAACGGCAACCAGCGCCCGTGCTCGAAGGAACGGCTTGCGGCGACGCAGCAGCGCGGTCATGCCGGCAGGACCTTGCCGGGGTTGAGGATGCCGGTCGGATCGAGCGCGTTCTTGATCGACCGCATGACCGCAACGGCATCGCCGTGCTCGGCTTCCATGAAGTGGATCTTGCCGCGGCCGATGCCGTGCTCGCCGGTGCAGGTGCCTTCCATCGCGATCGCCCGCAGAACCATGCGTTCGTTGTGGGCGTGCGCCCGGTCGATTTCGTCAGCATCGTTCGGATCGACCACGTAGCCGATGTGGAAGTTGCCGTCGCCGACATGGCCGACGATGACGCCGAGCAGGTGCGACGCTTCCAGATCGGCTTTGCTCTCCGCTATGCACTCGGCCAGGCGGGACAAGGGCACGCAGACGTCGGAGGACATGACCTGACAGCCGGGGCGCAGCGCGCGGGTGGCATAATGGGCGTTGTGCCGGGCCTCCCACAGGCGGTTGCGGTCCTCGGCCTTGGTCGCCCATTGGAAACTGCCGCTGCCGAACTCCTTGGCAATGGCTTCGACGGTTTCGGCCTGTTCCTTGACCCCGGCTTCGGTGCCGTGGAACTCGAAGAACAAGGTCGGAACCGCCTCGAACCCTTCGAGCTTCGAATAGGCGATGCAGGCCCGCATCTGGATGTCGTCCAGCAGTTCGACACGGGCCACCGGAACGCCGGTCTGGATCGTGGCGATGGCGGTATTGACCGCGCTGTCGAGATCCGGGAACGGGCAGACCGCCGCCGACATCGCTTCGGGGATGCCGTGCAGCTTGAGCTGTATCTCGGTGATGACGCCCAGCGTGCCTTCCGAGCCGACGAACAGGCGCGTCAGGTCGTAGCCGGCCGCCGATTTCCGGGCCCGTCGCGCGGTCCGCACGATGCGCCCGTCTGCCATCACGACGGTCAGGCTGAGGACATTTTCGCGCATGGTGCCGTAGCGCACCGCGTTGGTCCCGGAGGCGCGGGTCGCGCTCATCCCGCCGATCGAAGCATCGGCACCCGGGTCGATGGGGAAGAACAGGCCCTGGTCGCGCAAATGCTCGTTCAGTTGCTTGCGGGTGACGCCGGCCTGCACACGGCAGTCCAGGTCCTCGGTATTGACTTCAAGCACCTGGTTCATGGCGGACAGGTCGACGGCAACACCGCCGGCGACCGCTCCGACATGGCCCTCCAGGGAGGTGCCTGCCCCGAACGGGATGACCGGGATGCGGTGCGACAGGCAGATCTCCAGGACGGCCGCGACCTCTTCCGTCGACTCCACGAAGACGACGGCGTCAGGCGCCAGGGTGGCGTGATAGCTCTCGTCCCGGCCGTGCTGATCGCGCACCGACTGGGCGATCGACAAACGATCTCCCAGGCGCTGGCAGATTGCGGCCAGAGCGGTCTCCAGCGCCGAGGCGTCGGGGCGGGCAAGTACGGCGGCAGCTGACGTCATGAAGCGCTCCGGGCAGGCGATCGGTCGATGCGGGACCATAGGGCGCTGCCTGTTCGGATGCCACGCAAAACCGATCGGATCGGGCGCATTGCTTCGGTCACCGCCGAAGCGTTCAACGGTCCTGGCGGGCTACGTCTCGGGTCAGCACCACCCAGGAGACTGCCATGACGATCACCGTGTTCATCCGCTACCAACTCGATCCGTTCAAGCGTGACCGGTTCGAAGAGTACGCCCGGAATTGGCTCACCATCATCCCGAACTGCGGCGGCAACCTGCTCGGCTACTGGATGCCGCATGAAGGGACCAACAACATCGCCTTCGGGCTGATTTCGTTCGAGAGCCTTGCCGCCTACGAATCTTATCGAGCGCGGTTGCGCTCCGACGCCGACGGTAAGGCGAACTTCCAGTTCGCCGAGGGCGAGCGATTCATCCTGGCTGAGGAACGGACATTCCTGCGACCGGTTGAAGCCTAACCAGGTCGACACGGAAACGCGCCGAGGCGGCTATCCGCCTCGGCGTGGGATGGCAGAGCTCGGTCGGTCCTAGGCGGCCGGCCGGGCCTCGACGCCATGAGTGTTGAGCATCTGGGTCAGCTCGCCGGTTTCGAACATCTCACGGATGATGTCGCAGCCGCCGACGAACTCGCCTTTGACGTAGAGTTGAGGGATGGTCGGCCAGGAGGAATACTCCTTGATACCGTCGCGGATCGCCGGGTCCTCAAGCACGTTGATGCCTTTGAACTTGACGCCGAGATGGCTCAGCACCTGAACCACCGTGGCGGAGAAGCCGCACTGCGGAAACACCGGCGTGCCCTTCATGAACAGCACCACGTCATTGCCTCCGACCTCCTGGTCGATGCGCTGGCGCAGGGTCTCATCGAGCATTGTCGAAATCCTCCGTTAAGGGTGCTTCGCCGTCACTCCGGCGTTGCCGTCTGCAGAGCCAGGGCGTGCAGTTCGGTTCCCATCCGCCCCTGCAGAGCCTTGTACACCATCTGATGCTGCTGAATCCGGTTCTTTCCCGAGAAGGCAGCCGACACGACGTGGCATGCGTAGTGATCGCCGTCGCCGCGCAGGTCCTCAATGGTGACCAGCGCATCCGGCAGCGCGGATTTGATCATCCGCTCGATTTCACCCGCGTCCATCGCCATGACGCTACTCCTCTGGTTCGTTCAGACGCCGCCGGCCATGTAGCCCGGCAACCATGCTTCGTGTCGTTGGCGAAGCGTCTCCACCGATATGAGATCGCTACCCCCCACTGTCAAATCACCGTCACCGGTCGTCGTCCCAATAACGCTTGCAGATACCCCGGCCGCGGCTGCCGCCGACAGGACCCGGTCGGCGTCGTTGGTTGCGACCACATAACGGCCCTGATCCTCGCCGAAACACCAGGCGTGCGCCAGTGCCCCCGTGGGAACATCGACCCTGGCGCCAAGCCCGCGCGCGGCGAGGGCCATTTCGGCAACCGCGACCAGCAGGCCGCCGTCGCCCACGTCATGGCAGGCCGAGACGGCCGCATCACCGATCAGGCTGCGGACCAGTTCGCCACTCCGTCGCTCGCCCGCCAGATCCAGTGGCGGCGGTGCGCCTTCCTCGCGGCCGGCGATCTCGCGCAGGTACAGCGAAGCGCCCAGCCAACCATCGATGCGGTCGCCAGCCTGTCCGAGCACAATCAGGGTATCGCCAGAGCTCTTCAGTGACGGCGTGCACAGTTTGCGGACATCGTCGATCAAGCCGACGCCGCCGATTACCGGGGTCGGCAGGATCGCCTGCCCCTCGGTCTCGTTGTAGAGCGAGACGTTACCGGAGACGATCGGGTAGTCGAGGGCGCGGCAGGCGGCTCCCATGCCCTTCACGCTGCCGACGATCTGACCCATGATCTCCGGCTTCTGCGGATTGCCGAAGTTCAGGTTGTTGGTCACGGCGAGCGGCTTGGCACCGACCGCACAGATGTTGCGCCAGGTCTCCACCACCGCGTGGGCACCGCCGATCTCCGGATCCGCCACGCAGTACCGTGGCGTGCAGTCGACGGTGACCGCCAGGCCACGATTGGTGTCCTGGATCCGCACCACGCCGGAATCCGCGCCTGGCCGGATCATGGTGTCCCCCATGACCAGGTGGTCGTACTGCTCCCAGATCCAGCGACGGCTGGCCATGTCGGGGCATTCCAGCAGTTGGGCGAGCGCGCCGGTCAGACTGGCCGGTGCCGGCACGTCATCGGAGGCGATCACGGGGCGCTTCGGGGTCGGGACGTGCGGCCGATCGTATTCCGGAGCCTCGGTCACCAGCGGGCCGACCGGGATTTCGGCCTGGACCGCGCCGTCCTTCTTCAGCACGATCCGCCCGGTCTCGGTCACGGTCCCGATGATGGCGAAGTCGAGATCCCACTTGTCGAACACCGCCCGGGCCTCGGCTTCGGATTCCGGGCGGATGATCATCAGCATCCGTTCCTGGCTCTCCGACAGCATGATTTCATAGGCGGTCATGCCGGTCTCGCGCACCGGCACCATGTCGAGGTCGAGCTCGATGCCGAGCCCGCCCTTGCCGGCCATCTCGACGCTCGAGGAGGTGAGACCGGCGGCGCCCATGTCCTGGATCGCGATGATGCAGTCCTTCTGCATCAGTTCCAGGCAGGCCTCGATCAGCAGCTTTTCGGTGAACGGGTCGCCGACCTGAACGGTCGGGCGCTTCTCCTCGGAATCCTCAGAGAATTCGGTCGACGCCATGGTCGCACCATGGATGCCGTCGCGCCCGGTCTTGGCGCCGACATAGACCACGGCGTTGCCGGGTCCGGCGGCGGCCGAATAGAAGATGCGATCGGCCGGCGCCAGGCCAACGGTCATAGCGTTGACCAGGATGTTGCCGTTATAGGCTGGGTGGAAATTCACCTCGCCGCCGACGGTCGGCACGCCGACGCTGTTGCCGTAACCGCCGATGCCGCCGACTACGCCGGCCACCAGATGCCGGGTCTTCGGATGGTCGGGGCTGCCGAAGCGCAGGGCGTTCAGGTTGGCGATCGGCCGCGCACCCATGGTGAACACGTCGCGCAGGATGCCGCCGACGCCAGTCGCCGCACCCTGGTAGGGCTCGATAAAGCTTGGGTGGTTGTGGCTCTCGATCTTGAAGATTGCCGCCAGCCCTTCGCCGATGTCGATGACGCCGGCATTCTCGCCGGGCCCCTGGATGACGTGCGGGCCTTCGGTCGGCAGGGTCTTCAGCCAGCGCTTCGACGACTTGTAGGAGCAGTGCTCCGACCACATCACCGAAAAGATGCCGAGCTCGGTGATGTTCGGCTCGCGGCCCATGATCTTCAGGAGGACCTGATACTCGTCCTCCGACAGACCGTGCTCGGCGACCATCTGCGGGGTGATCGCGACGTTCGGAATGCTCATCAGATGTCCTCTACGCCAGCGCCCGGGCCAGGCCCTCGAACAGGCCGCGCCCTTCGGTGCCGCCGTGCAGCGGGTCGATCGCGTCCTCGGGATGCGGCATCAGGCCCAGCACGGTCTTGGTCCCGTTGAAGATGCCGGCGATGTTGCGGCGCGAACCGTTCGGGTTAGCCTCTGCGCCGTCGCCACCATCAGCGTCGACGTAGCGGAACGCGACCAACCCCCGGTCTTCCAGCCGATCGAGCGTGGCGTCGTCGGCGTAGTAGTTGCCGTCGTTGTGCGCGACCGGCACCGCAATGGTCTGGCCCGCCGAGTAGCCGCCGGTGAAGATCGACTGGGATGTCTCCACGCGCAGGTGGACAGTCTTGCAGATGAACTTTAGGCTGGCGTTGCGCATGAGGGCGCCGGGCAGCATGCCGGCTTCGGTCAGGGTCTGGAAACCGTTGCACACACCGAGCACCGGCACGCCCTTGCCGGCGCGTTCCTTGACGGTACGCATTGCCGGGGAATGCGCGCCCATCGCGCCGGCCCGCAGGTAGTCTCCATAGGAGAACCCGCCGGGCACCACGATCAGATCGACCTCGGGAAGGTCGACCTCCTTGTGCCAGACCATGAGCGGATCGGAACCGAAAGCCTGCCGCAGGGCGACCATCATGTCGCGGTCGCGGTTCGAGCCGGGGAAGACAATGATGGCGGATTTCATGGGCGCTCCGGGGGCGTCACGGTGGGCCGGAACCTAGGTCCGTCTCAGGCGAGACGCAAGCGCAGAGCGTAAGGGATTGTCATCGATCGGTGCCTGCGGCCAGCGCGCCGGGTCGGGTGCCGTCGATGCGTTCTTTGGGGAGCCGAATCGTGATGGTGGTGCCCTCTCCGATGGCGCTCTCCAGCTGCAACTGGCCGTTGTGGACCTCCACGAACGCCTTGGTCAGCGGGAGGCCCAGGCCGACGCCTTCGTAGCGCCGGCTCAGCCGATTGTCGGCCTGCTCGAATGGACGCAGCACCTTGGCATGATCCGCGGGGTCGATGCCGATCCCATCGTCGATCACGGCAATGGAGATGCCATCGTCCACGACCTGCGCGGTTACCAGGATACGCCCGCTCGGCGGAGTAAACTTGGCGGCATTGGAGATGAGGTTGATCAGGATCTGGCGGATCAGACGGGCGTCGGCGTTGAGGGTTGGAAATCCCTCGGCGACCTCAATCTGGATGCTGGCGATCTCCTGACCCCGACGGGCCCTGACCATCGCGACGGCCGCCTGAATCTCGATCGGGAGGTCGACCAGGCCCAGGCGCAGCCGGATCTGCCCCATCTCGATTCTGGACAGGTCGAGCACATCCTCGATCAGGCTCAGCAGATGCTGGCCGCTGGTCTGAATGTCGTGGGCGTAGCCTTCGTAGCGCTCGTCGCCGAGCGGCCCGAAGACTTTCTGCGCCAACAGGTCGGAGAAGCCGATGATGGCGTTCAGCGGGGTGCGCAGCTCATGGCTGACGGTTGCCAGGAACAGGCTTTTCGAACGGTTGGCGATCTCGGCCTGCCGCAGCGCTTCCTGCAGTTCGCGCTGCGCACGGGTCAGCTCGGTACTGAATTCGGTTTCGTCGGCAGCCGTGCCTCGATATCCGCAGAACTTGCCGCCTTCGTCGAACACCGGTACGCCCGACACTCGCCAATGGCGCGGTGATCCGTCAGCCGCCGGCACCTCGTAGCGGAAGTCCCGGAACGGCTCGCGGGCGTCCAGCACCGCTTTGTGCGTGGTGAACAGCGGATCGTCCTCGACGTCCACTCCGGCATTGGCCCAACGGGTCTTGCCGAGAACCTGGGCGACCGGCGGCTCGCGCCGGCCGACAGCCGTGTCGACAACCATCGTGAACCGCAGGTTTTCATCCATCTCCCAGAAACGGTCCGAACTGGCGTCTACGAAATCGTGAAACCGCTGCTCGCTTTCCCGATAGGCCTGCTCGACGCGCTTGATGTCGGTGATGTCCTGCGAGGTCGTGACCGTGCCTCCGTCAGGCAGGCGGTGGTCCCGAATCACGACCCATCGGCCGTCCCGCAAGCGGGTCGTGTAGCTGCGACCGCCGAGGCGGTGCATTTCCAGCCGCTGTTGGACATACGCCTCGGGATCGGCTTCTGCCTCGGCGACGAGATTCTTGGCCACGCGCGCACGGATGTGTTCCTCGAAGGTCATGCCCGGACGCAGCGGCGTGCCTTCGGCCTCGCTCACCCGCCGGATCCGCGCGTTGGCGTAGATCAACCGGTCTTTGGCATCCCAGACCCGAAGACCATCGGGCGCGTAATCGAGGGCCTGCTGAAGCGCTTCGAACGTCAGGTCCGCTCCGAGCAGACTTTTCCGATCGTCCAGACGCTCGTGATACGTCGAAACGTTGCCGCCGGAGGGAAGTGGGCGGTTGACGACCTTGATCTGGCGGCCACTCGACCGGGTCAGTTCGATCTGGTGCTCAATGTGATACTGGACACGCTCCAGCTGTTCGCGGACCAGATCGTCGACATTGCCGGGTCCGAGTTCACCCCGCTCGGCGTCGAAGCGTAACAGTGCCTCGCGCGTCGTGCCTGGTGTCACCAATGCTTCGGGGTAGTCGAAGATCTCCTGGAAGCGGCTGTTGCAGAACAACAACACGGACTTCCGGTCGAACACGGCGAGTCCGACATCGGCATGGTTGAGTGCCTCGATCAGAGGTGCAATGTCTGGCGGCAATGTCGTCGAGTCGAGCAAGTTCGCACTCCGACAGACTTATGCAACAGACCACCTACTGGATAGAATCCAACACTTGGTGCCCACGCCTGACGGCGGCGATGATTTTGTCGGGATCGGCTGTCCAGTTGAAGGGCTTCGGATCTGAGGCGTTGTGCTCGTCGAGGAAGCGGTTGATGGCGGCCTGGAGGTCGGCGACAGAGCGGAAGACGCCGCGCTTGAGGCGGCGCTTGGCGAGCCTGGCGAAGAAGCCTTCGACGGCGTTGAGCCAGGAACATGAGGTCGGCACGAAGTGGAAGGTCCAGCGGGGATGGCGGTGCAGCCAGGCGCGGACCTTGGGGTGCTTGTGGGCGGCGTAGTTGTCGAGGACGGCGTGGATCACCTTGCCGGCCGGAACCTGGGCCTCGATGTGGTTGAGGAAGCGGATGAACTCCTGGTGGCGGTGACGCTGCATGTTGCGGCCGATGACGGTGCCGTCGAGCACGTTGAGGGCAGCGAACAAGGTGGTGGTGCCATGGCGCTTGTAGTCGTGGGTCATGGTGCCGGCGCGGCCCTTCTTCAGCGGCAGGCCGGGCTGGGTGCGGTCGAGCGCCTGGATCTGGCTCTTCTCGTCGACGCTGAGCACGATGGCGTGGGCCGGCGGGTCGACATAGAGCCCGACCACGTCGCGCAGCTTGGTCACGAACTCCGGGTCGTTCGAGAGCTTGAACTGCCGGATCCGATGCGGGGCCAAACCGTGAGCACGCCAGATCCGCTGCACCGAACTAACCGAGATGCCGGTCTGTGCCGCCATCGTTGCGGCGGTCCAGTGGGTCGTCTCGCCGGGCGGATCGGTCAGGGTCAGGGCGACGACGCGCTCGGCCACCGAGGGGTCCAGCGGCGGGATCCGCGACGGGCGCGTCTTGTCCCGCAGCAGCCCGTCCACGCCTTCGGCGGCGAAGCGCTCCTGCCAGCGCCAGACCGCCGTCTTGGCGACCCCGGCCTCGCGCATGATCGCGTTGGTGCCCAGGCCCGCGGCGGTGAGCAGCACGATCCGGCAGCGCCAGACGTGCTTTTGCGGGCTGTTGCGGTCCGCCACGATCGCCTCCAGGCGGGCGCGATCGGCGGTACTGACGGTGAAGCTGATCCCGGTGCGCATGCCCCAGACTCGCACGCCACCGAACCCGCGGGAATCCTGAGCGGGATTCTAATGTCGGATTTTATCCACTACTGTACCGAAGGGCGCCCGGAATCCAAGCCGTACGCCAAACTGACGCCGACGGTGGAGGCGAACAATCGCCCGGTATCGCCTGCGGTTCCGGTCAGGCTTCGATGCGGATCGCGTAGTTCTCGATGACCGTGTTGGCGAGCAGCTTCTCGCACATCGACTTCACCGTCGTCTCGGCCCGCGCCGGGTCGCTCTCGGCCAGGTCGATTTCGATGACCTTGCCCTGGCGAACTTCGCCGACCCCGTCGAAGCCGAGAGAGCCGAGCGCGTGTCCGATCGCCTTGCCCTGAGGGTCGAGAACACCGGACTTCAGGGTGACGTGAACAATCGCCTTCATCGATCCTCCATCGGCGCGCCATGCGCCATCGTGCTTGGTGATGGTCGTCGGTTGGTTATTGCATCAACTGCGGACCCTTGAGGTCCATCGGGCCGGCCTCGGGAAGCACGCCGAGGCGGCGGGCCACCTCCTGATAGGCTTCCTCGACTCCGCCGAGATCGCAGCGGAACCGGTCCTTGTCCATCTTCTCGTTGGTGCGCAGATCCCACAGACGGCAGTTGTCCGGGCTGATCTCGTCGGCGATCACGACCTGGACCTCGTCGTGCTCATTGTACAGGCGACCGAACTCCAGCTTGAAGTCGACCAGACGCAGGCCGATTCCAAGGAACAGGCCGGTCAGGAAGTCGTTTACCCGCAGCGACAGGGCGACCATGTCGTCCAGGTCCTGGGGGCCGGCCCAGCCGAACGCCGTGATGTGCTCCTCGGTGACCATCGGGTCGCCGAGTTCGTCGGATTTGTAGCTGTACTCGATGATCGAGCGCGGCAGGACGGTGCCTTCCTCCAAGCCGAAGCGCTTGGCGATCGACCCGGCGGCGATGTTGCGGACCACCACCCCGATCGGAATGATCTCCAGCTCACGCACCAGCTGTTCGCGCATGTTCAGGCGCCGCATGAAGTGCGTCGGGATGCCGACCTCCGTCAACCGGGTCATCAGGTACTCGCTGATCCGATTGTTCAGCACCCCCTTGCCGGTGATGGTGCCCTTCTTCTGATTGTTGAAGGCGGTCGCGTCGTCCTTGAAGTACTGGATGAGGGTGCCGGGTTCGGGCCCCTCGTACAGAACCTTGGCCTTGCCTTCGTAAAGCTTGCGGCGTCTGGCCATGAAGCGGTCTCCGGAGCCACGCGGCTGCGCGCGTGGGCGGGCGTCAAGTTGTTTGGAACGGTACTGCGGCGCACCCGCGCTACCAACGGCGTCCTATAGCAGCCGGCTTCCTGAAACTCAATCTGCGGCCGCCGGTGCCTGGGTGTGGGGCTCAGTGTCGACCGTTGTGAACGAGGTTCGATCCGGGCGCCCGGGCGCAAAGCGGAACACCGGACGACCACCTCCAGGCGCCGGAAGGGCGATCATGGTCGAGCTGCTGGTGCCGAACTCGCCTGGACCGATGATGGTCATGGCTCCTCCCGGGCCGGCGTCCGGTGCGTGATCGGTGGTCCCGAGCAACATCTCCCAAGCGCCCCAGTGCTCCGCCGTCGGGTCGGGAGCGGGGGCCGCCCGGAAGCGATCCAGGTAGCGTGCCGTGCGGGCCGAGCCGGAACGGTCATTCAAGTCGTGCGCCGTCAGCATCGACACGCCGGCCGGGATCGGTGACAGGTCGATTGAGTAGCCGTCGCCGCGGTGGGCCAGCCAGAAGGCGTCCCGATTGTCGGCAATCAGCATGTTGAACGGCCGGTAGCTGCCGGGCTCCAGCGCTTCCAGCGCCCGCGCCGCGTCCGATGCGTCGGTATGGTCGAGAACCTCCAGCACCAGCTCTCCGCGAGAGCGCTTGCCGGGCGCCGGGCCGAGGGTGCCGTGGCGGTTCAGGATGCAGGCGACGACACCATTGTCGTTCAGGCCAAGCCAGCTGCCGCCCGCCAAGACGTCGAGCCCGGCGGTGACTTCCGGGCGGTCCGGCCAGTGTCGGGCCGGGGGGTGCCACGGCCGGCCGGCAAGCTCGTCGCGGTTGGCGGCGAGGATCACGGGCCAGTCATGGCCGGGGCGACGGAGAATGACGACGGTGCACATGCTGGCGCGAAGGTGGCGGCATCGGCGTCATTTCGCAAGACCGTGATCGATCGTTCACATCCCGCGAGGTGCGGTGTATGGTCCGCCCGATTTCAGCCGAAAGGCGATCCCAGGAGGGCCGTAATGAGTGGTTTCCAGGACCGTGAGCGCGCCGAAGAATCGCGTTATGCGCACGATGCCGAACTGATGTTCAAGGCGAACGTCCGCCGCGACCGCAAGGTCGGGCTGTGGATCGCCGAGGAATTCCTGAAACTGCAGGGCGAGGCGGCCGCCGATTTCGCCGGTGAAGTCGTGGCCTCCGATTTCGAGAAGCCGGGTGACTCCGACGTGATCGAGTTCGTGCTCAAGAAGGTCGCCGATGCCGGCGGCGAGTTGACCGAGGCGCGCCTGCGTCACCGGATGGACGAGTTCCTGCGCGAAGCGCTGGCCGAGGTCAAGGCGAAGACCTGATCGTGTAGGCCGGGCGTCGCTGTTCTAGCGCGACCAGACGTAGCGGACGTCCGGCTCGTTCTCTTCGTTGCCCGATCCGTCGGTGAGTTCGGCGAGAACGAAGCCGCGCGCCTCGTAGAAGCGACGGGCGCGGCTGTTGCATTGGAACGTCCAGAGCTGAAGGGCCGGGCGATCTGCGCGCGCCTGCTCCAGAAGCGCGCTGCCGATCCCGCGCGTCCAGTGCCGTGGATCCACGTACAGCTGGTTCAGCCAGTCGCCCCGGACCGCGCAGTAACCGCCGATCAGGTGCCCACCCTCCGGGCCATCGTCCATGATGGCGACCCAGACCTCGTCGCGTGCAAACACCCGCTCCCGGAAGAACCAGCGATCGTCGTCGGGCGTATGCAGTCCGACGAGGTGAGGCATCGCCGTATCGAACGCCGTGCGGTGAAGCAGCGCGACCGCGTCGCTCTCGCCGGCAACGGCCCGGCGGATGCGCAGGCCGCCGCTCACGCTCGACCGAACACCCGGCGGAAGATCGTGTCGACATGCTTGGTGTGGTAGCCGAGGTCGAACAGATCATCGAGTTCCACGGCCGACAGCGCGGCCGTTACCTCGACGTCGGAGGCGAGCAGGGTCCGGAAATCCTTGCCCTCCAGCCAGACCGGCATGGCGTTGCGTTGCACCAGCCGGTAGGCGTCCTCGCGGCTGACGCCCTTCTGGGTCAGGGCCAGCATGACCCGCTGGCTGTGCACGAGGCCCCCGAGCTTGTCGAGATTGGCCTGCATGGTCTCCGGATAGACGATCAGCTTGTCGACCACGCTGGTCAGCCGGGCCAGTGCGAAGTCCAACGTGACCGTGGCGTCCGGGCCGATCATCCGCTCGACCGACGAATGGCTGATGTCGCGCTCGTGCCACAGGGCGACGTTCTCCATCGCCGGCACCACGGTCATGCGCACCAGCCGGGCCAGACCGGTCAGATTCTCGGTCAGCACCGGGTTGCGCTTGTGCGGCATTGCCGACGAGCCCTTCTGCTTCTCGCTGAAGAACTCCTCGGCCTCGCGCACTTCGCTGCGCTGCAGATGGCGGATCTCGGTGGCAAGCCGCTCGACCGATGACGCCACCACGCCGAGCACGGCGAAGAACATGGCGTGACGGTCGCGCGGAATCACCTGGGTCGACACCGGTTCCGGCTCCAGGCCGAGCGCTGCGGCGACGTGTTCCTCGACCCGCGGATCGATGTTGGCGAAGGTGCCGACTGCACCGGAGATCGCGCAGGTCGCGACCTCCTGTCGGGCGATCACCAGCCGGGCGCGGGCGCGCTGGAATTCGGCGTGGTAGCCAGCCAGCTTCAGGCCGAAGGTCAGCGGTTCGGCGTGGATGGCGTGGCTGCGACCGATGGTCGGCGCGTCCTTGTACTCGAACGCCCGCCGCTCCAGCGCCGCCAGCAGTCCGTCCACATCCTCGATCAGGATATCGGCGGCACGCACCAGCTGTACCGCCAGGCAAGTGTCCAGCACGTCCGACGAGGTCATGCCCTGGTGGACGAACCGGGCTTCCGGGCCGACGTGCTCGGCGAGGTTGGTCAGGAAGGCGATGACATCGTGCTTGACCTCGGCCTCGATGGCGTCGATGCGCTCGACCTCGAACGCGCCGCGTTCCCACACGGCCTTGGCGGCTTCCTTCGGGATCACACCCAGTTCGGCCTGGGCGTCGCAGGCGTGCGCCTCGATCTCGAACCAGATCCGGAACTTGCTCTCGGGCGCCCAGATGGCGGCCATCTTCTCGCGGGAATAGCGCGGGATCATGCGGGGTACACTCCGTCGGCGGTCGGTATCGGGCTTCTAGCACCCGCTCCCGGGGCTGTCATCAAACGCGGCACGTGTCGCTGCGCCTAGCAGGGATGCAACGAGTTCGGGGATCGGCCGGGAGCCGTCCAGGCGAACCGCCGGGCAAGGCAAGCCGGCCAGCCATTCCTCATGACGGCGCAGCGAACGTCCCTCGAGCCCGCCGCCGTCATAGCCGGCGGCCCAGTTCAGGAAGCCCTCGGTCGCTTCGTGATGCGTGCCGCCGGATCCAACGGCAGCCTGTCCGTAGCGCAGCACCTCACGGTCACGCAGCCGCGCAAGCCGGGTCGCGGCGGGGGTTTGCAGGAAGACGACCAGATCGAACAGCGGGATCAGCGGATCGCCCCAGCCGACCAGCGATCCACTCAGCACCCACGCCGCACGCGGCGTGAACAACTCGGTCATCAGCCGCAGGCGATCGGCTTCGGGTCGTTTCTCAGTGAACGGCGGGTCGGTCGGCAGCCAGAAGTAGTCGTCGGTGTCATGGTGCGGAACCGCCATCTCGCCGGCCAGCACACGACCGAGGGTGGTCGTGCCCGATCCGGAAGCGCCCAGGATGTGAATGCGGCGAGTGTGCATGGTTTCGACGGTCCACTGATCGAGGTTCCCCAGCCTGCCGCATCGGCAACCGCCGCGCATCGGCTAAACGGTTGTGCAAGAGTGCGAGGCTCGCCATTTTGTCCGCTGAGAACCCGATGGAGCGACGCCATGAAGGTCGACGGAACCCATTATCGCCCGATCTGGCAGGCCGCCGACGCCTCGGCGGTCGAGATCATCGACCAGACCCGGCTGCCGCACGATTTCGTCACCGCGCGCCTTGAGTCGATGGCCGACGCCGCCCACGCCATCAAGGCGATGCTTGTGCGCGGCGCCCCGCTGATCGGGGCGACGGCGGCCTGGGGGCTGTGGCTGGCGATGCGCGCCGATGCCAGCGACGCCGGCCTCGCCAACGCTTACGAGACCTTGATGCAGACCCGGCCGACCGCGGTCAACCTGCGCTGGGCGCTCGACGCCGGCCGGGCTCGTCTGGCCGCCGTGGCGCCGGGCGAACGGATTGCGACGGCCCAGGCGTTCGCCCGGCGGATCTGCGACGAGGACGCCGAACTGAACCACGCCATCGGTCGGCACGGGCTGGAGATCATCCGGGGCATCGCGGCGAAGAAGCGGCCCGGCGAGACCGTCAACGTGCTGACCCACTGCAACGCCGGCTGGCTCGCCACCGTCGACTGGGGCACCGCCACCTCGCCGATCTACCAGGCGCACGACGCTGGCATCCCGATCCATGTCTGGGTCGACGAGACAAGGCCGCGCAACCAGGGCGCCTTCCTGACCGCCTGGGAACTCGGTAATCACGGGGTCGACCACACGGTGATCGTCGACAACGCCGGCGGCCACCTGATGCAGCGCGGCCAGGTGGATCTGTGCATCACCGGCACCGACCGGGTCAGCGCCAACGGCGATGTCGCCAACAAGATCGGCACCTACCTGAAGGCGCTGGCCGCCCACGACAACGGCGTACCGTTCTACGTCGCCCTGCCGAGCCCGACCATCGACTGGACCCTGCACGACGGCTTCGCGATCCCGATCGAGGAACGCTCCGGCGACGAGGTGACCCGCATCCCCGGCCGGCTCGACGACGGCAGCATCGGCGCCGTCACCATCACCCCCAAGGCCAGCAAGGCCGCCAACCCGGCCTTCGACGTCACCCCGGCGCGGCTGGTCACCGGCCTGATCACCGAACGCGGCGTGGCACCGGCGACGGCAGAAGGCCTGCGCGGCCTGTTTCCGGAGAGCCGGGCGGCCGGGGAGTAGGTAGCGAGATCGGCCAGCGGCCGGTGGATCCTTCGTGGCCGACCGTTGGCCGCTCCTCAGGACGGCAGAGTGTGCGTGAGCGCTCGCTGTTCACTCAAATCTGTCGCCCTGAGGTGCGAGCGAAGCGAAGCCGCGACGGGCCGGTCCGCGTCCCGAATTGTATGACCGGCTCACACTTTCCGCGATAGTCTTACGGGTGCATGACGTGCATCTGTAGGCGGGGTGGGATGCAGGCGTTCATTGAAGGGATAGTCGGCGGCGTGTCGGCGGATATCGCGATCGTCGTCGGCGCGCTCATCGGGCTCGGACTCACCGGGAAGGCGTTCTGGACCGCTTTGACCTGGTTCGACAAGAAGCTTGAGGATCCGGCCAACTTCGAAGCCCTGAAGCGTGCGTTGCGCCACGACGGCTGGGCGCGCCGGTGGTGTCGGTTCGTGGTAGCGGGGCTGGTTCGGTTGGATCGCTGGTTCGGGGCGCCGTGGTCTTGGCGTGCGTTTGATCGATGCCTGCTTTTAGCGTTCTTCTATCCGGTTCTGGCGATCCTGATCGGGTGGGTTGCCGGTGGGCCGCTGTGGTCGGTGGTTAATGACGCATCGACGGCGGCGCACGATCGCGCTGCCGGGGTAGTCATTGTCGTTGCATCATCGACGCTCGGTGGCCTGATTTTCGCCGGGTGGCTTCGTCACGAAGAGGCTGCCGCGAACGTCCTGGCCGACTGGCTGTCACAACGTCTACATCGATCTAGGGCGTCCAGCGCGACGCGGTTCATGGTACGCGCGGTCGTCGCGGCCGGCGCGGCCGGCGCGGCCGGCGCGGCCGGCGCGGCCGGCGCGGTCGTTGCGGTCGTCGCGGCCGTCGCGGCCGGCGCGATTCTTGTAATCTTATACAGTTTGCTGCCAGTGCTGAACGCGCTGCTCGACTGGCTGTCGTGGGCGGCGAGCCGGCGGCTGATGCGCGGGTTGTTCCCGTCGAGCGATTCGGCATTGCCGCGGCGGTGGTCGATCGTCCGGCACGTTGCGGCGGACCTCGGGTTGGCGATTGGGTTCCTGTGGCTGCTCGCCACCGTCATGGCTGCCACACTCGGGCTGGCAAACCGGTTCGGCGCGGTGTTTCCATGGAAGGACTTTGTCGACGCTGCTCGTGATGATCCGCTCGGCGCTGGCCTGTCTGTCACCATCATGCTGGTCAGCACGCTGGTTCCGACCGCGCTGCACCTGTTCGCCGCATGGGCGGCTCTGGTGTTGCCTACTTTCACCCGGCCATGGATGGCGCAAGACGGGGCGGCGGTAGCGCCAATCCAGCGGACGTGGCTGGTGGGTGGAGTATTGCTGTCGTGGTTGCTGTCGATCTTCCTGTTTTTCGTCATCGGATATCTGCTGTTCCGGGTGGAATCGGTGGCGTTCCCGCATCTGGGCGATAAGCTGGCCGATTGGGCGCTGCTGGTTGGATCCTGGGCGGAAGGTGTGCCGGCCGTGCCACAACGGTAATGTCGCCACCCCTTCCCGCGGCGGCGAGTTTGTTTCAGGATCGGGGCACCGGAGAACCAGCCCAGAGGATACGCCCGTCATGATGCCGGCCAAGGAACGCGCGCTGCGCCAGCAGGTCATCGACACCTGCCTGAAGATGAACGCGCTCGGCATCAACCAGGGCACCTCGGGCAACGCCAGCGTGCGGGTGGCCGACGATCCGAGTGCGGGGTTCTTCATCACGCCGTCGGCGATACCGTACGAGGAGATCCGGCCCGAGGACATCGTCCGGATGGAACTGGACGGCAGCCACAGCGACAACCGCCGGCCGTCCAGCGAGTGGCGCTTTCACCTGGACATCATGCGGCACCGCCCGGACTGCGGGGCGATCGTCCACACCCACGGCATGTTCGCCACCACGCTGGCTTGCCTGCGCATGGAGATCCCGGCGTTCCACTACATGATCGCCCAGGCCGGCGGGCCGACCATTCGTTGCTCCGACTACGCCACCTTCGGGACCCAGGAACTGTCGGACACCGCGCTCGAGGCGATGCGCGACCGCCGGGCCTGCCTGCTGGCCAACCACGGCATGATCGCCATCGGGCCGACCCTGCCGAAGGCGCTGGCCCTCGCGCTGGAGGTCGAGACGCTCGCCGCCATGTACTGGCGCACCCTGCAGGTCGGCAAGCCGGTGATCCTGCCGGACGATGAGATCGCGCGGGTCGGCGAGAAATTCGGTACCATGGGCTACGGCGTCGTCGACAAGGCCGCGCCGGACGCCAAGGCGCCGGCGAAGGCCGGTGGAAAGGGCAGGGCAGCGTGACCACGACCCTCGTCAACTCGGACCTTGAGGCGGCCTACGCCGAGGCGGCGGAGCGGTTCGTCGCATCCAACCCGAAGAGCCGGACGATCCAGGAGCAGGCCGAGCAGGCCATGCCCGGCGGCAACACCCGTACCGTGCTGCATTACCACCCGTTTCCGCTGCGCTTCGCACGCGGCGAGGGGTGCCGGCTGTGGGACGCCGACGGCCACGAACTGGTCGACTTCCTCGGCGAATACACCGCCGGGCTGTACGGCCATTCCGAGCCGGTGATCCGCGACGCCATCAAGCAGGCGGCCGACGACGGCTGGGTGCTGGGCGGGCCGAACCTGCTGGAGGCGCGGCTGGCCCAGGCGGTGGTCGACCGGTTCCCGGCGATCGAGCGGGTGCGCTTCACCAATTCCGGCACCGAAGCCAACATGATGGCGATCGCTGCGGCCCGCGCCTTCACCGGCCGCGACAAGGTCATGGTGTTCCGCGGCGCCTATCACGGTGGCGTGCTGTACTTCTCCGGCTCGCCGCTGAACGCACCGTTCGACTACGTGATGGGCGACTACAACGACGCCGAGGGAGCGGCGGCGCTGATCCGAGCCGAAGGCGACAAGCTGGCTTGCGTGCTGGTCGAGCCGATGTCGGGCTCTGGCGGTTGCATCCCCGGCAGCGAGGCGTTCCTGGAGGCGCTGCGCGGCGCCACCGAGGCGACCGGCGCGCTGCTGATCTTCGACGAGGTGATGACCTCGCGGCTGTCGGGCGAGGGGCTGCACGGCCTGCTCGGCATCCGTCCGGACCTGGTGACGCTGGGCAAGTATCTGGGCGGCGGCCTCAGCTTCGGCGCGTTCGGCGGTCGCGCCGATATCCTGGCCCGGTTCGATCCGCGCCGGCCCGACGCCTGGCCGCACGCCGGCACCTTCAACAACAACGTCTTCACCATGTCGGCCGGGCTGGCCGGGCTGACCCAGTTGTACACCCCCGACCGCGCGGTCATGCTGAACGCCGCCGGCGACAGCCTGCGCGGCCGGCTGAACGACGCGATTACCCGGCGCGGCCTGCCGATGATCGTCACCGGGCGCGGCTCGATGATGGCGGTGCATTCCGGGGCGACCGCGCCGAACTCGCCGCCGGAGTCGGGCAAGCGCTCGCGCAAGCTGATCGACCTGATGCACCTCGACCTGATCGCCGCCGGGATCTACACCGCCCGGCGCGGCATGGCGGTACTGTCGCTGCCGATGGGGGCGGCCGAGTTCGACCGCTTCACCGCCGCCTTCGAGGAATTCCTGGACGCTCGGCGCCCGGTGATCGAAGCGGCGGGAAGGGAGGCCGCATGAGCTTGCTGCGTCGCCTGCTGTTGGAGGCCGGCCGTCGCGCCGCGCAGAATCCGGAACTGCGCCGTGGTGCCGCCCGGATCGCCGGGGAGGTCTACGGCAAGGTCGCGCCGAAGATCGAGAACGCCGGCCGCCACGTGGTCGAGACCGCGCGCCAGACCTCCTCGGAAGTGCGGGCGACCGATGACCCGCTCGGCTTCGCCCGCCGGTTCCGCGACCGGCTCCTGCCGCCGGAGGATGACCGGCGCTGAGCATCCTTCGTGGCCGGGCGTTGCCGGTCACCGCAGGATGATTGGCAGGGGAGCAGGGCGTTCTTCTTCCTGTCGACCAAAGCCGCGCAGGGTTTGGTGGCTTCCAAACGATCGTTCGAGGCGCGGAGCGCAACTGCCCGAGGAGCACGCGTATGGATAGACGGGACAGCAATCGCCGCATCGACTACGTCGAGTTCGCGGTCGGCGACATCGAACGGTCGAAGGCGTTCTACGGCAAGGCGTTCGGCTGGACCTTCACGGATTACGGTCCGAGCTACTGCGAGTTCAATGACGGGCGGATGACTGGCGGATTCGCCCAAGGCACGCCCCGCCCCGGCGGCCCGCTGGTGATTCTGTTCGCCGACGACCTGGGCGATCTGCAGCGCCGGGTGGAGGATGCCGGCGCCAAGATCGTGAAGGAACCGTACGCCTTCCCGGGTGGCCGACGCTTTCACTTCGAGGATCCGGACGGCTACGAACTGGCGGTATGGTCAGACAAGTAAACCGGACTACCCCAGGCTCGCCAGCAGTTTGGCCAGCAGTTCGTTGAGTTGCTTCTGCTCGGCGCGGCTGAGGCCGGCCAGGACCTTTGTCTCGTTCTCCACATGCGCGCCGACCGCCTCATCGATCACCGCGAAGCCCTTTTCCGTGAGCACCACGATGGTGCCTCGCCGGTCGCTCGGGTCGCTCTCGCGTCGAATCAGGGCAGCGCGTTCCAGCCGGTCGAGCCGGCTGGTCATGGTGCCGGACGTCACCATGGTCGCCTCGTAGAGACCCGTCGGGCTGAGGGCGTAGGGTTTGCCGGCCCGACGCAGGGTCGCCAGGACATCGAACTCGCCGCGTCCCAGCCCGAACCGCGCGAACAGCGGCTCCAGGTGGTCTTTTGCGACGGTCCGGGCGGCAATCCCCAGGCGCGCGAGCACCGCCATCGGCAGCAGGTCCAGGTCCGGGCGTTCCTTGGCCCATTGCGAGACAGCGAACTCGGCTCTATCCATCTTTTCTCCAAGTATCTTGACATCAAGATAGTTGATGGCGAGATAGTATTCAGGCGAGTGCGGAAAAGCACGACCCGAAGCATTGCATCGACACTTCGATGATGGAGACCATGATGACCAGTGCCAACGCCGAATCCGTTCCCGCATCGCCGGTCGCCCGGTTCGTACCGGTCGTGTGCCTGCTGGTGGTCGGCTCGTTCATCGGGATCACCGCCAATCTGGTGAAGCTGGCGGTCGGCGTCGGCGCCGGACCGGTGGCGTTCCTGGCGTGGTCGGTCCTGGGGGCCGGCCTGATCCTGCTCATCTCGGCGGTCTCAAGCGGAAACCGCCCGGCGCTGAATCGGCGCACCGTCGAGTATTTCCTGATGTCGGGACTGCTGAGCGTGGCGTTGTCCAACGCCCTGGTGTTTGCCGCCGTGCCCCATGTCGGTGCCGGGTTCGTTGCACTCTCCTTCGCGTTCCCGCCGCTGTACACCTACGCGATGGCGCTGGCCGGCGGAATGGAGCGGGTGCGTCTGGTTCGCGCGGTCGGGGTGCTGTCGGGCATCGCCGGAGCCGTCGTTCTCGCCTGGTCGAAGGCGTCGGAGCCGGAGGCCGACTTGCTGTGGATAGGCGTTGCCTTGAGCGCGCCGATCATCATCGCCGCCGGCAACATCTATCGCACCCTGCGCTGGCCGGCCGGTGCGTCGTCGATGTCCCTGGCGCCCGGCATGTTGCTGGCGGCGGCGATGCTGCTGTTCATCGGCGCGCCCGTGATCGGGATCGATGTGGCGATTCCGGTCCATGACGGCTACTCCGCGGTTCTGCTGGCGGCCCAGACGCTGACCTTCGCGGCGATGTACATGCTGTACTTCGTGCTGCAGCGGTTGGCCGGGCCGGTCTACCTCAGCCAGATCGGGGCGGTCGGTGCGGCGGCCGGGGCCGGGATCGCCAGCCTGCTTCTCGGCGAGACACTGCCGGCCGGCATCGGCTGGGCCGGAGCCCTGATCGCGCTCGGCGTCTTCCTGGTTTCCCGGAGCAACGCCAGGAGTGCTCGTTGAGGTGAAACTCCGGCGACTCGCCACATCGTCAGGGTTATGAGAAACTGCGTGCTCCCAAGCAAGGGGCCGACATGGTCAGCAGCATTCCCGGTGTTCCCCCTCCAATCCCGCATTCCAAGCTTGTGGGACCGGAGAAGGTGCGGCTTGCCGGTTCGGGGTCGGACCTCGCCAGCGAGCCGGTGAACCAGCCGTTGGTCAAGCTGGCGTCGCTGTCGGAAGTGGCCGCCTTCAACCCGGCGGAGCGCGCGGAGTATTTCCAGTCGGTCGGGCGTCAGGCGACCGCGCGGGCCACCGCAAAAGTGGTCGATATTCTGGCGTGAATCTTTAAACGCGAAAGCTTGATAATTTTATTTAAAATACCACTTAATTATGATCTACTCAGTTTCTGAGACATCCTGAGCAGGATGCTCAAAGGTTTTCGAGGAGCGGCAGAATGGCGATTGGCTCGACGGGGGCTTACCCTCTCGCCCCCATTCCCCAAGGATCTAGCAACGCGCTTGCGCCGTCCCGGCTCGCCCGCGGCCTGCAGGACGCGTTCGGTTTCCGCAGCCGCAGTGCTGCGCCGCAATTGGGCGATGTGCTGAAGGCCGAACCGCTGGACAATGAGGCTGACCGCCGGCAGTTCAACCTGGAACACGCGGCCGAGCAGATCCGTCGCCTGAATCCCTCCGCCCCCCGCGGCGCGATCGTCGATATCGTCGCCTGAGCCGCCCCGTCACAGGTCAGTGCGTTCGGCCTCGATCGGCTTGCGGCTCGCTTTGTTGAATCGATCGTCGTAGATCGGCCGCCCGCCGGTGGTCGGTCCCGGATACTGGACGATCAGGATCTCGCCACCGGTTTCGGTCCGGAACTCGTCCTCGAAATGCGGATCCGGATGGAACAACATCGTACCCGGCCCGTAGACGCCGCTGCCGATGTGGAACTCCCCCTCCAGGATGTACCAGACCTGGGCGAAATCGTGCCGGTGCACCGGGTGATGGGCGCCCGGCTCCAGGCGCAGGATGCCGGCGTTCGGTTCGGTCGGCCGATCCTGGCGCGGGTGAAACAGCATCTTGCCGGTCTCGCCCGGCCAGCGGATGGTTTCCCATTCCAGGTCGTCGCGATGCCGGGCCTCGAACGGCTGGTGCCCGTGCCGCGCGATCGGTGCGGTCTGTTCGCTCATCGGCTTTCCTCCCTTGCTGGTGCGCCTGGCGGAGAGTCGCTCGCACCCTGGTTCCACCAATCGGAATGCCCACCCGGTCCCGCCGGGTGGTGGGTCATCATTAGTACGCGGGCGGGCGCGTCACCGGCGGCCTCCGCGGTGTGCGGGATATCGGAGCGCAGATGGATGGCGTCGCCGGGTTCCAGCAACGTCGTCCGTTCGCCGACCACGAACCGGACCCGGCCTTCCAGTACGAAGCAGATCTCCTCACCCGGATGGGCGAAGCGGGTATCGGCGCTCCCGGCCGCTGACAACTCGAGCAGCGTTGCTTCGATGGCCCGGCCCGCCCCGCCGGTCGAGACAGGGGTCCAACGGTACCCGGTGGCCGGAATCGCCCGCGGCATCGATTCGGCCGAGCGGAACACCGCGAACCCATGGTCGGCGGTTGTCGCGTCGGGTGGCCCTATCAGGTCGTGGATGGTTCCGCCCAGCGCATCGGCGATGCGGATCAGGTTGCCAACCGAGGACTGCGCATGGCCGCGCTCGACCCGCGACAGGAATGACACGGAAAGCCCGCAGCGGGCGGCCAAGTCGCCAAGGGTCATTCGACGGCTGGTCCGACGGTCGCGGATAGCGTCGCCGATCCGCTGAAGGCTCTGGTCGATGAGGTTCATTGCATCGTTCGAAGTTCGATTTGCATGTGATGCAATCATCGACAGCATGTTTGTGCAAGAAAAATTGCACTGACTGAAACTGAAGGCGAGTCCGACCGAACCAGCGGGCGGGTGCGTGCCGCACTGTCGGTCGTTTGGCACCATACCCGTGTCGGGCTGCGCAACTTGACCCGACCGGTGGACGGCGCCTAGCTTCGGCAACCCTTCAGCGTGGCGATCATCCCGTGACCATATCCAACGATACGCACTCCGCTGCCCCGCGCGCGGCCTTGCTCGGCTTCGGCTGGTTCCTGTGCGCGGTGTTCTTCCTGTACGCGTTCGTGCAGCGGGTCGCGCCGTCGGTGATGGTCGACGACCTGATGCGGGATTTCTCGGTCGGCGGCGCGCTGCTCGGCAACCTGTCGGCGTTCTACTACTATTCCTACGCCGGGTCGCAGATCCCGGTCGGCGTCCTGATGGACCGCTACGGACCGCGCCGTCTGGTGACGGTTGCCGCTGCGTTGGCGGGGGGCGGCTCGCTGGTGTTCGCCGTGGCGGACGATCTGTGGTTCGCATCGCTCGGCCGGCTGATGATCGGGTTCGGCTGCGCGTTCAGCTTTGTCGGGGCGCTCAACTACGCCGCCCTGTGGTTCCCGCCGAACCGGTTCGCCACGCTCGGCGGGTGGGCCCAGATGCTCGGCGTGGTCGGCGGAGTTCTCGGGCAGGCACCGCTCGGCTATCTGGTCGAAGCGGTTGGTTGGCGGACGGCTGTTGGCGGCCTGGCGGTGTTCGGCCTGGCGCTGGCGGTGGCGACCGGTCTGGTGCTGCGCGACAAGAAGCGCCCGGCCAGCAGTGCATCGACGCAGAAGCGCAGCCTGTTGTCCGGCTTGAAGCGGGCTGCAAGCACCGGGCAGGTATGGGTCGCGTCGGGCTTCGGCATGTCCATGACCGGCAGCATGCTGGCGTTCGGCGGATTGTGGGGCGTGCCTTATGTCGAGCAGGCCTATGGCCTGCCGAAGGCGGAGGCGGCGGCCCTGGTGTCCGTGCTTTTCGTCGGCTGGGGCATCGGCGCGCCGCTGTGGGGGTTCCTTTCGGACCGGTTCAGCCGGCGCCGGCCGTTCATGGCGTTCGGCGGCGTGATGGCGACCGCGGGGATCGCCGGAGCCGTCTACCTGCCGGGCCTCACGATCGAACTGCTGGCGGTCGTCCTGTTCTTCCAGGGCATGGGTGCGGCCTCCATGGTGCTGTGTTTCGCGGTGGCGCGCGAGAATACGCCGTCCTGGTCGGCCGGCGTGACACTGGGCATCGTCAACGGCTTCGTGGTCGGTTCCGGCGCGATCCTGCAGCCGCTGGTCGGCTGGCTGCTCGATCTCGGCTGGAGCGGCACGTTGGTGGCCGGCGCCCGGGTCTACAGCCTAGACACCTACCAGGCGGCGTTCCTGGTGCTTCCGGCGACCTGCGGGCTCGGCGCGCTGCTGACCCTGTTGCTGCGCGAGACCGGCGCCCGGCCGTTCGAGGAGTGATCCTAAAGCAATCCGGCCGACCGGAAGCTGGTGTGCCCGCCGCGGGCGACGATCAGATGGTCGTGCAAGATCAGGCCAAGCGTGGACAGCGCCTCGCCGAGCTGGCGGGTCACTACTATGTCGGCTTGTGACGGTGTTGGGTCGCCGGACGGGTGGTTGTGCACGACGATCACCGCCGACGCGCCGAGTTCAAGCGCGCGCTTGACCACTTCGCGTGGGTACAGCGGGGTGTGGTCGACCGTGCCGCGACCCTGGCGTTCGTCGCGGATCAGACGGTTCTTGCGGTCCAGGTACAGAACGCGCACCTCCTCGACCGGCTGATAAGCTATTGCCACCCGGCAATAGTCCAGCAACTGGATCCAGCTTGACAGCAGGGGCCGATCGAGCAGCGGTTGACCCAGCAATCGGGCGGCGGTTGCCTGGGCCGTCCTCAGAGCCACGATCGAGGCCTCGCCCATCCCGTCCACCCGAGCGAGCGCGTCTGCAGGCGCACTGACTGCCTCGGCGAATGAGCCGAACTGTGCGATCAGCCGCTTGGCCAGCGGCTTCACATCGCCACGCGGCTTGGCCAGGAACAGCAGCAATTCCAGCAGTTCGTAGTCGGCCAGCGCTTCGGCGCCGACTGTAAGAAACCGCTGGCGGAGCCGAGAGCGATGCCCCGTGCGATCATCGTTGATATCGGTTCCCGACATGCCTGCCGTCCGGCGGTTTCCGGTCGGCTATGGCAGAGGCAGGGGCTGTTTGCGGAAAGTCCTTGAACAGGTTGTGCGCGATAAAATCCACGAAGACCCGGAGCTTGAGCGACAGGTAGCGGTTCGACGGCCATAGCACTCTGAACGGGCCGGAGAGTGCTGGATGTGATCGTCGAGGACCGTGACGAGGTTGCCGTTGGCGAGTTGGCGGCGGATTGCGAAGTCGGGTAGGCATGCAATGCCAAGCCCCTGTTCGGCCAGATGGATCAGTGGGTCGATCGTGTTTGCAACCGCAGTCTTCGGCAGATCCAGGTCGAGAGCCTCGCCTTTGTGCTGCAGAGGCCAGCGCTCAAGCTTTCCACTGGTCGCGTACCGGTGCTGCAAGCAGGCATGCTGCTTCAGGTCATCTGGGTTCTGTGGATACCCTTTTGACGCGAAATAGACGGGCGAACCGACGAGCCGGAGTTGGAAGGTGCCGAGCGTACGCGACATCAGCCGGGAGTCGCCGATCTCGCCGGCTCGAATGACGGCGTCAAAGCCCTCATCGATCACATCCACGAGCCGGTCCGAGAAATCCAGTTCAAGCTCGATCTCAGGGTACGCGTGCATAAACGCGCTGATTGCGGGCATCATCAGGATACCGGCAAGCGGCAGGCTGACGTTCAGCCGACCGCGCGGCGCACCTTGGGTCTGCGCAATCTCCAGTTCGGCATCCTCGGCCTCGCTGAGGATGCGTCGGCAGCGCCTGAGAAAAAGCGCACCTTCTGGCGTCAAGGCAATCGCTCGGGTCGAGCGATGGAACAGTCGCACGCCCAGGCGCTCTTCCAGCCGTGCGACCGCCTTGCCGATCGCCGATGAGGATACGCCGAGCTGCCGTCCTGCCGCCGTGAAGCTGCGAGCGTCGGCAGCCTGTACGAAGGCGTTGAGCGGTCCGAGGCTGTCCATGCGCCGTCTGCCTATTGCGGACAAAACAGTCCAATGTATTTGGAATTGAGGCTGAATTATCAATGGTGGTTGCCGGCCGTACGTTTTGCGTCACCGCCTCGGCCCGATCACTCGACTGACCGTTGCGGCCTTGAACGCACACTATGGAGCCGACCAATGCCTCTATCCTTGGCAATGCCGCTGCATCATGACCGCTTCCCCTATTCGGCCATCGTCGATCGCCCGCCATTGCGTTGGCCGAACGGTGCGCGAGTGGCGGTTTGGGTGATTCCGAACGTCGAGCATTTCCTGTTCGACCGCCCATCCAGCTCGATCGTCGCCGCAACCACGAACCTAGTGCCGGATGTCCTCAATTACTCCTGGCGCGACTACGGCGTCCGGGTCGGTATATGGCGGCTGATGGAAGTGATGGACAGGTACGGCGTGAAAGGTACCGCAGCGTTGAACTCGGACGTCGTCCGACGCTATCCGCGCATCATCGAAGCTGGCAATGCGCTCGGCTGGGAATGGATGGGCCACGGCACCAACAATTCGACGGTGATCAACGACCAGTCGGAGGCCGAAGAGCGTGAGCTCATCACATCGGTCGTCGACGCGATTGCCCAGGGTACCGGGAGACCGCCACGAGGCTGGCTCAGCCCAGCGCTGAGCGAAACGCATCGCACACTCGACCTGATTGCCGAGGCCGGCGTCCAGTATGTCGCCAATTGGGTCAATGACGAACAACCGTACCCAATGCGAGTGGCGCGCGGATCGATGTTGTCGATGCCGTACTCAGCCGAGATCAACGATTATGCCGCGTTCATTGAACGAGGGCAGAGCGGCGAGGCCTTTGCGCAGTCGATCTGTGACCAGTTTGACGGTCTTTACGAGGACGGGGGCAAATCGGGGCGCGTGATGGCGATTGCGCTGCACCCGTTCTTGATCGGGCGTCCACACCGCAGCAAGCATCTCGCCAAGGCATTTGCGCACATAGTCTCGCGTCAGGAGGTGTGGATGGCTACCGGTGGCGAGATCGCCGACTGGTACAACGGGACCCAGACGAATCCTGGGTGACTGCCGTGGGGTGGTGAGGTGACGCGCCGGATGGCGCGTCACCTTGACAAGGTCAGGTCTTGGGCTTGCGGAACGGTTTGTGGCAGGCGCCGCAGGTACCGCCGAGGGCTTTCAATGCGTCACCGGTAGCACTGGCGTCGCCGCCCTTGGCAATCATCGCCAGTTTTTCGGCTGCGGCCGAGGTGTTGGCTGCGGCCTTCTCGAACTCCGCCCAGTCGGTCCAGATTGCCGGCATGGCGTCCGTGTCGCCCTCGCCGGAACCCTTGGGGAACAGGCTCGGGAAGGTCTTCAGGCTGGCGGCGATCTTCTCGGCCGGCGCCACGGCATCTGCCGTTTTGCCACCCTCGACCGCGGCCTTGATCGCCTTCATGGCGCCGCCGTTGCCCTTCATGACTTCCTTGCGCTCGGCGATCACGTCAGCGGCCACGGCACCGCCGAAGGTCGCCAGAATCACCGCGCCAACGGCGGCCGCACGTATGAGATATCGCATGACTCCTCCTGCCCGCTTCCGGGTCGGGCCGGGAGCCCGCCCATACAGCGGACAGCATGCGGGGATGACGGGCCCGGTTCAATTGACATCTGCGTGCGCAGATCAATCCGGCAGGATTGTCGCCTCCAGCGCCGGACGGCCACGGATGATATCGGACGCCTTCTCGGCGATCATGATGACCGAGGCGTTGAGGTTGGCGGACAGCATCGTCGGCATCACCGAGGCATCGATCACCCGCAATCCCTCCATCCCGCGAACCCGCAACTGGTCGTCGACCACGGCAGTCGGGTCAGTTTCCGGCCCCATCCGGCACGAGCCCATCGGGTGGAAGGTCGTGGTGCCGCGCTCGCGTGCCGCCGCCAGCAACTCGTCGTCGGTCTGGACGTTCGGGCCGGGGTATTCCTCGCTGTCGTAGTATGGCTCCAGCGGTTTGGTGGCGAGCAGGCGGCGGGCGAGTTTCATGGCCTTCAAAAGGACTTGCCGGTCGCTTTCCTCGGCTAGGTAGTTCGGCTGGATGACCGGTGCCTCGAACGGATCGGCGTTGCGGGCGCGGACATAGCCCTTGCTGTCCGGACGCTGCTGCCAGGACGCCACCGTCATGCCGGGGTGGTCGTCGAGTCGTGACTGTACCCCCTCTTTGTAGCTTGCCGGGGTGAAGGTGAACTGCACGTCGCTGTTCCGGGCCGCCTCGTCGGAGTGCCAGAAGCAGTAGACCAGGGTCGGACTGAGCGAGAGGACGCCCTTGCGGGTGGCCAGCCAGCGCAGCACCTGGCCGACCAGACGAGTTCCACGGACTTCCTCGTTGATCGTATCGGTGCCTTTGACGCGGGCGACGAAGCGCGGGGCGTAGTGATCGCGCAGGTTCTCGCCGACGCCCGGCAGGTCGTGCAGCACCGGAATGCCCAACGCCTTCAAGTGCGCGGCCGGACCGATGCCGGACAACTGCAGAAGTTGCGGGGAGTTGTAGGTGCCGCCGGCCAGGATGACCTCGCGCCGCGCCGTGACCTCTGAAGGGATGCCGTGGCGGCCGCCCTTGTTGTAGCGCACGCCGGTCGCACGCTTGCCTTCGAGCATCAGTGAGGTGGCGTGGGCGTCGGTGATGACGGTCAGGTTCGGGCGCTTCATCGCGGGGTGAAGATAGGCGCGGGCGGCACTCATCCGCCGGCCCTTGGAAATGGTGCGCTGGGCGTAGGACACACCCTCTTGGATGGCGCCGTTGTAGTCGGGATTGCGCGGAATGCCGAGGGTGGTGGCACCCTCGATGAACGCCTCGCACAGCGGATGACGCCAGTCGATGTCGGTGACCACCAGGTTGCCATTGCGGCCGCGGAAGGTGTCGTCCCCGGCACCCTCGCGCTTCTCCGAACGCCGGAAGTACGGCAGCACGTCGGCGTATCCCCAGCCGTGGTTGCCGCGCTGTGCCCAGCCGTCGAAATCCATGCGCTGACCGCGATTGTAGATGTGGCCGTTGATCGAGCTGGATCCGCCCAGCGTTTTCCCGCGTGGCGCTTTGATGCGCCGGCCGCCGGTCCATTCGCTCGGCTCCATGTCGTAGAGCCAGTTCACCGCCGGATCGACCATGGTTTTCATGAAGCCGGCCGGGATGTGGATGAACGGGTGCCAGTCGGACGGCCCGGCCTCCAGCACGCAGACGGTTGCGGTGCCGTCCTCGGTCAAACGGTTGGCGAGCACCGAGCCGGCAGATCCGGCACCGACGATGATGTAATCGAACGTATCCATGCGGCGAATTCCCTCGCGAGCGCGCAGGGTGGAGAAGGACTAATCCCTTACCAGACGCCGGCCGCGCTCGGCAAAGATATTGAATTCAATCCGACAGATTCGCCGAAGCGGACTGAATCGCTCAGTCGGCCGCCTTCGGCCAGACCCGTGTCGCCTGTGCGAGTTCGGGCCAGCCGATCGGCATCGCCGCCTTGGCCATGGCCGCATCTGCGTCCAGCGTCGGGTCCCAGTAGGCGGCGATGATCCGCTTGCCGGTGAAGCCGTCAGACCCGGGCGAGGCCAGCCACGCCGCCGGCGGGCCCATCACCTCGGGCCGCAGCATGGTGGCCCGGTCCATGCCACTGCCGTCGCCGATGAACGCGGTGTCGGTGGGGCCGCCCGGAACCAGGATGTTCACCGTCACCCCGGTCCCTTCCAATTCGGTCGCCCAGACGGCCGACGCCGCTTCCAGCGACGCCTTCAAGGCGCCGTAGGGAAAGGTGCGCAGCATGGTGAAGAAGCTGGTCGTGTTGTTGATCACCCGGCCCCAGCCGCGCTCGCGCATGCCCGGCGTGACGAGGCGGGTCATCAGGAACGGGCCGCGCAGGTTGATGGCAATGAACCGATCGAAGATCTCCGGGGTGACCTCCTGCAGGTCGGGCAGGTTGCGCTCGCCGTCGGGACGCAGGGCGCTCAGGCCGATGCCGGCGTTGTTGATCAGGATGTCGACCGGCCCGAGACGCTGCTCGGTCGCGTGGACGACAGCCGTACAGCCGGCTTCCGTCGAGATGTCGCCGGCGATCGCGACAGCTCGATCCCCCAGCGCCTGGGCTACCCGGTGTGCGGCCGTCTCGTCACGGTCGACCACCGCGACCCTTGTGCCGGTGGCGGCGATCGCGGTGCAGAGCGCCGCGCCGATCCCGCCGCCGCCTCCGGTGATCAACGCCACCCTGTTCAGTGCTGACATGCCCGATGGTCTCCCCGTGTCGGTCGTCTGGTGTTCAATCCAGGCTGAAGGTTTGGAATTCGCGGTTCAGCGCCGGCAGCATCGCCACTTCCATCCGGCCGATTGCCGGCTGCATGACGATCATGGCGACGGTGGCGCTGAGGTTGGTGGTCAGCGATGGCCGCGGTGGCCGGCAGACCGACCACGGCGAGGCGAAATCGTCGAACAGTGCCGTCTTCACCCCATCGACCGTGATCCTGCCGATCTGCGGCGCCAGCAGGTCACGGACCCGGATGTCGCGGTACAGGCTGTCGGGCGTGCTGGCGATACCGGTGTCCTTCAGCTTGGATAGCGCCACCGGGCTCTGCCAGTGGTTGGCGTGTACCAGAAGCCCGTCCTGCGGGTGGACCTGGAAGGTCTCGTCCGGCGCGCACTCGAAGTCGATCGCCACACCCCCGCAATGGCTGACGATCATGTTGTTCGACGGCGATTTCGGTGTGGCGTAGACCGTCCGCATCGCCAGGGCCAGATGCTCGGTCTCCAGAACCTTGCGGCGAATCAGGGCGAGCGGCACGCCGATCTGCGAGTAGTCGCGGTCCGATTCCAGATAGTTGGCGGTGATCGCGATGCCGGCGGCGTTCAGGCCGCAGCGCGCCAGCCCGCCGGCCTCGGTGAAGGTCAGGATGTCGGGGCCGTCGTCTCGGCGGATCCGCAGCACCACGGCGGTTTCGGCGCACTCCGCCTTCCAATCCCAGTTCTGGGCGTGGATCAGGCGGCCGTCTTGGGTGGCGGCGGGCAGCGCGACCAAACCGGTGCAGCCGTCCGGATCCTCGGCCGTCGCAAGCTTGGCTCGCAACTCGGGATGCGCGCCGAGCTTCAGGATCTCGGTGCGGGCATTCAGCAGCGCAATCTGCTCGAACGGCAACGCTGCGCCTTGGGCGATGCCGCGCATCTCTTCGACGTAGCGGGCGTCGAACCCTTCGATCACCGGCAGATAGTCCGCAACGAGCGCTCGGATTTCGGGCCAGCCGAGTCCGAGTCCTTCAAGTTGCGAAGTGTAGTGTGCGACGCCCTTGGCAATGCGTTCGGCCGCCTGGGTGCCATATTGCCGGCCGCGTTCGAATGGCGCGCCGGAGACCTCGATCAGCGGGCAAGGATCAACCATCTGGGGACCTGGCGGAGAGTGGCAATGGAGAGACCATAGCAACAGTCCGGCCAACCATCGAGACGATGATCCGCGCCCACTCTTGGTCCGATCGAACGGACTGGGCTTGGTCCTGTCATCATTGCTCACGACCGCGAAACGTGGTGATGAGAACACGCATCTGGTCAGACCGCCGACCGCCTTGACGAGAGGATCTCCATGACTGCTATCGACACCGTCGACGCCCTGCGCGAGACCTACGACGCACCGGGCGAACCGGCCCGCAAGAAGTTGCTGTCCAAGCTCGATAAGCATGCACGCGCCTTCATCGCGCTCAGCCCGTTCCTGGTGATCGCGTCGCGCGGACCGGGCGGCGCCGATTGCTCGCCGCGCGGCGACGCACCGGGCTTCGTGGAGGTGATCGACGACCGCACGCTGCTGATCCCGGACCGGCGCGGCAATAACCTGCTGGATACGCTGGGCAACGTGGTCGAGGACCCCGAGGTCGGGCTGCTGTTCATGGTGCCGGGGGTGAGCGAGACGCTGCGGGCGAATGGAACGGCGCGGATCGTATCCGATCCGGCTGTGCTTGAGCCGCTGGCCGTGCGCGGGCAGGTGCCTGCGTCGGGCATGGAGGTCGCGATCCGGCAAGTGTATTTCCACTGCGGCCGGTCGCTGATCCGCGCCAAGCTGTGGGATCCGGACAGCCGGATTGAGAAGGGCAGCTTTCCGTCGCTTGGTCGGATCATCGCCGACCAGGTCGCCGGCATCGACGCCGAAGCGGCGGACAAGCGGCTGGAGGAAGCCTACACGACCCGGCTGTACTGACCGGCTGCACCTACAGGATGCCGAGTTCCCGGTAGGGAGTGTTGTTGAGGACCCGGTCGTACCCCAACCGGGTCAGGTCGATGGTCTGGAACGCGCCGTGTACGATCATCTCCGCAATGCCCCGACCGGCGGCCGGAGCGTGCATAAGGCCATGTCCGAAACCGGCGATCACGTAGACGTTGGGATGGCGTTCCCGCCAGTTGCCGATGATTGCGTTGCCGTCCAACTCGCACTGCTCGTACAGACCGGACCAGGAGCGGTGGCACTTCGTTGCCTCGAACGCTGGGAACCGGTGTGCCAGCGCCGGCCAGACGGTGTTCTCGAAATAGCCGTGATCAACGTCGAAGTTGAACCCGCGCGGTTCGTCGGAGTTGACGAGGCTTCCAGTATAGCCGGCACCCTCCGGTCGAAAGGCCAGCCGGTCGAGGTCCTTCACGAACGGCAGCGGCTCGATCGGTGTCCGGGTGGTGAAGTAGTGCTCGAACCGGCGCATCGGCGTGATCGGCAGGGGCATGCCGATCGAGGCAACCACCTGTGGCGACCAGGCGCCCGCTGCGACCACGAAAGTGTCTGCGTCGAGCGAACCGCCGCTCGCCAGGGTCGCCGACCGCACGACGCCGCTGGACGCGTCCAGGCCGGCCACCCGGTCCCGGATGATTGCCGCGCCGGTGGCGCGCGCCTTGCGCAGGAAGCCCTGAAGGACACCGTTTGGATCGCACCACCCGTCGCGCGGCGACAGCGCGGCGGCACCGACGTCGTCGGCATTGATCGACGGGAACCGCCGCTTGAGTGCTGACGGATCCATCAGGATGACCTCGACCCCGAGACTCCGTTGCGTTCGGGTGTTCGCCTCCAGCAACGCGACACCTGTTGGCGGAACCAGGAACAGGTACCCTTGCTCCTGCCAGTCGATGGCCGGGGCTTCACCGTCCACCGCCATCTCGACGTCGAAGCGCGTCAGGAAATCGATGCTGAAGTTGGACATCGCGATGTTCTCCGGGCCGGAGAACAGCCGGCGAGCACCGCCGGATGCCCGCAAGGTCGACGAGAACTCATAGGAAGGGTCCGGCTCGACGACGCAGACCGATATGGCTGGATCCAGGCGCTTGAGGAACACCGCGGTGCTTAGACCCATGATCCCACCGCCAATGATGCAGACGTCGTAGCTCGTCACACCCAAGGCTCCTCTATGGCCAGCCTATTGTGCGGACAACCTGCCGTCCCGCGGTAGCTTGAATTTCATTCAGGTCAACACCACCCTCCCGGGATGGATGAGTCTCGGGTCACCCTGCCACCGTTTGCTGCACTGCGCGCGTTCCACGCGGCGGCGGTGCATGGTCGGTTCCGGAGCGCTGCCGACAGCCTGGGGGTCACCGAATCGGCGATCAGCCACCAGGTTCGCCGGCTTGAAAATTATTTGCGCACCTCGTTGTTCGAGCGTTCAGGTGCCGGGGTGAAATTGACGTCGGCCGGCCGCCGCTACCTTGAACAGATCGACCCGGCCATCCGGCAGATCCAGTCGGCGACCGAAGCCATGTTACGGCCGGAGGGGCGTGGCGTGGTTCGCCTGACACTACCGCCGTCTCTTGCGGCGACGTGGCTGATTCCGAAGCTTGGCGCGTTCGAGCGCGCCTGTCCGGATGTCGAACTCCAATTGGTCACGACAACCCGGGTGATCGATCTGCGCCGTGATCAGGTGGACCTTGCGATTCGCCACGGTAAGGGCGTCTGGTCAGGGCTCGATGCCACGTTCCTGCTGGAGGAGACGGCCCTTCCAGTGTGTGCCCCCGGCTACCTCACGCTCGACGAGGGAGCGGATCCGTTGGCAGCCCTGGCTCGGGTGCGACTGATCGTCAACGACCGCTTCCCCGATGAGTGGGAGGAGTGGGCAAGGGCCCGCGGACTGGCGCCGCCGAACTTGTCCGGTGCCGTCACCATGGACGCCATGGAGCAGGCGCTGCAGGTCGCCGAGAGCGGGCATGGATTGGCCCTGGGTCGCCGCCCGCTGGTCGACGATCGGCTGAGGCGCGGCGCCTTGGTCGCCCCGTTCGGAGCGGCCGACCCGACCGGCGCGGCGTATTACCTATGCCGACCGGTAGGTGTCCCATCACCAGCGTCGGCGAGACGGTTGGAGCGTTGGCTGATCGCACTCGCCGGCGTCGAGCGTGCGGATACTGGCAGTGATACGTGAACTGAATGAATGTTCCTTGCCTATCCGGTTGACTCCCATGCCCACTAGATCTAGCGTTTGGCATGGATGTCCTGGCCCGAGAAGATCTGCCGTTTCCGCAGTCGCTGCCGGAATTTCAGTGCTTTTTTCCCGACGACGCGGCCTGTGCTGCATATCTCGAAAAGGCCCGCTGGAATGGTGGGTTCGTCTGCCCGAGATGCGGCGTTGTCGGCGAACCGTTCCGTTTCGAGGCGCGTCCGGGCGTTCTGCGCTGCCGCGCCTGTCGCAAAGACGTAAGCCTGATGGCTGGGACTGTCATGGAGCGCAGTCACACGCCGTTGTCGACCTGGTTCTGGGCGGCTTACCTGATGGCCAGCCAGACGCCCGGAATGTCGGCCGTTCAATTTCAACGGCAACTCGGCCTGTCGCGCTATGAGACTGCATTCGGCATCCTTCACAAGCTCCGCGCCGCGATGGTGCGCCCAGAGCGCGACAAGATTGGCGGCAAGCCGCAAGAGCATGTCGAAGTGGATGAAACGTGGGTTGGAGGGCGCACCCGAGGCGAGGGCCGGGGAGTCCATCACAAGGTTCTCGTCTCCTGCGCCGTGGAGGTGCGTCGCCGCAAGCCGGGAACCAAACTCGACAATCGGAAAGACGGTCGCTACGCGGGACGCGTTCGTCTCGCCGTCGTCCCCGACCGCAGCGCCAATTCGCTCGGCAGTTTCGTCGAAAACGCCGTTGCTCCCGGATCGCTGATCGTCACCGACGACTGGAGCGGCTATGCCGGGCTTCGCAAGCGCGGATTCGACCACCACGCGATCGCCGAATGCGGAGACCCGGAGATCGCAGAGGAATTCCTGCCGATCATCCACTTGGTCTTCGCCAATCTGAAGACCTGGATCAATGGCATCCATCACGGCGTCAGTGCCAAGCATCTGCAAGCCTACCTCAACGAGTTCACGTTCCGCTTCAATCGGCGCTTCTATCCGTTCAACTCGTTCCGCTCACTGCTCGGAATCGCCGGCGGGGCCGCAGCGCCGACCTTCGACGGGCTCTACTCGGGAGAATGGACTCACCCTACATTTAGTGGGTGTGGGTAACAACCGGATAGGCAAGGAATGTTCCATGCGTCTCGACATCGAATACGAGTCGGGCTTCTTTCCTGACCTTCAGGTGCGTGACATTAGACCTGTTCTGGTGAAATATTAACGAAATTCATTCGAGTTAAAATCATATCAACCTCAAATCCATTGTTCGACAAAGGCAGATCGAGAGATTCATAATTAATATAACTCTTGTTTACATGGTCCCACGTCGCTGTAACGCGAACAGGGGATTTCGATTCAACGACATAACGATAACTTTTGAACGCTTCATTTATAAAGCCCGAAGAATAAATTTCTTCGAACCATCGTCCCGTTGAGTCGCGTCCCGCCAAATTAGTGATGGCTGTCCCAATCAGGCGGTATTTAAATCGTAGTGGGTTGTGTGACACATCAACCAGTTGAATATAGCCAAGGTGAGATTGAAGTTTGATCGGGTCTGCAAAATTTCTGAGAGGCACGCTGTGCGGGTTTTGTTCTTTGGCAAGAACCCAATCATCCAAGAGCGACTTGAGGTCGGGACTGTCAAATTTCAACGTTGTATCGAACGTAAAGTCTCGCGCCGCTTTCACGTTTGATTCCATGTGGATATCCAAAAAATAAAAAAGCTGCCTATTCTGTTCTCCAACTTCATCGTAACCCAATTGAGACTTTAAGGGCTGCTTGATCCTATTCCGGATCGTTTACCGAGCGGTGATACGGGTCAGCGCGTGCCGCCCGGCGTCGAGCACGTCGTCCAGGTCGTCCGGGTCGACGTGCGGGTAGTGCTTGACCAGCCAGGACGGCGCCTCGAACGGGGTGTCGCGGTGGCGCTCGTGATCGATCGTGGCATCGAGCAGCCCAACCAGAATCTGCAGCTTGTCGAGGCGGGACACACGCTCGGTCATCATGTTGTCGGCACTCATGGCAACGCTCCGTAAACGGTTGCCGAAACTTAGCCCGGCATACGAGCGATGCATACTGTTGGCTGCGTGCCGACGATGGCGAATCGCGCCGCTTGCCGATCAGCAGATGCGATCGACGGCCATGCTTAATGATAGTTTAAACAATTGATATCAGAACGGACAATCACCGTGCGACACGGTACGCTGCCGGGTCTGGTCTGGGGGGAATGATGAGGCGGGTGATTAACTGGTCCGCGCCGCGGATGCTTGTTCGGAGGCTCGGATTGCTGGCGTCTGTGGGAGCGCTGCTCCTCGCCGCGGATCCACCGGTATCGGAGGCGGCTACCGCTGCCCCAATCGCTCGACGTCCGGTCATTGGCCTTGTGTTGAGCGGTGGTGGCGCGCTGGGGGCGACGCATATCGGCGTCCTGAAGGTGCTCGAAGAGCTACGTGTGCCGATCGACATCATCACCGGCACCAGCATGGGGTCGATCGTCGGAGGACTCTATGCGCTTGGTCTGCCCGCCGACGAATTGGAAACGGTCGTTGGCGACATCGACTGGGCCAAGACCTTCCGCGACAGCCCGCCGCGCGGTTCTCTGCCGGTACGCCGCAAACAGGAGGATTATGGCTTCCTCCTCGACCTCAAGCTCGGAATTAAGGACGGTGCCCTGCAGTTGCCGGCCGGGATCATTCAGGGTCAGCGGCTGACACTGATGATGCGCGAGTTGACCGTACGGGCTCGCAACATCACCGATTTCGACCAGTTGCCGATCCGCTATCGGGCGGTAGCGGCCGATTTGGAGACCGGCCAGCAGGTGATCCTGAAGAGCGGCAATCTCGCGACCGCGATGCGGGCGAGCATGTCAGTGCCCGGCCTGCTTCCGCCGGTGGAGTATGACGGCAAGTTGCTGGTGGACGGTGGGGTCGCCAACAATCTTCCGGCCGACGTTGCCCGTGCGATGGGCGCTGAAGTTCTCATCGTGGTCGATATTCCGACGATCCTGAAAAAGCGGGATCAGTTGACGTCGAGCCTCGACATCGCCGGCCAGATCCTGGCGGTGCTGGTTCAGCAGAACTCGCTGGCGCAAATCGCCAATCTGCAACCGCAGGACATCCTGATCCAGCCGGATCTCGGCACCCGTACATCCACCGATTTCGACAAGATCCTGGAGATGATCGCGCCGGGCGAAGCGGCTGCCCGAGGTCAGACCGCCCGGCTGCAGGCGCTGTCGCTGGACGCGACGGCCTACGCCGCCGAGATTGCGGCGCACGGTAAGGAAAAAGCTCAGACACCGGTGATCGCGTTCATCGAAGTGGACAACCGCACGGAACTTTCCGACCGCCGATTGACCTCCAACATCCGACAGCAGATCGGGCAACCGCTCAACGTGAAGCAGGTGGAGGAAGACTTCTCCCACCTATACGGCTCCGGGCTGTTCGAACAGATCGACTACGCACTGGTCGACCGGAACGGCGAGACCGGCATGGTGGTGACCGCCACCGAAAAGGCCTGGGCCAAGGACTATCTACGTCTGGGGCTCGCGCTCGAAAGCGACGTCGACGGGGACAGCAGCTACATGGTCGGGGCCGGGTTTACGCTGACGGCGCTCAATGCCTACGGTGCGGAGTCGCGCAACGAGGTGGCTTTCGGCAGTACGCAGCGCCTCTTGACGGAGTTTTATCAGCCACTGCAGCCGGAGACCGGCTTCTACGTGCTGCCGTCGCTGAACTACGTGCGCAGCGACGTGCGCGCGTACGGCACGGATGGTAACGTCAATGAGTTCCGCACCACGCGGATCGAGACGGCTCTGAAGCTTGGCTACGAGGTGGGCACCGCGCTCGATACCCGGATTGGACTGCGTTTTGGAGTGGGGGACGTGGATCTGCATACCGGATCGGCTGCCAGCGGAACCACCGGCGATTTCCGCATCGGCTCGGCCGATGCCAGCCTGCTCTATGACACCTTGGACAGCGTTCGGTTTCCGAACGAAGGTACATTGTTGCGCATGAATCTCGGCGTCTCCCGCGGGGAATTGGGGGCCGACCATGACTACGTGAAGCTGGACGCGACGGGGGCGCAGGCCTTCACCTTCGGGTCCAACACCATGATCTTCGGCGCCGGTGGCGGCACATCGCTGAGCGGCGAATTGCCGACCTACGATCGAATGTCCGTCGGGGGCTTGTTCAGCTTGTCCGGTTACACCCGCGACGAGCTGTCGACCGAGAGCCTGTTGCACGGTCGGTTCCTCTACATGCGCCGGCTCACCGAGAAGTCGCCGATGTTCTTTGATTTGCCGATCTACGCCGGAACCTCTTTTGAAGCCGCTCGGTTGGACGGTGACTCCGGGCCCGATAGTTTCGACCAGACCGCCTTCGGCAGCAGCATTTTCCTTGGAGCGGACACCCCGCTCGGCGCCGGTTACCTGGCGTTGGGACAGGGTGACGGTGGTCGGACCGCGGCGTACCTGTACTTCGGTAAACTGTTCTGACCGCGTCGAAGGGTCGGCGCACCACCCAAGGTTCGGCTCCTACCTCGCGCGCTGTCTTGGACGGCTGGGCACTAACCTTCCGTTAAGGCTCTGCGGTGATAATCAATACGCTTAACAACCAGTACGGGTGTCACAGTGGAAGCGTTGGACATCATCGGTTGGATTTTCTACGCGCTGTTGTTTTGGGGATTGTTCAGGCTTGCGGTGCCCCGTGATCGAGCCCCGAGTGGACTCGAGCGCCTGGACTACCGACGTTGACTGCGGCCTCTACTCGATTGAGGCGATCTGTCGGGCGCTGCGCCGCCCGTGCCGACGTCACCATGGCATAGCCATGATCCAGACTGATCCGGCCGTTGCCGGATGGTTTTAGTACCCCGCCAGACGATCGCCCTGCCACAACAACTCGTGGGCGTAGCCGCTATTGACCGTGATGCCGGACCGGCTCTTGGTCACGATCAGCAGCGTCTCATCCTCCGCGCCGAGCACGTAGGCGCGTGCATGACCGGTGGCCCGATCCTCAATCTCCCAGCGCACGGCCCCGGAATGGCGTGTCCGCGCAACGAGCCGGTCGAGGGCCGCAAAATCCTCCGGCCCGAAGGCGACAGCCTTCGGTCGCTGTGGGAAGGCGACGACGATCCCCATGTAGATGCCCCTCCGCGAATTCATCACGACCCACACGTAATGACCGGGAGCGAAGCAGGTAACGGCGATACGGGAGACCTCGACGGAACGTGATCGGAGGTGAGCAGGCCGCTACAGTGGCGCACTCATAATCAGGCCGCCGTCCACCACGATCTCGGTTGCGGTGACGTACTTCGCCTCGTCGGAAGCCAGATACAGCGCGGCATAGGCGACGTCCCAGGCGTCGCCCATATGCCCCATCGGTACCTGGGCGTTTCGCTTGGCGATCAGCGCCTCGGCGTCGCCGCCGGCGCGCTGTCCGGCCAGTCGGGTCTCGACGAGTGGGGTGTGCATCAGGCCCGGCACCACGGTGTTGCAGCGGATCCGCTCCTTGGCGTAGCTCACCCCGATGGCGCGTGACATCTGCACCACCCCGGCCTTGGTGGCGGCGTAGGCGTGGATGTGCGAGCCGATGTGGCGGTAACCGGCAACCGAGGCGACGTTGACGATGGCGCCGCCTCCCGTCTTGCGCATATGCGGGATGGCATGATGGCAGCCGAGGTAGACGGTCTTCAGATTGTGGTCCATCTGGCGGTCCCAGGTGGCCTCGTCCATTTCCGCGACACCGCCCGGCATCGAGCCGCCGACGTTGTTGTGGATGACGTCGAGGCGCCCGAAGCGCTGCACGCAGTCGTCGAGCAGGGCCTTCACCGTTGCGTTGTCGGTGAGGTCGCCGTCCGCGGCGTGGCATCGACCGCCTTCCGACTCGATGATCCGCCGGGTCTCCTCGACCGCCTCGGATACACGGTCTATCAGGTAGACCGTCGCGCCCTCGCGCGCATACAGCACCGCCGAGGCTTTGCCGTTACCCCAGCCGGGGCCAACCGACCCGGCTCCCGCGACCACGATTACTTTGTCCTGCACGCGTCCGGCCATGACCGTGTCCCGTCCTTATTTCGTGTTTGCCAATGAGTTTCAGGTCCGACGCCGCTGCGCCGTCAACGCGGGCCGCGCACAGCTGCAACGGCCATGGCCAACCAGGCGAGTACCAGAAGCGTACCGCCGGTCGGCGTCAGGAACGTCCCCGTTTCCCACGCATTGATGCCCTTGACGTAGAGGGTCCCGGAAAACAGTACGACCCCGACAAGCATCAGAACCGATCCGAGCGCCCCCCAGGCCCAATGGAACCGGTTCCAGGCTGCTCCCACGGCGAACAGGCCGACACCGGTGATCGCGTGCCAGAACACCGCGGTCCACCAGATGCCGCCAGGGTGCGCAGCGTCCGGAACGGCGTGGGCGCCGATCGCCGCAAGGGCAACGGCTGCCGCCAACAGAACTGAGGCGATGAAGAGGAGAATGCGCGACATCAACATGATGGGGACGCTAGCACGGTTAGACAGGCCGTCCAGAGACGTAAAGGCGCCTTGACCTTGATCGACGAACCGGGTCACGGTGTTGCCGATGGGCGCGGTATACAGACACCTTTTGATCATAAGTGCGGTGATTGGCATAACGCTGGTGTCCCTTTGGGGAGCCGCTGCGTATGCGCAGGGTACTGCGATCGGGATCGTCAAGATCGCCGAGGGCGAAGTTGCGCTGCTGCGGTCGGATTCGGCAATTCCGGTCGAAATTGGAACCGGGGTGAATCTGCACGACCGGTTGCGCACCGGGGCAAACGGTTCGGTCGGCGTTACTCTCGACGACGGCACGCTGATCTCGCTCGGCCCGAACTCGCTGTTCGAGTTCACCGAGTATGAATATGTGCCGCAACGCGGGGCGTTCGGCTTCCTTGGCTCGGTGCTCGGCGGAACCATGCTGTATTCCTCCGGCAAGATCGGGAAGCTGGCGCCGGAGCGGACCAAGATCCACACACCGATCTCGGTGATCGCGGTGCGCGGTACCCGATTCGCCGTCCGGTTGCCGATCGCGACTGGGAATTAGCCGATGCTCGGCAGACATAACTCTTCTCGCGCCGGCTGGATTGTCGCGGCAGCATGGTTGCTCTCCGGTTGTACCCTTGGACCGTTCGACGCTGACCGGCTCGCCACAAGCCCTCCGCCAAGTTCGACGTTCGATGCGACGTTGAGCCAGGAATATGTGGCGCTCGGAGACCTGGAACGCGCTGAGTACGACTGGCCGGACACGGCTCGCTTCTATCAACGCGCCATTGATGTTGCCGCGGGTGACCGGGTCGAGCCCGAAGCGCTCGAGAGGCGCGATCTGGCGAGCGCTGACCAGGCGGTGTTGGGTGCCGCCCGCGACCGTCTCGTGCGGGCCTTGAAAGAGGGTGCGCGGGCGTTGACGCCCAAGGCGGCGGCGCAAGCCCAGGCCGGTTTCGACTGTTGGATGCAGGAACAGGAAGAAGGCCATCAACCGGATGATATCGCGGCTTGTCGTGCTGGCTTCGATACGGCCATGGCGACGGTTGAACTCGGGCTGAAGGGCGTTGTGGTGGTTCTGCTCGCCGATGCCGGCGGCACGGTTGGTGCGGTCGATCTGCAGAACGATCGTGGCGCGGTCACGCTTGACAGTTTGCGGGCGAGTGCCGTCGTTGCCGCTGGTGGCGTGGCGCCGGATGCCGCAGGCACGCTCGGCGAGCGCGACGTCCGCGAGATCTTCGGGGGCGCTCTCGGTGCGGAGCCTCCGGCACCGATCACCGTACTGCTGTACTTCGAGGTCGGGGGCAACGTACTGACTCCGGAGTCCCAGGCTTCGCTACCGACACTGCTTGAGATCATACGCCAGCGCGTCCTGCCGGGTGTCGAGATTGCCGGTCACACCGATCGGGTCGGAGCAAGCAGCGTCAATGATGCCCTGGCCCTTCGGCGCGCCGAGTTGGTTCAGCAGATGATGCTTGATCTGGGAATCTCGCGACGGTTGATCCGGGTGGACTCGTTCGGCGAACGGGATCCCGTGGTTCCCACGGCCGACGGAGTCGATGAACCGCGCAATCGTCGCGTCGAGATTACGGTTCGCTGATCGGAGCAGCCTGCGGCAACGAACCGTGGTGCGCCCGAGAGGCAAGAACGCCTAGT
This sequence comes from alpha proteobacterium BAL199, assembly GCA_000171835.1. GTDB lineage: Bacteria > Pseudomonadota > Alphaproteobacteria > Thalassobaculales > Thalassobaculaceae > Thalassobaculum_A. The sequence goes on along the minus strand of ABHC01000003.1, from coordinate 325,773 downwards.
ATTGCGGCATGACCCTCCCGTCGCCTCACCCGTTCGAACCGGAGCCGAGCAGTCAACGAAGCCGGTGGCGAGACCGGCTGATCGGATGTGCTCTTCTGGTTGTACTGTTGTTTGCGCGCCTTGGTGACGTAGCACCGCTGACGGCGATGCGCCTGTGGGGCTTCGATGCTGTCGCCAGCCTGCGGCCGGCACCGTCGCAGCCGCCTGCCGTGGTGGTTGTCGATATCGACGAGGAGAGCCTGGCGACTCTCGGTCAGTGGCCCTGGCCGCGGGATGTGCTCGGGCGGGTCGTCGACAGATTGGTCGCTGCCGAGGCTTCGATCATCGTACTCGACATGCTTTTAGCCGAAGCCGATCGGATGTCGACGGCTCGGTTGTCGGGAGCAGTCTCCGAATCCGACCCTCTGAAGCGGGTCGCGGCAGACCGCACCGAAGACAACGATGCGATCCTGGCCGCAGCGATGGGTCGAGGCCGAGTTGTGTCGGCAGCGGCGGCTATGGCGACCGGTACAGTAGCTGATGATCGGACCCCGATCGTCGGGCGTATGGCTGTACGCGGCGCTCCCGGGTACGCCAACCTGCCGGCTTCTACCGGTCTGATCCGTCCACTTCCGGTCATTGAGCAGGCAAGCCCGGGTATCGGGATAATAAACCTCTACCCGGACCTGGACGGCGTGATGCGGACCGTCCCGGGTGCACTGGTTGTCGATCAGACACTGCTTCCCGGGCTGGCGATCGAGGCGGCCCGAGCTGCGGATGGCGCAAACAATCTCATCCTTCTGGCGTCATCGATGTCCGGGCCCGACGGTATTCTGGTCGGTAACCGGTTCGTACCGACCGACAAGCGTGGCCGACTTTGGATCGATACGCGCCATTCTCAGCGGATTCCGGTGATAGCCGCCCATCGATTGCTGGGAGGAGATGTTGCCAATACAGAGTTGCAAGGGCGCATCGCGGTGGTGGGAGTCTCTGCGGCGGGCATCGGGTTGTCGGTCAAGACGGCGTCCGGGGCTGGCGTGGCCAGCGCGGTGTTCCAGGCCTTGGCGATCGACTCGATACTCGACCATCGGGTCATGGCGCGCCCGGCGTTCTTGATGGTCCTAGAACTCGCGGCGGCTGTCGTGATCGGCTTGACCCTGATCCTTGGCGCGCCGTGGTTCGGACTGACGTCGCTTGGGATGGTGGCAGCCGGCCTTGGGGTGACGATGCCGTCAGCCGCCGGGCTGGTGGCTTTCGGAGCCATCACCCTCGTGGACTTCAGCTTTCCGCTCCTGGTCGGACTGGTGCTTGCCGGCCATCTTGCGGTGGTCCGGGTTCATGAGCAAAGCGTGCTCCGACGACGGCAGTCTGCGCTCCTCGCACAGCAAGATGCGTACATGCGTCAGGTTGTCGACGCCAGTTTCGATGCCATCATTACCGTTGATCGTGAAGCGCGGATACTCACGGCGAACGCCGGCGCGGAGCGCTTGTTTAAGGTTCCGGCCGAGCAGTTGCGTGATTCGCGAGTCGAAGAATGGCTCATCGGCTTCTGGGCGCGGGCAGTCCGGGAGGAACCGGAACGGGCCTTGCGCGACTCGGTCCGTGGCCACCAGATCATCGCGGCAGCTACCGACCAAGGCAGCGGCGTGCAGGTGCCGATCGAGTTGACGGTTGCCGAGACCGCGGCGTCGGGCCTGACTTTTGTGATCGTCCTACGCGATATCAGCGCCCGGATTGGCGCAGAGGCGGCGGCTCGGCAGGCGGTCGAGAGGCTGCGCGACGCGGTCGAGCGGATTACGGATGGATTTGCGCTGTTCGGCCCGGACCGCAGATTGGTGATCTGCAACGCGCGTTTCGTCGACATGCTCGGCGAAGCGGGTTCGACGGCCCGTCCTGGCGGGCGGTATGACGTCATCATGGAGTGTTACGCCGAAACCTCCCGAGCGCCGGTCAGCGCCGTTGGACGGGGACGGGACTGGGTCGCCGAGCGTACGGCGGCACTTGCCGAGACCAGCGAACCGGCGGTCCGCGAGTGTCTGGACGGGCGCTGGTTCCGCATCGACGAACGGCCGACCGCCGAAGGTGGTCTCGTTTGCGTGTACACCGACATCACCGAGTTGAAGCATCGGGAGATGGAGATCACCCAGGCGATGATCAGCGCCGAGTCCGCGAGTTCCGCGAAGTCGGAATTCCTGGCGAACATGAGCCATGAGCTGCGCACGCCGTTGAACGCGGTGATCGGTTTTGCCGACCTGATGAAGCAGGAGTTGTTCGGCCCGCTCGGCCACGATCACTACCGAGAATACGTCGAAGACATCATCGGCAGCGGCTCGAAGCTGTTGAGCATGATCGAAGTGATCCTGGACTTCTCACGCTCGGAACAGGTCGGCCAGTCAGACAGCGATGCGCGTTGTGCACTCAATGACGTGGTCGGCGCAGTGGTTCGGGACCTCAGTCCGATCGCGTTGCAGAAGAACATCGATGTCTCTGTCGACCGCGACGAGACTCTGCCACCGCTGAACGTCGACGGGGCGATCCTCTATCAGATTCTGCAAAACCTGCTCTCGAACGCCATCAAGTTTTCGAACCCCGGAGCGCCCATAGGCCTGCGTACCTTCCGGGCCGCCGATGGTTCGGCCGGAATGTCGGTCACGGATCACGGGGTTGGTATTCCGGACGAGTTGATCGACAAGGTGACCCAGCCGTTCTGGCAGCGTCAGGGGCCGCTGGTGCGCGACCACGACGGCGTCGGCCTCGGGCTGGCGATTGTCAAATCTCACACGGACGCGCTAGGAGGCGAACTCAAATTCGACAGTCAGGTCGGTCGCGGTACGACCGTGACGATCCTCCTGCCAGCCTCGCGAACGATCCGTCCGTCCTGAACGCGGGCCATCCGTTCACCGACGGAGGCGTACAAAGAAACCGGGTGCACTCCCAATATGGAAATGCACCCGTTCAGTACTGTTTCTTACTGACCGGTGTACCAGGAGTCGGCGTAGAAGCCGCCGCCAATAGCACCGAGGAGCCGCATGCCGCCGCGCACGACGTGCCCGATGTTGCCCATCATGACTCCCTCAACGGTCATGCCCGTCGCGCCGCCGGCTGCTGCGCCGCCGGCCATTCCACCACCGGCCATTCCACCACCGGCCGCTGCGCCGCCGGTCATATAGGCATAGACCGGGATGATCAGGCCGTCGGTGACGATCGCGGCGACCACCGCGCCGCCGATCACGCCGGCGGTGACCGCAACGACACGATAGCCGTCGAAGCTGGAAGCCGTCGCTGCCTGCGCATGGGCGCCCGATGGTGCCAGTGCCATGGTCGTAGCGATTACGCCGGCTGCGGCCAATGTCTTGAGCGTCTTCATGGGATACTCCTCAGATCTGTTTCTACAGTCCATCGCTGAGGATCCATAACTGCCGCCCCCCAACGACCGTATTGATCGCATCGGAATGATGTCGATCTTGTTCGCAGCATCAGCGTACTCCAATCCGAACAAGACCGCATCTATGACGGAGAAATATTCAGGCAATTGAGCCTGTTGCTGAATGAGTCTGGCTTGACGGCATGAAGCAGCTATCCGGTGATTTTGCCCTCAGACGGCATTTTTCTTGTCCAATTGCTTCAGTTCAAGAGCCATTTTCCACCCTTTCTTCCTCTGCGGACGGACTCCGAGTGTAGTTTTTTGATGTTGTGGGCGGCGCAGTGCAGGTTCCATTCACCCTGGGTCTCCTGCTCCCCGCGCATCATGAATCCGTCTGCGCCCTGGGTCTCCTTCATTTGCCCGAACACCGGTTCCACGGTCTGGCCGCGCAGCCGGTAAAGTTTTCGGCCCCGTTGGGTCAGGAGCTTACGCTCCATCTGGTCACGGGCACTCATGTCCCTGGGTATACGGCCCCGGGGTGGTGGAGCATCACGCATCGCCTTGCGCTGCTTCCAATCCTTAGTGGTGGCGATCAGGTATTCGCATTCCGCTGTTTCCGTGGCCGCGTTCTCGTCAGACCAATAGCCCGCGTCAAACAGGCCAACCCCCAGCACCGCCTCGTCGCCGGTCACCGCCTCCATCATCGTCAGGGTCCGGGCAATCATCGGGGCCAGTTGGCGAACGTCGTTGGCCTGGTTCGTCACATCGGTGGCGAGGATGATCTGGTCCGCCGTCACCACCGCCTGGGCATTGTACCCCTGGAGATATCCCTTGCGGCTCTTCATGATCCGGCTGTCCGGGTCGCTCACGTTGGCCTTGGCCTCTTCCTTGACAACCGCCTCGGCTGTCTTCGGCTTCCGCCCGCGTTTGGCTTTTCCGTTCGCCTTTTCCTCGGCAATCCGGGCGTTGATCTTCTCCTGCTGCTCGACCCGTTGATGGTCGGCTTCGCGCAAGAGACGTTCATGACAGGAGCGAAGACGGGACAGCCGATCTGACGGCTTCCTCAGCCCGACGGGAACATCGTCACCTCGGCCCTCCCCGAACATCCCGTCCTCGGCGGCATCGATCGCCTCGGCCTCCGACAGCATGGCGGCAACCTCCGCCTCCAGGGACTTCGAGGTCTGGTTCGCCGCAAGCGACGCATTTGCCTTCACCTTGGTCCCATCCAGCGCCACCACGCCCAACCGCACCAGCCCCGCCGCATGACACAGCTTCAGGACCTCCACGAACAGGGTCTCCAGGTCGCCCCGGTGCCGCTTGCGGAACCGCGCTATCACGCTGTGGTCGGGAACCTCGGCGCACACGATCGTCCGAAACCCAGCATCCCGCACGCACAGGCGCTCGATCTTGCGGCTTGAGCGTTGCCCGTTCGCATACGCATAAACAAGGAGACTAACCATCATCCTCGGCGCGAACGGTGGCGCTCCCGACCCACGCTTCCGGTAGTGCGTCTCGAATGCCGATAGATCCATCAAACCCACGGCATCCAGAAGAAGGTGCACGAGGTCTGTGTCCGGAACCCAATCCGCCATGTCCACCGGCAGAAGAAACCGCTGCCTACGATCTGGTTCTCGGTAAAAATTTGCCATCTCCCCCCCCTTCAAATTGCCTCTCCCAACGGAATCAGGACCCCGTCAGTGGGTCAAGCGGAGATCGTCGGTGGAACCGGTGATTCTGCAACAGCCTCAATTGTCACGAAATTTATGCGACTCAATCGGGATCGAACATTGCTCCGGTGGATGCGAACCCACCGTCGACCGGCAAGGTATGGCCGGTGATATAGCTGGCATCGTCCGAGGCCAGGAACGCGGCTGCAGCAGCAATCTCCTCCGGTAGGCCATACCGCGCGAGCGGGATGTTCCTTGTGTAGGTCGAGCGCGTCGTCTCGGTGTGGACCTGCGCAACCATGGCGGTGTCCACCGGTCCTGGCGCCACCGCGTTCACCCGGATGCCGAACGGTGCAAGTTCGATGGCCAGCGTCCGGGTCAGGCCGACCACACCATGTTTGGAACTGCCGTAGCCGACGCGGCCGGAAATGCCGGTGAGTCCGGCCACACTGCTGATGTTGATCACCGCGCCCTGGCCGGCAGCGATCATCGCCGGTGCGACCGCCCGGACGCAGCGATACGACCCGGTCAGGTTGACGGCGACGATCCGCTCGAAATCCTCGGTCCGCTGCTTCAGGAACGAGACCTGCTCGCCAATCCCGGCCGAGTTGACCAGGATGTCGACCCGGCCGAACGCAGCGACCGCCTTGGCCACCATAGCCGCCACGCTGCTGTCGTCGGTCACGTCGACATGGACCGCGTGAATGCCAGGGCTGGTCAGATCGCTTGCGGCCTCTTCGACGAGGCCGGCGTTCATATCGGCCAGCAGGATACTGGCACCTTCCTCAGCCAGCCGCCGTGCGATGGCGAGACCAAGTCCGCCACCGCCCCCCGTCACGATGGCGGCGCGACCGTCGAATCGTCGGGCAGTCGTCATACTCAACCCTCCGCCAGCTTTTCGCCGTCCTTCGGCTTGATGTGCGCGTAGTTCCGGCTGCCGAACCAGAGCTGGTACTCCGGATAGGTCGTCGGCGGATACTTCTGCGGATTGCCCGGCCCCGTACAGGTCGGGATGCATTCCATCACGTGGTCGTATGAGCAGTCGAAGAAGAACGGCACCGCATAGCGGTCGGTCGGCGTGCGGTGGATCACCCGATGCGGCGTCGAGAGGAACCGCTCATTCGTCCAGCGGTGAGCCAGGTCGCCGGTGTTGACGACAAACGATCCGGGGATCATCGGTGGCTCGACCCAACTGCCGTCCGGCAGACGGAGCGCCAGGCCGGGAATGTCGGACTGCGCCAGCAGGGTCAGGAAGCCGGAATCGGTGTGCGGCGCGATGGCGAACTGGTTGTCCTCGATTTCGGTTTCCGGGACCGGCGGATAATGCGTCATCCGCAGCGTGTACATCGGCATGTCGAACGCGGTGCCGAACCAGTCGGCCGGCAGGTCGAGGGCGCGGGCGTACACCGGGATCAGGGACTTGGCGAGCGCCTCCAGCGCATCACAATACGCCACGACGTCGCCGCGAAAGCCGGGCAGGGCAGCCTCGTCCGGCCATTGGTTCGGCGCCTTGTAGCGCTTGCCGGCCAGCACGTCCGGGTGGTCCGGCGCCAGGTCGCGTTTCACGAACAAGGCTTCGTTCAGGTTCGGCTTGGTGTTGACGTTGACCTTGGAGGATCGGGTCGTGCTGCCTTTAAATGGCAAGTAGCCGATGTTGTGCTCGTTCGCCCGCAACTCAAGCTTGGTCTCCAGAGGCAGGGCGTGGAAGCGACGGGCACTTTCGAACGCGGCGGCGATGCGCGACGACGGCACTCCGTGGTTGACGATCACGTAGAAGCCGACGTTCTCCTGCGCGTACCGCAACTCTTCGGCCAGCGCATCAAGCGCGCCGACGGTACCGGCGCGATACGGTCCGAGATCAAGAACCGGAACTTCCGCCGCTCCGGCCGCCGCGTGCAGTTCGCGTGTCCGGGCCATACCGTCCTCCCGATTCTCGTTGTTTCAACCAGCCTAGCACCACGGAAAAGCTGGCGTCATTCACCAAGGAAGTCCGGCTCGGTCGGTAGCGCGATGCCGGCGATTTCGCCGAAACGGTGGCCGTAACCGTAGAAGTCGAGGTTCTCGTTCCGGAACCATGTCTCGCCGGATATCGACTGCTCGTAGGCGGTGCCGAGGTCGAGGAAGCGTTGGTGGCGGCTCGTCGGCAGTTTGCCGGGCGCGCCACCCAGCATCTGAAGAAACTCGTCGGTCACCACATCGATTTCGTCGGCGGAGTTCTCGACCAGTTCGACGCCGCGTTCCTCGAAATCGGCATCGCGGAACACCGATGGCAGGCGGCGCGCTAGGATCTCCGGATAGTTCAGCGTACGTCCGTCGGCGCGGTCGCGGTAGCGCTTGAACAGCGTCAGGTCGCGGTTGTAGGGCAGGTTCAGATGCTCGAACGGGGTATTGGTGCGCAGGGTCGGCGTGCCGAACGCGGCTGCGACCCAGATCGGGCCGGAGTTCTGCGCGGTGCCGAACGCAGCATCGGCGAGCACCGCAAGGTCGACCGCCCGATCGTCCGGCATCAGGTCCGGCAAAGCGTCCGGCAGGCTGACATAACCGTCGGAGATCCAATCTGGTGGCTCAAGTCTAGGCTCGCCGATCCGCACGACCTGGTAACCGGCATCGCGGATCCGCCGGATTGACGGCGCATATGACTCGATCCGGGCTGTGCGGTGCCCGTGGTGCGACAGGGCATCCAGGTACTTCATGGTACGGACATGGAAGAACGCGAACGGGGCGGCAGGATCGATGCCGATGCTGCGCAGTTGCGCATGGCCGCGCTCGCGCACCGCATCGGGCAAGGCCAGACGCGTCGGCTGCACGCCACCGACCACCTTGCGCCAGAAATCGACGATCAGCAGGCGCGGAGACTGCAGCAGCAGGTGGATACGCTTCAGGTCCGCCAGTCCGCCGTCGAGGAAACCCATGGACTGAATCACCGGATCGTCAGTTTCGACCCAGACGAAGGTGTCGTCGAAACAGTCGCGCACCAGGGCGTTGGTACCGGGCTTGTCCAGGGTCGGCGTGATGATGACGATGCGCCGGTAAGTGTTGGCGTACAGGGTCTTCAGGATCTGCGGCTCGAGCGTGAAATGACCGATCCGGTCCGACTGGGTCAGGATGTAGACCAGGGTCGGCTGCTCGGCGTCCAGGTGCGGCAGAACCAGGCGAAACAGCTTCTCCAGGTTCTCGCGTTGCAGGAAGCGCGCGCGCATGTCCTGCTCGAAGGCGGCGACGTCGGGGCGTCCGGTCATTGCTGTGCCTGTTGAGCGCCGGTCGCCGATCGGACCACCGCCGGCCAGTCGTCGCGCGCCACCCAGCCGAGATCGCGCTCGGCGGCGCGGCTGTCGAGCGGGCTGGCATGCGTATTGGAGGCAAACCACGCCGGGTCGCGGACCGTTGGCTGCCGGCCATAGACTCGATCCATCCAGGACAAGGAGGCGACCCTTCCCAGGGTGTCGCGCGCGGCGATCACATAGGTTGCGAAAGCCGCCGTGTCGGCGAGCAGTGCGGCGCGGAACGCAGCGGCGGCATCGCGCGAGGTGACGTAGCAGCGATGGGCGGGCAGGTCGCCATAGCGTGGGGCGTCGACGGCAGACCCCGGGTTCCCCTCTGCCGGGGTCATCGTTGCAAGTTCCGCCAGAATCTCAGGGATCTTCTCGGGCCGGACGATCAGGGTGGGGCGCAGGCAGATGATCGAGCCGATGCCGCCACGCCGCGCGAAGCTTTCGGCCGTACGCTCGATCAGCATTTTGGTCAGATCGTAGGTGCGCGTCGGGCGCAGCGGGTGGGCTTCGTCGATCGGCAGGTAGTCAGGCGGGTTATGCGGGTTCAGACCGAACGCCGCCGACGAGGAAGCGATCACGACTTTCGCAACCCCGGCTTCCTCGCAGGCGTGGAGCAGGTTCCAGGTGCCCTGCACATTGACGTCTACGTAGCGCTGGTCCGGCACCTCGGTGCCGTCGTCGATCCCGGCCAGGTGCACGATCCGGTCATGGCCGTGCACCGCGCTGCGGACGGCATCGAGATCCCGGATGTCGACAGGTCGGTGGAGGACGTTCCACGTCGGCTTGCGCAGGTCGAGAACCTCGACCGAATGATCAGGCAGCAGAGCGTCGACCACATGATGTCCGAGCAGGCCGCCGCCGCCAGTCACCAGCACTTTGGGTTGCGCCATGTCGTTCTCGTCCAATCGGCTCTGGTCGTCGACGGAATCCGCGGAGCATAGTACCGGCGTCTCGATCGTGGAAAGGATGGGTCCGGCATGCGCGTCCTGGTCAATGGGGTTCGGCTGTTCTTCGACGTCGAGGGAGCCGGCTTGACGCCGAGCGGACCGGCGTTGACGTCGAAACCGACGTTGATCGTCATGCATGGCGGACCGGGCAGCGATCACAGCTCTTTCAAGCCGTGGTTCGGACGATTCGCCGACATCGCGCAGGTCGTCTACATCGACCATCGCGGCAATGGACGCAGCGACGATGGCCCGCCAGAAGCGCAGACCCTGGCCCAATGGGGCGACGACATTGCCGGCTTCTGCGAGGCGTTGGAGATCGAACGACCGATTGTCTAAGGCCTGTCGTTTGGCGGCTTCGTCGCGCAGTCGGTCGCAATCCGGCATCCGGATTTGCCGTCCAAGCTGATCCTGGCATCCACCGCCTGCCGGTCGGTGTTCGAACGCAAATATGAGGCGTTCGAATCTATGGGTGGACCGGAGGCACGGCGGGCTGCCGAGCGATTCTGGGGCGGGGCGATCGACAAGGACCCGACGGTCATCAAGGACTGGGACCGGCACTGCCTGCCGCACTACAACACCCGCCCGCAGGATCCGCAGGTGCGCGCCCGCGCGATCCGGCGCGAGGCGACTGCGGCGCGGTTCTTCAAGACTGATGGCGAGCGCTGGCGTATGGACTATCGCAAGGACCTTGCCACGGTGCGGTGCCCGACGCTTGTGCTGGCCGGTGATCGCGACCCGGTCACCCCGCTCGCCGACTCCGAGGAGATCGTGGCGTCGCTGCCGAAGGAACTGGTGCGCTACCAGGTGGTGCACGGTGCGGGGCACGGCGTGCATCGAGACCGTCCTGCGGAAGCCGAGCGCATTCTCCGGGCGTTCATCCTGGGTAAGCCGTGACCGATTAACTGGCGAGGGCGCTTTCGATCCGCTTCTGCAATTGGTTTACCGAGACCGGTTTCACCAGATAACCGTTCACGCGCAGCTTCTTGGCGGCCAGGACCGTGTGCTGCTCGGCGTCGGCGGTCAGGAAGACTACAGGCGTGGACGCGATGGCTGGGATCGGGAGTTTTCGCAGGTGATCCAGGAACTGGAAACCGTCGACCGGCTCCATGTGGATATCGCACAGCACCAAATTGGGTCGGACCGTCGCGACAACCTTCAGTCCTTCGCTGCCGTCGGACGCCTCGTGAACCTTGATGACCCCAAGCGTGCGCAAACCACGCACAATAATCTTGCGGGTGAATTCCTCATCCTCGATCACCACGACCCGAAGGTCCGGAAAGAAAATGTCAGCCATTCATCGCCCTCACAGCGGCCTTGGTACGGAAGCAAGAACCTGATTCAGTTCATCCAGTGTCGACTCAAGCAGGCTCGCCATAAATCCAGCAGTATCCGCATCGTTTTGATCCAACGCATCCTGCACGTCAGACGCGATCTGGCCCAGTCTATTTGCGCCGACCGATCGTGCTGCCCCTTTCAACGAATGCGTAGCGTGGCGAGCCTGCAACAGGTCGCCTTGCTCCAAAGCTGAAACGATTGCAGCGATCTTGTCCGGCACGTCCCCGCGGAACTCCGACACGAAATCGAACGCCTCGCCGTCGAATGCCCCAAACGTCTCGGCGAGGGACTGCGGGTCGAAGATTTCGCGATCGATCTCGGCGAGCGGATCGGCGGTTGGAGGGACGGATGTTGATGTGTCGGAGAGCCGGCGCAGATGCACCGCTTCTGGCAGGAAACGCGCCAGGGTTTCGGCGAGTGCTCCGGTTCGGATCGGCTTGGTGAGGTAGCCGTCCATACCAGCCTCCAGACAGCGCTCTTCGGTGCCCGCAAGCGCGTCGGCGGTCAGGGCGATGATTGGAATGCGCCGGCGGTCGCCGGCTGCGGCTTCATCGGTACGGACGGCGGCGGTCAGTTGGAAGCCGTCCATCTCCGGCATGTGGAAGTCGGTCAGGATCAACCCATACCGGGCGTTGCGCCAACGCTCCAACGCCTCGGCACCGTCCTCCGCCATCTCGTGGGCGTAGCCGAGGCGGCCCAGCACCTTGGCAATGACCAGCCGGTTGGTCGGATTGTCCTCAGCGACCAGGATCAGAACTCCGGCGGCCCGTGCCTCCTCGACCGGCGGTGGGGCATAGGTATCGCTATCACCGGCCGCGCGGTCGGTCAGTGTCGCGCGGCCGAGGGCGGCGGCGATCACCCGCCAGGTATCGGCACGCCGTGCCGGCAGCCGCAGGTTGGCCACCACGCCTCGACGGGTCGCCTCGTCCAGCGTTGAGACCAGCGCACGTGGCGCGACAAGGATCAGTCGAACCCGATCGCCTAGGCCCTGAAGGCGATGAATGGCGTCGAGCACGGCGGTTCGACGCCCGTCGAGCAGCACGATGGCTGGCAGGCCGGTATCGGGTCGATCGGCGAGTGTGGTGTCGAGATCGCCGAGGTCGCACTCGACCGGTGAGGCGATACCCGCCGCAGCCAGAACGGCCAGCATCTGCCCGCGCACCGGCTCCCGGAAGCCGGCCATGACGATCGGTGCGTCGTCGATCGCGACATCAGGTGCAAGCGGTGCCGGATCCGCGACGCCGAGCGGCAGTTCGACCCTGAACGTCGAGCCGGCATCAGGCACCGACGACACGGTGATCGCGCCGTCCATCAATTCGGCCAGACGCAAGCAGATCGACAAGCCGAGCCCGGTGCCGCCGAAGCGACGGGCGGTTGAGGAGTCGGCCTGTGCAAAGGGCTCGAACAGCCGGGTCATCTGCTCGTCGGTCATGCCGATGCCCGTGTCGGTGACCTCCAGGCACAGTCGCAGCGTGTCGCCGGCGACCGGGACGTCGGGTCGGGCCGCGATCCGCACGCTTCCGGCTTCGGTGAACTTGACCGCGTTGCCGCCGAGATTGACCAGGATCTGCCGCAGCCGTGTCGGATCGCCCAGTACGCGCTCCGGCAGGTTTGGGGCCAGTTCGATGATCAGGTCCAGTCCATGATCGTCGGCGCGTGGCGCCAGCAACTCGGCGACATCCTCGACCAACTCGCCAAGCTCGAACGGCACCCGCTCGATCGGCAGCCGGCCGGCCTCGATCTTGGAGAAGTCGAGAATGTCGTTGATGACGGTCAGCAGGGCTTCGGCCGATTGGCGGATCACGCGGGTCATGCCGCGCTGCTCGCCATCGAGGACGGTGTGGTCCAGCAATTCGGCCATCGACATTACGCCGTTCATGGGCGTGCGGATCTCATGGCTCATGGTGGCCAGGAAGGCCGCCTTGGCTGCCGCCGCCGCTTCGGCACGCGACTGGGCATCTTTGAGTTCAGTGACGTCGGCAACCACCAGCACGACGCCGCCGTCCGCTGTCGGAGAACGGAACACCGCCGCTACCCGACCGCCTGGCAGGATGTCCTCGTACCGTCGCGCTTCCTTGCTGCGGTAGTCGACGATCCGGCGGGCGATGTGATCGTCGTCCGCATCGGGGCCGTAGTCGCCGCGCTCGGCCCGAAAGCGCAGGAGCGCCTCGATGGGGGTGCCTTCTTCCGACAACGCATCGGGCAGGCCGTAAAGTTGGGTGAACTGTCGGTTGGACAGACGGACGTTCAGGTTGCGGTCGAGGATGACCAAACCACCCGGCATCTGGTCGAGAGTCAGGCGCAGGCGTTCTTGTTCATCCGCCAGCCGCGCGGCCGACTGTTCAACCTGTCGATGCTCCTTGTCGAGTTCGTCGACGTACCGGGTGATCTCCTCCGTCAGGCCGCTGAAACTGCGTGCGGCATCGCCGATCTCGTCACGGCGCTCGCTCCCTGGAACGGCTATCGCACGGCGGGTTTCGGTGAACCGGAGCATCGAATCGCGCAACGCCACCACCGGCAAAGTGATCGCACGGCCGGTCAAGATGCCGGCGAGGCTCGCCAAACCGGCAATCACAAGGGCGATCAGTGCTGCCTCCTGAAGGGTCGTGTAGACGGACCGGTATTCTTCCGATGCGTCGACTTCGGCCAGCAAAGCCCAGGCGTTGTCGAACACCACGACCGGTTGATAGGCGGAGAGGACTTCAATGCCGCGATACCCAGTGATCGTCGCGAATCCGGACTGCCCGGCGATCGCACGATCGGCGCTTTCGGTGTGTACGGCCTGCTTGAGCACAGCGCCGCCCGGTAGGTGCCGAGAGCCGCTGCGCATCAGATTGTCATGCCCGACCAGGTAGGTTTCGCCGGTCTCGCCGAGGCCGGCGGTACCCTTGACGATGTCGTTGAAACCCTCCGAGCCGACGACCACCACCACAACGCCGAGCAGACCGCCCTGCATGTCTCTGGCGGCATACGCGCCGAAGGCTAGAGGGTCTTCCGGGGACCAACTGCGGGTGCTGAAATCCACGAATGCCACCCGGTCAGGATCGTCTCGCGATACGGCGCGCCGAAACGCTCCGGCCGCACCGGTGGACGACCACGGGCCGATGTTGAGGTTGGTGCCGAATGCCGGTCCCTTGGATACCGAATACACGACCTGTCCGTTCGGCGAGACCATCAGAACGTCGCGAATGCCGAGGCCATTGACCAGGGCCGTCAGCCACAGATGGAAGCGTTCGTGGGTGGCGTAGTACTGCGCCATTGGATCGTTGGAGGACATCGGCCGTGTCTTGGATTGATCGGACGACCCACGATTGACTTGTGTGTCGCGGACCCACGCGGCGAGATCTCCACCGACAAAGGTTACGCGATCTGCAGCGGCCACGAAGGCGGCCAGCGCATGATGGGTGGTCTCCGAATTGGTGATGGTGCGGACGCGGTTTTCAAGCTGGTTGGCATACCGCTCGACGGTCTCTGCCCGCGATGCGCGCAAAGCGACGAGTTTCTCCTGATTTTCCTCATAGATCGTATCGACGATGCGAAAGCCGTTGGAGACGGTCAGCAGAGCCACCGTCGCGAGTGCGACGCCGACAACCAATAGGGGTACGCGAACCGACATGCGCATCGCGCACTACTCCTACGACCGTCAGGCGTGTCTTCTCAACCAAGGTGGCGCTAAACTGCCCTGAGGCATGGTAAAAGTCGAGGCGGCGCACTGCCGCTGCGCGTGGGGCAAATAGTGGGGACGCGTCGATGATCTGGCTCGGCGCCTTGGGGTTGGTGCTCGCGACAGCGCTCGGCGCTGTCATATTCGCATGGCGTGGCAACCGACGCGGATCGGAACCTGTTACCGAAGTTCCCGCGGTCGAACGCCGCAGGACGCCGGCGGCGCCTGCACTATCGCCGGATGCATCGGTCGGCGACCGGCTCCGAGATGCTGTGAAGCGGCAACGCGAACAGGCCGGACGACTGACCGCTGGTCATGTCCAGCTCATCGATGTTGGCGCGATGATCGAAGGCAGTACGAGTGCCGGCCTGTCGCCGGTTAAAGCGCTGAAGGTCGCGGAGGAGGTTGCCCGCCAGATGATTCGGCCCTCCGACATCCTTGTGCGGATGGACCCTGACGGTGTGGCGATTCTGTTCGACGGCATCAGCCGTGAAGAGGCTGAAGCCCGCAGCCAGCGAATTGCCGACGCGACGGTGGCTGCCCTCGGTGAGGTCGGGGCCGGCGGCCGGTACCTTGCAGAGGGATTCGGCTACGAGCTCGACGAGGTGATGGATGGTGCGCTGATCGATTCGGTCGAGGACCTGATTCGCTTCGTTCACATCGCGCACCGGGGGTATGTGGCCAAGCAACGTGGCGTTGCCCGTGAACTGGAGCAGGGGGTGAGCGTGGTTCGCCGCCCGGTCATGGCCGCCAACGGTTTCGACCTGATCGGCTATGAGATGGCGGTGTTTCGGCGTCACGGCAAAGGCGATGCCGCCACCTTGCGGGACGAGAGCTTCTCGGTGGCCCAGCCGGCGCTCGGGGCGGAGACGGACTGCGTGGTCCTGGAGAAGCTGACGGCGCTTGCTCAGCCGGTGCTTGGCGAGGCGGCAAAGCCGATCTACGTGCCGATCCGGCTGACCAGCCTGGTCAACCCGCTGTACTTCGACAACATCCGCTCAGCTCTCGACTCGATGCCGCCAATTCTTCGCCAGCGGCTGGTCCCCGTGATCGATCCGGGCGACGGTGCGGGGCGAACGCATCTGCCGCGTGCTCGCGAACTGCTCCGGTCCCGCGTGCTTGCCATCGCGGTACGAGTAACCGATCCGGCGGTCGATATCGCCGCCGCTGCGGCAGGCGGGGCGACGACGGTCATCCTGGACGGGCCGGAGCGACGTTTCGAGAAGCCGGAAGACATGGTGGCACGCTTTCGCAGGATCGCGCGGGAGGCCGGGTTGACCCCGATTGTCCTTGGCGCGGGCGACGTCGTCGCCGGTATGTCGGGTGGAGTCGCATGCTCTTTGGTGACACCAAACTGAGGTCCGAACGAAGCGGCGCTGTCAGTCTCCTGTGGGTTTTGTGATGGAAAACTTCAAATATACCCAAGTTGATTTTAAGTGATATATGTTGTTGTGAAATAATAAATTTGATAAGATGTGCAGTATATTGATGATTTCTATTCAATATTTGGAATTACATTTCGTTACATCAAAATTGATGAAATTGATTTGATAAATACTGAGTAATATTGACTGTGGGTTCAATTTTTGCGCAGAGGTGCTATATATTCGGCATCTTTCACTGAATGGTAACAGTCTCATGTGTGGTTTGGCCGGCGAGGTCCGGTTCGACGGGCGTTCCGCATCGCCCGATCGGCTTGCTGTCATGGCGAACGCCATGGTGTCCCGAGGTCCTGACGCTGAGGGCCTGTTCATGCAGAGCAGCATGGGACTTGCTCATCGACGCCTGTCGATCATCGACCTGTCCGATCGCGCCCAGCAGCCCATGGTCGACGCCGAACTCGGCCTGACGATTGCCTACAACGGCGCAATCTACAACTACCGCGAACTGAAGGCCGAGTTGGAGAGCGCGGGATACCGATTCTTCTCCGACGGCGACACCGAGGTGATCCTTAAGGCCTTCCACAAGTGGGGCGCTGCCTGCGTGGAACGGTTTGCCGGCATGTTCGCGTTCGCCATCTGGGAACGGGCCAGCGGCACGGTGACTCTGGCGCGCGACCGGCTGGGCATCAAGCCGATGTATCTGGCTGATGTTCCGGGCGGCCTGCGCTTCGCCTCAAGCTTGCCGGCGTTGCTGAAGGCTGGTGACGTCTCGACCGAAATCGATCCGGTCGCCTTCAACTACTACATGAACTTCCATGCCGTCGTCCCGGCGCCGCACACCATCGTCAAGGGCGTGCGCAAGTTGCCGCCGGCAACGGTGCTGACGATCGAGGCCGACGGAAAGCGCCGTGAACGGGTCTATTGGGCGCCAGCCTATGAGACGCGCGACGACGAACGCGGGCTGGGCGTCGAGGATTGGGCCGACCGAGTTCTGGAATCGCTGCGCATGGCGGTGCGGCGGCGTCTGGTCGCCGACGTGCCGGTCGGGGTCCTGCTGTCCGGCGGCGTTGATTCGTCGCTGATCACCGGCCTGATCGCCGAGCAGAGCGATGCACCGCTGGAGACGTTCTCCGTCGGATTCGAATCGGTCGGGGACGAGGTCGGCGACGAGTTCCGTTACTCCGACATCATCGCCAAGCAGTTCGACACTATTCACCACCAGATCCGGGTCGACAGCCAACAGCGGCTGCTACCGTCCCTTCCGGCCTGCATCGCCGCGATGTCCGAGCCGATGGTGAGCCACGACTGCATCGGGTTTTACCTGTTGTCCGAGGAAGTCTCCAATCGGGTCAAGGTGGTGCAGTCCGGGCAGGGGGCCGACGAGGTGTTCGGCGGCTATCACTGGTATCCGCCATTGCTGGAGAATGGGACCGGTACGGCCGACTACGCCCGACTGTTCCGTGACCGGGACCATGACGCCTTTCTGGCCGCCGCCGGGCCCGCGATGCGTGACGGCGATCACGCAGGCGAATTCCTGGAGCGTATGTTCAATGCACCCGGTGCTGACCGCACCGTCGACAAGGCGCTGCGGCTCGACACCAACGTCATGCTGGTCGATGACCCGGTGAAGCGGGTCGACAACATGACGATGGCCTGGGGATTGGAGGCACGGGTGCCATTCCTCGACCATGACCTGGTGGAACTGGCAGCGCGCATTCCGGCGGAGTTCAAGGTCGGCGAGGGCGGCAAGCATGTGCTGAAGCAGGCGGCCCGCCGGGTTGTGCCGTCGTCAGTAATCGACCGGCCCAAGGGTTACTTCCCGGTGCCGGCGCTGAAGTACATCCGCGGCCATACCCTCGAGCATGTCCGAGACATCCTGAACGATCGTCGGGCGCAGGAACGCGGGCTGTTCGATCGGATCTGGCTCGACAGCCGGTTGCAGGATCCAGAGGCCTTTATCACTCCGCTCGGGGGATCCGAACTGTGGCAGGCGGCGTTGTTAGAGGCGTGGCTGCAGGCTCACGCGGTCTGACACGGGAGAATGAAAACCATGACTGATCGCAACCAAACCGCCTTTCGCCAGCGCCGGTCGCGGGCTCGCGACTGGGTCCGGCGGTCCTGGAACCCGGGCCATTCCGAGCAGGGGGATCTCGATCCGCCAGATGACAACGCGGTGGTGCATTGCGGCTGGGGCCGGCTGCTGTTCGGCCACACGTTCGACTCCGCAGAGACGTTGACCGAGGCGATCCGGGCTGAGGCTGCGGATGAGCGTGACATCGCGGTGTATCTGAACGATCCGCACGTTCTGCTGGCCCAGGCGCCCGAGGCGCTGTTCCTGGACCCGTCACACACCTTCAGGCTCGATTTCCAGCGCTATCGGCCGCGCCGCGACCGGGTGCCAGGATTGTTCGTCCGGCGCGTTCGATCCAGCGATGACGCGGCGGCTGTCAATCAGATCTACGCCAAGTGCGGGATGATCCAGGTGAGCCGTGCATTCTTCCTGAACCATCGGGTGTCGCGGCGGATCGTGCATTTGGTGGCGATCGACGAGGCTTCGGGCGCGGTGGTCGGCACCGTCACGGGCATCGATCACGCATTGTCGTTCGGCGACCCGGAGCGTGGATCGAGCTTGTGGTGCCTCGCCGTGGATCCGCAGGCCAGTCTGCCCGGAATCGGCGAAGTGCTGGTCCGGCATCTGATTGAGACCTTCCAGACGCGAGGTCTGGCCCAGATCGATCTGTCGGTGATGCACGACAACGAGCAAGCGATTGCGTTGTACGAAAAGCTCGGCTTTGAGCGGGTGCCGTTGTTCAGCGTGAAGTACAAGAATCCGATCAACGAGAAGCTCTATTCGGCCCCGGCGCCGGAGGCGCAGCTCAATCCCTACGCCCGCATCATCATCAACGAGGCCCGGCGGCGTGGCATCGGGGTGGAGATCGAGGACGAGGACGCCGGTCTGTTCACGCTGGTCCACGGCGGTCGCCGGGTTGCCTGCCGAGAATCGCTGTCGGAACTGACCAGCGCGGTCGCGTTCAGTCGGTGTGATGACAAGGCGATCACCTCCAGATTGCTGAAGCGCCAGGGATTCCGGGTCCCGGAACAGCGCGAGGTCACCGACGACGAGGATGACGAAGCGTTCCTGGAGACCTATGGCCGGATTGTGGTGAAGCCGGCCAAGGGCGAGCAAGGCCGCGGTATTGCCGTCGACATCAGCGACGTCGACGATATGCGCCGGGCGATCGACGCCGCGTACGGGGTTTCCGACCGGGTTCTTCTGGAGGAGTTCTGCACCGGCGACGATCTGCGGCTGATCGTGATTGACCACAAGCTGGTGGCGGCGGCCATCCGCAAGCCGGCCAGCCTGGTTGGCGACGGTACGTCGACGGTACGAACGCTGATCGAAAAGCAGAGCCGTCGGCGTGCCGCCGCGACCGGCGGTGAAAGCCGCATTCCGGTCGATGCCGAGACCGAACGATGCATTTCGCTCGCTGGATATGGCTACGACTCCGTCCTGCCCGCCGGGCAGCACTTGGCAGTTCGCAAGACGGCTAACCTTCACACCGGCGGGACCATCCACGACGTCACGCCGATCCTCTCGCCGCGCCTAGCGTTGGCCGCCGAAGAGGCATCGCGTGCGCTCAGCATCCCGCTGGTCGGGTTCGACTTCCTGGTGCCGGACCCGGCAGCCGACGACTATGTGATCGTCGAGGCTAATGAACGGCCTGGCCTTGCCAATCATGAGCCGCAGCCGACCGCCGAGCGCTTCGTCGACATGCTGTTCCCGCATACGATCGACCGGGCCGCGCGTCCTGGAGGCCAACGAATGACCGAGGAGACCAGACATGCCGCCGCTCGATAGGTCTGCCGAGGAGCGACTGCGCGCCTATGGTGATGCCTCCCGCACCCTGTCGGCCATTGAGGGTCGGCGGATTCTCGACCATCTGCTGAACCTGGAGGCGATCCCGAGTCCGTCCGGCTACACCGACAGCATCGTGCGCTACCTGTGCGGCTGGCTGCACGATCGCGGCATCGACTACGAGTTGACCCGGCGAGGCGCAATCCGAGCCAATCTGAAGGGCGAGGTCAGCAGCCCTGATCGGGCGGTGGTCGGCCATGTCGACACGCTCGGCGCGCAGGTAACTCGGTTGAAGCCGAACGGCCGGCTGTCCGTCCGGCCGATCGGTACCTGGGCCGCACGGTTTGCCGAAGGTGCCCGCGTCTCGGTCTTCACTGAGGCCGGGCCGCGCCGCGGCACGATCCTGCCGCTGAAGGCGTCCGGCCACGTCTACGACGACGAGATCGAGACCCAGCCGTCCCACTGGGACAACCTGGAGATCCGGGTCGACGACCGAGTGTCCAGTGAAGAGGACCTGGTCGCCCGGGCCTTCCATGTCGGCGATATCGTTGCGATCGACCCACAGCCGGAGGTGACCGACACCGGCTTCATCAACGCCCGGCACCTGGACGACAAGGCCGGCGTGGCGGCCATGATGGAGGTGCTGTCGGCGCTGACGGAAACCGATGCCAAACTGCCGGTCGACTGTCATTTCCTGTTCACGATCTCCGAAGAGACCGGGTCCGGCGCGTCAGCCGTGCTGCACGGCGACGTGGCAGAACTGCTGGCTGTCGACAACGCCACGGTCGCGCCGGGGCAGAATTCGTCGGAGTACGGCGTCACCGTCGCCATGGGCGACATGACCGGCCCGTTCGACTACCACCTGACCCACGGCTTGATCGACCTGGCGCGCCGGTACGGCATCGATCACAAGCGGGATGTGTTCAAGCACTACCGATGCGATGCGGCGTCGGCGATCGAGGCCGGCAATGACATCCGCACCGCCCTGGTGGCCTTCGGGCTGGACGCGAGCCACGGCTGGGAGCGGGTGCACATCGATTCATTAACCGCATTGGCGCGATTGGTTGCGGTGTACGTGATGAGCCCTCCGGTCGTTGCGCGCGACGAAATCGAAATCGGTCCGATCGACGGTTTCCCGGATGCGCAGGAGTAGCGTGGTCCTCCCAGCAAGGTAGTTCTAGATATCGCGCGCAAGCCCGGCGGGCGTGCTAAACTGGTTCCGGCGTTTGGGGGCGGCGCGGTCCGGACGTCCCTCAGCGCATTTTTGGACCGAAACCGACAACAGACGGGAAGCCATGTCGGAACATGATCCGCGGCAGGAGCATTTGGCCTACGACCTCAATAAGGTGCTTTCGTCGGTCGTTGGGCTCAAGACTCTCATTCCTGACGATGCGTTCACCGCTTCGCTGCTTGGCACAGAGCGGTCAGGCAATGGCGTGGTCATTCGCGAAGACGGGCTGGTCCTGACGATCGGCTATCTGGTGACCGAGGCCGAGACGATCTGGATTACCGACAACCGCGGCCGCGCAGTGTCGGGCACGGTGCTTGGCTACGACCAGGAAACCGGCTTCGGGTTGGTCCAGGCGCTCGGTCCGCTGGATCTTCCGGCGATGGAACTGGGTGATTCATCCGCAGTCCGGGAAGGTGACGCGGTGGTGCTGGCGGGCCACGGCGGTCGGCGATCGACCGTCAAGGCCCAGGTTATCGGTGTGCGCGAGTTCGCCGGTTACTGGGAGTACCTGATCGACGAGGCGATCTTCACCGCACCGGCCCATTCGAACTGGGGCGGCAGCGCAATGATCGGCGCCGACGGCCGGCTGCTCGGTATTGGCTCGCTGTTCATCCAGCAGTCGCAAGGCGGTGGCCAGCCGGTGGACGGCAACATGGTGGTGCCGATCGACCTGCTGAAGCCGATCTACGACGACCTAACGACCTACGGACGCTCGAGCCGCCCGGCCCGACCGTGGCTTGGCTTGTACGGTACCGAAGTGGAGAACCGGCTGGTGGTTGCGGGCCTCACCGACGGCGGGCCAGCCGATCAGGCCGACGTCCAGGTCGGTGATGGCATCGCCAAGGTCGACGGTCGGCCGGTTGCCAGCCTTGCCGATTTTCTGCGCCAGGTCTGGGCAGTCGGTCCAGCGGGCGTGTCGGTTCCGCTGACCGTGGCGCGCGACGGCGAGCTGCTGGAGCTGACCATCGAGTCGATCGCCCGCCGCGATCTGTTGAAAGGCCCCAAGCTTCACTGAACATCGCCGACTTATGCAGCACGGCGCATCGTCGTAGGCTCCCGGGTAAACCTCTCAGGGAGTGGACGATGCGCATCGGATTTCTCGGCCTTGGCTTGATGGGTGAGGGCTTTACGCGCCGACTGATCGAACTCGAGCATGAGGTGGCCGGCTTCGACCCGCGTCAGGAGCGGCGTCTGGCGGCGTCCGAATGGGGCGTTTCGCCTGCGGACTCCCCGGCACGGGCTGCCGATGGCGCCGATCTCATCCTGACCTGCGTGACCACTACCGACAATCTCGAGCAGGCGATCTTCGGCGCAAGCGGTGCTGCGGAGACGATTGGTCGCGACGCCGTGCTGGTGGATTTCTCGACGACCGTGGTGGCGCGCACCACCGCAATGGCTGAGCGATTGAAGACAGCGACTGGTGCCGGATGGGTCGATGCGCCGGTGTCCGGCGGACCGCCGGCCGCCACGGCAGGCAAGCTCGCGATCATGGCTGGTGCCGGCGATGCCGACATGGCTCGGGCCCGTCCGGTGCTGGACGGGCTTGCCGCCAGCCTGGTTCATGTGGGCCCGGTCGGTGCCGGGCAGGTGACCAAAATGGTCAACCAGGTGTGCGTGCTGACCAACTTCGTGGTCTTGGCAGAGGCTTTGAACCTTGCGGAACGCGGCGGCGTCGACACCGGGAAACTGGTCGACGCACTGGGCAGTGGCTACGCCGGCTCCAACCTCATGCGGGCGATGTGGCCGCGGATGATCGCGCGGGACTACGCGCCGGCCGGCTATCTCCGTCAGGTCCTCAAAGACCTCGACATGGTTCATGATCTTGCGCATGACGTGAAGGCGGCGATTCCGATGTCGACGCAGGCCGCTGAACTGTTCCGCCTGATGGCGGCGCGCGGGCATGAGGACCTGGACGGGATCGCGGTTCTCAAGTTATTCACCGGCGAACCGATGTGACAGGTGGCGTTTGCCTTGCGGCGATATGATTGTATACACAGGTAACCGGCACGGTTCAGCTTGGTGTCTTGTCGTTCCTGGCTGAGCCGGTCACACTTCGGAAAGCTCTCCGGCGGTGTGCCGTCGGCAGGGGGTGCCATTCAGTGGCACGATGGGAGGTCGCGGTGGGGCGCGACGGATCTGCATATTGATCGAGCCCGCTCGCCTTGGCGAGTGTCGGGATGCACAAGAAAAGTTACAGCGGAGGACATTATGACATTCAAGACGCTTGCTCGCGTCGCTATGATTGCCGGAGCTTGCACCTTCAGCCTCGCCACCGTGCAGGCTGCCGAGGTTGAGGGCCCGAAGGTCTACTGGAACCTCTCAACCTGGGGTAAGGAGCGCGCGTTTACGGTCGGTGTCGAGTACATCGCGGCTCAACTCGCCGAGAAGACCGGCGGCAACTTCACCATGAAGATTCATTACGGTGAAGCGCTGTCGAAGGCGCGGGAAAATCTTGACGGGATCAAGATCGGCGCCTTCCAGGCCGCCCAGTTCTGCAATTTCTACCACCCGGGCAAGAACCCGGCGTGGATGGTCATGACCATGCCGTTCCTGCCGCTCGGCGACCTCGAAGTCTCCATGAAGGTGCGTGAGGCCGCGATGGCCCATCCGACGTTCGTGGCCGACATGGCGAACTGGAACGCCATGCCGTACTTCTCGGCGCTGCTGCCGCAGTACGAGTTCCTCGGCAAGGGCGATGCGCCGACGACCCTGGCGGGTTGGTCGGGCAAGCGGGTCCGGGCCGGCGGCGGTATCGGTACCGCGATGGAGAAGCTGGGCTCGACCCTGACCACCGTGCCGGCGACCGAGGTCTATACCGGTATGGAGCGCGGCACGATGGATGCAGCGTCGTTCCCGTACACCTATTCGCACGCTGCGTACAAAATTCACGAAATCAGCGACTGGTTCACCGCGAACATGTCGCCGGGCACGGCGGAGTGTGCGGCCGTCCTCAACAAGGACGCCTACGCCAAGCTGCCGCCGCAGTACCAGAAGCTGCTGATGGACCTGAAGCCGTCCGCCTATAAGGTCCAGATCAAGGCCTACCACGACATCGACGAGAAGAACCTGCCGATGTTCAAGGCCAAGCTGAAGGAAATCGTCTATACCGACGACCAGCTCAAGGAGTTCCGTAAGGTCGCCGGCCAGCCGGTTTGGGACCAGTGGGTTGCGGAGAACAAGGACAAGTTCGACGCCCAGGCGCTTCTTGATTTCATCGTTGCGGAAGCCGACAAGGCCATCGCCGCCAAGAAGTAATCTCGCGGCTGTGATTGGAAGAAGGGCCGTGCCGACCGCACGGCCCTTCTTTGCATCCGATCCGGCACCACGCATCCAATGGCAACTGAAAGGGCTTAGGACATGACCCAGCCCATGGCCTGGACTCCCGAGATGGAAGTCGGCGGCGGCCGTACGATCGACCGCATCGACCGCATCCTTGCATCGGTCGAACGCTTCACGGCCATCGCGTCCGGCATCTTCATCTTCGTGTTGATGCTGGTCGGCGTCAGCCAGATCCTCGGTCGCAAACTCTTCAACATGCCGATCTTCGGCTACATCGACGCCGTCGAGATGTCGATTGCGGTCTTTGCCTTCCTGGCGATCGCCTATTGCGAGCGGGTCAACGGCCACGTTCGCATGGAGTTGTTCGTCGGCAAATTGAAGGGCAAGCCGCTGTGGTTGGCGGAGGCAGCCGGTCAGGTGCTCGGCCTGTTCGTGATCGCTGTGCTGATCTACTTCGGCTGGGATCACGCCATGCGGGCCTACGAATACGGCGACTCCACGATCGACGCTCAGATCCCGTGGTGGCCGTCGAAGATGCTGATTCCGTTCGCGTTTGCAATGCTGTTCCTGCGACTGGTCGTCAACCTCGTCGGATATGTCCGGTTGTTCCTCAATTCGAACGCGACACCCGTTGCGGTTCCGCTGATCGCCGATGTTCGTGAATTGGCGAAGGGGGAGGCGGCCGAGGCCGGCGTCATTGCCGTTGACGACGACGGAACCGAACGGAGGACCGGCGCGTGACCGAACTCAGCAACGACACCATCGGGCTGATCGGCGTTGCCGCCCTGCTGACCCTGATTCTGATCGGGGTTCGCGTCTATCTGGCAGCGTCGCTTGTGGGTCTCTTCGGACTGGTCGCGATCATCGGCTGGGAAGCCGGCGCCGGGATCGTCGGAACGATCCCGCACTCGAAATCGGTCACTTACACCTTATCGGTGCTGCCGATGTTCATCCTCATCGGCTACCTCGCCTTCCACGCCGGTATCACCGCGGCGTTGTTCGACGCTGCACGCAAGTGGCTCGGCTGGCTTCCCGGTGGACTGGCGGTGGCATCGGTTATGGCGACGGCCGGGTTTGCCGCCGTGTCGGGCGCGTCGACCGCAACGGCCGCGGTGTTCGCGCGGGTCGCGATCCCGGAGATGCTGGCGGCTGGCTATTCCCGAAGCATGGCCGCTGGCGTGGTCGCGGCCGGTGGAACCCTGGCGACTCTGATTCCACCAAGCGCCATCCTAGTAATCTACGCGATCATCGTGGAGGAGTCGGTCGGGCAATTGCTGCTTGCCGGGTTCATTCCTGGACTGGTCTCGGCGTTGATCTACGTGGCGATCATCCTGATCTGGGCCAAGATCGACCCGAAGGTCGGGCCGGCGATCCGCGGCTACACCTGGACGGACCGGGTCAAGGCGGTTCCCGGCACGTTTCCGGTGCTTGCCGTCGTCATCATCATCTTCAGCGCAATGTACTACGGCTGGGCGACGCCGACCGAGGCCGGTGCGCTCGGCGCGTTCGTGGTGTTCCTGATGGCGTTCGCCAAGGGCATGCGGTGGCCGGCGCTGAGGGAGACCCTGCTCGACACCGCCAAGCTGACGGTCATGATTTTCAGCCTGATCTGGGGTGTGCTGGTGTTCGTGCGGTTCCTCGGCTTCGCCGGGTTGCCGGAGCAGTTCAGCAACTTCATCGTCTCGCTGCCGTTCGAGCCGTGGGTGGTGATGGTCTGCATCCTGATCGCCTACGCGATCCTCGGCATGTTCATGGACGCGATCGGCATGCTGCTGCTCACGCTGCCAGTGGTGTATCCGGCGGTGATGGCGCTCGGCTATGACTCGATCTGGTTCGGCATCATCGTCGTGAAGATGGCCGAGGTCTGCCTGGTTACACCGCCTATCGGCCTGAACTGTTTCGTGGTGGCTGCGGTCCGGCCGGACATTCCGGTGTCGACCGTGTTCCGCGGTGTCGGGCCGTTCGTGATTGCCGACTTCATCACGGTGGCGGTGTTCATGATCTGGCCGGAAATCATCACCTGGCTGCCGAAGACGTTGCTGAACTGACGTGGGGGCGTCACTGCGGGTCGGTGCAAAGCCGGCCCGCAGTGCGGCGCTTCGGCAGAACGGTCAGACCGGCCGGTAGATCCGCATGGCCGTGTCGTGGAAGATCGCCTGCCGTTCGGACAGCGGCAGCATGGCGGTAATTGCCTTTAGACCGGAAAAAATCTCGTCGTAGCTGGCACAGATCGAGTCGACCGGAAAATTGCTGGCGACCATGCACCGATCGGCACCGAACAGCCGGATGGTTTCCAGCACCACGCCTCCCTGCAGGTCGGGGGTCCAGGCTCGGCCGGGCACGCCAATGCCGGAGATCTTGACCGCCGTATTCGGTTGGTCGGCAAACGCCGCCATTCCGGCGCGCCAACCGGCCAGTCCGGCGGTCGACCGGTCAGACGGCAATCCGGTGTGGTTCAGGACGATCAGGGTATCCGGGAAGTCGCGGGCGAGGTCAGCGGCTTCGCCGAGATGCCACCATGGTGTCTGCAGATCGTAGTGCAGCCCATGCTTGGCCAACAGTCGGTAGCCGGCCCGGAACGCCGGATCGGCCATCGATCCGGGGGCACCGGCGAGGGCCGCGTCGGGTGACGGCGCGGCGGTCGGTTTCTGGCGGACCGAGCGGATCAACGGAAAGGCGGCATGACCGGCCAGCACTGTCGCAATGTCTGGGCGCGTGAACCACGCCTGACCGACCACGGCGTGCGGCCAGCCGGTCCTGTCATGCAACTCGTGAAGCCAGCGGGTTTCGGCGACTGGGTCCCGAGGATCCCATTCAGCCTCCATGTGGACCGATTTGACGACGTTGTGGGCCCCATGGTCCCGCCGGAAATCGTCAATCAGGTAGCTCTTGCGGATCGCCGAATAGTCGCCGTACCGGAACGGGACGACGTGATCCTCAAGCCACGGATGCCGACCGTGCCCGAGTTCCCAGAAGTGATGGTGCGCATCAATGATCGGTAGTTCGTCGTCGGTCACGGTATCCTCCGGGTATGGTCACGGTCGATTGAAGCACGCCTGCGCGGTCGTTTGGCAAGCACGCGGTCTTGTTCTGTCCGCGATCAACGGCCATGATCCGACGTCTTCGGTTTCATCCTCTAAGGCGATCCTCATGAACGGCGCGGAATCCCTTGTGCGCACGCTGGTGGCATCCGGCGTCGACGTCTGCTTCACCAACCCCGGCACCTCAGAGATGCACTTCGTTGCCGCACTCGACCGGGTCGACGGCATGCGCTGCGTGCTGGGCCTGTTCGAGGGCGTTGTCACCGGTATGGCCGATGGTTACGGCCGGATGGCCGACAAACCGGCGTCGACCCTGCTGCATCTCGGTCCGGGGCTCGGAAACGGGATCGCGAACCTGCACAACGCCAAGAAGGGGTTCACGCCGATCGTCAATATCGTCGGCGAGCACGCGACCTATCACATCAAATACGACGCACCTCTGACCTCTGATATCGAGGGGATCGCACGACCGGTATCCGGGTGGGTCAAGACATCGACCGATGCCAAGGACGTCGCCGGCGACGGTGCGGCCGCGGTCGCTGCATCCATGGGGCCTCCGGGCCAGATCGCAACGCTGATCCTGCCCGCCAACACGGCGTGGGACGAGTCCAACGGCCCGGCAGCACCGGTTGCGCCGACGCCGCTTCCAGGCCCCGACGCCGACGCGGTTCGTGAAGCGGCCAAAGCCTTGAAGGCCGGCGGCAAGGCGCTGTTGCACATGACCGGGCGCTCGCTACGGGCGGATACGCTGGAGATTGCCGGACGGATTGCCGCCAAGACCGGTTGCCGACTGTCATGTCAGACCTCGAACGGCCGCTGGCAGCGCGGCGCCGGACGGGTCTCGATCGAACGCATCCAGTACCCGGTCGATATCGCATTGAAGCAGCTCGCCAGCGTAGAGCAGCTGGTTCTGCTCGGGACCAAGGCGCCGGTGGCGTTCTTCGCCTATCCGAACAAGCCAAGCCTGCTGACGCCCGAAGGCTGTGCCGTCCACACACTGGCCGAAATCGGCGACGACCATCTCGCGGTGCTGACGGCGCTGTGCGACGAACTGGATGCCTGGAACGCCAAGCCGGTGCTGCAGCAGGCCGAGCGGCCGGAGTTGGCGACCGGCGCCCTCACGCCGGAGGCTGTTGCGGCCGCTCTCGGACGATTGATGCCGGAGAACGCTATCATTGCGGACGAGAGCGTGACGTCCGGCCGTGGTTTCATGCCCTATACGGCGGGCTCTGCACCTCATGACTGGCTGTCCCTGACCGGGGGGGCGATCGGCCTGGGCCTGCCATACGCCACGGGCGCCGCAATCGCCTGCCCTGACCGTAAGGTGATCTGCACGGAAGGCGACGGTTCCGGCATGTACACGCTGCAAGCGCTGTGGACTCAGGCGCGCGAGGGTTGCGACGTGGTCAACATCATCTTCGCCAACCGTTCGTATGCCATTCTTCGGCATGAGTTGACCAATGTCGGCGCGCAGAATCCGGGACGCAAGGCCATCGACATGCTGACCCTGGATCGGCCGGAGCTGGATTGGGTCGCCCTTGCCAAGGGAATGGGAGTTGCCGGCGTGCGGGTCGATACGGCCGAGGCGTTCAACGATGCGCTTGCCCGGGCGATCGCTGAGCCAGGACCGCACCTGATCGAGGCGTGGATGGCTTGATCGGGCGGCAGCGGCGGATCTGAAATGGCAGATGATGCATTCCGGTGACCCAGAAGAACGGATGCATCGAATATTGCCGGAATTGATCTGGATCGATTAAGGAATGACGAAAGCGACCTATTTTTCGGAATAAAATATTAAGAAAGCACTGCCACCATCGCCCGGTTTGTTGCAAAACAACGTCTGCGGGGGATGTGCAGCATGGTTGCTATCAATGTAACAATCCGGACCAGTCTGTTGGCCGTAACCGGGCTGTTGTCGGTCGGGGTAATCGCGCTGGCTGGTGTCGGCAGCTTCCGGTCGTGGAACGACATGCAGCAGTCGGTCCAGATCGTGGAAAGCAATCAGGTAGCTGATCTGTTGCAGTCAGCGGCCGGCGGTTGGGCGGTGGAGCGCGACGCGACCAACACCGCGTTGGCCGGCTGGAACTCGCCGGACGATGCCGCGCGGTCGGCGATTACCGAACAACGACTCGCCACCGACGCAACCTTCGAAAATGCGCTGGCCAGCATCGAAGCCGGTGCGGACTTCCGGAACCGCAGCGAGTTGATTGCCGCTGTCCGGTCGTCTCACGCGAAACTTGTCGAACTCCGGGCGAAAGTCGACGACGACTTCACCAAGCCAAAGATTGCCCGCAGCGCCGACGGTGGAAAGCTGTGGGTACCGACCGCCACGGCGGTCATCATGGACGCACAAGCTCTACGTTCGGCCGCCCAGTATCTGCCGCCCACGATTCACACCCGGATTCTGCTGGCGCAGGAGGTCAAGCAGGCGGTCTGGGCGATCAGCGAGTCTGCCGGGCGCGAGCGGGTGATCGTCGGCGAGTTGGTTGCTGCCGGCACGGCCATGTCGCCGCAGGTCCTGCAGCGGCTCGCCGAACTGCGCAGCAGCGCCGAATCCGCCTGGTCCGGGGTTGAGACCTATCTCGCCAAGGAGTTCGCCGCACCGGAGATTGTCGCTGCTGCCGACAAGGTCAAGGCGGTCTACTTTGGACAGTTCCAGGCCGTCCGTGAGCAGGTGTACGCCGCGGGCCGCAAAGGGCCGATCTATCCGATAAAAGGCCCTGCCTGGATACAGGAGGCGAAGGCGGCCGGTGACAGCCTGCTGGCTTTGGTCGGGGCCGCAAGCGATGCGACCGCCCGCCTTGCTCGCCAGTCGCAAGGCGACGGCGTCTCGTCGATGGTGGTGAACGGCTCAATTCTGGTTGCCGCGCTGGGTTTGACGGCGCTGGCGTTCTGGATCGTGCTTGGTCGAGTGGTCGGGCCGGTTCATCGGCTGACGGATGGCATGCGCGCGTTGCTGGACGGTGATCTGGACGTCGACCTGCCGGACGGCAAAGGTGCCGACGAGATCGCCGAGATGTCCCGCGCCGTCCTGGTGTTCCGCGAAAACGCACGCGAGGTACGCCGGTTGGAGGGCCAGCAGCAGGCTGCGGCACAGCAAGCCGAGGCGGACAAGCGGCGCGCGATGAGCGAACTGGCCGATGGCTTTGAGGCCAGCGTCAAGGCGGTCGTCGGCGCTGTTGCACGGGCTGTCGACGAACTGCAGTCGACCGCCGGCACGATGTCGTCGACGGCGGAGCAAACCAACAATCAGGCGGCCGCGGTTGCCGCTGCCGCGAGCGAGGCGTCCAGCAACGTCCAGACCGTCGCGACGGCTTCAGAGGAGTTGTCGGCGTCGATCTCGGAGATCGGCCGGCAGGCAAGCGAGTCCCGGCGGATCGCGACCGAGGCGGTAGAAAAGGCTCAAGCGACCAACGTCCAGGTCGAAGGGCTGGTTGAGGCCGCGCCGAAGATCGGGGACGTGATCTCGATGATCCAGGATATCGCGGCGCAAACCAACCTTCTGGCGCTGAACGCCACCATCGAAGCAGCCCGCGCCGGCGATGCCGGGAAGGGCTTCGCCGTTGTCGCGGGCGAGGTGAAATCGTTGGCCGGACAGGTTGCGAAGGCTACCAGCGAGATATCCGAGCAGATCACGGGCATTCAGATTGCAACCGGCGATGCGGCCGGATCGATCCGGGCGATCGCGCAGACGATCAGTGAGGTGAACGAGACCACCGCGTCGATCGCCGCTGCGGTCGAGCAACAGAACGCCGCGACCAACGAGATTTCTCGGAACGTTCAGGAAGCATCGACGGGAACGGAGGAAGTGTCCCGCAACACCACAGGGCTCAGCGCGGCGTCGCGCGAGACCGGGGCGGCGGCGGCGCAGGTCCTGCAGGCATCGGGCGGTCTGGCCCGTGACGCTCAAAAGTTGGCGGATGAAGTGGAGGCGTTCATCGCTCGGGTGCGATCAGCGTGATGCACGTGTTTTTGAAGTGAATGTTAAGTTCTTTCCACCAAAGTGGCGCGTCCGCGGATGTCGGAAGCTCGTAATGGAGAACCACCAAGTGGTTGAGAGAGGCATGGCCAATCGCGTTCGTCCGGTGCACGGCTCTCGGATCGCGTGCGCGGGCGAGATGCAGTGTGGCGGATCGATCGACACAATGCCGAGCTTGGTGTTGGTTTTGCTTGCCACGGCACCGGCAGTTGGATGGCTCTCCCGGTGAACGAGGCACGTGGGTTTTTGCTTAAGGGCGACGACCGGGCGGGACCCGTCCGCGTCGCCGAAGAGAAGCACCGCGCGATCCTGGAGACCAGCGGTGATGCCATTGTGTTGGCGAACGCCGAGACCGGCCTCATCGTCGAAGCCAACGATCGGGCGGGGGTGTTGTTTGCCTGCGATGCCTCGGAACTGGTCGGTATGCATCAAAGCGAACTGCATCCGTCTGAACAGCGCGACCGCTATCGCTGGGATTTCCGCAACGCGCGCAACGCCGGTCGGATGCTGCTTCCGGATGTGACGATTCAGCGGCGGGACGGCAC
Source organism: alpha proteobacterium BAL199 (assembly GCA_000171835.1). Lineage (GTDB taxonomy): Bacteria > Pseudomonadota > Alphaproteobacteria > Thalassobaculales > Thalassobaculaceae > Thalassobaculum_A. Next base: position 294,232 of record ABHC01000003.1, on the reverse strand, counting down.
GGTGTCGTCGGTTGAGATTACCGCAAGGACGATCGAGATCGATGGCGTTCTTACGCTGGTCGGATTCTACCGGGACATCAGCCACCGCAAGGCGCGCGAGTACGAACTGATAGCGGCCCGGGAAGCCGCACGGGCCGCGAGCGACAGCAAGACCCGCTTCCTCGCCAATATGAGCCATGAGTTGCGCACCCCGCTGAACGCGATCATCGGAATGTCGGAACTGATCCGCAGCGAACTGTGGGGCGCGGTCGGCCACCCGAAATACGCCGAGTACGCGACCGACATCAACGACAGCGGTCTGCATCTGCTGGACCTCATCAACGACATCCTGGATTTTTCCCGGGTCGAGATGGGCAAGGTGACACTCCACGATGAAGACATCGACGTCACCGACCTGTTGGAGCAGAGCCGACGCACCATCGCGGGACTGCTGGAGGAGCGCGATCTGACCTGCGTCGTACGGGTCAGCGGTTCTCCCATCTTGACCGCCGACCGTCGAGCAATGCGCCAAATGCTGCTGAACTTGCTGTCGAACGCCGTCAAGCACACGCCACCGGGTGGGCGGGTCACGATAACCTCCGACGTAGATGGGCAGGGCGGGTTGGCGATCGTCGTCGAGGACACGGGCCGCGGTATCCCGGCCGAACGGCTTGAGTGGATCACAGAACCGTTCAACGTCGACGAGGAGATCAGCGTGACGCGGCAGGGTGGGGCCGGCCTCGGCCTGGCGATCACCAAGCGGCTTGTCGAACGCCACGGCGGTCAGATTTCAATCGACAGCAGCGAAGGCTTTGGCACCTCGGTTCGGCTGTCATTCCCCCCTGGGCGAGTGTCATTCAGCTAACGGTCGCCGTGGGCTTGCTTAACGCCTCCTCCCCGTATGACCGTCGTGCTTGCCGTGTTTCAAGTCAGGTATCGGTGAAGGCCGATGTCTAGTGGATAGAATCCAACACTTGGTGCCCACGCCTGACGGCGGCGATGATTTTGTCGGGATCGGCTGTCCAGTTGAAGGGCTTCGGATCTGAGGCGTTGTGCTCGTCGAGGAAGCGGTTGATGGCGGCCTGGAGGTCGGCGACAGAGCGGAAGACGCCGCGCTTGAGGCGGCGCTTGGCGAGCCTGGCGAACAAGCCTTCGACGGCGTTGAGCCAGGAACATGAGGTCGGCACGAAGTGGAAGGTCCAGCGGGGATGGCGGTGCAGCCAGGCGCGGACCTTGGGGTGCTTGTGGGCGGCGTAGTTGTCGAGGACGGCGTGGATCACCTTGCCGGCCGGAACCTGGGCCTCGATGTGGTTGAGGAAGCGGATGAACTCCTGGTGGCGGTGACGCTGCATGTTGCGGCCGATGACGGTGCCGTCGAGCACGTTGAGGGCAGCGAACAAGGTGGTGGTGCCATGGCGCTTGTAGTCGTGGGTCATGGTGCCGGCGCGGCCCTTCTTCAGCGGCAGGCCGGGCTGGGTGCGGTCGAGCGCCTGGATCTGGCTCTTCTCGTCGACGCTGAGCACGATGGCGTGGGCCGGCGGGTCGACATAGAGCCCGACCACGTCGCGCAGCTTGGTCACGAACTCCGGGTCGTTCGAGAGCTTGAACTGCCGGATCCGATGCGGGGCCAAACCGTGAGCACGCCAGATCCGCTGCACCGAACTAACCGAGATGCCGGTCTGTGCCGCCATCGTTGCGGCGGTCCAGTGGGTCGTCTCGCCGGGCGGATCGGTCAGGGTCAGGGCGACGACGCGCTCGGCCACCGAGGGGTCCAGCGGCGGGATCCGCGACGGGCGCGTCTTGTCCCGCAGCAGCCCGTCCACGCCTTCGGCGGCGAAGCGCTCCTGCCAGCGCCAGACCGCCGTCTTGGCGACCCCGGCCTCGCGCATGATCGCGTTGGTGCCCAGGCCCGCGGCGGTGAGCAGCACGATCCGGCAGCGCCAGACGTGCTTTTGCGGGCTGTTGCGGTCCGCCACGATCGCCTCCAGGCGGGCGCGATCGGCGGTACTGACGGTGAAGCTGATCCCGGTGCGCATGCCCCAGACTCGCACGCCACCGAACCCGCGGGAATCCTGAGCGGGATTCTAATGTCGGATTTTATCCACTAGTGGTGAAAATCAAACGGGTGAGTCCGTCTGGATCGGCAGATTTCCGCCATGCGTTTGCTGATGCACGGGTTTCATCTGTCTGATTCCCACCACTAGGAACTTCGTACGTAGAATTACCTAGGAAAGTTTGGTTGATAAAGCGTTAATAGAATGGCATCTTGAATTGATGAATAGGTTGTTTTCAATAAATATCAAAAATATTATCAACATTATTGTTTGTTGTGATGTGAGTTATTTTTCTAATTGTTGGTAAATTGAATATTTATATTTGATTGTTCGAGCAAGATCAAAAATTCTGACGTTCCCTGTCAAAGGGCTCGTTGGCCATCGGATGGCAGTGTGCCGTCAAAGCGCACGCTCTAGGCGACGGAGGCCGATAATGCAGCAGAATCGCGATCTGGTGTTTCTTCATTCCCTGGACGAAGGGGTCGTCGGGGTTAATGACGCGTCGACGATTGTATTCGTCAACGCTTCTGCGGAGCGGATGTTCGGGTACTCCGCGGCCGAGATGCTCGGGCAATCGCTCGACGTGCTGATCCCGGAAAACCATCGTGACCGGCATGAGTCCGACGTCGAGAAATTTCGCCAGTCGGCGCAATCGAGCCGGATGATGCAAGAACGCGGGGGTGTGACCGGTCGACGTAAGGACGGCAATCAGTTTGATGCCGAGGTTTCGATCTCCAAGATATCATTCGATGGCGGGCAGATTCTTCTGGCCCTTGTTCGGGACGTGACCGAGCGGGCGCGTGCTGATGCTCGTCTGCGCGCGCTTGAGGCGCGGCATCGTGTGATTCTGGAGACCTGTGCAGACGCGGTGCTGCTGGCAGATGCGGTCACCGGGGCTATCCTGGACGCCAATGATCAGGCCGGTGCGCTGTTCGGATGCGACGGTTCAGCGCTGATCGGGATCCACAAAGACGAGCTTTGCGCGTGGGATCAGGACAACCGGGATGGTTGGTGCGTGGAGCGCACCCAGGCTGCCGGGCGGGTGCATACCCCGAACGCGACGATTCGGCGTCGGGACGGCCAACTGGTGCCGGTGGAAATCACATCCGGCATGACGCAGATTGATGGAGCGCCGACCTTGGTGGGGTTCTTTCGCGACATCACGCCGCATAAGGCACGAGAGGAAGAGCTCGTTGAAGCTCAGCTTGCCGCCAAGGAAGGAAGCGAGAGCAAGACTCGGTTTCTTGCCAATGTCAGCCACGAACTGCGCACGCCCCTCAATGCGATCATTGGTATGTCAGAAATCATACGGGATGAAATGTGGGGGGGGATCGGCAATCCAAAATATCGTGAGTACGCAACTGATATAAATGACAGCGGTCTTCATCTTCTGGATGTCATAAATGCCATTCTGGACTACTCTCGTATTGAAATGGATAAGGTCACATTGCACGACGATCAAGTTGATGTGGTTGGTGTTCTTGACCAATCGCGCAGAACTGTGCAGCGCTTGTTGGATGAAGGCGGTTTGACGTGTGAGTTACAGGCAAAGGGACCGTTGGTTCTCGTCGCCGATCGCCGGTCGGTACGGCAGATGCTGCTCAACCTGTTGTCGAACGCAATCAAGCATACGCCGCCAGGCGGGCGGATCACCCTGACGGCCGAGGCTGGAAACGAGGGAGAACTGGTCCTGACGGTGCGGGATTCCGGTGAAGGAATTCCACGTGAGCGCTTGGCCCTGGTCACCGAGCCGTTCAATCTCGACGAGGATATCAGCGTCAGCCGTCAGGGAGGCACCGGGCTCGGGCTTGCCATCACCAAGGGGCTGATCAAACGCCATGGCGGCGCGATGTCGATCAACAGTCGCGTGGGCGAGGGCACGACGGTTCGGCTGGTGTTTCCGGCTGAAAGGGTTCCGTTTGGCGGGCCGTGGCGGCAACTTCGAAACCCCGAAGATAACGTGGCCGTCAGAGCTTAGCGGTCTGCCCTGCAGCCTGAGGTTTCCGGCTAGTGGATAGAATCCAACACTTGGTGCCCACGCCTGACGGCGGCGATGATTTTGTCGGGATCGGCTGTCCAGTTGAAGGGCTTCGGATCTGAGGCGTTGTGCTCGTCGAGGAAGCGGTTGATGGCGGCCTGGAGGTCGGCGACAGAGCGGAAGACGCCGCGCTTGAGGCGGCGCTTGGCGAGCCTGGCGAAGAAGCCTTCGACGGCGTTGAGCCAGGAACATGAGGTCGGCACGAAGTGGAAGGTCCAGCGGGGATGGCGGTGCAGCCAGGCGCGGACCTTGGGGTGCTTGTGGGCGGCGTAGTTGTCGAGGACGGCGTGGATCACCTTGCCGGCCGGAACCTGGGCCTCGATGTGGTTGAGGAAGCGGATGAACTCCTGGTGGCGGTGACGCTGCATGTTGCGGCCGATGACGGTGCCGTCGAGCACGTTGAGGGCAGCGAACAAGGTGGTGGTGCCATGGCGCTTGTAGTCGTGGGTCATGGTGCCGGCGCGGCCCTTCTTCAGCGGCAGGCCGGGCTGGGTGCGGTCGAGCGCCTGGATCTGGCTCTTCTCGTCGACGCTGAGCACGATGGCGTGGGCCGGCGGGTCGACATAGAGCCCGACCACGTCGCGCAGCTTGGTCACGAACTCCGGGTCGTTCGAGAGCTTGAACTGCCGGATCCGATGCGGGGCCAAACCGTGAGCACGCCAGATCCGCTGCACCGAACTAACCGAGATGCCGGTCTGTGCCGCCATCGTTGCGGCGGTCCAGTGGGTCGTCTCGCCGGGCGGATCGGTCAGGGTCAGGGCGACGACGCGCTCGGCCACCGAGGGGTCCAGCGGCGGGATCCGCGACGGGCGCGTCTTGTCCCGCAGCAGCCCGTCCACGCCTTCGGCGGCGAAGCGCTCCTGCCAGCGCCAGACCGCCGTCTTGGCGACCCCGGCCTCGCGCATGATCGCGTTGGTGCCCAGGCCCGCGGCGGTGAGCAGCACGATCCGGCAGCGCCAGACGTGCTTTTGCGGGCTGTTGCGGTCCGCCACGATCGCCTCCAGGCGGGCGCGATCGGCGGTACTGACGGTGAAGCTGATCCCGGTGCGCATGCCCCAGACTCGCACGCCACCGAACCCGCGGGAATCCTGAGCGGGATTCTAATGTCGGATTTTATCCACTAGGTACGCTACCGTCGTATGCTAGAGTCGCTCGGCCCACCACCGACGCGACTGACCATGCTCGACTCTTCCAAGCTCGTCGATTCCGACAAACTCTCAGCACTGCACCTCGCGACCGAACTGAACGCCGGTTCGTCGCGGGTCTATCATGTCGACCGGTTGCACCGGTTGGCGCAGGACGGTGGCGGCGCTCCCGACGACTTCATGTTCCGGCATCCGGAACTGCACCGAATCATCTTCATCAAGCAGGTTCTGCAGGACAGCCGGGATCTGCCGGGTCGATTCAATCGGATCGGCACCAAACTGTATTTCGCGTTCAACGAGACGAACGCCTATGAGGGCGGTAAGTCGATTTTTGTCGGCGCCCAGAACTTCGACGACGCGTTGGCGTTCCAGGCCGGTTTCGACCGAAAGCGCGGCGTCGAGGACTACATCCGTGATCGCGACATCATTAAGATCTTCGATCAGCTTCCCTCGCTCGATCCGTTTCTCCTGAAGGATCGCCTGCTGGCGGAGGGCATCACGCCGCATCCCGCCTATTTCGAGATCTCCCAGGACGAGTGGAGCAAGATCCGCGACCACGTGATGTTGAAATTCCGGCCGATCGTGGAGTTCGCGTTTGCTGGCCTGGATGCCGCCCGTGCCCAGGCGCGGTTGCGGATGCTGGTCGAGAAGATTTGGGATGCCAAGGACATGGAAGCCCTCGGCCCGGTCATCCAGGCGATGGAACTGGATCCGGAGGAGGCGCCTGCCTCCCTGCACGCCTGGAAGGGGGTCATCTACTACGACTACCGAATGGTGGCGCTTGAGGCCAACATTCGACGGTTCGCGCAATGGCTCGGCAGCGAAGCCGAGCCGATCGACCTGATCCCATCGGCCAATCGCAAGATCGTCGGCGAGGTCCGCGACGCCACCCGCACCGCGCTGCGCGAGCGCTGGCGCAAGGCGAAGGTTCGCCTGGACGAGTACAACGCCGCCTATCGGGCGCTGTTCGTCGACAAGAAGAGTCCGGGTCCGTTCATCGCCTTTCTCGGCAACGCGTCCGACGTGTTCGCGGAACTTGGCGACTCCCAGTCACGGCTCGACCACGCCAACGAGGTCTGGCGCGCGGTGACCGACCGCCACGGCACCAAGCGGTTGAAGTACGAACCGTTGCATCATTTGCTGTCGCTGACCTACCAGATCCTCGCATAGCCGGAATTCGCGCCTTGGAACGGCTGTAACGCGGCGGCGTCCCTAGTGGATAGAATCCAACACTTGGTGCCCACGCCTGACGGCGGCGATGATTTTGTCGGGATCGGCTGTCCAGTTGAAGGGCTTCGGATCTGAGGCGTTGTGCTCGTCGAGGAAGCGGTTGATGGCGGCCTGGAGGTCGGCGACAGAGCGGAAGACGCCGCGCTTGAGGCGGCGCTTGGCGAGCCTGGCGAAGAAGCCTTCGACGGCGTTGAGCCAGGAACATGAGGTCGGCACGAAGTGGAAGGTCCAGCGGGGATGGCGGTGCAGCCAGGCGCGGACCTTGGGGTGCTTGTGGGCGGCGTAGTTGTCGAGGACGGCGTGGATCACCTTGCCGGCCGGAACCTGGGCCTCGATGTGGTTGAGGAAGCGGATGAACTCCTGGTGGCGGTGACGCTGCATGTTGCGGCCGATGACGGTGCCGTCGAGCACGTTGAGGGCAGCGAACAAGGTGGTGGTGCCATGGCGCTTGTAGTCGTGGGTCATGGTGCCGGCGCGGCCCTTCTTCAGCGGCAGGCCGGGCTGGGTGCGGTCGAGCGCCTGGATCTGGCTCTTCTCGTCGACGCTGAGCACGATGGCGTGGGCCGGCGGGTCGACATAGAGCCCGACCACGTCGCGCAGCTTGGTCACGAACTCCGGGTCGTTCGAGAGCTTGAACTGCCGGATCCGATGCGGGGCCAAACCGTGAGCACGCCAGATCCGCTGCACCGAACTAACCGAGATGCCGGTCTGTGCCGCCATCGTTGCGGCGGTCCAGTGGGTCGTCTCGCCGGGCGGATCGGTCAGGGTCAGGGCGACGACGCGCTCGGCCACCGAGGGGTCCAGCGGCGGGATCCGCGACGGGCGCGTCTTGTCCCGCAGCAGCCCGTCCACGCCTTCGGCGGCGAAGCGCTCCTGCCAGCGCCAGACCGCCGTCTTGGCGACCCCGGCCTCGCGCATGATCGCGTTGGTGCCCAGGCCCGCGGCGGTGAGCAGCACGATCCGGCAGCGCCAGACGTGCTTTTGCGGGCTGTTGCGGTCCGCCACGATCGCCTCCAGGCGGGCGCGATCGGCGGTACTGACGGTGAAGCTGATCCCGGTGCGCATGCCCCAGACTCGCACGCCACCGAACCCGCGGGAATTCTGAGCGGGATTCTAATGTCGGATTTTATCCACTAGCGACGCCGTCCAGCGTTGCCATATACCCGGTCCCGACACAGCCGCGCGTTGGAGACGGCCATGGCGCCTCCCAGATCCGTACTCGAGATGATCGGCAACACGCCGATGCTGGAATTGACCCGCCTGGACACCGGGCCGTGCCGGTTGTTCATCAAGCTGGAGAACCAGAACCCGGCTGGATCGATCAAGGACCGCATCGGACTGGCGATGATCGAGGCGGCGGAACGGGACGGCCGGTTGAAGCCGGGCGGGATCATCGTCGAGGCGACCGCTGGGAACACCGGCCTGGGGCTCGCCCTGGTGGCGGCCCAGAAGGGCTACCGGCTGATCCTGGTGATCCCGGACAAGATGAGTGCGGATAAGATTCGCCATCTGCGCGCACTCGGCGCCGAGGTCCGGCTGACCCGCTCCGACGTTCCGAAAGGGCATCCCGAATACTACCAGGACATGGCGGAGCGGATCGTGGCCGAGACGCCGGGCGCGTTCTGGGCGAGCCAGTTTGACAATCCGGCGAACCCCCTGGCGCACGAGACCACGACTGGCCCCGAAATTTGGGAGCAGATGGACGGCCGGGTGGACGCGCTGGTCGCGGGCGTCGGCTCCGGCGGCACCATCTCCGGCACCGGGCGGTACCTGAAATCGAAGAACCCCAAGCTGCGGGTTGTAGTGGCCGATCCGGCCGGCTCCGTCGTTGCCGGCGCGGTTGAGACCGGCCGGGTCAAGTACGAGGGCGGATCCTGGCTGGTCGAGGGCATCGGCGAGGACTTCATCCCGCCGAACCTGGACCTGTCGGTCATCGACGACGGCGTCACCGTCAGCGACAAGGAGGCCTTCGCGGCCGTTAACGAACTGCTGCGCACCGAAGGCATTCTCGGCGGGACATCGACCGGGACCCTGCTGGCCGGCGCGCTGCGCTGGTGCCGGCGGCAGACCGAGCCGCTGCGGGTCGTTACCTTCGTGTGCGACACCGGCAACAAGTACCTGTCCAAGGCTTACGATGACGCCTGGCTGGCCGACCAGGGGCTGCTCGACCGGCCGGCCGCCGGCGACCTGCGCGACCTGATCACGCGCCGGGCCGACGAAGGCCGGATCGTATCGGTTGGGCCCAAGGACACCATCAACACCGCCTACAACCGGATGCGGGCCAACGACGTATCGCAGTTGCCGGTGATCGACGGGACGAAGATTGTCGGCCTGCTCGACGAAGAGGACCTGCTGATGGCGGTCCACGAATGCGCCGACTGCTTCCAAGACGCCGTCGACACCCACATGACCAGCAAACTGGATACTCTGGCGGCCGGCGCCGATACCTCGGCGCTGTTGCCGCTGTTCAAGGCCGACAAGGTGGCGATCGTCGAGGATGACAAGGGTACCTTCCTCGGCATGGTGACCAAGGTCGATCTCATCAACCATCTGCGCCGAAAGCTCGGCTGACACATCGGAGAGTCGTATGGCGAACACCCGCAACCGGACCGGATTCGCAACCCGGGCGATCCACGCCGGCCAGACGCCGGACCCGACGACCGGCGCCATCATGACGCCGATCTACGCCACCTCGACCTACGTCCAGCAAAGCCCGGGCGTGCACAAGGGGTTCGAGTATTCGCGCAGCCAGAATCCGACGCGGTTCGCGTTGGAGGCCTGTGTCGCCGACCTGGAGAACGGCGGCGCCGGCTTCGCGTTCGCCAGCGGCTTGGCCGCCATCGGCACTTTGCTGGAACTGCTGGATTCCGGTGACCACGTGATCGCCATGGACGATCTGTACGGCGGTTCCTACCGGTTGTTCGAGAATGTGCGGCGGCGCTCCTCGGGGCTGCAGTTCAGTTTCGTCGACCTGTCGGATCCGGCGGCGTTCGAGGCGGCAATCCAGGAGAACACCAAGATGGTCTGGGTCGAGAGCCCGACCAACCCGTTGCTGAAGCTGGTCGACCTCGACGCCATCGCCAAGATCGCGAAGCAGCACAACCTGTTCAGCGTGTGCGACAACACCTTCTGCTCGCCCTACGTCCAGCGCCCGCTCGACCACGGGTTCGACATCGTGATGCACTCGACCACTAAGTATCTGAACGGACACTCCGACGTGGTCGGCGGCATCGCCGTGGTGGCCGAAGGTCGCGACATGATCCGCGACAAGCTCGCCTTCCTGCAAAACGCGATCGGATCGATCGCGGGGCCATTCGACAGCTTCCTGGTGCTGCGGGCGCTGAAGACCCTGCCGGTGCGGATGGAGCGGCACTGCGCCAACGCCCAGCGGATCGCCGAATTCCTGGAGGCGCACCCGAAGATCGAGAAGGTGTTCTATCCGGGGTTGGAGAGCCATCCGCAGCACGAACTCGCCAAACGGCAGATGAGCGGCTTCGGCGGCATGGTCACGGCAATCCTGAAGGGGGGCTTGGACGACGCCCGCCGGTTCCTGGAGCGTTGTGAGTTGTTCGCCCTGGCGGAGTCGCTGGGCGGGGTGGAGAGTCTGATCGAGCACCCGGCGATCATGACCCATGCCAGCGTACCGCGGGAGATTCGCGAGGCGCTCGGCATCTCGGACGGGCTTGTCCGACTGTCGGTTGGCATCGAGGACTGCGAGGATCTGCTGGCGGAACTGGAGACGGCGCTGGCCTGATCTCAGTTGCAGGTGAATCGGTGTGCCGCGGCTAATCCGGCAGCCGGTTGCTGAGCCACGGATGACTCCAAAGCCATCTGCGCAGTTCGGACAAGACCAAGGCGGCGCCCATCCCGAGTGCCGGCCAATGGACCCAGATCCGGTGCGGGGTCGTCATCAGGTTGATGACCAGCAGGAGACTCAGGATGATGACAATACCGGCGAGGCGACGCAGAACGCGCGCACGTCGCGGATTGCCAAGAATGCGGCCGACCGTCAGTGGTCCGGGAGGCACGGTTTTGTCGACTGATGACGGGGTGACGCCGTTCTGCAGCGCATAGACGCGCATAGGGTCGGCGATGTTCTTCATCGGCTGCTGATCGAGTTCCACGAACGGCAGTGCAAGGCGGCCGCGGGTCTGTTCGTAGACGGCTCCTGAGATGCAGACGCCTCCTGGCTCTGCCAGCGCCTGCAGCCGCGCTGCGACATTGACGCCGTCGCCGAGCAGGTCATTGCCGTCGACCACGACGTCGGCAAGGTTGACGCCGATCCGCAGATGCATGCGGCGGTCGTCCGGCTGGCTCGCGGCCCAGGGAGCCAGCCGGTCCTGGCTCGCAGCGGCGGCCTGCACGGCGGCGACGGCACTGGGAAATTCGGCGAGCAGACCATCGCCCGCCAGGTTGAATACCCGCCCGCCATTCTCGTCGATCGCGGTTTGCAGGATCGTTCGAGCCTCGTTCAATCGGGCAAGGGTCGCGACCTCGTCCATCCGTACGAGCCGGGAATAGCCGACCACATCGGCACAAAGGATCGCGGAGAGGCGACGTTCAGCGTTTTGCATGGCGGACCCTGTGGAGCGGCGGGAGCGTACTACGCTGAATCCTGGTCGCGAAGGCCTGATCAACCGACGGTTCGCGGGTCGGTGGCTTATCGGCCGAGCGCGATCAGGATCACCGACGGCACCACCACGGCGACCGCGGCGATCAGTCGAGCCGTCAACCGCTCACGCCGGAACACCAAGATGCTGAGCAGCAAGGTGAACACCGGGGCGGCTGAGACGACCGGCACCACCACGATGATCTGGCCGGTCAGCAGTGCCTGGTTGAGGGCGGTGATCGCCAGCGCCATCGACACACCGCTGCCGACGAACCACAGCGATGGACTGCCCAGGACGATCCGAGGCCGTTCCCGGCGGACCGCCTGCATGGACAGCAGCAGCACCGACGAGACGGTGAACGACATCAGGCCGGCCACATAGGCATCGGGGACCGTGACCATGCCGACCTTCGACAGAACATGCGCCAGCGAGCGGATGGCGGCGGCACCGATCGGAAATCCGAGCGCCCACAGCGGCCAGTCGTTGACGCTGCCGGTTTTGCCACGGCGCGACAGCAGCACGATCGAGCCGATGATGCCGGCGGTGCCCACCGCCACCGGCCAGGTGAGCAATTCGCCAAGCCAGAGCACACCGAGGGCGGTACCGAACAGCGGCGATGTCGAACTGAGGGTGCTGGAGAGTGTCGGCCCCAGGTAGCGAACACCGGCGACCGACAGGTTGGCGCTCAACGCCGGTCGGAACAGGCCGATCAGGGCAAAGATCCAGATTCCGGTGGCGCCCAGGTAGCTCCAGTCGAGCAGGAACGGCGCCAGAAACCAGAAACAGGCGGTCGAGGTGACGATGGAGATCATCGTCCCGCTGCGCGAGTCGAGCGTGCGCACCCCGAGGTACTGGCACTGGTCGCCGAGGGCGAACAGGAGCGCGGCGACCAGCGCGTAGATCAGCGGGGCGAGATCAAGGGGCATTGGATCGCTTTCGCGGCGGGATGGCGATCATTGCCCGCCCTAAGGCGAAACGCGAGCCGCAATATCCCGGAACGGGAACGTCGGTGCGGCTGGTCTGACTCTCAGGGTTCCATCGTGCCGCGAACCGGGTATCCGTCGTTCTTGGCCATCTTGGCGCCGCGCAGCACGAGATCCAGATCCGGCCGCATGAACGGCGAACTGGCGATCTCGATCATGTGCGCTCGGCCTTCGGGACTGACGATGAACAGCCCAGGTTCGGGAAACGGCCGGACCGCGTCGGTGTTGATGAACGGGGCCGAGATGTACAACCCGAGGGCCTTCATCTGATCGACCGACAGACCATAGGCGACCGGGATCGTCAGGTTCGCAGCCTCCGCGAACTCGGTCGCTTGCTCGCGGGTGTCGCCTGAGACGGCGACCAGATCGATGCCCTCGGCCTCGAACTCGGCTCTGCGGTCATCGAGCCGCGCGAGATAGCTTTTGCACACGCCGCAATGCAGGCCCCGGTAGACGAATACGATCCGCCAGCGCGACGCTGCTCCACCGATGCGGGCCGGTTCTCCGGCAATGGTCGGCAAGGCAATCCCGGGGATGATGGCGCCGGCGGACAGTTTCTCGGACAAGGCAGTCGTTCCTGATGCTGTGGATCTGCAATCAAACTGAGGGCGGGCGTCCGCGCCAGCCTGGAATACTACCACCTCTGGAGCCTCAGAACTCAAACCAGGGTGTGGTGGAGGTCAGGAGCGCGGTCGTCGCCGCGACCGACCAGACGGCAGCGAGTTCGCCAGCGATAGTTTCCGTCAGGACGGCCATGTCGTCGGCCGCGGATTCGTGCATGGCTTCGGCGACGATCAGGACGTCTTTGGTCTGCTCACCGACGGCCGAGTGGGCACTCTGCCGGTGCGTCCAGCGCCGGGCGTGAGCCTGGTTAGTAGCGTCGGCGAAGATCACCTCATCAACCTCCGGGCGCTCGATCTCGCCCGAGAAGGCTCGATACGTCTCGTCGCCGGTCGCAGGCCGGACCTGGAGATGGCCGGTGATCCTGGACACGTCGGACACCGCGATCGGGATGGCAAAGGCCAGCGAGACTGCGTTGCACAGGTCGATCAGCGGATGGATTTGCGGCAGCGCATCCTCCTTCCTGAACCGGCGCAGGAGTGACTCCGATGCGCAACGATACTGGGTCGGCTTGAGGCCCATCCGGGAGAACGCCCGTCGCCAAGCCTGTATCTCCGGGAACTCGCCTTCGGAACTGCGCGTTAACCGGTTCGGGCTTTCGCGTAGAACCGGGCTACGTCTGGGGCGACCGATGCTTCGGACGAGAGGCCTCGGGCGAAAACCACACCCGGCCTGAGTTCCGGAAACAGGTCCAGATGTCGTGCGAATGGCTGAACTGCATGGGACGACCTCGCTGTCTCGGTCACCAAAGAACAACGACACGCTGCCCAGGGCCGTCGATGCGCAAGTCCCGTCAGGGGACCGACGCATCGAAGCCGATCCGGACGCATCTGGTCTTGAACGGAATTGCAGCGACGTGGCGGGCGCGGATGCGAGCGCTGGCGCCTACAACCGTCCGCCGGCCACCCGGATGTTAGCCCCGGCGACGTAGCCGGCCTTCTCGCTCATCAGCCAGACGATGGCCTCGGCAATCTCTTCGGCCTTGCCGGCCCGTCCCATCGGGATGTTCGGCAGGTTCTTCTCGATTGCCTCGGCACTGACCATGTCGGTGGCGGTCATGCCCGGCGACACCGCGTTGACCCGGATGCCTTCACCAGCGACTTCCTGGCTGAGTCCGGCGTGCAGCGAGTTCACCGCACCCTTGGAGATCGCGTACAGCACGCCGCTGCCCGGGTTGCCGATGTAGGCGGAGCCGGAGGATACGTTGACGATCGCCCCGCCCTTGCCGCCGTGCTTGGTGGACATCCGCTTGACCGCTTCGCGGCAGGTCAGGATCGAGCCGACCACGTTCACCCGCAGCACGGTATCGATCGCATCGACGGTCAGGGCCTCGACCCGGCCATTCGGGCTGCTGATGCCGGCGCTGTTGACCAGTCCGGTGATCGGACCGAGCGCGCGCTCGGTCGTCTCGAACATGGCCAGCACGTCGGTCTCGCTGCCGACATCGCCTTGGACTGCAACCGCCCGGCGCCCCATGGCGACGATGTCGGCGACCACCGCCTCGGCCGCCGGAGCATCGGCGCGATAGTTGACCGCGACGTCCCAGCCGTCCCGCGCCAGAAGCCGGCACGCTGCCGCACCGATCCCGCGGGAACCTCCCGTTACTAGTGCAACTTTGGTCACGGCATTCTCCCGATGTTCAGTGAGCGACCTTTTCGGCCAGTGCCCCGCTGCGTTTGGCGAGGTAGCGCTGATGGCGTTCCTCGGCGCGCCAGAACGGGCCCGCCGGGGTGATCTCGGTCGCGATCGGACGGGCAAACCGGCCGGACGCGTCGTGTCCGTGCTTGGACTCCCGCGCTACGGCTTCCTGGTCGCTGTCGAAGGTGAAGATGGCGGAACGGTATTGGCTGCCGATATCGGCGCCCTGCCGGTTCACCTGCGTCGGGTCGTGGGCGTCCCAGAACACCTCCAGCAGCTCATCGTAGTCGACCTTGCGCTGGTCGAACTCGATCAGCACGACCTCGGCATGGCCGGTCGTTCCCGAGCAGACCTGCTCATAGGTGGGATCCGCGACGACACCGCCGCTGTAGCCGACGGCGACGTCAGAGACGCCGGTCACGTTCCGGAAAGTCTCTTCCACACTCCAGAAGCATCCGGCCGCGAACATCGCCTTGGCCATCGTCGGCGTCTCCTCACTTACGTAGCGTCCGGTAAATGTGTTTCACCGGTCGTCGGTTCCAGGGGCACTGCCCCCTCTTTGTTCAGCGCCAGCGGCGCGTCCGTCCCGCCAGGCGAGGGCTGCGCGCAGCCCATCCGAGCGAGTGATCTCGAGGAAGCGCCGCTTCGTCGGCATGCCTTCTCCCTCGATCAGGGTGTCAATGTCCAGTGCTGCCTCGAGGGCGGCACTCATTCCCATAAGATCATAGGTCCGATTGATCGCCCGTTTGGTCTCTTTGACCAAGGTTCGATCCATCCCAGCCATGCGCCGTGCCAGACCGAGGGCCTCGTCCACGTCATGGCCGTTCGGCACGACGCGGTTGATCAACCCCATCTCCCTGGCCTCGGCGGCGGTGACCCGGTCGAGGCCGAGCAGGATGATCTCCTTGGCGCGCTTCGGGCCGACAATCCACGGCAGCAGCATCACCACGATGCCGGCACCGAACTTCAACTCGGGCTCGCCGAACACTGCATCCTCGGTCGCCACCGTGATGTCGCAGGCCATCGCCATCTCGCAAGCGCCTGCCAGGGCCGGGCCGTGAACGGCAGCGACAGTCGGCTTCGACAGGTGCCAGAACCGCATCGCGGCGTCGAAGTCCCGGCGCAGCACCGGCCGCCACTCAGCCACACCCTGGGGAGTGGCCGCCGCCTGGGCCTGCAGGTCGAAACCGGAGGAGAATGCCTTGCCGGCTCCGGTTAGGACGACTGCGCCGACGGCATCGTCGGCCTCGGCCTGGTCGCACGCGGCCTGCAAGGCGTCGAGCATCGGCTGGTCGAGCGCGTTCAGCCGCTCCGGACGGTTGAGCGTGATCAGGGCGACTGGACCCCGCGTCTCGTAGAGGATCGACTTGATTGCCGTCACGCTCTTGTGTCCCGGTTTCTTCCGCCCATAGCCTAACGGTAGCGCTGTATGATGGGCGTTGTCTCCTTAGGATCTTCCGCATGACACCGTTGGCCGACGCTCTTTTTGACGCACTTGCCCGACGACCGGCCGGCGTGGCGATTGACGGGCCTGACGGGCCGATCACCTGTGGCGAGGTGATTTCGGCGGCTGAACTGGGTGCCCGCACGCTGCTTTCCGAGGGGTTGCGGCGGTTCGCGCCGGTTCCGGTCGACATTGACGGTCGCCCGACCGATGTCATCGATATGCTGGCGGTCTATCGCGCGGGTGGTGTTGCGGTGCCAATCCACCGGGCGACGCCCGAGGTGCGGCGGCGGGAGATGCTGGACCGTCTGCGACCGTCGCTGGTGCTCGATGGGGCATCGACCATCGTGTTCACGTCCGGGTCCACGGGCACGCCCAAGGGGGTGGTGCTGCTGGGTGATCGGCAGGCCGGCAAGTTGGCGGCAATCGGCGACGAAACCAAGTGGCCCGAGGGACGGCGCACCCTTCTGGCCCTCCAGCTTACCTTCAGTTTTGGGCAGTGGGTGACCTGGCTCACGTTGCTGCGCCAGGGCACGGTGGTGTTTCCGGAGCGGTTGACCCGCGACGCGGTCGTGCAGCGACTCTCGGCTGGTGGAATCGACTGTCTGCCGGCGGTTCCGACGCTGTTGCGCGGTCTGCTGGACAATGCGTCGGTGTTCGGCGGAACCGTTCTGGCCGGCGGAGAGAGCCTGCCGGTCGGGCTTGGCGCGCGGCTGCGGCACGCGTGGCCCGAGGCAAGGCTGGGCGATATCTACGGGCTGACCGAGACCGGTACTTCGGATTTCTTCGTGGATCCTGACGTGTATGACCAGGCGGCAGGGTCGCTCGGGCGACCGGCCTCCGGCATCGATATCAGGGTGGCCGACGACGGTGAGTTGCGGATCCGCTCGCCCTGGGCCATGGCCGGCTATCTGGACGATCCGGGTCGCACGGCGGAAGCGTTCGACGCCGACGGGTTCTTTCGGACCGGCGATCTCGTGTCCTACCGCCCCGATGGCCGTCCGGTGCTGGTCGGCCGTGCCTCCGACATGATCAACAAGGGCGGCTTGAAGGTCGCACCGCGGGAGGTTGAGGATGTTCTGGCTGCCCACCCGGCGGTGGCTGCGGTGCTGGTAACGGGCATCCCCGACCCGGACACGGGTGAAGCCGTCGCCGCCGCCGTCGTTGCGCGATCCGGCATGGAGGTCGATCCGGCCGCGCTGCGCGGTTGGGTCGCGGAGCGGATCGAGAAGTACAAAGCTCCCAGCAAGATCCTGGTGGTGCCGGCGCTGCCGGTCGGGCGAACCGGCAAGGCCGATCGCGGGATGCTGCGCGCGCTGTTCAGGAAGTCTCGGCGGGTCCGCTGAGCGTCACGTGGTGGCGGGTGGGTCGCCCGGCTTCAGGCGGATCGAGTTGCGGTGGACGGTGTAGAGTGTGCTGGCAATGACCAGGGCTGAGCCGATCAGGGTGTAGACCGTCGGTATCTCCGCGAAGATCAGGATGCCGGCAGCGGTGGCAAACAACAGGCGGCCGTACTCCATCGGTGCGATCGCCGAGGCTTCTCCGGCGGCGTAGGCCTTGATCATGGTCCATTGTACGACCGACATGACGCAGCCGATGGCTGCCATGAAGGCCAATTGCTCCCATGTCGGCGTGACCCACAGATAGACGGTCGGCCCGGCCAGCAAGATGCTCAGGAACACCGACTGATAGGCGATGATGGTGGCCGGCCGATCGAGCCGGGACACGGTGCGCAACACGATCTGTACGCCGGCCACGAAGCAGGCGGAGATCAGTGACAGCAGGGCATACTCGTTGAAATGCTCCGGCGATGGCCGGACGATGATCAGGATGCCGACGAACCCGACCAGGGTGGCGCTCCAGCGGCGCCAGCCAACGATTTCCTTCAGGATGACCACCGCCAGCATCGTGGTGAACAAGGTGCGGGCGAAGCTGATAGCGGTGGCTTCGGCGAGCGGCAGGTGCACCAGGGCGGTGAAGCCGGTGACCATCGCGACCACCGCCAGCAGGGCGCGTAGAACGTGCAGCGGCAGGCGGGTTGTCCGGAAGATGGAGGGGAACCCGCGGCAGATTGCCGGCGACACCACGACGATCACGAACATCTGCCGGAAGAACAGGATCTCGATCACCGGCAGGTCGCGGCCCAGCAGCTTGATGCAGGTTGCCATCACCGCGAAGGCGATGGAGCACAGCACCATCCAGACGGAACCGCGCACGTTTCCGGGAAGATCGGACCACGCGGCGCGAAAAACGACGAGGCGGGCACTGAACCTGTCTGACAGGGTGTCGGTGGGCAATGACATGGGCTTAAGCTGGGGCCGCAGGGCCATCAGTATCGAACAGGGAAGGAGCTACGTCCATGCGGGCACTCGACGGAAAGGTTGTCTGGATCACCGGAGCCGGGACCGGCATCGGCGAAGCCTCGGCGAGAATGCTCGCCCTTGCCGGCATGACCGTCGTGCTGTCGGGCCGCCGGGCGGACCCTCTGGAGCAGACCGCTGCCTCGATCCGCGAGACCGGTGGCCAGGCCGAGGTGATCGCATTGGACGTCGCCGACCGAGCGGCGGTCTTCGACGCGGCGGCGACCATCGACCGGATCCATGGCCGCATCGACATGCTGTTCGCCAACGCCGGGACCAACCTGACTCCGCGCAACTGGAGCGACGCGGTCGATGACCCGTCGGTGCTGGACGGGTGGGACACCGTGATCGATGCCAATCTGAAGGGTGTCTATAACGGCGTGACGGCCGTGCTGCCGGCGATGCGCCGGCAGGCTGACGGGTTGATCGTCATCACCTCATCCTGGGCCGGGCGGTTCTACTCGAAAGTCGCAGGCGTGGCCTATGGCGCGTCCAAGCACGCGGTCATGTCGCTCAGCGCCCAGGTGAACATGCAGGAAGGCGCCAACGGCATCCGGTCCTGTGCGATCTGTCCGGGCGAGGTGGCGACGCCGATCCTCGACCGGCGCCCGGTCAAGCTCACCGCCCAGGAGCTGGAGCAGGTGATCCAACCTGCCGACATCGCCGAAGCGGCGCTGTTCGTCGCCCGCATGAGTGCGGGGACCAGCGTGCACGAGATCCTGATCGCCCCAACGCGGATGCGGGCCGCACTTGGGTAACGCTGCCGAAATCGGCACCGGTGTGATGGCGTAGGCCGGCTTTCTGGCAGTCGTGATCGGGTGATAGCCTCGCGTCGAAATTTCGGGAGATGATGATGGTTTCGCTCGGCCTGTTCCTGATGCCGCTGCACCCGCCGGCGCGGGATCTGACGACCGTCCTGGAGGAAGACCGGGAACTGGTGAAGCTCGCCGACCGGCTGGGCTATGCCGAGGCCTGGATGGGTGAGCATTTCACCTCGACCGGTGAGCCGGTGACGTCGCCGCTGTTGTTCAACGCCTCGCTGATCTCCGAGACTGAGAAGATCGTGTTCGGCACCGGGGTGATCTCGTTGCCGCAGCAGCACCCGGTGGTGGTGGCCGGGCACGTGGCGCTGTTCGATCACCTAGCGCGCGGCCGCACGATCTTCGGCATCGGTTCCGGTGGGTTGTCCTGCGACTGGGAAGTGTTCGGGAACCTCGACGGCCGGGCGCGCGGCATGGCGATGGTCGAGTCGATCGAGCTGATCCTGAAACTGTGGACCGAGGATCCGCCGTTCCGGCACGACGGCACCTATTTCAAGGCCAGCCTGGAAGATCGGATCATCCCGGAACTGGGTGTCGGCCGTCTGATCCGGCCTTACCAGAAGCCGCATCCGCCGATCGCGGTGTCGCTGCGCAGCGCCAACTCCTACACCGCCAAGCAGGCTGGCATGCGCGGCTGGATCCCGGTGTCCGGCAACTTCATTCCGGCGGCCGACGTCGCGACTCATTGGCCAACCTATGTGACAGGTGCCGAGGAGGCCGGTCGGCAGGCCGATCCGTCGTTGTGGCGGGTCGGGCGCAGCGTGCTGATCACCGAGAGCGACGCCGAGGCCGAGGATATCATCGCCGATCCCGATGGCGTCTTTACCCGCTACTACACTTATCTCGGCGTTCACGGCCGGATGGCCGGTGGCGATCTGTCCAAGGACATCGACTGGGCGAAAGCGCGCGTCGACGCCGAGGCGATGACCCGGTCCGTGGTGATCGCCGGGTCGGCGAAGACTGTGCTGGACCAGTTGATCGCATTCCGCGACGAGATCGGCGATTTCGGTACGCTGATGATCACCGGTCATGACATGGAAGGCATGCACGATCAGTGGGTGCGTTCCTTCACTGCAATGGCCGAAGATGTCGGCCCGAAGCTTTCCCGCTACATGGACGACCGACGCCTTCGGCCGTCATCCGCCGCTGCCGATTGAGGAGTTCGTTATGCCCGATTCCCGTTCTGCCGATTCCGCGCTCTCGAATTCGCCGATCGAGGCGGCGTTCCGCGAGCACACGCCGGGGTCCGCCGCCCTGGCGGCCGAGGCCAAAACTCATTTCCCCAGCGGCATCACCCATGACGCCCGGCACCTGAAACCCTACGGCGTCTATATCGAGCGTGGTGTTGGGCCGCGCAAATGGGACGTCGACGGCAACGAGTATGTCGATTACTTCGGCGGTCATGGTGCCCTGCTGCTGGGCCACGCCCACCCCGAGGTGACGCGCGCCGCCACGGAGGCGATGGCGACAGGGACCCAGTTCGGCGCCAACCACCCGCTGGAGATCGGCTGGGCCAATGCGGTGAAGCGGCTGGTGCCGTCGGTGGAGCGGGTGCGCTTCACTTCGTCCGGCACCGAGGCGACGCACATGGCGCTGCGCCTGGCCCGCGACTTCACCGGGAAGTCGAAGGTCGTCCGCTTCCGCACCCATTTCCACGGCTGGCACGACCACATGACCCACGGGGTGGCGTCGCAGTTCGACGGCTCGGCGTCGCCGGGGGTGCTGGCCGGCGTGGCCGAGAACATCCTGCTGGCCGACCCGAACGACCTGGAGGGCCTACGTACCCTGCTCGGCGCCCATGACGACATCGCGGCCGCGATCATCGAGCCGATCGGTGGGTCGACCGGCTACACGGCCCTCAATCCCGATTTCCTGAGGGCCTTGCGTGAGGAGACGGCGAAACACGGCATCCTGTTGATCCTGGACGAGGTGGTGACCGGGTTCCGGCTGGCGCCGGGCGGCGCGCAGTCGGTGTTCGGAATCACGCCGGACCTGTCGGCGTTCGCGAAGATCCTGGCCGGTGGTATGCCGGGCGGGGCGGTCGGTGGGCGCAAGGACATTCTCGACGGCCTGGATTTCGACGCGGCCGAACAGCGCAAGCGCGAGAAGATTGGCCATCCCGGGACGTTCAACGCCAACCCGGTGTCCGCGGCGGCCGGGACCACGGCGCTGCGGGTGCTGGCGGAGACCGGGGCGTGCGACCGCGCCAACGAGACTGGGGCGGTGCTGCGCGAGCGGCTGAACGCAGTGCTGAAGGATCAGCGCGTGCCGTGGGCGTTCTACGGCGCGTACTCGATCTTCCACCTGTTCGTCCAAGCGGACAGGCCGGTTGCGGACCCGTTCGCCTTCGACCCGTCGGCGCTTCCGGCGGTGATCATGAAGGACCGGCCGAAGGAACTGATCCGGCAGTTGCGGCTGGCCATGTTAGTCAACGGTGTCGACCTGAACCCGGCCTGTGGCGGCCTGCTGTCGGCCACCCACGGCCCGGCCGAGATCGATGCGACGGTCGCGGCGTTCACGGAATCGCTGGCAATGCTGCGCCGGGCCGGCGAAATCGCATGAGAATACGGCCTTGACCTCGGTCGTCGGCGACGGCGATCGGGGAAGGCGGGGACGCGGCCCGCTTTCCCTGATCGCCGAAGCTGAGTTCCGCAAGCTGTGGAGTGTCGGCGTCCTGATGGGCGCCATGCGTTGGCTGGAACTGCTGGCGATCGGCGTGTGGACCTACGCGCTGACCGAATCGCCGGTCGCGGTCGCGATGATGACGATCCTGCGCATGCTGCCGATGGCACTGTTCGGGACTATCATCGGAGCAGTGGCGGAACGGCTGGACCGCAAGGCGATCCTGGTGGCCAGCCAGACCATCATGGCCGTGACGTCTTCATTGCTGGCGTTGCTGGTCGCCACCGGCGCCATTGAGTTGTGGCATGTCGGTGTCGGCGCGTTCGTCAACGGGCTGTGCTGGTCAACCGATTTGCCGGTGCGCCGCACCATCCTGGGTGAGAGCGTCGGCGCCGACCGGATCGGCCCGGCGATGTCGATGGATTCGGCATCGAACAACGCTACACGGATGGTAGGACCGCTGGCCGGCGGCGCGTTGTACGCGGCGGTCGGGTTGAGCGGCGCCTACGCGGTGGCAGCAGTGTTCTATGCGGCTTCGGCTCTGGTGGCCCTATCGATCCGCTTCACCCCGGTGCCACAGGAGCCGCGGCCGTTCGCCCTGATCGCGGAGATCCGCGAGGGCCTGGCGTTCCTGCGCCGGACCCGGGCGCTGCTGGGGCACCTCGGTGTCACGGTTACCGTCAATTTGTTCGCCTTCCCTTACGCCGCGATGGCGCCGGTGGTCGGCCGCGAGACCTTCGGTGTCGACGCGGTCCAGATCGGGCTGTTGCTGACGGTCGAAGGGATCGGCGCGTTTGCCGGTGCCGTCGCCATCGCCTTTCTGGCGACGCCTGCCTGGTTTCGACGGATCTATGTCTGCGGCAGCGCGCTGTTCATGGCCGCCGTGCTCGCCTTCTCGTTCACCACCAGCTACCCGGTGGCATTGGTCATCCTGACGATCGGCGGTTTCGGCATTGCCGGCTTCGCGTCGATGCAGAGTGCCATCATGTTCGGCGAGGCCCCAGTGGCGATCCGGTCGCGGCTGATGGGCGTGCTGTCGGTCTGCATCGGGGCCGGTCCACTCGGCGTCCTGCACGTCGGCTGGCTGGCCGACCGGATCGGCGGTTCGCTGGCACTGACCGTCATCGCGACCGAGGGACTGGTCGTGATGGCGGTTCTGCTGGCCGTCATCCCGGAACTGCGCCGACCCGGATCACCGGCCTTCAGCGTACCCGCCGCGACGGATCGCGAAGATCGTGGTGCAGCATCGAGTTGAGCTCGGTGCGGTGGATCCCGATGTCCTTGAGGGTCCGGTCGTCGAGCCCCTGCAGCACAGCATAGGCCTGCGCCTGACGGAGCAGGCAGCCAACCGACCGCCACAGGGCTTGGACGCGGGATGAGAGCGTCTGGAAAGGCGATGCGGATTGTCCGACCTGCGGTGCGGCCAGTACGGCCTGCAGGCAGGGGTTCGAATTCTGAACTGCCGTGGTCATGGCTGAACATCCTTTCGGCGTTTTGCTCGCATCGTGATGCGCGAGGCGACTGGGCAGCAGATGATTGGTCTTGATATGAGTTAAAACGGTTGATATTGGCGCTCTGTCGTTCGGTTTAGGAATTAATTGTGGCACGATGCCGCGTCCGTCCACGTTGACAGCGTTCAGCGCGCGGTGTGTTCTGCCGATCCCACCCCGTCACCAGATTTCAGATGGTAATGACCGACAGCACTGACCCGGCGGCGCCCCTTGTGGCGCTCGACGCCCGCGCCCTGATTGTCCGCACGCCCTGTGGCGACGGCTCTATGGTGTGGCGGGTCTGGGGCGCGGGCGAGCCGGTGGTGCTGCTGCACGGCGGCTTCGGGTCCTGGAACCATTGGGTCCGCAACATCGATGCGTTGGCGGCGGCAGGCTACCGGGTGATCGCCGCCGACATGCCGGGGCAGGGCGACAGCGACGACCCGCCATTTCCCTACGACGCCGACAATCTGGCCGCGATCGTGGCGGACGGCATCCGACAGCTAACTACCGAAAGCGAACAGGTCCGGTTGGTCTGCTTCTCGTTCGGCGGGGTGATCGGCAGCGTTGCGGCGGCCCTGCTGGGCGAGCGGGTCAAGAGCTTCACCGGTGTGGGTGCGGCCGGCTTCGGCAAGCGCGGCCGGGTGACCGAGGACATGACCCGGATCACCCCGGACATGCCCCGCAACGAACAGGACGCCGCCTACCGGCGCAACATGGCGATCCTGATGGTGGCGGATCCGGCCAACGTCGACGACCTGGCGATGCTGATCCAGCGCAGCAATTCCGAGCGCAACCGCATCCGTTCTCGGCCGATCTCGCTGACTGACAAGCTGTCGGTCACGCTGCCGTCGATCAAAGGTCGCATCAACCTGATTTGGGGCGACCGCGACGTCACCGCGATCGGCTATTTCGAGCCCCGGCACGAAATGGTGCGGGCGCTGCAACCGGACGCCCAGATCACGATGCTCGACGGGGTCGGCCATTGGGTCCAGTACGAGGACGCGCCGCGTTTCAACGAGACGCTGCTGCGCTTCCTCGCCGCCGATTGAGTTCAGTCGCCGGCCGCCAGGCAGCCGGTCAGCGATGCCGCCAAGGCGCGCATCAGGCGGGGGTAGCCGTCCGGGCCCGGTTTCGTGTCGGTGCCCAGCGGGTCCAGCACGCCGATGCGGATCTGGGTGTCGCTTGCCAGGCTCTCCAGCACCTTCGGGGTGAACTGCGGCTCGCGGAACGCGCAGGTCGCACCGCGCCCAGCGATCTCGTCGCGCAGCCGAGACAGGCGCTGGGCGCCGGGTCCACGCTCCGGCCCGACCGTGACCGCCCCGATCGGGAACAGGTCGTAGCGCTGCTCCAAGTACTGGTAGGCGTCGTGGAACACGACATACGGACGGTCGCCGATCGCCGACAGTGCTGCTGCCAGTTCCGTGTCGAGGGCGTTCAACTCCGCCTTGGCGGCGTCGGCGTTGTTGCGATAGGCGGCGGCGCGGTCCGGGTCGCGTTCCGCAAGGGCCGACGCGATCCGGTCGACCAGGATCGCGGCGTTGCGCGGGTCGAGCCAGAGATGCGCGTCGGTCGATCCGTGGTCGTGAGCATGCGCCGAGCCTTGTGGCGCCTCGCGAGCGTGGCCGTGATCGGATTCCCAGATCCCGCCGGTCCGGGTCGGGTGCAGGATCAGGCCTTCGGTGTCGATCAATTCGACCACGGCGCCGGGGCGGGCGAGGGCGGCCAGCGGCTCCTCCAGGAAAGTCTCCAGCGCCTCACCGATCCACAGCACCAGATCGGCCGAGGCCAGGGCGCGTGCTTCCGACGGCCGCAGGGCGTAGGCGTGCGGCGACGCGCCAGCCGGCAGCAGGACCGTAGGCTCCGCCACGCCGCGCATGACCGCCGCCGCCAGGCTGCCGAGCGGCGCGATCGAGGCGACGACGCGCGGTGATTCGGCGGCCTGTGCCGGCGATGCTGTCAGGACGGCTGCCAAAGCCAGGACAGAGAGGGCTTGTGAGAGGGAACGCATCGCTGTATCCACATTGCCGGAACGCGTTTATGTAATAGTATAACATTTCATTCCGCAAGCAGGCTCAGCGATGGCCGTGTCGACGCATCCGCAGACGCAAACTGAGGGCAGGCTGCTCCTGGAAGCCCAGGGGCTCGCGGTTCGTCTCGGCGGACGCGACATCCTGCACCATGTCGACCTGGCAGTGCGGCGCGGCGAGATCGTCACGGTGATCGGGCCGAACGGCGGCGGCAAGACCACGCTGCTGCGCGCGGTTCTGGGGCTGGTGGCACCCAGTGCCGGTCGTGCCGGCGTCGCTGATGGCGTCACAGTCGGCTACGTGCCGCAGCGCTTTCCGGTCGACCGGATCCTGCCGATGACGGTGGAACGGCTGATGCGGCTCACCGCCCGGCCGTCGCGCGCCGCCATCGAACGGTCGCTGGCCGAAACCGGGACGGCGCATCTGATCAGTGCGTCGATCCACACCCTGTCGGGCGGCGAGATGCAGCGGGTTCTGCTGGCCCGTGCGCTGGTACGCGAGCCGGACCTGCTGGTGCTGGACGAACCGGTCCAGGCCGTCGACTACGCCGGCGAAGCGGCGCTTTATGAGTTGATCGCCGCGATCCGCGACCGGCACGGCTGCGGCGTGCTGATGGTCAGCCACGACCTGCACGTCGTGATGGCGGCGACCGACCGGGTGCTGTGCGTCAACGGCCATGTCTGCTGTACCGGCACGCCGCATGAGGTGTCGGGCAACACCGAGTTCCGTCGGCTGTTCGGGCCGCAGGCGGAGGTGTTCGCCCTGTATCACCACCACCACGACCACGATCACGACCTGTCGGGCGAGGCGCTGCCGGACGGCGAGCACGCCCATCACCATCATCATGGCGACGGGCATCACCATGCTTGACGATTTTCTGGTGCGGGCCCTGGTCGCCGGGGTCGGCGTGGCGCTGATCGCCGGGCCGCTGGGTTGCTTCGTGGTGTGGCGGCGCATGGCCTACGTCGGCGACACCATGGCGCACGCCTCGCTGCTGGGCATCGCGCTTGGCCTGATCCTCGGGCTCGACCTCGGGGTCGGGGTGCTGGCGGTGACCGTCACGGTGGCGCTGCTGCTGGCGGCGCTGCAGGGTCAGCGCCTGGTCGGCAGCGATACGCTGCTGGGCATCCTGGCCCATGGCGCGTTGTCGATCGGTCTGGTCGCCGTCGCCTTCATGGAAACGGTCCGCCTCGACCTGATGGCCTACCTGTTCGGTGACATCCTGGCGGTGTCGGCCCGCGATCTGCTGTGGATCTGGGGCGGCAGCGCGGTCGTGCTCGCAGGGCTGGCGGCCGTGTGGCGTCCGCTGCTGGCCGCCACCGTCGATCCCGACCTGGCACTGGCCGAACGGGCCTCGGCACCCTGGGTGCAAGTGGTGTTCGCGCTGCTGATCGCCGGGACCATTGCGATCGCCATGAAGATCGTCGGGGTGTTGCTGATCACGGCGCTGCTGATCATCCCGGCGGCTACGGCGCGGCGCAGCGCGCGGTCGCCGGAGGGCATGGCGGTGGCGGCGGCCGGTGTCGGGGTGGTGGCGGTGCTTGGCGGGTTGGCGCTGTCGATTGGTGCCGACACCCCATCGGGACCGTCGATCGTCGTGGCTGCGTTAGCGCTTTTCGTCGTGTCGCTGACCGTCCCGGCCCGCGGCTGACACCCACGCCGGATCCGGCAAGGGCCGTTGCCCCAGGCTCTGGTTCATCATCACCAGGTAGCCGTCCGGATCCTGCAGGAATACCTCGCGCTGGCCGCCTTCGTGATCGCCGATCTGCCGCCAAACCTCGTGCGGACCGGAATGGATTCGGCATCCGAAGACGTTTATCCGTTTCAGCACCGCTTCGAGATCCGATACCTCGATCTGGAACATCACGCCGCGGCCCAGCGGCAGGTCCATCGACCCGGTTTCCCACTTGCCATCGCGCTGCCGCAGCATCATCTGCGCGCCGGCGTGTTCCAGGTACACGAAGCGCTCCGACGGCCGCTGATAGGCGACGTTGAAACCGAGGATGTCGCACCAGAACGCCTGACTCGCTCCGAGATCGGTGACGATCAATTCCGGAACCATCCGGGCGAAGCCTCCGATTGGGACCGTTCCCAAGTCCGTATCCATAACGACGCTCCCGGAGGCGAAGAGGGCGGCCCGAAGGCTGCCCCGCGGAGCATGGTGGAACAGCGTCGATCACATAGCAATCTTGCCGCCGATCTTGATCCTTGATCGGTGAACCGATCCACAACAGGCCTTGAATGCACCAGGATCGACGTGCCGATGCTGCGCGTCCCGGCATTGCGTGGCATTCTCCCGCCGATCAAGATGTGGGGCGGAGCCGCGCATCTCGGAGGTTCCTTGGGTTCCGGGCGATCTGGAGCGACGCCAACCCGTTGAGGCTAGCTGCCGTGTCCGTTGCTTTGCCGCTACCTTATGCGAAATCGTGTCGAGACCGGGCGAACGGTCGGATGATCCGCTGCGCCCGAGGGAGGAATGATGAAGTTGCTGCTGTTGCCCGGAGACGGGATCGGGCCGGAGATCGCCGACGCGGTCGAGCATGTGCTGGAGACGCTGGAGCGTACCCACCAGATCGGCCTGTCGGTTGAACGGGACCTGATCGGCCTGGAGTCGCTGCGTACCGACGGGATCACGCTCAGCGAAGCCACCTTCGGGCGAGCGTCCGCGGCCGACGGCGTGATCCTCGGCCCGGTGTCGACGGCCGACTACCCGACGCCGGCCCAAGGAGGGCTCAATCCGTCCGCGGAGTTCCGCAAGCGGCTGGACCTGTACGCCAACATCCGGCCATCGCGCACGCGCCCCGGGGTTAAGTCGATGGCCGCATCGATGGATCTGGTGATCGTGCGCGAGAACACCGAGGGCTTCTACGCCGACCGGACCATGCACATGGGACCCGGCGAGTTCATGCCGACGCCCGATCTGGCGCTCGCCATGCGCAAGATCACCCGTCAGGGTTCGGAGCGGATCGGTCGTTCGGCTGCAGCCTTGGCCGCCGGACGGCGCAGCAAGCTGGCGATTGTCACCAAGAGCAATGTTCTGAAGATCACCGACGGGCTGTTCCGCAATGCCGTTCAGTCGGCGGCCCGCGACGAGGCCGGGCTGGAGATCGAGGAAGTTCTGGTCGATGCGATGGCGTCCCTGCTGGTCCGAGAGCCCGAGCGGTTCGACGTGATCGTCACCACCAACATGTTCGGCGATATTCTGTCCAATCTGGCAGCCGAATTGTCGGGTGGACTTGGCGTGGCGGGTTCGCTGAATGCCGGCGACACCTGCGCCATCGCCCAGGCGTCGCACGGGTCGGCACCGACCCTCGCTGGCCGCAACGTCGCCAACCCGGCGGCGCTGGTTCTCTCGACGGCGATGCTGATGGGCTGGCTCGGCCGACGCGACGGCGACGAGGCGGTGATCGACGCCGCCGTCCGCCTCGAGGCAGCGGTCGATGCCGCTCTCGGTCAGGCGGCCGGCCGCACGATCGACCTCGGCGGCTCCGCGACTACGGCCGAAGCCGGCAATGCAATCGCGGCAGTTCTGCGGGGTACGGCGTGACGCCTGCGATTGACGTCCGAGTGTCTGATGGCGTGGCCCATCTGACGCTGTCCCGCCCGGAACGTGGCAACGCGCTCGGGCCGGACCTGGTGGAAGCGACCCTTGAGGCGGTGGACCGGGTGGTGACGGATGGCGCCCGGATGATCGTGTTGCGGGGCGCCGGCAAGCATTTCTGTACCGGCTTCGATCTTTCCGACTTGGCGGATCTGTCCGACGGCGATCTGCTGCTGCGGGTGGTCCGAATCGAGACGCTGTTGCAGGCGGTGCACCACGCACCGGTCCCGACGGTTGCCATCGCCCATGGCGCCACCATGGGCGCAGGGGCCGATCTGGTGGCGGCCTGTCAGATGCGCTGGGCTCTGCCCGGTACCCGGTTCGCGTTTCCTGGCGCCGGATTTGGTCTGGCCTTGGGCACCCGGCGCCTGGCCTTGCGGATCGGGTCGGAGGCGGCGCGCGATCTGGTCGGCTCCGGCCGACGGATCGATGCGTCGGAAGCCGTGTCGCTCGGATTGATCCGACGGATCGTCGAGCCGGATGCCGTTGACGCCGAACTGGCGGCGGCTTCACGGCACTATGCGTTGGACGCACCGACGATCGCGCGGATTCATGCACTGACGGTGCCCGACACACGGGAGGCCGACCTGGCGAACCTGGCCCTGTCGGCGGCCCGACCGGGGCTGAAAGCCCGGATCACGTCCTATGTGGCGTCCCTTCAAGACAGGAAGGCCGAAGGAGGCAAGCGATGAGAATGGTGACACTGCCGGGCGGCGAAAGTGTTCCGGCGCTGGGCCTCGGCACCTGGCACATGGGCGAGCGGGGATCGGATCGAGCCGCTGAGGCCGACGCGCTGCGTTGCGGTATCGACCTTGGCATGACGCTGATCGACACCGCAGAGATGTACGGAACTGGTGGCGCCGAGGAAGTGGTCGGCGCCGCTATCCGTGATCGGCGGGACAAGGTGTTCCTGATCTCGAAGGTCCTGCCGTTCAACGCCAGCCGGAACGGCACGGTCGAGGCCTGCGAGGCCAGCCTCGCCCGCCTTGGGGTCGAAGCGATCGACCTTTACCTGCTGCACTGGCCGGGACCGAGCCCGTTGGAGGAGACCCTGGCCGGGTTCGAGGATCTGCAGCGCGACGGCAAGATCCGTCATTGGGGTGTCAGTAACTTCGACACCTCGGAGATGAAGGCCCTGGCAATCGAGCCCGGCGGGTCGGCCTGCGTCACCAATCAGGTGCTGTACAATCTGGCGCGCCGTGGCATCGAGTTCGACCTGCTGCCGTGGTGCGTGGCGCGATCGATGCCGGTGATGGCGTATTCGCCGCTCGAGCAGGGGCGCCTGAGCGGCAACAAGGCGCTTGCCGAGGTGGCGGGCCGGCACGGAGTGACCGAGCTGCAGATTGCGCTCGCCTGGGTTCTCGACCGGGATGGGGTCATCGTCATCCCGAAGGCTGGTCGCCTCGATCACGTGCGCCAGAACCATGCCGCCCTGGGCATTCGCTTGACGTCCGAGGATCGGACAGCGCTTGATCACGCATTCCCGCCGCCTTCGGTCAAACGGCCGTTGGAGATCCTGTAGATCGGGCAACGCTGGTTGACGGCGGAAGCCGGCAGGTTTCACAACAGCGGCGGGGGAAACTGGAGAACCAGAATGCGATCCGCTTTCCTATTGATGATCCTGTGCTCGGCGGTCCTTTTCGTCGGCGCGCGCGACGCGGCGGCCGACCTTAGTGGCCGTCCCAGAATCCTGTCGGGCGACACTCTCAAGATCGGCAAGGAGACCGTGCGGCTTCACGGCATCGACGCGCCAGAGGAAGGGCAGTACTGCGAGAACGAGTACGGCCGGCCGTTCGAATGCGGCATACAGGCGCTCGATGCCCTGTCGGCGTTGATCGACCGACGGTCGGTGACTTGCGTCGGTGACCAGCGGAGCGCCGAGGGCCAGCTTCTGGCGGTGTGCTACGCAGGAGATATGAATCTGAACAGCCGCATGGTTCGCACCGGCTGGGCGGTTGCCCGCCCGGCGGAGCAGCCGGACTTCGCCTCTTTGGAAACCCTCGCGCGGAACGAACGCGCCGGGATCTGGGCGCTCAAGTTCCTGGACCCGGCCGAGTGGCGCAAGAAGAACCCCTGATCCTTCTGGCGGCTGTTTCTTGTAGATGAAGGCCGTCACCTTGGCGCGGACAGCCGGGCGGGCGGCTCGGTTCAGGATTCGCAAATGCTCCCACGCGATCCCGCGTGCCAGATGCAACTGGGCGAGCCGTGGGAGCCACTGCCTCGGCGACGTTGATGAAGCTGATAGCCTGCGTCGCTGCCGCGACGAGTGAAAGAAACAAGCGCCACGATACGCGGTGTGCGCCTATCCAGGTTTAAAGCGCACGTGGTGCGTTAGTGAGTTTGGTAAGTCCAGTGGGTCATGTGCACTTGAACGGATACCATTGCAGCGTGAAATCCGTGGCGTCACGACGGTCTGCGAACCAGAACGTCGGGCTCGCCGAGTCTGGGCGCTCCACCCGCCAGGCGCCACGGCATCGCTTCTCGCACCACTCGCGCCGGCCGCCGAGTGTCCGGTCGAAGAACGCCCGTTCCGTTGGGTAGCCGGCACTGCGCGACTCCCAGCCTTGCGGAAAACGAACTGGATGCCAACTGGCTTCGACCGCTGCCAACTCGCTGCTGGCGTCAAGCACCCGGCCGGTGGCTTGGTCGACCGCAACAAGGCCGCGCCGGTCGAGCGGCAGGGAATCGGTGAGTGTGCTCAACGCAATTTGTCGGCGCGTCAGGCGGACCGCCAGCCAAACCAGGCCGCCAAGCGCAAGAATGATTCCAAGGGTGCTCATGGGCGGAATCGTAGCGCTGCACCGACCGGTCGGCAACGGCATCGCTGTTGTCTCTTCCGGCTTTCCATTCGATTCGTATAGAACCGATGATTGAGCCATTCCGATATAGAATCGATGAATGGGCTTGAACGAATCGGTCGAATCACCGATCTTAAGTTAAGATTGGCAAGAGTGGTGTTTGCACCCTCCAGCGGATGGCGCGACGATGTTCGACGTAGCACTGGAAAAAAAGGCGCTTCAGATCCTGGCCGAGGCCGTCGATCGGACGGTTGGCACCGGCTTCGTGCACGCTGCGGTCCTGAAGGCGGCGCATACGCTTGCTGCCCACGACTACCGGCAGGCGGACAAGGCGTTCCGCATGCTCAACCCCCGCGAGACACTCAAGGTCAAGTCGACGGCAATCGAGTCTGCCGAGTTGTACCATCAGTTCGGCGACTATGAGGATCCGACCAGTGAAGTGGCGCCGGATCCGCGTCTGCGCGATATTCGCAGCCGGTCGGCCAAGCTCGGCACCGGGTGATCGCCTCGAAAGCCCTCGACACCGGCAGCAGGCAGATCGCGGGAGCGTGATGTGCGAAGAGTGCCGTTGACCGGATCGTGAGTTCAAGCGGCCGGCGGGCTCCTGCAATGTCGTCTCCATGCAGTTGGTTCGGTTCGTCCTTGTTCTGTTTCTGGCATCTGCCGCCCAGTCAGCTGGCGCGGGGCAGCGCCATTGGATGGCCGATTGGCCGGTGACTGACTTTTCCCGCGCGGCTGTTCCCCTCAGCGCGATCCGGCCGGGCGGACCAGCCCGGGACGACATTCCCCCGATTGACCAGCCCCGGTTCGCATCGATTGAGCAGGCAGCCGTGCCGGGCATCGAGCCGGTGGTGTCGATCGCGGTCGGCGATGATGCGCGGGCCTACCCGCTGCGGGTTCTGATCTGGCACCAGATCGTCAATGATCAGGTCGGCGGTAAGCCGGTCGTGGTCACGTTCAGCCCGTTGTGCAATGCGGCTCTTGTTTACAGCCGGCAGGTTGGTGCCGAGGTGTTCGACTTTGGAACCACCGGCCTGCTGCGGTATTCCGACCTCGTTATGTACGATCGCCAGACCGAGAGCTGGTGGCAGCAGTACGAGGGTGAGGCGATTGTCGGCTCGTCGGTCGGTATGCGCTTGCAGCCTCTCCCGGCGCGGCTGGAGTCGATGCAGCGGTTCGCCGAGCGCTATCCCGCCGGTCGTGTTCTGGTCCCGACCGATGCCACGGTCCGTCCCTATGGACGCAACCCGTACACCGGGTACGACAGCATGCCGTCGCCATATCTGTACGAAGGCCCGATGCCAGACGGAATTGCGCCTCTGGCCCGGGTGCTCACCGTCGGCGAACGGGCATGGAGCATGTCGCTCGTCGAGACGCGCGGCCGCATCGAGACCGGCGATCTCAGGATTACCTGGACACCCGGGCAAAGTTCGGCGTTGGATGCCAAGCACATTGCGGACGGTCGGGATGTCGGCAACGTGGTGGTTCGCCAACTCCGGGATGGAGTATGGGGGGATGTCCCCTACTCGGTCGAATTCGCCTTTGCATTTGTGGCTTTTAACCCAGGCGCGTCGATCACGCTGGACTGACCGGCCGGCCCCGATCAAGCAATTTGGATAAAATGCTTCTTGTCTGACGTCGCTCCCCGCCTCTAAAGTCGGGCGAGGTGCTAAGGAACAGGTCATGGTGACGGTACCGGAAACCAACCGCCTCCTATGGGAGGCGTTAGATGCCATTTACACGGCCCAGCGGGACGCGGCTCAGCGGACTCAGCAGGCGCTGGCCAAGTTGAATGTCGAGCACCCCGAAATCGGCCAAGACGCGATGGCGCGTGATGTCCTGCGGGCGGCAGTGACGCGCCAGGATGGCATGCGCCGCTACGCCGACAGTCAGATGGCCCTGGTCGAGACCATGCGGGCCTACTGGGAGCAGCGGGCATCGACAGCTGAGCCCATGCCCATGCCATTGATCCGACGAAGCAACCCGCTTGCATCGGCGGCGATGGCGGCGCGAGTCGCGACCTCGGTGGGCGGATCGGATTAGGTCCGGCTCTCGGTCGTCGAATGGTGCACGAGGGCTCGGCTTTGGGCTGTCGAATGCCAGCGGGCCGCTCTACACTCGGGCGCCCGCAACCGATCTGAGTTCTCGCAATGGTGCAACCCGCGCACACCGGCTATCGCCCGACCTTGTGGGAGCGATTGGCCGACGCCCCACATCCTTCGGTGAGCTTCCAGTCATCGTTCTGGCACGCGTCGGCGCCGCCGGCACCGGTGACCGAGCGGCTTGAGGGCGAGGTTCGTACGCCGCTGGCGGTGATCGGGGGCGGCTACCTGGGATTCTCGACCGCGCTGCATCTTGCCGAAGCGGGTCACGAGGTCACGTTGTTGGAAGCGGACGAGGCGGGTTTCGGTGCGTCAGGCCGAAACACCGGGTTCGCAGTGCCGAACCTGCTGACCGGTCTGGATCCACGCGTGGTGCGTGAGCATTTCGGCGAGGAGCGGGGTAATCTGCTGTGCCGGATGCTGGGTGAGGGCGGCGAGTTGGTGTTCGAACTGATCCGACGCCACGGCATCGACTGTCAGGCCCGTCAGACCGGATGGATGCAGCCGATCCACACCGCGAAGAAGGCGGCGTGGCTGGACGACCGGATCGAACAGTGGAAGGCGTTGGGCCGGCCGGTTCAGCGCCTGTCGCGCGACGAGGCGGTGTACGAGACCGGCTCGAACCAGTACCACGGCGCGTTCCTGGACCCGACTGGCGGTCACTTGAATCCGCTTGCCTATGTTCGGGGATTGGCGGCAGCCGCGATCCGGCATGGCGCAAAGGTGTTCAGCGGCAGCCGGGCAACGCGGCTGGAAAGGATTGGCGATGTCTGGCGGATTGAGACCGAGCATGGCGTTCTGATCGCCGACCGGGTTCTGCTGACGACCAACGCGACCGGCGGCGGGCTCGCCCCTGAGGCGGAAGGCACGCAGTTTCCGATAACCCTGTTCCAGGTTGCGACCGAACCGCTGGATCCGGAACTGCGCAAGTCGGTGCTGCCGAACGACCGCTGCTCGGCCGACACCCGCAAGGATCTGATCGCCTATCGCTGGACCTGGGACAACCGGCTGGTGACCGGCGGGTTGCTGGCCAATCCGTTGGGCTCGGCCGAGCGAGGGCGGACCCATCACATCGGACGCCTGCAGAAGTTGCTGCCGCAACTTCCGGAACTGCGGGTCGACTACGCCTGGCAGGGCCGGTTGGCAGCGGCCCGGGATTTCATGCCTCGCTTGATGGAGTTGGGCCCGAACGCCTGGTCGGCCGTGGCTTGCAACGGCCGCGGGATGACGATGACCACCGCACTTGGACGGGCGCTATCGTTCTGGCTGAGTGGCGGCTCGAACGAGGGCCTGCCGGTTCCGGTGACCCGTCCCGATCCTGTGCTGGTGCCGTCCCTTGCATCGCTGGCCTTCTCGCTCTGGCTGCCGCTGAGCCGCTGGCACGACGCCCGGGACCTTAAGGAAGGATAATCACAAGGTCAGCCTATCTTGATCACCAGGCTGAGGATCATGTTCGGTGGTCCGGCCGGCGGGCCCAGCGGCAGCATCAGCCGCTGGACCGTCGTGAAGTCGTTGGTTTGTTCCTGAAGCACGGCTGAGTGAAATATCAAGCAGCCATTGTCTGCTACAAAATTGTACCGGGCCAAGACCGCCTCCCGTTCGGACAACCGAGCGTTTTCTCCCACAGGCCTTCCGGTCGGATCGTGACGGAGCGCACGAGCTACCGATGTTCCAACAAGCCGGTACACGAACCGGGGATCGGTTGACCTGATCTCGACCAGTGACAGGTGCTCGATCAGCTTCGGGATCTCGAGCGGATCGAGATCCGCTCGCTTCGGGTATGAGGAATTGCCTCGTTTGGCGTTCCAGTACTCGTAAAGCGCTCGGATCTTCGGGTCGACCTGCACCGGGAGCGTGGTCTGCCAATCCCTCTCCCGGTCCAAATCAATCCCTCCGGCTTGCCCCCGGCCTATGGCAAGGTCGCAGCCTTTTCGCCGAGTAGGTTCGTCCTGAACCGGGTCTTGAGGTACCCGCCGTCACGCGGCGGGACCGCCATCGGGAGTGTTTCGTCGACCACTTTGGCGACGGCCATCACCGGACCTGGCGTGCGTAGCAGCAAGTCCCCGAGCCTGGCCGCGTCGGACTCGGTCCGCAGGGTTGCGGTCTGCGGGAATCCGCACGCTGCAGCCACTGCGGCGAGGTCGGTTCCTAGGCCGGTGGCGGTCGGCTGCCGGCCGGTCTCGGTGTAGCGTTCGTTGTCAAGCACGCAGATCGCCAGGTTCTCCGGTCGGCGCGCGCCGATGGTGGTCAACGATGTCAGACCCATCAACATCTCGCCGTCGCCGGTGATCACCACCACCCGGCGATCGGGTCGCGCGATGGCCAGGCCGAGGCCGATCATCGCGGCGTTGCCCATGGCACCCCAGAGATAGAAATTCTCCGGCCGGTCGCCGAGCGAAGCCAGATCCCAGGTGGCCGAGCCGAGGCCGGTGACGAACAGCGCGTCGCCACGGTCGACGAGGGCGGTCTTGAGGATCTCGCGGCGGCGCAGGATGAAGTCGGTCATGGCTTGCCCTCCGACGAACCCGCGACCCAGACCTTGGAGCCGATCACCCGTTGCGACACCAGCACGGCGATCGCCTGATCGGTGCTGTAGGCCATTCGCAGCCCCGCCTCGATCATCGGACTGACATCGGCCGCGGTGTCGGCCTGGAACGTTTTCACGCCGATGGCTTCCAGCACCGGTGCTACCGCCTGGCCCATCGGCACCTGCCAAGGATTTCCTTCACCCCACTGGCCACGCATGGTGACAATGGTGAACAGCGGAAAGTGGGCAGAGGTGATCAGCGACGCGATGGCGTTGATGGTGTTGCCGACACCGCTGGACTGCATCAGCACGGCCGACTTCTGGCCGGCCAGCCACGCCCCGGCGGCAAGGCCGATGCCTTCCTCCTCGGTGGCGCACATCACCGTCTCGATCTCGTTGTCCTCGCGGCACCGCTCGATCAGCTTGGTCAGCCCGGCGTCCGGCACATAGGCGACCTGGCGGATGCCGGCCGCCTTGAAATGGCGGTGGCCGTCCACGCTCCAATGCTCGTCCATTCCAGGGGGCTCTCCGTGCCGCAAAAAGGAGAGGCGAAGCTAGGTTCGCCGGTATCCGTTTGTAAAGACGCATTGCATACAATAAGCGTAGTAGCGCCGCTCAGGCATGCGCCTCAACCAGCCCGACCGATCCCAATGCTGACTCCTCCGGCCGCCGACGCCGCCTATCTCGAAGATCTTTATTCCCGTTTCCTCGATGACCCGCTGTCCGTCGACCCCAGCCTCTGGCCAGTGTTCGCGGCTTGGCCGGACAGCCGTGCCACGGTGCATCCAGTAAGGCGGCCACGCGTGGAATCCGGGACTGCGGATGCCAATCTGGTCCGTCGCAGCGTGGCGACCGAACGGCTGATCGCCGCCTGGCGGATGCACGGCCATTTGGCGGCGTCCCTGGATCCGATCGGGTTGCGCCAGCCGGCCGGACATCCCGAGCTTGATCCGTTGACGCATGGTCTGACCCCGGACGACATGGGCGCCCCGGTTGCCGTCACGGCGCCGTTGGGTGCCTCTGCGGCAACTCCGTCATCGATTCTGGACCGGCTGCTCGCGACCTGGGGCGGAGCGTTCACCGCCGAGGTGGCGCATCTGGAGGATGTCGAGGCCCGCGACTGGTTGATTTCAGCGATCGAGGGCGATCGGTTCGCGTCCCCGTCGAACGATGAACGGCTGACCCGACTGGACGGCATGCTGGCAGCCGAATCGGTCGAGCAGTTCATGAACAAGCGCTTCCCGACCAACAAGCGGTTCGGTCTGGAGGGGCTGGAGGCGATGGCGCCCATGTGGGAGGCCATGCTGGCCGACGCGGCATCGGCGGGCGTCAGCGACGTGGTTATGGCGCCGATGCACCGCGGCCGTCTGACTCTGATCACCCGGATCGTCGGCAAGTCGTTCACGGCAGCTTTCTCGGAACTGCTGGGCACGCCGCAGGTGCCGAAGGGCTTCGCGGCGTCTTCGGATGTTCCGTATCACTTGGGGATCTCGACCGAGCGCAGCATCGGTGGCCGCACGCTGCGGATCACCATGCCGTCGAACCCGAGCCATGTGGAGCTCGTCGCCGCCGTCGCCCTGGGCAAGGCCCGGGCCAAGCAGGATTTGTTACGCGCGAAGGGAGAAGTGGACCCCGAGGGCAAGGTGCTGCCGCTGCTGCTGCACACCGATGGCGCGTTCTCCGGCCAGGGCGTGGTGGGGGAGATGCTGCAGCTGGCCGATCTTCCGGCCTATTCGGTCGGCGGTTCGGTCCATGTGATCTCCAACAACCAGTTGGCCTTCACGGTGAAGCCTGAGCACGGTCGCACCTCGCGGCACCCCAGCGATGCGGCCAAGGCGATCGGCGCGCCGGTGCTGCACGTGCAGGCCGATGCGGTCGACCAGGTGGTGCGGGCCGGACGAATTGCCATGGCGTTTCGCGCCCGGTTCCGCCGCGACATCGTGGTCGACGTCGTCGGTTACCGGCGGCGCGGCCACAACGAGCTCGAGGAGCCGATGTTCACTGAGCCGGTGCGGTACACCCACATCGCCGCCCGTCCGTCGTCGCCAATCGCCTACGCCGAGGATTGCGTGGCCGCGGGGGTGATCGATCGGGACGGCGTGCAGTCGATCGTGGACCGGCACTGGGTGGCACTGGGTCAGGCGCACGACGCGGCCAAGGGCTATCGGCCGAACACCGCCGACCGGCTTGCCCACCGCTGGTCCGGGTTGAAGCCGCGTGGCGAAGGCACCGCGAAACCGACCGGAGTGCCGCTCGACCGGCTGCGGCGGCTCGGCGCCGCGACGGTGCGGGTGCCCGACGGCTTCGACCTGAACGCCAAGATCGCCAGGCAGTGGGGTGAGCGTAGCGACAGTCTGGAGCGCGGCGACGGCATCGGCTTCGCCACCGCCGAGGCGTTGGCATTTGCCAGTCTGATAGACGATGGCTACGGCGTTCGGCTGACCGGGCAGGACAGCCGGCGCGGCACCTTCTCGCAGCGCCACGCCGTGGTGTTCGACCAGACCACCGGAGATGAACATACGCCCCTGGCTGCGTTGGCATCGGCGCCGTCCCGAGTGACCGTGTCGGACAGCCCGCTGACCGAAGAAGCCTGTCTGGCTTTTGAGTACGGCCTCAGCATCACCGATCCGGACATGCTGGTCGCCTGGGAGGCGCAGTTCGGCGATTTCGTGAACGGCGCCCAGGCGGTCATTGACCAGTTCATTACGTCCGGCGATGACAAGTGGCTGCGCCAGTCCGGCCTGGTGCTGCTGCTGCCGCACGGCATGGAGGGCGGCGGGCCTGAACACTCCTCGGCCCGGCCGGAGCGGTTCCTGCAACTGGCGGCCGGCAACAACCTGTCGGTGCTGGCCTGCGCCTCGCCGGCCAACCTGTTTCACGCACTGCGGCGCCAAATGCTGCGGCCGTACCGGGTTCCGCTGGTCGCGCTGACCCCAAAATCCGGGTTGCGGCACGCCGAGGCGGTGTCGTCGCTCGACGAGTTCGGGCCGGGCACCGCGTTCCGTCCGGTGATCGACGACCCCGACCGGACGACCGGCGCCCGGAAAGTGGTTCTGGTGGCCGGCAAGCTGTTCTTTGACCTGGCCTCGGCTCGGCGTGAGCGCGGGATGGATGACGTTGCTCTGATACGGGTCGAGGAGCTGTATCCGTTTCCGGAAGCCGAGCTGCGCGCTGTGCTTGCCAAGCATCCCGGGGCCGAACTGGTGTGGGCTCAGGAGGAACCCGAGAACATGGGCGCTTGGCGCTACATCGAGCCGCATCTGGCTTCCTTGCGCGGGTCCGAGAGCCGTGCCACCTATTGCGGGCGCCCAGCGGCACCGTCGCCGGCTGTCGGTTGGGGCGCGTGGCACAAGGCCGAGCACGCGGCGGTTCTCGACGGGGCATTCGCGCCGGTCGCGGCCCGTCGCAGGAGAGCGTCATGAGCACCGCCGTCACCCGCCGCCTGATCCCGACGTCGACCCACTGGGGCACCTACTACGCGGAAGTCGAGGGCGACCGGTTGATCGCCGTCCACGACTACGCCAAGGACCCCGCACCGGCGATCATTGGGCCGGGCATCGTCGATGCGGTCACACACGAAAGCCGGATCGGGCGGCCGATGATCCGCAAGGGCTGGCTGGACAAGCGCGAGCACAGCGACCGCACCGGGCGCGGGCGCGAGCCGTTCGTGGCCGTGCCGTGGGACGAGGCGCTGGAGATGGCAGCGGCCGAGATCAAGCGGATCAAGGATGCCCATGGCAACACCGCGTTCTACGCCGGCTCCTACGGCTGGGCCAGCGCGGGCCGGTTCCACCACGCCAACTCGCACATCCACCGGTTCTTCAACCAGATCGGCGGCTACGTCCGACATGAGGGCACTTACTCCTATGCCGCCGCCCAGCAGATCCTTCCGCACGTGGTCGGGCCGATCAAACCGATCCTGGACACCCACACCACCTGGCCGGTGCTGGCCGAGCATTGCGAGATGCTGGTGTCGTTCGGCGGCATGCCGGTCAAGAACGCCCAGGTGACGTCGGGCGGGGTTGGCCAGCACACTTGCTACCACGGCCTGAAGGCCTGCGCCGACAACGGCTGCGAAATCGTCTATCTGAGCCCGATCCGCATCGACATGCCGCCGGATCTCGGGGCCGAGTGGATCCCGATCCGTCCGGGCTCCGACGCCGCGCTGATGCTGGCGATCGCCCACACCCTGATTGCCGAGAACCTCCAGGACAACGCATTCCTGGGCCGTTACACCGTCGGCTTCGACCGCTTCCGCGCCTACGTGATGGGCGAGAGCGACGGGCAGCCGAAGACGCCGGAATGGGCAGAGCGGATCACGACGGTTCCGGCCGACACCATTCGCGACCTGGCGCGCCGCATGGCGTCCAGCCGCACCATGATCAACGCCACCTGGTCGATGCAGCGCGCGGAATACGGTGAGCAGCCGGTTTGGCTGACGGTGGTGCTGGCGGCAATGCTGGGCCAGATCGGCACGCCGGGCGGCGGTTTCGGGATCGGCTACAGCTCCGAGAACGGTGTCGGCAATCCCGTCAAGTTCTTCCACTGGCCGTCGGTGTCCCAGGGCATCAACAACGTCAAGGACGTGATCCCGGTCGCCCGGATCTCCGACATGCTGCTGAATCCGGGCCAGCCGTTCCAGTTCGACGGCAAGGACCTGACCTACCCGGACATCCGGATGGTCTACTGGGCCGGCGGCAATCCGTTCCACCACCACCAGGACCTGCACAAGCTGGTCGAGGCGTTCCGCCGCCCGGAGACGATCATCGTCAACGAGATCTGGTGGACCGGCATGGCCCGGCACGCCGACATTGTGTTCCCGTCGACCACCGCGCTGGAGCGCAACGACCTGTCGATCACCCATTGGGAGCCGCTCAGCGTTGCGATGAAGCAGGCGATCCCGCGGGTCGGCGACAGCCGCCCGGACTACGAGATCTTCAGCGGCCTCGCCCGGAACCTTGGTTTCGCCGAGCGATATACCGAAGGCCGCGACGAGATGGACTGGCTGCGCCATCTCTGGGACCAGTCGCGCCAGCGCGCCGCCGAGGCCGGGTTCGAGCTACCCGATTTCGAGACATTTTGGGAGCAGGAGACCTTCGAACTACCGGCGGCCGACAAGCCGACCATCCTGCTCGAGGGTTTCCGGACCGATCCCGAGGCGAACCCGTTGCCGACCCCGTCCGGCAAGATCGAGATCTTCTCCGAGACGATCGACGGTTTCGGCTATGACGACTGCCCGGGCCATCCGGTGTGGCGTGAGCCGGACGAGTGGCTGGGCGGCAAGCTGGCGCAGACCTACCCACTGCATCTGATGTCGAACCAGCCGCGCACCCGGCTGCACAGCCAGCTCGATCCGGGTTCGGTCAGCATGGGCTCTAAGATCGCCGATCGCGAGCCGATGACCATCCATCCCGACGATGCGGCGTCCCGCGGCATCAAGTCCGGTGACGTGGTGCGGGTGTGGAACAACCGCGGATCGTGCCTTGCCGGGGTGATCGTCTCCGACGCGGTAATGCCGGGGATCGTCCAGCTGTCGACTGGCGCTTGGTACGACCCGCAGACGCCCGGCCAGACCGAGGGGCTGGAGAAGCACGGCAACCCGAACGTCCTGACCCGCGACCGCGGCACGTCGCGCCTGGGCCAAGGCCCGGCGGCGCACTCCTGTCTGGTCGAGGTGGCGCGGGTCGACGGCGCGATCCCGGCGGTCACGGCCCATCGACCGCCTGAGATTATCGAGAACTGAGACCATGCGGGAGAATGCGTCGCTTGAGGCCGGCTTCGTTTTTCCGGAGCGGCGCATCATCCGAACCGCGGAGGATCAGGCACGGTGGCTGGCTGCCGCCGGTGCTGATCCCGAAATTTGGGCCGGCATCGCCGAGCCGACGCTGTGGGGCAATGACGGCTTTCGCGGCATGAAGCTGGTTCGCCAGCAACCGAACGGCTACGTCCACGTCCAGCAGGTCATGACGGTCGGCGCCCATGCCGCGATCGGCGAGGAGATCCGGTTTCGCGGGCTGACCGAAAGCGTTGAACCGGTTCGCAAGGGGCGAATGGTGACCCAGCGTTTCGATGTTGTCCGGGACAATGGCGAGGTGGCCGCGACCTTGACCCATATCGGCCTGCTGCCGGATCCCGCCGCGATGACGGCACCGGACCGCGGCCGCGCCGGGTCCGGAGACCCAGACGACCTCGGCGGCCTGGAGCCGATTGCCGAGCAGACCCTAACGCCGGATCGGGTCACGACGTTCTCGCGCGAGGTCGGCAACCTCATTCACTTCGACCCGGAATTCGCGCAGAGCCTCGGCTACCGGGCGCCGCTTGCACAGGGCCTGCAGACCATGACCTGGATGGTCGATGCCCTTGGTCCGGTGGCGCCGCTGACGGTGCGCTGCCGGTTCCGGCGCCCGGTGTTCTGGGATGACGCCATGTGCTTGCTGGGTCAAAAAGGGCATGACGGCCGGTGGTGCCGGTTGGTCACAACCAACGCCACCGGCCGGATCACGGCGGACCTGACAGTCGGCTGAGCCTCAGTCGTTGGTCAGCACCACCCGGCCGACGATCTTGCCGGCCTTGAGGTCCTGCAGGGTGTCATAGGCGGTCTCGACCGGACGGGTCGAGATCGGGATCGGCTTGACGGTTCCAGTCTTCACAAGTTCCATCAGTTCCTTCAGCTCGTCAAGCGAGCCGACATACGAGCCGAGGATTGACACCGCGCGCATCGGGATCGTCGGCAGCGAGATGCTGATCTGCCCGCCGTACAGCCCGACGATCACGTAGCGCCCGCCCTTGCGGACCGCCGCGATGCCGAGGTTGGCGGTGGCCTCGCCGCCGACCGTGTCGACCACCGCGCGCAGTTCCCCGCCCGCCAACTTCTGCAGTGCCGCGACCGCGCTATCGGTCGACTTGGGATTCAGCGTGGCGGTGGCGCCCATGTCCTTGGCGGCCGTCAGGTGGGAGTCGTCGATGTCGACCGAGATGATGTTCTTCACGCCCATCGCCTTGGCGATGGCTACCGCCGACAGGCCGAGGCCGCCGGCCCCCATGATCGCAAGCCATTCGTCATCGCGGATCGGCAGGGCCTTCTTGAGCGCCGAGTACACGGTGACGCCGGAGCAGGAGTAGGGCGTGGCGATGCTCGGGTCGACGTTGCCGATGTCCACCAGATACTTCGGGTGCGGAACCACGCAGTGGGTGGCGTAGCCGCCGTCGCGAAAGACGCCGATCGAGCGCATGGTCGGGCAGTGGTTCTCCTGCTCCGCCTTGCAGGCCGAGCACTCGCCGCAGCCGAGCCAGGGATGGACCAGCATGGTCTTGCCGATCGGCGCGTCCTTGGCATCCGGACCGGCGGCGATCACCTCGCCGAGGACCTCGTGGCCGAGGGTGATCGGGAACTTCTGGCCGCGGTCGACAATGTTCAGGACCTTGCCGCCGCCGAGGTCGAAATAGCCGTCGGAGATGTGGATGTCGGAGTGGCAGACCCCGGCGCGGGTGACCTTAAGCAGCACCTCGGTGCCGGTCGGCACCGGATCCGGCTTGTCGATCGCCTGGAACGGCTTGCCGGGCTCCATCAGCGAATAGCTGCGCATCGGTCGTACTCCCTTGGATGTTCTGATATCGCCGGTTGGCGGCGTGAGGATCGTTGACGCGGATTTAAGCCCAGCCGGGCGAGCCCTGTCGAGAGGGGGGCGTTAACGACGTTTGGCCCGCACCCGCTCGCGCCACCAGGTGTACAGGCCCGAGGCGACCACGATGCCGGCGCCCAGCACCGTCACGGTGTCGGGCAGGTCGCCGAACACCAGGAATCCGACTGCCGTTGCCCAGATCAGCAGGGTGTAGTTGAACGGTTGCAGCACACTGGCCGGCGCCAGTTCCAGCGCCTTGATCAGCAGCAGATGGCCGACCACGCCCATGAATCCGGCGATCGGCAGCAGGATCCAGCCTTTGAGATCCGGAGGCGTCCAGTAGAACGGGCCGGTGATGCTGGTCAGCGCGAATCCGATCCACCCGGTGTACAGCAGGATCGTCACCATGCTGTCCCGGCGGGCCACCACCTTGGTCATGATCTGGTAGACCGCGAACAGCGCCGCGCCGGCCAGCGGGATCAAGGCCGCCGGGTTGAACACCCCGAGGCCGGGCCGCAGGATCACCACCACGCCGACAAAGCCGACCGCCAC
Source organism: alpha proteobacterium BAL199 (assembly GCA_000171835.1). Lineage (GTDB taxonomy): Bacteria > Pseudomonadota > Alphaproteobacteria > Thalassobaculales > Thalassobaculaceae > Thalassobaculum_A. Next base: position 249,965 of record ABHC01000003.1, on the reverse strand, counting down.
CGCCGCCCAGCGTCGCGGACCGACGAACTCGCCCAGCACCAGGGCGGACAGGGCCGTGATGATCAGCGGATACACGGCCGCAATCGAATGCGTCTCGGCCAGCGGCAGATATCGGAAGGCGACCACGAAGCAGGCGATCTCGGCCAGCAGGATGACGGCCCGCAGCACATTGAGGGCCGGGCGCTGCGAGCGGAACCCGGCGAACGGGCCGCCCGAGCGCAGCGACAGCGCGGTCGCGAACGCCGCGAAGAACGCGTAGCGCACCCACAGGATCTGCGCGACCGGGTAGTCGACAATCAAGGTCTTCGACACGGCGTCCATCCCAGCAAAGCCGAGATTGGCGATCAGGATCAGGATTATCCCGCGACTGGGTGCCGCGGCATCGGAGGCGGTGATGCTCATCGAACGGCACCCGCCCGGACCCGTTCGCGCCACCAGACATACAGACCGCTGGCCACCACGATGCTGGTGCCGAGCACGGTCATGGCGTCGGGCAGATCGCCGAACACGACGAACCCGACCACGGTGGTCCACACCAGTTGCACGTAGTTGAACGGCTGCAACACGCTGGCCGGTGTCGACTCAAGTGCCTGGATGACCAGCGAGTGACCGACGGTGCCGGCGGCGGCCGTGAGGGCCAGCAGCGCCCAGCCGGTGGCGTCCGGCGTATGCCAGTCCAGCGGCGCGAAGAAGCTGGTCAGCACAGCGCCGACCAGAGCGGTGTACAGGGTCAGGGTAATCGGACGGTCGGTCCGGCCCAGGATCTTGGTCATGATCTGGTAGACAGCAAACAGCGCGGCGGCGCCCAGGATGATCAGGCTGGCCGGGTTGAACACTGCCAGGCCCGGACGCACGATCAGCAGCACGCCGAGAAAGCCGACCACCACGGCCGCCCACCGACGCGGGCCGACGTCCTCCTTCAGCACCAGCGCCGACAGCACCGTGATCATCAGCGGGTAGGAGATGCCGACCGCGATCACCTCGGCCATCGACATCAGGCTGAGCGCCAGCACTACAGCGGCCATGTTCAACGGCAACAGGGCGGCCCGAGCCAGTTGCAATGTCGGGCGCCGGGTGTGCAGCGCGTTGCGAACGCCGCCGCCGAAAACGGCCCAGGCCAGTGCCGCGGCAGCAAAGCCGACGTAGAACGCCCAGATGATCTGGGTGACCGGATAGGTCTCTGACAGGGTCTTGTTGGTGGCGTCCATGGTGGTGAACGCGATATGGGCCAGCAGGATCAGGATGATCCCGCGGTTCGGTCCCGCGAGGGCGGCAGCGGCGGTCATGCGGGATCTCCAGACGGGCGCCGGCTCATACCACGATGCGTTGGACGGGAGTAGCCGACACGCAGAGCACGGTGGTGTTTTTCAAGGCGACCGGACCGAGGCGGAGATCAATCCGTCCATCCGGCGACCCACTGCCGCCGGGCATTGGCGATGGCCGTCGTTCCGTGATCACGGTAGAGTGCGGGAAACCGGCGTTTCCGGGCTAAGAGCCTGCGGCTCGATGAGGGGGACGATGACCGACGCGACGCCGCCAAAGTCCACCGTAGAGTCTCGCCTGCTGGGGGCGGATCCGCGGATCTTCGAGTTCTTCCATGCCTGGCGATCGGCGCGTCGCAGGAGTCTGGTCCCGTTGCGCTCGGATTTCGAGCCGTTGGAGATCCCGACGCTGCTGAGGTACGTCTGGATCTATCGGTTCGACCCCGATCTCGGCGATTTTGTCTGCAAGCTGGCTGGTGAGGACATCAACACCGCCTGGGGACGCAGCATCAAGGGCATGACGCTCCGCGAGATTGTCGGGCCGGCGGATCATCCCGTCATGATGAATCGTTGGACGCAGTTGCTGACCGTGCCGCTGCTGCACTACGGGTCGGCGACGGAGCGCCTGTCGGAGATGGAAACCCAGGTGGCCGAGCGGCTGCTGCTGCCGCTGGCGTCGGACGACGACACGATCGACCACGTCCTTGGCATCAGCCTGTACACGATCTCCGGCGCCAACCGCACCCGCACACCGCTGGTTCCGGCCGACATCATTCAGATTCCCTGCGCCGAAGTCTGATCGCCACCCCTTGCGTACCGGGGCACGGGCCGCAACAATCCTTCCGCGATTCCGCAAGGCGACCGCCGGTCAAGGTGGCGCAATCCTGCACGGGAGGACGGCCATGGCGGCACGGTGGACAAACCGGCCGGACGGCTCGAACTGGGGCGATTTCGGACCCGACGATCAGCGCGGGCGCCTGAACTTGCTGACGCCGGAGCGCGTGGTTCTGGCCGCCAAGGAAGTGCGCGAGGGTCGGCGGTTCTGCCTGTCGCTGCCGCTCGACCTTCCTGGCGGGCGCGATTTGAACCCCCGCCGGTTCCCGCCGCGCCGGTTCGCGACCGAACGTGGCGGGCTGTCGAACTACAATTTCCCGCTGGGTGACGAGAACCCCGAACTGACCGATGTGGTGTCCGACGACGCGGTGCTGCTGTGCCTGCAGTACTCCTCGCAGTGGGACAGCTTCGCCCACGTGGGGTCGATGTTCGATGCCAACGGCGACGGGATTCCGGAGATCGTCTACTATAACGGCTGGACCGGGCTGGAGCATCTGGTCGCCGCCGGGCCGCGCAACGATGCCGCCGATCCGCTGATGCGGTTCGAGGGTGTGCACGCCAAGGCGCTCGGCATTGAGAACATGGCTCGCGCCGGGGTTCAGGGCCGCGGCGTTATGATCGACCTGCACCGCCACCTCGGCGATGAGCGCACGGTGGTCGACTTCGCCATCCTCGACCGGATCATGAAGGCCGACGGCATCACGGTGGAGGAGGGCGACATGGTCTGCCTCCACACCGGGTTCGGCAAGATGGTGATGGAAAAGGCCGGCGATCCCGACCCCGAGGTTCTTCAGGGCGGTTTTCCGGCGCTCGATGGTGGCGATCCGGATCTGCAGGAATGGATCCGCAGCAGCGGGTTGTCGGTGCTGATCGCCGACAACTATGCGGTTGAGCATATTCCCGGTCGCGACCGCCGCAATGGACCGAAGCGCGCGATGATGCCGCTGCACGAGCTGTGCCTGTTCAAGCTGGGCATTCATCTCGGCGAGCTCTGGTATCTGACGGAACTGGCCGAGTGGCTGCATGCCAGCAACCGGTTCCGGTTCCTGCTGACCGCCCCGCCGCTGCACTTGCCGGGTGTGGTTGGCTCCCCCGCCAACGGAATCGCGACGGTATAGAGCATGACGGACCGCCCCGACGTAGAGACCCTGCGTCCGCTGATCAGCCCGCGATCGATCGCCATTGTCGGAGCGTCGGACGACCCGACGCGGATTGGCGGCCGGCCGCTCGGCTACATGCTGAAGTCCGGGTTCCAGGGGCCGATCTGGCCGGTCAACCCCAAGCGCGAGACCGTGCAGGGCCTGCAGGCGTTCGCTTCGGTCGACGCGCTGCCGGGCGCCCCCGATGCCTGCATCGTCGCGGTGCCGGCAGCCGCCGTGCCGGATACTCTCGAGGCGCTGGCGGCCAAGGGTGCCAAGGCGGCGGTGGTGTTCTCCTCCGGCTTCGCCGAGATGGGCGAGGAGGGCAAGGCGGCGCAGGACCGGGTCCGGGCGATCGCGCGGGCGGGCGGAATTCGAGTGCTGGGGCCGAACTGCCTCGGCGTGTTCAACGCCCACAACGGCTGGATCGCGACGTTTTCGTCTTCGGTGGAGCAGGAACTGCCGAAGCCGGGCCCGGTGGCCATCGCCAGCCAGTCCGGCGCTTATGGCAGCCACGCTTTTGCGTTGATGCGAACTCGCGGCGTGCAGACCGGCATCCTGATCACCACCGGCAACGAGGCCGATGTCGATCTGGCCGACGCCATCGGGTATCTGGTGCGCGACGAGCATACCAAGGTGATCGCTGCCTATGCCGAGGGTATCCGCGATGGCGACGCTCTGCGGGCCGCGTTGGCCGATGCGGCCGACGCCGGCAAGCCGGTGATCTTCATGAAGGTCGGCCGCTCGGCGATCGGTGCCGCGGCTGCGGCGTCGCACACCGCGGCTCTGGCCGGCTCCGATCGGGTCTATGACGGCTTGTTCGCCCAGTATGGCGTGCTGCGGGTGTCGTCCACCGACCAGTTGTTGGACGCCTGCTACGCCGCAGCCCATGGCCGGTTCCCGGCCGGGAACCGGCTGGGCCTGATGACGATCTCCGGCGGGGTCGGCGTGCAGATGGCGGACTCGGCTGAAGACCTCGGCATGGATGTCGCCGAGATGCCGAAGGACGCGCAGCGCACGCTGCAGGAGCTGCTGCCCTACGCCGCTGTGCGAAACCCGGTCGACGTCACCGCGCAGGCGTTCAACGACCTGTCGCTGGTCGGCACCAACCTACGGATGATGCTGGATCAGGGCCGCTATGACGTGGTGGTGGCGTTCTTCACGGTGGTTGCCGGCAGCCGGACGATCGCCGGGCCGCTGATCAAGATCCTGGCCGAGATTCGCGAGCGGTTCCGTGAGCGCTCGATCATCCTGTCGCTGGTGGCGACAGGCGACATCGTTCGCCAGTACGAGGATGGCGGCTTCCCGGTGTACGAGGACCCGACCCGGGCGGTCGCGGCGGCGGCGGCACTGACCGGTTTCGGCCGGTTCTTCGCCCGACCTGTAGAGGCGGCGCCACCGTCGGCACCCGCCGGCGCGCCGGCGGTCGGAACCGATGCGCTCGCCGAACACCACGCGACCGATCTGCTGGAAGCCTGGGGCGTGCCGTTTGTTGCCCGCCGGCTGGTCACCAGCCCGGATCAGGCGGCTGCCGCGGCGGCGGAACTGGGCGGCAAGGTGGTGCTGAAGATCGCCTCGCCCGACATCCAGCACAAGACCGAGGTCGGCGGCGTCATCGTCGGCGTCCAGGGGGACGAGGCGGTGCGCGCCGCCTATGCCTCGCTGACCGAGCGGGTGCCGCTGCTCCGGCCGGACGCCACGATCGACGGCGTGATCGTGGCCGCCATGGCGCCGGCCGGGGTCGAGGCTGTGGTCGGCGTGCAGAACGATCCGACCTTCGGGCCGGTGGTCATGGTCGGGCTCGGCGGTGTACTGGTCGAGGTGCTGGAGGATGTGTCGTTCCGGCTGGCACCGTTCGGGGTGGCCGAAGCACGGCGGATGATTGCCGAACTGAAGGGCGCTAAGATCTTCGCCGGGGTGCGTGGAGCACCGCCGGCCGATGTCGAGGCGCTTGCCGACCTGCTGGTGCGGGTGTCGGTGTTCGCGGCGGCCGAGGCCGAACGTGTCGTCAGTGTCGACCTGAACCCGGTGCGGGTGCTCGAAGCGGGTCACGGGGTGGTAGCGCTGGACGCGCTGATCGTGCCGGCGGGCCTGGTGCCTGAGACGATCGAGGAGGTGGCATGAGGCCGCAACGCTTCAAGACCCGCATCACCGAGCTGTTCGGCATTCGCCACCCGATCGTGGCCGGCGGCCTGATGTGGTTGGCCGACGCCAGTTATGTGGCCGCGGTTGTTAACGCCGGTGGCATGGGGTTCATCACCGCCAAGACCTTCCCGGAGGAAGGCCGGTTCGAGGCCGAACTCGACAAGGCGGCGAAGCTGACCGGCGGCAAGCCGTTCGGCGTCAACCTGTACATGTCGAATCGGCCGGAACAGAACAAGGATCTACCGGCCCAGCTCGAGGTGGCGCTCGCCAAAGGTGTGCGGCATTTCGAGACCGCCGGCCTGCCGCCGACCGAATTCGTGGAGCGCATCAAGGAGGCCGGCGGCGTGGTGTTCCACAAGGTCGCGACGGTCAAGCATGCGATCTCGGCGGTGTCCAAACTGCCGATCGACGCGGTGGCGGTGGTTGGCGCGGAATGCGGTGGCCATCCGGGATTGAACCTGATCGGCAGCATCGTGCAGATCCCGCTTGCGGTACAGCGTCTGGACGTCCCTGTGCTGGTCGGCGGGGGCATCGGCACCGGCTCGCAGATTGCCGCCGCCCTGGCGATGGGCGCCGACGCGGTGCTGCTCGGCACCCGCTTCCTGGTGGCGACCGAGATCTGGTCGCACCATCTGATCAAGCAGCGGGTGGTCGATGCACAGGAGACCGACACCGCCCTGGTCCTGGCGTCGCTGCGCAACACCTTCCGCGGCATCGACAATGCCACCACCCGCGCCATTGCCGACCTGGAGAAGCAGGGGGTGACCGCGTTCGACGCATACCGTCCTTATGTGATGGGGACATTGCAGAAGGAGGCCTACACCGTCGGCGATCCCGAAAAGGGCATTCTGTCGATGGGGCAGGCCTGCGTGTTCGCCGACAAGATCGAGCCGGTCGAGGCGATCATGGACCGGCTGGTCGACGAGGCGGTGGCGGCGAGCGGCCGGCTCGGCGGCCTGATGGCAGCGGACGCGGAGTCCGCCGCGGCCGAGTGAGCGCGCCACCGGCCCGGATTGTCTATTTCATCACGCACCCGAACGTCGTCATCGACCCGGGGACGACGGTCACTGAGTGGCCGTTGTCGTCGCTTGGCCGGATGCGCATGGTGAAGGCTTGTGTCCAGCCCTGGGTGCCGGCTCTGAGCGCCTTGTACAGCAGTGCCGAGCGCAAGGCGCTGGATGGTGCCGAGATCCTCTCCGCCGCCAGCGATTTGCCGGTGAGCGTCCGCGCCGACCTCGGTGAGAACGATCGATCGGCCACCGGCTACCTGCCGCCCGCGGAATTCGAAGGCTTGGCCGACCGGTTCTTCGCCGAGCCCGAGCGGTCGGTGCGCGGATGGGGGCGGGCGGTTGACGAACAGGCGCGCATCGTCGGCGCCGTCGACGCGGTGATCGCCGAGGCGCCGGGGAACGGTGGCATCGCCGTGGTCTCTCACGGTGCGGTCGGTGCGCTGCTGCTGGCGCATCTGCTGGGGGAGGCGATCAGCCGGCGGTTCGACCAGCCGGGTGCCGGCGGCGGCAACTTCTTCGCGTTCGACGCCGCGACGCGCGCCGTGTTGCATGCTTGGCGCCCGATAGACGGCTGACAAATGCATCAAGATTGTATAGATGAATGGTACATATGTACCAAGGTGATGATGTAGTCCTGATGACAGACGCCAAACCCGTTGACCGTGTTCAAACCGGTGTCCGCTTGGAGCGCCGGATGCTGAAGGTGATGAAGGGGGTCGCCGAACTGCACGACATCAGCCTCGGCGATCTGATCGAAGGGGTGATGCTGCACGTCTTCGAGGGCAAGGCGCCGTTCAGCCCGGAGACGCTGGAGCGGATTGCTCAGCTCAAGACGGTCTACGGGCTCGACCTGACGGCGATGGACAGTCATCGCCTGCAGGAGGCCAGTGATGAACGATGAAGCGTTCGCCAGCGCGTTCGAGGCGCTGACCCTGCCGGCCAGCGAGTTCGGCCACACTGGTCACGTCCGACTGGCGTGGATCTATCTGAACCGCCTGGACCTGCCGGCCGCCATGCAGCGCTATGCGGAGCGGTTGCGGGCGTTCGCGGCGCATCTCGGCAAGCCAGGCCTGTACCACGAGACCATCACTTTCGCGTTCCTGCTGGTGATCAACGAGCGGATCGCCGATGGACCGAACGGCGATACGTGGCCGGCCTTCCAAGCCCGCAACCCGGACTTGTTCAACGGGCTGAACGCTGCGCTCGGCCGGTACTACAGTGCGGAACGATTGGCTTCGGACCGCGCACGTGCCGGGTTCGTCATGCCCGACCGGCTGGCGGGGTAGGCAGCACGCTGAGTCGCCTCAGGTTGCGTTCTCGGCGAGTGCGCACGGCGCGCTGCGATAACTCGGCCGCCAATCGAGATGGCGGCCGCGATGAGGGCAAGGACCGCGGCGATGACGAATGTGAACTGCATTCCCGCCGCGACGCCTTCAGCATTTGCGGTGGCCGCGCCGGTGGTAGTGGAAGCAAGCGCAAACACCGCGCCCATGACGGATGCACCCGTGATCAGGCCAAGATTACGGGACAGGTTGAGCACGCCCGAGACCACGCCTCGACGGTCCGGGCTGACATCCTTCATGACAACCGTGTTGTTGGCCGCCTGGAACAGCGCGTAGCCGGGGGTCAGGATGACCATGGCGGCGATATAGCCGGCGACACCAAACGTCCCCGGGACTGCGGATAGCGCGAACGCTCCAACCGCCATGGCGATGAGGCCGCCTGAAACCAGAAAAGCAGCATCCAACCGGTCGACGATACGGCCGGCCGGGACGCCACTCAACGCGGAGACGATGGGGCCGATCGACATCGCCAGCCCTACGAGGGCGTCGTTGAGTCCGAGCGCGCGCGAAAGGTAGAATGGCCCCACGACCAAGGTCGCCATCATGACGGTTGCGACCAAGACGTTCATCGCAAGACTGGTGCTGAACATCGTGTCTCTGAACATCCCCACGGGCAGCAGCGGTGATGCCGCTCGTGTCTCCACCAACATGAAGAGGCCGAGACCGAGCACCGCGGCCAACAGCAGGGCCACGTTCAGCGCGCCGAAACTGCCACGCCCTGTCGTCATCGCAAGCGCATAGGCCGCCAGCGTCAAGGCAAGCACCAGGGTCCCGAGTTTGTCGAGGCTGAGGCCGTTGGCCGCTGGCTTCTGGCGATCAGCCGGCAGGTAGCGATACGCGAGGAGCAGAGCGAGACCACCCAAAGGTGCATTAATGAGGAACATGGCATTCCAGCCAAGCAAGGCGAGCAGCGCGCCACCGAGTGACGGGCGGAGGGCCGTGCCGATCGCGGACATCGTTCCAAGCAATCCCATGGCACTGCCGGTCTGCGCCTTCGGGATCGTGTCGCCAACAAAGGCCATGGTGAGGGCCATCATGACGGCAGCGCCGACACCTTGCGCCGCCCGGGCAGCCACCAACAGCCAGAGCGTGGGTGCGGTCCCGCACAGTGCGGACGCCACCGTGAACAGGATGAGGCCCGCCAGCAGCAGCCGTCGGCGTCCCATCACGTCGCCAAGCCGCCCGGCGCCGATGATCAATGTGGTGATGGCGAGAAGATAGGCCAGGACGATCCACTGGACTTCCTGGAAGGAGGCGTTGAACGCCTGGGCGATCGCCGGCAGACCGACATTGGCGATGCTGGTCCCAAGCGAGGACATGAGAATCGAAAGTGACAGGGCGGCGAGCGCCCAACGGACCGACCGCGGACCCGCTGGGTTGTCGGTTGTTGCTTCCAGATGCCTTGCGTCGTCGTGCGTCAATTTGAGCTCCATACGCTGCTGACCCCTGAAACGGAGCCGGCAGAGAGGTAGCTGTTCGCACGACCTGTCGGAACGCGCACTGCATGCAGTCAATTCGTGCGTTTGACGCCATCTGTTGAACGAATGGTGCTAAGATCGCCATATGTCGGCGCCCGATTTCAACTTGCTGGTGACCCTTGATGTGCTGCTTTCCGAGGGCAGCGTCGCGCGCGCCGCCAAGCGATTGCGGCTCAGCCCTTCCGCCATGAGCCGGGCGTTGGCGCGGCTGCGGGAAACCACCGGCGATCCGCTGCTGGTCAGGGCCGGGCGTGGTCTCGTCCCGACCCCCAGGGCGCTCGAACTGCGCGAGCGCGTCGGGCAACTCGTACAGGACGGGCAAGCCGTTCTGCGCCCCGCTGAGAGGGTCAATCTCAACCGCCTGGTGCGTACGTTCACGCTGCGGACCCGTGACGGCTTCGTGGAGAATTTTGGATCGGACTTGATCGCGCGTGTCTGCGACGAAGCCCCGGGTGTTCGCCTGCGGTTCGTGGAGAAGTCGGACAAGGACAGCGCGGCTCTGCGCGACGGGAATGTCGATCTGGAAACCGGCGTCGTGGCAGGAACGGCGGGGCCGGAGATAAGGACGCAGATGCTGTTCCGGGACCGCTTCGTTGGCGTTGTGCGCGCGGGTCATGCGTTGAGCCAAGGCGAGATCAGTGCCGATCGTTATGTGGAGGGTCGGCACATCCTGGTGTCACGCCGAGGGCAAAACAATGGGCCGGTGGACGATGCGCTGGCACGCCTCGGCCTGACCCGTGAGATCGTGACGGTGGTCGCCGGTTTCTCAGCGGCACTGTCCCTCGCACGGGGGTCCGACCTGATCGCCACCGTTCCCGAGCGGCAGACCGGAAACCTGCGTGCGGGAATGCACAGCTTCCCGGTTCCCCTCGACCTGCCGCAGATCACGGTTTCGATGCTCTGGCACCCACGGTTGGACGCCGATCCGGCTCACCGCTGGCTGCGCGGGTGTGTTCGGGAGACCTGCGAGCTTGCGTCCCGCTAGCTCTTGCCAGCCAGCATCCCCTCGATCAGCACCTGCACCCGCAAGGCTTCTTCCGGCGTCGCCAGCCGGTGCGCTTCGCCACGCACGCATTTGTCCAACTCGCCAAGCTGGCGCTGCAGGGAGTCACGGCGCGGGTCGGTCGGGAAATCGTAGGCCGCCGTCCACTCGCCGCCGGTCGACTTCCACAGCTGATAGAACTCGGTGAATCGGAAGCCGGTCTTGCTGGCCTTGACGGTAACCTCCTGGCGGTCGGGCTGGGCCCCGCCGACCGAGCCGAGCACGCTGACCGGCCGGCCGTCGGCGGTCTCCAACCGGGCCAGCATCTGGGTCTCGCACAGCGCCGGGTCCGCCGGGTAGCTTGGGTGAGCCCATTTCAGGGTCAGCGGCCCGAGGAACCGCTCCGACAGGAACAGGAAGTGCGAGATCACCTCACGGGTATAACCACCCTCCGCCTTGAAGCGCAGCCAGTCGGCGTCGACCTGCCAGGCGCGCGGCCAAGTCGGATAGGTGACCACGATGTCGATGCCGAGCACATCGCCAGCCGCGCCGCCGTCGATCGCCTCACGCAACACCTCGAAGCCGCGCGACGAGGCCTGGGTGAAGTTCACCGCCGCCGGGGCACCGGCCGCCGCAAGACGGTCGACGAGATCCCGACTTTCCGGAATGTCCACACCCAGCGGTTTTTCCAGGAACACTGCCTTGCCGGCACCGGCCGCCGCCAGTGCATAGGCCTTGCGCGGCACCGGTGGGCAGGCAAGGTACAGCACATCGGCGGCGGCGATGGCCGCTTCGGCGCCGTCGACGACCGGGACGCCCGGTGCCACCGCGCGGGCCTTGGTGCAGGAGTCGGCTGACGGATCCCACAGTGCCACCGGCTCGAACGCCGGGTGCACCAGGAGATTTTCCAGCAGTCGGCGGCCCATGATGCCGAGGCCGATGATCGCGGTCTTGTGGGTCATGCCTAGTGTTTCCTCAATAGCCGAGCGCGCAGCCGTCCTTGCGGGGATCGGAGCCGGCGACGAGGCAACCATTGGCCCGATCGATCCAGACCGCCTGGCTGCCGCCCAACGGCTTGTCCATGTGCTCCAGGATGTGGCCCTTGGCCTCAAGGGCTGCATAGACCTCCGGCGCGAAGGTGTTCTCGACCTGCAGCTTGCCGCCCAGCGCGAAACTGCGCGGCGTGTCCATCGCCTCCTGCACGTCCATGCCGAGGTCGAGGATGTTGCTGAGGAAGCCGGTGTGGCCGGTGGACTGGTACTGGCCGCCCATCACGCCGAACGGGGCGACCACCTGGCCGTCCTTGACCACCATGCCGGGGATGATGGTGTGCATCGGCCGCTTGTTCGGCGCGATGGCGTTGGCGTGGCCTTCCTGCAGGCAGAACGAACGTCCGCGGTTCTGCAGCATGACGCCGGACTCCGGTGCCATGATCGCGCTGCCGAACCCGGAGAACAGCGAGTTGATGAAGCTGATTGCGGTGCCGTCGGCATCGACGCAGGACAGATAGATGGTGTCCTTGTGGACTGGGAAATCGCTCGGCCGGAACGCGCCGGCACGCTGCGGGTCGATCATGGCGCGCAGGCCCTTGGCATGGCCTTCCGACTGCAACCAGTCGACCGGCACGTCGACCTGACGCGGGTCGGACACGTAGCGGTCGCGCTGGGCGTAGGCGAGCTTGGTGGCCTCGGCCAGCAGGTGGATCCGCTGCACCTCCGACAGTCCGGCAATGTCGTAGCCGGACAGGATGTTCATGATCATCAGGGCGCAGATGCCCTGGCCGTTCGGCGGGCATTCATAGACGTCATGGCCACGATAGGTCGTCTTGATCGGGGTGACCCACTCGGCCTCGGCGTTGGCGAAGTCTTCCAGGGTGTGCAGTCCGCCGAGCGAGCGCAGTTCCTTGACGATGTCGTCGGCGACCGGCCCGGTGTAGAAGCCGTCGCGTCCCTTCTCGGCGATGCGGCGGAAAGTGGCGCCGAGCTTCGGGTTGCTGTGGCGGGTGCCGATGGCCGGTGCCTTGCCGTTGACCAGCATGACCTCGCGGCTGACGGCATGCTGCAACAGCCGGGGCGTATCGTCGGCCCAGTCGGCGCCGACCCGCGACGCGACCGGGAATCCTTCCTCGGCGAAGCGGATCGCCGGGGCCAGCACCTCGGCGAAGCCTTTCTTGCCGAAGCGCTCCAGCAGCACCGTCCAGGCGGCGATGGCGCCGGGGATGGTCACCGAATGTGGGTCGGCGGTCTGGCCGATCTCCTTGATCCCACGTTCCAGGTACCAGCCGAGTTCGGCGGCGGCCGGAGCCCGACCGGAGCCGTTCAGCGCCACGATGTCGCCCGATCCTTTCGGGGCGATCAGCGCGAAGCAATCGCCTCCGATGCCGGTCATCGCCGGCTCGACCACGCACAGAACCGCGCACGCGGCGACGGCGGCATCAACCGCGGTTCCGCCTGATTTCAGCACGTCGATCCCGGCCTGGGTGGCCAGCGGGTGCGAGGTGGCGATGGCGGCGTTTGGGGCATAGACCGGCGAGCGGCCGGGGCGGTGCAGATCGCGCATGGAGTCGGTTCCTCCGAGGAATGTCGAAATGGTGATAGCCGCCCCGGTGACGCCGGGCAAGCCGGGCGACGCGACGGCACCCGTTCCGGATCGGCAGCCAGCGCGCGTGGACGATCGGCGATCGGCCTGGGTATAGTTCGCAGATGATGAAAGGGCATTTCATAGGAGGCTGATGTGGCACTGGATCCCGAGACACTGAACCAGTTGCTCGACAGCGTGCGCCGGTACGTCGACGAGCGCCTGATCCCGCTGGAAGATCAGGTGTCTCGGGACGACGCGATCCCCGATGCCGTGCCGGCGGAGATGGCCGAGATGGGGTTGTACGGCGTGTCGATCCCGGAGGCCTATGGCGGACTCGGCCTGTCGATGGTCGAGGAGGCACGTCTGATGATGGAACTCGGCCGTACATCGCCGGCGTTCCGCTCGCTGATCGGCACCAATGTCGGGATCGGCAGCCAAGGCATCGTCATCGACGGGACCGAGGAGCAGAAGCAAAGCTACCTGCCGCGATTGGCGAGCGGGGAGCTGGTCGGCTCGTTCTGTCTGACCGAACCCGAAGCGGGGTCGGATGCCGCGTCGATCCGGACATCGGCCCGCAAGGACGGCAATGGCTGGATCCTGAACGGCACCAAGCGGTTCATCACCAACTCGCGGCGCGCCGGCGTGCTGACCGTGATGGCGCGCAGCGACCCGGACGCTCCTGGCTCCTCAGGCATCTCGGCCTTCCTGGTCGATGCCAAGACCCCCGGTATTTCCTATGGCCAGCCGTACCGCAAGATGGGACAGCAAGGCACGCACGTGGCCGACGTCATCTTCGAGGACGCCCGGGTGCCGGCGGACGCGGTGATCGGCGGTGTGGAGGGGCGGGGCTTCAAGACGGCGATGAAGGTGCTCGACCGAGGCCGCATCCATTTATCGGCCGTGTGTGTCGGGATCGCCCAGCGCCTGATCGAGGAGTCGCTGCGCTACGCCACCGACCGGCAGCAGTTCGGCTCGCGCCTTGCCGACTTCCAACTGGTCCAGGCCATGCTGGCGGACAGCCAGACCGAGATGTATGCCGCCCGCTCGATGACGCTCGATGCCGCGACGCTGTACGCAACCGAAGGCAAGGCGCCAATGGAGGCGGCGTGCTGCAAGTACTACGCGTCGGAGATGGTCGGCCGGGTCGCGGACCGGGCGGTGCAGATCCACGGCGGCGCCGGCTACATGGCCGACTACGCGGTCGAACGATTTTACCGCGATGTCCGGTTGTTCCGGATCTATGAAGGCACGTCGCAGATCCAGCAGATCGTCATTGCCCGAAATCTGGTCAAAGCCTGGACTGACACGCATTGACGGGGTGTGGCCGACCTGCAACGACTCCGGCCCTGGTTGTGTATCCTGGCAACACCGGCTAATTCCGGGCTGCCTTCTGTAGCGAACCCCCAAAAGAGCATATTTGCCGTCTACGACGACGCAGGACACGACGAGTGGTGTCTGTCGTCCAAAACCTTCGGTACGAGGATACGTGCCGGGCGACCTGTGATCATCGTCGGACACTGCGTCGGCGTTGCAGAATGGCTACGCGTCCACCGACTGCGCCGGACATTTTGCGCTAGACGCGGGCAGGGCGGTTGAGGCATGAGGTGCGGCGCATCGGAGCGTTACGCGGAAGGAAGCGGAATGAGCAAATCGGTCGAAGAAGTCCTGGGCCATCACATGTCCTGCCTCGCAAGCAGCAATGTCGAAGGCCTTCTGGAAGACTACACCGATCAGTCGATCCTGTTCTCCCCGGACGGCGTCTTCGAGGGCCGGGAACAGATCAAGACATTCCTCAACGGCCTCGTCACGATGATGCTTCCGGCGGGGACTTCGTTCACCAGTGTACGGCAGGACAAGCGCGGCGAGACCGTGTTCCTGATGTGGCAGGCTGAGTCCCGCACCATGAAGTTCCACCTGGGTACCGATACCCTGGTCATCCGGGATGGCAAGATCGTCACCCACACCTTCGCGGCAGCGGTGCAGCCGAAGGAGTAAAGCGCGACGGCGCGCTTAGCGCGCCACTCCCTCCGCCGGCCGGCCAAGACGCACGAACAGCAGGCCGAGTGCCGCAATCACGGCTCCGGCCGCGACCCCTTCCCAATGCCCGATGCCGAGATCGTCGCTGCCTGGGAAGGCGAACAGCAGACCGCCGACGAACACCAGTGCGCGGGATACCCCTCCGATCACCCCAGCTCCCATGCGGCCGATGCCGATCAGATAGCCCTGGGTCGCACCGGCAATCAGAGCCACGCCGACCACGGCACTGGACAGAACCACCAGGATGTCGCCCGGAGCGCCCCGCAGGATGAGCGCTGGCTCCATCACGAAGAAGAACGGAATGAAGTAGATGATGGAGCCGAGGCGCATCGCGGTGAACCCAGTGCGCATCGGATCCGAACCGGAAATGGTTGCCGCCGCGAACGCGCCGAGCGCTACCGGTGGGGTAATGTACGACAGCATCCCCCAGTACAGGATGAACAAGTGCACGGCCATCGGATCAAGGCCCGAGGTGACCAGTGACGGCGCCAGCACGATCGCCAGGAACACGTAGGCGGCGGTGACCGTCATGCCCATGCCGAGCACGAAGCTGGTCGCCGCGCCCATCAGCAGCAGGCCGTAAACCGATCCGCCGGCCAGCAGGATCAGGTCGGTGGCCAGCGATCCGGTCAGGCCGGTCGCCGACAGCGCGCCGACGATCAGGCCGATTGCGCCGAGGATCGCCACCAATTCGGCCAGGATCTTCGCCGTCTCGTACAGGAAGTGCTTGATATCGGCATAGGTCAGCCGCTTGCCGAACACTTGGTTGGTCGCGAGCAGCACGACCGTCGCGTAGAACGGCGCGATCGCCTCCTGCTTCAGGTACAGCAGCATCCACACCAGGAGGACCAGCGAGAAGATGTAGTGCCAGCCGGCCTTCAGAACGTCGAGCAGGCGCGGTAGTTCCTCGCGCGGCAGGCCCTTCAGGCCGTTGTGCGCGGCATAGGCATCGATCTGCAGGAACAATCCCAGGTAATACAGCACCGACGGAATGATCGCGGCCACCGCGATGTCGACGTAGGGCACCTCCAGGAACGACGCCATCACGAAGGCGGTGGCACCCATCACCGGCGGCATCAACACCCCGCCGGTCGACGCGCAGGCTTCGACTGCGGCGGCGGTGTCCTTGCTGAACCCAGTGCGGCGCATTGCCGGGATGGTCAGGGTGCCGGTGGTCAGCACGTTGGTGATCACCGAACCGCTCATCGAGCCGAGCAACCCGCTGGAGAAGATCGCGACCTTGGCGCCGCCGCCGCGGACATGGCCCAGCATGGCGAAGGCGAGGTCGATGAAGAACCGCCCGGCACCGGTGTGCTGAAGGGCAATGCCGAAGATTACGAAACCGATGACCAGCTTGCCGAACGCCCGCATTGGGATGCCGAACACCGCTTCGGCGGAGAATGCGTAGTATTGGCCGATCTCCCACATCGGCTGCTGCGCGCCTTGCAGCGGACCGGGCATGTACTCGGCGATCGGCGGGTAGAACGAGAAGATCAGGACGATGATGGTCAGCGCCGTACCGGCGGTTCGGCGAACCGCTTCGATCATCAGCGCCCAGAGCACGTAGCTCGACAGCCGTGCGTGGGTCGGCGCGAAGTACTCCCAGCCGCCCTCGACCGCCGGAACGGCATTCCAGGCGAGATAGCAGCCAAGCAAAAACGCAATGCCAAACAACGCGATGTCGTAGACCGGCGGACTCGGCAGGTCCTTGTCGGTCGGCCGCATCGGAAAAACCAGAAAAACCACTGGCAGCAGGAACGCCACCAGCAGGTCGAGGTAGCTGAGGTCGAGAATCACCCAGCCGATCGACGAACCGAGATTGAACAGCTGATAGACCGACAACCCGATCGCCACCACGACCATTGCCAGTACGACAGCACGCCAGGGACGCGGCAGAATGCGGTGGCGGAGAATCTCCGCCACCGCAGCCTCGACCTGGGGATTCTGAGCGGGCGCGTTCATGCCCGGCCTCCCGGTTGTCGTCGGTTTCTGGTGTTTACTCGATGACCGGGACCATGCCGGCGGCCTTCAGTGCCGCGACGCGGGTCTTGCCCCATTTCTCGACGAACGTATCTTCATCGGACGGAGCGTCTTTGGTGAAGGTTGCCCAGGCGTCCTGCAGGACCTTCTGGCGGGCGACCAACCCGTCATTGTGCTTTTGCATGGCCGGCGTCCAACTGCCGATTTCGGCCAGATACCGGATGGCGCCATCGTGGTACGGCACGGCCCATTCGAAGACCTGGTTCTTCAGTGCCCAGCCGGCGGCACCCGGTGCGCCGTCCTTGTACGCGTCGAAGCTTTCGATGAGCGCCTTGGTAATGTTGTAGACGAGATCGTCTTCGGCATCGGTGCGGACCGTCAGGATCGGGTAGGGATAAGCGGTGCCTTCGATCGGCTGATCCTTGGACACATTGGTGCCGGCCGTGATGGTGTGCTTGGCCATGTACGGCGCGACTGCCGACAGGCGCTTCCAGCCCTCGGTGTCGCCATGCGGCAGCGGTGGCCAGAGCAGGCCACGCGGCGTGGCGGCGACCGCCTTGGTGGCGCCGGAGTTGGTGATCGCGAAGGCGGCGTCGACCTGGTTGTTGGTCATGCCTTCCCAGGACGCGCCGAAGCCGGCGAACTCAACCTTTGTTACGTCGTCCCAGGTCAGCCCGGCGAACGCCAGGAACGCGGTCACGTTGTGGTTCAGCGACGGTGCCGCCTTGACCCACGCGACGCGCTTACCTTTGAGGTCCTTGAACTCCTTGATGCCGACATCATCGGCGACGCCGACCATCAGGCCGGCCCCACCGGTCGAGGACAGCACGATGCGGATGTTCTGCGGACCCCAGTCCGGCTTGTCGAAACCAAACACGCCTTCCTGCGCGAAGTAGGTGCCGACGCCATTGGCAACCGCCTCGACCTTGCCGGCCTGCAATGGGCGCAGACGTGACACGTCGTTCTTGCCCGGCAGGACCCGCAGGTTGACGTCGTACTTTTCCTTCAGCGCCTTGCCCATGGCAACCGCGTGGGCGTGGCCGGCCGATCCGGTATCGTAGGCGGTCCAGGCCATCGTGCTCGGCAGTTTAACGTCTGCGGCACCCGCGGTTCCGGCGACCATCAGCAGCGCGGCCGCCCCTGTCAGCGCGCCGCTCAGGCGCGCGCCCATCGTCATGTTCATGGCGTTCCTCCTCGTCGATCTACGTTCCCGCGGGTTGGCCCCGCTTAATGAAGGGGCGAGTATGGTCGGCGCTGGCTAGGTGGACAAGCCGCGCGTCACCAAAAAATTCCAATATCGGCAATATGTTTTCCGTATATCGGAATATGAAGATCTTCATCGGCTCGACGCTGGACCGGTGGCCGTGCCAGACTCCGACTCCAGGAAGGCTTCGTCCGGGAGGACCAGATGTCCGTCATCAACGACAAGACCGTCATCACCTGCGCCCTGACCGGCGGCTTCGACAACGCCCACATGAACCCGGCGATCCCGGTGACGCCGGAGCAGATCGCCACGTCGGCCCTGGAGGCGGAGCGCGCGGGCGCGGCGGTCGCTCACATTCACGTGCGAGACCCGAAGACCACCAAGGCATCAATGGACCCTGCGCTTTATCGTGAGGTGGTGCAGCGGATCCGCGATGCCGGCTCGTCGCTGATTCTCAACCTGACCACCGGTGCTGGCGGCCGATACATCCCCGGCGACAACGACCCGCTGTCACCCGGGGCCGGATCGACCCTGACCACACCGGCGGTGCGGGTCCAGCACGTCGATGAGTTGCGGCCGGAGGTCTGCACCCTGGACATTGCGACCATGAATTTCGGTGAGCACGTGTTCATGAACACGCCGGGTCATCTGCGGGAAATGGCGACCCGGATTCGTGATGCCGGGGTGAAGCCTGAACTGGAGGTCTTCGAAGCCGGTCACGCCCGACTGGCCACCAAGATGGTCGAGGACGGACTGATCGACGGCACGCCGATGTTCCAACTGTGCCTCGGTATCCCATGGGGGGCGCCGGCGACGGCCCAGACGATGGCCTATATGGCCAGCCTGCTGCCACCGGGTGCCGTGTGGTCGGCGTTCGGCATCAGTCGCATGCAGTTTCCGATGGCGGCTCAGGCGGTGATCCTGGGCGGTCACGTCCGGGTCGGGTTGGAGGACAATCTGTATATGGACCGCGGCGTGCTGGCGCCATCCAACGCTGCGTTGGTGGAACGGGCGGTGACGATCGTGGAGTCCCTGGGCTCGAAGGTCGCGACCCCGGACGAGGCACGCGACATCTTCAAGGTCGGGAAGGCGGCGTGACCTTTCCGATGCCCGTTCTGCGTTTCAACGTGCCTCGCCGACGGCGGCGAACCCGACCGACCTTGGCTGTTTGAGCTGTGCGCTTTTCAGCGTCACCAGCGGCGATCGTCGCCGTCGCAGCGGTGTTCTGGGGCCTATGGTGGCTGCCGCTGCGGTCGCTCGACGGCCTCGGCCTTGGGCCGGCTGCCATCAATCTCTGGCTCTATGCTGTTGCGGCCATCCTGCTGCTGCCGGTCCTGTGGGCGCGGCGCGCGCGCCTGATCGTCAGCGGGGTGCCGCTCTGCCTGGCCGCCGTTCTGTTCGGCCTCGCCATCGTGGCCTGGAACGGTGCATTGCAGACCGGACAAGTGGTCCGGGTCACCCTGCTGTTCTATCTGGCGCCGATCTGGGGGACGATCCTGGGGCGCATCGTCCTGGGCGAACCTGTCACTGGCCGGCGGGTGCTGGCGATCGCGCTGGGGCTTGGCGGCGCGCTGGTGCTGCTGGCCGAGGCATGGCCGCCGGTGCCGCCTGCGCTCGGCGACTGGCTCGGGCTCGGTGCCGGAATGGTGTTTGCCGGCTCGGCGACGGCGGCGCGCTACGGGAGGGTCGATGGCCGGGCGCTGACCGCCTCGGCGTTCCTGGCCGCGGCGATCGTCGCTGGTTGCGTGGCGGCGTTCGGAACGGAGCCACTCGCTGTTCCAACGGCGGGCACACTCGGTTGGATCGCCATTGTCTCGCTGTTGTGGTTGGTGCCGGTGACCTGGGCCTTGCTGTGGGGCGCCGGCCGGCTTGATCCCGGCCGTCTTGCACTGCTGATGTTGCTGGAGGTGGTGGCCGCCGCCGCGTCGGCCGCTTTGCTAACCGACGAGCCGTTCGGCTTGCGAGAGGCCGCCGGCTGCGCTCTGATCCTCGCCGCCGGCGCTCTGGAAGCGACAGGCCAACACACCGCATACCCCGTCACTCGGAGGACCGCACTATGAAAGCCTGGCAGATCACCTCGGACGGGATCGACGCCCTGCAACAAGCCGACCGCGAGATCGCGGCTCCTGGGGCAGGCGAGGTCCGGGTGCGGATCGAGGCGAGCGCCATCAACTACCGCGACCTGATGACGGTCAAGCACGCGGCGGCGCGCGGCATTCCACTACCGCGCATCCCGAACTCTGACGGCGCCGGCACGGTGACTGCTGTTGGTGCCGGCGTCACCGGTGTTTCGGTCGGGGACCGGGTCGCATCCTGCTTCTTCCAGGACTGGACCGATGGCGCATGCTCGCCCGAAGCGATGGCGAGCGCACTGGGCGGGGCGCTGGACGGAGTGCTGGCCGAGGAGACCGTGCTGAAGGCGTCCGGCGTGGTTCCGGTGCCGGCACACCTGTCGACCCTGGAGGCCGCGACCTTGCCGTGCGCGGCGCTGACCGCCTGGAACGCGCTGGTCGAGGTCGGACGCCTCAAGGCCGGCGACACCGTCTTGCTGCTCGGCACAGGCGGGGTTTCGATCTTCGCCCTGCAGTTCGCGACAGCCATGGGCGCGCGGGTGATCCTGACCTCCTCCAGCGATGCCAAGCTTGAACGGGCCAGGGCGATGGGGGCGGCGGAGACCGTCAACTACAAGACGACACCGGAGTGGCAGAAGGCGGTGCTGGATCTGACCGGCGGCCGCGGCGTCGACGTGACGGTCGAGGTCGGCGGCCCCGGCACCCTGGCCCGGTCGGTGGATGCCACCCGGGTTGCTGGCCGCATCGCGCTGATCGGCGTGCTGACCGGCGGGACCATCGATCCGACCGCGATCATGCGCAAGTCGATGACCGTGCAGGGCGTGTATGTCGGCTCGCGCCGGATGTTCCTGGAGATGAACAAGGCGCTGACTCTGCACGCCATCAAACCGGTGATTGACCACACCGTACCGTTCGCCGAGGCCAAGTCGGCCTACAAGGCGATGGAGGCGGCGGGCCACTTCGGGAAGATCGTGATCGCGGGGTGAGGGGCGGGTAGCGGGTGGCGTCCTAATACATGAATGAAGCGCCGCTTCACGAATTGACCGTCGCCGACCCGCGTGGCACCGTCCGGCGCAACGCAGCGTGCCGGAATCGGCGCGACCGACGAGCAAAACTTGGGAGAATGCCATGGCCGAAGCTTTCGTGTGCGACGCGGTCCGCACGCCGATCGGTCGCTATGGCGGCGCACTGGCGCAGGTCCGTGCCGACGACCTTGGCGCCCATCCGATGAAGGCGCTGATGGCGCGCAACACCGGCGTCGACTGGGAAGCGGTCGACGAAGTGTATTACGGCTGCGTCAATCAGGCCGGCGAGGACAACCGCAACGTGGCGCGCATGGCGCTGCTGCTGGCGGGCCTGCCGTCGTCCATTCCGGGCTGCACGGTTAACCGGTTGTGCGCGTCCGGACTGGAGGCGGTGAACGACGCCGCCCGCATGATCAAGACCGGCGAAGGCAGTCTCGCGATCGCCGGCGGGGTCGAGCACATGACCCGCGCGCCCTTTGTTATGCCGAAGGGCGGCACTGCATTTGCCCGCACCGCCGAGATCTACGACACCACCATCGGCTGGCGCTTCGTGAACCCGGAGATGGAGAAGCGCTACGGCACCGACTCCATGCCGGAGACCGGCGAGAACGTCGCTGAGCAGTTCCAGGTTCGCCGCGAGGACCAGGACGCCTTCGCCTATCGCAGTCAGCAGAAATGCAAGGCGGCGGTCGAGCGCGGCCGGCTGGCCCGTGAGATCGTCGCGGTCGAGATTCCCGGCCGCAAGGGACAGGTGACGGTCGTCGAAGCCGACGAGCATCCCCGCCCGGAGACGACGCTGGAGGCGCTCGCCAAGCTCGGCACCCCTTTCCGCAAGGAAGGCGGATCGGTCACCGCCGGCAACGCCAGTGGCGTGAACGACGGGGCGGCCGCGATGATCGTGGCCAGCGAGGCGGCGGCCAAGCAGCATGGCCTGACCCCGCGTGCCCGCATCGTTGCGGCGGCGGCGGCCGGTGTGCCGCCGCGGATCATGGGCATCGGCCCGGCCCCGGCGTCGCAGAAGGCCCTGGCGATCGCCGGCCTGTCGATCGACCAGATGGACGTGATCGAACTGAACGAGGCGTTTGCGGCCCAGGTGCTGGCCAGCCTGCGCGAACTCGGCGTTGCCGACGACGACCCGCGGGTCAATCCGAACGGTGGCGCCATCGCCCTCGGCCACCCGCTCGGGGCCAGCGGTGCCCGGCTGGTGCTGACGGCGGCGGAGACACTGCACGAGACCGGCGGGCGCTACGCGCTATGCACCATGTGCATCGGCGTCGGCCAGGGCATGGCGATGGTGATCGAACGGGTCTGACGCAGCAGGGACACGGGAGACTGTGGCATGGCCAGCGTGCGCTACATGGTTCGTGATGCCGCTGCCGCGCGTGACTTCTATGTCGATCTGCTTGGCTTCACGGTGGTCGAGGAGCATCTGCCGGCGATCGCCATCGTCCGGCGCGGCGACCTGATACTCTGGCTCGCCGGCCCACCGAGCTCGGCCGGCCGCGCGATGCCGGACGGCCGGGTGTCGGAGCCGGGTGGCTGGAACCGCATCGTGGTTGAGGTCGAGGACATCGACGGGACGGTCACCCGGTTGAGGACCGCCGGCGCCAAGTTCCGCAACGACATCGTCAAGGGGCCGGGTGGATCGCAGATCCTGGTCGAGGACCCGTCCGGCAACGCAGTCGAACTGTTCCAACCGCGCGGCGGGTGAGGGCGCCCTTCGCGGCCCTGCGTCGTGCGGCAACTCTTCTCTTTCTCTCTCTATCGCCCTGAGGTGCGAACGTAGCGAGCCACGAAGGGCCGGCTGAACGACTGGACAAAGGGAGCCACACCATGATCGATCCGAACGCCAAGGATCTCGTTGTCGGAGTCGTCGGTTGCGGCGCCATGGGCCAGGGGATCATCCAGGTTGCCCTGCAGGGCGGGCTCCGGGTCGTCGCCTATGATGCGCGCGCGGGCGGTGCGGCGGCCGGGCGCGATGCGGTGCTGGCCCGGCTTGACCGGCTGGTCGAGAAGCAGACGCTGACCACCGACGCGGCGGCGGCGATGCGCGAGGCGCTGTCGGTCACGGACGACATCGCCGATCTCGCGCCGGCCGGCGTGGTGGTCGAGGCGGTGTTCGAGGACATCGAGGTCAAGCGCGAGCTGTTCGGAAAGCTGGAAGCGGTGGTCGCGGAGGATGCGATCCTGGCGTCGAACACCTCGTCGCTGCCGATCGGCTCGATCGCCCGAAGCTGCAAGCACCCGGGCCGGGTGGCGGGCCTGCATTTCTTCAATCCGGTGCCGCTGATGCGGCTGGTCGAGGTCATCAAGGGCCCGGCCACCGATCCGGCGGTCGTCGACGCGCTGGTAACCATCGGCACGCGCTTCGGCCGTACCCCGGTGGTGGTCAAGGATTCGCCTGGATTCCTGGTGAACATGGGCGGGCGCGCCTTCACCACCGAGGGCCTGCATCTGCAGCACGAAGGCGTGGCCACCCCCGCCCAGGTCGACGCGGTGATGCGCGATTGCGGGCATTTCCGCATGGGGCCGTTCCAGTTGATGGATCTGACCGGGATCGACGTGAACTATCCGGTGTCGATGATCGTGTTCGAGCAGTTCCTGAACGACCCGCGCCTGCGCACCACCCCGCACCACCGCGCGCTGTTCGACGCCGGGCGGTTCGGTCGCAAGACCGGCCAGGGCCACTACCGCTACGACGCCAAGGGCACCGTGATCGACCCGCCGAGCGCCGATCATGCGACGGATGCAGCGCCAGCAAGCGTGGTCCACGTCGCGACGCCGAATGACCAAGCGCTCGACGAGTTGCTCGATCGTGCCGGACTCTCATCCCGTGCCGACGACGGTGCGATGCCGATCGTGGCGGCGTTGTACGGCGAGGACGCCAGCGGGTTCTGCGCGCGCACCGGCACTGACCCCAGGCGTCTCGTCGCCGTCGATACCACCGGAGACACTTCCAAGCGGGTCACTTTGATGACCGCGCCTAGCGCCGATCCGGCGCACCGCGACGCGGTGGCGGCAGCGTTCGTGAAGGCCGGTGTCGCGCCGACGGTGATCAAGGATTCTCCAGGCTTCATCCTGCAGCGCATGCGCGCGATGATCGCCAACCTTGGCTGCGAGATGGCGCAGATCGGGCTCGCCACTCCGGCCGACATCGATCTCGCCATGAAGCTAGGCCTGAACTATCCGCTCGGCCCCCTGGAGATCGCCAAGGAGATGGGCGTGGCACGGACCCACGCGATAATCGCTGCGATCCACGACGCGACGCGGGACCCGCGCTACCGCCCGTCGCTGTGGCTGCGCCGCCGGGCGCTGCTCGGGCTGCCGGTGCACGCGACGGGTTGAACAGACACCGATCGTTCTTCCTCGCAAAGCCCTTCCTGCATTTCCGCGCTTTGACGCGTCAACTCCAGCGGCCATGATCCGCGCGCTGCAGGGGGCGGCGGGAGGATCGAGCAATGGCGTTGTGGGTTTGGTTGTCGATCATGGCCGCGGCGGCGCAGACCGCGCGGACGGCCGGTCAGAAGCATCTGTCCGGGTCGATGTCGTCGTGGTCGGCGACTTGGGTGCGGTTCGTCTTCGGGCTGCCGTTCGTGATCGGCTATCTGCTGGTGGCGACGTCGGGTCGGGCGGACGCGCTGCCGGTGCTGCATCCGACGTTCTTCATGTGGTGCGTCGGCACGGCGGCGGCGCAGATCATCGCGACCGTGCTGCTGGTCCATCTATTCTCGCTGCGAAACTTCGCGGTCGGCACGTCCTACGCCCGCACCGAGGCGTTCCTGACGGCATTGGTTGGGGCCAGCCTGTTCGGCGAGGCGATCGACACCGCTGGCTGGATCGCGATCGTGATCAGCGTGGTCGGGGTGGTGCTGATCAGCTTGGCCAAGCAGGGCGTGTCGGGCATGGCGCTGATCCGCTCCGGCCTGAACAAGGCGGCCGGCATCGGGGTGCTGTCGGGACTGTTCTTCGCGCTGGCGTCGCTGTTCCTGCGGCGGGCCAGCCTGTCGCTGGGCGACCCGGATTTCCTGACCACCGCGTCGATGACCCTGGTCACCGTGGTGTCGATCCAGACGGTCCTGCTGGGCGGCTACATCCTGGCGACCCGGGCCAACGAACTGCCGACGATCGGCCGGGCATGGAAGGCCTGCCTGTTCGTCGGCCTGACCAGCGCCATCGGCTCCGGCGGGTGGTTCACCGCGATGACGATCGAGCGCGCCGCCTATGTGAAGGCGATGGGGCAGATCGAGTTCGTGTTCGCGATCGCGGTCTCCACCCTGATCTTTCGCGAGCGCTCCACGGCGCGCGAACTGGTTGGCATGTCGCTGGTGGCGGTCGGCATCATCGTACTGTTGTTGTACGCGCGCTGAGGGGGTTACGGCGGCGTCCAAGCGCTATTAGACTGATAGTATGAGCGATCCGATCCCGACCGATTCCGCCGCGCCCGACCGTCCCGGCCTCTGGCAACGTCCCGTGTTCAGGGGGGCCGTCAACGGCGTGGTCTTCACGATCATGCTGTGCGTCATCCAGGTGCTCGGGTTCTTCCGACCGGAGCGGCCGCTGGATGACGAGTCGATCGCGGCCAACATCCTGGCGGGCGTGGTGTTCGGCTTCGCCATGTACATCGTCGAGTTGTGGCGCCGCACCCGGCGGACCAACGCCTCCGATGCGGCGCGGCAGGCGGTCGAGCGCCGGGTGCAGGAGCAGGATCCGGAGGACGGGGACGCCGCGCGATGACCGGCGGCCGGTTGCCGAGCGTGCAGCCGCGCGGACCCGGTCATCGCTTCGTGCTGTACGGCGACGCCTGTTCCGGGGTTCCCGGCGCTGTCCATGAGGGCACCTTCGCCGGCGTCAACGCGGTGGTGGCGCGCCTTGACCCGCCGCCCGAGTTTATCGTGTTTCCCGGCGACGAGATCATCGGCCTGACCCGCGACGAGGCGGCGCTGCGTGCCCAGTGGCGGCACTGGTTCGAGGTCGAAATGGCGTGGCTCGATCGTGCCCGGATCCCGCTGTTCCACACCACCGCGAACCACACCACCTACGATCCGATGAGCGAGCGGGTGTTCGCCGACGTGATGGCGCACCTGCCGCGCAACGGTCCGTCGGGCCAGGAGGGGCTGAGCTACTGGGTGCGGCGCGGCGACCTGTTGATGGTGTTTGTGCACACCCTGTGGTCGGGGCTGGGTGGCGAAGGCCATGTCGAGACCGAGTGGCTGGACGCGACGCTCGCCGCCAACGCCGACGCCCGGGTCAAGCTGGTGATCGGGCACCACCCGGTGTTCTCCGTGAACGGCTACCGCGGCGCCTACCAGCGCGACATCGGCCCACCGCACGCCGGGCCGTTCTGGGCAGCGCTGGTGCGCCACGGCGTCCTCGCCTATCTGTGCAGCCACATCCTGGCGTTCGACGTGCAGGTCCACGACGGTGTGCTGCAGGTGACGACGGCGGGTGCCGGCACTGCTCACCGAATGCCGGAAGGGGTGGAGTATTTGCACTGCCTGACGGCCGCGATCGACGCGGAGGGCCTGCGCTACAGTGTCCTGGACACCGACGGCCGTATCCGGGAAGCGTTATCCTGGCCTCCGGTTCTGCCTCGGAGCGACCTATGGCACGAACTGGCGGCCGGGTATCAATGTGCACCTGACACTCTGCCGGTTGCATCGGGGCTGGTGCCCGCCGCCATTCGGGCATGGCGCGTATCGGGCGTGACGGCCGATGATGGAGCAGCGACCCGTCAGACTTGGCTCAGTGCGTATTCAGACAGTCCTGCGACCGCGCCGCTGTGGATCGGGTTGAGTGGCCCGGACCAGCGGCTGACCGTCAGCATCGGAGTCAACCCGAACCCCGGCCGCAGCCCACACTACTGGTTCGGGCCGCCGCTGGTGCCGGGCGAACCGTTTGACCTGCAGATTGCGCTGCACGGCGGGATGGGGCCGGGCGGGGTGCTGGTCCGGTCGGGTGACGATGCGTCCTGGTCGTCTCTGGACGGCGCGTCCGCAAACGGGCCGGAGGCGTTGGCGGCGCTGCCAAACTGGACGGTCGGTCACGGTGACGGCGGCTTCGAAGACCGACCCTTCCTGGGGCACGATTTGCGGGTATGGACCGCTCACGCTGCGCAGCCCGAGGTTTAGTGGCGATTAATCAGGCGGCGCGCAGGCTCCGGAAGGCGGTCAGCGCACGATCGCGGGCGGCACGATGGTCGATGATCGGCAGCGGGTAGTCGTGTCCAAGACGGATGCCAGCGTCGCTCAGGTCGATCAACCGGGCGTCCGATGGCTTGTGAATGATCGAGTCCGGCAAACCGGCAATCTCCGGTACCCACCGGCGCACATAGGTTCCCTGCGGGTCGAACTTGGCGCCCTGCAACGACGGATTGAAGACCCGGAAGAACGGCGCCGCGTCGGATCCGCAGCCTGCGACCCACTGCCAACTGGCCGAATTGCTGGCAAGATCGGCATCGACCAGCGTATCCCAGAACCACCGCGCCCCAACCTGCCAGGGCAGCAGCAGGTCCTTCACCAGGAACGACGCGACGATCATCCGCACCCGATTGTGCATCCATCCGGTGGCCCAGAGCTCGCGCATCCCGGCGTCGACGATCGGGTACCCGGTCATGCCGTGGCGCCACGCAGCCAGCGCGCCCGGATCGTCGGACCATTGGAAGTCGGCGAACTCCGGGCGCAGCGGCGTTGTCGGCAGCATCGGGAAATGGAACAACAGGTGGTGGGAAAATTCGCGCCAGGCGATCTCCGACAGGAATTGATCGGTTGCCATCCCGGTATGGTGAAATGACGCGGCATGCCAGATCTGACGGGGGCCGATTTCACCGAAATGCAGATGGGGTGACAGCCGGGACGTTCCATTTGTGCCGGGAAAGTTGCGCCGCTTCGCGTACTCCGGTGCCGCTCCGTCCAGGAAGGCTTCCAGGCGTTGCCGTGCCGCCGCCTCGCCTGGCTTCCACGCCGCGCGCAGGCCAAAGGCCCAGTCCGGCTTGCTCGGTGTCAGGGCCCAAGCGTCGATGTCGTCGCTTGCGGGCGCGACCTCGAGCGTTGGAATCCGATCAGGTGTTGGCAACAGGTCCCCTGGATCTCCCATCGCCCGCAGAGCTTTCCAGAAAGGCGTGAACACCCGGTACGGCCCACCGACCTTCGAGGCGATCTCCCATGGTTCGCGCAGCAGACTAGCATTGAAGCTGCGGACCTCATGACCGCGCAGCCTCAACGACGCCTTGATGGCTTGGTCTCTCGCGGTGGCCCAGGGCTCGTAGCAGCGGTTCCAATAGACCGCCTCGGCGCCTGTCTCCGAGATCAGTCGGTCGAGCACCGCGGCCGCCGCGCCGCGCCGCAGAATCAGCCGGCTACCTCGGCCGCGAAGGGATTCTGCAAGTCGCTCCAGGGAGTGGTGCAACCACCATCGGGAAGCGCCGCCCGACGCCCAGTCCCCGGCATCCTCGTCGTCGAGGATATAGACAGCGACCACCGGCCGGCCGCGCCGGACTGCGGCCGTCAGCGCCGGGTTGTCGGCAAGACGGAGATCGCGCCGAAACCAGAGCAGGGTGGGGGAAGCGTTGGACATGGCGTACCGCGTTGGGTTCATGTGGCGCTTGGTACGGCTTCGAACCCGGGGCGGATCACCCCGTTGTCCTGAGATCCTCAAGGTCGGGTGAGGGAACCATCAGTCGCTCTGACGGGATCCGCAGAATGCGGTCAGCGGCCAGCAACAGGACCTCGAACCGTCGGGCGAACAGGCAGCGCAGGTCCGGGCGCAGCACGTCCAGGCCGCCGGTGTAGGCGCCGAATGCCGGCAACACCAGCCGTCGGCCATCGGTGGCGAAGCAGCGTCCCGACACGCTACGTCCGCGCACTTGGACGCGCGCCTTGGGGTGATAGTGGCCGGAGATCTCACCGTGCGGGTTGTCGACTTGTGCCTCATGGCGAAGCACCAGAGGACCGTCTGTCAACTCGCTCAGGACCCGGCCGCCCCAGTCGGACGGCGGCTCGGGATCATGATTGCCGGTGATCCAGATCCAGTCGATGCCGTCGGTCATCGTGCGCAGCCGGCTACGATCGTCTTCGCCAAGCCGGGCACCGGCGCCGGAATCGTGGAAGCTGTCGCCCAGGCAGATTACCCGCTCCGGGCGATGGCTGTCGATTGCCGCTGCCAGCCGCGCGAGGGTCGCCGTGCTGTCGAACGGCGGCAGCAGGACGCCGCGGCGCGCGAATCCGGAGCCCTTCTCCAAATGCAGGTCGGCGACGACCAGGGTTCGTCGGGCCGGCCACAGCAGCACACCCGCGGGATCGGCGGCCAGGTCAGCACCGTTGAGGCGGAGGGCAATCGGCTTGGTCATCGGTCGACCGTTGACCGGGGCGGTCCAAAAATCAACGGGTGTTCGCGTCGTTGTGGTTTGACGGGATCAATATAAGTTGATATCAACTCATTAATCACGCCACTGCCGTCAACTCTATTCGGCGAGCGTGAATGGCTGGACCATGAGGACCTGATATGAAGCTCTACTATTCCGACACGCTGAATCCGCGAAAGGCCTGTGCGGTCGCACGACATCTGAACTCACCGGTGGAGTTCGTGTCCGTGTCGCTGCCGAAGGGTGAACACAAGACACCCGAGTTTCTGGCGATGAACCCGAACGGCAAGGTTCCGGTCCTGACGCACGACGGCGGTACGATCTGGGAGTCGAACGCCATCATGGGTTTCCTGGCGCGCGCCGCCGGCTCCGATCTGTGGCCGTCGGACGACAAGCTGGTCGAGATGCTGCGCTGGCTGTCCTGGGACCTGCAGCATTTCACCCGCTACACCGGCACGCTGTATTTCGAGTACGTGATCAAGCCGAAGTTCGGCATTGGTCCGGTCGATCCCGAGGAAGTCGAGGAAGCGACCGGCTACGTCCGCAAGTACAGCGCGATCCTGAATGACCATCTGCACGGCCGGAAGTACCTGCTGGGCGATACCCTGACCATCACCGACTTCGCCGTCGGGATCACGTTGCCCTATGCCGAGCAGGCGTACATTCCACTTGGTGAGTTCCCGGAGGTGGCGCGCTGGCACGACCGTCTGAACGAATTGCCGGCGTGGCGGAAGCCATTCCCGGCATGACGGTCGACGCCTGACTGATGAGCCAGAAGACGCTGGCGGTAGCCGGTGCCGTGTGATCCGATACCGGCATGACACACGCTGCTCCGCCCGCCGGTGCGCCGGCCGACCCGAACCTTGCTCCGCATCTCGATCGCGACTTCGTCGGCTACGGTCGAACGCCGCCGCATGCCGATTGGCCCGGCGGCGCCCGTCTGGCGATCAACTTCGTGATCAACTACGAGGAGGGGTCTGAGTACTCGATCCCCGACGGCGACGGCTTTTCCGAGGCTAGCCTGACCGAATCGCCGGACTCGCCGAACGGCCCAGGCTCGCGCGACCTCGCGGCGGAGTCGATGTACGAGTACGGCACTCGGGTTGGGTTCTGGCGGCTGCACCGGCTGTTCACCGAGCGTGGATTGCCGGTCACCGTCAACGCCTGTGCCCTGGCGCTGGAGCGCAACGACGAGGTGGCGGCCGCGATCCGCGAGACCGACTGGGACATCTGCTGCCACGGCTGGCGCTGGATCGAGCACTGGACGCTGAGCGAGGAGGAGGAGCGCGAGCATATCCGCCGTGCCGTCGCCTCGCTGGAGCGCACCACCGGTGCTCGCCCGCTCGGCTGGTATTGCCGCCACGGCCCCAGCGTGCACACCCGCCGGCTGATGGTCGAGCATGGCGGGTTCCTTTACGACAGCGACAGCTACGCCGATGAGTTGCCGTACTGGACGCGGGTCAATGAGCAACCCCATCTGGTCGTCCCGTACTCGCTGGCAACCAACGATTCCAAGTTCTCGCGCAACCATTTTCCGACCGGCGACGACTACTTCAACCATGTGAAGGATGCCGTCGATCTGCTGTGGGAAGAGGGGGCGACCACTCCGCGCATGATGTCGTGCGGCCTGCACCTGCGCCTGATCGGCCACCCGTCCCGGGCCGCTGGCTTGGCAAAGCTGCTCGACTATGTGGCGGCCAAGGACGGGGTGTGGGTGACCCGGCGCCTGGACATCGCCCGACACTGGGCGGCACGGCACCCGGCGGGGTAAGCAGCGCTCCGGTCTCTCAAATCGGCAGGCTCCCCTGCAGCGTACCGCCGGTCGCCTCCGCCACCAGTTCCTCGGTCAACTCGTCCATCAGCAGGTCCACGGCGCCGCCGGCGACCTGTTCGCGGCCGATCTCCAGCAATACCGGCACCGCCAGCGGTGATACCCGGTCGAGTCGGCGGTGCACGATCTTGCCCTGAACCCGGGTCAGCAGGCCGGCGAGGCGAGCGATGTCGGTCAGGCCGCGACCGGCATCCTGGCGGGTAGCCTGCAGCAGGATGTGGTCGGGCTGGTGGCGGCGCAGCACATCGTAGATCAAATCGGAGTTGAAGGTGACCTGCCGGCCGGTCTTCTCGTGGCCCGGCAGCTTGCGCTCGATCAGGCCGGCGATCACCGCGACGGTGCGGAAGGTCCGCTTCAGCAGGCTGGATTCCGCCATCCATTCCTCCAGGTCGTCGCCCAGCATGTCCTGGTCGAACAGCGCGGCCATGTCCTCGCACGGTCTTACCGACCACACCGCGATCACATAGTCGGTGGCGACGAAGCCGAGCGGGCCGAGGCCCAGGCGCTCCATCCGCCGGGTCAGCAGCATGCCCAGCGTCTGGTGAGCGTTACGGCCCTCGAAGGTGTAGGCAACCAGATACTCCCGGTCGGCGCGCGGGAAGCTTTCGACCAGCAGGGTGTCGGCGCGTGGCAGCACCGAGCGCCAGCGTTGCAGTTCCAGCCATTCGGCGACCGGACCGGGCAGTGTGGCCCACAGGTTCGGGTCCTCCAGCATGTCGCGGACCCGGCTGGCGAGCTGGGTGGTCAGCGGCAGGCGCCCACCGCCATAGACCGGCACCGCCGGTTGGCCCTGGCCGCCGGGTGTCGCCTCGACGTAGCGTTCGCGGATGCCCTGGAAGGTCAGCAGCCGGCCGGCGAACATGAAGGTGTCGCCGGGGCGCAGCCACTGGACGAAGTATTCCTCGATCTCACCCAGCACCCGGCCGCGGCTGAGCCGAACCTTCAGGGTGTCGGCCTCGACGATGGTGCCGACGTTCATCCGGTAGGCCTGGACCACGCGCGGGTTCGACACCCGCAGCCGGCCATCGTCAGTCGGCCGCAGCTTCTGCCAACGCTCGTAGGCGCGCAGCGCGTAACCGCCGGACCGCACAAACTCGACTACCGCGTCGAAGGTTTCGCGGTCCAGGTCTGAGTAGGGTGCCGCCGTGATGACCTCGGCGTACAGTTCGCTGGGGTAGAACGCTCCGGTGCAGGCGGTGCCGAGCACGTGCTGGGCCAGCACGTCGAGGCCTCCCGGCCGCGGCGCATCGCCGTCCAATTCGCCAGCCCGAACCGCATCCATGGCGGCCTTGCACTCGAGCACCTCGAACCGGTTGGCGGGTACCAGCAAGGCCCGGCTCGGTTCGTCCAGGCGATGATTGGCCCGACCGATGCGCTGCAGCAGGCGCGACGCACCCTTGGGTGCGCCGACCTGGAGGACCAGATCGACGGCGGCCCAGTCGATGCCGAGGTCCAGCGAGGAGGTGGCGACCACCGCGCGCAGCCCGCCTCGGCTCATCCTCGCTTCTACCTTGCGGCGCTGCTCGGCGGCGAGCGAACCGTGGTGCAGGGCGATCGGCAGATGATCCGCGTTGGCGTGCCACAGCGCCTGGAAGATCAGCTCGGACTGGGCGCGGGTGTTCACGAACACGATGGTGGTGCGGTGCGCCTTGATGGCGGCGTAGATCCGATCGACGGCATACAGGCCCATGTGCCCGGACCACGGTAGACGGCCGTCCGGCAGCAAGATCTTCACCTCGGCCTGCGCCGCCTCGCCGCCGCGCACCACGTCGACGTCCGGCGCCGGCGCCCGGCCGGTGCGCGACAGGTAGGCTTCCAACGCGGCGGGGTGGGCGACGGTTGCCGACAGTCCGACCCGTCGGGCGTCCGGTGCCAGCCGGGCGATCCGCGCCAGCGCCAACGCCAGCAACTCGCCGCGCTTGGTGCCGGCCAGCGCGTGCAGTTCGTCGATCACCACGCAACGCAGGTTGCCGAAGATCACCTCCGCGTCCGGGTAGGAGATCAGCAGGGCCAGGCTCTCCGGCGTGGTCAGCAGCAGGTTCGGCGGGCTGCGCCGCTGGCGCTGGCGCTTGGACTGCGGGGTGTCGCCGGTTCGGGTCTCGGCGGTAACCGACAGCCCCATTTCCTCGATCGGCGCCGTCAGATTGCGGTGGATGTCGACCGCCAGCGCCTTGAGCGGTGAGATGTACAGGGTGTGCAGCCCGTCGCGCGGGTTCTCCGCCAGATCGGCCAGACTCGCCAGGAACCCGGCCAGGGTCTTGCCGCCGCCGGTCGGCGCGATCAGCAGGGCGGAGCGACCGGCCTGCGCCGCCGACAGCATGGCCAGTTGATGGCCGTGCGGCGTCCAGCCCTTGGCGGCGAACCAATCGCGGAAGGTTGAGGGCAGGGTGGCGGTCAAGTCGTGGGTGCCGTCCATGCGATCAGTCTACGGACCCGCCGAGCGGCCATCACCCCATTGCTGTCCTCAGTCGATGTCGATCGAGTCGACGCGATTCGGGTAGAACGCGACATGGCCGCGGATCGGCAGCGCTTCGTCATACGGCAGGTCGTAGGACCAGGCGACGTCGCGGCCCGTGACACCCCCAGCGGTGACCGACCAGTAGCTTGCATTGCCCTTGAACGGGCAATAGCTGCGGGTGTCGGTCGGACGGAACAGGCTGGCGCGGGTGTCGGTCATCGGCACGTAGTACACCGGGTCGTGGCCGCTCTGCTCGCACAGCACGGCGCGGTTGCTCTCGGCAATCACCTCGCCGCCAAGCTTGACGGTCACCCGTTTGTCGGCCGGCCGGAAGGCCACGACATGCTCCGGCTTGCGGGCGAAGCCGGGGGCGGTGTTGGATTTCGTGGCGGTGGTGGTAGGCATCGAAACCTCCTCGCGACGGGCATGCTTTCAGAGTTTGGGCGGACTGGCGATGGTTGCAAGGGAACGGTGGTCTCAAACCCGTTGACGGCGACCGATTTTGGATCGCCCGAAGGATGAGGGTGCGGGATACTAAGCCCTCAGCCGTTCCAGGCTCGGGGCAAATGGAGAGTCCGCCATGCGGTTCATGGTCATCGAACGGTTCAAGGATGACGACATGCTGCCGGTCTACCGACAGGTTCGCGACGGCGGCCGAATGTTGCCGGAGGGCCTGACCTATATCGACAGCTGGATCGAGCCGAATTTCGGTCGCTGCTTTCAGTTGATGGAGTGCGATGACTTGCGTCTACTGCAGGAGTGGGTGCTGCAATGGCGTGGGTCCGGGGTGAGCTTCGAGATCGTGCCGGTGGTCAGCAGCCAGGAGACGCGGGAGGTCGTCGCTCCGTTTCTGGACCAGATGTAGACGCGTTGAACGAGCTGAGATCGCTGCGCGAATCTGGACAAGGCACTATCGGCCCGCCGCTACCGCGCTGTGATATCACCGATGATGTCGGTGAATCGGCCGAGAAAAGCGCGCAAGCGGTCTGATTTCGGGTTTTTGAACACCGCGTGCGGCTCGCCTTCCTCGACGATCCGGCCGCTGTCCAGGAACACCACGTGGGTGGCTACGTCGCGCACGAACAGCATTTCGTGGCTGACCACGAGCATGGTCATGCCGCTCTTCGCCAAGTCCTTCATGACGCCCAACACCTCGGAGACCAGTTCCGGGTCGAGGGCCGAGGTGACCTCGTCGAACAGGATCAACCGCGGGTCCATGGCGACCGCGCGGGCAATCGCCACCCGCTGCTGCTGGCCGCCGGACAACTGGTAGGGATGGTGGTCGGCCCGATCGGCCAACCCGACCCGAGCCAGCCAATGGTCGGCCAGCGAGCGGGCCTCGGCCTTGGCCATGCCCTTCACCTTGACTAGGCCGAGC
This sequence comes from alpha proteobacterium BAL199, assembly GCA_000171835.1. Taxonomy (GTDB): domain Bacteria; phylum Pseudomonadota; class Alphaproteobacteria; order Thalassobaculales; family Thalassobaculaceae; genus Thalassobaculum_A. The sequence continues at coordinate 214,848 of ABHC01000003.1, read as the reverse complement.
ATGACGTTCTGGGCGGCGGTCATGTGCGGGAACAGGTTGAAGCTCTGGAACACCATGCCGATGCGGGCGCGCTGGGCGGCCAGCCGGCCTTCCGACAGCCGGCGGCGGCTGCCGCCGCGATCGGTGTACCCGACGGGATCACCGTCGACCGTGATGCTGCCCTGTTCGAACTCCTCCAGCAGGTTGATGCAGCGCAGAAAGGTGGTCTTGCCAGAGCCGCTGGCACCGATCAGGGCGACCACTTCGCCCTCGGTCACGGTGAGGTCGATGCCCTTCAGGACTTCGGTCTGCCCGAAGCTCTTGTGAACGTCGCGAGCGACCAGCAGGTTGCGGGCCGGTTCGGCGCTCTCGGAGGTCGCGGAGGCGGCTGGATTTGCGGACATGACGGACGCTCCCGCGGGATCAGTAACGGATGAAGCCGAACCGCCGCTCGAAATACGCGCCCATGCGCGAGAGCGTGAAGTTCAACACGAAATAGAACAGCATGGCGGTCGCGTAGAACTCGATCACCATGTAGTTGCGGGCGATCGTCTGCTGGGTTGCCAGCAGAACGTCCAACACGCCGATAATCGACAGCAAAGTGGTGCCCTTGACCATTTCGACCGCGGTGTTGATGGCCGGCGGCACGATCCGTCGGGCGGCCTGCGGCAGCAGCACATAGATGAAGCGCTGTTGGAAGGTCAGGCCGATCGCCTTGGCCGCTTCCGTCTGGCCGACCGGGATCGAATCGATGGCGCCGCGGAAGGTCTCCGACATGTGGGCGCTGCAGAACCCAGCCAGCGCCACCACGCCGGCGGTGTATGCCGAGATGTTCACCCCCAGAAGGGCCAGGCCATAGTAACTGAACAGGATCAGCACCAGCACCGGGATACCGCGCAGCACGTCGACGTACAGTCGCATCAGCAGCCGAACCGGCTTCGGTCCGTAGACCAGCAGCAGCCCGCCGATCATGCCGGCGATTAGGCCGATGACGATGACGATCGCGGAAATTTCCATGGTGGTTATGAAGCCCTGGAGCAGGCTCCACTTGGCCTTCATGAGTTCGCCGAGATAGGTCCTTTGCATGTCCCGGCGCGCCTACTTGATGACCGAATAGCGCTTCTCGATCTGCCGCAGCGCAATGGCGATCAAGTAGCAGGTGGCGAGGTACAGCAGGCTGGCGGTCAGCCACGCTTCCATCACCCGATAGGTGTTGGCGTTGATCTGCCGGGCGGTAAAGGTCAGCTCCGGGATTGCGATCGCGGTCGCCAGCGAGGTGTCCTTGAACAGCGAGATCAGGTTGTTGGACAGCGACGGCAGGACGATCCGGAAGGTCAGCGGCAGTACCACGTAGAGCTGGGTCTGCCACGGCTTCAGGCCTATCGCCTTAGCGGCCTCGACATACCGCTCCGGCACCGAGGTCAGGCCGGCGCGGAACACCTCGGTCAGGTAGGCACCGGCGTAGATCGATAAGGTGATTACGAAGGACTCGTACTTGTCGAAGAACCGGATGCCGATCGCGGGCAAGCCGAAATACACGAAGAAGATCAGCAGCAGCAGTGGCTCGTTGCGGATGAACTCCACATAGCCCCAGACCAGCCCGCGCAACGTCTTGTTGTTGGTCCGGAAGGCGTAGCCGCAGACCAGCCCGATTACCGTGCCGATCGCCAGGGAGATGACCGCCAGCAGCAACCCAAGGCCGAGGCCCCAGAGCATTACGTCGAACTGCCGCCAGATTACCGAGAAATTGAAATTATACGTCATGCTCGACCAGCAACGGGGAGAGGATCGTTGACGGGATACCGGCCGGCCGCCTCATCGTTGAAGCAGCCGGCCGGCGCTGGTCCTTACTGGAACTCGCCCGGGAACCCGACCTTCGGAGTCGCTACGTCGATCCCGAACCACTTCTTGTAGGAAGCCTTCATGGTGTCGAAGTCGACGCCCATCAGGGCTTCGCGGTACACGGTGTTGACCCAGTTCAGCCAAACCGGGTCGCCCGGCCGGACGGCCGAAGCGTAGGAGTTCGGCAGCCAGCCATAGCCGGAATCGGCATATCGGCCCGGGAACTGGTTCATCAGCCAGCGGATCGCCGACTGATCGCCCAGGTAAGCGTCGACCCGGCCGGCGTTCAACGCCTGCAGGGTGGTGTCCGGGCTGTCGAACTGGTCGACCTTGGCTTGCGGCAAGCCCTTGTGGATCCACTCCTCAATGAAGACGTTCTGCATAGCGCCGACCTTGACGCTGTCGCCCGCCATCATCAGGTCGTCAAATTTCTTGTATTTCGGATTGTCGGCCATCACCAGCAGGCCAACGCCTTCGCGGTAGTACGGGACCGTGAACTCGACCTGCTGGGCCCGGCCGGCGGTGATCGTCATCCATTGGCAGATCACGTCGACCTTGTCGGTGATCAGGCTGGGGATGCGGGCGTCGGAGCCCTGGATCACGAATTCGACCTTCGTTGGATCGTCGAACAGGCTCTTGGCGATCAGCCGCGCCATGTCGATGTCCATGCCGACCAGCTTGCCGGTGTCGTCCTCGAAGTGCCACGGCGGATTGGTGCTGCCGGTGCCGACGCGCAGGACGCCGCGTGAGAGGACCTGCTGCAGTTTGCTCTTGGATGAGTCGACCGTGGCTTGGGCGGCCTTGGAGGAACCGAGCACGGCTCCGGCGACAACGGCAGTACCGAGCGCTCCGGCAAAGAGATTGCGCCGGCTGGTCGTCGCTTCTTCTTCTTCGGTGGTCTTGGTCGTCTTGTCCGTCATCACACGTGCCCCTCGTTTGAATTGCCGTAATCCGCAACCGAGACATGGCCGATCTGGCGACCGGCCGTGCTCAGTTTGGCGGATTAACCACGTGTCATCCTGCGTTGGGATGACAGTGCCTGTCGAGGGGGTGCCGGAGTTAATTCCGATCAGGGCTTCCCATAGATCAGGTCGACCAGGAACATCGGCACCGCCGGAACGTAGGTGCAGATCATCAACACGGTCAACAGAACCGCGATGAAGTGGATGTTGACCTTGGTGGTTTCCCAGATGTCGGCCTTGGCGATCGAGCATGATGTGATCAGCACGCTGGCCACTGGCGGGGTCTGCTGACCGATCGCCAGGTTCAAGGTGACGATCAGCCCGAAATGCACCGGGTTGATGCCGACGGTCTCGATCAGCGGAATGATGATCGGGACCACCAGGATGATCGCTGCCGCCGAGTGCAGGAAAAACCCGATGACCAGGAAGAACACGTTCAGGATCATCAGGATCAGGTACTTGTTGTCGGTCAGGGCGACCAGTGCGGCCGCCAGCTTCTGCGGAACCTGGGAGACGGTCAGCAGGTCGCCCATCAGGACCGATGCGGCTACCAGGATCATCACCACGGCGGTCTGCAGTCCGCCGTCGAGCATGGATTCCCGCAAGTGCTTGAGGTCGAAGTCGCGGTACCACAGTCCGACAACCACGGAAGCCAGAACCGCTAGTCCCGCCGCCTCGGTCGCCGTCACCAGCCCGGAGAAGATACCGCCGAGAATGATGACCGGCAGCATCAGCGCCGGCAGGGCGTCGACGAAGGTGGTCCGCAGGTCATGTAGGTTGAACGCCTTCTCGACCGGGAAGTTGTAGCGCCGGGCGAACAGGTAGGCGACGAACATCAGACCGAGGCCACCCATGAATCCGGGCACCAGTCCGGCGACGAACAGCTGCTCGACCGAGGCGTTCGCCGACACGGCGTACAGGATCATCGGGATCGACGGCGGGATGATGATGGCCAACGACGCCGAGGATGACGTGACGGCGGCGGCGAACGGTGCCGAGTAGCCGCGCTTCTTCATCTCCGGGATCATCACCGAGCCGAGAGCCGCCACATCGGCAACTGCCGATCCGGAGATCTCGGCGAAGAACAGCGACACGCCGATGTTCACCATCGCCAGTCCGCCGCGTACGAAGCCGATCATCGAAGATACGAACGCGATCAGGCGCCGCGAGATGCCGCCGGCGTTCATGATGGCGCCGGCCAGCACGAACATCGGGATCGAGATCAGCGCGAAGCCGGTCGCCCCGCGGTACATCTCGATGCCGACCGTCACCAGGCTGTTGGCGCCGTGAAACGACACCTGACCCAACAGGGCGGCAATTGCCAGGGCGATGCCGATGGGGACGTTGATGAAGATCATCGCCACCATGGCGAGGAACATGATGCCCAGCAGCATGGCTCAGCTCCTCGTCATATGAGGTTCGGGATGTTCAAGCGACCTGCCGACGCGCGTAGCGGCCCAGCTGTCCGGCAGGCTGAGCAATTCGCAGATCACGAACAGGGCCGCGCCGATCGGGATCACCGACTGGGTGACGCTCACCGATATCCAGGGGAGGCTGATCAGGTGCTCGTCGCCGACCACCGCCAACACCTGCCACCCGGCCCAAGCGAGAATGCTGAAGAATCCGATCACCAGGACTTCGGCAACCACAAAGGCGGTCATGCGGATTGTGATCGGCAGGCGCAGCAGCACGCCGTCGAACCCCAAATGCTGGCGCCGCAGCGCGGCCAGTGCCGCACCGTAATAGGTGATCCACGCCAGCATGATCGAGGCGACCTCGTCGTACCAGCTGAGCGAGGCCCCAAACTTTCGATAGAAGACCGCGACCAGCACCATCACGGTCAGGGTGATCATCTGCCCGATCACGACCCACTGGAGGGTCACGTCGAGGGTTCGGCGAAACTGAGAGATCATGGCGTCGGAGCGCTCCGGGCGGTGATCGGTCGAGGACGGAACCGGCGGCTGCACATGTAGGTACAGCCGCCGGCAGGATTGTCGCGAACGGGCTTGGTTAGCCGCGCAGCGCCTGGATTTGCTTGACGATGTCGGCACCGCCTTCAACCTGCTTGCCGAACTCTTCATAGATGCCGACCGAGGCCTTCACGAAGGCTTCCTTGTCGGCCTCGTTGATCGCCATGCCCTTCTCCTTGAGCTTGCTGAGAAGGTCATTGTCGAAGTCCTCGCCGACTTTGCGGGCGAACGGCTCCATCTCGACCGCAGTTTCGCCGATGATCTTCTGGACGTCAGCGGGCCAGTTGGCGAAGGTCTTCGGCGAGGTGACCAGATAAGCCGGGATGTACACATGGCCGGTCATCGAGAGGTACTTTTGGACCTCGTAGAACTTGGCGCTCCAAACGTTGATAAGCGGGTTTTCCTGGCCGTCCATCACGCCGGTCTTCAGCGCCGTGAACACCTCGGAGAACGCCATCGGCGACGGGTTGGCGCCATAAGCCTGGAACATCTTCAATCGCCATTCGCCGCGCGGCGTGCGCAGCTTCACGCCCTTCAAGTCTTCCGGCTTCACGATCGGATGAACGTTGTTGGTGATCTGGCGGAACCCGTTTTCCCAGAAGCCCAGGATCTTGACGCCCTTGGCTTCGGCTGCGGGTGCGAACAGACTGCCGCCCATCTTCTCGACGACGCGGGTGATGTGACCGCGATCCTTGATGATGTAGGGCATGTCGAACACGCCGAACTCAGGCGTCACCGAGGACATGATCGACGACGGAATGAAGAAATCGATCTGCCCCAGCTTCATCTTCTGAAGCATGTCCTTGTCGTTGCCGAGCTGGCTCGACGGGAACACCTGGACTTCGATCTTACCGCCGCTCTTCTCGCCAACACGCTTGGCGAACTCGTGGCTGGCGACGTCGAAGTGCGAGCCGACTTCGCCGACATGGCCGATCCGAAGAACGGTTTGAGCGCTGACCGACGTGGCAAGCGACATCGTCATGGCCACGGCTGTGGCGCAGAGCATCGTGAAACGCATGGGCTTCCTCCTGAAAGATTTGTTGGTCTTTTTTTGAGTTTTGGGCCGGATGGCCAGGGGCTTGCGGGGTGTTTCCCGCGAGCAGTATCACCTCACTTCCGTCGATGAACCAGCACCGGTTGCACAGGCTTCATCGGGCGACGACCGGCTTCAGCAGGTCGCGGTACACCCGCATGCGCTCGATGTAGCTCTGGGCCGGACGGCGGATACGTTCGAGATCGCCATCGCTCAACTCGCGCACGACCTTGCCGGGCGAGCCCATGACCACCGATCGCGGGGGAATCTCCTTGCCTTCAGTGATCAGCGCGTTGGCGCCGATCAGGCAGTCGTTGCCGATCTTTGCACCGTTCAGGACCACGGCGCCGATGCCGACCAGCGTACCGTCGCCGATCGTGCAGCCGTGCAGCATGACCAGATGCCCGATCGACACGTTGGCGCCGAGGGTCAGGGGAAAACCGGGATCGACGTGCAGGATCGAACCGTCCTGCACATTGCTGCCACGGCCGATATGAATGCGTTCGTTGTCGCCGCGCAGCACGGCCCCGAACCAGACGCTGGCATCCTCCTCCAGCACCACGTCACCGATCAGCGACGCGGAGTCCGCGACCCAGCTCTTGGCCGGGTCCACGACCGGCGCCTTGCCCTCGAGTTCGTACAGCATCCGGGTCAGGCTCCGATGAAGTTCGGCTTGCGCTTTTCCATGAAGGCGCGCCGGCCTTCGATATAGTCCTGGCTGTCGAAGCATTGCTTCACCAGGGCGGCGCAGGCCGCGAGGTCGCGTTCGGACTCCGGCTTCAAGGTCTCGCCGACGATCGACTTGACCGAGCCGACGGTCAGCGGCGCGTTCTCGGAAATTCGGCCGGCCAGCGCGGTGCAGTACGCCTCGACTTCGCCGTCCGGAACCACCCGGTTGACCAGCCCCATGGTTCGGGCGTCCTCGGCGGTGAAACGATCGGCGGTGAAGAAGATCTCCTTGGCGAACGACGGGCCGACCAGGGCCACCAGCCGCTCGATGCCGGCATAGCCGTAGCCGAGGCCCAGCTTGGCGGCGGGCACCGAGAATTGGGAACCTTCGCCGCACACCCGGATGTCGCAGCACACCGCCAGCGCAGTGCCGCCGCCGACGCAGAATCCGTCGATCTGGGCGATGATCGGCTTCGCGTACTCGTAGATCTTGGCGTAGACCCGTGCGGTGGTCTCGTTGTAGTGCCGGACGGCCTCGGCGGTCGCCCGCTCGCTCTCGAACTTGGAGATGTCGGCTCCGGCGACGAACGCCTTGCCGCCGGCGCCCGACAGGATGATCACCCGGACGGCGTCGTCGGCCGCAAACCGGTCCAGGCCGGCGTCAACCGCCTCCCACATGTCCAGCGACACGGCGTTCCGCTTCGCTGGATTGTTGAAGACGATCCGTCCGATCGTCCCGTCGGTGCTGACCAGCACTTTATCGGTCATGGCTGCAGATTCCTCTCGTCCTCAAATGACGCCGTCGGCACGCAGCCGGGCGATGTCGTCGTCGCTGTATCCGATGTCGCGCAGAACCTCGTCGTTGTGCTCACCGGCGGTCGGCGGCGGCGAGGCGATACGGCTCGGCGTCCGGCTCATGATGATCGGCTGGCCGACCAGATGGCTGGCGCCGCGCTCGTGCGAGTTGACCGGTTGGGCAATGCCAAGGTGCTGGACCTGCGGATTGGCGAACACCTGGTCGATGGTGTTGATCTCGCCACACGGCACGCCAGCGGCGTTGAAGCGGTCGACCCACTCGGCGGTTGGCCGGGTCCGGGTGACTTCTTCGATTTCGGCGTTCAGCGCGTCGCGGTTCTTGGAGCGCAGCTTGCCGTCGGCGTAGTTGGGGTTCTCGGCGATGTCCATTCGCTCGATCGCCTTGCAGAAGCGCATCCAGATCTCCTGCCCGGCGACCGCAAGGTTCATGTAGCCGTCGGAGGTCGTGAACACGCCGGTCGGGATGCTGGTCGGATGATTATTGCCGGCCTGCTTAGGCACGTCCTGATCCATCAGCCAGCGCGACGCCTGGAAGTCGAGCATGAACACCTGGGCCTGCAGCAGGGAGGTCTGGACCCATTGGCCCTTGCCCGATACTTCGCGTTCCAGCAGGGCGATCATGATCGCCTGGCTGGCGAAGATGCCGGCGGTCAGGTCGGCGATCGGGATGCCAACACGCATCGGGCCTTCGCCGGGCTTGCCGGTGATCGACATCAGCCCGCCCATGCCCTGGGCGATCTGGTCGAAGCCCGGCCGGTCGCGGTAGGGGCCGTCCTGACCGAAACCCGAGATGCTGGCATAGACCAGCTTGGGATTGTCGACGCTGAGCGTCTCGTAGTCGATGCCGAGGCGCTTCTTCACGTCCGGGCGGAAATTCTCGACAATCACGTCGGCGTCTTTCGCCAGCTTCTTGAAGATGGCAATGCCGTCGGGTTGTTTCAGATCGAGAGTCAGACTGCGCTTGTTGCGATGCAGGTTCTGGAAATCCGACCCTGACCGCGGCCCGCCGAGGGCGCCGGCATCGTCGGACACCGGCATCTCGATCTTGATGACATCGGCGCCCCAGTCCGCAAGCTGGCGCACGCAGGTCGGCCCCGACCGGACACGGGTCAGGTCCAGCACCTTGAACCGGGACAGCGCGGTACTGGCTCGCTCGATAGCCATGAAGATCTCCTCCGGGACGGCTGTTTTCTCGCACCCCTGGATAGGCCGGGTGCGGCTGATTTGAAAGTACCGTAACGACTTGTACGATTGTTGACAATAAACTGTCTGGAATCTACCGTCGCTTTGACATTTTCGGAGGCGGCATGCCCTCAGACGTCGGAAAACCCTTCCACGCACGCGAGTTCGCCACGCTGACCACCCGGGTTCAGCAGGAGATCGAGCGGCGTATCCTGACCGGAGAGATCAAGGCGGGAGAGCGCATCGGCGAGGCTGCCTTGGCCGAGAGCCTGGGCGTCAGCCGAGGTCCGGTGCGCGAGGCGATGCGCGGGCTGGAGCGGGCCGGTCTGGTGGAGATCAATGCCAACCGCGGCGCCATTGTGCGGAGCATCGGACTGGACGAGGTGGCTGGTCTTTATGCGCTGCGCGGGGCGATCTTTGCACTGGCCTGTGAGTGTGTGGCCCGGCGGCGAACCGACACGATGCTGGCGAGGTTGCTCGATCAGGTCGTGGGCATGGAAGACGCGGTCGCCAATGACGCGTTCGACACCTACTACCGGATGAACGTCGAGTTTCACGCCACCATTCTCGAGCTCTCAGGCAACGCCCGGGCGCGGTCCACCTACGAGGGGATCGTCAAGGAAATGCACCTGTTCCGGCGGCGCGGCCTGTCGAAGGTACCGAACATCGCGTCCTCGCTGGCGGAGCATCGCACGATCATTGACGCGATCGACCGCGGCGATGTGGCGGCGGCGCGCGATGCGGGCCGATATCACGTCGAGCAGGGGTGCAAGCGGTTCCTGGGGACGCTCAGCGCGGCGACCGGCGAACCGGCGTCCGGTTCGACCGGAGGGTCCGATGAGTCAGGCCGCATGACCGGCTGATCCGCCGGTTTTGTCTGTGGTCACCGGTCCGCACAACTGGACCGTACGCCCAATGCAACGGGTCCATCCCAAGGGCCCTAAACCAAGAAGAGGGTGGTCGTTTCTGACACGCCCTCGCATCAATCGAGGAGGAAGCTATGACGACGTCATTCGTGCGACCATCGCGTCGACAACTGCTCCAGGGGATGGCCGTCGGTGCCGGTGGCCTGCTGGTGCCGAGCCTTGGCCGCCCAGCCTTCGCCGCCGGTGAGTTTCCGGCCGAGACGATCAATATCGTGACCCATGCCGGACCGGGCGGCGGCACCGACATCACCACCCGCATGATGATGCTGCGGGCGCGCAAGGAATTCGACCAGGACCTGGTAGTCGTGAACAAGCGCGGCGGCAGCGGCTCGGCGGCCCTGATGTACACCAAGAGCCAGCCGCGTGACGGCTACACCGTGATGACCATCACCCAGTCGCACATCTTCCAGATCATCCAGAAGAAGGTGCCGATCACCATCGACGAACTGGTCGGCGTGGCTCGGGCGACCGACGATCCGACGGTGATCGCGGTTCCGGCATCCAGCAAACTGAAGACGCTGGAGGATCTGATTGCGGCCTCCAAGGATGCCAAGGGCGGCTTGAAGTGGGGTACCACCTTCGCCGGCGGCGCCGACCACATCGGCATCCACAATTTCGCCAAGGCGGCCGGCGGCATTCCCTACACCATTGTCCCGTTCAAGGGCGGCGGCGAAATCGTCACCAACCTGGTTGGCGGTAACGTTGACGTAGCATTGCTGAACTATGCCGAGGGCGAGTCGCAGTTCACGGCCGGTGACATCCGCGGTGTGGTCAGCTTGTCGGAGGAACCGATCGCGGCGCTGAACGGCGTTCCGACCGCTCGCGATCGGGGCATCGATGCCCTGGCATCGACGGTGCGTGGCTTTGCGGTGCTGTCCGGAGTACCGGAGGACCGCCTGGCGCGGCTGGAGGTCGGGATGATCAAGGCGATGAAGCACTCGATCTACCAGAACTATCTGACCTCCGGTGGGATGCCAAAGTCCAGCGTCGCCGGACGTGAGATCTGGAACAAGCAGATCCGCAAGATCTACGAGGAGAGCACCACCGCGCTGACCGAACTCGGCATGCTTTGAGGGACGGCGGTGATGGGGATCTCCCCGGCTGAGGATCGGGCCGCCATCAAGGCGGCCCGCATCCCCCGCGACTTCGTCGTGGCGATGGCAATCCTGGCGTTCTGCGCCGGGACATACGTTGTCACGCTCGGCTTCGCGGAAGCGCCATCGGCGGTGGCGCAGAACGTCCAGCCGGCGACCTTTCCGCGCCTGGTGCTGGGGGTGATCGCGGTGTTCGCCTCCGTGCTCGCCGTGACCTCGTTCCGCCGGGACTCGGCCCGAAAGCGCCCGGTCAAACTGATCGCGGTGGCCACCGGGGCGATGATGATCGCCTTTGTCATCGCCTTCGACACGCTGGGCTTCATCGCGGCGATGGTGCTGTACAGCCTGGCCATGCCGGCACTATGGGGCGAGCGCCGCTGGCGGATCGTGATCCCATTCGCGCTGCTGTTCCCGGCTGCCGTCTACGTGATCTTCGTGCTGGGTCTGGGTGTCCATTTCGACCCCGGACTGCTCGGCATCAACTAACTCGGATCGGTAGCGACGATGGATGCGTTTCTGGCCGCCGGTGCGGCCTTCCTCGACCCGTACCTGCTCGGCATCGTGCTGATCGGAACCCTCGGCGGTGTCGTGGTCGGTGCCATGCCGGGCTTGAGTTCGACCATGGCGACGGCCCTGCTGCTGCCGTTCACCCTGACCATGGAGCCGATCCCGGCCATCGCGCTGCTGAGCGCGCTTTACTGTGCCGGAACCTATGGCGGGTCGATCACGGCGATCCTGGTCAACGCGCCGGGCGCACCACCGGCGGCGGCAACCGCCTTCGACGGCTATCCGCTGGCCCAGCAAGGTCGGGCCGGACTGGCGTTGGGTATGGCGGCGGTCTCCAGCGTGATCGGCGGCATCGTGAGCGTGATCGTGCTGATCATCGCCGCGCCGCTGCTCGCCCGTGTGGCCTATGACTTCGGCCCGCCGGAGTACTTTGCGCTGTCGCTGTTCGGGCTGTCGATGCTGGCGACGATCAGCGGCGAGTCGGCGGTCAAGAACCTGATCGGCGGTGCGTTCGGCGTGCTGATCGCCACCATCGGCATGGACTTCACCACCGGCGTCGACCGCTTCACCTTCGGATTCTGGGAACTGTCGGAAGGCATCCATTTCATCCCGGTCATGATCGGGCTGTTCGCCGGCTGCGAGTTCCTGATCCAGGCGGGTAAGCTGGACCAGCCGCAGATCCGCGCGGCGCTCGACGCTGTTCGGCTGCCGTCCTGGGCGGATTTCAAGAAATGCCTGCCGACGATCGGCCGCTCGTGCGGGATCGGCACCTTCATCGGGCTGCTGCCGGCCGAGGGCGGAACCGTTGCCGCGATGATCGGCTACAACGAGGCTAAGCGCTGGGCCAAGGACAAGTCGCTGTTCGGCAAGGGCGACATCCGCGGTGTTGCCGGACCGGAGGCTGCGAACAACGCCGCTACCGGTGCAGCCATGGTGCCGACTCTGGCGCTCGGCATTCCCGGCAGCGCGACCACGGCGATCATCCTGGGCGCGTTGCTGGTTCATGGCCTGCGTCCGGGGCCGCATCTGTTCACCGAGACGCCGACCCTGCTGTACGCGATCTTCATGGCCATGCTGCTGGCCAACGTCGTGTTCGGTGTGTTCGGCCTGCTCGGCGCCAAGCTGTTCGCGCGGGTCACCCTGATCCCGATCCGCTTCCTGTGGCCGTCGGTGTTCGTGCTGGCCTGCATCGGCGCCTACGCGCTGGAGCAGTCGGTGCTCGACGTCTGGATCATGGTGGGCGCCGGCCTGCTCGGCTTCGTGCTGAAGCGCTACGGCTTTGCGGCTGCGCCGATCATCATGGGGCTGATCCTGGGCGAACTGGTCGAGAACAGCCTGAAGCAGTCGCTGATCATCTTCGACCACGAGTGGCTGCGGTTCCTGGACCGTCCGATCGTCGTGGCGTTCCTGACCCTGACCCTGCTGTCAGCGGTCTGGCCGCTGGTTTCGGCCTGGCGGGCGCGACGGGCGGCTGAAGCAACGGCGGGGTAGCGCAAGCACCGACCTGCGACATCATCCCGGCGCGAGCGGCCGGGATGATGTCGAAAAGAGAAGCAACTCAGAAGTGTCGGGCCAGGTTCCGTCGGATCCGGTCAAGCACGCTGCCGGTCATCGCCGGGATCTCGAAGGGCTGCCCGGTGATGGTCTCGAACGCTCGGATGTAGACTTCGGCGGTCTGCAGTACGACTTCGTCCGGGATCGGCGGGATGGCGTCCTTGTAAGGGTTGCAGCGCGCCACCACCCAGTTGCGCATGAAGTCCTTATCGAAGCTTTCGGGCTTCTCGCCGCGATCGACCCGGTCCTGATAGCTGTCGAGGAACCAGTACCGGCTGCTGTCGGGCGTGTGGATCTCGTCGGCCAGCACGATGCGGCCGTCGGCGTCGGTGCCGAACTCGTACTTGGTGTCGACCAGGATCAGCCCGCGCTCGCGCGCCATCTCCCGTCCGCGGGCGAACAACGCCAGCGCGTAGTCGGATACCGTTCGCCACTGCTCAGCGGTCAGCAGGCCCTTGCCGACAATGTCGTCGGGCGTCAGCGGTTCGTCATGGGAGCCGAGTGCCGCCTTGCTGGTCGGGGTGATTATGGTCTGCGGCAGCTTGGCGTTGTCGCGGAGATCGTCGGGCAGGCGGACGCCATACATGTCCCGCCGGCCGGCCTTGTACATCGTCAGGATCGAGGTGCCGGTGGTGCCGGCTAGGTAGTCGCGCACCACCATCTCGACCGGCAGGATCTCCAGGCGCTGGCCGATGACCACGTTCGGGTCGGGGTATTCCAGGACGTGGTTCGGACAGATGTCGTGGGTTGCCTCGAACCAGAACCGAGCGGTACGGGTGAGCACTTCGCCCTTGAACGGGATTGAAGCCAGACTGATGTCGAACGCACTCAGCCGGTCGCTGGCGATGATGATGCGTCGTCCGTCCGGCAGATCGTAGTTGTCGCGCACCTTGCCGCGGTAGTGGTTCGGCAGTTCCGGGATCGTGGCGTCCTGGAGAACCCGGTGGGCGTTCGTCTTCAAGGCATCGATGTTCATGGTCCCGTCCCGCGGAGAAATGCCATGCTCCTTCCAGCCGGGCTCTTATGCCTTGGATCGACGCCTCTGTCTTGCGTTGCGGCAATCTGCCGTTCCGCATGGCAGAGGCTCCGGACCAATCGAATTCAGAGCGACGGGCGCTCGTCGCCGACGATGGTGGTGCGATGCATGATGCGTCGCTGGTTCGCTGAATCGTATGGCATCACCGCATGCATGGTGCAGCGGTTGTCCCACATAATGACATCGTCCTGGTGCCAGCTGTGGCGGTAGACGAAGCGTTCGTGCGTGGCGTGCTTGGTCAAATCGTCGAGCAGTGCAAACCCCTTGTCGTTGGGCATTCCGACGATCCCGTCCATGGTGTGCGGGCTAAGGAACAGCGAGCGGCGGCCGGTCACCGGATGCCGACGCACCAGCGGCTGCTCGACCGGCGGCAGTTCGGTGTAGGTGCCTTTGTCCTGGCGGGCGCTGAGCTTGGCTGAGCGGGCGATCACGGCGTCGTGGCTGTGCCGGACGGTGAGGCCCTCAATCTCGGCCTTCGTACCGTCGGAGAGGGCCTCATAGGCCGCGTACATGTTGGCGAACAGGGTGTCCCCGCCGTCCTTCGGTACTTCGATACCGTGCAGGATGGAGCCCATTGATGGGATCTCCCGGAACGAGCTGTCGGTGTGCCACAACCAAGTCAGCTCCAGGTACTGCCATTCCTTACTCTCGCTCGGCAGGATGTTGCCCTGCTCGTCGACATTGGAGACGCGGTAGACTTCCGGATTCTTGGACGAACGATGGGCAACCGAGGGATGAACCTCCAACTCGCCGAAGTTGCGGGCGAAGACGATCTGCTGTTCGTCGGTGATTTTCTGGTTCGGGAACACCAACATCGGATGCTCCATCCAGATGGAATTCAGCCGATCCAGACCGTCCCGGTCGAGCGGCTTGGTCAGATCGATGCCGCGGACTTCCGTGCCGATCAGCGGGTGCCGCCGGGTGATGGCCAGTTTGGCGCCCATGTCTGCCATTAGCGTCATGTTCCAAAGCCTCTGGTTCGTCGATTGGTCGCTCAATCAAGCGCTTGACAGCCCGTTACGTAAAATTATCACTTTTACTCAACGCTATTATCTTTATTGATTGAGATATGACGTTGAGCCTGATTGCCATGCGCATGCTGGTTGCCGTGGTTGAGGAAGGGTCGTTCACCGGCGCCGCACGGCGCGAGAACGCTACTCAGTCCGGGGTTTCACAGCACATCCAGAAGCTGGAGGACCGTTTCGGCGTGCGGTTGATCGAGCGCGAGCCGGGTGGCGCGCGGCCGACACCGGCCGGTGACCGGTTGTATAGTCGTTGTGTGCATGTCCTTCGTGGAGCCTCCGAGGCCGAGGAGGAGATGCGCGGGTTCGGCCGTGGCTTGGACGGGGAGGCAGCAATCGGGCTGATGTCGGCGCTGACCCGATGCGTGCTTGGGCCAACATTGCGCGGGTTCATGCAGGTCCACCCGAACGCCTCGATCCGGATAGCCGAAGCCGTCAGCGATCAGTTGATCGAGCGGGTGTCGGCTTCGGCACTGGATGCCGCTGTCGTCCCGACGATCGACCCGGTCGGTCCCTTGGATGGTCGCGCGTTGCCGAGCGTACCGGAGATGTTCGTGAGCCGGGTCGATCGGACCCAAGATCACATGATCCCGATCGACCTCCGCACGGTGCGGCCGTTGCGGCTGGTGATGCCGCCGAAGGACAATCTGCGCACCCGCCGGGTTCTGGCACATCTCGCCCTGCAGGGGGCCGAGATCGACGATGTGCTGGAGTTGGATTCGATGTTCGGCGCCTTCGACTTCGTGGCGAACAGCGACTACGTGGCGTTGATCCCGGCCATCATGGTGTTGCCGGAGATCCGCGACGCCAGCCTGTGCGTCCGTCCGCTTGCCGGACCGCCGCTGACCCTCGACCTGATGGCGATTCAACCGCGTCGCCGGTCGCTGTCGCCGGTTGCCTCGGCGTTCCTGGCCGCGCTGGAGCGACAACTTCAATTCGACGCTGTCGCATGGCGGCCTTAGTCCATCGAAGTCTCTGGTTTTCGTACGGTAAGGCGCTCTAGGATCGTTGATCCAATCCCCGGTCCGGTGCGTTCGTCGGTGGCATCCGCCCAAGACACGCCCGGCTCCCCGCGATCGCAGACCCAGCCGGAGACAACCATGCCTATTCACAACCGGATTGCCGATTTCCACGACGAGATGACCGAGTGGCGCCGTGACATCCACGCCCACCCGGAGATCGGGTTCGAGGAGCAGCGGACCTCGGCGATCGTTGCCGAGAAGCTGGAGTCCTGGGGCATTGAGGTGCACCGCGGGATCGCCGAGACCGGGGTCATCGGCGTGCTGCGCGGCAACGGGTCAGGAACCGGCACGATCGGGATTCGCGCCGACATGGACGCCTTGCCGATGCAGGAGGAGGGCGAGGTTCCTTACCGTTCGCAGATCGACAATCGCATGCACGGCTGCGGCCACGACGGCCACACCACCATGTTGTTGGGCGCGGCGCGCTATCTGGCCGAGACCCGAAACTTCGACGGCACGGTGCACTTCATCTTCCAGCCGGCCGAGGAGGGCCGCGGCGGTGCGAGGAAGATGGTGTCGGAGGGCTTGTTCGACCGTTTCCCGTGCGACACGGTCTGGGCGATCCACAATGCCCCGCACCTGCCGCTCGGCACCATGGCGTTCCGGGCCGGCGCGTCGTTGGCCTCGGCGGACCGGGCAACCCTGCGGGTTCGTGGCAAGGGCTCGCATGCTGCGCGTCCTCACGACAGCGTGGATCCGATTGCGGTCGGCGTTCAGCTCTACCAGGGTGTGCAGACCATCGTCAGCCGCAACGTCGACCCGCTGAAGCCGCTGGTGATGAGCATCACCCAGTTCCATGCCGGTACCGCCAACAATGTGATTGCGGCGACCGCCGAGTTGATCATTTCGATCCGCGCCTATGACGCGGATGTGCAGGATCTGGTGGAGAAGCGCCTCGGTGAGTTGTGCGACGGCGTCGGCCGGATGTACGGCGCGACGGTCGAACTGGAATACCTGCGTGGCGTGGCGGCGACGATCAGCGGCGAGGCGGAGTCGGCGTTCGCCGCCGATGTCGCGGAAAACTTGATCGGCGCGGACAAGGTCACGCGCAACGGCGAGCGCGGCATGGGCAGCGAGGATTTCTCGATGATGCTGGCTGAGCGGCCGGGAGCGTTCCTGTGGCTGGGCGGCGGCGAGCCGGGCAAGGACTACGGCCTGCACCATCCGAAATATGACTTCAACGACGCGGCCCTGCCGATCGGGGCTTCGTTCTGGGCGAGCCTGGTGGAAGCGCGCCTGCCGCGTGGCTGAGGGTGCTCTCTGGGTGGCGGCTGGTCGTCGAACATCGGATCGATAAAGATGAAGCCTGCGGGGTTGTCGTCGACCTTGCCTACCGGTTAGCGAAGCAGGCCTACAAGCCATGACCCGTCGCCTTGGTTCCGAGACGCTCGCCGCATTGCCCGAGACCGTTGCAACTCCGCGCTATGACAGACGTAAACTGGACGTCGGTATCGTTCACATTGGGCTGGGGGCGTTTCACCGCGCCCATCAGGCGGTTTATACCGACGATGCGCTGAATCGGTCGTTTGGGCCCTGGGGCGTGTGTGGCGTGTCGCTGCGCAACCCCGACATGCGCAACGCCCTGGCCCCGCAAAACGGCCTGTACACCATGGCGGTGCGCGACGAGGGCGGCGAACGGTTGCGGGTGATCGGCGCGCTGACGCAGACGCTGGTGGCGCCGGAAGATCCGCGGGCGGTTCTGGACCGACTGTCGGATCCGACGGTGCGGATCGTGACCATGACGGTCACCGAGAAGGGGTATTGCCACAATCCGGCGACCGGCGAACTGGATGATCGGCGCCCTGAGGTTCGCCACGATCTGACGAATCCGACCCAGCCGATAACCCTGCCGGGTTTCCTGGTGGAGTCCCTGCGTCGCCGCCGCGCGGCTGGTGTGCCGCCGTTCACGGTGGCGTCCTGCGACAACCTGCCGAACAACGGCGAGGTAACGGCCGGCATCCTGAAGACCTACGCCAAGCTGCTGGAACCCGGCCTCGATCACTGGATCGAAGACCATGTGTCCTGCCCGAGCAGCATGGTCGACCGGATCGTGCCGTCGACCGCCGACGAGGATCGGGCACGGGTCAATGCTGTGCTCGGTGTCGAGGATGCGTCACCGGTAGTGACCGAGCCGTTCACCCAGTGGGTGTTCGAGGACCGGTTCTCGACCGGCCGGCCGGCCTGGGAAGACGAGGGTGCCGAGCCTGTCTCCGACGTCCGACCGTACGAGGCGATGAAGCTGCGCCTGCTGAACGCCAGCCACTCCTGCATCGCCTATCTCGGCTACCTCGCCGGCTACCAGACTGTGGCCGAGACCGTGGCCGATCCGGTGTTCGCCCGTTTCATAGCCGCGCTGATGGACGACGAGGTGACGCCGATGCTGCGGATGCCGGCCGGTGCCGACCTGACGGGCTACAAGGCGGCCCTGCTGGTCCGATTCGCCAATCCGGCGCTGCAGCACCGCACCTGGCAAATCGCCATGGACGGCACCCAGAAACTGCCGCAGCGCTTGCTCGGCACCATTCGCCAGCGCCTCGACGCCGGCCTGCCGATCGACCGGCTGGCGCTCGGGGTGGCGGGGTGGATGCGTTATGTGCGGGGGGTCGACGAGACCGGCCGGCCGATCGACGTTCGTGACCCGCTGGCCGACCGCCTGCGCGCGCTCGCCGAGAACGCCGGCCCGGTCGCCGGCCGCTTGGCTCCAGCCCTGTTGTCAGTGCGCGAGGTATTCGGCGACGACCTGCCGACGAGCCCGGTCTTCGTGGAGGCGGTCATCTCGGCACTGGATGGCCTGTTCGACCGTGGTGCATGGTACTGCGTGGAGCGGTTGGCGGACGCATAGGCGAGGGGAGTTGGTTCAAGCCCTCTCCGGCCGAGACGCTGACCGGTGCGATACAGGAGCGCGTTATGCGTCTCAGCTATTCCGAGCCGACCTGTGGCGGGACCCTGGGACCGGGCGACCCGAAGGCCGTTGCCGATGCCGAGCGTGCGGCCGAGGCAGTGCGGCCGCATGTCGAGGCCCACCTCGACGCTGTGGAACGGCTGTGCGGGGTTCGCCCAACGGTCCGTCTGGCCTGGGAACTCGACGGCGAGTGGATTGCGGTGTGGGCGATCGACCTGCCTGCGGGTTTCGAACGGTACGGAATGGATGCGACGCGGCTCCACGAGGCGGCGCGGACCATCGATCCGAACGCCCCGGCCGTCACATACCGTTGGAACTCTGCCATCGCCTGAACGTGAGCAGACGTCCGGCCGGCTCAGGCTGCGGCGGCTGATGTGTGGCCGTTCACATAGTGTTTCACGAAGGCTTCGAGTTCTGGGGTATCGCACTCGAATCCCAGGTAAGCCGCCTTTTCGACGGCTTGCTCGCCGGACAATCCCTGTTCAATGGCAAGATGCATCATCACCAGCGCGCCCGAACGTCTGCCGGTCGCGCAATGCACCAGGATCGGTCCAGGCAGAGAATTGATCTTCTGCCGGAATCGCTCGACAGCGTCCTCCGACAGATCGTCACCAGAGACCGGATGATGGAGATAGGCGAGGCCTTGATTCTTGGCGATGCGACCCTCCGCGTCGGGAGCAAGTTCCTGCTTCTCCGCCGTCGTACGAAGATTCACGATCGACCCGAATCCGTTCTGAGCGGCCTGTTGGATATCGGTCCGGTCCAGTGGAAGCGCCGCAACAGCGAAGTGGCTGTTGATCCGAATGAGGTCTTGCATTTTCTGCTCCTTAAGCTCCCCGCCCGGGTTTGCGCCGCTCTCCAGTCGCCGCTTCTGCGTTTGACCAAAGCGGTCTGCAGAGCCGCGGCGGGATCCGTCCAGCAACGGAGTTGCAAGCGCCCGGTTCCCACACGTCGCTCGCTCGGTGCGGTAGATGGTATTGCAACGGGGAGGATCAGAACGTGCCGGCCGGCGCTGCTTGACCGTCTGTCAAAGCGATAAACCGGTCGGTGTGATGGTCGGTGTCGCCGAGCAGGTGGTCGATCATCACCAACCGCTTGGCGTAGTGCGCCGGAGCGAATTCCCAGGTCATGGCGATGCCGCCGTGCAGTTGGATCGCTTCCTCGGCGATCAGCCGTGCTGACTGGCCGATCGTGACCTTGGCGGCACTCATGGTGCGTTCGCGTTCGACCCGATCGGCGCCAAGCTTGGCGGCGGCCAGGATCGCCATGGAGCGGGCCTGTTCCAACGCCGTACGCATATCGACCATACGGTGCTGCAGGGCCTGGAACGAGCCGATGGTGCGGCCGAACTGCTTGCGGGTTTTCAGGTAGTCGAGAGTGGCGTCGCAGACGACTTCCATGGCGCCGACCGCTTCGGCCGACAGCGCCACGATGCCGCGCGCCACTGCCGCTTCGATGGCGGGGTAGGCGGCGTCCGGCTCGCCCAGTGTGGCATCCTCCCCGATCGTGACGCCGTCCAGCACGATCTCCGCCGAACGGCCGCCGTCGATCGTCGGGTTGCCGCGCACGGTCAGGCCCTTGGCGTCCGATGGCACCAGGAACAGACCGATGCCGTCAGGCGCGTCGATCGCGCCGGAGACGCGGGCCGAGACGATCAGGGTGTCGGCGGTGTCGCCGTTGATCACCACCGACTTGCGCCCGGCCAGAGTCCAGCCGGTGGGTGTCTTCACAGCCGTCGTGGCGACATGGGCTAGGTCGTAGCGACCATCCGGCTCCCCGTGAGCGAAGGCCAACAGAGTCTCGCCGGCGACCACCTTGCCAAGGATATCATCCTTCTGGGCGTCGGAGCCGGCATGCTCGACCAGGGCACCGCCCAACACCACGGTTGCCAGATACGGCTCGACCGCCAGGGCGCGCCCAAACGCCTCGGCGACGACCATGAGGTCGATCCCGCCGCCGCCGAGCCCGCCGACAGCCTCCGGGAACGGCACCGCCAGCAGGCCGAGTTCGGCGAAGGTGGCCCACATCGCGCGGCTAAACCCGATGTCGGAGTCCGCTGCCGCCTGCCGCACCTCGAAGCCGTAGCGGTCCCGAACCAGCCGGTCCACGGTCTCCTTCAGCAGCCGCTGTTCCTCGGACAGCGCGAAATCCATGAGTCTCTCCTTCAGAGGCCGAGGCTGGCCTTGGCGATGATGTTCTTCTGGATCTCGTTGGAGCCGCCGAAGATCGACAGCTTGCGCATGTTGAAGTACTGCGCGGTCACCGGGGCGGCATAGTCGGGGCCGATCGGCTCGCCGTTGAACCCGCCGTCCAGCGCTTCCGACTGGAACGGCAGGGCGTAGGGGCCCAGCGCCTTGCGGGTCAGGGCCGTGATCGCCTGGCGGATCTCGGTGCCCTTGATCTTCAGGATCGAGCTTTCGGCCCCCGGCGCGCCGCCGGCCTGCACGTCCGCCAGCACCCGCAGGTTGGTCATCTCCAGGGCCATCAGGTCGATTTCGACCTGGGCGATGCGGGAGCGGAAGATCGGGTCCTCGATCAGGGGCCGGCCGCCCTTGCGCTGGTCACGGGCGATCGACTTCAGGTGGCGCAACGCCTCCTTGGACAAGCCTACCCCGGCGATGTTGGTGCGCTCATGGGTCAGCAGGTACTTGGCGTAGGTCCAGCCAAGGTTCTCCTCGCCGATCCGGTTGCCGACCGGCACCCGGACGTCGTCGAAGAACACCTCGTTCACCTCGTGCTCGCCGTCGAGCAGGATGATCGGGCGCACGGTAATGCCGGGGGTCGGCATGTCGATCAGCAGGAACGAGATGCCCTCCTGCGGCTTGGCGGCCTTCGGGTCGGTACGGACCAGGCAGAAGATCCAGTTGGCGTGTTGGCCCAGGGTGGTCCAGGTCTTCTGGCCGTTGACCACGTAGTGGTCGCCGTCGCGCGTCGCGCGGGTCTTGAGCGAGGCGAGGTCGGAGCCGGCACCCGGCTCGGAATAGCCCTGGCACCACCAGTCGGTCAGGTCGAGAATGCGCGGCAGGTAGTGGGCCTTCTGCTCAGGCGAGCCGAACTTCATGATGACCGGGGCCACCATGTTGACGCCGAACGCCACGATCCGTGGTGCGCCGGCGGCGGCACACTCCTCTTCGAAGATGTGGCGCTGGACCGGCGCCCAGCCAGTTCCACCATGCTCGGTCGGCCAATTGACCCCGAGCCAGCCGCGCTTGGTCAGCGCCGACTGCCAGCGGATGTGGTCGTCGCGGGTCAGCCGTTGGCCGCCCTTCACCTTGGCGGAGATGTCGGAGGGCAACTCGTCCTTCAGGAACTGCCGCACCTCCTCGCGGAAGGCCTGTTCCTCGGGCGTGTAGTTCAGGTCCATGCGGTCCTCCCTGAGCGTCGGCGTGATCGTCAGCGGGCGTCGCTCCATTCCTTGAAGGTCTTTCCGGCCTCGGCGAGTTCGACCAACAGCGGTGCTGGAACCCAACTCTTCGGGTCGTGGTCGGCGAAGCCCCGGATATCGGCGAGCACCTTGGCCAGTCCGCGACGGTCGGCCCAGAACATCGGGCCGCCCTCCCAGGAGGGGAAGCCGTAGCCGAATAGCCAGACCATATCGATGTCGACCGGACGCAACGCGATGCCCTCGCCGAGCACCTTGGCCCCCTCGTTGACCAGCGCGCACAGCGCCCTGGTCTGGATCTCGTCTACCGTGAAGGGGCGGCGGTTAATACCCTTCTTCTGCGACTCTTCCAGGATGATCGCATCGACTTCGGGATCTGGGATCGGGGTGCGGCCGTCTTCGTAGCGATACCAACCGGCGCCGGTCTTCTGGCCCAGCCGACCCTTCTCGTACAGCCGGTCGGCGATCGCCACGTACCGGGCGTCGGCCGGGCGAGTCGCGTCCTCGCGCCGCCGGGTCATGTAGCCGATGTCGAGCCCGGCAAGGTCACCCATGGCGTACAGTCCCATCGGGAAGCCGAAGCCGGTGATGGCGGCATCGATCTCCTGGGGCAGGGCGCCATCTTCCAGCAGATAGTCCATCTGGGTCTTGTAGGTCCGCAGCATGCGGTTGCCGATGAAACCGTCGCATACGCCTGAGACCACGGCGACCTTGCCGAACTTCCGGCCGACTTCGAGGGCGGTGCGCAGTGCGTCGTCGTCGGTCTTGGCACCGCGGACCACTTCCAGCAGGCGCATCACGTTGGCCGGGCTGAAGAAGTGCATGCCCAGCACGTCGGCCGGCCGCGAGGTCATCGCGGCGATAGCGTCGACGTCCAAGTAGGAGGTGTTGGTGGCCAGCACCGCGCCCGGCTTGGCGATCTTGTCGAGCTTGGCGAACACCTCCTTCTTCACGTCGAGGCTTTCGAACACCGCCTCGATGATCAGGTCGGCGTCGTGGAGGTCGGCGAGATCGAGGCTCGGCGTGATCAGCGCCATGCGAGCCTCGACGTCGTCGGGGGTCATCCGGCCACGCTTGGCGCTGATGTCGTAGTTGGAGCGCACCCGGTTCAGGCCGCGGTCCAGCGCGTCCTGGGCGGTCTCCACCACGGTGACGGGGATGCCGGCGTTGGCGAAGCACATGGCGATGCCTCCGCCCATGGTGCCGGCGCCAATCACGGCGGCCTTGTTCACGGGCCGGGCGGTGATGTCCTTCGACATGCCCGGCACCTTGGCGACCTCACGCTCGCCGAAGAACACGTGGATCTGGGCGGCGCGTTGCGGCGATTCCATGCACTGTTGGAACAACTCGCGCTCGCGCTTCAGGCCATCGTCGATCGGCAGGTCGACCGCCGCCTCGACCGCGTCGACGCAGCGGAACGGCGAGAACAGACCGCGTGCCGACTTCTCCAGCTTCTTGCGAGCGTCGGCGAACACGGAGCGGTCGGCCCGGGCTTCGGCGAGCTTGCCGTCACGGTCGCGTACCGGCAGTGCCGTGAGACCTTCGGCGATCACTCGCTGCGCGAAGGCAATGCCGGCGGCCTTGACGTCCTTGGTGTCGATGATCGCGTCGACGATACCGAGATCGGCGGCTTCTTCGACCGGGACATGCCGGCCGCTGGTGATCATCTCGAGGGCTGCCGTGACGCCGGCGACCCGGGGCAGCCGCTGGGTCCCGCCGGCACCAGGGATGATCCCGAGCTTGACCTCCGGCAGGCCGACCTTGGCACCAGGGATGGCGACGCGGAACAAGCAGCCGAGTGCCACCTCCAGTCCACCGCCGAGGGCGGTGCCGTGGATCGCGGCGACCGTCGGCTTGCTGCATGTCTCGATCTCGCCGATGACCGTGCCGAGGGCCGGCGGCTGGGGTGGCTTGCCGAACTCGCGGATATCGGCGCCGGCGATGAAGGTGCGGCCGTCGCCGTAGATCACGAGGACCTTGGCTTCGGGATCATTGGCACCCTGCTGGAAGGCGGCGCTGAGGCCGGCGCGGACCGCTTGGCTCAAGGCGTTGACCGGCGGGTTGACCACCTGGATCAGGCCTATGGCACCTTCGCGGCTGTATCGGACGGCGTCGCTCATGGTTCCTCCCGTGAACCGATTTTCAAAAGTCTTAGATCGGGTGGGCTGTGTGTTCAACTATATTGGAACGATGTTCCGATATGCGGAATTAATAGCTAACATCTCAGGCGCCATAGTCCAGGGTCGGCGCTCCTCCGCCGGTCAGGTCGCGCTCGACCAGCCTGACAAGCTCCTGCAGACGGGGACCGATCGAGCGCTCCAGCACTCGGCGGGTTAGGCGAAGGGACGACCCACCGCAGTTGAAGGCCAGGACGTGGGCACCGCCTTCCAACACCAGCGGCACGCCGGCCGATGCGACATCGCGGTTCCAGTCCCCTTCCGACACGCAGTACCCGTGGTCGGCGTAGAACCGCAGCGACTGGTCGATGCCGTCGCGCAGCGCCGGCCAGGCGTCGCCGTAGTGGACCTTCAAGCGGGCGAGCAGTGAATCGCGGTCGGCCTCGGGCAGGCCGGCGATGTAGGCTCGTCCCATGGATGTCACCGGCATCGGAATCCGGGCGCCGACGTCGAGGCGCAGGATCAGCGGGCCCTTGCCCTGGCAGACGTCGGTGTAGACCATCTCCGAACGGTCGCCGGTGCCGAGCGCGACCGAGCAGTCGGTAGAGTCGGCCAGTGCCTGCATGTGCGGGTGGGCGAGGTCGCGGACACCGTTGCCGGCCAGGTAGCGGTAGCCGAGCGCCAGGACGCCGGGGCCCAGCTGGTAGCGTTCAAGCTGGTCGACATAGCGCAGGTAGCCGAGCGAGGTCAGCGTCTGGGTCAGCCGCGACACGGTCGATTTCGGGATCCCGGTGCGCTTCGCCAATTCGCCGTTGCCGAGATAGCGGTCGTCGCGGCCGAAAGCCCGCAGGATCTCCAGGCCCCGGGCCAACGCAGTCACGAAGCCCGGGTCGGCATCGGCGCCGGCACGCCAGTCTTCGATGTTGGTCAGCCGGGGATTGGTTGGACGCCTGGGCATTCAGGAAACCTGTCTGGTGGAAGCGGCGGGAGCCGAATGCTCCTGCTCCTGCAGCACCCGCCACAGAACCTTGCCGGTCGGCGATTTCGGCAGACCCTCGGCAAACGCGATGACGGCGGGCACCTTGTAAGCCGCCATGCGTTCCCGGCACCAGTCCTGGAGTGCGTCAACCTCGAGCGCGGCCCCGGCACGCAGGACAATCACCGCTTTGACGGTCTCCCCGCGGCGCACGTCAGGGGTGGCGATGATGCAGACTTCCTGGATGTCGGGGTGGTCGTACATCATGGCCTCGACCTCGGCTGGCCAGACCTTGAAGCCGGAAGCGTTGATCATCCGCTTCAGCCGATCGACCAGGAAAAAGTAGCCTTCCTCGTCGTAGTAGCCGAGGTCGCCGGTGCGGAAGAACCGCTTGCCGTCGCGCTCGAAGAACACCGCTGCCGTGTCCTCGGGCCGGTTCCAATAGCCGACAAAGATCTGCGGCCCTGCGGCGACGATCTCGCCGACCACGCCGACTCCTAATTCCTGCAAGGTATCCGGATCGACCACCCGGGCGTCGGTGTCGAAGATCGGGATGCCGCCGCACTGGCGCTTGGGGCGATGAAACGGGTTGATGTGGGTGGGGGCGATGGTCTCGGTCAGGCCGTAGCCTTCCAGATACTCGATGCCGGTCAGGGTGTGCAGCCGGTCGGCGACCGCCTTTGGCATCTGGGCGCCGCCGCCGCTGACCGCGACCAGCGACGACAGATCGAAGCTCGCGGCATCGGGGTCGGACAGCAGGTCGATCGCCATGGTGGTGATGCAGCGCCAGTGGGTGACCTGGTGCCGGGCGATCAGTTCGGCAGCGGTCCGCCGGTTCCAGCGGGTCATCATGATCATCTCGGAACCCTGGAACACTTGCATGTTCATGGAGTTCTGCATGCCGGTAACGTGGAACAGCGGCAGGCTGACCAGCGATATGGATTCGTGGTTGCTGGGGCTCCACAGCACGCTGGCGAACATGGTGAAGCCGACCGAACGATGGGTGTGCAGACAGCCCTTGGGCCGGCCGGTGGTGCCCGAACTGAACGGCAGCACGCACCAGTCATCGAGTCCGATCTCAAGCGGCGGTGGCGCGTAGGCCGCCTCCATCACCGCCTGCCAGGTGACCAGACCGTTGCCGGCTACCGGCCGCCGCGGCGTCGCCACGCCGTCGGGCAGTGTCAGGTCCGTCGGAACCCGCAGAAAGTCGGCGTACGCGGCGGCCACCACATGGCGCAGCGGCTGGCCGCTAGCCAGCGGCTCAACGACGGCCAGCATCTCCTGGCCAACGATCGCGGCGGTCGCTCCGGTGTCTTCCGCGATGTGGGTCAACTCGGCGGACCGGCTCATGGTGTTCACCGGCACGACCACCCCGTTGGCGCGCAGGATCGCGTAGTATCCGATGATGAATTGCGGGCTGTTCTGCATGAACAGCAGGACGCGATCGCCGCGCTTGATGCCCGCGACCTCGTGCAGCCATCCGGCCAACCGGTCGGTCGCCCGATCCATCTCGGCCCAGGTGATCGGGGTACCGTAATAGTGGATCGCCACCTTTTCCGGGAACCGTCGGGCGGTCACCGACAGGTTCTCCGGCAACGTCGTCGACGGCGGGGTGATGCTGCGCGGCAGCCCCTTCGGCCAGACACCGAAATGACGATCGAACATCGTTCCTCCCTCGTGCGGGCGTTGTCTCGCCTCGGCTTTCCAAACCTATCCCACGGCTTAGCCAACCGATCAACTATACGGAACACGGTTCCGCACCTCGGAATGAGGGCGTTCCCTCCTCGCTGCTCTTCTTGACGGGGTCTCAATATCGATATCAGTATTTCAACACAGCGGAACGAAGTGAGGCTTCATGTCGGTGGCCGAGGCATTGGAGGCGGGCGAGATCAGCCCGTTCCGGCAGTCGAACAAGCGGCAGGTGATCCAGGAGGCGCTGCAACGCCTGATCATCATCGGCCGCCTGGCGCCCGGAACCCCACTGGTCGAGACCCAACTCGCTGCCGAGTTCGGGTCCAGCCAAGCACCGGTCCGAGAAGCCCTCATGCAGCTGCAGGAATCCGGACTGGTGGTCCGCAACGGCTACCGCGGCACGGTGGTTGCCACCACCTCGATGGCGGAAGCCTGTGAGATGGTAGCGGTGCGCCTGCGGCTGGAGACGACCGGCGTGCGGAGGGCGGTGGCCCGGTTCGACCCGTCCTTGCGGGTTCGGCTGGCCAACCTGATCGGCGACATGGAGAACGCCGCTGAACGTCAAGACCTGTTCGCGTTGACTGAATTCGACCGGGCGTTCCATCTGGCGATCTTCGAGGCTGCGGACCTGCCGTCGCTGGAGCCGATCCTGATCCGCTGCTTCCTGCACGTGCATCGCGCTGCGCTAGCCAACCCGGCGCGGGCGCGGCCGATGCTGCAGTCGGCACGACGGCACTGGTCGATCGTCGAGGCCCTGGACACCGGCGATGCGGAGACGGCCGCCGCGGCGCTGGCCGAGCACATAAGCAACGTCATCGAGGGGATGCCGCCGGTCGACGGTGACGCCCGGTCTTGAAGGCGCGACTACAGGGACGCAACACGGAGGTGGAAGAAAGACCATGACAAGGAAACTGTCGCTGGCCGTTGCGGCCGGCATTCTGCTCCTCGGCACGGCCGCATCGGCGGAAACGCTAAAAATCGGCCTCGCCGACGATCCGGATGTGCTCGATCCCGATCAGTCGCGCACTTTTGTCGGCCGTATCGTCTACACCGCGCTGTGCGACAAGCTGGTGGACATCGATACGGACCTGAATTTCGTCCCGCAGCTGGCGACTAAATGGGACTGGTCGGATGGCGGCAAGACCCTGACCATGACGCTGCGCAAGGGCGCGACCTTCCACGATGGCACTGCGTTCGACGCGGAAGCGGTGAAGTACAACATCGAGCGCTCCAAGACCCTGCCGGAATCCCGCCGCAAGAGCGAGGTCAAGTCGATCGAGACGGTGGAGGTCGTCGACCCGCTGACCGTGCGCTTCAAGCTGGCGGCGCCGGATGCCACCCTGATGGCAACCCTGTCGGACCGCGCCGGCATGATGGTGTCGCCGAAGGCGGCGGAGGAAATGGGCGCCGGCCTCGGTGCGAAGCTGGTCTGTTCCGGCCCGTTCAAGTTCGTCGAGCGGGTGCAGCAGGACCGGATCGTGCTGGAGAAGTTTGCCGAGCACTGGAATGCCAAGAACTTTCACTTCGATCAGGTGATCTACCGCACCATCCCGGATTCCACGGTGCGTCTGGCCAACTTGCAGGCCGGTGACCTCGACATGCTGGAACGCCTGTCGCCGCCGGACATCGCCACCGTCAAGGGCGACAGCAAGCTTGCGATCGTCGACGTGGTGGGCCTGGGGTATCAGGGCATCACGATCAACGTGGGCAACGGCGAACGCTCGAAGACACCGCTTGGCCAGGACCCGCGCGTCCGCAAGGCGTTGGAGCTGTCGATCGACCGCAATGCCCTGAATCAGGTCGTGTTCGACGGCGCGCACCTGCCGGGCAACCAGTTCGTGTCGCCGCAGAGTCAGTTCTACGCCAAGTCGGTGCCGATGCCGGGCCGCGACGTGGCCAAGGCCAAGGCGTTGCTGAAGGAAGCCGGGCTGGAGAAGTTCGAGTTCGAGATGCAGTTTCCGAATAGCCCGGACGGCACCCGCACGGCGCAGGTGATCCAGGCGATGGCAGCCGAAGCCGGCATCGATATCAAGCTGCGCGCGACCGAGTTCGCGACCATGCTGAAGGAGCAGTCCGCCGGCAACTATCAGGCGACCCAGGTCGGCTGGTCCGGGCGGGTCGATCCCGATGGCAACATCCACACCTTCATGACCTGCAAGGGCGGCATCAACGACTCCAAGCATTGCAACCCGGAAGTCGACAAGCTGCTGGACGCCGCACGCCAGACCAACTCCCTGGAAGAGCGCAAGAACCTCTATGCTTCGGCGATGGAACTGCTCGATCAGGCGCGGCCGATCATCTATCTGTGGCACCCGAAGTGGATCTGGGCGCTGCGCAGCAATCTGAAGGGCTACGTCGCGTATCCGGATGCCATGATCCGGCTTGAGGGAATGCGCAAGGCCTCTTGATTCCCGGCGGAGCGGCTCCGGTTCGGGCCGCTCCGCCTCCTTCTGACCCGAACCCCTTGGGAGCGGTCGGTGCTCGCATACTTCCTTCGACGGCTGATGGCGGTGGTGCCGACGGTCGTTCTGGTATCGATGTTCGTGTTTGCCCTGCAGCAGATGCTGCCGGGCGACCCCGCGTTGGCGCTGGCCGGCGAGGAGCGGGATCCTGAGTCGATCGCCTACATCCGCGAGAAATACCATCTGAACGAGCCGATCTGGATCCAGTACGGATACTGGATCGGCAAGGTGCTGCAGGGCGACCTCGGGATCTCGCTGCGCACCAACATTCCGGTCACCGAACTGCTGGCGCAGAAGCTACCGGTCACCATCCAGTTGGCGCTGATGGCGATCGCGATCGCTTTGCTGATCGGCGTTCCCATGGGCGTGCTGTCGGCGCTGAAGCGCGGCACGCCGTTGGACTGGTTCGCCAACGTGACGGCGCTGTCCGGGTTGTCGATTCCGAATTTCTGGCTCGGCATTCTGCTGATCCTTCTGGTGTCGGTGCAGCTGGGCTGGCTGCCGGCGTCGGGCTACGAAAGCCCGTTCGACGATCTGGCCCAGAACCTCAAGACCATGATCATGCCGGCCTTCGTGCTCGGCACCTCGATCGCGGCGACCATGATGCGTCACACCCGCAGCGCTATGCTGGAGGTACTGAAGTCGGACTACGTCCGCACCGCCCGGGCCAAGGGGGTGCGCGAGCGCGGGGTGATCATGCGGCATGCCTTCCGCAACGCGTTGATCCCGGTGGTCACCATCGGCACCCTTCAACTCGGCGAGCTGTTGGCGGGCGCGGTGCTGACCGAACAGGTTTTCACCATCCCGGGCTTCGGCAAGCAGATCGTCGACGCGGTGTTCAACCGTGACTATGCGGTGGTGCAGGGGGTGGTGCTGTGCAGTTCGGTGGCCTTCATCGGACTCAATCTGGCGGCGGACATGGCGTATTTCGTTCTCAACCCCCGGATCCGGGTGTGACGCATGGCTGATGTCGTCACCACCATTCCGACGGTTTTCGGACTTCAGATTCGGTCTCGTGCCGGCCGTCGGCTGCTGCGCCATCGCGGCGCCCTGGTCGGCGGGTTTCTGATCGTGTTCTTCGTGCTGCTGGCGGCAGCCGCTCCGCTGTTCGCGACCCATGATCCACTGGCGACCGATTGGCTGGCGGTCCGCAAGGCGCCGTCGCTGGCCCACTGGATGGGGACGGACGAGATCGGCCGGGACGTCTATTCGCGACTGATATGGGGAACCCGCACGTCGTTGCTGGCTGGAGTGATTTCGGTAGCGTTTGCGTTGTCGGTCGGTGTGCCGTTGGGCGTGCTGTCCGGCTATTTCGGCGGCTGGACCGATACCGTGATTTCCCGGTGCAACGAGGCGCTGCTGTCCTGCCCGTTCCTGATCCTGGCGATTGCGTTCGCGGCGTTCCTGGGACCGAGCCTGACCAACGCGATGATCGCCATCGGCCTGTCGGCGGCACCGATATTCGTACGTCTGGCCCGAGGCCAGACGATGGTGGTCAAGTCTGAAGAGTACGTGGACGGCGCCCGTGCTGTCGGTTTGGCACACCCCCGGATCCTGTGGCGCTACATCCTGCCGAACATCTTTCCGCCGTTGCTGGTGCAGGCAACCCTCACGATCGCCACCGCGATCATCGCCGAAGCCAGCCTATCATTCCTCGGCCTCGGCCAGCAGCCGCCGTCGCCAAGCTGGGGCAGCATGCTCAGCATCGCTAAGAACTTCTTGATCCAGGCGCCGTGGATGTCGGTGTGGCCGGGTGTGGGCATCTTCCTGGTGGTGTTCGGCTTCAATCTGCTGGGCGATGGGCTGCGCGACGCCTTGGACCCGCGCGGCGACTGAGGAGGGGCGGAATGACCTGGTCGATCATCGCGCGCGAGCCGGAGACCGGAGTGTTCGGTCTCGCGCTGTCGACCCGGTTCTTTGCCGCCGGCGCCCTGGTGCCTCACACCGCGAACGATGCCGGCGTGGTTGCGACCCAGGCATTGGTCAATCCGACCTACGGCCCGGCCGGGCTTGCCCTCCTGCGCGCGGGCCAATCGGTTGATGAGGCGATCACCGAGCTGGTGAAAGATGACCTGGGCCGCTCGGCCCGACAGATCCACCTGATGGGACTTGATGGCCGGACTGCTGCATATACCGGCGAAGGGTGCGTCGACTGGGCCGGCTCCTGCTCTGAACAGGACCTATCGGTCGCCGGCAACATGCTGGCCGGACCCGACGTGGTGGAGGCCACTTTCATGGCCTTCCGTGCCGGCGCCGAACTGCCGTTGGTCGAGCGGCTGATTGCGGCCATGCGGGCGGGCGAGGCGGCCGGTGGCGACAAGCGTGGCAAGCAGTCGGCTTGCCTGGTGATCCAGGATGCGCGCCCGTACCGCTGGCTCGACCTTAGAGTCGACGATCATCCGGATCCGCTCGGTGAACTCCAACGGTTGCACTCCGTCGCGGCCGAACGGTTCTTGGCCTTCCGCCATGCCTTTCCGACCGCTGACCGTCCATGGGGAATCTGGGACCGTGGTGAGATCGACGCGATGATCGCCGAACGACGAGTCGATTGAGTTTCGACGCTTCAGAACGGATCTCGACCGGTCTTTACGAACGATTTACGAATGGCGATGCACACTGCGTCACCAACAATCGGCGGCACCCAAATGAGCGTATCCAGCACGGCCCTCGGCAACACCCAGTCGGTCATCATGGATCTGGAGGCGGACCTCAACCTGATCCGCGATGTGGCGCGGCGCATCGATCAGATTGCCGGCCAGACCAACCTGTTGGCCCTGAACGCCACGATCGAGGCCGCCCGCGCCGGTGATGCGGGGCGCGGTTTCGCGGTGGTCGCCGGCGAGGTCAAGACGCTGTCGGGGAACACCAAGGAGGCCACCGACCAGATCGCCAAGGTGATCGCTACGGTCGAGAAGCGGATCGACACGCTGAAGCGTACTCTGCTGGACGCCGAACGGGCGGATTAACCCAGGCGACCCACTGGCGCTGGCTGTCGGCATCACTCCACTGATCTTCTGTCCACCGAAGATGTGACCTCCTGCGCGTCAGCCCCGGTTGTGCGACGGCGCGATTGCGGGTTTGATCCCGGCAGTCGCCCGGCGGCCATCCGCGCCGTCGGCTTTACCCTGCCGGAGGAACCCCCATGGCCAAGGCCTATTGGATCTCGATGTACCGCGCCATTCACGACGCCGACAAGCTGGCGGCCTATGCCAAGCTGGCAGGTCCGGCCATCCAGGCTGGTGGCGGACGGTTTCTGGCGCGTGGCGCTCCGGCGAAGACCTATGAAGCCGGCTTGAACGAGCGGACCGTCCTGATCGAGTTCGACAGCGTCGCCCAGGCAGTCGCAACGCACGACAGCGCCGCCTACAAGGCAGCACTCGATGCGCTTGACGGCGGGGCGGAGCGCGATATGCGGATTGTCGAGGGCGCTTAAGAGACGGATGTCGGGCGGCGATGCGAGCCGCCGCCCGACAGGTTCCAGGTTCAGCCGAGATCGAGGTGATAGCCGGCCGGCACGTAGCGGAAGCCGCTTCCCATCGGCTCGACATAGCCGACGTTCGGGAACGGCATGTGGTAGCCGGTGAAAGGGATCTTGTCGGCGGCGATCATGCCGAAGATCTCCTTGCGGGACTCCGCTGCCTTCTTCTTGTTCATGTCGAAGCTGACTTCCCAATCGGGCCGCTGCAACGACATGACGTAGTGGTTCGCCGTGTCGGCGGTGATCATCAGTCGCTTGCCTTCGCTCTCGACATGGAACGCCATATGTCCTGGCGTATGGCCGTCGGCGTCGACAGAAGTAATCCCAGAGACAACCGCCTGATTGTCCTCAAGGAAGGTCATCTTCTCGGCAAACGGTACGACGTTTGACTGTACCAGCTTGCCGACCCGCTCCGTCTTGCCGGTCGCCTTGTCGGCCGGTGACCAGAAATTGTACTCCGCGATTCCGGCGCCGATCAGGATGCCGATGTCCGAGACCGAGGTGGTCGATGACAGGATCGATTGGTCCAGGGCAATTCGGGTCCATTCCTCCGACCAGAAGGCGCTGCCGGACGGATCCCAACCCAGTGCTACCGCCGTCTTCGCACCCCACAGCGTGAAGCCCCATGTCACCCCCCAGGGTGAGCCGGTGAGCGCCAGCATGGCGGTGTTGAGCACCGCGAGCGCCAGCCCGCCAAGCAGCAGCGGCCAGGGACCGCGCAGCACCGCGTCCCGCGAGAACCGGCCGTTCCACCACAGCGGCGCCCGGGCCCGTCCCCCGAGCCGATGAAGGACCCACACGATCAGCCCGAGAACCGCTGCCTGCAGCAGAACCGCCGGTCCCCAGCCGACAACCGTACCGAGGGCGAGCGGCGGCAGGGCCGGTAACGAACGCCACCACGGCAGATCGAGGGTCCCCCACCAGGAACCGGCGCAGAAGAACACCAAGGTGACGACCATTCGCAGATTGCCGCCGCCGACGGTGAACAGCGTCCCGGACGCACAGGCTCCGCCAAGCTGCATGCCGATCCCGAAGACGAAGGCTCCGATCAGCATGGCAACACCGACCGGAGCAATGGCTCCGCCGACGCCGTGGCCGAAGATCTCACCGGCCGACAACAGCGGCGCGAACAGGCTGGACGCCACGATCAGCATTATTGCCTGGGCGATGATCCCGGACAGATCCTTCTCAAGCAACGCACGTCGGTAGGCGGCGGTAAACCCGAACCCGGCGTGATAAAGCGCAACGCCGAGACCCAGTCCGATGACCAGAACTCCGGCCATCATTGGCGAGTCGAGCCACAGAGAGGCGCAGAGGAACGCGGCGATGCCCGCCGTGCCCAGCAGCACCGGGCGCTGGATCGCCGGCAGCCCAGCGAGATCGATGGTGGTGTCGGCTGCCACTGCGGTCAGGACCCCGCAGTCGCGTCGGCGACGATGCGGGCGACATGGTCGTCGAGCTCGCGTCCCATGGCGGTCAGGTCCGGGACCTCGTAGGCGCCGAACACAGCACTTGGCAGGCGGTAGGTGACGCGCGCCGTGCCGTCCGGTGCCTCGGTGGCGTACACCCGGATCGGCGCCTCAATGCCGGCGGCGACCGAGGCGGCCAGCATGCGTCGCGCATAGGCCGGCTTGAAGAACAGGAACACCCGGTTGCCCGGCACGGTCTCGCCGAACACGCCCTTGATGGCGCAGTTGGCACAGGCGATGCCGACGACGTTGAAGCCGTTGCCGGTGATTGCCTTGGCGAACGCGTCGACGAACGGCTCGAACGGCTTGCCGGTATCGATCGTGACAGTGCTGGAGTACGGCGTCGGGTTCTCGGCGTCCGACGGTCGGGCGACGACCAGCAGGACGGCGACGAGACAGATGGCGAACGCGCGCATGATGAGCCTCCTTGGGGGAGTAACAATACCTACCGGCACCGGGCGCTCTCGAAAAGACAACACCCTGTGAGGCGATCGGTGCGCTTGACCGTGGCAGCACTGCCGCGCGACGGTGCGATCCTGGTTCTCGCGTCCGCTTCGGCCCGACGTCACACACTCGAAGGGACGCCGTGTGAGTGTTGCAGCAGCTACTTCCGGCCTTGGTCTTGAGCGCTATGACGGCGCGCTGCGTTTCAGGGTGGCCGACGGGCGGATCGACGGTCTGCGCCAGACCCCGCCGATGCGTCTGTTCCGGCCGTACCCCGAATTGGGCGAGCCGCGAACGGTCGTGGTCGGCAATGTCGCAGGTGGCGTGGTCGGCGGTGACCGGCTGGCGGTCGACCTGTCGGTCGGCGCCGGGGAGAGCCTGCTGGCCACCACCCAGGCTGCCGAGAAGATCTACCGCTCCGACGGAGCGACGGCATCGATGGTCATCGACCTGTCGGTGGCCGAGGACGCGACCCTGGAGTGGCTGTCGGCCGGGACGATCCTGTTCGACGGCTCCCGACTCCACCGGACGACGACGCTGGATGTTGCCGCGACCGGACGACTGCTGTTCGGCGAGACCCTGGTCTTCGGCCGATTGGCGCATGGCGAGGTGTTCGCCAGCGGCGCGCTGCGCGACCGGATCCGGTTCCGACGAGACGGTCGCCTGCGGTGGGCCGACGATCTGGCGCTCGACGGCGAGGTGCTCGACTCGTTGGACGCTGGCGCCGGTTTCGGCGGCGCCCGGTCGTTGTCCACGTTGCTGTTCGCCGCGCCTGGGGCAGGAAAGGCGATTGAGCCGCTGCGTCCCCTGCTGGAAGCCGACGGCGATCTGCGCGCCGGAGCCACGGCGCTCGATCCCGATCTGCTGCTGATCCGCGTCCTGGCGGCCGATCCGGCGCGCGCGCGTTTGCTGGTCGGATCGGTGTGGACGGCGCTGCGATCGGCTCACCTCGGCAGGCCGCCGCGCATGCCCACGATTTGGGCAATCTGACGCCGATTTGTGCACTGCAAGAAAGGCTCGACGCCGGGCTCGATGGGCGCCACGCTTACCCCTCGTGAGCAGGATGAGGAGGGGGCGGTGCAACTCACCCCGCGCGAGAAGGACAAGCTGCTGATCGCCATGGCGGCGATCGTGGCGCGCCGGCGCCTGGAGCGCGGCGTGAAGCTGAACTACCCGGAAGCGATCGCGCTGATCACCGACACGGTGGTCGAAGGCGCGCGCGACGGACGCTCGGTCGCCGACCTGATGGAGGCTGGGGCCCAAGTGGTCTCGCGCGATCAGGTGATGGAGGGTATCGCCGAGATGCTGCACGACGTGCAGGTCGAGGCGACGTTCCCGGACGGCACCAAGCTCGTCACCGTTCACGAACCGATCCGTTGAGGGAGGGTGCGATGATTCCGGGTGAACTGATCCCCGCCGATGGCGAGATCGAACTGAACGCCGGCGCCGACCGCGTCACCATCACCGTCGCCAACACCGGCGATCGGCCGGTGCAGGTCGGCAGCCACTATCACTTCGCTGAAACCAATCCGGGCCTGTCGTTTGACCGCGCATTGGCGACCGGGCGGCGGCTGGATATCCCGGCCGGCACGGCGGTCCGCTTCGAGCCCGGCCAGACCCGTGAGGTGACCCTGGTCCCCTATCTCGGTGGCCGCACGGTCTACGGCTTCAACCAGCAGGTCATGGGCGCGCTGCCGACCCTGGTTCCCGGCAAGGGCAACATTCCGCCGCGCATGATGGCGCGCGGCGCCTATGCCGGGATGTTCGGCCCGACCGTTGGCGACAAGGTGCGCTTGGCCGACACCGAACTGTTCATCGAGGTCGAGAAGGACTTCACCACCTATGGCGAGGAGGTGAAGTTCGGCGGCGGCAAGGTGATCCGCGACGGCATGGGACAGAGCCAGGCGAGCCGGGCCGACGGTGCGGTCGATCTGGTGATCACCAACGCCACGGTTCTCGACCATACTGGCGTGTTCAAGGCCGACATCGGGGTGCGCGACGGCCGCATCGTCGGTATCGGCAAGGCCGGCAATCCGGACGTCCAGCCCGGCGTCGACATCGTGATCGGCCCGGGCACCGAGGCTCTGGCCGGCGAGGGCAAGATCCTGACCGCCGGCGGGCTCGACGTGCACATCCATTTCATCTGCCCGCAGCAGGTCGACGAGGCGCTGGCCTCCGGCGTCACCACCATGATGGGCGGGGGCACCGGGCCTGCGACCGGCACCAACGCCACCACCTGCACGCCGGGTCCGTGGAACCTGATGCGGATGCTGCAGGCTGCCGACGGCATCCCGATCAACCTGGGTTTCTTCGGCAAGGGCAACGCCGCTCTGCCGCGTGGTCTGGAGGAGCAGATTGCCGCCGGAGCCTGCGGGCTGAAGCTGCATGAGGATTGGGGCACCACGCCGGCTGCCATCGACTGCTGCCTGTCGGTGGCCGACGCGATGGACGTCCAGGTGATGATCCACACCGACACCTTGAATGAGTCGGGGTTCGTCGAGCACTCGGTCGCTGCCTTGAAGGGCCGCACCATCCATGCCTTCCACACCGAGGGCGCGGGCGGCGGGCATGCACCTGACATCATCAAGGTCTGCGGCGAGGCCAATGTCCTACCGTCGTCGACCAACCCGACCCGGCCGTTCACCGTGAACACGGTGGACGAGCACTTGGACATGCTGATGGTCTGCCATCACCTGGACCCACGCATCCCGGAGGACGTGGCGTTCGCCGAGAGCCGGATCCGCAAGGAGACCATCGCCGCCGAAGACATCCTGCACGACCTGGGCGCGTTCTCGATCATGGCGTCGGACAGCCAGGCCATGGGTCGGGTCGGCGAGGTGGTGATCCGAACCTGGCAGACCGCCGACAAGATGAAGAAGCAGTTCGGCCGGCTCGACGGCGAGACCGGCGACAACGACAACCTGCGGGCCCGCCGCTACATCGCGAAGTACACGATCAACCCGGCGATCGCCCAGGGCGTGTCGCGCGACGTCGGCTCGATCGAGATTGGCAAGCGCGCTGACCTGGTGCTGTGGTCGCCGGCGTTCTTCGGGGTGAAGCCGGATTTGGTGCTGGTCGGCGGTCTGATCGCTTCGGCAATGATGGGCGACCCGAACGCCTCGATCCCAACCCCGCAACCGGTGCATTCGCGGCCGATGTTCGGCTCGTTCGGCCGGGCGCTGTCGACCGGGTCGGTCAGCTTTGTCAGTCAGGCGGCAATCGAGCGCGACGTGCGCGGCCAGTACGGGCTCGCCAAGGAAACCGTGGCGGTGCGCGACACCCGCGGCGGCATCGGCAAGCGCTCGATGCGGCTGAACGATCTGACACCCAAGATCACCGTCGATCCGGAGACCTACGCCGTCACCGCCGACGGCCGCCTGCTGACCTGCGAGCCGGCCAAGGTGGTGGCGATGGCGCAGCGCTATTTCCTGTTCTGAGGGAGCGATGAGGCGAGCAATCGAACATATCGCGGCCGGTGGTTGGCCGGTGGCCGAGGCGATCGATGCGGCTACCCTGGACTACGACGCCCGGTTCCGGCGACGCATGGTGCTGCACTGCGACAGCGGCCGCGAGGTGCTGCTCGACCTTCCGAAGGCCGTTGCCATGGCCGAGGGTGACGGTCTGCGGCTTGAGGAGGGCGGCTGGCTGGCGGTCAAGGCCAAGCCGGAACCGCTCGTCGAGGTCCGGGCGCCCGACCCGTACGCGTTGGTCCGATTGGGCTGGCATCTGGGCAACCGGCATCTGCCGACCGAGATCGCGGACGGTGTACTGCGCATCCGACCCGATCACGTGATCGAGGCCATGCTGGAGGGGCTGGGCGCCACCCTGACTCGGGTGACACGGGCGTTCCAGCCGGAGGGCGGGGCCTATGGCGGCCATGCCGGCCCGCATCACGCCCATGAGTCGGCGCACGGCGGCAAGATCCATCACCATCACCACGGCTTCGATGGCGGCCATGACCACCACCACTGATCCGGCGGCCCTGCTGAGGTTGGCAGCGTGGCTGTCGCCGTCCTTCCCGGTCGGCGCCTTCGCCTACTCGACGGGACTGGAGTGGGCGGTCGAGGACGGCCGGGTGGTCGGCCGCGCCGGACTGGAGGCGTGGCTGCGCACGGTGGTCGAGACCGGGCCGCCGAGCCAGGACGCGGTGCTGGTCGCCCGAACTTGGCGGGCGGTGGCGACGGGCGATCGGCCGGGCGTGATCGAGACGGCGGAACTGGCCGCCGCTCTGAAGGGCACGGCCGAACTGGCGCAGGAGACGGTGGTGCAGGGAACGGCCTATCTGCGCACCGTACGGGCCGCGTGGCCGAGCGACCGGCTGGACGCGATCGTAGCGGATCTGGCTGAGGTCGGAATTGAGCCAGCGTTGCCCGTGGCTGTCGGTGCCGCCTCGGCGGCGCGCGGCGTTGGGCTGGGGCCGACCCTGCTGCTGTTCCTGCACGCGGTGGCCGCCAATCAGGTCTCGGCGGCGATCCGGTTGTCGGTGATCGGCCAGACCGACGGCCAGCGGGTGACGGCGGCGCTGGAGCCGGTCATCCTGGGCGTGGCGGCAACTGCCGAAGCAGCCGATCCGGACGACCTGGGAGCGGCCACCCCGATGCTCGACTGGTGCTCGATGCGCCACGAGACACAGCACACCCGATTGTTCCGGTCCTGAGAGGCAGACGAGATGAGCGAAGCGTTGGAGATGGTCGCAACCGGGCCGCTGCGGGTCGGGATCGGCGGGCCGGTCGGATCCGGCAAGACCGCGCTGGTCGAGGCTTTGTGCAAGCACATGCGCGGCGAGAACGAGTTGGTGGTGGTGACCAACGACATCTACACCGACGAGGATCGCCGCATCCTGGTGCGCGCCGGCGCGCTGCCCGAGGAACGGATCATGGGGGTCGAGACCGGCGGCTGCCCGCATACCGCGATCCGCGAGGATGCTTCGATCAACCTGGCGGCGGTCGCCCAGATGCAGGCGCTGTTCCCGACCGCCGAGATCTGTTTCATCGAGAGCGGCGGCGACAATCTGGCGGCGACCTTCAGCCCGGAACTGGCCGACCTGACCATCTACGTAATCGACGTGGCGGCTGGCGAGAAGATCCCGCGCAAGGGCGGGCCCGGCATCACCCGCTCCGACCTGCTGGTGATCAACAAGATCGATCTGGCGCCGTTGGTCGGCGCCGATCTGGGCGTCATGGAGGTCGACACCAAGCGGATGCGCGGCGACCGGCCGTACATCTTCACCAATCTGAAGATCGGCAAGGGCGTGGCCGAGATCGCCGGCTTCATCCGTAAGAACGGCGGCGTTCACTCCCACTGAAGTCTCGGGAGATAACTTGGACGAGTGCCGCCCGAGTTTTTGAATCAGGAAAGCGATAATGGACTTTGGCATCACTACGCCGGAATTTGACAAGAATAAAACTGACGCACACTATTCACGAGAACTGTTGGTGGAAATGCAAGCGCCTCGATTAATCGAAGCTCACATAAGGTTTCGGTTGTCGACTGTATATGCTTCGATCGGAGGAGGTAAATATGTGTCGTATTTGTGATGTAAACCGAATTAATTTGTCCCGACGGGGCCTGTTGGGGGCCGCCGGTCTGGCGCTGGCAGGTGCTGCTTTGTCGGGGCCGCTGTCGGCGTTTCCGGCGCTCGCACAGGCTGCGCCGAACGCGATCACTCCGGATGCGGCCTTGGCGCGCATCATGGAAGGCAACGCGCGGTATGCCGGCAACACCCCGGCCAACAAGGACTTCTCCGCCGGGCGGATGGCACGGGCGGAGGCTCAGTTCCCGATCGCGGCGATCGTCGGTTGCGCCGACTCGCGTGCGGCACCGGAACTGATGTTCGACCAGGCGCCAGGCGAGTTGTTCGTCACGCGCGTCGCCGGCAACTTCGTCAACGACGACGGTCTCGCCAGTCTGGAATACGGGGTCAAGTTCCTGGGCGTCCCGCTGATCATGGTACTAGGGCATTCTGGCTGTGGTGCCGTCTCGGCCACCATCAAGGTGGTCCAGGAGGGCGTGACATTGCCAGGGCACCTGCCGGGACTGGTCGATGCCTTGCGGCCGGGGGTCAAGGCGGCCATCGCCCAGAAGCCGGCAGATCTGCTTGCGGCAGCGACAATCGAAAACGTTCGCTACAACGTCGCTCAGCTTCAGGCTGCCAAGCCGATCGTCTCGGAGCTTGTCGCCGCCGGGAAGGTGAAGGTGGTCGGCGGCGTGTATGACATCGCCACCGGTAAAGTGAATCTGGTTTAGCGCTGGCCGGTCGGCGTCACAGCATGCCGCTCGATAGGGCCAGGATGTCGTCCTCCAGCTTGCCGGTGACGGCGGCGTAGAGGTCGCGGATCGATACGATCGCCAGCAGTTTCCCATTGTCGACCACCGGCAGGTGGCGGTAGCCGCCGTCTGCCATGTGCTCCAGCGCCTTCAAGATCGGCCAGTCGGGGGTGGCCGTCTTCGGCGAGGCGGTCATGACCTGACCAACGGGGGTCGTTGCGGGGTCAAGGTCGCGGTCGACGACCCGGCACATCACGTCGCGTTCGGTGAAGATGCCGACCAGGGCTCCGTCGGGCCCGACCACGGGCACCGCACCGATGCGCCGCTCGGTCATCAACCGCACCGTGGCACGCACGCTGTCCGAGGGCGTGACCGTCACCAGAGTCTGTGCACGGATCGCGTCGGGGATGATGGTCAGGGTCATGGATCGCTCCCAGTTCAGGTCGCTTCGGGTGCCACTCGGAGTTTTGGCATGACGACGGCACCGGCGACCGCGACCGCCGCCGCGAACGCCAGGAAACCGTGGGCGTAGCTGAAGCCGAGCGCCAGCAGACCACCGAACAGTGCGGGGCCGGTCGCCAGGCCGATGAAGGTCACGAACGAAACCGCTCCGGTCGCCGTGGCGGCATGCCTGACCCCGGCCGCCCGTATGACCTCGGCGAACAGCAGGCCGTTCCAACTCATGGCGACACTGCCGAGTACGGCGGCCCCCAGCAACACCAGCGCGGTCGGCCAGCCCGGCGACAGCGCTGCGGCACCGGTCAAAGCGGCGGCCATGGCGAAGCCAAGACCGCTCAGCAGAAGGCGCGGCCGGCCGCTCGCGGTTGCGATACCGCCGAGCAGGAAGCGGTTGGCAATCCCAGCGCTCTGGGCCAATGCGAATCCGAACCCCGCGACGATCAGCGACAACCCGGCAACGTCGTGCATGTAAGCGACGAGATAAACCACCAGCGACAGCTGGGCGCTGGCGAACACGATGGCTGCAAAGGTCAGCCGCCGCAGGTCCGGATTGTCCCGGATCATCGCCAGTGGTTCCACCAGGCTACGGCGCGCGACTTTGTGGAAACGCGGTGATCGCGGGTCCAGTTCCGGGCGCCAGCGCTCCAGCAGCAGCGCAATCGCTGCCGCGAGCAACGCCCAGGCAATCAGGGTCCCCGACCAGCCGGTCAGCAGAACCAGCCCGGGAACGGCAAGGCCGGTGACGAGCCGGCCCAGCGTCATGCCGGACTGACCCAGCGACATTGCAAGCGGCAACTCTCGGCTGTCGGCGTGGCGGGCAATTAGCTGGCTGCAAGCCGGCACCGACAGGCCGACGGCGATGCCGTATCCGACCGCCGACAGCAGCATGGCCGGAAGCCATCCGGTGGCGAACAGCAGCGCGCCCGCACCGGCCGAGATCAGGCAGATCTGCCCGCCGCGCACCGCGCCCTGCCGCAGAACGATACCGCCGGCCAGCAGCGACACCGGCATGGCAACGGCGTAGCACAGCGCGACGAACGGTCCGATCCAGTGCACATCAAGCGTGAGACTGTGGGCGATGGTGGGGGCGGCAACCTGGATTGACGCCATGGTCAGCGCCACCACCAGCTGCACTGTGGTGGCGATCAGGACCGGCGAAACGGCGCCGCGCGACAACCGCATGATCGAAACCTTTCCGGCGTCCGACGGGTCGTCATGCTAGCGGCTGGAGAAGGGCAGGGGAACGGCGGCAGCGATCAGCGCGACTGGGCAACTCAGGCCAGCGGCCGATCAGGCCGTGTCGCCTAAACGTCCCGGCGGACCGTCCGATCATACGCCGCTTGTCGGTCCAACCAGAAGCGCGCCGATGATCCGAAAAAGCCGGCCAGGCGGAGCGCCGTGTCGGTATTGATCGGCCTGTAGCCGTGGATGATGTCGATCAGCTGGCTGATCGTGAGCCTGGTTGCCTGGGACAGGCTCGCCACCGAAACATTGCGGGCCGCCAGTTCGTCGGCCAACGCCTCGCCCGGATGGCCAGTCACGTTCCTGCGTTCATCGTCGATCGATGAATTCCAGATCATAAGCACCTCCCTATCGGCCCGCCGAACAACCGATCATCAAGCGAGCCGGCCCGACCGCCATCCCGTTAAACGCCGAATGCGATCGGTTGGTTCCACGGCAATCGGCGCGAGCCGGCGTTGAACCTCGCAATTTCGGTTAGGGTCGCCATGTGATCGCTGCGGCATCCAAGGTTCACAGTGCAGGAGATGGGTATGGGACTGCTGATCGACGGTGAGTGGCACGATCAATGGCCCGACACGGCGGCGACCGGCGGACGCTTCCAGCGCAAAGAGTCGGCGTTCCGAGACTGGGTGACCGCCGATGGCTCCCCTGGGCCGAGCGGCACCGGCGGGTTCAAGGCTGAGGCCGGTCGCTACCATCTCTACGTCTCGCTTGCCTGTCCATGGGCGCATCGGACGCTGATTCTGCGGGCGCTGAAGGGGCTTGAGAACGCCATCCCGGTGTCGGTGGTGCATTGGCACATGGGAGACGAGGGCTGGACCTTCGAGCCCGGTCCCGGCGTAGTGGCCGATCCGATCCATGCCGCCGGCCTGCTGCGCGAGGTCTATCTGGCGGCCGACCGCCGCTACACCGGCCGGGTGACCGTGCCGGTGCTGTGGGACCGCCAGACCGGGACCATCGTCTCCAATGAGTCGGCCGAGATCATCCGGATGTTCAACAACGCGTTCGACGGTGTCGGTGCCGCCGCCGGAGACTACTACCCGGCCGCCTGTCGCGACGAGATCGACCGGGTGAACGCCCGCGTCTACGACACCGTCAACAACGGCGTCTACAAGGCCGGCTTCGCCACCAGTCAGGAAGCCTACGAGGAGGCAATCGGCCCGTTGTTCGACAGCCTCGATTGGCTGGAGGACCGGCTGGCCGGGCAGCGCTATCTGGTTGGCGACGCGTTGACCGAGGCCGACATCCGGCTGTTCACCACGCTGGTCCGTTTCGATCCGGTCTATGCTGGGCACTTCAAATGCAACATCCGGCGGATTGCCGACTATCCGGCCCTGTTAGGGTACACTCGGGACCTGTACCAGACGCCTGGTATCGCGGAAACCGTGAACCTCGATCATATCAAGCGTCACTACTACGAGAGCCACCGTACGGTGAATCCTACCGGTATCGTGCCGATGGGGCCGGAGGTTGACTACGGGGCACCGCACGGACGGGCCGGGACGTAGGTCGTGCGGGTTATCCGTCCAGCGGCAGGTCGCCGATGACGGCCTTCAACGGCGCTTCGATCGTGCAGACCAGACCGGCCCGGGCATAGTCCAGCGACACGGCGCCA
The DNA here is from genome assembly GCA_000171835.1 of alpha proteobacterium BAL199. Taxonomy (GTDB): domain Bacteria; phylum Pseudomonadota; class Alphaproteobacteria; order Thalassobaculales; family Thalassobaculaceae; genus Thalassobaculum_A. The sequence continues at coordinate 170,729 of ABHC01000003.1, read as the reverse complement.
TTCAACTCCGTCGCCAGGGCGTGTTCGATCAGGCGCGACCCAAACCCCTTGCGTTGTGGCGGCGATACGGTTGGACCACCGGTTTCGGTCCAGCGGAGGGACAGATGCCGTTCACCGTCTTCACCCATATCGAGGCTCCACCGGACGTCGACATGGCCCTCCGGCTTCGACAGCGCGCCGTACTTGGCGGCGTTGGTACACAATTCATGAACGGCCATCGACAGTGACAGCGCAGCCCGTGGAGACAGCTGCACACCGGGGCCGTCGATCCGGAGCCGTTCGGCGTCACCGGCCAGCGGTTCGATGGCGGTTTTGATGACCGAGGCAATCTCGGCGCCGGCGCCGAGTTCGCCGATCAGCACGTCCTGCGCCCGGGACAAGGCGATCAGGCGATCGCCGAACACCGCGCGACCCTCGGCGATGGAGACACCGTTGCGAAGGGTCTGGTTGGCGATCGCCTGGACCGACGCCAGCATGTTCTTGACCCGATGGTTCAGCTCATTGACCAGGAGCTTTCGGTGCTCCTCGGCCTCCTTGCGTTCGGTGATGTCGATGACCGCTCCCGGAAAGCGCAGCGGCTGATTGTGATCGTCGTGGAAGCAGTGACCGCGAGCCAGGACCCAGCGCGCCGTGCCGTCGGCCTGGATCAGGCGGTACTCCTCGGCGAGGTCTCCTCCGTCCATCAGCGCTTTCTGGATTGCCTTGTTGAGCCGTTGCGAGTCGTCCGGGTGCACGCTGTTGAGAAACAACTCGACCGGCGCGCCGGTGCGTGCGGTCTCGGGATCAACGTTGTACAGCCGCGCGAACCGCTCATCGGCGAACACCCGGTCGGTTCGGATATGCCAGTCCCAGCTGCCTACAACGCCGACGGCGAGCGCTAGTGGATAAAATCCGACATTAGAATCCCGCTCAGGATTCCCGCGGGTTCGGTGCAGCGGATCTGGCGTGCTCACGGTTTGGCCCCGCATCGGATCCGGCAGTTCAAGCTCTCGAACGACCCGGAGTTCGTGACCAAGCTGCGCGACGTGGTCGGGCTCTATGTCGACCCGCCGGCCCACGCCATCGTGCTCAGCGTCGACGAGAAGAGCCAGATCCAGGCGCTCGACCGCACCCAGCCCGGCCTGCCGCTGAAGAAGGGCCGCGCCGGCACCATGACCCACGACTACAAGCGCCATGGCACCACCACCTTGTTCGCTGCCCTCAACGTGCTCGACGGCACCGTCATCGGCCGCAACATGCAGCGTCACCGCCACCAGGAGTTCATCCGCTTCCTCAACCACATCGAGGCCCAGGTTCCGGCCGGCAAGGTGATCCACGCCGTCCTCGACAACTACGCCGCCCACAAGCACCCCAAGGTCCGCGCCTGGCTGCACCGCCATCCCCGCTGGACCTTCCACTTCGTGCCGACCTCATGTTCCTGGCTCAACGCCGTCGAAGGCTTCTTCGCCAGGCTCGCCAAGCGCCGCCTCAAGCGCGGCGTCTTCCGCTCTGTCGCCGACCTCCAGGCCGCCATCAACCGCTTCCTCGACGAGCACAACGCCTCAGATCCGAAGCCCTTCAACTGGACAGCCGATCCCGACAAAATCATCGCCGCCGTCAGGCGTGGGCACCAAGTGTTGGATTCTATCCACTAGCTGCAGACGCTCTTCGCTCGCCCGGAGCGCGTCGACCGCATAATGCTGGTCGGTCACGTCATTGCAGACGACCAGCACACCTCCCACCCCGCCCGGCTGGGTTTCATCGTCGATCGGGCTGTAGCCGTAGGTCCACCAGACGTCCTCACGCCGGCCATGGCGGGTGATCGGAACAAGCTGGTCCTCGTGCCAAGTCGCCCCCTCGCCGGCCATGACGAGTTCGATCTGCGGGCCGATAATGTCCCAGATTTCCTCCCAACACTCCCGCCCGCGCTGGCCGAGGGCACTGGGGTGGCGTTCCGGACCCATCGTCTGGCGGTAGGCGTCGTTGTAGAATTGGATGAGTTCCGGACCCCAGAAAATGAACATCGGATGCCGGGTGTTCAGGACCAGCCGGACGGTTGTGCGAAGGCTCTGCGGCCAGGTCTCAGGCGGGCCAATTGACGTAGATGCCCAATCGTAAGCGCGCGTGAGTTCACCCATTTCGCCGCCTCGGGCGAGGAAGTCGTGCCTGGATCTCATCGCTTCAATGTTTGTGTCGCCTAGTGAATTCGCTGGGTTCCGCTCAATTATCTATCACGCCGATCAGTGCTGTCGACGCGAACATTGAATCAGATCTGTGCTCGATTGAAGAGGTTCCAGCGTCTGAGCATCGGCCTGCTCGACACCGGCTTGCCGAAACACCACAGTGAATGATCATCGGTGGCGGGATGCTGCTCGTCGATCCGGTGCGGGATGAGGCTGCTTCAAATGCTGATCGGGGACGAGTGGTGGCGGCTGCTGCCCAACGGAGTTACGCCGGATGCCGCACGGATCCTGTGGATCCGGGGTCTGCGCGCATTCGCTGACGGCTTCGTCGCTCTGCTGTTGCCTGTCTACCTGATCGAACTGGGATTCAGCGCGTTTGCCGTGGGAGCGATCATCACGGCCACCCTGATCGGTTCGGCCTGCCTCACGCTCGGCGTTGGCGTGTTCGCCAACCGATATCCGCGACGGCGGTTGCTGCGGGCGGCCGGGCTGCTGATGGCGGCAACCGGCCTCGGCTTCACTCTGTCGACCGACCTGTGGCCGATCCTGATTATCGCGTTCGTCGGCACCATGAACCCGAGTTCCGGCGACGTCAGCGTGTTCCTGCCGCTGGAGCACACGGTTCTGTCGCAATCCATCGAACCCAAGCGCCGCACGGCCCTGTTCGCGCGCTACAGCCTTGCCGGGTCGCTGCTGGGGGCGGTCGGCGCCCTGGCGGCCGCGATCCCCGACCTGACCGCAGGCTGGACCGGGCTCAGCCTGCCCGACGCGATGCGGATCATGTTTGTCCTGTACGGGGCGGTCGGGCTGACGTCCTTCATTGTGTACCGCCGGTTGTCGCCGGCGATCGAGCGGACCTCGAACGCACCGCCGGCGCCATTGAAGGAATCGCGGTCCACGGTCTACCGGCTGGCTGCGCTGTTCTGCATCGACTCGTTCGGTGGTGGCTTCCTGGTTCAGTCGATCCTGGCGCTGTGGCTGTATCAGCACTTCGGCGTGTCGGTCAGCACGATGGCGGCCATCCTGTTCTGGAGCAGCATCTGCACCGCGGTGTCGCAGCTGGTGGCGGTCCCGGTCGCCGAACGCTTCGGCCTGATCAACACCATGGTGTTCACGCACCTGCCGGCGAATGTCTGCATCATGTTGGTACCGTTCGCACCGAACTTGGAGGTGGCGATCGCCCTGCTGTTGGTGCGGGGGGCGCTGTCCCAGATGGATGTGCCGACCCGCAGTTCCTACGTCATGGCCGTGGTGACCCCGGAGGAGCGGCCGGCCGCCGCCAGCCTGACCGCGGTGCCCCGCAGTTTCGCCTCAGCCGTCGGCCCGCTGGCGGCGGGCTATCTGCTGACGGTTTCGACCTTCGGCTGGCCGTTGGTGGTCGGCGGTGCGCTGAAGGTCGTCTACGACCTGCTGCTGCTGATCAACTTCCGCCGGATACGGCCGCCGGAAGAGGTCGACCGATCCGGCTAATCGTTGATCTGTCTCGCGCAACGGTCAGTTGAGCGTGTCCCACACCGCCTGTGAAGCTTCCCGGGTCGCCTCGGCGCGCAGCAGCATCGTCAGCAGCAGACGGGCCTTGAGCGGCGGCAGACGGCCGGCGGAGACCACTCCGCGCTTGATCAGGTCGATTTCGGAACCGGCGCGTTCGTAGGTCGCTTCCAGCAGGTACCCGGATTGGATGCGCGCGGCCATCACCACCGGCATCCGACGAGCCAGGGCCTCGACGTGCTCGACCACCCAGCTTGGAGTATGACCACCGCCCATTGCGCCCAGCACGGCACCGCTATAGCCGAAATGCGCGGGATCATCGGCCAATGCTGCCAGCAGGCCACCAGATTCCCCGAGGCCGAGGGTGAGGAGCGCCACGCTGGCGTTGGTATCGGTCCAGCCGGCGGGGCGGCGATTCCCGGTCGCAGTGTCGAACGCCTTCTTGTGCGCCCGGTTCGGCGTGCCGAGCAGGCGTACGCGGTCTTCCACCAGCACGCCGACCGGGCCGGCGACCATGCTGTGGAACGCGTCGATCCGGTGCGGGCTGGCCTTGGCCACGTCGATGGCGGCGTGGATGGTGTCGAGGAGGACGACCAGAACGCCGAGTTTGGCGGAGCGGCGACGGACCTCCAGGTCGGCGACGGTCATCACTGCCGCCAGCAGGTTGCCCGGGCCGTCATGCGAGACCGACAGCGGATTGCGCATCGCCCCGGTCACCACGACCGGTATCCGGCCGTCCAGCGCGAGGTCCAGCAGGAAGGAGGATTCCTCCATGGTGTCGGTGCCCTGTGTCACCACTGCACCGTCGATCGCGCCGGCATCCACCAGTTCTGTGATCCGGCTGGCGACTGCGAGCACGTCGTCGACGGTGAGATCGGAACTGCCGACCGTCTTGACGGTCTCGGCCGAGATGGTGGCGAAGCGGTCGATTCCGGGAACCGCCGCGACCAGGTCGTCGGCGCCCAGGCCGGGGCGAACGCCGCCGTGATCGCCCTTCACCATGGCGATGGTGCCTCCCAGTGCCAGCACGGCGATTCTCGGCTTGTCGGTCATTGTCGGGTCTCCTGCGGCGGGCGGCGCTTGACGTGGCCGGGCGGTCGTTGTGGGATCTGCGGAATCCATACGCCGCCCGTCCGGGACGGCGCAAGACGCCGCCCGGAAACTCCGCTCTAACCGTCGGGCCGGGACGGCGCACCATCGAGGAGGAAACCATGGGCGCCCGCGCCTTCGGCCCGCTGCAGGGCATGACCGTCATCGAACTCTGCCACCACATGGCCGGCCCGACCTGCGGGCTGATGCTGGCGGACATGGGGGCCGACGTCATCAAGGTCGAGAAGTCGCCGGGTGGCGACGATACCCGGCGCACCATCCCGCCGGCGATAAACGGCGAGAGCGCCTCGTTCATGATGATGAACCGCAACAAGCGCGGCATTGTGCTCGACCTAAAGATCCCGGAGGGTGCGGCCGCCTTGCGCAAGCTCGTCGCCAAGGCCGACGTGCTGACCGAGAACTTCCGGCCCGGCGTGCTGGAACGGCTCGGCCTTGGCTACGAGGACCTGAAGAAAACCAACCCGGGCCTGATCTACGCCTCGATCTCCGGGTTCGGCCTGACCGGCCCTTACGCCAAGCGCGGCGGCTTCGACCTCGTCGCCCAGGGCATGAGCGGTCTGATGAGCGTCACCGGCGAGCGGCCGGACGGCCCGCCGGTCAAGGTTGGCCCGCCGGTCTGCGACATCACCGCCGGCCTGCTCCTGGCGCTCGGCATTTGCGCCGCCTACAGCCATCGGCTGAAGACGGGCGAGGGCCAGCGCCTGGACACCTCGCTGATGGAAGCCGGGATCACGCTGACCTATTGGCAGTCGGCGATTGCGTTCGCTACCGGCGTGGCGCCCCGCGCCATGGGGTCGGCCCATCCCCTGAGCGCGCCGTATCAGGCGGTTCGCTGCGCTGACGGCTACATCAACATTGCGGCCAACACCGCCAAATTCTGGGAAAAGATGTGCACCATGATCGGTGCGCCCGAGTTGTTCGCCGATCCGCGGTTCCAGAGCAACGGCGACCGGCTCGCCAACCTGAAGGAACTCGAGGCCGAGTTGAACGCACGCTTCGAGAAGGACAGCCGGGAGGCTTGGCTGGCCAAGTTCGAGGCCGAGGGGATACCGGCGGGCCCGATCTTCGACATCCTGGAGATGCACCAGGATCCGCAGACCATTGCGCGCGAGATGGTGCCGACGGTCGACCACCCGGTGGCCGGCAACGTCCAGACCATCGGTCTGCCGATCAAGTTCCAGGGAACCCCCGGCAAGGTGGCGATGCCGTCGCCGCTGTTCGGACAACACACCGCCGAGGTCTTGGCCGAGCTTGGCTACACCGAAGCTGAAATCGAGGCCCTGGCGGCAGGCAATGCCGTGCATCTGGGCGATACCGCAAGCCGGGAGGCTGCTGAATGACTGCCGTTAAGGGAACCGCCGACCTGTCGGGGACGGAGGATCTGCTGGTCCACATCGAGGACCGCATCGCCACCGTCACCATCAACCGGGCGGCCAAGCACAACGCCATGAACCTCGGGGTGTTCACCGGCCTCGACCGGGTGTTCCGGGCGCTCGATGCCGACACCGAGCTGCGCTGCGTGGTGGTGCGCGGCGCCGGCGGCAAGGCGTTCTCGGCCGGCGCCGACATCTCGGAGTTCGAGAGCGTGCGCAAGGACAAGGCGGCGGCCAAGAAATACGCCGAGGTGTCGGCGCCGTCATCCGAGGCGGTGGTGGCCTGCCGCCACCCGGTGATCGCATTGATCGAAGGGTTGTGCGTCGGCGGCGGCTTCGGCCTGGCCGCGTTATGCGACCTGCGGATCTGCGGCGAGAGCAGCCGGTTCGGGGTGCCGGTCAAGCGTCTCGGTCTGGTCGAGTCGATGGAGGAACTTGAGTTCCAGGTGAAGAAGTACGGCGCCAGCGCCATGCTGCAGATCCTGCTGGTCGGCGACCTGCTGAACGCCGCCGATGCGCTGCGGCTCGGTATCGCCACCAAGGTGGTGCCCGACAACCAGGTCGAGGCTGCGGCTTATGAGTGGGCGGCCAAGATCGCCGAGGGCGCGCCGCTGACCGCGCGCTGGCACAAGCAGTTCATCTACCGCTTGACCGATCCGAAGCCGCTGACCGAGGCCGAGAAGGACCTGGGCTATGACGCCTTCGACACCGAGGACTTCCAGCGCGGCTATAAAGCGTTCCTGGCCAAGGAGAAACCGACTTTCGTCGGCCGATAACAGGCTGTCACAGCGATCACACGGGACCATGGACGGCGGGGCAGCGTTACCCCCGCAGTTCCATCAACCCAAGGAGATCGCGATGAATTGGGATCAGGTCGAAGGTAACTGGAAGCAGTTCAAGGGTAAGGCCCAGCAGCAGTGGGGCAAGCTCACCAACGACGAGTTGGACCGGATCCAGGGCCGGCAGACCGAACTGGCCGGTCTGATCCAGGAACGCTACGGCAAGACCAAGGAAGAGGCCGAGCGCGAGATCAACGACTGGCTGTCACGACACTAGGCCGGTTGCCTAATTGAACCCACGAAGCCCGCCGGAGCATCAGTTCTGGCGGGCTTCGGCGTTCATGCGGTCGTGTCGGTCTCGGATCGGCTGCGGCCAAGTGCTCTTGATGTAGGACAGCACGGCAACGATCTCGTCGTCGCTTAGTTTGCCTTCGTAGGCCGGCATGTCCGTCTGGTACGTCGGATCGCCGATCATCTTTGCCGGCCCCAACTTCGTCAGGTCGAACAGCACGGCGTCCGGATGATGCCACGTGTGCCCGGTCTCGTCGTGCGGCGGCGCCGGAAGACGGCCGTCCGCCTTGCGCTTCTGCCAGTCCGGCTGTCCGGCCAGATCAGCACCGTGGCAGGCGGCGCACTGGCTCTCGTAGATCTGCCGACCCTGTGCGACAACCACAGGGTCGTCGGGCTTCAACAGCCCCGCCGATGGTGCAGCGCCCGGGACCGCCGACATCACGATAGCGATGACGGCGGCGGCGACTGCGATACCACCGGCCAACACGACCCAACTGCGCTGCATATCGACTTTCCCTGAAGCTAGAGACGCGTGCTGCGCAAACGCAGCGCGTTGGTAATGACCGATACCGAACTCAGGCTCATGGCGGCGGCGGCGATCATCGGGCTCAGCAACACGCCCAGGAACGGGTACAGCACGCCGGCGGCGATCGGCACACCCAAGGCGTTGTACACGAACGCCAGGAACAGATTCTGCCGGATGTTGCTCATGGTCGCACGGCTGAGATGGCGAGCCTGGACGATGCTGCGCAGATCGCCTCGAACCAGGGTCAGTCCCGCGCTCTCAATCGCCACGTCCGTTCCCGTCCCCATGGCGATGCCGACATCGGCGCGCGCCAGGGCCGGGGCGTCGTTGACGCCGTCACCAGCCATCGCCACGACAGCTCCTTCCTTCTGCAGTCGCTCGACGATGTCGGCCTTGTCCTGCGGTTGGACCTCGGCGTGAACATCATCGATCCTAAGTTCGCGGGCCACAGCCTCGGCCGTCGGTCGGGCGTCGCCGGTCAGCATCACGACGCGGATGCCGTCACGCCGCAGCGCATCGACCGCTTCCTTGGTGGTGACCTTGATCGGATCGGCAACGGCTACCACACCGGCCAGCTTGCCGCCGATGGCGACGAACATGGCGGTGGCGCCTTCCCGGCGTTCGGCAGTCGCCACGTCGATCATGGCCTCGATCGCCACGCCTTGTTCCTTCATCAGCCGTTCGTTGCCGAACGCGACCGTCTGCCCGTCGACCGTTCCGGTGACACCGCGTCCGACGTACATGTCAAAGGCCGCCGCTTCGGGCACGGTCACGCCGCGGTCGCGAGCACCCGACAGGATTGCCTCCGCCAGGGGATGCTCGCTGCCACGCTCCAGCCCGGCAACGAGACGCAGGATGTCGGCCTCCTTGAAGCCGTCGAGCGCCGATACCGACTTCAGCTTCGGGTGGCCCTCGGTCAGGGTGCCGGTCTTGTCGACCACCAGCGTGTCGACCTTCTCCAACCGCTCCAGCGCCTCGGCGTGCCGGACCAGGACGCCCATCTGGGCGCCGCGACCGGTGCCGACCATGATCGACATCGGGGTGGCGAGGCCCAGCGCACAGGGACACGCGATGATCAGTACCGAGACGGCCGCAACCAGTGCATGGGCCAATGCCGGCTCCGGTCCCCAGACTGCCCAAATTACGAAGGACAGAACGGCGATGGCGATCACTGCCGGAACGAACCAGCTTGCCACCTTGTCGGCCAGACCCTGGATCGGCGCGCGTGAGCGCTGGGCTTGGGCGACCATGTCGACGATCCGCGACAGCAAGGTATCGCGCCCGACCTTGTCCGCACGCATCACGAAGGACCCGCGGCCGTTCAGGGTGCCGCCGACCACTGGGTCGTCCGGTTGCTTTTCCACCGGTACCGGCTCGCCGGTGACCATCGATTCATCGACGGCGCTGCTGCCCTCCAGGACCACGCCGTCGACCGGCACGCGTTCGCCCGGCCGGACCCGCAACCGGTCACCGCTCAGCAACACGTCGATCGAGACTTCCTCGTCGTCGCCGTCGTCCTTGACGCGACGGGCGGTGCGCGGCGCCAGTTCCAGCAGGGCCTTGATTGCACCGCTGGTGCGCTCGCGGGCCCGCAATTCCAGGACCTGCCCGACCAGCACCAGGAAGACGATCACCGCCGCGCTCTCGAAGTACAGGCCGACGGTGCCGTGCTCGCCCTTCAGGCTGTCCGGGAACAGGTCTGGGGCTGCCAGGGCGATGATGCTGTACAGATAGGCGGCGCCGGTGCCGAGGCCGATCAGGGTGAACATGTTCGGGCTGCGCAGGCGCACCGAAGCCCAGGCGCGCTCAAAGAACGGCCAGCCGGCCCATAGCACGGCCGGGGTGGCGAGCAGGGCTTGCAACCAGCGCGCCCAGGTGCCCTCCAGGAGCATCCCCAACCCCGGCACCATGCCACCCATGGCCAGGACCAGGACCGGGGCGGTCAGAACTCCGCCGATGATCATGCGGCGGGTCATGTCGAGCAACTCGGCACTGGGGCCGGCATCGAGCGAGACCGTCATCGGCTCCAATGCCATGCCGCAGATCGGGCAGGAACCGGGCTCGTCCCGGACGATCTCGGGGTGCATCGGACAGGTGTATTGCGTCTTGGTCGCACCGCGTGGATCGGCGGGTTCCAGGGCCATGCCGCACTTCGGGCAGTTGCCGGGCTCGGCACTCCATACCCCAGCGCACATCGGGCAGACATAGCCGCCGCGTTGACGTTCGTCGTCCGAGATCACGCGCGACGAATGATGGCCGTTCCTGTGGTGATGCCCATGACCTGCATGACCATGAGCGGCATGCCCGTGGGCGTGGTTGTGAGCGGCGTGCTGCTTGTCGTGCTCGGACATGATTCACCTGCCTTGTCGCCGAAAAATCTCCGCGTTAGCCCAAGATGGTCCTTCCAGTGACAGAAAGGTCAAGGTTGTTCGAGCCAGATTTATTTGGCCAGATTTATTTGGATTGATGATGGCCGTGATGCTGCTGGCCGGTGCCATAGCCGCGCAGTTGGTCGTAGCGGGCCAGTTGCGCCCGGTCGAGCCGGTCGCGCGTAGAGAGGTGGAAGCGCAGGTGGGTTGCCCGCAACTGCCCGCGCAGCACTGCGATCCCCATGACCTTTTCGTTCAGGCTGTCGGCGTTCAGCGATGCGGTGCGAAAGCCGTGTTCAAGATCGGCCTCGCTCGAGATGATCGCCGTACCTAAGGCCGAGGCGTCAGCCTGCATGGCATCGAACATCGACTGAAATGCCGTGATCTGCTCGGGCGAGAGACCCAGTGGTTCGGCTAGGTCCAGTACATGCCGAGGCCCTGGGTAGCCGTTCAGTTCGGCAGCGAGCGCCAAGGACATTCCCTTGCCGGCAGCCAGATCAGACATCTCCCGATCCGACAGTGCCTTGATCGCTCTGTGTGTCATGCCCTGGTAGGGACTGGTATCCGCGGCGGCGAATCCAGCCACCGCGACGAGGCTGAGAATTGCGGTAACGACGAATGCACGCATAGCTGTTGCTCCACACCGATGACGCCTGCCGGGACAATAGCGCCGGATGTGGGGCGGTGCGCGGCCCTCGTTACAGGTCCAGCTCGACGTGCGCCGAGGACGGGACCGCCTGACAGATCAGGGCGTGGTCGGGCGCTGGCGAGGCATCGGTCGTACGCAGGTATCGAACGGTACCCGCGGGAACTTGAGCGGCACAGGTACCGCAGGACCCAGCCCGGCACCCGTATGGTGCGTCGATTCCATGCGCCTCGGCCAGCTCAAGCAGGCTGCCTGATTCTGGCGTCCAGGCGGCGGTGACCCCAGAGCGGCGGAAGGTGACCGTGGCCGTCTCGACCGATTTGGACTCGACAGCCTGTTCAGTCCTCGCACCGAACGCTTCGGCCTGGATCCGCTCGGCCCGGACCCCGAGGCTGGTCAAGGCCTCGGACATGTCAGTCATGAACCCCGACGGGCCGCAGAGATAGACGTCGTAGTCGTCGAGCGGCAGCAGCGACCGCAGCGCCGCCCGGTCGAGGCGACCGATGCCGTGATGGTCGAGGCCGATGCGGTCCTGCGGCCGCGGTGCCGTGTAGCGGACATGGGTGGTCAGATGGTCGGGGTGGGCGGCCGCCAACCCCTCGATGTGTGACTTGAAGGCATGCTCGCCGCCGTGCCTCGCCGCATGGATGAACCAGACCCGTCGGTGCGGAGCCCGCCTGCGCCCCTCCGGCCCGCCGAGCAGATGGTTCAGCATGGCGATCATCGGAGTGACGCCGATCCCGGCCGACAACAGGAGCACCGGCCGCCGGCTGCCGGTGTCGAGGATGAACCGCCCGGCAGGCAGGGAAGCGCGGATTGTGGAGCCGGTGCGCAGATGGTCGTGCAGCCAAGTGCTCGCGAGTCCGCCGGCCTCTCGCTTGACGGTAATGCGATACGACTGTCCGCCGGGAGCGTCGGATAGGGTGTAGGTGCGGTGCACCGGACGTCCTACGTTGGTTCCATCGACCGCGATCGGCAGGTGCTGGCCTGGCTTATGCGGTGCGATGCCGCCACCGTCCGTCGGCTCCAGATAGAACGATCGGGCGGTATCGCTTTCGGCCTCGATCCGCGTGACCCGGAACGGCCGGTGGCGCGGGCCGCGCGCGGCGGCCGAGAGTGATTGCTCCGCCTCGATCCAGGTTCCGGTGGCGGCGAGTTGGGACGCCGGCTTCCCCTCGGTCCAGCGCAGCGGCACGGCGCGTTCGATCCGCAGACTTTCGCGTAGCGTGAACTTCATCAGGCGCTCGGCACCGGTGAAGCTTGCGACCTCCGGGCCGTCCCAGATCACCTCGGCGGTACCGGACAGCATCAGGACGTCGCCGCTGTCGAAGTCGACGAACAACAGGCCGGTTGCCGGGTTCAGCGCGATGTTGCCGAGAGTGTTGAAGTAGAAGTTTCCAAGGAAATCCGGGGCGGTCAGCGTGGTGGCGCCGTCTTCCTCGGAGATCCGTACGAAGCCCGGCCGCCCTCCGCGGTGCGAGACGTCGACACCGCGCACCGGGTCGCCGGAACGGGCGCCCGGTGCCGCGGTCGCGATGAAGAATGTGTCGGCCTGCTCGACCCGCTCGCGCGCCCAGTCGGACAGGATGGAGGCGCCGCGATGTTGGGGCCGCGGTTCGGTCACGGTCACCGGGTCGGCGATGAACTCCGGTGCGCGGGCCTGGATGTATTGCGGACAGTTTCCGAAGCTCTGGCCGACCCGAACGTTGACGCGCCCATCGGTGATGTCGGCGATGATCCCGTTCATCCGGTTGCGCCTCCGGGTTTCCGGCTGAATGCCCAGCAGGCCTACTGGCGACCCAACGGTCAACGCCGCAGCCAGTGGGTCTCCGTGGGCCGGCGTGGCCGCAATGGTCAAGGTGCGGGGATCGGGAGATGCCAGGAACCCGGGTCGCCCGACCAGGATCGACGCCCACGGCCGGTCATCGGCATCCAGGCTACCGACGATCAGGAACGGCAGGTCAGCGAAGAAGGCGCGATGCTGGTCCGGCATGAAGTCGCGGATGGCGCGCCGGGTACCGGCATCAGCCGGCGACCGTACGCCGGCGCGTTCCTGCAGCGCGGCTTCCCCATCGTGAGTCGGCGAGCCGGGGCCGGGCCAGCCGGGCAATGGTATTGCCGGCTGGAGGGGGGTGACAGTGGTCGACATGGTCAGTTCTCCGGTTCCCGGCCCCGTGGTGGCGTGCAATTAGGCCGCAAGGCCGACGGCGCTGCGCGGCATCGGCGTGAAGCCGGGCAACGCCTCGACGCGGGCGATCCAGGCGCGGATGTTCGGATAGGGCTCCAGCGACACGCCACCTTCCGGGGCGTGGGCGGTGTAGGAGTAATGAGCAATGTCGGCGATTGTCGGAGCGGCACCGGCGAAGTATGGCCGATCGGCCAGGTGGGCGTCGGTGATCGTGAACAGCCGGTCGGCGATCCCGTGCGCCTTCTCCCGGTCGACAGCCGAATTGAACAGGTTCGCAACCCGCGCCGTCGCCGGACCTTCCGCCAGTTGACGCGCGGCGACCGACAGCCAGCGCTGGATGTTGCCGGCGATCACCGGATCCGACGGCAACCACGTGCCGGAACTATCGTACCGTTGGGCCAAGTAAACGAGGATCGCATTGCTGTCGGCCAGCGTGAGATCGCCGTCCTCGATCACCGGCACCTGGCCGAACGCGTTGAGCGTCAGGAACTCCGGCGTGCGCGTGCCGGCTGGTCCGAACTGCATGTCGACCGGCTCGAACGGTACCCCGAGGATCGAGAGCATGAGCTCGATCCGGTGACAATGCCCGGACAGAACATGGCGGTAGAGGCGGATCGCGGCAGTTGGTGCAGGCATGGGTTCCTCCCTGGGTCGGACGCGTGGACAGCGCGTCGATCCCAAGTTAGGAGTAGTCGTTGCAAACAAGAATGCTCGCTCTCGACAATCAAGTATTCCTAATATTGGAATTATCTGATGGACCATCTGGACGGAATGCGGGTGTTCATCGCGGTGGCCGAAGCTGGTGGCTTCGCACCGGCGGCCCGGTCGCTCCGTCAGTCACCACCGGCCGTGACGCGCGCGATCGCGGCCCTTGAGGAGCGGATCGGCGCCCGACTCCTGCACCGCACGACCCGGACTGTCCGGTTGACAGAGTCGGGCGCGCGTTTCCTGGTCGATGCCAAGCGCATTCTTTCCGAGTTGGAGGAGGCGGAGGCCACCGCAGCCGGTGCCCACGCCGAACCGCGCGGCCAGCTTGCCGTTACGGCTCCACTGCTGTTCGGCAAGATGCACGTCGCACCGGTGGTCCTCGATTTCCTGGACCGGTTCCCGATGGTGTCGGCCCGTACCTTGTTCGTCGATCGGGTCGTCGACCTGATGGACGAAGGCATCGACATCGCTGTCCGGATCGCTGAACTGCCGGACAGCGCGTTGAGCGCGGTGCGCGTCGGAGAGGTCCGGCGCGTCGTGTGCGCGACGCCCGAGTTCCTGAGCGAGCACGGTACGCCGCAGGTCCCGCGCGATCTGGATGGCTTTGACTGCATCGGATTCCAGTCGGGCGCGGCACCGGCCGGGTGGGTGTTCCCGTCGCAGACCGGCACCCGGACCGAGACGGTGCGTCCGCGGATGCGACTGCTGGTCAACAACGCCGATGTGGCGGTGGCGGCGGCGCTCGCCGGGCACGGCATTGTCCGGGTGCTGTCCTACCAGGTCGCGGAAGAGGTCCGGCAAGGCCGGCTGAGGGTACTACTGTCCGAGCACGAGCCGTCAGCGATCCCGGTTCACTTGGTTCACCTGGAGGGACGGCGCGCGGCCGCGCGGGTCCGGGCCTTTGTGGACTTTGCGTCCCAACAGCTGCGGGCAACCCTGGCCGAAATGTGAGCCTCGCTGGCCACGGGGGAGTGGTGTTCCAGCCGGCGCCGTCCGTCAACCTCCTGTCGGATTCATCTGGCCGGCAAACCATTGCATCATCGGTCCCAGGGCCTTGCGCCAGACGTTCCACTGATGGCCGCCATCATCGATCCGAAGCTCTACCGGGATCTTGCGGTCGCGCAGTTCCTCGAACAGCTCCAAGGTCGCGAACTGGGCGCCGAAGCCGTCGTCGTCACCGGCTTCCAGGTAAATGCCGAGTGGCGCCGGTGGGTTCTCGACGTTCGACAGGTAGCGGCGTGGGTGGTTGGCGATGAAGCGCTGCGGATCGAATGGCTCGCCGAACGAGCCGCTGAAGATCCGGGTCATGCGTGCTGGATCGGACGGCTGCCAGCCCGGCACCACCCGGTTCCACAACGCAGAACTCATGGCACCGACCGCGCGGTAGCGTTCCGGATTGGCGAACGCCAGACGCAGCGCCCCGAATCCGCCCATCGACAGGCCGGCGACGAAACGGCCGTCGCGCGTGGCCATGGCGCGCCAGCGCGCCTCCACATGCTTCGGCAGATCGTCGCGAACCGCCGTGCCGAAGTTGCCGGGGCCGCCGATGTCGGACGAGTCCACCCACCAGCTCTTCAGACCGTTCGGCATCACCACGATGAACGGCGGCAACTCGCCGGCGGCGATCAGGCGGTCGAGGGTTTCATCGACCTTGCCGTAGTTCGGCCAGCCGCGTTCGTCGTCGCCGACCCCGTGCAGCAGGTAGACCACCGGATAGCGGCGCTCCGTCTCGTTCGGCGCGCCGTAGCCTGGCGGCAGATAGATCGAGAACCGCATAGGGCCGTTGAGCGCAGTGCTGTCGAAGGACTGCGACAGCAGGAGTTCAGCCCGGCTCGCGCTGCTCGCGAGCATTCCCGACGCCACAAGCATCCAGCCAACAACCAGCGCTCGAAACATAACCGGAAGCTCCATCGGGGAAATCGTCAGTCGGTGGATGCCAGCATTTGGCGCGCCCGCTCGACCAAATCCGGGGGGATCGAGCTGGGCCGCCGGGCATCGAGATCGAGGTGGACACCGAACTGCGACAACTCCGCCACCACCGCGTCATCGGTCGGGCGGGTGAGGCGATGCACCATCCGCATCGACGAACGCCCGATCTGCGCGAAGCAGGAATGGCAGTCGACCGGCTCGCCGAGTACCGGCCGTTCGGCGACGCGCAGTTGGAACTCGAAGGTCGAATAGCCGATCCGCTTCTCGCGCAGATAGCTCGGCGTCATGCCGGCCTGGACCAGTACCTGGGCGATCGCGGCGGAGAACCGATGGATCATGGCGTCGACGCCCATCCGGCCGGAGCGGTCCAGGTCCCGCGGGATCACCAGATCTGTTGCCGAGCGAACCCACGCCGGGCCCCAGGCGGGTGCTGGACGAACCTCGCGCTCCGGCCCGTCCCACACCACCAGTGCGTCGGGTGATGCGCTGGCGCCCAGGACGGT
Organism: alpha proteobacterium BAL199; assembly: GCA_000171835.1. Lineage (GTDB taxonomy): Bacteria > Pseudomonadota > Alphaproteobacteria > Thalassobaculales > Thalassobaculaceae > Thalassobaculum_A. The sequence continues at coordinate 154,657 of ABHC01000003.1, read as the reverse complement.
CTGCTCGGTGGTGGCACACAGCGTGCCATCGGCACTGTCGTACAGCTTGTGGCCGATCACCAGATCGCCGTCCTCGGCTGAAATGGGCGCGGACATGACGTGGTAGCTGTCGCCGGCCCGCAATTCGCGCTGGTAGCGGGTGTGCCAGTCGACGGTGTGGGTGGCAGCCGGATCCTGGCCGAGCGCCAGCAACGCACGGTCGCCGGCAGCGGCGAACTTCTCGTAGTAATAGGCTACCGTGAAGTGCTCGACCACGTCGGTCTCCCACGGGAACACGTTGGAGCGGAAGGTTTCGACATACCCACTCACGCTCAATCCTCCAGTCGGTAGAAACGGACGGCATTGTCGTGGAACACCGCCTCCAGCTCTGACCGGGTCAGGCCGGAAAGGATATCCAGAAAGCCTTCTATCTGGTCGCGATAGCCGATTTTCAAGCTCGCCGGCGGGAAGTTCGACGCCCACATGCAGCGCTCCACACCGAAGATCTCCAACGCTTCCAGAACCACGCCGCGGTTGCTGTCGACTGTCCAGGCGGCGTCTTTGCGGCCGAGTTCGGAGAGCTTGAGGTTGACCCAGGGCAAACGGGCGATAGCACGCATCTGATCGCGCCACAGGGCCAGACCTTCTTCGGATCGATCCCAGGGAAATCCGGTGTGGTTGAGGACTACCGGGATCTCCGGGTGTTTCTCGATCACCGCCGCCGCCTCGGCCAGATGCCAGCACGGCACCCGCAGATCGTAGTTCAGCTTGTGGTCGGCCAATCGAGCGTAACCCCGCCGCCAAGCCGGATCGGACAGGCTGCGCGGGCCGGTGGGCTTGGCAGCGCCTGGAGTAAGGGACGTCACCGGCTTGGAACGCACGCCTCGCATCAGCGGCGACCGGCAATGCCCGGCCAGCTTTTCGTCGACCGCCGGATCGTCGAGCCAGACATGCCCGACAATGGCGTTCGGCATGCCGTGCTCAGCCGCAATCCTGGTTAGCCATTGGGTCTCGCCGACCTGATCCGCTCGATCCCACTCCGCCTCAACATGAACCGTCTTGACGATCCGGAAGCCCTCGGCGTCGCGGCGGTAGTCCTGGGGCAGGTATTGGCGTTTCAGCGCCGAATAGTCGCCGAGGAAGAAGTGCGGTTCCGTGTGGTCGGAGAGCCAGGGGTAGTAATTGCTCTCCAGGTCCCAGAGATGATGATGGGAGTCGACGATCGCGAGGTCTGTCATGATGGCTTACGCATGATCTGGAGGGCGAGGCGGGCGGCCTCAGGATGGCATGCGGTCGACCGACCGGCAAAGGGGTGACGAGATGATCAAGCGGATCGGGGTCATGACCAGCGGCGGCGATTGCGCGGGGTTGAACGCTGCGATCCGGGCGATCGTGCTGCACGCCGATACGCTGGGTTGGGAAGTCATCGGCATCGAGGACGGGACCCACGGTCTGCTCGATCGGCCGGTCCGCGCCCGGCGCCTGCGGGTTGACGAGTTCGACGGAAGCCTGCTGCGCCGGGCCGGCACCATCCTGGGCGCCGTCAGCACCGGTGATCCGTTCGCGTTCAAGATGCCGGACGGCTCGGTTGCCGATGTGTCCCAGCGTATCCTGGATGGTATGGCCGGGTTGAAGATCGACGCGCTGATCGGCATCGGCGGTGACGGCAGCTTCCGGATCCTCGACCGCTTGACCCGGCAAGGCGGTATCCCGTTCGTCGGTGTACCGAAGACCATCGACAACGACGTCCCGGGTACCGATGCATCCATCGGCTTCCACACCGCGGTGGAAGTGGCTGTTGAAGCGCTCGACCGGTTGCAGCCGACCGCCCAGAGCCATCATCGCGTGATGGTGCTGGAAGTCATGGGCCGCGACGCCGGGCACATCGCGATCCACACCGCCGTTGCCGGTGGGGCCGACGTCTGCCTGATCCCCGAGATCGGTTACTCACTGGACGGTATCGCCTCAAAGTTGCAGGCGGTGAAGGACACCGGCCGCGCGTTCGCGCTCGTGATCGTGGCGGAGGCCGTGAAGACCGATACCGGCGAACCGGTGGCGCACCGCAAGCCCGACGGTGGCATCCGCTATGGCGGGATCGGTCAGTGGCTGGCCGAACGGATCGAGGTGGCGACCGGTGCCGATGCCCGTGTCACCGTGCTCGGGCATGTCCAGCGCGGTGCCGAGCCGGTGGCGGTTGACCGGGTGATTGCCAGCGCGCTTGGCGTGCACTCCGTGGGCCTGATCGCCGCCGGGCGAACCGGTCGGGTGGCCGTCTGGTCGCGGCGCACCGTGAGCGACCTGCCGATCGAGGATGTCGTCGGTCAGACCCGACCGGTGGAGCATGACGACGTTCTGGTGCGCACCGCCCTCGGCCTCGGCATCTACCTCGGCGACCTGAGGACCTGATACTTTCCCGTGCCGGGCAATGGCGTACACTTCCAGCAAAATGGGATCGCTCGGGGAGAACGGAAATGGCTCGGATCAATCCGCTGAAGATGCGCCTGGATGCCGGCAAGCCCGGTGCCGGCGTGCTGATCACCATGCCGAGCGTGAACATGGCACAGATCCTGGCCGGCGCCGGGTTCGACTATCTGTTCATCGACCTGGAGCACGGATCGATCGACGCGGCCTCGGTCTACAACCTGATCACCGCGACAGCCGGCACCGACTGCGCGCCGCTGGTCCGGATCCCGAAGCCCGATCTGGCGCTGTGCAAGCCGGCGCTGGATGCCGGCGCGATGGGGCTGATCTTCCCGATGATCTGCACCCGAGAGGAAGCCGAAGCGACGGTCCAGTGCATCAACTACCCGCCCGAGGGAATTCGGGGCTGGGGGCCGTTCTACGCGCCGACCCGCTGGGGCCTGAAGACGCCGCTGGAATACTTCGAGGTAGCGAACCGGGAGTTGCTGAACGTCATCCTGATCGAGCACATCGACGCGATCGAAAACATCGAGAGCATTCTTTCGGTCCCGGGCATCCATGTCGCGAACATCGCGCCGATGGACCTTGCCGTCAGCATGGGCTTGCCGGGGCAGCGCGACCATCCCGACGTCCTGAAGGCGATCGAGCGGGCGGAGAAGGCGATCTTGGCGAGCCCGGTGGTGCTCGGCGGCATGTCGCTGTCGGCGGCCGAGGCCAATGCCAAGATTGCCCGCGGCTATCGTTTCCTGCTGATGGGGTACGACGTCATGCTGATCCAGCAGATGTCCGCGCAACTGCTGGACGGCATCGAGCGGTGACGGCGGTCCGGAGGCATTGCGCGGGCGACTTTGATCGAAAGATGCTTATCAACGCCTCGTTCACCGATTCGCGCTAGAGTAGCGGTCATGGAAGGAAGCGACCCCCCATCGATTCCTTGGCGACACCGCATCGCGGCGTGGTGGCGCGGCTATGACGCTGCGGAATACTACGCGTGGCGGGCCAGTTCGGAAGCGCCGCGGCCATCGATGTCGATGGAGAGCTTGATCCCGCCGATGCCGACGCTGTCGATGGTGGATCACGCCCAGGCTCGAACCGACATCCTGCAGCGGCTGTTCGGACCGGGCTTCACGATTCCCGGCGGACCCGAACACGCGGTGGCGATGGTCAAGCCGTTCGGCCTGACGCCTGTGCATTCGGTGCTGGATCTGTCGGCCGGGCTCGGCGGTGGCGCCACCGCGATCGTCCAGCGGTTTGGTGTGTGGATCACCGGCTACGAGATGGATCCGGAACTGGCGGAACTGGCACCGACCGTCGTGTCCACGCTCAAGGGCGGTGATCATGTGACGGTGCGCGGCTTCTCGCCCGACAGCTTCAGCCTCCGCCCCAAGAGTTTCGACTGCGTGGTCTCCCGTGAAGCGATGTTCGGGGTTCGCGACCGCGCGGCGCTGTTGAAGGAAATTCACGCGGTGCTGAAGGACTGGGGACAACTGGTCATCACGGATTACGTGCTGCCAACCGACGGAAAGGTGTCTGATCGGGTCCAGACTTGGCTGGAATCGGAAGATCTGACCTACAAGCCATGGTCCAAGCAGGAGTATGAGAAGGCGTTCACCGCGCTGGGATTTGACGTCCGGGTTCTGGAGGAGCGGTCGGATGAACATCGTGAGCAGATTCGCGATCACTTTGCCCGGTTCGTCGCAGGGCTGGACGGCAAGGGATCGGTTGCCAACGATCCGGCCCACCGCGTGGCCTTGATGGCTGAGGCAGAGCGTTGGGCCCGGCGCGCCGCTCTGCTGGAGGGCGGCGAGTTGGCGCTGTATCGGTTTTTCGTCATCAAACCCGAACCGAAAGCGACGTAAGCAGCGTCGCGGCTGAGCGGTGTTGACACCGCCCCCCGACCTGAGTAGCTTCCGCGCTCTTCGAGACACCGGGGACTTCCGATGCGCGTGGCCAACTCTCTGAAGACGTTGAAGAAGCGGCACAAGGATTGCCGCATCATCCGCCGCAAGGGGCGCGTCTTCGTCATCAACAAGACCAACCCTCGTTTCAAGGCACGCCAGGGCTGACGCCGGGCGCGGGGTTCGCCCTGCGCGACCGGCTTCGTTCTGCGGGCTTGCGGGAACAGGCGGCCGACGGCAACGTCGCGCCGCCTTTCGTGTGTTCAACGCTCTTCAGAACGAATCCTCACACGGTCCTGTGGCTTGAAATGCCCGGCCGGTCAGGCAAGGTGACGCCCGGTGTCGTGGCCGGTGCACGAGTCCTGCCGGACCGGATGAGCTTGGGAGACCGCCGATGAAGATGCCCGAACCGGATGGTGCGGTGCTGGCGCGGCGCGGCGAGATCGTTGCCGCCCTGCGGGCGATCGTGCCAGGCGAGGGCGTCATCGCCGACGACCGCGAGATGCGGCCCTACGAATCCGACGGACTGACCGCGTATCGTCAATTGCCGATGGTGGTGGTGCTGCCGGAGACCACGGCGCAGGTCGCGGCCATCCTGAAGTACTGCCAAGCGAATGGCATCAAGGTGGTGCCGCGCGGTTCGGGGACGTCGCTGTCGGGCGGTGCGCTGCCGCTGGCCGATGGTGTCCTGCTCGGGCTCGGCAAGTTCAACCGCATCCTGGACATCGACTACGCCAACCGCACCGTGACGGCGCAGCCCGGCGTGACTAACCTCGGCATCACCCACGCGGTGCAGGACCGCGGCTTCTACTATGCGCCGGACCCGTCCTCGCAGATCGCCTGCTCGATCGGCGGCAACGTGGCGGAGAATTCCGGCGGCGTGCACTGCCTGAAATACGGCCTGACCACCAACAACGTGCTTGGGGTGGAGATGGTTACGATCGACGGCGAGATCCTGCGACTCGGCGGCAAGCATCTGGACTCCGAAGGCTATGACCTGCTGGGCGTACTGACCGGGTCTGAAGGCCTGCTGGCGGTGGTGACCGAGGTGACGGTGCGGATCCTGCGCAAGCCGGCGACGGCGCGCGCCCTGCTGGTCGGTTTCGGCAACAGCGAAGAGGCGGGCGCCTGCGTCGCTGCCATCGTCGGCGCCGGGATCATTCCGGGCGGCATGGAGATGATGGACGGCTTGGCGATCAACGCGGCGGAGGATTTCGTGCATGCCGGCTATCCGCGCGACGCCGGGGCACTGCTGATCGTCGAGCTGGACGGTCCCGAGGTCGAGGTCGGCTTCCTGATCGACCGGGTGCGGGAAATCGCCGAGGCCCACGGCGCCACCTCGCTGCGGATCTCGCAGAACGAGGACGAACGCAACGCGTTCTGGGCGGGTCGCAAGGCGGCATTCCCGGCGGTCGGGCGGATCTCGCCCGACTACTACTGCATGGACGGCACCATCCCGCGCCGCCAACTGCCGGAGATCCTGTCGCGCATGACCCGGATGAGCGAGCAGTATGGCCTGCGGGTCGCCAACGTGTTCCACGCCGGTGACGGCAATTTGCATCCCTTGATCCTGTTCGACGCCAACGAGCCGGGCGAACTGGAGAAGGCCGAGGCGTTCGGTTCCGACATTCTGCGGGCCTGCGTCGAACTCGGCGGCGTGCTGACTGGCGAGCATGGGGTGGGTGTCGAGAAGCGCGACCTGATGGGCACCATGTTCAGCGAGATCGACCTGGCCCAGCAGCAGCGGTTGAAGTGCGCGTGGGACCCGAACGGCCTGCTGAATCCCGGCAAGGTGTTCCCGACCCTGCACCGCTGTGCCGAACTCGGCCGCATGCACATCCAGCGCGGCCAGTTGCCGTTCCCGGACCTGCCGCGGTTCTGATGAAAGCGGGCGGAGAGGGGCACCCATGACCGAGAATTTCCGGCCGGACAACGCGGCGCAGGTTCAGGATGCAATCGCCTGGGCGGTGTCGGCCGAGACGCCGCTGGAACTGGTGTCGCGCGGCAGCAAGCGCGACGTCGGCCGTCCGGTCCAGGCGGCGCACACCCTTGACCTGTCAGCGCTGTGCGGGGTTGGGTTGTACGAGCCGGAGGAGTTGATCTGCCAGGCCGGACCCGGCACGCCGGTCGTCGAGATCGAGGCGATTCTGGTCGAAAGCCGGCAGATGATGGCGTTCGAGCCGATGGATCTCGGCCCGCTGCTCGGCGGCGAGGCCGGGCAGGGCTCGATCGGTGGGGTGTTCGCGGCGAACTTGGCCGGGCCGCGCCGCATCAAGGCAGGTGCGGCGCGCGACCACCTGCTGGGCTTCACCGCGGTCACCGGGCGCGGCGAGACCGTGAAATCCGGCGGCCGGGTGGTCAAGAACGTCACCGGCTATGACCTGTCGAAGATCGTATGCGGGTCGTGGGGAACGCTGGCGGCTCTGACCGACCTGACCTTCAAGGTACTGCCGGCGCCGGAGGTCGAGACCACCCTGGTGATCAACGGGTTGGACGATGCTGCTGCCGTGCGGCTGATGAGCGCCGCTTTGGGCTCACCACACGAGGTGTCGTCAGCCGCCCATCTGCCGATCGGGATCGGCGCCGGCGACGTGTCGGGCCCGGCGACCTGCATCCGGCTGGAAGGATTCGGCCCGTCGGTCGCGGCCCGCGCCGAAGCGTTGGAAGGCGAATTGGCCGGCTTCGGCGGGACTATGGGCGCGGTCGACGGCTATCTCAGCCGCGATCTGTGGCGCGCTGTACGCGACGTCGAACCGTTGACGGCACCGTTGGACCGGCCGGTGTGGCGGCTGTCGGTACCGCCGATGGCCGGGCCGTCGGTGGTGCTGGCGATCCGCTCGGCGGTCGAGGGCGTGGAGTACTACTACGACTGGGCCGGCGGATTGATCTGGCTGGCGGTGCCGGCCGAGCCGGACGCCCATGCGTCAACCGTGCGCGGCGCGGTGGCTGGGGCGGCATCGGGCCACGCCACCCTGATCCGCGCCGACGAGGCGGTCCGGGCGGCGGTGCCGGTGTTCCAGCCCCAGGATCCCGGATTGGCGGCGCTGAACGCGCGTCTCAAGAACAGTTTCGATCCGCTGGGGGTGCTGAACCCCGGCCGGATGACGGCAGGGGTGTAGGGGACGATGCAAACCAACTTCACCCTGGCGCAGCTTGCCGATCCGGACGTCGCGGTCGCCAACCAGATCCTGCGCAGTTGCGTGCATTGCGGATTCTGCACCGCCACCTGCCCGACCTACGCGCTGCTGGGCGATGAACTCGACAGCCCGCGCGGCCGGATCTACCTGATCAAGGACATGCTGGAGAACGACCGGGACGCCAGCGAGCAGGAGGTCAAGCACATCGACCGTTGCCTGTCCTGCCTGTCCTGCATGACCACCTGTCCATCCGGCGTGCACTACATGCACCTGGTTGACCACGCCCGTGCGCACATCGAGCGGACCTACACGCGGCCGTTTCTGGACCGGGCGCTGCGCGCGCTGCTGGCCAACCTGCTGCCGCGGCCGGGGCTGTTCCGGTGGGCGCTGGCCGGGGCTCGGTTGGTGCGGCCGCTGGCACCGCTGGCCGGCGAGCTGTTCGGCGGGCGATTGCGGGCAATGTTGGAACTGGCGCCGAAGACCGTGCCGGCGCGCTCCGAGATGGACCGGCCGGGGGTGTTCGCCGCCGAGGGCAAGCGACGGGCACGGGTGGCGCTGCTGGCGGGTTGCGCGCAGCGGGTGCTCGATCCGGCGATCAACGATTCCACGATCCGGCTGCTGACCCGGCTGGGCGTCGAGGTGGTGGTGCCTGCGGCGGCAGGGTGCTGCGGGTCGCTGACGCACCACATGGGCCGCGAGCACGAAGCCCTGGCCTCGGTGAAGAACAACGTCGATGCCTGGGCCGCCGAACTCGCCGAGGCTGGCGGAGAAGGCCTGGACGCCATCGTGATCAACGCTTCGGGCTGCGGTACCACGGTCAAGGACTACGGCTTCATGCTACGCGAGGATGCGGAGTACGCCGAGAAGGCGGCGCGGATTGCGGCGCTGACCAAGGACGTGACCGAGTTTCTCGATGGGTTCGGCATGCCCACCCCGGCGGCGCCATCCGGTCTCACCGTGGCCTATCATTCGGCCTGCTCGATGCAGCACGGTCAGAAGATCAAGACCGTGCCGCAGGCGCTGCTGACGGCGGCCGGGTTCACGGTAAAGGGCGTGCCGGAAGGCCATCTGTGTTGCGGGTCGGCCGGAACCTACAACCTGCTGCAGCCGACGATCGCCCGGCGCCTGCGCGACCGCAAGGTACGCAACATCGAGAGTACCGGGCCCGACATCATCGCCACCGGCAACATCGGCTGCATGACCCAGATCGGCGGCGGCACGACGATCCCGGTGGTGCACACGGTTCAGTTGCTGGACTGGGCGACTGGTGGACCGCGACCGGAGGCGGTCCGGCCGCACTGATCGAGCCGTTCGACCTTCCGACCGCTCAGGACGACAGGACCTCGGACACCTTCTGCGACAGCGCTTCCAGGGTGTACGGCTTTCCGATCATGCTGACGTCCGGGTCGAGGACCCCGTGGTGCACGATGGCGTTGCGGGTATAGCCGGTGGTGAACAGCACCCGCAGATCCGGCCGACGTTCGGTCGCTGCGGTCGCCAGTTGCCGGCCGTCCATGCCGGGCATGACGACGTCGGTCATCAGCAGCGCAATTTCCGGATGAGCGTCGAGAATCTCCAGACCGGCAACCCCGCCGCTGGCCTCGAGGACCGTGTACTCAAGTTCCTGCAGCATCGCGACGGTCGCCGCCCTGACATCGGCATCGTCCTCGACAACCAAGATGGTCTCGTTGCTCTGCGACTTCGGCACGCGAGCGCCCGTGCGCGCCGGCGTATACGCCGGTGTTGATTCCGTTAATTGGCGCGGGAGATAGAGCTTAACGATCGTGCCGCGGTCGATTTCGCTGTAGATCTTGATGTGCCCGTTGGATTGCTTGATGAAGCCGTGCACTTGGCTGAGGCCCAGCCCGGTGCCTTCGCCCGGCGCCTTGGTGGTGAAGAACGGCTCGTACACGTCCGCGAGGATGTCGGCTGGGATGCCGATGCCAGTGTCGGTCAGGGCGATCATCACGTACTGGCCGGCCGCGACATCCGCATGGTCTGAAGCGTAGGCATCGTCCAGATGGGTGTTGCTGGTCTCGATCGTCAACTTGCCACCGCTCGGCATGGCGTCGCGTGCGTTGAGGGCGAGGTTCAGGATCGCGTTCTCCAACCCCGGCACGTCGGCATGGCTGCGCCAGAGTCCACCGCCCAGGACGGTTTCGATCTCGATGTTTTCCGGCAGGGTCCGTCGCAGCATGCTTGCGGTGTTCGTGATCAGCTTGTTGCAGTCCACGGATTCCGGGCTCAATGCCTGTTGCCGGGAGAACGCTAGCAAACGCCGCGTCAGCGAAGCCGCGTTCTCGGCACCTTTCAACGAGCCGTCGAGGAATTTCTGAATATCGGTGTCACCCCGATCAAGCCGGCGCTTGGCCAGGTTCAGACCGCTCATCACGACGGCAAGCATGTTGTTGAAGTCGTGCGCGATGCCTCCGGTGAGTTTGCCGATCGCGTCGAGCTTGTACAGTTGGCGAAGCTGCGTCTCTTTCTCCTCGCGGATCGCCATCTGCTGAACCAATTCCGCCGTGCGCTCGGCGACCTGGGCCTCCAGCGAGTCGTTCAAGGCAGTCAGTTCTGCGCGGCGTTCCGCCAGTTGGTGAGACACATCCGCCATCGTTGCGATGACGACATTCGCTTCTTGGATCACCGATGCGCTCGGCTCGACGATCTCGCCACGACCAAGCGTCTCGGCTGAGCGTTTGAGTGCTCCGAACGCCCGTGTGAGGGTGCCAGCGACCCAGAACGCCAGGACCAGTGCAGTGACGACAAGCGCCGTGCCGATGAAGGCCAGGGTGCGGAGCGATTGCCACAGCGGCGCCTCGAGTTTCGCCAGCGGCAAGCCGACAGCCGCCGCCCAGCCACTGGTTCGCGCATAGGCCACGGTCGATATGAGATCGAGACCTTCATGCGAGATGGTCAACAGAGTGCCGGTTCCACGGCTCTCGATGTGCCGAACCAGTTCAGGCACAAGCGGCTGGCCCGTGTATTCGCTGTTCAGGTGCGAGCGTCGGATGTGCGTGCCGTCGCGATCGACGATCGAGACGATCCAGTCATCCGGTACTCCCGGCTCGTTGACCACCTCGGCGAAGTCGCGGCTGTCGAGAAACGTGCCGAGGATCCAACGACCAACGCCGTCCGGATGAGGAACCGGAATCGCAATGAACACGAAAGGCTCATGGCCGCCGTCCGACTTGATGACGTTCGAGATAGAGAGCTCTCGATCGGCTCCGGTTCGCTGCGACTGGACTCGCCTGATGTCTCTCGCGGACAATTTGCTTGCATTGATGATCGAGTCGCCTGCCTCGTCGAGCAGAACGAAGCCACGCCCCCTTGTCAGCTTGGTGTTCCGCAGCCTGTGCTCGAACGCGACGAGGTCCCCTTGTTCGAGCAGTGACGAGCTTTTCAGAGCGGTAAGGGCGGCAATTGCGACCTCGAACTCCATGTCGATCGCCCGCGCTACGCCCTTGGCGTTACCCATCAGCCGATGAGCGGCCTCTTCGCGTTCGCTGTTCGCATAGTTCAAGAGGGCAATGATGGCGAATAACAGTGTCGGTAGAACACCGAGAAACACCATGACGCTCAGAACCGGCCGTACCGGATACCCGTCTCGGCCGGAACTGGAAACGCTCACTATGCCCTCGTGCGTTGGTGTGATTGCGCTGTGTGTGTCGGAGAATTGTTCAAGACTTCCGCTGGCAGCCAGCAAAGCTTATTCACTCAATCTTCGCTAGATCAAGGGCGTTCGAGGGCGAGTCCAAGCGCCGCCCACCGGAACCCCCGCCTCGGGATGGCACAGAGATTGTGCGTCGTGGCGTTCATGCTTGACGAGGGTTTGCCGGTGCCGGCCTCAGCAACGCTTGCTGATAGCGATGGTCTAGTTCGACGACCGGCCCCGCACCTGGTTCAGGAAGTCCATGACCTCCTTGTCCAGAAGATCGGCGTCGCCGGCCAGCGCTTGGGCCGCCGCCAGCACCGCCTCGGCCTGAACCCCGGTGTCGTTGGCGACCGCCGACACGCCCTCGATGGTCCGGGTCACTTCGTTGGTGCCTTCCGCCGCGTCCTGGCTGGACCGGGCGATTTCCTGGGTTGAGGCATCCTGCTCCTCGACGGCACCGGCGATTGCCGTGACGTAACCGTCAATCTCGCGAATGGCGCCGGCGACCTCGCGGATCGCCACTACGGCCGAAGCGACGCCGTCCTGCACTTCCTTGATCTGCTGGGTGATCTCGTCGGTCGCCCTGGCGGTCTGCCCGGCCAGCGACTTGACCTCGCCGGCCACCACCGCAAAGCCCTTGCCGGCTTCACCGGCGCGGGCCGCCTCGATGGTGGCATTCAGCGCCAGCAGGTTGGTCTGCTCGGCGATGTCCTGGATCAGCGTCACCACCGTATCGATGCGCCGGGCGGCCTGCTCAAGGCTTTCGACCCGCTGGTTGGTTGTCTCGGCCTGATCCGCGGCTTCGCGAGCCCGGGACGACGACTGGCTGATCTTGCTCGAGATCTCGCGGATCGACGCCGACAACTCCTCGGCAGCCGAAGCCACGGTTTGGACGTTGGCGGACGTCTCCTGAGCCACCGACGCGCCGTTGATGGACTGGTCGCGGACGTTGGCGGCGCCGCCAGTCATCGCCTGGGCGTTACTGGTCATCTCGCGGGCCGCGGTGCCAAGGCGATCGACAATGCCCTTCACGCGACTTTCGAAGGAGTCGGCAAGCTGGATACGCTGATTCTGTCGTTCCTCGGATGCCTTCCGCTCAGCCGCTACCTGATCTTCGCGCAGCTTCTCCATCTCGATGGAGTTGTTGCGGAACACGTCAACGGCCCGGGCCATTTGCGTGATCTCGTCGTTGCCGCGGGCATCGACCTCGACGTGATGGTTGCCGCCGGCGATCACCCGCATTGTCTCGGCGAGGGATATCAGGCGGCTGACAACCTGCCGGTTGACCACCAGCCAACCGATCAGAATACCGATCGCGACCCCGGCACCGGCGATCGCGAACAGCATGTACTCGCTTCGGTCGACGGCAACAAAGGCGGCGCCGGAGTCACGCTGTGCCGCTTCCAACGCCTGGGCGACCTGCTGGCCGACGACCGCATCGAACTGGCGGGTCAGATCTTGCGCCTGGGCGAGCGCTGCGCTTGCTGCCTGCTCCTCGGCGAGTACGCCGCGGCGGCGCTGAAAGACGCTGTCACCGCCCTGGCCGGCAGCGATCAGTGCCCGGACTTTGGTCGCGATCTCTCCCATGCCGTCGCCGGCCTCCATCGCCGTCGCAAGCGAGTCGAGCGTCTGACCGGAGGCGACGAACGTGTTTTCCAACACCGACAGGCGGTCGATGTCGGGTGCGCTGGCCGCCGTGCTCATCAGGCCGATCACCATGTTGGCCTCTGCGAGGGTCTCCAACATCTGCCGCAAGTTGGTGACATCCTTTTCGACCAGCGTCGAAATGCGTTCCTCCAGATTGGCGGAGAGATCGCTGCTGCCGCCGATCAGCGCTATCCGGGCGTTGTCGACCACCGGTTTGACCGCGTCATCGAACGCGCGGGCGATCTCCACGATCTCGCCGTCGAAGCTCTTACGATGCTCTTGCACGGCGTCGTACTGCTCGGGTGTCAGGTCGACCCAAGTCAGTTCGCCTGTGCGGATCGCGAAGACCGACCACTCGCCGAACCCGTAGCCCATGAGCTTCTTGGCAAGGGTGCCAAGCACTTCTCCGTCGGCGGTCTGGGGCAGATCGGCGATGGTCTTCTGCATGTCGATTGCCGCCCGCCCGAACAGCGCTTCCTCGTCGGCGAGGGTCTCGACGGTTTCGATACGAGCCGATCGCGCCATGATCCCCAGCATGCGCTGGCCTTCCCCTGAGAGGGTCAGTGCGGCCTGCAGAGTGGCAACTTCTTTCTGCACGAGGCTGTCAATCTTGTCGCTGACTTCGCTGGTGGTGTCCTCACTGGCAATCACCAGATTGAACGTGGCGTCGTCGACCAATGGACGGATATCGCCGAGAAATGACTTGTGAACGTCGAGCACTTGCTGCACGGCCGTGGCCAGTCCGCTGCGTGCGACCTCGCGGCGTTTGACCGCGTCGTCGAGGGCGGCAAGCTGGTCGCGCAGGCCCAGTGCGAGCGGCCGAATGGCTTCGCCGGTGGCGGCGTCGAAGCGCGCCAGCGTCGCGGTCCCCTCATCGACCGCCGCGAGATTGGATTTCATGGCCGCGCGGGCGGCGTCGCGGGCGGATTCGGTCGGGGCCGAGATGATGTTTGGGGCGACTGCTGCGGCCGTTGCGGACTGTGCAGCCAGTTGCAGGCTGGCGGTCAGGACCGGGACGGCTCGGTTGGCGACATCGTCCATCGTTCCGCGGACGTTTTCGAACGCGACCCAGGCGACGCTAACGGCGATGACCGTCAGGGCCGTCGTGGCGCCGAACGCGGCATACAGGCGGGCGCCGATCCCGAAGCCGGTCTGGCGCTCGGACTCGTCGACGCCAGCACTCGGTTCGATGACGCTCATATCCAATCCTCCCGCCTGATGCTTGTTCGTTGGTGACGGCCCCGGTCGCACGGAACCGGAGCCGTCACGGATCGTCTGTCGCTTAGTTGCCGACCGGCTTGAAACTACCGTCGGCCTGGATCTCGGTCAGGTAGACCTCTTCCATGCCCTGGTTGTCGCCGGGGCCATACTTCAGCACTGCACCGCCCAGATCGAACGTGCCCGTACCGTAGATCGCCTTCAAGAGGCTTTCGCGGGTGACATCGGCGCCGGCGATCTTCAGAGCTTCGACGGTCAGGCGCCCGACCATGTAGCCCTCAAGCGATCCGAAGCCGGGCTTGGCGCTCGCGTCAGAGGCGGCAAGTGCCTTCTGATAGGCGGCTACCACCGGGACCGAGACGTCGAACGGAAACGGCACGACCTGGCTGATGATCACGCCGGCGCCGTCGGCGCCCAGTTCGGCAGCGAGTGCTTCGGATCCGACGAACGAGATCGTGATGAACGTCGGGTCCATCTTGAGCTTGCGCGCCAGCTTCACGAACTCGGCGATCGGCTTGTAGGCGCCGACCATGACGACCGCGTCCGGGTCCGCTTTGCGGATATCCAGGAGGGCGGCTTTGACCGCCGTGGTGTTGCGGGCGTAGGTGCCTTCGGCCACCAGCTTCATGCCACGCTTGTCCAGGGCCTTCTGCACTCCGGCGAGTCCGACACGCCCGAAGCCGTCATCCTGATAGAGGATGGCAATCTTCTGGGCCTTCTTCTTGGTGGTCAAGAACTCGATCCAGGTTTCGGTCTCCTGGTCGTAAGTGGCACGAACGTTGATGACGTTTGAGTTCTCGGGCTTGCGCAGAAAGCCGGCACCGGTGAACGGGCCGATGAATGGAACGCCTGCCGCGGTTGCTACGGGCTGGGTCACCAGGGTGGTCGGCGTTCCGACCGGGCCGATCAGCGAAAAGACCTTGTCCTCGTCGATCAGTTTGCGGGTGTTGGCGACCGATTTGTCTGGCTCGTAGCTGTCGTCGTAGCGAACCACCGACAGCATCCGTCCGTTGACACCGCCGGCGGCGTTGGCCTCGCCGAACGCGGCATCAATGCCGAGCTTCATATTGTTGCCGAGGGCCGCGGCGGGGCCTTCGAATGCTGCGGTCTGGCCGAAGATGATCTTGTCACCCGACACGCCAGGTGTTTGGGCCATCGCGGCTCCGGCAACAAAACACATTGTCGCGGCGAATGCGGCGCGATGAAGCAGAGTTGGAGTCTTCATGTTATTTTCCTCCCGGTGCCTGATGCACGGCGATAGGGTGACCGGGAAAAGGTTAAAGCTTGCCTATCCGGTTGACTCCCATGCCCACTAGATCTAGCGTTTGGCATGGATGTCCTGGCCCGAGAAGATCTGCCGTTTCCGCAGTCGCTGCCGGAATTTCAGTGCTTTTTTCCCGACGACGCGGCCTGTGCTGCATATCTCGAAAAGGCCCGCTGGAATGGTGGGTTCGTCTGCCCGAGATGCGGCGTTGTCGGCGAACCGTTCCGTTTCGAGGCGCGTCCGGGCGTTCTGCGCTGCCGCGCCTGTCGCAAAGACGTAAGCCTGATGGCTGGGACTGTCATGGAGCGCAGTCACACGCCGTTGTCGACCTGGTTCTGGGCGGCTTACCTGATGGCCAGCCAGACGCCCGGAATGTCGGCCGTTCAATTTCAACGGCAACTCGGCCTGTCGCGCTATGAGACTGCATTCGGCATCCTTCACAAGCTCCGCGCCGCGATGGTGCGCCCAGAGCGCGACAAGATTGGCGGCAAGCCGCAAGAGCATGTCGAAGTGGATGAAACGTGGGTTGGAGGGCGCACCCGAGGCGAGGGCCGGGGAGTCCATCACAAGGTTCTCGTCTCCTGCGCCGTGGAGGTGCGTCGCCGAAAGCCGGGAACCAAACTCGACAATCGGAAAGACGGTCGCTACGCGGGACGCGTTCGTCTCGCCGTCGTCCCCGACCGCAGCGCCAATTCGCTCGGCAGTTTCGTCGAAAACGCCGTTGCTCCCGGATCGCTGATCGTCACCGACGACTGGAGCGGCTATGCCGGGCTTCGCAAGCGCGGATTCGACCACCACGCGATCGCCGAATGCGGAGACCCGGAGATCGCAGAGGAATTCCTGCCGATCATCCACTTGGTCTTCGCCAATCTGAAGACCTGGATCAATGGCATCCATCACGGCGTCAGTGCCAAGCATCTGCAAGCCTACCTCAACGAGTTCACGTTCCGCTTCAATCGGCGCTTCTATCCGTTCAACTCGTTCCGCTCACTGCTCGGAATCGCCGGCGGGGCCGCAGCGCCGACCTTCGACGGGCTCTACTCGGGAGAATGGACTCACCCTACATTTAGTGGGTGTGGGTAACAACCGGATAGGCAAGGGTTAAAGTTCCGTTGCCGAAAGATGGTCTGTTGAACTTGGCATCAATCGTTGGGAGAGAGGCGATGGCGCTGCGGCTTTCACTGCTTTTACCTGCAATTGTATTCACTGTTGCTTCAATTTGTGCCCATGCGGTGGCTGACCAGAAAGACGATCGGCTTCCGGCACTGTTTTCCAAGCTTGCCCAAGCTCATACCAAGCCGACCGCGGCGCGCCTTGAGAGCCAGATCTGGGGTATCTGGCTGGAGGCTCCTGCGGTCCCCGAAGTCGCCGACACCCTCCGAAGAGGATTGTCGGCCATGGCGCTCAGCCAACTCACCGATGCCTTGCGGGCGTTCGATACCATCGTGGCCAAAGCCCCGGAGTATGCCGAAGGGTGGAACAAACGCGCGACGATCCGCTACATCCTGGGAGACTACGAAGGTTCGATCGCCGACATCCGGCGGACCTTGGCCCTGGAGCCACGCCATTTCGGTGCGCTCTCGGGCCTGGGGTTGGTTCGCCTGGCGCTGGATCGGCCGGCGGATGCCCTTGAAGCGTTCGAAGCGGCGCTGGTGATCCACCCGTTCATCGTTGAGGCGGAGAACATCAAGGCACTGCGCGAACAGGTGCGCGGCCGGCCGTTGTGACCATGCCCGGCGCTACTTGCAGATCGATTGGACGGCCTGCCAATCGCTGGACGTAAGGCCGGGACCGGTTCCGGTACCGTGCCGACGCAACGTCTCGGCACGCTCTTTCGATTGCGGATGGGTGCTGAGCAGAGCAATCGCGGCGAGCCCAGTTTCCTGCGTGGCCAAGGTGTCGAAGAACTTGGCACCCGGCTCAGGGTCGATATCGCGGTCGTTCAATAGACGCAGCGCGACGGCATCGGCACCCGTTTCCTGGTCTCGGGTGTAGCTGTTGTCGAGCAGGAAGCCGACGGCCGCCTCGGCGGTGCGGGAGTTGATCGACACTCCGAAGACGGCGGCCAGGGCAACGTCGACCAGCCGACTGCGCAGCATCTGGGCCAGCGGATCACGGCGCACAGCGTGACCGATCTCGTGGGCCATCACGGCGGCGACCGCTTCGGGCCGGTCGCTGGCGGCGATCAGTCCGGAGGTCAGCACGATACGGCCGCCGGGCAGCGCGAAGGCGTTCACCAAATCCCACCGCACGGTTGTGATCTTCGACGCCGGCAGACCGAGCGTGTCGGTCATGCTGGTCGCGAGTTTGTTCAGCGCGGCGACGCCGTCGGTACCGGTGCAGGCCGGATGTATGATGGACAATTGGGACAGCATGCCGTCGGACATGCCACCGCCCCACCCTGCCGGAAACAACTGCGCCGCAAAGCGTGACGCAAGGCCTGCGGTTGCGACGATCAGCGCCACCGCCACTCCTAAGGCAATCGCCCAGCGGATTGCCGAACGTCGCGCTTTCGAGCGTCCGGCTGTCCGACTGAGCCGAGGCATCAGGTCGGCGAGCAGAGAGCGGTCCTCGATCACCAGCCGAGCGTCTGGAGCGATCAGGGCGCTCACCGTCAAACCGTCGTTGCGGCTGTCGGTCACCTCGTAGCTGTCCGCCAACGGCCAGATCAGGAGGCCGTACGGCTGGCTCGTGGCGTCGGTGGGGGCAATGACGATGCGGCCGCCTGACAGCGTGACGACGACGGCATGGTCCAGCGCACTGACACCGTCGAACAGCGTTGCCGGACGTCCCTCGACTCGGCGCTCGTTAGAAGGCATCGAAATCGCCGATCAGACCTTCGCCCGCTGTCGTGGAGTCGTCGGCCGCCTGCCGCACGGCCGCCAGATCGATCGCGCCGAGCACCACCAGATGCCGGCACACGAAGCGGATGCGCCGCTCCCAGACGATCGGCATGAACAGAAGATAGCAGGCCGCGATGGCGACATAGGTGGGAACGGCAGCGGCGATCATGGCCCAGTACGGGCTCATTGAGCCTGTCGGCGCGCCGGCTTGGCCGATGCTCGCAAGCGCGATGAGTATCGCGGGGGTAAGCGTAAACGCGATCAACACTCCCGGGCCAAACAGCAGTGCGATGTTGTTGAGGGTGAGCCATGCGTGGGACCAACCCGATGCGGTGAAGCCGAACCGAACCGGGCCGGCCACTGTCCGGTCGGCCACCAACCGGTAGACCCGGGCCTTGTACCAGAAATACGACAACCCGAGCGAGAACGGCCAAAGCAGTACGGCCACCAGCCAAGACCAGAACAGGTTGCCGCCGCTGACCTGGCAGGTGACCGGCAGGCTGCCGGCGCGCGCGCCGTGCAGGGCGTACCGGATCCGCTTGGCGTCCATCCACGGCTTGAACAGCCCCAGTGTCAGGACGGTCAGTGTCGCCGTCCACAGCGTGAGCCACAGATACGGTGCCACCGTCCCGGCCAGCCGTCCTCGAATGCCGCGCCACCGCGTGCGCGAGGCCCGGTATCGCAGCCCAAGATACTTGCCCAGCGCGACCAGCCACAGCACGCCGAGCATATAGACCGGGCCGAGGACGCCGGACACTTGCGGCGCTGTGCCCAGCATGACCATCTGAATCGCGGTGACGATCAGCGCGGCCGGGAGCAGGATCAGCAGCACGACCTTCAGAAAACCGACGAAGATCTCGATGCCGGTTCCGGTGTACTCCAACGGCTGGCCGTCGAACCGTATATGCGCCCACAGCACCTGTCGGATCCGGGTGATCGCCCAGAACCGCCAGATTGACAGCGTGACCACGGTCAGCAGCGTGTTAACCACATGGAGCTTCAGCAACCGGACATAGCCTGCCGGTTCATAGCCCACCCGGGGTGGTGGCTTCGGGACATGGTTGGCCGACCACGGGCGGATGCCCTGCGGTTGCGGCACGCCGGCTGCGTCCGGTGCCTGTTCCGTCATTCTGCCCCATGCCCCGCGATATCATCGTCCGGCAGAGTATCTGTTGTGGCGTTCCGTACAACTGTGTCGCGACTGCGTTATTGCGACCGTTGCCCCCGGCGACGGTGTGGCTATGCTGCCGGCGTCCTGAACGCGAGTGGAGTGGTACGATGGCCGAGCGATTCGATCTGGTGGTGCGCGATGGAACGGTGGTCACGCCGTCCGGACCGACAGCCGTCGACATCGGGATCCGGAACGGCAAAGTAGCGGCCCTCGGAGACTTGGGCGGAGCCGCGACGGCGGCTACGTTGGATGCAACCGGCCTGCACGTGCTGCCGGGGGTGATCGACACCCAAGTGCATTTTCGCGAGCCGGGGATGGAGCACAAAGAAGACATCGCCCACGGCAGCAAGGCCGCGGTGATGGGCGGTGTCACCGCGTTCTTCGAGATGCCGAACACCTCGCCGCTGACCCTCGGCAAGGCGGATCTGGAAGACAAGCTTGCCCGCTCGGCCGGGCGGGCATGGTGCGATCATGCGTACTTCGTCGGCGGCTCGGAGGACAACGTCGCCGACCTCGCCGAGTTGGAGCACCTGCCGGGCTGTGCCGGGGTAAAAGTATTCATGGGCTCGTCGACCGGCTCGCTGCTGGCGGACAAGGACGAACTGCTTGCTCGGATCCTGGCGAACGGCCGCCGGCGGGTTGCTGTCCACGCCGAGGACGAAGATCGGTTGAAGGAGCGCCAGCACATCGCGAAGGAAGCGGGGCACCCGCGCGCGCACCCGGTCTGGCGCGATGAGGAGGCGGCCCTGCGCGCCACCAAACGGATCGTCAACCTCGCTACCGCTGCCGGGCGTCCCGTGCATGTCCTGCACATCACTTCGGCTGAGGAACTGGCGTACCTGGGACAGCACAAGGACGTGGCTACGGTCGAGACCACGCTGAATCATCTGACGATGGCGGCACCCGAGTGTTACGAGCGGCTCGGCAGCAAAGCCCAGATGAACCCGCCGGTGCGCGAGGAACGGCACCGTGATGCGCTGTGGCGGGCAATCGCTGACGGCACCATTGACGTCATCGGCTCCGATCACGCCCCGCATACTCTGGAAGAGAAACAGCGTCCCTATCCGTCCAGTCCGTCCGGCATGCCGGGGGTGCAGACCGTGCTTCCGCTGTTGCTCGACCACATGAGCAAGGGGCGGTTGTCGCTGGCCCGATTGGTCGACCTGACCTCCGACGGGCCGCACCGAATCTACGGCATCGCCGGCAAGGGCCGGATCGCGGTGGGCTGGGATGCCGATCTGGCGCTGGTCGACTTGAAGGCCGAGCGCGAGATCACCGACGACTGGATCGCCAGCAAGTGCGGATGGACCCCGTTCGCTGGCACCCGCGTCACCGGCTGGCCGATCGCCACGGTGGTGCGCGGCCATCTGGCGATGAAGGACGATGAGGTGCTGGG
Source organism: alpha proteobacterium BAL199 (assembly GCA_000171835.1). Classification (GTDB taxonomy): domain Bacteria; phylum Pseudomonadota; class Alphaproteobacteria; order Thalassobaculales; family Thalassobaculaceae; genus Thalassobaculum_A. The sequence goes on along the minus strand of ABHC01000003.1, from coordinate 134,031 downwards.
TCTGCCGGTCGGCAAGCCCGTGCGGTTCTGGTCGACGCTGTAGGGGGCGTGCGGAGGCTTGTTTTCTGACGTGCCGCGGATATGTTAAGGTTACATGTAACCAGCCTTGCGAGGGTAATACGATGACCTCCGCGTCTGTGCCCAAGTCATCCCGTGTAAAGGTGCAAGAGCACCGCAATCGGTTGCGTCGACAAGGTCTCCGACCGATTCAGATTTGGGTACCCGACGTACGTGCCGCGAGTTTTCGAGCGGAGGCGCATCGTCAGTCGCTTGCCGTTTCGAGCAGTGCGCACCAAGACGAGGATCAGGCGTTCATCGACGCGGTGTCAGATGGGGTTGACACCGGCCAAGACGAATAATGAGGCGAGGCGATATCTGGACAGTCTCAGGCGGCCGTGACTATGCAGGCAAGCCCCGGCCGGTTGTCATTATCCAGGACGACAGCTTCGACGCGACTGCCTCGGTCACGGTTTGCGCGTTCACCAGCGATCCGACTGAGGCACCATTATTCCGATTACCCGTCGAGCCAAGCGAGCGAAATGGGTTGCGTGCGCCGAGCAGCCTGATGGTCGACAAGGTGACGACCGTCGCGAGGTCGAAGATGGATCAGCGGATCGGGCGGTTGGACGATGAAGATGTTCTGCGGCTCAATCAGGCAGTCATCGTTTTCTTGGGTCTGGCCGTTTCATCAAGGACCAGATCGACGACCTGATCCGGCACTGCATGAGGCAACCGGCCGTATGGTGGCCAGTCGTGGAATGTGGGGCACCGTGGCGTCCTTGGCGAGGTAGGGCCGATGGCGAAGACCAAAGTCTACTACAACAGCGCCTGCCCGGTGTGCGCAGCCGGCATCGCCGGACAGCGCGGCAAACTTGACGCTTGTCCGGTCGACGTCGAATGGATCGATGTCCACTCGGACAACGCTGCCGCCGCCGAGATCTGCGGCGATCTGGAATTCGTTCGAGAGCGGTTGCACGTGGTCGACGCCGCCGGTCGGACTCGCGTCGGCGCCGAGGCGTTCGAGGCGCTGTGGGCCTTGACGCCCGGGCAACAAGGACTGGCCCGGATCAGCGCCCTACCGATCGTGCGACCGCTCCTTCGCTGGTCTTACTATGGAGTTGCCGCGATCCTGTACCGGTGGAACCGCCTGAACGGTCGCTGGTAGCGGCTTGACCTTCTAACGTTTGCCGATCTCCGCAATGTCGAACGGCGTGGTTTGGTACAGTTGGTTGATCCAGTTGCCGAACAGCAGGTGGGCGTGGCTGCGCCAACGGTTCTCGGGCTGCCGGGTCGGGTCGTCCTTCGGGAAGTAGTTGCGCGGCGGGGCAATCGCCTGATTCGCCTTGACATCGCGGAAGTACTCGTCGCTGAGCGAGTTCGAATCGTATTCGACGTGATTGAACATATGCAGCGACCGGTGGACCGGATCGTCCAACAGGCACAGACCGGCTTCGTCCGACTCCATCAGCACGGTCATTCCGCTGTCGGCCGGTATGTCCTCGCGCCGTACTTCGGTCCAGCGCGACACCGGGATCGAGAAGTCGTCGGAGAACCCGCGCAGATAGGGCGAAGCCGGCGCCAGGTTGCGGTGCCGGTAAACTCCGAACGCCTTCGCCGGCAGCGGGTACTTCGGCATGCCGTGGAAGTGATGGACCGCCGCCTGGGCTCCCCAGCAGATGGTGAAGCAACTGTGCACGTTGGTCTGGGTCCAGTCGAAGATCCGGCGCAACTCGTCCCAGTAAGTGACCTCCTCGAACGGCAGGGTCTCGATCGGGGCGCCGGTGACGATGAAGCCGTCGAACCGCTCGTTTCGGATGTCTTCCCACGCCCGGTAGAACGAGATGATATGCTCGCTCGACGTATTCCGGGCCACGTGGTTGGTCATCTTGACCAAGGTCAACTCGACCTGCAGCGGAGTCGAGCCGAGCAGGCGGGCGATCTGGGTCTCGGTCTTGACCTTGTTGGGCATCAGGTTGAGCAAGCCAATCCGCATCGCCCGGATGTCCTGACGCATCGCATCGGCCTCGCCCATGACCATGACGCCTTCGGCGGTCAGCGTGGCACGGGCGGGCAGGTCGTCGGGAATCTTGATCGGCATCGGCTTGTCTCGCGCGGCGACGTGTCGATCACGCCGCCGATCCGGTTACATGGTGGCAAACATGCCCGCTGCCCAGATGGGGCGGGCGGGTCTTATACCACTACGAACCGCCGCGCTGAACATTGGCGCTGCGCACCGGAACCCCGAATTCGCGATGGCAGATTTCCGCCAGTTTCGCGACGCCCTCACGGATGCTGTCGACCGACGGGTGGGCGAAACACAGCCGCAGGCGGTGGCTTCCGCCGGCCGCGTCGGCCGACCACTCCGAGCCGGGGTTGATCGCCACGCCCTCGGCTCCAGCAGCCTTGAACAGCTTTCCGGTGTCGACCGCGTCGGGCAGGGTGACCCACAGAAAGATGCCGCCCTTCGGCGCGGTGAACTCGGCCGCCGACCCGAAGTGCTGGTTGACCGCCTCCATCATCGCCGCGCACTTGCCCTGCAGGGTGCGGGTGAGGGCGGTGACATGGCCGTCGAAGCCGTTCGCGAGGTACTCCGACAGCACCATCTGCTCCAGCGCACCGGTGCCGCCATCGGTCTTCAGCGGCAGCAACCGGCTCAGCACCGGCCAGTCGGCGACGATGTAGCCGACACGCAAGGCAGGCGCGATCGACTTGGAGAACGATCCGCAGTAGATCACCCGGCCGCCGCCCGGCAACGCCTTGATCGCCGGCGGCCGGTTGCCGTCCCAGATCAGGTCGGCGTAGCAGTCGTCCTCGACGATCGGTACGCCGTAGGCGGCGGCGACTTTTAACAATTCTTCCCGACGTGCCCTCGGCATCACCGAGCCGGTCGGATTCTGCACGGTCGGGATGGTGTAGATGAATTTCGGCCGCACGCCCTTCGCCTTCAGTCCCTCCAGGATCGCGGTCAATGCGTCGATCCGGATGCCGTCGCCGTCCAGCGGGGCGCCGATATAGGAGGCGCCGCACTTCTTCAGCCGACTCATGGCGCCGCTGTAGCAGGCTTCCTCCAGGATCACCGTGTCGCCCGGCTCGATGAGCGCGGCGTTGATCAGGTCGAGCGCCTGCAGCGAGCCCGAGGTGACCAGGATGTCATCGGCAGTGCAGGCGAGCCCGGCTCGCGCCTTGAGCTGTATCGCAACTCCCTCGCGCAGCGGACGATAGCCCTGCGGGCCGCTGCTCAGACCATAGGTCGCCAGGGCATGGCCCTCGCGCGCCAGTACCGCAGCGGCCGAGGCCATCAGGTCGTCGACCGGCACGCTCTTGGCGTCGTTGTGGCCGCCGACGAAGTTGTACGCCGGAAACCCGCCCCATCGGCCGGCGGGAGCGGCGAGGTCGCTGCGAAAAAACGGGGTGTAGTCGAAGCTCATGATCGGACGACCTCTGGCAGGAGGTGGGGGACGGCAGGTGGGAGTCGATGGTTGTTAGTTCTTGGTCTTCTCGCCGGTGACGACCGGGCCGACCCGGTCGCCCAGGATGGGGAACCGGACCACACCGTCGGAGGCCTCGTAGACCCACTCCTCGAGCGGGCCGACCTTGTTCAAGGTTTTCGGCTCGCCCAGCGCGGCCCGCAACTCGGCCTTGGTGGTGGCCTGCTCGGCCTTCTTGACGATCTCGGCCTTGGAGTCCTCGTGCAGACAGCCGGCGAGTGCCAGGGAGGCAGCCAGGGCGAGGGCGGCGAACATCGGGCGCCGGTGGCGGATGGCGGTCATGACGGCTGGCTCCTGGAGCGGAAGGGGTATGCGGCTGGCAGGGTAACGGATTGACGGGCGCGGGTCATTGGCTCCTGCCATCCTCCAGGATCATCGCCGCCGCCTTCTCGCCGATCATGATGGTCGGGGCGTTGGTGTTGCCGGTGGTCAGGTTCGGCATCACCGAGGCGTCAGCCACCCGCAGGCCCTGCAACCCGTGGACCCGCAGTCGGGAGTCGACGACGGCGCCGGGATCCTCGCCCATCCGGCAGGTGCCGACCGGGTGGTACAGGGTTGTGCCCTCGCGCCGGGCGAAGGCTTCGAGATCGGCCGGGGTATGCACCTCCAGCCCGGGCCGGGTTTCGGCGACGCTGTGCTCGGCCAGCGCCGAGGATGCGAAGATTCGCCGGGCCTGCTCGAAGCCGGCGAGCATCACCCTCACGTCGTCGCTGTCGGACAGATAGTTCGGCCGGATGATCGGACGGGCCAACGGGTCGGCCGACTCGGCCATCACGGTGCCGCGGCTCGATGGCCGGGTCGGGCAGATCACCAGCGAGATGCCGGGCTGGTCTTCCAGCTTCAGCACACGGGCCACGTCGTAGCTGGCCGGGGTGAACAGCAGTTGCAGGTCCGGGCTGGCCAGCCCCTCGCGGCTGCGGCTGAACACCATGGCGCTGGTTACGCCGAAGGTGAGCGCGCCGTCGCCGCGGAACACGAAGCGCAGCAATTCGGTGGCGAGCCGCGGGAAGCGAGCCAACTCGTTGATCGTCACCGCCGCCTTCACCCGGTGCACGACCCGGGCGACGTAGTGGTCCGACAGGTTGGCGCCGACACCCGGCAGGTCGTGCACGGTCTGGATGCCGGTCGACTGCAGGTGCTGTCCCGGGCCGATGCCGGAGACCTGCAGCAGGTGCGGGGAGTTCACCGCACCGCCAGACACGATCACCTCGCGCCGGGCGGTGATCGTGCGCTCAACCCCGCCCTGCCGGAACACCACGCCGGTGCAGCGCTTGCCGTCCATCAGCAGGCGGGTGGCCACCGCGTCGGTCTCGACCCGCAGGCCGGGTCGGCGGCGCGCACGGGTCAGATAGGTGCGGGCGGTCGACCCGCGGAACCGGCCGAGCCGGGTCATCTGCGAGTAGCCGACTCCTTCCTGCGATGCGCCATTCTGGTCCGGATTGAGGAGAAATCCGGCCTGTTGAGCGGCTTCGACGAAGCGGTGAGTGACTGGCAGGATGGTGCGGTAATCCTCGACCGCCAGTGGGCCGTCTCGGCCCCGGTACTCGTCGTCACCGCCGGCGTAGCGTTCCGACTTGCGGAAGAACGGCAGCACGTCGTCGTAGCTCCAGCCCCGACAGCCGAGTTGGGCCCAGCCGTCGTAGTCGGCGGCGTTGCCGCGGACATACAGCATGCCGTTGATCGAGCTGCTGCCGCCGAGCACCCGGCCGCGCGGCCAATGAATGGCGCGGTTGCCGGACACCGCTTCCGGCTCGGTGGCGTAGTTCCAGTTGACCTTGGCGTTGTACAGCAGGTCGCGCACGCCAGCCGGGATGTGGATCAGCGGATGGCGGTCCGGCGGCCCCGCCTCCAACAGCGCCACCCGCGCGCCGCCATCGCTCAGGCGGTCGGCCAGGACGCACCCCGCCGATCCGGCGCCGACGATGACATAGTCGAAACTGTCGCTGTCCATTGGTCCGCCCCAAGGTGTGGGGATCGAGCATCGCAAGCATCGGTACGGGGGAGCAACGGCGGATACGCTGCGGATTGGAACTTAACCCTGCGGCATCTTGCACTCCGCCGCCGAATGACCATGCTGTGACACGCGTGCATGACCGCACTATGTATATGCACATATTGACGAGAAACGAGGAGACACCGTCATGACCGCCTGCATCGTCGGTTGGTCGCATCTGCCCTTCGGTAAGCGCGAGGGCGAGGATGCCGAAAGCATGATCGTGAAGGTTGCGACCGACGCGGTGGCCGACGCCGGGCTGGAGCCCAAGGACATCGATGCGGTGTTCCTCGGCCACTTCAACGGCGGCTTCGAGAAACAGGATTTCACGGCCTCCCTGGTGTTCCAGGCCTCCGACGACTTCCGTTTCAAGCCGGCGACCCGGGTTGAGAACGCCTGCGCCACCGGCAGTTCCGCGGTCCATCAGGGCTTGACCCTGATCGAGGCCAAGAAGGCCCGGCGGGTGCTGGTGGTCGGTGTGGAGAAGATGACCGCGCTGCCCGGCAAGGAGATCGGCGAGACTCTGCTGAAGGCAAGCTACCTGAAGGAAGAGGCCGGGATCGACGGTGGCTTCGCCGGGGTGTTCGGACAGATTGCCCAGGCGTATTTCCAGCGCCATGGCGACCAGTCGGACGCGCTCGCCCGGATCGCCGCCAAGAACCACAAGAACGGCGTGTCCAATCCGTACGCGCAGATGCGCAAGGACCTCGGCTATGAGTTCTGCCGGAACGAGAGTGAGAAGAACCCATTCGTCGCCGGCCCGCTGAAGCGCACCGACTGCTCGCTGGTCTCCGACGGCGCGGCGGCGATCGTGATGACCGACGTGGAGACTGCGCTCGGCATGAACAAGGCGGTGGCGTTCCGAGCGGCCGCTCATTCCAGCGATTTTCTGCCGATGTCGAAGCGCGACATCCTGAAGTTCGAAGGCTGCACCTCGGCTTGGCAGAAGGCGTTCGCGCAGTCCGGCCTCAGTCTCGATGACCTGGACCTGGTCGAGACCCACGACTGCTTCACGGTTGCCGAACTGATCGAGTACGAGGCCATGGGCCTGGTTCCGGAGGGCCAGGGAGCCCGTGCCATCCTGGAAGGTTGGACCGAGAAGGATGGCAAGCTGCCGGTCAACCCGTCGGGCGGGCTGAAGGCCAAGGGCCATCCGATCGGCGCGACCGGCGTGTCGATGCACATCATGGCATCGCTGCAGGTACGCGGCGAGGCCGGCGACATGCAGGTCGCCGGTGCCAAGCTGGCCGGCATCTTCAACATGGGCGGGGCGGCGGTTGCCAACTACGTCTCGATCCTCGAGCCGCTGCGCTGACACGATGAGCTACGGCGTCCGGCTCGCCCGTCCCGACGAGCTGGGCGCCCTTCCGGCCATCGAGTTGGCCGCCGACGTCCGGTTCGAGAGCACCCGTTACGCCGAGTTGGTGGCGACCTATCCGCCGACCACGATGGAGGAGTTCGCCGAGACCCAGGCTCGCTGGGGCCTGTGGGTCGCGGTCGATGCGAAGGACAAGCCCGTTGGGTTCGCCCATTGCCGGTTGGTCGGTCTGAGCACGCTGTATGTCGGCCAGCTCTCCGTGCATCCCGACCACGCCGGTTACGGGCTTGGGGCGTGGATGCTGCGGCGGGCGGCAGTGTTCCACGGGCCGCGCGGCATCACCCGGATGGCGCTGACCACCTTCCGCGACCTGCCGTGGAACGCTCCCTACTACGAGTGGCTGGGGTTCCGGGAGGTTCCGGATCTGGCCTCCGAACTGTTCCTGCGTCAACAGATCGAGGATCAGGTCGAAATCGGGTTCCCGGCAGACACACGGATTGCGATGGAATGGGTGCTGGGCGATGGCACCTTCGTGGATCCGGCGGTGCGTTGAAGGTGTCGAGCGGTCACCGCATCAACAGTGCCACTGCATCGCTGTAGCATTTGTCGTTGGGTGACAGCGGATCGCGTGGCGTGAGCTTGTGGTCGATGACCAACTGAGCCAGCAGCAGGCGTCGTGAACCGCCGTCACCCGGCAATGTTGACCCTTCGGCAGCCAGAAGGCAGGCCGAGGCCGTGTGGTAGAGACCGGATGCAACGGTGCGGGCGTGTTGGTCGCCGTCCAGCCCTGCCACCGCAGCCACATCGACGGCCTGGACCGCCCGGTCGAGCAGCTCGGCCAGTTGTTTTCGCAACTCGGCCGGAACCTCGGTCGCGGTCATTCGCCGACGGAGCGCGTCGCCGAGTGCCGTGTGCGCCGAATCCTTGCGGGCGGCCCGCAGCACATCAAGGGCTACGATGTTGCTGGTACCCTCCCAGATCGAGCCGAGATGGGAGTCGCGTAGCAACCGTGGCTCGATCCATTCCTCGATGTAGCCGACGCCACCGCGTGCCTCCATGGCGTCGCCGGTGACCTTGCGGGCATCGCGGCACACCCGGAACTTGACCAGCGGCGTCAGGATGCGGCGCAGCGCCTTGCCCTCGGCGTCGCCGGAATCGGCGCGGGACAGGGCGTCGGCGGTGTACAGCACCATCGACAGCGCCTGCTCGCCGGGCAGCAGGATCTTCAGCAACTGGCGCTGTTGCAACGGCATGTCGATCAGTCGGCGTCCGAAGGCGCTGCGCCCGCGCGCCACCGTGACCGCTTCGCGCCACGCCCGGCGCATCATTCCGGCCGAACGAACGGCATTCGACAGCCGCGACTGGTTGATCATCTCGGCCATCTGCACGAAGCCTTGGCCCGGCTCGCCGACCATCCAGGCCAGCGCACCCTCGAGGGTGATCTCGCCCGACGGCATGGAGCGGGTGCCGAGCTTGTCCTTGAGCCGCACGATCCGGTAGGCGTTGCGGCCGCCCTCCGGCAAGTCGCGCGGCAGCAGGAACAGCGACACCCCCTTGATCCCCGAAGGGGCACCCTCCGGTCGGGCCAACACCAGGGCCAATCCTGCGTCGGTGTTCGAGCAAAACCACTTGTCGCCGTGCAGCCGCCACGCGTTACCGTTCGGCACCGCCCGGGTGATGGTGGCGCCGACGTCGGAGCCGGCGGCCCGTTCGGTCATGAACATCGCGCCCTGGATCTGATGCTCGAGGTCGTCGGCGGTCAGGCCGGGCAGGTAGCGTTCGACCAGTGCGGGGTCGGCGAAGTGGCGGATCGTGCGGGTCAGTGCATCGGTCATGCTGATCGGGCACAGCAGGCCGAACTCGGCCTGGGCGAACAGGTACTGGATGGCGTACTTCGCGGCGTGCGGCACCGGATGATTGAGGCCGAGGGCCGGGCGGTGCGACATCGCCGCCATGGCAAACTCGCCGTAGCCGATCCGCTCCATCTCGGTATAGGCCGGATGCTTTTCGATCCACTGTCGGTCGCGGCCCTGGCGATCGCGCGGATGCAGGGTCGGCGGGTTGCGGTCGGCGCTGTGCGCCAACTGGTCAAGCCGCCCGCCTATCAGATCTCCGAGGCTCTCAAAGGTCGGCCGCAGGGTCGCAAGATCGGAGGCCGGAAGGTACAGGGCCAGCAATTGTTGGAGCGCCTCGTCATCGCGGTACGCGTTGATGCCGTTGGTATCGGGCTGCCATCCTTCGGGATTGACGGGGGACCGTAGGCCGACGGAGTCGGTTGCGGTTCTGGTCATGGAAAGACTCTCAGATCAGTGGATCGGACGGCGGTGCTTCCGGCGTGACGCGATCACCAAGGCAGCGTGCTCCGCGAAACATCCACGTTACAGCAATGACGGAATTACGTACAAATCACATGGAATTATTGGAAATTAAGACTATTTTTAGGCATCCAAGAGATGAATGGAGCCGTAGTCGATCGGGCAACCGCTCACAGGTTCGGCTTTGAGCGGGTTCGCACGACTCCACGGGGTTCTGAGATGATTGATCGGCCGACGCGCCGCATGTTGATCGAAGACAGACAGGCTGCCGAGCTGTGCCGTAAACGGGTCACGAGCCTCACCAATATTGTGATCGCGATCGTTTCCTTCGTCGCGGTGGAGCCAGCGCTGTCGTTTTCGATGGGTGTGTCGTGGGTTCTGGCAGTCGTCGCGATCGTCGTGATGCGGTGGGTTTCGATCACCGTCCTGGTGCGGCGCGGTAGTTCGAGCAAACGGCAGCTTCAGGCTCACTCCGCGGGGGCCACGGCCAGCGGGCTGGCCTGGGGCGCGTTGCCGGTGCTGTTGTGGGGTAGCGGCGGGTTCGTGGAGTTCGCCTTCGCCGGGTTCGTGATTGCAGGGACGACCGCTGGCGGATTGTCGTCGCTCAGTTGGTATCGACCCGCATATCTCGGATACCTCCTTGGCGCCACGATCCCGTTGGCCACCGTCTACCTGCTGCAGGGGTCGGTTCTGTTCGTCGCCATGGGAGGGCTGGTGCTGTTCTATGCCGCCGTCTTGATCGCGACTTCGGTCTCCTTCAGCCGGCAGTTGCAAGAGACGCTGCAGTTGCAGGGCACGCTGGAAGACGAACGTGAGGAACTGGACAACGTCCGTGCTGATCTGGGGCTTGCGGCCCGTCATAAATGGCAGACGCTGGCCTATCTCAGCCACCACCTGCGCACTCCGATGAATGCCGTGATCGGCTTCTCGGATCTGATGGCTCGCGAAAGCCTGGGGAAACTCGGGCATCCGAAGTATCGCGAATACGCCGAAGGCATTCAGTTCAGCGGCGTCGAAGCGTTGCGGGCGATCAACGCGATACTTGATGTGGCGGAGATCGAAACCGGGACCATGACCCTGTCGTTGTCGGACGAGAATCTCTGCGTACTGGTCGCCGAGTGCGTCGCCGAACAATCGAGCAATGCGACCAGCCGGAAGGTGGTGCTGCGGTGCACGCTTCCCGACATGCCTGCTTCTGTTCGGGGCGATCCGAAGCGACTTCGCCAGATACTTGATGGCCTGATCTCCAACGCCATTCGTTTCACGCCCAAGAAAGGCTCCGTGACCGTCAGTGTCTCGGCAGAAGACGAGGAATGGTGGACCGTTCAGGTCAGCGACACCGGCATCGGCATGTCCGCAGATAAGGTCAAGGAGGCGTTCATTCCGTTCGTCCGCCTGGACAATCCCTTAACCCAGGAATTCAGCGGGATCGGTGTAAGTTTGACGCTCGCTCGTCGACTGACGACGCTACACGGTGGCGAATTCGATCTGGACAGCGGTACCGGACGCGGAACGACCGTGGTCGTCAGACTACCGGTAGCCATTGGTCGAACCGTGCCGGAAAGCCATGAGATGGAGATGACGCGCGCCGGTTGAGCGTGTTCCTCAGTTCCCGGACCCCGGTTGCGACATTGCTCCCCGGGACAGGCGTTGCCATGCTGATGCCTTGCAGTCGAAAGGACACGCGATGACCGATACCTTCAGGGCCTATCTCCTGCGCGAGGACGCCGACCGCAAGGTGACCGGCGCATTCGAGGATGTCCCGGTGACCGACCTGCCGGATGGCGACGTCACGGTCCGGGTCGCCTACACAACCGTCAACTACAAGGACGGGATGGTGATGAACGGCATCGGTCGGCTGGTTCGGACTTACCCGCATGTGCCGGGCGTGGACTTCTCCGGCACGGTCGAGGCGTCGTCCAATCCGAGCTTCACCCCGGGCGACGAGGTGGTGCTGACCGGCTGGCGGGTCGGCGAGGTTCGGTGGGGCGGTTGCGGGACGCTGGCACGGGTGCCGGGCGAGTGGCTGGTCAAACTGCCGGAAGGCCTCACACTGGTGCGCTCGATGGCGCTCGGTACCGCGGGTTTCACGGCCGGATTGGCGGTCGACACGCTCGAGGCGGCTGGGATAACACCCGAGCGCGGGGAGGTGCTGGTCACCGGTGCGTCCGGCGGCGTGGGCAGCGTGGCGGTGGCCCTGCTGGCGGCCAAGGGCTACACGGTGGTGGCGTCAACCGGCCGTTCGGAAACCCACGTGTATCTGAAGGAGCTTGGTGCCGCCTCGATCATCGACCGGGCAGAGCTTTCCGAGCAACCGAAGCGGCCACTGGCCGGGGAACGCTTTCAGGCGGCGATCGACAATGTCGGTGGGTCCACGCTCGCCAACCTGCTGACCCAGGTGGCGTACAACGGCGCGGTGGCGGCTGTCGGGTTGACCGGGGGCAACGAGGTCACGACGACCGTGCTGCCGTTCCTGCTGCGCGGGGTCAGCCTGCTGGGCATCGACTCGGTGATGTGTCCCAGCGAGCGCCGCGAGCGCGTCTGGAAGGCGATTGCCAACACCCTGCCGATGGCAAAGCTGGACGCCATCAGCCATACGCATGCCTTCGAGGAGCTGCCGGACCTGGGTCGGTCGATCCTCAAGGGCACGGTCCAGGGTCGGGCGATCGTGACGGTCGGGGGCGACTGACACACCCCGGACTCGATCCCGTCAGTCGTCGTACTGGATGATGGATTCGAACGGGATGTCCAGCTTGTCGCGGCCTTTCAGGAACGACAGTTCCATGATGCAGGCGCCGCCGGTGACATTGGCCCCGACCTTGCGCAGCAACTGGACCGAAGCGTTCAGCGTGCCGCCGGTTGCCAGCAAGTCATCCAGGATCACGACCCGGGCACCAGCCGGGACGGCTGACTCCTGAATCTCCACGGTGTCGGTGCCGTATTCCAGATCGTAGGTGTAGGGCACCGTCGGACCGGGCAGCTTGCCCTTCTTGCGGATCATGATGAAGCCGAGGCCGAGTTCCAGGGCGAGCGGTGCCGCGGTCAGGAATCCACGGCTCTCAATGCCGGCCAGCATGTCGGGTTTGAACGGCCGGATAGCGTCGGCCAGACGCCGGACGGTCTCCTTCCACGCGGCGGGATGCGCCAGCAGGGTGGAGACGTCGTAGAACAGGATCCCCGGTTTCGGGAAATCCGGTACCGACCGGATGTGGTCCTTCAGGTTCATCAAACTCTCCCAGGCGTCCGCTCAGCCGTTCCATGTAAAACAAACCGCCGTTGGGTTCCACCGTCTCGCTCGGATTGCTGTTCTGGTAGAGCAAGGCCGCGGTCGGTATCCTGCCTGCCGGATCGCGGGGAGAAGTTGGTGGGTTCGGCGACGTTCGAGCACCTTGGAGCAAGCGTGAAGGACCATACGGTCGCCGACGCTCTGACGGTCGAAACTCGAGACGGCACATTGGTGGTGCGCCTGCGAGGACCCTGGACCTTGCAGACGGCCCTCTCGGTTGACGCCGCGATCCGCGCGTTGGCCGATCGCGCGGCCGCGTCTGTGACGGTCGATGCGACGTCCCTCAGCCGCCTCGACAGCGCCGGTGCCTGGGTGATCCAGCGCACAGTGGCGCAGTTCGACCGGCGTGGCGTTCCGGTCGAGATCGTTGGCCTGGACGAGGGGTTGCAGGCGATCCTCGACAAGGCGGCGGAGCACGATCAATCGGCCGATATTGCGCCGGCGCCAACGTCATCGTTGCTCAACTTCCTGGAGCGGCTGGGCCGACGCTCGGTCGAGGGTCTGCACACCGGCCGCAATCTGTTGGGGTTGTTGGGAGTGGTGGTGGTCGCTTCAGGCCGCATCGTGGTGCGTCCGATGACGCTGCGCGGTACCGCAGTCGTCGCCCAGATCGAGGCAACCGGTGTGACGGCCCTGCCGATCGTCGGACTGTTGTGCTTTCTGGTTGGAGTGGTCCTGGCCTACATGGGGGCCCTGCAGTTGACGCGCTTCGGCGCTGCTAATCTTACAGTCAACCTAGTCGGCATCTCGGTTCTGCGCGAGATCGGCATCCTGCTGACGGCGATCATCGTCGCTGGCCGATCGGGCAGCGCGTTCGCCGCCCAGATCGGCACCATGAAGGTGAACCAGGAGATCGATGCCCTGGAGACCATGGGTCTGTCGGTGATCGACGTTCTGGTCCTTCCCCGAGTGATCGCGTTGATCATTGTGCTGCCGGCGCTGACGGTATTTGCCGACGTTGCGGGTCTCGTCGGCGGTGCGATGGTGTGCATGTTTCAGTTGGATATGACGATCGGACAGTTCCTGACCCAACTATCGGCGGGCGTAACTGTCTGGAGTTTTGCGACCGGATTGATCAAGGCGCCGGTGTTCGCCCTGGCGATCGCGTTGGTTGGCTGCCACAGCGGCCTCGGCGTGTCGGGCAGCGCCGAGAGCGTCGGACGGCAGACTACTCGGGCGGTGGTGGAGTCGATCTTCCTGGTGATCATCCTGAATGCGATCTTCGCGATCGCCTTCGCCAAGATTGGAATATGAATATGCAGAGTCCCGGCGATTCTCCGATCGACCCGGCGATCACGGTCCGTGGGCTGGTCACTCGCTTCGGGTCGCAGGTCGTGCATGACGGGCTTGATCTGATCGTTGAACGCGGCGAGATCCTGGGCGTCGTGGGAGGGTCCGGGACCGGCAAGACAGTGCTGCTCCGTACGATCATCGGATTGCAGCGGCCGGCCGAGGGCGAGATTACGCTGCTCGGGGAACCGGTTGCCTGGGACGGCTCAAGCACCATCCGCCTGGCTGGACGTTTCGGCATGCTGTTCCAGGAGGGCGCATTGTTCAGCGCCCTGACCGTTGGTCAGAACATCGAAGTACCGATGCGCGAGCGCGGCGGCATTCCAAGCGTGCTGATGGACGAGCTTGCACGCCTGAAGGTCGGATTGGTCGGTTTGCCCGCCGATGCCTGCGGCAAGTTTCCGTCACAACTGTCAGGCGGCATGAAGAAACGGGCCGGGTTGGCGCGGGCGTTGGCGCTGGACCCGGAGGTGGTCTTCCTGGACGAGCCGACCGCCGGGCTTGATCCGATCGGCGCCTCGGCTTTTGACGAATTGATCCTGGACCTGCGCCGGGCGCTTGGTTTGACAGTGGTGATGGTCACCCATGACCTGGACAGCCTGGCCCGGATCTGCGACCGCATTGCCGTGCTGGTGAACAAGCGCGTCGTGGTCGGCACGATGAAAGAGCTGGTCGGTCATCCAGATCCCTGGATTCAGGAGTATTTCCATGGACCGCGGGCGCGGGCGGCGTTCGAGGCGCCGGCAGCGGCCGACCGGATCGGAGCAGAGGGGGGCTGACGATGGAGACGCGAGCGGGATACGCGGTGGTCGGTGCCTTCGTTCTGGCGTTGTTTCTGGGCGGCCTGGGGTTGGCTGTCTGGTTCGGCAACGTCCGGCTCGATCAGGATGTGCGCGACTATCTCATCGAGTTCGACGGATCGGTGGGCGGGCTGTCCGTGGGCAGCCGGGTGCGCTATCACGGCGTGCCGGTTGGCTCGGTGACCGACATCCGGATTGATCCGGACAACGTCGAGAAGGTGGCCGTGACCGTGGAACTCGATGCCGCCATCCCAATTAAGGTGAACATGTATGCGACTCTGGAATCCCAAGGGCTTACCGGCCTCGGGTTCATCCAGATCCAGGGTGGGACGCGCGACGCACCGAACCTCCAGGTAGCCGAAGCCGGAACCCTGCCGCTCATACCGTCGCGGGCGTCGCGGCTTGAGAAGGTGTTCCAATCGGCGCCGGAGATTGCGGGCCAGTTGGTGACGCTGATTGCGCACCTGCAGGGATTTCTCAGCGACGACAATCAGAAATCGGTTCGCGACATCCTGCGAAACTTGGCGACGGTGTCGGCCGTCCTGGCCCAACGTACGGACGAGATCGAAACGGCGGTCGTCGACGGGGCTGCTGCCGCCACCGAGGTTCGGGCGGCAATGGCCGATCTGACTCCGTTGATCAAGGAACTCCGGGGAAACTTCAAGACGATTACCGAGGAGGTTTCGGTCACGCTGTCCGCTGCGCGCGGCACCGTCACCGGGGTGGATGCCGAAATCGGAAAATTGAGTGACCGGCTGGCGTTCACCACCGAGCGGATTGGTGGAACCGCGGCACAGCTCGAGGCACTGCTCGGCGAAGCCCGCCCGGGAATGCGCGACTTCTCGAACTCCGGTCTGTACGAGCTGACCCAGTTCCTGTTCGAGGCCCGCGAACTCGTTGGCAATCTCGATCGAGTGGTGCGTCAGCTCAATCGCGATCCGTCGCAGTTCCTGTTCGGGAAGCGCGAAGGCCAGGTGGAGGCGCAGTGATGGCGAACGTTCGATTGGTCCGCAACGCCGTCGGCGGCGCGCTGATTGCAGCACTGGTGATGGTCGCCGGGTGTTCTGGTCTGTCGCTCGGAGGCCCCTCGCAGCAGCTCTATACCCTCACGCCGAAGAGCACGTTCCCGGCCAACCTGCCGACGGTTGACTGGCAGCTCGCCGTCGATCGACCGTCATCTCCGGCTGGTCTTGCTACAACGCGGATTGCTGTGATCCGCGGTGCGCACAGGATCGACTACTACGCCGGTGCCCAGTGGATCGACGACGCGCCGAACATGGTGCAGCGCCTGTTGATCGAATCCTTCGAGAATTCAAAGGCCATTATCGGCGTGGGCCGCGAATCTGTGTCTCTGCGCTCGGACTTTGTGCTTCGGGTCGAACTGCGGGAGTTTCAGGCGGAATACCAAGAGGGAGTCGAGGCGCCGAAGGTCAACGTCCGGATCAATGCCAAATTGGTCCGCATGCCACAACGCCGGATCATTGCGTCGACCACAGTGGAACGTGTGATCGCGTCGCCGGACAACAAGATCCACTCGATCGTCGATACCTTCGATCAGGCGCTGGGTAAGGTGCTCCGCGACATCGTGGTGTGGACCGTCACCCGCCCGGAAACCCAGGAGTGATGAGGTCGGACCGCCCTTGACCGCGTTGGGAAGGCGGGCGTTGACTGCATCGGATTAAGAGCCGGATGGTCCGGCGGGAGAGTCGCATGACCCATGTGTTTCATCGTCAGACCAAAGCTGTTCCGCCGACCGCCAAACGAGGCGATGGCGTCTACGTGGTCGATGCCGCCGGCAAGCGCTACCTCGATGCGTCGGGCGGTGCGGCCGTGTCGTGCCTCGGGCACAGCGACGTGCGGGTAATCAACGCAGTCAAGACACAACTCGACGCGATTCCCTACGCTCACACCGGCTTTTTCACCAACCAGCCGATGGAGCAGTTGGCGGATTTCCTGGTCGAATCCGCGCCGGGCAACCTGGACATGGTGTATTTCGTGTCCGGCGGCTCGGAGGGGGTCGAGGCGGCGCTGAAGATGGCGCGGCAATACTATCTGGAGATCGGGCAGCCCAAGCGGCACCGGATCATCGCGCGTCGACAGAGCTACCACGGCAATACCCTGGGAGCTTTGGCGATCGGCGGAAACGAGTGGCGGCGCGAGCAGTTCCACCCGATGCTGATCGACGCCACCCATGTGGCGCCCTGTTACGAGTACCGGGACCGCCGCGACGACGAGACTGTCGAGGAATATGGCATCCGCGCCGCCGATGAACTGGATGCGGCGATCCGGGCCGCCGGGCCTGAGACGGTCGCGGCCTTTGTCTGCGAGCCGGTGGTCGGTGCGACCGCCGGGGCGGTTCCGGCGGTGCCCGGCTACCTGAAGCGTATCCGCGAGATTTGCGACCGCCACGGCGTGCTGCTGATCTTCGACGAAGTCATGTGTGGCATGGGCCGTACCGGCCACCTGTTCGCGTGTCAGGAGGACGGTGTCACCCCAGACCTACTGGTAATCGCCAAGGGACTGGGTGCCGGCTACCAGCCGATCGGGGCGGTGCTCCTGGATGGTCGCATCTATGCCGCGATCCGGGATGGTTCAGGGTTCTTCCAGCACGGTCACACCTACATGGGACATCCGGCGGCGTGCGCCGCGGGTTTGGCTGTCCAGAAGGTGATCCAGGAAGACAACCTGCTCGGCAACGTCCGCACGCAGGGCGCCGCGCTGCGTCAGGCGCTCGACACCCGGTTCGGGAACAATCCCTATGTCGGGGACATTCGTGGGCGCGGGCTGTTCCTCGGGTTGGAACTGGTGGCTGATCGCAGCACCAAGGAACCGCTCGATCCGGCCCGCAAGGTGAACGTGGCGATCAAGCGGGAGGCTATGGCGCGCGGGCTGAT
Organism: alpha proteobacterium BAL199; assembly: GCA_000171835.1. Taxonomy (GTDB): domain Bacteria; phylum Pseudomonadota; class Alphaproteobacteria; order Thalassobaculales; family Thalassobaculaceae; genus Thalassobaculum_A. The sequence continues at coordinate 116,647 of ABHC01000003.1, read as the reverse complement.
GGTCTATCCCATGGGAGGGACCATTGACGGTCGGCGCGGCGACCACATTCTGGTGGCCCCCCCGTTCATCATCAACCAGAGCCACATTACCGAAATCGTCGAGAAGCTAGGCGATGCGATCGACGCGGTACTGCCTGCTTAACGGACCACCATTCGTGTGAGACCCAGGTCCAGTTGGATCGGGCGTTCGAACGTGTCGCGGTGCAGTCGTCTGGTGAAATGTCGTTAACATCATGCACGCCAAGGGCGAACGGCCGGATGGCCAGGGCAGGGCGTAAGTTGACGCGAGCAGGGCGGGATGAGCATAGTAGGCGTGGGGATTCCTGGGATAGTGACCCCAGAATGACCGGAGGGCCTGACGGCCCCGGTCGATAATCCGATGACAGGATCCACGGGAACGGGCTGCATCGGGAAGAGTGAGAAACGGGAGACTTCGGAGGACTTCATATGAAGCAACTTTTTGCAACGACGTTTGCTGTCGCATTGGGTGCTGCTGCACTCGCCGTTGGTGTTTCCGATGGCGCATCGGCCGCTGAGCAGCGGTTCATCTCGATCGGCACAGGTGGCGTGACCGGCGTGTACTACCCGACCGGCGGCGCGATCTGCCGTCTGGTGAACAAGGACCGCAAAGAGCACGGTCTGCGGTGTTCGGTCGAATCCACCGGTGGTTCCACGTACAACGTGAACACCATCCGGGCGGGCGAGCTCGAATTCGGAGTGGCACAGTCGGACGTCCAGCATTACGCCTACACCGGGACTGGTGACTTCGCCAGCGCCGGGCCGTTCAGCGAACTCCGTAGCGTCTTCGCGGTGCACGCCGAACCGGTCACCATCGTGGCCCGCAAGGATTCGAACATCGTCAATTTCGAAGACCTCAAGGGCAAGCGCGTGAACATCGGCAATGCCGGTTCCGGCACGCGAACCACGTGGGAAGTCATCGAGAAGGCCGTCGGTTGGCAGCGCAGCGATCTGAAGCTGGCCGCTGAGCTTAAGTCGGCCGAAACCGGTCAGGGCCTCTGCGACAACAAGATCGACGCGTATTTCTGGCTGGTCGGTCATCCGGCCGCGCTGGTCCAGGAGACCGCCGCGACCTGTGAAGCCAATCTGGTCAACGTGACCGGCCCGGCGTTCGACAAGCTGATCGCCGACAACCCGTACTTCCGCAAGGTGACGATCCCCGGCGGCATGTATCCGGGCAGCCCGAACGACACCGTGTCCTTCGGTGCCGTTGCGACCTTCGTCAGCGCGACGACAGTGCCGGACGACGTGGTCTACGTCGTCGCCAAGGCGGTGTTGAGCAACATCGACGACTTCAAGAAACTGCACCCCGCCTTCGCCCATCTGACGGCGGCTGAAATGGTGAAGCCATTCTCGGCTCCGATCCATCCAGGTGCAGCCAAGGCATTCAAGGAACTCGGCCTGATGTAATGAGCGCCGGCCGGGAGTGCCGATCGGTGCTCCCGGCCGTCTCATCTGCACGCAATCAATCTTCGACAGAACGAGTGACCGGGGGGCACGATGAGTTCACAGAGCGATGCCAAGAATACTGATGTCGACCTCCAGGACCTCGTAGCCTCGTCCGACACCGGAAGCCGAAATCCGGCCGGGCCGGTTGGGGTTTTCCTGGCTGGCTTCGCCCTGGTGTGGTCGCTGTTCCAGCTCTACATCGCCTCGGACATTCCCTACTTCCTGACCGATTTGATCGGCGTGAACGTCATCTTCAATTCCGATGATGCGCGCGCCATCCACCTCGCATTCGCGCTGGCCTTGGCCGCGCTGTCGTATCCATTGCTCAAGACTTCGCCGCGCGACCGGGTTCCCTGGTACGACTGGGCGTTGGCGGCACTCGGGATCGCCAGTTGCCTGTATCTGATCGTCGAGAAGGGCAACATCGCGTACCGCGCCGGCCTGCCGACCACCGCTGATCTGGTCGCGTCGACGATCGGCCTGCTGGTGCTGATGATCGCCACCTTCCGGGCGCTTGGTCTGCCCCTGTTGATCGTGGCGTCGGTTTTCATGATCTACGTCTTCTTCGGTGATCAGCCGTTCATTCCGGAAGTCATCCAGTGGAAGGGCGCATCCTACGGGAAGGCCATGTGGCATTTCTGGATGCAGACCGAGGGCGTGTTCGGCGTCGCTCTTGGCGTCTCCGCGTCGATGGTCTTCCTCTTCGTGCTGTTCGGTTCGCTGCTGGATAAGGCCGGCGCCGGCAACTACTTCATCCAGGTCGCGTTCGCGCTGCTTGGCCACCTGCGGGGCGGTCCGGCGAAGGCAGCGGTGGTTTCCTCGGCGATGACCGGTCTGATCTCCGGTTCGTCGATTGCGAATGTCGTGACGACCGGCACGTTCACCATCCCGCTGATGAAGCGCGTCGGGTTCTCGCCCGACAAAGCCGGCGCCGTCGAAGTCGCATCGTCGGTCAACGGCCAGATCATGCCGCCGGTGATGGGCGCTGCGGCGTTCCTGATGATTGAGTATGTCGGCGTCAGCTACCTGGATGTGGTGCGCCACGCAGTCTTGCCGGCGACGATCTCCTACATCGCTTTGCTCTATATCGTGCACCTTGAAGCCCTGAAATCGGGCATGCAGGGGCTGCCGAAGCCCGGTCCGGTGCGGACCGCCGTCCAAAAGCTGATTGGCGTTCTGACCGGTTTCCTGGCGATGGGGATCACCGCCGCGGTGATCTACTACGGGCTGGGCTGGACGAAGGATGTGTTCCCGAACACCACGTTCGAAGCGGTAGTCGTGTTGTTCGCCGTCGTCTATGTGGCGCTGATCTGGCTGGCGGCGGGTCGCCCGGACCTTGAACTCGATGATCCGAATTCGCCGATCGTCACACTGCCGGAATCCGGACCAACCCTGCTGACCGGCCTCTACTTCCTGTTGCCGATCGTGGTGCTGGTGTGGTGCCTGATGATCGAACGGCTGTCGCCGGGCCTGTCGGCCTATTGGGCCACCGTCGCGATGATCTTCATCCAACTCACACAGAACCCGCTGAAAGCGATGTTCCGCGGTACCGGTGACTATGGTGCGGCGTTCTTGACCGGCTTCCATAGTGTGCTGGAAGGCCTGATCGCCGGCGCCCGCAACATGATCGGAATTGCGGTTGCGACCGGCGCCGCCGGCATCATCGTTGGCACCATATCGCTGACCGGCGCCCATCAGGTGATGGGCGAGTTCATCGAATTCCTGTCCGGCGGCAACTTGATCGTCATGCTGGTGCTGGTGGCAATCTTCAGCCTGATCTTGGGGATGGGCCTGCCGACGACCGCCAACTACATCGTGGTTTCCTCGCTGATGGCGGGCGTGGTGGTGGAGATCGGTGCGCAGAACGGCCTGATCGTACCGTTGATCGCGGTCCACCTGTTCGTGTTCTACTTCGGCATCATGGCGGATGTGACGCCTCCGGTCGGCTTGGCGTCGTTCGCCGCCGCGGCGATTTCCGGAGCGGATCCGATCAAGACCGGTATGACGGCATTCTATTTCTCGCTTCGCACCGTCGCATTGCCGTTCTTGTTCATCTTCAACACCGACCTCCTGCTGATCAATGTGACGGTCTGGGAGGGGGCGTACGTGTTCGTCATCGCCACGGTGGCAATGATGCTGTTTGCAGCGGGGACCCAGGGCTACTTCTTCGCCCGAAACCAGCGGTGGGAAGCGGCTGCCCTGTTGCTGGTGGCGTTCACCTTGTTCCGGCCGGGCTTCTGGCTCGACTTGATCGAACCGCCATTCAGCCAGGAAAATCCAACCAAGGTGGTCGAGTTCGCGCAGATCGAGCCCGACAATGCCAATCTCCGCCTGGTGGTGGAGGGGCCGTCGATCAAGTTCGCCGGCAAGACCGAGGCGACGACCTTCCTGCTGCCGCTTGGTGCCAAGGGTGCCACCGGTGACGAACGCTTGAAGCAGGCGGATCTCCAAGTGATCGTCGAAGATGGCGTCGCCAAACTGGAGGAGCCGTTCCAGCCGAGCAGCGTGCCGGGCAGCAAGATGAAGGACTTCGACTTCTACGGTGACAAGCCCGTGCGGATCACCGCCGTCGAGGTACCGGTCTCGCGCATTGCCAAGGAAGTGTTCTACATCCCGGCGTTCCTGCTGCTGGGATTGATCATCATGTTGCAGCGACGCCGGACCGACGTACCGGCCTTCTGAAAACCGGCGGTGCGTTAGCGGCAGGCCTGGATTGTTGACCCAAGCAGCCTGGTGACAGCTTCCCGAGCGGTGGCGTCATCGGGCGGGCTGGGCGGGTACGTTTTTTGACCCTTCGGTTGGGTTCGGCAGACTTTGGCTGCCGCTCCAGCGCACGACGTCGGTGGGCAAAGGTAGAGGTTTGTCGGCGGCTTGATCGGACCCGGCTCCGCCTGTTTGGTGCGACCGGTCGAATGTTCAGGTATGCTGTCTTGCGATCGTCGGTCGATGATGTGGCAACGTTTCTTTAACGACCGAACGTTAGCGTGGTTTGTGCCCGGCAGGACCAGGGCCCACGGGAGGTGTGAGTCATGAGCGGATCGAAGCCCTCGGATCGCCAGTCTGGAGGTCTGCCGACGGCTGAGTTGGCTGCCCGTCTGGCAAAGGGCGCCACTCCTGACGCCCGGGCGGAAGTGGCGGCGACGGTCGGTAAGGCGCTTGAAGCCGGTGCATTAGGTGCCGGAGAGCTCCAACTCGCGACCGATATCGTGCGACGGCTCGCAATCGATGTTGAACGCCAGGTGCGAGAGAGTCTGGCGGCCGCCGTGCGCCGAACTTCGGATCTGCCGCATGACGTGGCAATCGCGCTGGCCCGCGATATCGCAAGCGTGGCGCGGCCGGTGCTGGAGGAGTTCAGCGTACTGACCGATAGCGACCTGGTCGAGTTGATCTCCGCCGACGACGAGGACAAGCAGCTTGCGGTCGCGGCGCGCCCCACGTTGTCGGAGGCGGTGGCCGATGCGCTGGTCGCGCACGGCACGGAGAACGTGGTCGTAGCCGTGGTATCGAATCCCGGAGCGGTGCTTGCTGAGCCGACATTGGATCTGGCGCTCGACCGTTTTCCGGAAAGCGAACGGGTTCATGCGCCCTTGGTTGCCCGTGACGCCCTGCCAGTCGCGGTGGCGGAGCGCCTTGTTGCCATGGTCTCCGAGCGCCTGCAGGGCGAGTTGGTCCGGCGGCATTCGTTGCCGCTGGATCTGGCCACCGATCTCATCCTGGATGGCCGCGAGCGCGCCACTCTTGGCTTGGTCAACGACAGCTCCCCCCCCGAGCGGGTGGAGGATCTGGTTCGCTCGCTGGCCAATGGCGGCCGCCTGACCTCCTCGATTGTGGTTCGTGCCGCGTGCATCGGCGATGTGACGTTCGTGGAGACGGCCCTGGCCGTTCTGGCCAAGGTGCCGGTCGACAACGCCGGACGGCTGGTCCACGACAGCGGTCGGCGCGGCCTCGATGCGCTGGCGGACAAGGCCGGCATCGGGCCACGCGATCGCGTCGTGTTGCGCGCTGCGGTTGAAACAGTTGACGAGACCGAACTGGGAGACGGACCGGCCGATCGTCAGCGTTTCGCCGAGACTGTGATTGAACGGGTGTTGACCCGGTTTGACACGGACGAGATGGGCGTGAGCGACGAAGACGTCATGTATTTAATAAAGAAACTAGAGGGCTACGTCGCCGCTCGCCCGGATGTAGCATCGGTCTAGCCAGAGCTTTGGCGCTGACTGAGGTGGTCATTTCTCCGGTCTATTCGTGGTTGTCCAAAGGGACTTCAAAAACCCGAATCGATGCGTTAAGCTTAACGAGTCACGTTTTGCAACCGTCGAGCTGGGGAGTCTCGATGTGAGCATTCAATCGATCGATGGTTCTGCCTGGGAAGCGTCTGCGTTTTCAATCGCAGTGCGCCGATTGCTCGTTCTGGTCGCCGTCATCGTATTGGTGGCCGGTCCGGTTGCGGTTGGCGTTGCGCTCGGCTGGATGCTGACCAGCGAGGATGGGCCGGTCCTCGGGGACGACGGCTGGCTCAGGTTGCGACCCGCGGTCACGACGAGCAAAGTCGGTTTTCCGCTGGCTTCGTCGGCCGAGATCGATGCCGCCGGGCTCAGCGTGGATGAGGCCCGCAAGATACTTCGACGCTGAGCGCCGTCAGCGACATCGCGATTTCAAGAAATGGTCTACTGCGCGCGCGGCTGTATCGAGCGCGTCGGCGTGCGTCCGGCCCGACGCTTTACGAGGCTTCAGGTCGTGATCCCCATCGTCGATCCAGGTGATCTCGATGGCGGACGACAGCGCATAGCCGGCAACATCCGACGGGCTTCCGAACGGGTCTCGCGTCCCTTGAACGACCAAGGTCGGGACCGTCAATCCAGAAAGATGTTCGACCCGCGTTCGCTCCGGTTTGCCGGGTGGATGAAACGGATAGCCGAGGCAGACGAGGCCTCGGACACCGACTTCCGCCGCCAGCAGCGATGCCATGCGGCCGCCCATCGACTTGCCGCCGATCACTAGACGGTCCGAACCGCCCAAGCCGTCGACGATTGCGCGCCAGGCATCCAGCAGCATTGGTTGACGATCCGGTGGACGACGCCGTCCGTCGATCCGACGGGCTGCCATATAGGGGAACTCAAACCGCACGACCCGATGCCCGAAGCCGGCGATCTGCTGGGCTATCCCGGCCATGAACGGGCTGTCCATCGCGGCGCCCGCCCCGTGGGCCAGCACCAGCGTCGTCGGTGCATCCGACGGCCCGTCGATCAGCAACGCCGCAGCCACGCTCGCTCGTCAGATGTTGGCGAAGAAATCGTTGCCCTTGTCGTCGACCACGATGAACGCCGGGAACTTCTCGACCTCGATCCGCCAGACGGCCTCCATGCCGAGCTCTGGGAATTCCTGAACCTCGACCTTCTTGATGCAGTTCAGGGCCAGTTTGGCCGCCGCACCGCCGACCGAGCCAAGATAGAAGCCGCCATGCTTTTTGCAGGCTTCGCGTACCATAGGGGAGCGGTTGCCCTTTGCCAGGGTCACGAAACTGCCGCCTGCTGCCATGAACGGGCCGACGTAGCTGTCCATGCGTCCGGCCGTGGTCGGGCCGAACGAACCCGAGGCATAGCCCGCCGGAGTCTTGGCGGGACCGGCGTAGTAGATCGGGTGGTTCTTGACGTAGTCCGGCAGCGGTTTGCCGGCGTCGATCAGTTCCTGGAGCTTGGCGTGCGCGATGTCGCGCGCGACGATCATCGGGCCGCTCAGCGACACCCGGGTTTTGATCGGGAACTGCGACAAGGTCCGCCGGATCTCTTCCATCGGCCGGGTGAGGTCGATCTCCACCGCGTCGGCGGTCAGCGCGTTCTCGTCGATGTCTGGCAGGAATCGCGCCGGATCGCTCTCCAGCCGCTCCAGGTAGACACCGTCTCGGGTGATCTTGGCGGTCGCCTGACGGTCCGCCGAGCACGAGACGCCGATGCCGATCGGACAGCTGGCGCCGTGGCGCGGCAGCCGGATCACCCGGACGTCGTGACAGAAATACTTGCCGCCGAACTGAGCGCCGATGCCCATCTCGCGGGTCATCTGCAGGATCTTTTGTTCCCACTCCAGATCGCGATAGGCGTGGCCGGTTTCCGATCCGGCGGTCGGCAGGCCGTCGAGATAGCGGGTGGACGCCAGCTTGACGGTCTTGAGATTAAACTCGGCCGAGGTGCCGCCGATCACGATCGCCAGATGGTAGGGCGGGCATGCCGAGGTGCCGAGGGTGCGAATCTTTTCATCCAGAAACTTGGCCAGCGAGTCCGGGTTCAGAACGGCCTTGGTCTGCTGATACAGGAAGGTCTTGTTGGCTGATCCGCCACCCTTCTGGATGAACAGGAATTTATAGGCATCGCCCTTGTCGGCGTAGAGCTCGACCTGCGCCGGCAGATTTGAGGCGGTGTTCTTCTCGGCGAACATGTCCAGCGGCGCCAACTGGCTGTAGCGCAAGTTGGTGTTGACGTAGGTGTTGAAGATGCCGCGCGACAACGCTTCTTCATCGTCGAAGCCAGTGAAGATGTTCTGACCCTTCTTGCCCATGACGATTGCGGTGCCGGTGTCCTGGCACATCGGCAGCACGCCGCCGGCCGCGATAGAGGCGTTCTTCAACAGGTCATAGGCGACGAAACGGTCGTTGGGCGAAGCATCGGGATCGTCGAGGATGTTGCGCAGCTGCTGCAGATGTCCCGGGCGGAGCAGGTGCGAGATGTCGCGGAACGCCTGTTCGGCCAGCAGGGTCAGCGCTTCGGGTTCAACCGAAACCACCTCGCGGCCCCCGAGGGCCGAAACCGACACATGGTCGCTGGTCAGCTTGCGGTACTCGGTCGTGTCCGGGCCGAGCGGGAACATCTCGGTGAAATCGAACGCCGGCATCGCGTGTCCTCTCTTCTTGCAGGCCAGCGGCACATCGGTGCCGCCCAGCGTCACTTTTTCTTGCGGAAATGGTCGAGCGAAACGACTTCGCCGCTGCCGCCGTCGGCTGGCGCGTCGCCGCCACCTTCCGGCGGGGTCGGATCGGGGTCGCTGTCGCCCGAGCCGCTGGCGCTGCCGTCCTGGAACTGCAGGCCGAACTGGACCGACGGATCGGCAAACCCGGTCAGAGCCTCGTACGGCACCACCAGACGTTCGCGAATGTCGTTGAAACTCAGCATGACCGAGAACCGCTGGTCCTCAACTTCCAGGTTCCAGTACTGGAACTGCAGGACGATGGTCATCTCGTCAGGATAGCGCTCGATCAGATAAGAGGGGATCTCGACACCGGGAGCGCGGGTCTTAAAGGTCAGATAGAAATGGTGATTCCCAGGCAGACCGTGGTTGAGCGCACGCCGCAAGGCGTCGCGCACCACGCCGCGCAGGGCATTCTCGACCATCAGGTCGTACCGAAAAAGATCTTCTGCCATCGGCTCTCATTGGTCAGGACATCCCGCCAATGAACACCACCGACCGGCGAGCCTCAAGGCAAAACTTTGGAAACGGTCTGGAGAGGAAGTGCGGGCCTTCTGTTGCTAGGCGGCCCGCGAGCCCCACGTTACGACGCTAACCGCAACGGATTGAACAGGGTTCCTTACCGCTTAAGCAGCGGCGCGGAGTTCCCCAGCATAGTTGTCATTCGCAACTATCATATGGCCCGATAACGGTGGTGCCATGCCGAGCGAAAAGACGGCTTTTACCACGCGCGTCGATCCTATTTCGCCCCCGTACACCCTGACGCTTTCAGGGAAATTTGGTGGAGGCGCCGGGTACTGCCCCCGGGTCCGCTACGCTTATTCTGTCGCCCGTTTATCGCCGTAGTCGACCGTCGCCGACGCTCATACATATAAGCGGTTCACTGATGGAACGAAAGGGGGGACCGCTTGTCAGTGCGACTCAGTTATCATGGTCCGCCCGCGACGGAGGAACGGCATGCGTCAGTACCTTGATCTCATGACCCATGTGTTGACGGACGGTGCACTGAAGGGAGACCGGACGGGTACCGGGACGCGCAGCGTGTTCGGCCACCAGATGCGCTTCGATCTGTCGAAGGGCTTTCCGATGGTCACCACCAAGAAGCTGCATCTGAAGTCGATCGTGCACGAACTGTTATGGTTCCTGGCTGGCGATACTAATGTGCGGTACCTGCAGGAGCGGGGCGTCCGCATCTGGAACGAATGGGCTCGGCCTGACGGTGATCTCGGACCGGTCTACGGAAAACAGTGGCGAAGCTGGGGAAGCCCGGACGGCAGCACCGTCGACCAGATATCGGTCCTGCTGGATCAGCTTCGCAACAACCCCAATTCCCGCCGTTTGATCGTGTCGGCGTGGAATGTCGGTGAACTGGACGACATGGCGCTGGCGCCATGCCATTGCCTGTTCCAGTTCTACGTCGCGGACGGCAAGCTGTCGTGCCAGCTGTACCAACGCAGTGCCGACATCTTCCTCGGCGTGCCATTCAACATCGCCTCCTACGCCCTGCTCACCCATATGATCGCCCATGTGACCGGTCTTGGTGTGGGTGAATTCGTCCATACGTTCGGTGACGCGCACCTCTATCTGAATCATCTCGAACAGGCGCGGCGGCAACTCCAGCGCGAGCCATTGCCTTTGCCTCGACTTTGGTTGAATCCGAACGTTAAGGATTTGTTCGAATTTACATTCGAGGATGTGCGGATTGACGGCTATGAGGCGCACCCGCACATTGCCGCACCGGTTGCAGTCTGACACGACGGTCGATTGATGGTTCAACGGCAAGACCCGCTGGCAGAGGGCGACAGGCTTGCTCGTGAAGGCAATCGGGCTGCTGCTGTCGACGCCTACGATGCGGCGGTCGATGGCGCGCCGATCACCGCTCGTGCCCGCGCTGCCGATGTCTTGTTGGAACTCGGCAAGTTGGCAGAGGCATTAAAGCGCGCCGAGGCCGCCTGGCGCATTGCCCCTGATGCGCCTGAAGCGCTTCTTCTGATGGGACGGGTAGCGTGGCGGGCGCGTGCCGTGCGCGAGGCGCTGGCCTGTCTGGATCGTATCCCTGAGACCTCACCGTTGTGGCCCGATGCCCAGGCCGAGCGAGCGGAAGCGATGCTGGCTGGCCGGCGCGCCGATGAGGCCTACACCGATGTGCGGCGTGCCCTGAACCGGCGAACTGATTCGCCAGCGCTTTGGCTGGCCATGGGCCATGTTCTGATGGCTTTGGAGCGCCCCGAGGAGGCAGAGGATGCCTACCGGGAGACCGTTGAACGGTTGCCGTCGTCCGTTCGCGGCCTTGCCGGGCTTGCTGAGGTCTGCCTGCGCCTTGGGCGTCCGGAAGAGGCCGTTGAGGCCAGCGAACGCGCTGTGGAAGCATCGAACGGTAACCCGGTGGCGCGAACGGTACTGGCCCATGCGCTGCTGGCCGTCGGCCGGCACGAGGAGGCATGGGGGGCGTATGAGGCACGGTTTGATGCTTACGCGCTGGATCACCGGGTCGGGGTGAAGCCTCGAAGCTTCGAGAGCCCGATGTGGGACGGAAGCGCTCTTGCCGACTCGGCGATTCTGGTCTGGGGTGAGGGGACGCCGGCCGACGAGATCTATTTCGGCGCGATGATCCAACTGGTCGCGGCCCAGGATCCGACGACGCTGTTGCTTGAATGCGACCCCCGGCTGGCGGATCTGTTCGGTCGCTCGTTTCCGGACGCACAGATCGTCGTCCGGGCGACACCGCCAGACCCCGAACTCGCCGGGCATTTTCTGAATTGGCAAAGTCCGATCGGTGGATTGCCGCATCGCCTGAAAGCCTATCGAGACGATTACGCGACCGTCCCGCGTGGGTATCTGAAAGTCGATGACTCCAAGCGGGAACGTTGGCGCGCGCGATGGGCCGAGAGTGATGAGACTCGGGTCATCGGGATCACTTGGCGCCACCCGGACTCGGATGCGGACCGACGGTCGGTGCCGTTCTCTCCGCTCCTGGATGCGGTGTCGGCACCGGGGCGGGTGGTGGTGGCGCTTCAGCGCGGCATGAGCGACGAGGAACGCACCATTGCCGCCGATCGCATCCGGATCGAGCCCGACCCGGACCCGAACGATGCTGACGAACTGGCGGCGCGGGCGGCAGCCTGCGATGTGGTCGTGACGATTGACTCATTGGTCGGACACCTGTCGGCCGGTGCAGGCATAGATACTCGAATCCTTCTGGATGCTGGTGCGGACGCCCGGTGGGGCGCGGGACGTGATCGGATCTCCTGGTATCCCAGCGCGCGGCTGTACTGGCAGGATCTCAAGGGCGACTGGACACGCGCGCTGGGCCGGATGCGCAAGGCGGTGGACGGCGGGTGAACCGTTCAGCCGCCGCCGATCAATTCCTTCAACGCGGCGGCTGCCCTCGTAATCACGTCGGCCCAGTCACCCGGGATCTCCGGCTCGATCTGCTGGATCGGGCCAAGCCAGCCGTCGCGCCCGGACATCTTGGGAATCCAGTTTCGTTCGCCCAGGACCTCGACCGTCGACGTTCCAACCGCGCCGGCGAGCGCTGCTACCGAACTGGAAACGCCAACAACGGCATCCAGCGCGGCATCCAGTGCCGCGGTGCCGTCGAGATCGTTGCGTTTGTCGAGAACCTCGACCGGCACGATCTCGACCCCAAACATATCGTTGAGTGCCGCCCGATCTGCGCTTGAGTCCATATACTGCAGGTCGACGAACCGGATGCCCGGAACGCTCAGAACCGGCCCCCAGGCTTCCAGGGGCGGATAGAAGCGGTGGCGCGCCGCGCTTTGGTCGCCACTGCCCCAAACGATGCCAATGGTCGGCTTGGCATCGCCGATTGATCGGACCCAGCGTCGGAATCCGGCCGCCCGCTCCTCGTCGGGCTTGATATATCCCGCGGGAGCGATCGACGTCTCTCGGATCAGCCCGAGGCGGAGGGGCAGGCTGCCTGCTTCGATCCAAGCGGCGGGCGGTTCGTCCAGGCCGTCCAACCAGCGGTACCGGAAGATCGGCCTGACGCCGCTGCGGCGGCGGTCGTATTGCACGACGGTAGCGGTTGGCAGACTCCTCTGGAGCAACGGAACCAATCGAGGCTCGGACTCCAGGACGATGGGGACGCCATTCTGCGCGAGCGCCCAGACGGCGGCGGCGAAGCGGATCTCGTCGCCAAGACCCTGCTCGGCGGCGATCAGGAGCCGGCCGGCGGGGAGCGGGCCGCTGTCCCATCGAGGCAGGCCCAAACCCTCGCGGATCGCGGCCGTGGGAAGATCGGGGGCCAACCGAGCTTCGTAGGCGGCCAGGCCTTCGTCGATCCGCCGTTCAGTGAACAGAGCGAATGCCTTGTTCAACCCGATTCGGGCATCGGCTGGCGCCAGCTGGTGCGCGTGTTCGGCGGCGGCCAAGGATGCTCGATAACGTCCGAGTCGGGCGAGCACTTCTGCCCGGTTGGCGTGGGCCTGCGGGAGATCCGGGTGCTGCCCGATGATGTGGTCGAACAGCGCCAAGGCGTCGGTCGGGTTGTCATCGGCCAGCAGCGCGGCGCCAAGCGCCAGCGACGCCGGCAGAAGCTGGGGCGACAGGTTGTGTATTCGGGTCAGGATCCGAGTAGCTGCTCCCGGATTGCCCTTGGCAACCAGCACATTGGCAACAGCGATGGCGGCCTCGACCTCGTTCGGTTGGCGATCGAGCACGGCGCGAAAGGCGCGTTCGGCTTCATCAAGCAGGCCGGCGGATCGCGCAATCGCACCAAGCGCGTAGAGAACGCTGACGTCTTCGGGCAATGACCGGGACAATGCGTCGAGCCGTTCGATCGCAGATTCGGTCTGCCCCTCGGCCGCCAGACGGCGAGCTTGGTCGATCTCTGATCCGTGTTCAGCGCGCATGCTCGAGACCTTGCCGCACCAGCCGAGCCGGTGCCAGTGTGTCGGTATGAGCACGAACGCAACGCGCACCCCATTGATCGTTCTGGTCGCCGCCCTGGCCCGTAATCGCGTGATCGGCAACGCTGGCGCGATGCCGTGGCATCTGCCTGCCGATATGCGGCGCTTCAAGGCCGTTACGCTGGGCAAGCCAATGGTCATGGGCCGGAAGACCTTCGACTCGATCGGCCGGCCGTTGCCGGGGCGTCGGATCATTGTGGTGACCCGCGACCGAGGGTGGATGGCCGATGGCACTGAAACCGCGCCATCGCTGGAGGCGGCGATTGAAATGGCCAGGACCGGCGAACCTGACGAGATCGTGATCGCCGGCGGCGGCGAGATCTACACTCAGGCGATGCCGATGGCCGACCGACTTCGGTTGACCTGGGTCGAGTGCGAGCCGACCGGCGATGCTTGGTTCCCGGCCTTCGATGCAGCCGAGTGGTCGGAGACCGCGCGCGAACATCATCCGGCGGACGATGGACGGCCGGCGTTCGACTTCGTCGACTATGATCGGATCCGCGCTGGCGGTTGAGCGGTCAGTCGAAGGAGATCTTTGGCGGCTGCCGTCGGGTGTCACCGAGTCGCTTGGCGACATCCCGCCAGACCGCATCGGCAACCGCCGAAAATGCCAGGCTGTGCGGGCTGTCCGGTTCGGCGGCGACGATCGGCGTACCTGAGTCCCCGGCAACGCGGATCGAAAGATGCAAGGGGATCTCGCCGAGGAAGGGTACGCCCAACCGCTCGGCTTCCTGGCGGGCACCGCCGTGGCCGAAGATCTCGCTGCGCTCACCGCAGTGCGGGCACAGGAAATAGCTCATGTTCTCAACGATCCCGAGCACCGGCACGTCGACCCGACGGAACATGTTGAGACCCTTGCGGGCGTCCAGCAGCGCTATGTCCTGCGGTGTCGATACGATCACCGATCCGGTCAGCGGCACGCGCTGGGCCATGGTGAGCTGGGCGTCACCGGTGCCGGGCGGCATGTCGACCACCAGCATATCGAGTTCGCCCCATTCGACATCGCGCAGCATCTGTTCCAACGCGCTCATCACCATCGGGCCGCGCCAGATGGTCGGGGTGTCCTCGGCGACCATGAAGCCGATCGACATGCATTTGATGCCGTGGTTCACCAGCGGGATCAGGGTCTTGCCGTCCTTCGACTGGGGCTTGCCGGTGATGGCCATCATGCGGGGCAGGGACGGCCCGTAGACGTCGGCGTCCAGCAGCCCGATCCGCAGCCCCTGTGCCGACAACGCAAGCGCGAGGTTGGTAGCCACGGTCGACTTGCCGACACCGCCCTTGCCGGAAGCGACGGCGACGATGGAACGGATGCCGTCGACATTGACCTTCGAGGGACCTGCGCCCTGACCGCCGTGAGCATGGCGATGGCCTTGTGCTGCCGGCGCGGGCGCCCGGGTTTGTCCGGCGCCCTGGCGGTGAGCGGTCAGGACGGCGGTGGCTGATGTCACTCCGTCGATTGCCAGAACGGCGGCTTCGGCAGCCTTGCGCAAGCCTTCGAGTTGCGGCCCGCGCGCTGGGTCGACTTCGAGGGCGAAGCCGATGTTTCCGTCCTTGATGACCACGCCGGAGACGGCGGCCAGTACAGGAAGCCCACCGGCGCCACCCGGATCGGTGACTCCGGCCAGTGCCTCACGGACCGCTTCCTCTGAAACGCTTGCCATTCTTGAAATCCCCACGATTCCGACGATATCCCCGTCCACGACGGGGCATGAACCCCGAATAGCGGGGACATAGAGCCTCGGGGTCGGCTTTGCAACGCAAGGCGCGCATGCTAAGCCGCCCGGTGGGCTGGGTGAGGAAGAAAGGAATACGCGATGCCGTGGAGCGATCAAGGCGGTGGCGGTCAGGGACCCTGGGGGGGCGGAGGGTCCGGTGGCGGCCGAGGCAACTCGCCTTGGGGACGTCCCGGCGGCGGACCAAATCCGAAAGACATCGAAGACATGCTGCGGCGTAGCCAGCAGCGTTTCAGGGGCATGTTTCCAGGCGGGTTTGGTGGTCCGAAGATCATTATTCTCGGCATTGCGGCGCTGCTCGCGGTGTGGCTTTTCAGTGGTTTGTACCGTGTTCAGCCGAACCAGCAGGGCGTGGCGCTCGTATTCGGCAAGTTCAACGGCGTTCCGACCGAGCCGGGCCTGCATTGGAACTGGCCGTCGCCGATCGGCGACGTCTTCCTGCCGAACGTGACATTGGAAAACCGCATCGAGATCGGCTTCCGCTCGACCGGCGACGGCTCGTCACGAACCTCGTCGTCGGTCCGCGACGTGCCCGAAGAGAGCCAGATGATCACCGGTGACGAGAACTTGGTGGACATCGATTTTGTCGTGTTCTGGCGTATTTCCGATGCGTCGAAATATCTGTTCGCGATGCGCGAGCCGGACCAGACCGTGAAGGTCGCGGCCGAGGCGGTGATGCGCGATATCATTGGTGGAACCCGCATTCAGGACGCGTTGACCGATCGTCGTGGTCCGATCGAGACCGACGCGCAAATCCTGCTTCAGAAGTTGGTCGACGAGTACGGCGCCGGCATCGAGATCCGGCAGGTTCAGTTGCTGGAAGTTGATCCGCCAGGGCAGGTCATTGACGCCTTCAACGAAGTCAGCCGCGCCAAGCAGGATCTTGAGCGGATGAAGAATGAAGCCGAAGCCTACCGCAACGACGTGGTGCCGCGGGCTCGAGGCGAGGGCGCACAGATCGTCGAGCAGGCCGACGCCTATCGCCAGGAAGTGGTGAACCGGGCGCAGGGTGACGGCAACCGCTTCGACTCGGTGTACCAGGCGTACACACAGTCGAAAGACATCACGACCAAGCGGATCTATCTGGAGACCCTGGAAGAGGTCCTGAAGAACGTGAACAAGGTGATCATCGACGACAGCGCCAGCGGCAGCGGCGTGGTGCCGTATCTTCCGCTTCCGGAGGTTCAAAGGCGTATGAGTCGGCCGGCGCCGGGTGCACCGCGTTCGCAGCAGGGAGGCACCCAATGAACCGCACGCTCGCCATTCTCGGTGTCATTGTCATCGTGCTCGGCTTCATCGCCGTCAACGGGTTGTTCGTGGTCTCGCAAACCCAGCAGGTGCTGGTCGTGCGATTCGGCGAACCGCGTCGGCAGATCCAGGACCCGGGCCTGAACGTCAAGATTCCGTTCATTGAGGATGCGGTCTACTACGAGCGCCGTGCCTTGGACGTCGATCCGCCGAAGCAGCAGGTCATCCTGTCGGATCAGAAGCGTCTCGATGTGGACAGCTATGCCCGCTACCGGATCATCGACCCGTTGCAGTTCTTCCGGGCGGTTCGAACCGAGCGTGAAGCTCGTGCCCGCCTGTCGGCGATCATCAACTCGTCGCTACGCCGGGTGCTCGGCAACCAGACCTTGTTCAACGTGCTGTCCGACAAGCGGGTCGGGATCATGGCCGACATGAAGGCCGAGGTTAACGGATCCGCGGAACGGCTGGGTATCGAGATCATCGAGGTCCGGATCCGGCGAGCGGATTACCCCGATGCCACACGTGAGAACATCTACAACCGGATGAAGTCCGAGCGGGAGCGGGAAGCCAAGGAGTTCCGGGCCCAGGGCTTCGAGCAGGCCCAGAAGATCCGGGCCGATGCCGACAAGCAGCGGGTCGTGATCGTTGCGGAATCGCAGAAGCAGGCCGAAACCCTTCGCGGTAAGGGCGACGGCGAAGCGATCAAGATCTACGCCGACGCTTTCGGCAAGGATCCGGAGTTCTTCTCGTTCTACCGGTCGATGCAGGCTTACCGGACAGCGATCACGGACAGCGAGACGACCACGATGGTGCTGTCGCCGAACAGTGATTTCTTCCGGTACTTCAACTCGATGTCCGGTGTGCCGGGACAGGAGAAGGCTCCAGCGAACTGATCGGGAGGGCGCCGATGCAGGACCTATTCACGGCGCTTGCCCTGGTTTTGGTGATCGAAGGGGTTTTGTATTCGGCGTTTCCGGCTGCGATGCGACGTGCCCTGGAAGTGGCGATGGAATTGCCGGATTCGACCCTGCGTGGGGCGGGGTTGGCGGCGGCGGCAATCGGTGTCGTGGCGGTTTGGTTGATCCGCGGATAGCAGGTTGCCAAACCGCCGCCGCAATCTGAGGGCAATGACTAGTGGATAAAATCCGACATTAGAATCCCGCTCAGGATTCCCGCGGGTTCGGTGGCGTGCGAGTCTGGGGCATGCGCACCGGGATCAGCTTCACCGTCAGTACCGCCGATCGCGCCCGCCTGGAGGCGATCGTGGCGGACCGCAACAGCCCGCAAAAGCACGTCTGGCGCTGCCGGATCGTGCTGCTCACCGCCGCGGGCCTGGGCACCAACGCGATCATGCGCGAGGCCGGGGTCGCCAAGACGGCGGTCTGGCGCTGGCAGGAGCGCTTCGCCGCCGAAGGCGTGGACGGGCTGCTGCGGGACAAGACGCGCCCGTCGCGGATCCCGCCGCTGGACCCCTCGGTGGCCGAGCGCGTCGTCGCCCTGACCCTGACCGATCCGCCCGGCGAGACGACCCACTGGACCGCCGCAACGATGGCGGCACAGACCGGCATCTCGGTTAGTTCGGTGCAGCGGATCTGGCGTGCTCACGGTTTGGCCCCGCATCGGATCCGGCAGTTCAAGCTCTCGAACGACCCGGAGTTCGTGACCAAGCTGCGCGACGTGGTCGGGCTCTATGTCGACCCGCCGGCCCACGCCATCGTGCTCAGCGTCGACGAGAAGAGCCAGATCCAGGCGCTCGACCGCACCCAGCCCGGCCTGCCGCTGAAGAAGGGCCGCGCCGGCACCATGACCCACGACTACAAGCGCCATGGCACCACCACCTTGTTCGCTGCCCTCAACGTGCTCGACGGCACCGTCATCGGCCGCAACATGCAGCGTCACCGCCACCAGGAGTTCATCCGCTTCCTCAACCACATCGAGGCCCAGGTTCCGGCCGGCAAGGTGATCCACGCCGTCCTCGACAACTACGCCGCCCACAAGCACCCCAAGGTCCGCGCCTGGCTGCACCGCCATCCCCGCTGGACCTTCCACTTCGTGCCGACCTCATGTTCCTGGCTCAACGCCGTCGAAGGCTTCTTCGCCAGGCTCGCCAAGCGCCGCCTCAAGCGCGGCGTCTTCCGCTCTGTCGCCGACCTCCAGGCCGCCATCAACCGCTTCCTCGACGAGCACAACGCCTCAGATCCGAAGCCCTTCAACTGGACAGCCGATCCCGACAAAATCATCGCCGCCGTCAGGCGTGGGCACCAAGTGTTGGATTCTATCCACTAGGCTGTGATCAAAGCGGGTATCCGACGTATCAGCGTTGACTGGTGTTGGCGGATGCCCACCTGATGTTTGATCCGAGACATGGCGCGCGCAGGCGCGGCTGTAGCGAGTCGAAGAGAGGATGACGCAGATGACCGTTCTGGTGCGACATGCGGCCGAGGGGGAGAGTCACGGATCGATCCTGCGATCTGTGACACGGTTGGGGATGGCGGCGGTGTTGGCCACGGCCTTGGTCATTCCGGTCGCCGCGCCCGCTGTTGCCAAGGCGCCGCCGGAAAGTTTCGCTGACCTTGCCGAGCGGTTGTTGCCGGCGGTGGTGAATGTGGCGACGACGCAGACGGTGACCGACCGCGGCCCGGCGATGGACATGCCGCAGTTCCCGCCAGGTTCACCATTGGAAGACCTTTTCAAGGACTTCTTCGAGCGGAATGGCGGCAACAATCGGCCTCAACAACCGCGTCGAGCCCAGTCGCTCGGGTCAGGCTTCATTGTCTCCGCAGATGGCATCGTGGTGACGAACAACCACGTCATTGCTGATGCCGATGAGATCACGGTTCGGCTGCACGACGATGCCGAGTTTCCGGCCAAGCTGCTCGGCACCGATCCGAAGACCGATGTGGCCGTCCTGAAGATTGATACCGGCGGACGTGTGTTGCCGTTCGTCAAGTTCGGCGACTCCGATCGGATGCGGGTTGGCGACTGGGTGGTTGCCATCGGCAATCCATTCGGGCTCGGCGGTACGGTCACCGCAGGCATCGTCTCGGCGCGTGGTCGCGACATCGGCCAGGGGCCGTATGACGATTTCATCCAGACCGATGCCTCGATCAACCGGGGTAATTCCGGCGGGCCGTTGTTCAATCTCGAAGGTGACGTGATCGGCATCAACACCGCCATCTTCTCGCAGTCTGGTGGTTCGATCGGCATCGGGTTCGCGATCTCCTCGAAACTCGCGACCAACGTCGTGACTCAGTTGCGCGAATTCGGTCGAACCCGCCGCGGCTGGCTGGGTGTGCGCATCCAGCAGGTCACCGACGAGATTGCCGAGTCGCTGGGCCTGGACAAGGCGCGCGGCGCGCTGGTCGCTGATGTAACCGCCGATGGTCCGGCCAAGGCAGCGGGCATTCAATCGGGCGACGTCATCCTCAGCTTCGCCGGACAGGACGTTTCGGAGATGCGTGAGTTGCCGCGGATCGTGGCGGAGACCGAAGTCGGCAAGACGGTCAGCGTGAAGGTCTGGCGCAACGGCAAGCCGGTCGAGTTCTCGGCCAAACTGGGCGAACTCGAGCAGGCTGAACAAGCCAGCCTGCAGAAAGACAAGCCGGCGGAGGCTGCTACGCCCAAGGGAACACAAGGTCGTGTTGACTCGCTCGGTCTCGGTCTCGCCACGCTGACGCCGCAATTGCGTGCGCAGTATACGATCGGCGAACAGGTTAAAGGCGTCGTCGTCACCCAGGTCGATGAAGCTGGTATCGCGAGCGAGAAGGGTTTGCGTCCAGGTGATGTCATCGTTGAGGTTGCACAGAATGAGGTCGGCGCCCCGGAAGACGTTGTCCGTGGCGTGAAAGCTGCGGCGGAAAGCGGTCGCAAGTCGGTCCTGTTGCTGATCGATCGGCAGGGCGATTTGCGCTTCTTTGCGCTCCGCATCGATAAGGGCTGATCCCCCCGCCCCCCGTAGGCCCTTTTGCGGAGTGTGAGGCGGCGCCGGTCTTCGGACCGGCGCCGTTCCTCGTTCGGCTTACGCTCGAGAGGCGCCGTCAGAAACCCTGAAGCGTTCAGGCACCTTGCCTGATGTCCGACAGGCGATAGCCCTGCAGGTACAGCAACCCGGTCAGATCGCCATGATCGATCCGGAAGCCGGCCGCCTCTCGAACCGCCGGCTTGGCGCGGAACGCCACACCCAGCCCGGCCGCCTGCAGCATGGCGAGGTCGTTGGCGCCATCGCCGACCGTGACGGCGTCGGCCGGCGCGATGCCGGCGGCGGCTGCCAACTCGCGAAGGGCGGCAAGTTTCGCCTCACGGCCCAGGATCGGCGGAATCACCCGCCCGGTCAGGGCTCCGTTCCGGGCCTCCAGATGGTTGGCCCGGTCCTCGTCGAAACCCAGTCGCATCCGAATCGCGGCGGTCATTGGCTTGAAACCGCCAGATACCAGTGCGCAGTCCGCACCGTCGGCTTTCATGGTGGCGACGAGGGCTTCGGCGCCCGCGGTCACCTCGATCCCGTCGAGCACCTCGTCGATCACCGATTCTGCCAGCCCAGCCAACATGGCAACGCGTTCGATCAACGCCGCCTCGAAATCGAGTTCGCCGCGCATGGCCCGCGCCGTGATTTCGGAGATGACGTCCTTGAGGCCGGCATACGCCGCCAGTTCATCCAGCGACTCCGACGTGATGATCGTGGAGTCCATGTCGGCGATCAGTAGGCGCTTGCGGCGCCCGGTGACCGGCTGGGCGTTGACGTCGATCGGCAAACCTTCCAAGGCATCGCGAACAAGGACGACCGCGGTGGCGATATCGGAGCCGTCGAACGGCAAATCGACCGCGACGTCAACGGCCAGCCAGTCTGCATTGCCGACGGTCGCGCCACCTCGGATCAGTGCTTGCGCGGCGCTCGCGGCGTGGTCCGCGGTCAGACGTCGCGTGGCAGGATCGGTGGTCAGGGTCAGGACGTATTGCATGGTGCCGCCTTATGGCGTAGCCGCTGGCCTCATGTCCAGCACGCCCGATCCAACGACCGTCCTCGTCATCGCCGGCCCGACGGCATCCGGCAAGTCCGCGCTGGCGGTGCGCGTGGCTGAGGTACTGGACGGCGTGGTGATCAACGCCGACTCCATGCAGGTTTACCGGGATCTGCGCATCCTGACAGACCGACCGGACTCGGCCAATGAGGGCCGGGTGCCTCATCGCCTGTTTGGTGTTCTGGACGGTGCCGACCGTGGATCGGTTGTGTGGTGGCGCGACGCGGCCCTGTCCGAGATCAGGACGGCAACGGACGCCGGAAAACGTGCGATCGTGTGCGGCGGTACCGGTCTATATCTGCGCGCGCTCTTGGATGGGATCGCCGACATACCGGCAGTGCCGGATGCGGTCGCCCGGGCAGCTGCGGCCCGCTATGCCGCGATGGGTGGCGATGCATTTCGGGCGGAACTGCATGCGCTTGATCCGATCACGGCCGATCGACTCTCTCCCGGCGACGCCCAGCGACTGCAGAGAGCGTGGGCGGTGGCGACCGGCACTGGCCGCCCGCTGTCGGCGTGGCAGGCCGATGCCGCTCTACCGCCTGAAAACATGACGTTCAGAACGGTACTGCTATTCCCGCCGAGCCCGGTCTCGGCAGACGCCGTCGAACGGCGGTTCCGGACCATGGTCGAAACCGGCGCGATTGTGGAAGTGCGGAATCTGCTGGCGCGCGCGCTCGATCCGGCGCTGCCAGTCATGAAGGCGCTGGGTGTGCCGCAGATTACGGCGTTCCTGGACGGCCGGATTTCATTGGATGAGGCGGTTCGAACGTCGGTAACGGCGACGCGGCAGTATGCCAAACGCCAGCGCACATGGTTTCGACATCAGTTCCGGTCTGATTGCCGCGTTGACGCGAAATTTTCGGAAAGCGAATTTGAAAAAATCTTTCCGAAAATTCGCGAACTGGTGTTGACGCTCGAATGTTGACTGACTAGTTTCCGCCGGTCGGCGCGGGCCAACCCCCGCGCCGCGTCTGTCTTAACCTGATCCGGCCCGCCGATTGCGGCACGCCCGATCGCAGCAGAAGGAGCGGAACGGTGGCTCATCCCCGTAGTTCATCCCCCCGTCGCACCACGGCGCCTACGACAATGTCGGGCGCAGCGATCATTCTCAAGGCGTTGCAGGATCAGGGTGTAGAGGTCGTATTCGGCTATCCCGGCGGGGCGGTATTGCCGATCTACGACGAACTCTTCAAGACCAATGCAGTACGCCACATTCTGGTCCGGCACGAGCAGGCGGCGGTTCACGCGGCCGAGGGCTATGCCCGCTCAACCGGCAAGGTCGGCGTGGTGTTGGTGACGTCCGGTCCAGGGGCTACCAATGCGGTTACCGGCCTGACCGATGCGTTGATGGACTCGATCCCGATCGTGTGCCTGACCGGCCAAGTGCCGACCCATCTGATCGGCAATGACGCGTTTCAGGAGGCCGACACCACCGGCATCACCCGTCCGTGCACCAAGCACAACTATCTGGTGAAGGAGCCAGGCCAGCTCGCGCGGGTCATGCACGAGGCGTTCTACGTCGCCGCACACGGCCGTCCGGGCCCGGTGGTGGTGGACCTGCCGAAGGACATCCTGTTCGCCGACTGTCCCTACGTCGAGGCTGGAGAGGTTGAACTCAAGAGCTATCGCCCGCAGGTCAAGGGCGATACCAGCGCAGTGGAGCGGGCGGTCGATCTGATCGCCAAGGCGAAGCGACCGATCTTCTACGGCGGCGGCGGGCTGATCAATTCCGGGCCGAAAGCATCGAAGCTGTTCACCGAATTTGTCCACAAGACCGGCTACCCGGCGACGCTGACGCTGATGGGGTTGGGCGCCATTCCGGCCTCGGATCGGCATTTCCTGGGCATGCTCGGCATGCACGGCACCTACGAAGCCAACTGGGCGATGCACGATTGCGACGTGATGGTGTGCGTCGGCGCCCGGTTCGACGACCGGGTGACCGGCCGTCTCTCGGGCTTCGCGCCGAACGCCAAGAAGATCCACATCGATATCGATGCGTCGTCGCTCAACAAGAACGTTGCCGTCGACATCCCGATCATCGGCGACGCCGCGACCGTATTGGAGCAGATGCTGGCGGTCTGGGCCGCCAAAGGCTGCAAGCCGGACGAGGCTGCCCGCGCGAAATGGTGGAAGCAGATCGACGGTTGGCGGTCTCGCAAATGCTTGGCGTATCGGCCGAATGACGACGTCATCCTGCCTCAGCACGCCATCCGCAGATTGTTCGAGAAAACCCGCGGCATGGACTGCTACATCACGACCGAGGTCGGTCAGCACCAGATGTGGGCGGCCCAGTATTTCGGGTTCGACGAACCGAACCGCTGGATGACCTCCGGTGGCCTCGGGACCATGGGGTATGGGCTTCCCGCGGCCATGGGCGTGCAGATCGCGCATCCGGACGCGCTGGTCGTCGACATCGCCGGCGAGGCGAGCATCCTGATGAACATTCAGGAACTGTCGACCCTGCGGCAATACAACCTGCCGGTTAAGGCGTTCATCATCAACAATCAGTGGATGGGCATGGTTCGCCAGTGGCAGGAGTTGATCCACGGCGGCCGGTATTCGGAGAGCTATTCGGCGGCCCTGCCGGACTTCGTCAAGGTAGCCGAGGCGTTCGGTGGCGTCGGGCTGCGGGCAACCAAGCCGTCGGAACTGGACGATGTCATCGACGAGATGATCAAGATCAAGCAGCCGGTAATGGTCGATGTCGCGGTAAAGCAGGATGAAAACTGCTTCCCGATGATCCCGTCGGGCGCGGCGCATCACGAGATGATCCTCGGCCCGGAAGACCAGGCCGAACGGCGAACCTCCGAAGAGGGCATGGTACTCGTGTGATCTGGATGCGGTCGGCCCGCGTGGCCGACCGTCGCCTGCCATCCTCGTTGTCAGTATTGTTGAGGGCGCGCCCGTTCCGGTGCTGCGCTCCGGGAGAGACAAGGTGAATCCAACCGACATGCCGATCGAACGGCATACCATCGCCGTGCTTGTGGCCAATGAGCCCGGCGTCCTGGCCCGGGTGATCGGGCTGTTCTCGGGCCGTGGTTACAATATCGAGAGTTTGACCGTATCGGAGGTTGACGAGGCGAACGCACGTTCGCGCATCACTGTCGTTACGTCCGGAACGCCAATGGTGATTGAGCAGATCAAGGCTCAGCTGTCCCGTCTGGTGCCGGTCTACGACGTCCACGACCTGACCCTTGAGGGTGCGCATGTCAGTCGCGAGCTGGCGCTGGTCAAGATCCACAATACCGGTGAGGATCGGATCGAGGCGCTGCGGATTGCCGATACCTTCCGGGCTCGCGCCATCGACTCGACCCTTCAGAGCTTCGTCTTCGAACTGACCGGCGACACCGGTAAAATCAATGCCTTCATCGATCTGATGGTGGCGCTCGGTGACGTTGAAGTGTCACGCACCGGTGTAGTGGCGATTGCCCGCGGCACTGGTCTCGACATGCCGCTGGTGCGCCGCAACGTTACCAAACGCAAACGTCGGCAACCGGTGACCGGCGACTGACGCAAACGCCTTTGCACATCCGACTTATCGACCCGCGGGCGTTGACCCGCTAAACCGGCGGCCAACCGGCCGTTCCAGAGATCCTAGAATACCAGACCGAGAGGAGAGAAACATGCGCGTGTATTATGACCGCGACGCGGACGTGAACCTGATCAAGACCAAGAAGGTCGTGATCGTCGGCTATGGCAGCCAGGGCCACGCCCATGCCAACAACCTGAAGGACAGCGGCGTCAAGGAGATTGCGGTCGCCCTGAAGAAGGGCTCGCGCTCGGCGCCGAAGGCGGAGGCCGCCGGCCTGAAGGTCATGACCCCGGCCGAGGCTTCGGCCTGGGGTGACGTGATCATGATCCTCACCCCGGACGAGCTGCAGGGTGACATCTACGCCCAGGACATCGCGCCGAACATCCGCCCCGGTGCCGCTATCGCGTTCGCTCACGGCTTCAACATCCATTTCAACTTCATCGAAGCCCGCGACGACATCGATGTGTTCATGATCGCGCCGAAGGGGCCGGGCCACACGGTGCGCTCCGAGTACCTACGCGGCGGCGGTGTGCCTTGCCTGGTGGCGGTTGAGCAGAATCCGTCCAGCAATGCGCTGGAGATCGCGCTCAGCTACTCCTCGGCGATCGGCGGCGGTAGGGCCGGTACGATCGAGACGACGTTCAAGGAAGAGTGTGAAACCGACCTGTTCGGTGAGCAGGTCGTCCTGTGTGGCGGTCTGTGTGAGTTGATCAAGGCCGGTTACGAAACGCTGGTTGAGGCCGGATACGCGCCGGAAATGGCGTATTTCGAGTGTCTCCACGAGGTGAAGCTGATCGTCGACCTGATCTACGAGGGCGGCATCGCCAACATGAACTACTCGATCTCCAACACTGCCGAGTACGGTGAGTATGTGTCCGGTCCGCGGATCGTCACGCCGGAAGTGAAGGCGGAGATGAAGCGGGTGCTGGCCGACATCCAGTCGGGCACGTTCGCCCGCAACTGGATGTTGGAGAACCGGGTCAACCAGGCCTCGTTCAAGTCGATGCGCCGTCGTGCGTCGGAGCACTCGATCGAACAGGTCGGCGAGAAGCTGCGTGCGATGATGCCGTGGATTGCCGCCAACAAGCTGGTCGACAAGGCGAAGAACTAAGATCGGCCGGTTACTGGTCGCTGCAGCGGCGCCGTCGGAAGACGGCGCCGTTTGCATTTTCGGATAGACCGGCAGGGCGGATCGGACTGCGCCAGTTGTCGCATCCATGGCAATTCGGTTGACCGGATCCGCCGCTGAGACTATCCGCACCGCACGCACGGACCGTCAGCGAACGCCGATGGTCCTTAAAAAGTGCGATAGAGGGTGAACCGCCTTTTGTAGATGCCCGCGAATCCTGGTATCTTCGTGTTCGCGGCGCGACGATATGCGCGGCGTCTGACGGTTCCTGGCATACGGACGCACGCGGGCGCGCACCCGGCTCTGAAGCTCTTGCGGGATCGAATTCGATGTTTTTTGCCAATTTGCTCGGAATGTTGTCGGCCGATATGGCCATCGACCTTGGGACCGCGAACACGCTGGTCTACGTGAAAGGACGCGGCATCGTCCTGAACGAACCGTCGGTGGTGGCCATCGCGACGGTCAGAGGCAAGAAACAGGTGCTTGCCGTTGGCGACGAAGCCAAGCAGATGCTCGGTCGCACGCCCGGCAACATCCAGGCCATCCGGCCGCTGCGCGACGGCGTCATCGCCGACTTCGAAGTCGCCGAGGAGATGATCAAGCACTTCATCCGCAAGGTGCACAACCGGCGCTCGTTTGCCAGCCCCCAGGTCATCGTGTGCGTGCCCTCTGGCTCGACCGCGGTCGAGCGGCGTGCGATTCAGGAGAGCGCCGAGAGCGCCGGCGCGCGCCGGGTGTTCCTGATCGAAGAGCCGATGGCAGCGGCGATCGGAGCGAACCTACCGGTGACCGAGCCGACTGGTTCGATGGTGGTGGATATCGGCGGCGGCACCACCGAGGTTGCCGTGCTGTCGCTCGGCGGCATCGTTTATTCGCGCTCGGTTCGGGTTGGTGGCGACAAGATGGACGAGGCAATCATCGCCTACATCCGCCGCAACCATAACCTCCTGGTCGGTGAGGGCAGTTCCGAGCGGATCAAGAAGGAGATCGGCTCAGCCTATCCGCCGGAAGACGGCGTCGGCCGGACCATGCAGATCAAGGGCCGGGACCTGATGAATGGGGTGCCCAAGGAAATCATCATTGACCAGTCGCAGATTGCCGACAGCTTGGCCGAACCCGTCAGTCAGATCGTGGAGGCCGTCAAGGTGGCCCTGGAGCAGACGCCTCCGGAGCTTGCCGCCGACATCGTCGACAAGGGCATCGTATTGACGGGCGGTGGCGCTCTTCTCGGCAATCTCGACTATGTGCTTCGGCATGCAACCGGCCTGCCGGTGATGATTGCCGACGATCCGCTGTCGTGCGTTGCGCTTGGTACCGGGCGGTGCCTGGAAGAGATGAAGGTCCTGCGCAACGTGCTCATCGGGGCGTATTGATCCACAGGACGGCCGCGATACGCCGACGGAGAGGTTGAGCAGCGAGAATGGCACGGCGTCCCGGCTCCTTCATCAGCGTCGCGCAACCCGTGCGGTCGTTTTGGAGCCGGTTTGCGTTTGCGTTGCTGCTCGCCGGTGCATTCACCCTCATGCTGCTCGGCAAGGCCGATGTGCTGCTGGTTGAGCGGTTCCGGACCGGAGTGGCGGATGTCGTTGCTCCGGTATTGGAAGTTTTGTCGCGTCCGGCGGCGAGTGTCGCGGACACCGTTGCCGCAATGCGTCGTCTTCGCGATCTTCGGGTGGAGAACGAACGTCTGCGGGTCGACAACGGCCGGCTGGAGCGATGGCAGCATGTCGCCCGGCGTCTTGAAGCCGAGAACAAGGCTCTCAGAGCACTCAACAACTTCGTT
This sequence comes from alpha proteobacterium BAL199, assembly GCA_000171835.1. Lineage (GTDB taxonomy): Bacteria > Pseudomonadota > Alphaproteobacteria > Thalassobaculales > Thalassobaculaceae > Thalassobaculum_A. Next base: position 88,843 of record ABHC01000003.1, on the reverse strand, counting down.
TCTGAACCCGGCACGTCGTTCGTAACAGCCCGGGTGATTGCCGATGCCGGCGGCGCGTTCGTGCGCAGCGCCATGATCAGCGCCGGCGCCGACCAGGGCGTGCGGCGAGGCCTCGCGGCGGTTACCGGTGAAGGGCTGGTTGGAGGGGTGGTCGATGTCGGTCAGCGGCACGCTCGGGTGTTGTTGATCACCGATCTGAACTCGCAGATACCGGTGGTCGTTGAGCGGACACGCGATCCGGCAGTCTTGGCCGGGGACAACACGCGACTGCCGCGGCTGGTCTATCTGCCGCAGAATGCCCAGGTGTTGGCTGGTGACCGGATCGTCACATCCGGGCATGGAGGTGTGTTTCCGCCGGGGCTGCCGATCGGGGTGGTGACCTCGATTGTTGAGAGCACAATCAAGATTACGCCCTATGTCGATTGGAACCGGTTGGAGTACGTTCGGCTGGTGGATTACGGGCTCGGTGGTGTGGTCAAACCTTCGTCCGGAACGCCCCCGTTCTCACTCATGGGACAAGATCGAGCCGGCCGGGGTTCGGCGCTGAAGCCTGATCCACAATGAGGATGACGGCCACCCAGCGAGTCGATCTCTGGCTGCGCCATGCCACGCCCATCGCTTTGACCGTGCTGTTGGCCATCCTGTCGGTCGTGCCGATCGGGGTGCCCGGTTATGCCACGGTCGTTCCGGCGTATACGGCGATGGCAGCCTTCTACTGGGCTGTGTTCCGTCCGGACTTGCAGCCGCCGTTCGCGTTGTTTCTGGTAGGAGTGCTCCAGGATATTCTGGCAGCGACCCCGCTCGGAATGACAGCCTTGAGTCTCATGGTGGTTCATGGCTTGGCGCTGTCTCAGCGTCGAGCTTTCCTGGGCAAGCCGTTTGCGCTGGCTTGGCTCGGATTCCTGTTGATCCATGGGTTGTCCGCCTTATTAATTTGGCTGCTGGCATCGATGCTGGTTCTTCAACCGATCGGCCCCGAGCCGGCGGTGTTCCAGTACCTTGTTACGGTCACACTGTTCCCGTTGGTGGCCTGGATTTTTGTTCGTATGCACCGCTACGTCGTGCGGTGATCGGCGATGTTGAAGGCGAGTGAACAGGACAGCCAGAGGATCTTCACCCGGCGCGCATTGATGCTGGCGACCGGCAAACTCGGCTTGGTCGGCGCGCTGGCTGCACGCCTGTATTATCTTCAGATCGTCGAGGCTGATCGATACGCGCTGCTGTCACGCGACAACCAGTTCAATCTTGAACTCCTGCCGCCGATCCGTGGCCGGATACTGGACGTGAACGGTGTCGCGCTGGCCGACAATCAGGACAACTTCCGTATCGAGATCGTTCGTGAACAAACGGGCGATGTGGCGGCTACCTTGGCGGCTCTGGGCTCGATCATCGAGGTGCCTGAGTGGGATGTCCGGCGGGTCCTGAAGGACGTCAAGCGCAAGCGCGCCTTTGTCCCGGTAACGGTTCTTGAGAATCTCAGCCGCGATGAAATTGCCCGGGTGGCTGTCAATGCCCCCTATCTGCCAGGGGTTCGGATCGAAGTCGGGCGGTCTCGCCGCTATCCGTTCGGCGATATCGCGGTTCATTGTACCGGTTATGTCGCCGCGGTTTCGGAGAATGAACTTACTGGCGATCCGGTTCTCGAACTGCCTGATTTCCGTATCGGAAAGAGCGGTATCGAGAAAATTCACGACCTGGAGATGCGAGGGACCGCTGGTCAGCGCCAGGTCGAGGTCAATGCGCTGGGGCGGATTATTCGCAAACTGCCAGGCGACGAGGGCGAACCAGGGCGCGACGTTCAACTGAGCATCGACGTCAATCTGCAGCGATACGTGACCGAGCGCCTGTCTCGTGGAAACGCTGAGCGCATTCCATTGGACGACCCGCGCGCTCTGGCCGCTCTGGCTCAGGCGCCTGCCGGTACACCGGTGCGGGGCGACGATTCCAGCGATACCATACTCGTCGATAAAAATGGCCGCCGGGTGGAGCCGGAAAGTGGCGCGGTGGTGGTGATGGATGTCCATTCCGGGGAGTTGCGGGCCATCGTTTCGGTTCCCGGCTACGACCCGAGCCCGTTCAACCATGGGCTTTCCCCGAAGGATTGGGAGGGCCTGCTGTCCAATCCGCGCTCGCCGCTTACCAACAAGGCAATTGCCGGGCAGTACCCGCCGGGGTCGACGTTCAAGATGCTGGTCGGTCTCGCTGCGCTGGAGAGCGACCTAGCGAGTGCCGATACCCGGTTCTTCTGTCCGGGCTACCTCGAACTCGGCGATACCCGTTTTCACTGTTGGAAGAAGCACGGTCATGGCTCGCTGGACATGAACGGTGCCATCGAACAGAGCTGTGACGTCTATTTCTACGAGCTTGCCAAGCGGATCGGCATCGATCGGATCGCAACGATGGCGCAGCGTCTTGGTCTTGGTCAGATGCTCGATGTCGATCTACCGGGAGAACGCCGCGGTCTGATACCGACCCGGGACTGGAAGCTGGCAACGCGCGGCGAGCAATGGCAACGGGGCGAGACGTTGATCGCCGCGATTGGCCAGGGATTCGTGTTGGCTACCCCGCTCCAACTGGCGACCATGACCGCGCGCATCGTCAATGGCGGCAGGGCGGTGGTGCCGCGGTTGGTGCGGGAGACCAATGGTTCTCGAAAGAGTTTTCCTTCGCTGGGCCTGAACGCGCGCGACCTTGACGCGATGCGGGATGCGATGAACGCCGTCGTGAATGGCGACCGCGGAACCGCCCGCCGGGTTCGTTCAGCCAAGGACGAACCGGCGATCGGTGGAAAGACCGGCACATCGCAGGTCAAGCGAATCTCGATGGCACAGCGAGCAGCTGGCATCACCAAGAATGAGGATCTGCCTTGGCGCGATCGCGATCATGCGTTGTTCGTTGGCTTCGGACCGGTAGCCTCCCCGCGCTTTGCCGTGTCGGTGGTGGTCGAACACGGTGGCGGAGGATCCTCCAAAGCGGCTCCGATAGCGGCCGATATTCTCCTTGAGGCGTTGCGGGTGGAACCTGGACCAAATGGGCCGTTGAGCGAGGCGGTCGATGGTCTGAGACGGCAGGGCTGAGAGCATGGCTGGTGGCTACCATTTCGAAGGACTGAACCCTCCCGAGATGACCCTCGGGCAGAAGCTGGCTGCCGTGAACTGGCTGCTGGTGCTTCTGATGGGAGCAATTGCCTCGATCGGCTTTGCGATGTTGTACTCCGCGGCCAACGGTAATTTCAGCCCTTGGGCCTTTCGCCAGGCGATACGCTTCGGGGTCGGGCTGGTCGTGATGCTGTCCGTCGCCATGGTCGACGTGCGGTTCTGGATGCGGAGCGCCTATATCATCTACTCAGGCGTCCTGGCCCTGTTGCTTGGCGTGGAGGTGATGGGTGAAATCGGCATGGGGGCTCAGCGTTGGATCGACCTGGGCGTGTTTCAGCTTCAACCCTCAGAACTTATGAAAATTGCGCTGGTGTTGGCGCTGGCCCGATACTTCCACGGCTTGACTTGGGACGAAGTAGGCAACCCGGTCAATCTGCTTCCGCCCCTACTGATGATCGCAATGCCGGTTGTCCTGGTGCTTCGCCAGCCCGACCTTGGGACGGCACTGATGATCATAATGGGCGCCGGGGCGATGTTCTTTCTTGCCGGCGTTCGGATCTGGAAGTTCCTGACCTTGATCGGGGTGGGGATCGCAGCGGTCCCTGTCGCTTGGCAGCTTATGCGCGGCTATCAGCAGCAGCGGATATTGACGTTCCTCAATCCGGAGAGTGATCCGCTCGGTTCCGGATACCACATCCTGCAGTCGAAGATCGCGCTGGGGTCCGGCGGCCTTTTTGGCAAAGGCTTTCTGGAAGGCAGTCAGAGTCACCTCAATTTCCTGCCCGAGAAGCAGACCGACTTTATCTTCACCATGCTGGCCGAAGAGTTCGGCTTGGTCGGGGGGCTGGGCCTGATTGGCCTGTACGTGCTGGTGGTCGGCTACGGCATCGCAATTGCTATTCGCGCGCGCAGTCAGTTCGGCCGACTGGTGGCGCTTGGGGTGACCACGACCCTTTTTCTCTATCTTTTCATCAACGTCGCCATGGTGATGGGGCTGATCCCAGTGGTTGGCGTACCGTTGCCGATGATCAGCTACGGTGGCACCGCGATGCTGACCATCATGTTGGGCTTTGGGATGGTCATCGGGGTGTCGGTTCATCGCGATGTGCGGATCGGGCGCGCCGGGGTTGACGAAGACTGACGGTTGCGCGTTAACCAGATTACAAGACTTGGCCTCCACACTGCAGATGATGGGCCGCGCTGCTCGGCCGACAGTAGCGATGATACTGGTTCTCTGACAGTCAGACGAGGCATGCAACCCAACCTGAAATCGACGCTTTTTGACGCGCTCCTGGATGCCAGCCTCGACGGGATTGTGATCCTTGAGCCCGAGTTGACCGGCGATGGTGCGCTCGTGGACCTGGTGTTCACCGTCGTAAACGACCGGGCTCAGGAGATCCTCGGCCGGGGACAGCCGGACTTGGTAGGGCAGCGGGCGTTGCGGGATTTCTTCGAAGGCGACGAGGCTGCGTTCGCACGCTACCGGAATGTGTGGGAGACCGGGGAGGCGGCCCGGTTTGAGGTGGATCGTCGGGCTGGCGAACTGTCCATCGTGTTTCGCGTTTCGGCCGTGAAGGCTGACGACATGGTGATCGTCACATTCGCCGATGTGACCGAACTGATCGAAGCCAACGAGGCACTGGAACAGCAGCGCGTGGAATTGCTGTACCAGTATGAAGTCCTGGATGCGCAGGCAACCGACCTTGCCCGGATCGCCGAGGACACCGATGCGGCACGCACCGAAGCTCGCAACGCCGAGCGGTTTGTAGCCGACCTCCTGGAAGCAATTCCGATTCCGGTGTTCTTCCGCAGCCGAGAAAACGGCCGTTACCAGATGGTCAATCAGCGCTACGCGGAACTGCACGGCCGAAGCCGCGATGACGTTGTGGGGCGGACGCCCGCCGAGTTTCTGGCACCCGCCATTCTGGCTTCGATCGAACACTGGGATCGAGCGCTGTACGACGGGGACGAGCCGCGGCAAGCCTATGAAGATGACATGAGCTTTGCCGGCGTCGGCGCCCGTCGCATGGTCCTGCACAAGGCGAAGATGTGGGATGCGTCAAACCGGCTGATCGGCGTCACCGGCGTGATGGTCGACGTCACGGAATCGCACCGGCTTCGTCAGGAACTGGAACGGTTGGCCACCACGGATCCGCTGACCGGCTTGAGCAACCGCCGGGCCTTTCTGATGCGGGCTCGCGAGGAGGTCGAACGGGCGGTTCGGCACGATCGACCGATGTCGGTGGTCATGATCGATGTCGACCATTTCAAGTCCGTCAATGATCGCTACGGGCACGACATTGGCGATCTGGTTCTGCAGGATGTGGCGGCGACTGTTCAAGGCGCGCTTCGAAACTCCGGCGACGTTGCGGCTCGGTTCGGCGGAGAGGAGTTTGTGCTCCTGTTGCCGGAGACAACGGTGTCGGGAGCCCAACAACTTGCCGAACGGATCCGCGTGGCGTTCGAGCGGACCGCGGTTGAAACCGAACAGGGAGCGGTTCGTTTCACAGCCAGTTTCGGCGTAGACGTGTTTCGGTCGGATATGGACACGGGTATCGACACTGTTCTGAAACGCGCTGATGACGCTCTTTACCGTGCCAAGGAAGCCGGTCGCAATCGTGTGCAACTGGCTGCCTGAGCGGCTCTCCTGCCTAGAACATGTTGATGGATGTGATGCCCGCGCGATGTTGGGCACAGGTCTCGGTTACGCACACCGGAGCGATCCAGATACGCCCGCCCGCCAAAGCGGCGCCGTTGTCATTGATGAGGACGGCCTGCATGGGCTCCTCTCGTACCGCTCGGACGAAGGCGGTGGTCAGGCGTCGCTGGTACTCAATCAGGAAGGTGGCGGCATCGGGCACTGCGACTTCTTCCTGACGCTCTGCGACGCCGCTGCGCAAGACGATCGGGTAGAGCACAAGCTTGGACAAGTTCGCGGGATCATCGACCGATCGCTTGATCTGCTGTGCCAGTCCTGGGCCTTCGCCGGGGTCGAACCCGCCGACATCGACCCAGCGAGGGTCCTCAAGTGGCACTGAGCGCCAAACGAGGGCGATGATCAGCCAACGTGACAGCTCTTGAGCCGGAGGAAGCGTGTCGTCCGGTCCATTCCAACGGCCCTCGAACACATACATCAAGCGCCCTTCGGGGGTTGCCTGGCACAGCACACGGCCGGTGGCCTCTTCGGTGCCGGGCACGCAGATTGGAACGGTGCCGTTTTCGTAAGCCTTCGCGAATGATGTTCCGATCGATGGACCCAGTCGATTTCGGACAACGGGATTTTCTATGACCACTGAGTAGATCTTGCCGGTCCAATCGGGAAACACCAGAGCCAACTGGGTTCGGCCGTCCAAGACGGAAAGGACGTCAACGGGGTCACCTTCGCTCCATCCGGCTCTCGGTAGGACCTGACAACCCGGCAATGCCTGGGCAACGGCTTCGGGCTCGAACCGGGTGGCTGTCGTAAGCTCACCCAGTCCGTTCTCGCCACCTCCAGGGTGCACGCAACCGCGATGCCTGTGCTGAAAAACGATGCAGCAAAGGCAACAGGCGCAAGACCGAGGGTCCACAAACGACACCAATGCATCGGCACAATATAGCGCAAGCCCACACCCGGAATGAGCGCGAAATGTCGGTGGATCAGCGGGCGGTCCGCAAGCGGGCGTAGCCGGCTCAGACTCGACAGCTCACGATGACCGTACGAACACGGTACCCTTCACGCTCAAGGTTCAGTATTTGTTAACTCAAATTTGTCTATCGTTCTTCGTTCGGCCAATCGGGGGCGCGGCGATTGGGAACTGCTGACCAACCGAAACGGCGCCGAGGAAATTGGATTGTCACGCGAGTGCGATATGTCTGACGTTGCCAACAACGAGAGCGAACGGCCGCAGTCCATGTGGCTGTCGCGGGTCAACATCATGCTGTTCGTGATGATTGGCTTGGCGGTTCTCAGCCAGTTTTTCCGATCATCCAATGGCGTGATAGCCCCTGAGATGATGGCGGAGATGCATGTCGATGCCAGTGCCATCGGGCTGTCGTCGGGGGCATTTTTTGTCATCTTTGCAGTGCTCCAGGTTCCGATCGGCGTGCTGTTCGATCGCTACGGCGCCCGCCATGTGGTCTCCGGGGATGTCCCTCGCCGTGTTGAAATTTGCTCGGCAGGCGCTGTTGGTTGACGATGCTATGCGGCGACCGCCTGCTGTTCAAGGTCGTGGTTGATCGCGTTCCTGTCCTGGTGGGCCGCCAGGGCTCGGCGCAGGCTCGGGAGTTGCTTGTGGGCCTTGAGGCGGCGGAAACCCTTGGCGGCCTCGAGCATGGCAGCGGCGGTCCAGCGCAGCGCCATGGCCGCGTCCTGCCAGCGTTTGACGTTGCGGCAGACCCGGCGGACGGTTCCGTTCATGTTCTCGATGATGTTGGTGCAGGCGAGCGACCGGCGTAGTTCGACTGGCAGACCGAGGCGGGTGACGGTGAGGATCTCGTCGAGGCCCTCCAGGATGCTGGCCGACACGCCCGGGGCGTCGCGCTCCAGGCGACGGGCGAGGTTGCGGATCAGCTTCTCGGCCTTGTCGGCGTCGTCCAGTTCCCAGGCCTGACGCAGCGCCTTGCGGACGCCGGCCTGCAAGGACTTGGGCAGGCGCTCTGCGATGTTGCGGGCCTTGTGGACCTGGCAGCGCTGGATCGGGGTGTCGCGGCCGAAGGTGTTGCGAATCGCCTTCGACAGCGCCTTGGCGCCGTCGATGATGAACAGTCGGCAGACCGCGGGATCGAGGCCGCGGCCGACCAGGTTGTCGAGCAGCGCCTGGGCCACGGCGGCGTTCTCGCTGGCCCCCTCGATCACGCCGAGCGGATGCTTGTCGCCGATGCCGTCGATGCCGACGGCGGCCAGCAGCATCAGGTCTTCCTCGATGTGGATGCCGTCGATCTGGATCGCCAGCAGGTCCAGGGCGGACAAGTCGGCGGCCATCCATTCCTTCATGCGTTCCGCCGACAGCGCCACGAACCGCCGCGACACCGCCGACTTCGACACTCCCGACCCGGGGGCCGCCGGGATGTCGCCGCCCGGCAGGCGGACGGCGCGGCCGAACTTGCGGGTCGAGACGTTGATCAGCATCAGGTTCAGCGCCCACTTGCCGAGCAGGTCTTCCGACTGCGCCGCCTCCCAGCTCGGCAGCGCCAGCTCGCCGCCGTCGCGAGCACGAACGCGAGGACGATCGATCTCGACCTTGCCGCCGTGGAAGCCGACCTTCCCCTTGGTCTTGCCCCAGCGATACCCGTCTCGCCCAGCAGCCCGGCCGTAGCGCGGGCCGCACAGCTCGGCCGCCTCCTCATCCATCATCGTCGCCAAAGTCGCCAGGCCCGCCGTCAGGCAGAAACGATCGAAGCTGGCTCCGACTTCCTGCCAAGCCTCATCGACGATTGCCGCCGGCACCACGCCGGCAGATCTGGTAGCTTTCTTCATGGCGTTGCTCTCCTTCGCGGATTCGACACCCCGAGCCTAATGGCTCAAGGCGGGCAACGCCTGCTCCCCTATTTCAACATCGACCGGGACATACCCGTGGTCTCCTCCATGTTGATCTTTGCCGTCATCGGGTCATGCCTGTTTGCGGTGGCGCATTCGCTCGGAATGCTCGTTGCCGGGCGGTTTCTGATCGGACTCGGGTTTGCCGGCGGGATGGTCGGATCACTGGTGATCCTGTCGCGTTGGCACAACCCGTCCGACTTCATCAGGGCGATGACCATTCTGTTTGCAGCGGCGAACCTGGGCAGTCTGCTCGCGACTTCGCCGCTGGCGGCTGCAACTGAGTGGATCGGTTGGCGGTCGACGTTCCTCGCCCTGTCGGCATTCACCGCCGTCATGGCAGTGATCTTTTTCGTGACCGTCCGCGATACCCGACCGGGTGCCGAAGACAGCACCGCCCGCCCTCAGACGCTCGGCGACTCGGTCCGAGGCCTGCGCGAGGTCTTCCGGGTTCCGGGACTTCTTCGGGTTGTCCCGTTAATAGCGCTTGGCTATGCGTCGGTGATCACGATCATCGGCCTCTGGGGTGCCCCGTATCTGCATGAGGTCCATCAGTTGGAAAGCCTCGATCGGGGCAACCTTCTCTCGGTCCTGGCGATCGCCTTCGTGATCGGGACCTTGGCCTACGGACCGATCCAGCGGCGGGTTTCTGGCTTTCGTCGGGTGGTCGTCGCCGGCAGCGTGTCGACGGGCGGTCTGCTGGTCGTCCTCGCGTTGTTCGCGGGCACCTCGCTTGTCATCACCGTGCCCTTATTGGTCATTATCTGCACCGTGGGTGCCTACAGCGTCGTGCTGATGGGCCACGGGGTGGCGCTCATTCCGTCCCGACTGGTCGGACGCGGTACCACGACGCTGAATGGCGTGTTGATGGGGGGGACGGCGATCCTACAAATCGTCAGCGGAATGATTGTCGAAGCGGCGCACAACTGGTTCGGGACACCGGTGGCAGGATACGCTGCGTTCTTTGCTGTTCTCGGCTTGGCTACTCTGGCGGCGACGGTGTTCTACCTCCGGGCCCCTGAGCCATCGCGCGATGGTCGCAGGCCCGATTGACCGGACCGCCGACCTGCACACTCTGAGGAGAGGGAGACTGTTATGTTCATGAAACGCTCGTTGCTCGGTTTCGCGACTTGCATTGTCGCTGTTGTCACTTTGGTGACAGGAACCGTTTCGGCGGAGTCGTTGTCGCAGCCACAGGACAAACCGCTGCTGCAGGTGACCGGTCAGATCAAAGTCAAGAATGTCGGTGAAACGGCCGTCTTCGATCTTGCCATGCTTGAAGGTCTCGGTCGCACCAAACTCGTGACGTCGACGGCTTGGACAGAAGGGCGCCCGGAGTTCGAGGGGGTGCTGCTCAGCACGCTGATCGAGCGGCTCGGGGCTTCCGGGGCGATGGCGGTTGCGATTGCGTTGAATGACTACAAGGTCGAGATCCCAACCGACGATTTCGCGAAGTATCCAGTCATCCTTGCATACCGCATGAATGGCGAACTTCTTCGGATACGGGACAAGGGACCGCTGTGGATCATCTACCCACAGGACGATTTCCCTGAGTTGAAGAACAAGCAGACCCAGGCCAAGTGGGTTTGGCAGGTCAAAGAAATTCAGTTCAAGTAACGCCATTACCGCGGTTTGACACAGCAATGCCAATCCTGCTCAGGAGCCCGTCAACTATGGTTAGTCTGCGCGAACTGGCGTGGTTGATGCTGCGATACGGCGTTCTAGTCGTTGGGTTTTGCGCATTCCTTGTTGGTGTCTTCTTCATCTTTCAGGGCCTGATTCAGCAACGGGAACTGATCGAGAAAGAAAGCCGCATCAACGTATGGTTCCTGGCGCAGACCGAGATCGAATTTCTTCGATTCCGAGACTCGCTGAAGGACTACGAACTCGCACCCAACCCCGAGACAGCCGAGGTTGCCCGCCAGCGGTTCGAGATCTTTTGGAGCCGGCTGCCCCCGCTGCTGGAGGGAACGCAGACGGCTGAGCTTCGGGCGATCGATGGCGTCGTTCAGTCGGCCAAAGAGATCATCCAGGTCCTGAGGACTGTTGAAGGCGAGATGGAGGATCTGCAATCCGTCTCGTTGGACGCATTGGCGGAGGTCAAGCGAAAGCTCGATACTCTTGGCGGGCCGGTTCACGATCTGGTCAGACGGGCTCTGCTTTATGAGTCCAATGAGGTCAGCCGCGGGCGGTCACGCCATAACGAACTGTATCAGCAACTGCTGGGACTGTTCGGCCTGACCCTCGTTATGGGACTTGTGATCTTCTTTCTGTTGTTTCGTCAAATCATCAAGACCCACCGGGCGGTTGGCGACAAGGAGCGTGCCGCCACCCAGGCCATCACGGCGCGCAACGAGCTTGAACTGGCGATCAACAGCATCTCGGAAGGTTTCATCATCTATGATCAGGATGATCGGGTGGCGTTGTTCAACAAGCGCTATGTCGATCTCCACCCGCAGCAGGCCGACCTTCTTTGTGTTGGCATAAGCTTTGAGGATCTGTTGCGGGCGGCGGTGCGCAACGGCGGTGTCACGGTCCGGGAGGGCGGTGTCGATGAATGGGTAGCGTCTATCCTCGAACAACGCCGAGCGACTGCCGAGACGACATTCGAAAGCCGCCTGTCCGACGGTCATTGGCTGCGGATCAGTGAACGTCGAACCAGTGACGGCCGTCTGGTTGGCGTTCACACAGATATCACCGAGCTGAAGAAGCGTGAGAGCCTGGTCGCGCAGAAGTCGGAACTTCTTCAGACGACGCTTGATAACATGAAGCAGGGCATCGCGGTGTTCGATGCCTCTGCCAATTTGGTTCTGTTTAACAACCAGTATTTGATGGTCAACCACTACCCGCAAGAGCTCGTGGACACGTCAGCCGCCTATCGGGATCTAGCGACATTTGCGGCGCGTAGGGGCGATTTCGGTCCGGGCGATCCCGAGGCGATAGTCAACTCACAGGTCTCCGCGATCGAGGAACTGCTTCGTACCCGTTCTGGAAATCTCCGTCAGCAGCGGCACCTGCAGGATAGCCGGGTAGTCGAAACCATCGTGACGGCGTTGCCGACCGGTGGGTTTGTCAAAACCTACGAAGATGTAACCGATCGGATCACCTCAGAAGCCGAACGTGTCCGGCTGACTGAAATGTATCATGCCGCCCAGAAGACCCAGGCGCTCGGCACCCTGGCCGGTGGAATCGCCCATGATTTCAACAATATCATCGGCGGTATCATCGGAAACTGCTCGCTGATGATCGGAGATGTGCCAAAGCACGACCCGGCGTACAGCCGGCTTCAGCAGATCATGGATTCCGGGACTCGAGCCCGAGACCTTGTTCGACAGATCCTGACCTACAGCCGCAACGCCGAGTCGGAGCGCAGGCCGCTGGATCTGGGCATAGCGGTGACCGAGAGCTTGTCGACGTTGCGGTCACTGATGCCGAGCAACGTGACGCTCCGTTCCCATAATGTTGAGAGTTGTTTCATCGAGGGCGACGCTACCCAGATCCACCAGGTCATGTTGAATGTCTGTGTCAACGCGGCCCAGTCGATTGGCGAGCGGCGCGGCCGGGTCACGGTTTCCGTGCAAAGCATCGATGTTGTCGGAGCGAAGCCGCCGGAAGACCGCCGTGACAGGTCCTGGGACAGTCGATCTGTGCATGGCCGCGCCGGAACCCTGGTTGACGGCAAATATGTCAGGTTGACCATCACTGATACCGGTTGCGGGATTCCCGAAGACGTCATGCCGCGGATTTTTGAGCCGTTCTATACGACCAAGGAGGTTGGTCAGGGAACCGGGCTGGGCCTGGCGGCGGTTCATGGAATTGTTCGCAATCACGATGGCGTGGTGGTCATCGAAAGCCTTGCCGAGGTTGGGACTCGGTTCGATTTCTACTTTCCTCAGATCCGCAGCCCGCTGTCGGCAAGCGCCGGTGAGGCGCCCAAGGAGCCGGTGGTAGCGGGCAGCGAACGGGTGTTGTTGATCGACGATGATCGTGTGCTGCTCTCCGTGACCCGCGAGATCCTGGAGCGCCTGGGCTATGTGGTTGAGGCGCATGTTGAACCGGAGCAGGCGTTGGAGTCGTTCATGTCAGATCCCGGACTATGGGACCTGATTATCACCGACCGTTCGATGCCTAAGATGACGGGTGAGGAACTGGTCATAGCGATGAAGAAGGTTCGGGGCGACGTTCCGGTACTGATGCTGAGCGGCTTCGTCTCGATCGAAGACATCGAGCGACTGACTGCGGCGGGTATCGACTCCGTGATTGGAAAACCCGTTCTTCCCGACGAACTCGCTGCCTCAGTGCGAACCGTACTGAGCGGTACCTCAGGGGACGATCGACTCTCGGCCGTGCCGGTCCCTGATCTGACAGCGTAGAAGATGTCTCCTCGGCGCTCTTGAGCCAAAGGGCATGACTGTTTACGGTTGGTCTACCGTGAACTCAGATGATTTATGTTGGGCGAGGAGAGGGGGATCGGTGTCGGATGAGTGTCCGTCTTCCATCTCGACGATCCTCGAACATGAAATGGCGCCCCTGTTCAGAGGCGCTCGTAGTCAGCGTGCTGGGCGATGGGGCGATGAACAGCGCGTCACCGGACTGCAGGAGTGAGGCATGAAGATTTCCCTCGTCGATGACGACGACGGCCTACGCGATGCACTCCAGGAAGTACTTCAGCGGGCCGGGCACGAGGTGCGGGCTGCTTCGAACGGTATCAAGGCGGCGCAGCTGTTGCGCGAGTGGTCGGCGGATCTGGTTGTGTGCGACATGCTGATGCCGGACTCGGAGGGGTTCGAGGTTCTTCGATCGGTGCGGCGGAACACGCCCGACATGAAATTCATCATGATGTCCGGTGCCAGTGGAGAGCTCTCGCAGTTTCTCAACCAGGCGCCACTTCTGGGGGCCGACGCCATCCTGCAAAAGCCGTTCGCCCCGAACGACCTGCTTGAGATGATCGACGGCCTTGTTACCGGCAAGACAGCGTCATCGGCGTCCAACAAGACCAGTGAATGACTCAAAGTTATTCGTCGGCGCTAACCAGTTGTTAAGCTTCGTCTGGGTTGAATAGAGCGGGGCGATGTTATCAGGCGAGGGGATGAATGAACGAGTCCGCGGTATCTGTCTTTCGGAACGGACGCTTGGCGTCGCATCCGGTGGACGAAGAGGACACGCCGGACGAAGTTCGTCCTGACGTGAGTTACGACGCGCCTGAAGAAGGGGTTCGTGCGTTATTACGAGCCATCGGTGAGGATCCAGATCGTGATGGACTGCGCGATACGCCTGGTCGTGTGGTCCGGGCGTTTGCGGAATATTGCTCGGGCTATGCGTTGGATCCGGTGGCCTTGCTGCAGAGAAAGTTCAGCGAGGTTTCCGGCTACCAGGGCCTCGTCATTCTGACGGACATCGATTTCGTCTCGCACTGCGAACACCACTTGGCGCCGATCGTCGGCAAGGCTCACATCGCGTACCTCCCGTCAAACGCCGTGGTCGGAATCAGCAAGCTGGCGCGGGTTGTCGACGCCTATGCTCGCCGGCTGCAGATCCAGGAGCGGATGACGGCTCAGATCGCGCAGTGCATCGAAGATGGTCTGGCGCCACGCGCGGTTGGTGTGGTTGTCGACGCTGAGCACGGTTGCATGACCTTGCAAGGCGTCAACAAGCGCGCTCCTCGCCTTCGCACGCAGGCGTTTAGCGGCGAACTTTCCGTGGATCCACAGATGCAGCAGCGGTTCTTCGACGCGATCGCGGCTCAGCGGTAGTCGGTCCGATGCTCGAGGCCGGCAGTTCATTGTGGCCGGGGGAGCACGGATGCGACGCCGCGATCCTGATCGCGGCGTTACGTACCGCGGGGGTCGGGCTCGCGGTGCTGGATCGGTCGGGGTACGTTCTGACGGCCGATGAACGGTTTCTGGCAGCGCATCGGATCGAAGCTGCCGATGCGGTAAGGGCCGAAGCTGGCGCGACGTTCCACCGGATGCTCACATCGTCCGCAAGCGGGCATTCTGCGTCAGATGTCCGTACGTTGTCCGAAGCCTGGGCAGCCTTGATCGAGACGTCGATGCGAGGCAGTGACGTTCGGCAAGAGATTGGCTTCGAAGACGGTCGAGTGTTCGAGCTTGCGGCTCGCTCGGTGACCGATGGACCAATCGTTTTGACGGTAACGGGTGTGCGGCATCCGGATGAGGCCGAGCAGCATGCGCGGAGCCGCCTTGCTCATGATATGAACAATATCATCGGAGGGATGCTGGCCAATCTGCATCTGTGCCTTGCCGATTTGCCGAATGATCATCCGATTCGGCGTCGCTTGGAGACCGTCAACCAGTCCGCACTGGATCTTCGGTCGAGCGTGCGGAAGCTCGCCGCTCCATAGGACGGCATCGACTGGTCGCGCATCATGATATCCTGGTTACGCAAGCGTCCGAGGGCCAAGTTTCTGACCAGAAATACGTTGCCCCGCCGTCGGTTTGTGGTAGAAAAGGCCGGCTCTCGGCAGAAAATTGAAATGCAGGCTTGCAATTTCCTTTGATTAACATCACATCTTCCGGGTCGATGGACGGTCGGACGACTTAGTCTTGAGCCGAAGAGATTCTGCATCAAGCTGAGAATGCGCTCGCCTGAAAAAATTGCGATTTCGACGGTTCGCGGTTTCGCGAGCAAGCAACTACAGTTTGTGAAAGGGGTTTCCATGGCTACGGGAACCGTTAAGTGGTTCAACGCTCAAAAGGGCTTCGGCTTCATTGAGCCGGATGGCGGCGGCAGCGATGCCTTCGTTCATATCAGCGCTGTTGAGCGTTCTGGCCTGAGCGATCTGCGCGAAGGTCAGAAGGTTGACTATGAGCTCGTTTCCGACCGGAAGAGCGGCAAGATGTCGGCCGACAACCTCAAAGTTCTGGATTAATTAAGATATTGGCGGGCTTCGGATATTTTCGGAGCCCGCCAGTTTCCTGCATCGCCTCGCTATCGCCGACCGACGTTATGTCGGATTGTGGTTTGTGAAGATGCGGCAGGACAAAACCTGAAGAGGCGTTCCGCGCCTTGCTGCCCCGCACCTCACCCAGGTCGCGGGTTTTTTGTTTTTCAACAGACGACCGACTCGGTCGGTAATCAGGAGACGGACATGGCCAAGGGACAGATGCGTGGAAATAAGGAAGTCCGCAAACCGAAGACCAAGAAGCCGGCGGAATCCGCGACAGCATCGTCGTTCACGATGAAGGGGACGACAACGCCCCCGGGCGCGTCGAAAAAGAAGGGCTGACGTCTGGAAGGCTGTTTCGAGCGTGTTTGGCCCCGAGCCTGCGGGCAACGGCCATCCGGCGATCTCGGAGGCGTGGATCTTCGGGGATTGTTAACAAAGTTTGATTAACCATGCCCCGAACAGTCCGGGGAACGCCGATGCGGCACATCTTGGGTCTCGTCATCATTGCGTGCGCCATGGCGTGGGGCGCAAGGGCCTCCGCGACCGATTTGACTGTCGAATTGGGATGGGTCGACCACCCGTCGTTTGCCGGCTTCTACGTTGCCGAGGATGAAGGGTACTACTCAGCCGAGGGGTTGACCGTGGCGTTCGTGCCCGGCGGACCAGGTATTGACGCTGTAGAGCCTGTCATATCCGGTCGATCCGATGTCGGAATGGCCTGGAGTGACGCGATCCTGCAGCACCGAGCTGCCGGGGCTCCGATTGTTGCGCTTGCTGCAATCTATCGCCGGTCGCCGGTTACCTTCTTCTCGCTGCCCGATGCAAACATCCGGCACCCGCGAGACTTCGTTGGACGGCGTATCCGTGCAACACCCGATCTGATCCCGGCCTTGACCTTTCTGATGGGGCACTTTGGGATCGATCCATCGGCCTATCAGGTTCTCCCGCTGCCGTCCGACCCCGATCTCGTCCTAGAGGGGGCTGCCGACGTGTGGGGCGCCTACGTCACCGGTCTGCCGGCGCAGATCGAAGCGCGTGGATTGATCCTCAACCATGTTTACCCGCAGGACTATGGCTTCCGGGCCTATGCGCGGGTCATCTTCGCGACCGAGGAGACCGTTCGAACCCGTCGTCATGACCTGGTGGCGTTCCTGCGGGCGAGCATGCGCGGCTGGCAAGCTGCTATTGTGAACCATTCGAATCTTGCACCCTTCGTGCGGCGGCGGACGCAAGCGTTCTCGAAGGACGAGATCGGCCAGATGTTTGCCGTGATCGTCCCATTGGTCCACACCGGGCAGGATCGGATCGGCTGGATGACCAGGGAAGACTGGCAGGCAGCTGCGACGGTTCTTGAGCCGACAAACCCGGCTCTCGCCGGCCTCGACGTCGATACGCTGTTCGACCTCAGCCTGTTGCAGGAGGCGTATGGTGGTCCGCCTGGTTGATCGCCTGTCGCTTCGGGGGTCGATCATCGCTCTGATCATTGCGATTGGTGTGATCGGTCCACTTGCCGCCGGCTGGGTTCATCACTCACAACTGGTATCGCGAGCCCGCGCGGCGGCGGAACGAACCGTTGCAGCGATCAACGCCGAAAAGGCCTTCCAGGTGTCCGCGTCGGTCAACGAGGCGGTGTCGCTCCTCGGAATCATCGAACATGACGTCGAAGGCCATCTCAGTTCGATTAAGAACAGTACCAGCGGGCGCCTGGACGAAGTGTTCGTGCTCGATGGCGAGACCGGCGAGGTGCTGGAGTCGACGGACCGGGCGCAGCTCAACAAAATCCGCAGCGAGGAGACGTACTTCAATGCCGGACGGCAGGGACTGTATATCGGCCCGCCGGTGTACGACCTGTATCGCCGTAAATCGGTGTCGACCGTCGCGATGCCGGCCCGCCGCAACGGGCGGCTGCTTGTGCTGGGCGCGGTTCTCAGCCCCGTCGGATTTGCCAAGGTCCTGCAGACCAAGTCCACAGCCTTTAAGAGCGAAGACAGCTACCTGATCAGCAGCGGGAACCTGCTGGTGTCACCGCCCCGGCTGGCGGCGGACACTGGAGCACTGGTCGGCGGCGTGCACGAGACGTTCGTCAATCGCTGCATTGCTGGCCAGAGTGCCGTTGAGGACGGAACCGACTACCGGGGCGTCGCGGTGATTGTCAGCTACCGGTGGATCGAGACGCCGGCGGCTTGCCTGGTGACGCAAATTGACATCGCGGAGTTCGATGAAACGTTGAGCGGGGTCGCGGCGTCGACCGCACTGATCGCGCTTGCCGTGGTGGGCGGGTCGCTGGTTGCCGCCTTCCTGGTGTTTGCACCGCTGTTCCGGCGCATTTCCAACGCCGTGAAGGTGTTTCATTCAGTCAGTGACGGTGACACCACGGCGCGGCTAACTCCGAGCGTGTACCGGGAGCTTCAGACCGTCACGCAAGGCTTCGCAATGATGGTCGAGGAGCGCAGCCGCAGCGAAGATGAACTTGACGCCGCCCGATTGGAGGCCGAGACCGCAAACCGTACCAAGTCGCGGTTTCTGGCAGCGATCAGCCACGAGCTGCGCACTCCATTGACCGGAGTGCTGGGAATGCTCGATCTGACGGAACGTCGCCGGTCGCTGGCCGAGGTGCGTCATGACATCGAAGAAGCTCGCACCGCTGGCCGGCATCTGCTGTCCCTGATCAATCAGGTCCTGGATTTCTCCAAGATCGAAGCAAATAAGATCGAACTGACGACAAAGCCATTCGATCCCGAAGCACTGATCCGCAACGCTGCGGGACTGTTCGAAGCGACGGCACGCGCCAAAGGGATCACCATTGAGACGGAACGTACCGGCATTCTCCCCGAGGCACTTGTCGGTGACGCCGAGCGGCTGGCGCAGGTCCTGTTCAACCTGGTTGGCAATGCTGTGAAGTTTACCGCAGAAGGGAGGGTTACAGTTCGATACGGCACCGAGCCGTCCGGGACCCGCTGCCATCGGTTGCGGGTCGAGGTCATCGACACTGGGCCTGGGATTTCCTCAGAAGGACAGGCCCTGCTGTTTCGGGAATTCTCGCAGATCGATCGCTTGGATGCGCCAAGCGCGAGCGGCACCGGCCTCGGTTTGGCGATCTCGGCGGGCCTGATGACGAGAATGGGCGGAAATATCGGGGTCTCGTCGGGCGGGACGGGAACCGGATCCACTTTCTACATCGATCTGGAACTGGAAGAAGGTGATCGCCTGGCATCGGTCGAGTCAAAGACTGGCCAAATCCCGTCGCGACCCCTGGTGATTTTGCTGGCCGATGACGTGCCACTGAATCGCGACATTATCGCCCAGTATCTGACGGAAGAAGGCCACACCGTCGACACGGTCGGAGACGGTGTTGCATGCCTGGAGCGGCTGCGGTCCGGCACACAGTACGACGCGGTCTTGATGGACGTGAACATGCCGGTGCTGGATGGCGTCGAGGCGACACGATGGATCCGCGCTGAAGCGACGACCTGGAGTCAAATTCCGATCATCGGTCTGACGGCCGACGCATTCACGGAGCAGCGTGACGCCTACCGAATGGCTGGAATGACCGATTGCCTGCCCAAGCCGATCGAATGGGACCAACTGCTGTCGGCCCTGGCCTCCGTCACAGGCGTTGCGGGCGCCTCCATAGGGGATAGCCAGCCGGTGAGCGTGCCGGTGGGCTTGTCCAGCGCGCAGGATCTGGAAGCGGTCGAATTGCTCAGCGCAAAACAGCAAGGCGATCTCATGGCACGGCTAGGCCATGGCCGAACCGTCTCGTTGACACACGAGGTTCTGACGACGATCGAAGAGCAGGTCGACCAGATGGCGAGCTTGGCGGATGATCCCGAACGCGTGCGAGCCATCGGCCACGCGGTTCGAGGAGTGTCAGGAAATGTCGGTCTGACGCGCATTGCTTCCGGTGCCGGCTTGATTGAAGCCGCGGCACGGGCCGATCAGATTGATGTCGCCTTGATCAACGCACTGCGCGACGCTGTTGCCGCGACGAGACAGCGTTACGCGGCATTCGCCGAGCAGACCTCGACACCGCATCTCGAAGCGATAAGGGAGACGCCGTAAGGCCGAGCGGACCGGTCACGCGTCGTTTCCGGGGCGTCAGTCTGACTGTGGCGGGGCGGTCGGAAGTGTGATGCGGATAGTGGTTCCCGAGCCGAATTCGCTCGTGACCTCGATCGTCCCCAGCATCGCTGTCACCAGGCCGTGGCAGATCGTGAGGCCCAGCCCGGTTCCGCCGCCCTTCCTCGAATAGCTCGACTCGATCTGAACGAACGGTTCCCAGATTCGCGACAATTGGTCGGTCGGGATGCCGACCCCGGTATCGGTTACTTCGATCTGCACCGTGTCGTAGGAAGGCATCCGAACCGACACTGTGACGGTGGTGTCTGGCGGATTGTGTTTCTGCGCATTCGACAGGGCATTCATCAGGACCTGTTGCAGGGCCCGGGGGTCCGCAAAGGCGGATGCCCGCTGGGAGGCCGGCGGCAACGTCAGATCGATGTTGTTTTCCTCGAAGCTGACGGCCAGATGCCGAGCGATCCGATGAACCTCCTCGACAACGTCGAGCGGCGCTGGCTTGAGCTCGTAGCGACCGCTCTCGATTCTGGAAAGGTCCAGTATGTCGCTGATGATCGAAAGCAGGAATTGGCCGCTTCGCTCAATGTCCGCGATGTAGCCTCGGGCACGCTTCCAAAGCGGGCTTCCATCCTCGCTTTCGACCAGCAACTGGCTGAAGCCGATGATCGCGTTCAGCGGCGTTCGCAACTCATGGCTCATGACGGCCATGAAGCTGGATTTGGCCGTATTCGCCGCTTCGGCCTGCTGGGCGGCAAGGACGAGACGGCGGTAGAAATCGTCGCGATCCAGAGCGCTCCGGTAGCGCATCCAGATCAGCGCGCTGATCCCGACGAAAAGCATGATGCCGAGGAACACCGTCAGCGGGAGGAAAGGCGACAGCATGGCCCATCCACCCGTTGGTGCAGCCAGAATCTTCCACTCGCCATTGACGATTTCGACCGTCAGTTCGATCGGGCTGTATTGGCGGACATCGGGATCGCCCCAGAAAATCCGTGCGTCGGCCGGATCACCGTTGCGGCCCGTGAGGGCGAGCCGATAATTCTCCTCGAACACGGGGTAGCCGGCGCGGACCAACAGCTTTTCGAAGTCGATAACCGTGGAGGCGATTCCCCACAGTGGGCGCTCGTTGGCCGACCCCGACCCCGACCGCAGACGGATCGGAAAACGCGCGATTAACCCAACGCCGCCCTGCTTGAGCTCTAGCGGACCGGCCACAACGGTTCGGTTGCTTTCGATGACCTTCTGTACCGCAATCCATTGATCGGGCGTTTGGCGATAATCAAGGCCGAGCGCTGCTTGATTTCCCGCCAACGGGTACATGTGGGTAATGACGAGATCACGGGCCAGCCCGAGATTGCGAACATGATCCGATGCACCCTGCAGCATGTCCTCGGCAATCAGTTCGAACTCGCTTTGGCTGATATCGGGATTGCTTCTGATGTAACCGGCCATACCCCGGATCAACTGCACATCCACGTTCAAGATCTGCTGAAGCTGGACCCGAAGGGTGTTCAAGTCATCGGCGGCGGCATTGCGCGCATTTTGCCGCGACGCCAGCGCGGAAATGCTTTCGATCAGAGCGATCAGCAGCAAACAACCGAGCGCGGCGATCACAAGCCAGCGCGCCGCGTCCTTGCGTCGTACGCTGGGGCTGGGCACGAGCCGGCCGCCGCTTTCGATCATTCGGTCATGTCTCGCCGCGCCGCGAAAGTTCACTGCTCCTTTGTAGCATAGCGTGCCGACCGCGCTCGCGAATACATGTGGTAAGTGCGGATCGATCTGAGCGCGGTTCGGGAACCGCTGAAACGACGATTGTTCTCCTGGCCGGGTGGATACATCTTGGCCAACGGGGGAAAATGAACAGCAGTGCGGGCGTCATGTGCGATGGAGCCGCGATGATCCACCGCGTGACCTGATCCAAACCGTGTCCGGATGCGTAGAGATCGCAGCAACCAAGGGAGCGACGACCTTATGCGCATTGCTGTCATCGGATCTGGCATCGCCGGTCTCAGCGCCGCATGGCTGATGCGCACGAGCCACGATGTGACCGTGTACGAGCAGGACGCCCGGCTCGGTGGCCACGCCAACACGGTTACGGTCGACTACGACGGTGTTCCGGTCTCGGTCGACACCGGCTTCATCGTCTACAACGAGCGGAACTATCCCAACCTCGTGCGCCTGTTCGAGCATCTCGGTGTTGCTACCGAAACGAGCCAGATGACCTTCAGCGTCTCGGTCGATGAAGGTCGTCTGGAGTATGAGGGCTCGCCGCGAGGCATGTTGGCTCAGCCGGCCAATCTGATGAGCCGCCGGTACTGGCGCATGATGGCGGACATTCTGCGGTTTTTCTCGGGTGCGGCCCGCCTGTTGAAGCAACCGGGCACAGGGCCGACGCTCGGTGAGTGGCTGGCCCTGGAACGGTATGGTGACGGTTTCATCCACGACCATCTTCTGCCGATGGGGGCGGCGATCTGGTCGTGTCCGGTCGAGACCATGCTGGCGTTCCCGGCGAAGTCGTTCATCCGGTTCTTCGAGAACCACCAGCTTCTCAATCTGGTCGATCGACCGCAGTGGCGCACCGTCAGCGGCGGTTCCCAGTGCTATGTAGAGCGTTTGGCCTCGGCTTTGCCTGGCCGGATTCGGGCGGCGGCCCCGGTACGTCGAGTGACACCGAACGTGTCCGGGGTGACGGTCGAGACCGCCGACGGGGATGCTCAGACCTACGACCATGTGGTGTTCGGCACTCACGGCGATCAGGCCCTTCGCTTGATTGCCGATCCGACGGATGCCGAGAGCCGAGTCCTGGGCGCGTTTCGCTACCAGTCGAACACGGCCATATTGCATCGTGACCGGTCGTTGATGCCGCGTCGCAGGGCTGCCTGGGCGGCGTGGAACTATCAGGCCGACCGGTCCGAGCGCAGCGATCGCCGGGTGGCTCTGACATATTGGATGAACCGACTGCAGAATTTGGACCCTGCACGGCCGTTGTTCGTCAGTATGAATCCCCTGCACGAACCGGACCCGAAGATGGAGTTCGCACGGTTCTCCTATGAGCATCCGGTCTTCGATACGGCTGCGGTATCGGCCCAGGACAGCCTGCCGTCGATCCAAGGCGCGCGCGGTCTGTGGTTCTGCGGCAGCTACTGCGGCTGGGGCTTTCATGAGGACGGCCTGAAGGCGGCAATAGCGGTCGGGCGATCGTTGGGGGTCGAACCGCCGTGGCCATGCCGGGTCGCGCCGGCGGATCGGCGGTATGCCGGGGCCGGTTCGAACGCTGTGCTGGCCGATGCGGCGGACTGAGTCCTTGGCATCGCCTGTTTTCACTCCGGCACGACGGTCGGCGCTCTACCTCGGCAGCGTCATGCACACTCGGGTAGGGGCCATTCGCCATCGGTTCCGATACCGTGTGGCATCCGTGCTTTTGGACCTCGACGAGTTGGTCGCGATCGATCGCGACCTGTTGTTGTTCTCGGTCGAGCGGGCCAACCTGTTCAGCTTTCACTTCCGGGACCATGGCGCCCGCGACGGCTCGGACCTTCGACCCTGGATCGAGCGGGAGTTTGCCCGCGCCGGACGGCCGCTCGATGGCGGGCGGATCCTCGTGCTGTGCTTCCCGCGAGTGCTCGGCTACGTGTTCAACCCGATCACCATTTACTGGGGCTATCGGGCCGATGGCGCGCTGGCCGGTGTGCTCTACGAGGTCAAGAATACCTTCGGCGACCAGCACGGATACCTCGTGCCGGTCGAAGACGACCACCGTCCGGGCGCGCCATTGATCCAGACCGTGGATAAACGGTTCTACGTCTCGCCATTTCTGCCGATCGAAGGGAGCTATCGCTTCCGGCTGGACGAGCCCGGTGAACGCCTGCGGGTCCTGATCCGGTTGGTCGGCCCGGGTGGCGACGACCGGCTGATCGCGACCCAGGCCGGCGACCGCCGTCCGCTGACCGATGCCCGTCTCCTGGCCAGCCTGTTCACCCACTCGTGGGTCACGGTCAAGGTGATGGCGGCAATCCACTGGGAGGCGGTCCGCCTCTGGTGGAAGGGCGCGCCGTTTCACAGGCGGCCGGACCCGCCGGCGGATGCCGTTTCGCTCGGACGCAGCGTGCGCCCGGACCCGACAAACCCCGGAGCGCTGTAAAGACAATGACCGTGATAACGAATGAGGACTGCGTGCCGGAACGCCGAGCGGATCCGGGCAGCCGGGTGGTTGCTCCCCATGCCATGCCCGGGCTGGACCGGTGGACGCGCGCAGCGTTTCGCATGCTGGCCGCGATTGCGGTCGGACGCCTGACGTTGGTGCTGCCAAACGGCCGCGAAGCGGCATTCGACAGTGGTGTTCCCGGACCGGACGCCATCGTTCGTTTGCGGGATCTGGCGGCGATCAAGCGCTTTATCCTGGGTGGTGATCTGGCGTTCGCTGAGGCGTACATGGACGGCACGGTCGACAGCCCCGATCCGGTGGCAGTGGTCGAACTGTTCGTGCGCAACAAGAACGCGCTGAATCAGGGGAATCCGCAGGGTCTGATCCGAGTGCTGGTACGCCGGATTGTGCACTGGCTGAACGGCAACACCCGACGCGGCAGCCGTCGCAACATTGCCTATCACTACGATCTCGGGAACGCGTTCTACGAACGTTGGCTGGATCCCTCCATGACTTATTCGGCCGCCCGGTTTGAGGGCAGCCGGCAGACCCTGGAGGCCGCCCAGATCGCCAAGTACCGTCGGATGGCCGAGATGCTGCAGTTGCGGCCCGGACAGCGGGTGTTGGAGATCGGCTGTGGCTGGGGCGGCTTTGCGGTGTATGCCGCGCAACAGTTTGACGTCGAGGTGCACGGTATCACCCTGTCGAACGAACAGCATGCCTATGCCGTCGAGCGGGCACGCCGTGCCGGCGTCGATGATCGAGTCAGCTTTGAGATTCGCGACTACCGGGATG
This sequence comes from alpha proteobacterium BAL199, assembly GCA_000171835.1. Taxonomy (GTDB): domain Bacteria; phylum Pseudomonadota; class Alphaproteobacteria; order Thalassobaculales; family Thalassobaculaceae; genus Thalassobaculum_A. The sequence continues at coordinate 64,301 of ABHC01000003.1, read as the reverse complement.
TTGACGGCCGTTTTGACGCCATCGTGTCGATCGAGATGTTCGAAGCCGTGGGAAAGTCATTCTGGACGCGGTTCTTCGCGCAATTGCACGATCGGCTGGTCGATGGCGGCCGCGCGGCATTGCAGGTGATCACCATCAGCGAAGCCGGGTTCGAGGACTATCGAGCCAGCCCCGACTTCATCCAGCGCTACATCTTTCCCGGCGGCATGTTGCCGACCCGCCGGCACCTCCACGAGCTTGGCCAGGCGCAGGGCATGCGCGTCGACGCGGAGGAGGCATTCGGCCTCGATTACGCCCGGACTTTGGCGGGATGGCGGACCCGGTTCCTGGCGCAATGGCCGGAGATCGAGCCCCTGGGTTTCGACGCGCGGTTTCGCCGGATGTGGGACTACTACCTTGCCTACTGCGAAGGCGGGTTCCGCGGCGGCCACATCGACGTCTGCCAGATCGCCTACGTTCGTCCATAGCGGTTGACCGCGGTCCAGCTTCAGGAGGATGCCTCGATGTCGGACCGGCGGACCCCGCTCCCGGTGCTGATGGCCTACGGGATTCCCGGCCTGCCGGCCGCCGCGCTGGGCGTGCCGCTCTACATCTTCCTGCCGACGTTCTACACCGCCGGGCTCGGCCTGCCTCTGGCGGCGGTTGGAACGGCCCTGCTGGTGGCGCGCCTGTGGGACGTGGTGACCGACCCGCTGGTCGGAGCGCTGTCGGATCGCACCCACAGCCGGTTCGGCCGCCGCCGGCCTTGGCTGGTTGCATCGCTGCCGCTGCTGATGGTGTCGGTGTGGATGTTGTTCCGGCCGGTCGAGGGTGCCGGCGTCGGATACCTCACGCTGTGGAGCCTCGCGCTCTATCTCGGCTGGACCATGCTGTCACTGCCGCATGGAGCGTGGGGTGCGGAACTCTCGGACGACTACCACGAGCGCTCCCGGATCACCGCCGCGCGTGAGATCGCGGTCGTGCTGGGCACCTTGATCGCGGCCGGCCTGCCGGCAGCTCTTCAGATCGACGGGGACAGTCGTCCTGGCGCGGTCCTGGCGGTGTTGGCGCCGGTGCTGGTTATCGGACTGCCGGTGGCGGTGCTGATCGCGGTCACCATCGTTCCGGACCGGCCGGTGGCGCGCGCGCAGTCGGTGCCATGGCGACAGGCTGGTGCGCTACTGGCGGCCAACCGACCGTTCTGCAGGCTGATCGTGGCCTATCTGGTCAACGGCACCGCCAACGGCCTGCCGGCCACCCTGTTCCTGCTGTTCGTCGCCCACGTCCTGGCCGAGCCCGAAATGCAGGGGCCCCTGTTGTTTGCGTATTTCTTCTGCGGCATCGTCGGGGTGCCGGGTTGGCTCGCCCTCGCCCGGCGGATCGGCAAGCACCGAACCTGGTGCTTTGCCATGGCGGCGAACTGCGCCGTGTTTGTCTGGGCGCCGTTTCTGGGCGCCGGCGACGTCTGGCCGTTCCTGGTGATCTGCGTTCTGTCCGGACTGTGCCTGGGTGCGGACCTGGTGCTGCCGAGCGCGATCCAGGCCGATGTGATCGATGTCGACACCGCGGCCGGTGGCGGGCGGCGCACCGGGGTGTATTTCGCGTTCTGGGGGATGGCGACCAAGCTCGCGCTGGCACTGGCGGTCGGTGTGGCGTTCCCGCTGCTGGAACTGGCCGGGTTCACGGCCGATGGCCTGAACCAGCCCTCGGCCCTGCTGACGCTGGCGCTGCTCTACAGTGCCGTGCCGGTGGTCTTCAAGGTGTTCGCGATCACCCTGATGTGGCGGTTCCCGCTCGACCAAGCGGCGCAGAGCGATCTAAGGCAGCGCATCCAGCTTATCGAGGGAGAAGCCGCCGTCAGGATGTGATCCGTGCTCCCCACCCTGTTTTCGCAAGCCGTCCTCAAATGCGCGCGGCAAACAGGCGACGCAGCCATCGGATCAATGAACCAACGACGGGCAGCCGCTCATAGAGTTGGCCGGCCGCGTCCCAATGGTCGATGTGTTCGCGAACCCGGCCGGTGGTCGTGTCGAAGCGGATCTCACTCATCCCGTCGATGACGACGGAACGACCGCGCGCTACGGCGGTGAATTGCCAACGGACATAGCCGGCCTGTGGCGACAACACCCGGTCGAGCACGAGAAAGCGGGGCTCCGACACGGCCTTGTACATGTGGCGGTACAGCGCAATGAAGCGCTCGATTCCCGCAATGTCGTTGAACGGGTCGGCGAACCGTACGTCGTCCGTGCACAGCGCCCTGAATTCTTCGAGCCGATCCGGTGTCAGGGTCTCGAACAGCCGGCAGTACGCCTCGAGCATGGCAGCGCGGCGTGGGTCGCTCACATCCCGGTTCCCTTGTGCATCAGCCAGAAATACAGCCGGTCCGGCAGGATGCCCAGGAACTTCAGGATCAACGCGAACCGCCGCGGGAAGGTGATCTCGAAGCCGGTCCCCTGTAGCCCGCGGTACAGCCGTTCGGCGGCGTCCTCGACGTCCATCAGGAACGGCATCGGGAACGGGTTGCGGTCGGTCAGCGGCGTGCGCACGAAACCCGGGCACACCACCTGGGTGATGATGCCCTGGTGGTCGAGATCGAACTTCAGTGCCTCGGCAAAGTTGATCAGCGCCGCCTTGGTGGCGCCGTAACCGGCGGCGGTAGGCAGGCCGCGATAACCGGCGACGCTGGCCACGATCGCGAGGCGCCCGGCGCGGCGGTCGATCAACGCCGGCAACACCGCGTCGACGCAATGCACCACGCCCATCAGGTTGATCTCGACGAGGGTGCGGATCTCCGAGACGTCAAACGCCTTGGCGTCGGTCGGGATGTGCAGGCCGGCCGCCAGTACGACGGTATCGATGGCGCCCAGGTCGTGTTCGATGGCGGTTGCCGTCGTCCGGCAGGCGGCGTGGTCGGTGACATCCAGCGCATAGGGGTGGATCGAGCCGGCTGTCGGCTCGGCCGCAAGCGCGTTCAAGGCGTCGACGCTGCGCGCGCTGGCGGCCACCGTCCAGCCGTCGGCCGCCATCCGCCTGGCCAGCGCTTGGCCGATTCCACTGCTGGCCCCGGTGATCCAGACGATCCGCTTGCCCATGGTCGGTTATCCGGCCTTGGGCAAGGTACGGCCGTCCCGCAATGGCATAGCGAACAGCGCTGCGTCAGCCGGATCGGGGGCGATGCGGGTGTATTCGATGAATCCGCCGCCGATGGTGAAGGTCATCTTCTGCCAGACCCGGTCGGCGTCGTACCAAAAGTCCAGGTCGATATCGCCGCGCATGGCATAGCGGGTGCACAACGTCGGCCGCCCAAGCGCCTGGATGGTCTCGGAGCCCACCTCGGTGACGGTGAAATCCAGGACGCGGCCGAGCTGGCTGTCCAGCATCCGGCTCTGTTCGACGAACCGCGGATGCCAGTAGCTGGAAGGCAGGATGTCCGACGGTGCGACGATCCGGCCTTCCTTGCCGTCCACCTGAAGTCCGCTCGAACTGGTGCGGGCGGCGACCTTCTGCGCCTCGCCGTCGTCATTGGTGATGGTGTCGAGTGCGACCAGGCGTCCGTCGCGCCATCGCTCGCGGGAGCGATGCTCGTAGCGGTATACAGTGATGAACGCCAGATCGACCTTGAAGGCGATGTACACCTCGGTGATCCTGTCGGCGGCGTCGCTGCCGAACCGCTCCATCACCACGCCGAGCGGTGAGCCCTCGCGGGTGACGGCGAACTTCAGGATCTCGGGATAGGCGCGGGCGAGCCCAGTGCCTGCAGCGTCGGCACGATGCGAGGCTATTGCCAACGGCAAACCACTCAACGCGAATAGGCCGGTGGTCGCGAGGCCTTCGAGGAGCCGGCGTCGATCAATCTGCTGCATCGTATTTCTGCCTCGATCCCGGGAGGCCCTGGCCGTTCTGGCTGGGCTTCTCACTGCCTGCTTCGATACGAGCCCGGTTGCTGGACGGATCACTCCCGGCGCTTCAGCGTATCGGCCATCTTCTCGGCGATCATCACGGTCGTCAGGTGGGTGTTGGCGCGGACCACCTCCGGCATGACCGAGGCATCGATCACCCGTAGGCCGGTGCAGCCGATGACCCGGCAGGCCGGATCGACGACCGAGCGCGGATCGGACACTGGTCCCATCCGGCAGGTGCCGCTGGCGTGCTGGGCATCGGAGCATTCCGCCATCATCCAGTCGTCGAGGTCGATGCCGGTCAGTTCATCTTCGATCGAACGGCCGCTGATCCCGTATTCGACCCGAGTGGCGATGCTGTGGACCCCATCCTGCCGACCGACGGCGCACAGCCGCCGCACCCCGTCGCGCATCCGCAGCAGATCGCGCTCGTCCGATAGCATTCGCTCCTCGACGACTGGGTCCAAGTGTGGATCGGACGACGCGATGCGCACGGTTCCCTGGCTGAACGCCTGGTAGACCGAGACGGCAATGCGACCACGGGCCAGATCGCCCTCCGCCTCGGAGCGCAGGTTGCCGGCGATCATGATCATGTCGTTCTCGCCGGCACCGGGCAGGCCCGAGGAATAGCGCAGGCAGCAATTGGTGTGGCGGTGCATGCGCGTGCCGACCTGCGCTTCCGACCTCAGGTGCAGCAGGATGCCGAGGATCGGGTGGTCCAGCAGGTTGGCGCCGACGGGCCGGTCGACCGCCACGGGAACACCCAGGTCCTGCAGGAGCGCTGCCGGACCGATGCCGGAGCGCTGCAGGATCGCCGGCGAATGGATCGCGCCCGCCGACAGGATCACTTCGCGGGTCGCCCGGACCGACCGGCGCTCACCGTCGATCCAAACCGAGACCCCGCTGATGTGCGGGCGGTTGCCTTCGATCGTCAGCGTGTCGACCAGGGCGTTGCCGACGATCGTCAGGTTGCCGCGGTCGCGTGCCGATTCCAGGTAGCCATCGTTGGTCGAGATTCGATAGCCGTCACGGCTGTTGATCGCGTAGGGCGAGGCGCCGGTGCTGTCCGGTGCGTTGTGGTCCTCGCACCAGGGATAGCCGAGGCTTTCGGCCGACGCCTTGAGCGCCCGGTCGACGTACCCCCAATCCTCGACCGGCGCGCGATACACCGGGATCGGGCCGCCTCGGCCGTGGTACGGGGCATCGCCAAAGTCGACATCGTCCTCCAGCTTGCGGAAATAGGGCAGCACCTCGTCCCACCCCCAGCCGTCGCAGCCGAGACCGGCCCAGCGCTGAAAATCGTCCGGGATGCCGCGGATCGCGATCTGGCCGTTGATGGTCGAACTGCCGCCGATCGCCCGGCCGCGCCACAGCAGCTTGGGCTCCTGCCGCTCGGTGCGGCGGGCCAGCAGCTTCGGCCAGCGGTAGCCGTCGTCGCCGATCGCGCGCAACGGGTTGGGGATCCGGATGTGCTCGGGTGTGTCGGCGGTGCGGAAATCGCGCCCGGCTTCCAGCAGCAGAACTCGCGTGGCCGGGTCCTCGCTCAGTCGAGTCGCCAAGACCGCGCCGGCGGAACCGCCTCCGACGATGATGTAGTCGTAATCCGATTGCATGGGTAACCCTGACTGACGATCTGGACGGCATCTGCGCCGACAGGATGACACTCGCTGGGTGGCTGGCAAGAGTCCTGGAGGGGCCCGACCAGGCTTCGCGCCCAGGTCGGACGGTCAGCGCAGCGCTGCGAGCATCGCAGTTGCCGACAGTGCGATCACGGCAAGCGCTGCGAACGCAAGAGCGGCGAACGTCAGGGTCATTGCGACGACCCTTGCCCCTGCCGGTTCGGGCTCCCGCCCGACGGCGTGGGTGTGGGTGAGGCGACCGATGATCAGTGCAAGGCCGGTCGCGTGAAGCATCCAGGCCGGCAAACCTTGAAGCTCGGCCAGGGTCATCAGGATGAGGGTGATCGGAACGTACTCGGCGAAGTTGGCGTGGATCCTCTGGTGTCGCAGTAGCGTCCTGTCGCCGCCGTCGCCCAGGTCGATCCGAGTGGCGCGGCGGTGGCCGATCACCCGCAGGCTGACGACCAGGAAGACCAGGGCCAGAAGACCCGCGTAGAGTGGCGTGACGATCACCGGCGGCGCTCCTTGAGATGGACGGCCGTGGTCGTACCATTGCGGATGTCGGTTGCCCATAACCCGCAGTCCTGTCGGAGCATTGCCATGAACCGCGGTCCCGAACGTCCCGCCGATGCTGCCCTGCGCCGCGATATTCCATGGTCGCCCGGCGAAACCGCGCTGCTGCTGGTCGATGTCCAGAACCTGGAGATCGCCGAGCCAGAACGGCGTGCCCACCCGGAGTTTGTCGCCGATCTGGAGGCGCGGGTGGTGCCAAACATCGCACGATTGGTCGACGCGTGTCGCCGCGCGGACATCGAGGTGGTCTACACGGTGATCGAGAGTCTGACCCGTGACGGACGCGATCGCAGTCTTGACCACAAGCTGTCCGGCATCCTCGTGCCCAAGGGGGCGTGGGAAGGCAGGGTGATCGACGCGGTTGCACCGACGGCAGATGACATCGTGTTGCCGAAGACCTCGTCAGGCGTCTTCAACTCGACCAACATCGACTATCTGTTGCGGAACCTGGGCGTTCGGCATCTGATCGTTGTGGGATTGCTGACCGACCAGTGTGTCGACATGGCGATCCGTGACGCTGCCGATCGCGGTTACTACACGGTGTGCGTCGTCGACTGCTGCAGCACCCATACCCGCGAACGCCACGAGGCGGCCCTGCGGGCGTTCGGCGGCTACTGCCGGACGGTCACTCTCGACGCGATGCTGGCGGAGATCGCTGCGACAGCTCATTGATCTCTCAGGTCGGTGCCGGCGCGTCCGGCCGCAACAGGCCCTCGGCGATCAGGTCGCTCCACAGCGCAGCCGGGATCCGGACGTCGAAGGCAGCGACGTTGCGGGCCACCTCTTCGGGAGTGACGCCGCCCAGCACGACGGACGCGACCGCAGGATGGCCGAGCGGAAACCGGGCGGAGGCGACTGCCAGCGCGATGCCGTGGGCCTTGCACACCGCTTCGATGCGCCGCGCGCGCTCGCGCACCTCCGGCGTCGCTGGAACATAGTTGTACATCGCGCCCTCAACCGGTCCGGTCGCCAGGATTCCGGTGTTGAACACACCGCCCATCAACACCGCGATGCCCTTGTCGGCGGCGAGCGGCAGGAAATCGTCGAGGGCTCCTTGTTCCAGGAGCGTGTAGCGACCGGCCAGCAGCATGGTGTCGAAGTCGCCGGCGCGGGCGAACCGGGCACACATCGCCGCTTCGTTGACGCCGATGCCGATTGCCCGCAGCATGCCCTCGGAGCGCAGCCGGTCAAGCGCCCGGTAGGCACCGTTCATCGTCTCGGCGAAGCGTTCGTCCACGGCCTCGACGCCATGGGTCCAACCGTCGACGTCATGGATCAGCGCGATCTCGATCCGGTCGGTGCCGAGCCGCAGCATTGAGTGCTCGAGCGAGCGCAGCACCCCATCGTATGAGTAGTCATACTCCGATCGGAACGGCAGACCACCGACGAAGCGCTTGCTGACCACGGGGCCACGGGCCGGTGACATAAGTCGGCCAACCTTGGTGGACAGTACGACCTTGTCGCGGTCGAGACGGCGCAGCGCGGTGGCGATACGGGCTTCGGCGAGGCCGTTGCCGTAGTGCGGCGCGGTATCCACGAGATTGATGCCAGATCCCACGGCTGCCATAACCGTTGCCACAGCCGTTTCATCATCGAGCCGGTGGTAAAGGTCGCCCAGCGGCGCGCTGCCGAAGCCCAACCGGGAAAGACGCAATCCGGAACGGGGATGGGTGACGGTCTTGAAAGACATTGTGTCCTGGTTCCCTGGCGGTGATCGTCGGTGCCGAGAGAGGCGATGCTCGTTCGAATGATGCGGCCCGAGTCGGCATTCCGTCGCCTCCGGTTGAGGGGCAGGGTACCCCGATGCGGCGCTTGGAACCACCGGTCGCGACAGGTTGTTTCAGGTTTGCAGCCTGTCGGGAGTCAGAAGAACAATGTGACGGCCAACCCGCTGATTTTATGGAGGGACGTCAGAACGCAATTCCGTGAACGGCTGCTGACATGGCAGCGGATCGGCACTATCTGTAGCAAGAGTGTTCTCGGTGACGGACGGCTCGGCTCTCGCGGCACGAAGGCGAATCTGCCATACTCAGGCCATGGAAATACCTTGTTCAAGCTGTAGCAGTGATTAAATAATTTTTAAGAGTTAACTTCCAAGATCCAAGAAACTACGCAGTGTTTGAGTCGTTATCGTAGAGAATAAAAGCACGCCAAGTGTACTGGTCGTGAAGTGTTGAAGATGCTTCACGCGCGACGGGGGGAACGCCGACTGAAGAGGCGGGTTCCGAATGCCTGGACCAGAGACTGACAGCGACAGAGTGAACGGCCGAGGCACTAGGCCAGCCGGTGTCGCATTGAAGATCATAAAGCACATGCCGGCGTCCCGCCGACCGGACGCCCGAGCGGCTGTGCGCCGCCAGTACGGTCCAGTTCAGCTTCCTTGCCATGTCGCGGCCATCGGCCGCGTATCTGCCACCGTGGAGTGAGGCATGAGCGTCATGAAGGACGTGTTTTCCGAGTACACCGAGACCTATCAGACCCGCAAAGAGTCCGAGATGAGTCTGATGGAGTATCTGGAACTCTGCGGCAGTGACCCGATGGCGTTTGCGTCCGCGGCGGAACGGATGGTCGCGGCGATCGGGGACCCGGAAGTGGTCGACACGTCGCGGGATGCGCGCCTCGGTCGGATCTTCATGAACCGGACGATCAAGATTTATCCGGCTTTTCATGACTTCTTCGGGATGGAAGACACCGTCGAGCGGTTGGTCGGCTATTTCCGGTACGCCGCGCAGGGGTTGGAGGAGCGCAAGCAGGTCCTCTACCTGCTCGGGCCGGTCGGCGGCGGCAAGTCGTCGTTGGCCGAACGCCTCAAGACCCTGATGGAGCAGCATCCGATCTACGTCCTGAAGGCCGGCGATCAGATCAGCCCGGTGTTCGAGAGTCCGCTCGGTCTGTTCGACCCACAGCGCATGGGTCAGAAGCTGCAGGACCGGTTCGGTATTCCGCTTCGCAAGCTGAATGGGCTGATATCACCGTGGGCGGTGAAGCGGCTCGACGAGTTCGACGGCGACCTGACGAAGTTCACGGTGGCGAAGGTCAGGTTCGGCGGCTGGTGGAGTGGTACATGCGCGTCAAGCAGGCCGGCTAAGCCAGGGAGGGCGGACCGAGCGATGCAGATCATCGACCGGCGCCGGAACTCCCAGGGCAAAAGCCTGGCGAACCGGCAGCGCTTCCTGAGACGGGCAAAACGCCAGGTGACGGAGGCAGTGCGACAGGCGTCGGCCGAACGGCGGATCCGTGACGTTGCAGACGGCGAGCAGATCGTCATTCCGACCGACGGGCTGAACGAGCCGCGGTTCCGGCACGATGCTCGACGCCTACGCCTCGATCGGCATGCCGCTTATGTACAATCACTGGTCTTTCGGAAAGCAGTTCGCCTTCAATGAACTGCTGTACCGCAAGGGCGCCCGGGGCCTTGCCTATGAGATCGTCATCAACTCCAACCCCTGCATCAGCTACATCATGGAGGATAACTCCATGGCGATGCAGACGCTGGTCATCGCGCACGCCGCCTTCGGTCACAACCACTTCTTCAAGAACAACAATCTGTTCCGGCAATGGACCGACGCCGACGCGATCCTCGACTACATGCAGTTCGCCAAATCGTACATCGCGAAGTGCGAGGAGCGTTATGGCGCGCGCGCGGTCGAACGGGTGCTCGATGCCGCTCACGCGCTGATGGACCACGGGGTGAACCGCTATCAGCGCAAGCGCCGGGTCAGTCCGAAATCAGCCAAGAAGCGCGCCAGCGACCGGCTGCGTCACGAGGAGGAGACCTACGACGACGTCTGGCAGCGCACGATGCCGGGTGACCCGCGGCAGGCGCCGGACGCCGAGGTCGATCCGGACAACCCGCCGTTACATGATGCTCTGCCGCTGCCGGAAGAGAACATACTGTATTTTCTGGAGAAAATGGCCCCGAAGCTGGCGCCCTGGCAACGCGAGGTGCTGCGGATCGTTCGCCAGATGGCGCAGTACTTCTATCCGCAGAAGCAGACCAAGGTGATGAACGAGGGGTGTGCCACCTACGTGCACTACCGGATCATGCACCGGCTGCATGAGAAGGGCCTCTTGTCCGACGGCGGATTGCTGGAGTTCCTGCACTCGCACACTTCGGTGATCTTCCAGCCGGACTTCGACGACAAGCGCTATTCCGGAATCAACCCGTACGCCCTGGGTTTCGCGATGATGATCGACATCCAGCGGATCTGCGAGCGACCGACCGAGGAGGATTGCGAGTGGTTTCCGGAGATCGCCGGAAACGACGACGCGATGGGAACCCTCCGGGCTGCCTGGGCGAATTACCGCGACGAGAGCTTCGTGCTGCAGTTTCTGAGCCCCAACGTGATACGGCAACTTAGATTGTTCAAACTGTCAGGCGGGCAGGATGATCCGGATTATCTGGTCGACGCGATCCACAACGAACGTGGCTATCAGAAGATCCGCAAGGCGGTGGCCCGCCGCTACGACGTCGCGCTGCAGGATCCGAACATCCAGGTGGTCGAGGCCAATCTGGAGGGTGACCGGGCCTTGACGCTTCGGCACGAGGTGGTCGACGGCAACCTGCTGGAAAAGAAGGATGCGGCGGCCGTGCTGCAGCACGTGGCGGATCTGTGGGGCTATCCGGTGTCGCTGGTCGAGGTCGATGGAGCGAACGAGCGAGTGCTCTGCGAGCACGGACCGACCGAACCCCGCGGATGATGCTCAGCCGAGGCGGCTGACGATCTCCGCCCACAGGGTCTCGTAGGCTGCCGCGGCGGCGGTCCGCGGCGCGAACGCACCGAGCGGCGCCCGCTCGGTACCCATGCGCTCAACAACGCTGGCATAGGGGATGTGAGTGGTCAGGGCCTCGGCGTGATCGTCGGGGAACCGGTCGATGATGTCGCGGTGCATGGTCTTGCGCCGGTCGACCATCGAGAAGAACGGCAGGAGCGTCAGGTTGGCCAGTTTCTCTTCGGCCCGGAACGCCTGGAGCTGTTCATAGGTGCGCAGCGATAGCGTGGTTGGGATCAGCGGCACGATCAGTGCGTCTGCGGCGTGGAACACCGCTTCGGAGACCAGTGACATGCTGGGCGGGCAATCCAGCAGGATGAAATCGTACTCGTTCGCGAGTGGCTTCAGCAGCTTGGCGAGTTTTTTCTTGGACTTCTTCTCGGCGTCGAGCAGCAGGTCGAGGTTCCGGAACGAGAAGTCGGCCGGCACGAGGTCGACTCCGTCGTAGTCGGTGCCCTTGATCAGGTCGCCGAGATCGCGCTTGCCCGATACCAGGCCCTTGCCGCCGCCCTTCACCTTCGGCTTGATCCGGAAATAGAAGGTTGCGGCCCCCTGCGGGTCGAGATCGACGACCAGCACCCGGGCGCCGGTCCGGGCCGCGACGAAGGCGAGGTTGACGGCCGATGCGGTCTTTCCGACCCCACCCTTGATGTTGTAGCTCGCCAGTACGTTCATTCGGGGGCTCCGGTACCGGATCGGGTAAGTGCGCTCAGCCGTTTGCCGAAGCGTGGCCTTGCGATCGGAGCAAAGACCTCGGCGAAGCGAGCCCGTGCCTCGGCCCGGTGGATTTCCAGGTCCTCGGCCTGTGCGCCGATCGCCATCAGTGTCGCCGGGCCGGCTGTCCCGGAATCGCCCATGACCTGGCCGAACTTGCGCAGTGCTGCGGCCTGGACCTCCATGTCCTGGACGTCGCCGAGCACCTGTTGGAGTTGTCGCAGTGTCTGCAGCACGGCGCGGACACGCCGAGTTGGGTAGACCTCACGCACGATCTCGATCACGTAGCGCAGCTTCTTCATGGTCTTGCGCAGCGCATGCAGAGACTCGGCCGGCGTCGCGGGGGTGATGCCTGTGCCTTCCCGCAGCGCGCGGCGGTACAGCTTCAGGATTCGACGGCCAGCCAGGTCGCCGACCGGTTGCCGCAGGACCTCATAACGGGTCCAGGTGGCACCGTTACCGGAGAGGGCACGGCGCCATCGGGCCAAGGCCGTGTCCAGCCGACGGGTGCTCAGTGTCCGGGCCAGGGCCGCATGGGCTTTGGCGCGCTCGTCCATCAGGAACCGACCGAGCGGTTCAAGCGCCGCTGCATCGTCGGGCGACGCCTGCCGCCGGTGGGCGCGCCAGGCCAGGATGTGCACGTCGAGGTCGCGGGTCGGACCGGTGACGCGGCCCAGCCAGGCGAAGGTTTCTCGGGCGTGGTCGAGGCGCGCGTCGGGTTCCGGCGTACGCAGCAGGGACAGGATCGAGCGGATGCGCCGAATGGCGACCCGCAGTTCGTGCAACTCCTCGCAGTCGATGTCGGCGATCACGCCGGCGCGCCGGCGCTCAACGGTGTCGAGCAGCGCGAGCAGTACGACACGCAATGCTGGCCCCGCCGGTTCGCGGGCGTCGGCCACCGACGGTTCGTCGCTTTCTTCAGGCCGTGCGTGCAGGGCTTCGGCGAGCGCTGTCAGTGCATCTGGCCCCGATGGCGACCATCCGAAACGCGTCGCAATCCGCTTGGCGATCTTCTCGCTGTCGCGGCGGTAGCCTTTAAGCGCCTCGACCTGGACACCGCTGCGCTGCTCGCCGGCTCCTTCGGCAACGGCGGTCTGGGCGACCAACCGGCATCTGACCTTGCCGTCCTGGTCCCGCAGCACTGCTCCGTCTTCCGTCACCGTGATCCAGGGGCTCAGTATCATACTGCGGATCCAGACCGCCGGTTCCAGCGCGCGGCGCAGCGGTCCGTCGGGCAGATCATCGGCGAGCCGCGGCGCCGGGTGCGGGATCCGGGCTTGTGCCCGCAGCTTTCCGGCTCCGTTGATCAGGCGCCAGTTCTCGACCGGCGCACCGGCGATCGGCTCGACTTCCAACCGCCATCCACGCGCGGCAAGGCGCCGGTCGACCGTATCAAGCAACCGCAGCCGCCGGTTCGCCGGCTCGAAGGCGTCAGCGTCAAGCGTTCCGCGCACCGCGTCGGCAATGGCGGTAAGGGGGGTGATGACGGTTGGTTCCAAGGTGCTTGATCACGTCCTGATGGCGTCGGTTTGGAGTCTCCGATCTTGCATCAGGCCCGAGCCGTCCGCTCCAGCAAAATGGCGGACCATACCCGACGCGCTCGATCCAGCAGCCTCAAGCGCGAGGAAATACCGGGAATCTGCCGCTCGATCCACCTCAGTCGCTGTTCGCGGCGCCGGGCAAGGCATGGATTGAACGGTCTGGCCTCCAACTCGCAGTGCAGCAAAGCCCGCATCTCCAGCAACGCCGACGTTCTGATCCCGCGCTGCCCGGGCCGGCGCAGAGCGTGCTCGACGGCGTTGAGCCACCGCTCAAGCTCCAGAATCGGCATCAAGCTGCGCCGTGCGGTGACGTTGTCGATCACCAGCAGCAGGGAGGGGGCGGTTGGCTTCGTGGTGGGTCTGCCCATGTCCGGGCTTTTTCCAGATGGTGATGGAGAGCTATGCGCACTATGTGCGCGTATCATGATGAAATGACGCACTGCGTGCGCATCTCTGGTGGCGCGTCTGGCGTCGTCATGTCCGCAGGCGGTCGCGGTGTCGGTTTGCCCGAATGGCATTCCCTTGCGGCGTCGGCGGTGCTGATATGGTTCGCAACGGGCACACGGGGGAAGACGCATGGCGACCTACAAGGCCTATGACGCGGTGAGGCGTATAGCGGTTCTGGGGTGCGGGACCATCGGCGCGGGCTGGGCCGCCTATTTTCTGGCGCGCGGCTACGACGTGGCGGCCTGGGATCCGGCAGCGGGCTGGCAGGATCGGCTGCGCGCCTTTATCGACAACGCCCGGCCGCAGCTACAGGCGGTCGGCACTGCGATCGGCCGCGAGGGAAAGCTGGAGATGCTCGACACGCCGGAGGCGGCGGTCGCGGGAGCGGACTTCGTGCAGGAGAACGCGACCGAGCGGTCAGGAATCAAGGCCGATCTGTACCGGCGGATCGACGCGGCTCTCGGTGCCGACGCCATCCTGGCGACATCGACGTCGGGGCTGATTCTGTCCGATCTGGTCGAGGGCATCGCTTCGGCCCCGCGCTTCGTGGTCGGCCACCCGTTCAACCCGCCGCACCTGATCCCGCTGGTCGAGATCGTGTCCAGCAAGGTCACCGACCCGGCGGCAGCGGAGTGGGCCTACGGCTTCTACGCCCATATCGGCAAGCATCCGATCGTGGTGAAGAAGGAAGTTCCGGGGCATCTGGCCAACCGCTTGCAAGCGGCTCTGTGGCGCGAGGCGTTCAACGCCGTCATCGACGACCTGGCGAGCGTCGAGGACATCAACGCCGCGATTTCCCAGGGCCCCGGCCTGCGCTACGCGCTGATGGGGCCGCACATGATTTTCAACCTGACTGGCGGCAAGGGCGGCATCCGCGCCTCGCTGGAACAGTTCGGCCCGGCCATGGAGTCCTGGTGGACGACGATGCAGGCTACGCCCAGCTTCGATGACAATTTGAAGTCCAAGCTGATCGCCGGGATCGAGGACGAGATGGGCGAGCGCACCATCAGCGATCTGGAAAACGAGCGTGACACCCGCCTGATCCTGCTTCTGAAGATGCTGCGTGACACGAAAGGCACCTGATGGATCCCCGCGTTCAACCCAAGAACATCGTTGTCATTGGTGCCGGCATTGTCGGCGTCGCCACCGGCCTGCACCTCCAGCGAGAGGGTCATTCGGTCACACTGATCGACCCGACCCCGCCCGGCCGCGGCACCTCGTTCGGCAATGCCGGCTCGATCGCCGTCGGCAGCGTGTATCCGACCGGGTCGCCGGGGAACTGGAAACAGGTCCCGAAGATGCTGACCGATCCGATGTCACCGCTGAAGATCAAATGGTCCTACCTGCCGAAGGCGGCGCCCTGGTTCCTGCGGTTCCTGGAGGCCAGCCGGACCAGCCGGGTCGAGGAGATCTCCAAGCATCTGTGGGCGTTGTCGAAGGACGCGATGAACTCGCACCGGCGCCTGATCGAGGTCGCCAAGGCCCATGACATCGTGCGGCCGGTCGGCTGGCTGAAGGTCTATTCGAGCCAGCAGAGTCTCGACAAGACCAAGCACGAGCGCGAGGTCATGGCGCGGCGCGGCGTCACGTTCGACGTGCTGAACGCCGACGAGCTGCGCCAGTTGGAACCGGGATTGTCGCCGAAGTTCACCCACGGCTATCACCAGCCGGAGAACGGCTTCGTGAGCCAGCCGGTGAAGCTGACGGAGGCGTACTTCGCCAAGTTCCAGGAGCTGGGCGGACGCTGGGTGGCGGAGAAGGTCCGGCGCTTTGCGGTCGGGCCGAACGGGGTGGAGAAGGTGGTCACCGACCTCGGCATGCACGCCTGCGACGCGGTGGCGATTTGTGCCGGCGCGCGCAGTCACGACATCGTGGCCATGCTGGGCCGCCGGTTCCCGCTGGACACCGAGCGCGGCTATCACCTGAACCTGGACGTGCAGGAGGGGCCGGAACTGAGGCGGCCAGTCGTCATTGGCGACCATGGCTTCGTGCTGGCGCCGATGCAGGACGGGCTGCGGCTGACCAGCGGTGCGGAGTTCGCCGGAGTGGATGCGCCGCCGGACTTCCGCCGGATCTACCGGATGCTGGAACTGGCGAAGGAGGCGCTGCCGGGCCTGAAAGCCGACGTGACGCGGGAGTGGCTCGGCTTTCGGCCGTCGACCCCGGACAGCGTGCCGGTCATCGGCCGGTCGCCGGACCATTCCAACGTCTATTTCGGCTTCGGACACGGTCACATCGGGCTGACCCTGGCGGCACGGACCGGCGAGTTGATCACCGACCTCGTCGCCGACCGCACGCCGGACATCGACATGACACCGTACCGGGCGGAGCGCTATTGAGGGTCAGTCGACCGAATGCACGGACCGGAAACCGACGCACAGCCGGTTCCAGACGTTGATCAGGCCGATGGCAACCGAAAGCTTCATCATCTCGCCTGGTGAGAACTGGGCCTGAAGCGTGTCGTAGTCCTCGTCCGGAGCGTGGGTGTCGGCGATGCGGGTCAGGGATTCGGTCCAGGCGAGAGCCGCACGTTCCCGGTCGGTGAACAAAGGCGATTCCCGCCAGGCGGCGAGCAGGTGCATACGCTGGTCGCTTTCGCCGGCCTTGCGGGCATCCTTGACATGCATGTCGATGCAGTAGGCGCAGCCATTGATTTGTGAAGCGCGGAGTTTCACCAGTTCAAGAAGCGAATGCTCGAGACCGCACCGGTTCACATAGGTGGCGAGGTTGAGCACGGCCTTGTAGGCGTCCTGGTCGACTTCGTGCAGGTTCAAGCGGGGATGCATGGTGTCGTCCTGTCGTCAGGTGGGAGTAACGAGACCGCACAAGCGAGCGGCTCGATCCCATGACGGGGCGACGCCCCCATCTGTGACAGCCGATCAGAAATTTTTTGAATCGGATGAGTTCGCGGCGGCGATACCGACAAGCTTGTCGGGGTTCATCATCTGGTACAGCGCAACGATCCGGCCATCGACGACGTCGATTGACGTGGTGGCGTACGTCTCCTCGCCGACCCACGTGACCAGAGCGGCTGCCCCGTTGATCATGAGTATCTGCTGGGACGGTGTATCGACGAACTTGCGTGCAACGCGGGCGAACAACCGGGCGATCTTGGATGCGCCGCGGATCGGATTCAGCGCTGCCCAGGCCTTGCCGCCGCCATCCGAGATCAACGTCGCATCCGGGGCAAGCAGGGTGAGAATGCGCTGTTCGTCCCCGGTTGAAACGGCCTCCATGAAGCGGGCCAACAGCGCCCGGCGTTCGTCGTCGGATGATGTGACGCGTAGCGTGCTCGCCCGCACCCGTTGCCGGGCGCGATGGACCATTTGCCGACAGGCGGCTTCCGACCGGTTCAAGGTTCCGGCGATTTCCGGATAGCCGATCTCGAACACGTCGTGCAGCAGGAACGCCGCGCGCTCGTCCGGTGACAGCCGCTCAAGGAGCAGCAGGAAGGCGACCGACAGGTCGTCAGCCTGGTCCTGCCGGGCGTCCGGGCGGGTCTTTGATGGCGCCGGGTGGTCAAGCCAGGGCTCGGGCAACCAGGGACCGACATACGCTTCGCGTTCCGTCTTGACGGCGCGGAGCCGGTCAATGCAGAGGCGAGAGACGATGGTGGTCAGCCAGGCTAAAGGCTCACGGATGACTGTGTCGTCGGCCCCGTGCCATCGCAGATAGGCATCCTGCAGGACGTCATCGGCATCCGCGACCGATCCAAGCATGCGATAGGCAAGGCCGCGCAGCCGAGGCCGGTGGCGTTCGAATTCGCCGACCGAACCTGTCATGTCGATCCTCCGTCGATCAGTTCATCCTGCGGCGTCGCGCGTGAAGCGCTCCAGGGCGGCGATCATCCGGGTGATCGCCGCCTGGGTGGCACCGAAGCGTTCGGAACGGGTCAGGGTGGTTTCGTCCATGTAGACGCCGCGATTCACCTCGATCTGCAGGGCTTCGCGCCGCGTTGCCGGGTGGGCGTAGCGCCGGATCAACTCCACACCCTTGAACTTGCCGTTGAGCGAGACCGAGTAGCCGGAGGCTCGCAGCGTCTCGACCACTACCTCGGTGAACGCCGGCGAGGCGGTCGTGCCGTCGCGGGTGCCGACGATGAAGTCGGCGCGCCGCTTGCCCTGGTCACCCCAGCGCGGGTCGCCAAACTCGGGCATGGAGTGGCAGTCGACGTGAAACACTGTGCCGAAGCGGGCGTAGGTCTCGTCGAGGGCTGCCTTGAGCGCCGTGTGGTAGGGCTGCCAATAGGTCTCGATGCGGTTGCGCACCTCGGCGACGGACAGCGTGCGGTCGTAGATCGGGATCTGCCCGTCGATCATCTTCCAGATCAGCGAGGCGCCGCGGGCGGTTTTCTCCGTCAGGTCGACCGGATCGGGCCAGCCGGGCTCAATCATCGACAGGTCCAGATCGCGCTCGCTGCGGTTGGGGTCGATATAGGCGCGCCGGAACAACGCCTCGACCAGGATGGCGCCATGATCCGGTGCGGCCCTGAACAACTCCTCGACGAACCAGTCGGCGACCCGTTCGCAGTGCTCCAGCGGGATCGCAGGCCGGAAATCCGCCGGGAACAGCAGGCCGGTGTGCGGGCTATCGAACACCATCGGGGCGGGCGATTTGGAGGGGTCGGTCCGCCGCAGGACGTTGGGCACTTCGACGGGAGCCATACGCGATCACTCCGGAGGGTGGACCGCGCTGGTTCTATCGTCCCATGTGGCACCCGGCAACCGACGGCTGGCTCGCCATCGAAACAGTCGGCGCTCCAGGACCGTTGACGCGCGCTGGGTTCGGCGGTCTGAATGCGGGGCATCCCACGATTGAGAGTGTGTCATGGCTCCGCGCGTCCTGATCGGCCAGTTCATGCACGAAACCAACACCTTCAGCAGCCAGCCCACTGGTTACGGTGCGTTTGCGCGGGTGCTGCTGCACGAAGGTCCGGCCATGGTCGCGGTGTTGCGCGGCACCAACAGCGAAACCGCCGGATTCCTGGCCGTTGCCGAGGCACAGGGCTGGGACGTCGTCCCGTCGCTGGCCGCGATCGCCACTCCGGCAGGCCCGGTGACCGCGGACGCGTGGGAGCGGCTGGGCCTCGCCATCGCCCGAACCGCCGCTGAGGACGGACCGTTCGATGGTGTGCTGCTGGCCCTTCACGGGGCCATGGTGACCGAACTCGACGACGACGCCGAAGGTGCGTTGCTGGAGGCCGTGCGCGCCGCGGTCGGCCCGGACGTACCCATCGGCATGACCCTCGACCTGCACGCCAATGTCTCGGACCGGATGGCGGCGCTGGCCAATGTGATCTGCCCGTACCGGACCTACCCGCATGTCGACATGGCCGAGGTTGGCGAACGCTGTGCGACGCTGATCGGCGACGCGATGGCTGGCCGGACCCGGCCGCGAACCGTGATCGCCCGCCGCGCGCTGGCCGAGGGCTTCGACCAGGGCCGCACCGACGCCGGGCCAATGCTGGAGGCGTTGGCCCGCGCGCAGGCGGCCGAGGCCAAGCCGGGCATCCTGACGACATCGGTCTGCGCCGGTTTCTCCAGCTCCGACATCGCCTTCATGGGGCCAAGTGTGGCGGTTTCCTACGATGCGGCGGCGGACGGTGCGGAGGCGACCGCCCGTGCGGTTGCCGAAGACCTGATGGACTTCTGCTGGGCGACACGCGAGCACGAAGGCAACGTCTATCTGACGCCGGATCAGGCAGCGTCCCGAGCCAAGGCCCACGAAACCGACAGGGGCCATCCGCTGGTGATCGCCGATTACGCCGATAATCCCGGTGGCGGTGCCTATGGCGACGCCACCGAACTGCTGCGGGCGATGCTCGGCGCTGGACTGCAGAACGCCTGCTTCGGGGCGATGGTCGATGGTGAGGCGGCGGCGGCGTTGCACGCGGCGGGCGAGGGCGCCGCCGTGACCCTGGCGGTCGGCGGTAAGGTCGACCCGCGGTTCGGTGGCCATCCGCTGACCCTTAGCGGCGTGGTTGAACGGTTGACCGACGGCAAATTCGTGTGTGACGGCCCGATGTGGCGCGGCATCGCCAAGTCGTTCGGGCCGACCGGGGTGCTCAGGGTCGACGGTGTTCGAATCCTGATCGTCACGAACGGCATGCAGATCACCGACGTCCAGCAATTCCGGCACGCCGGCATCGACCCGACGGCGATGGCGACCATCGGCCTGAAGTCGATGCAGCACTTTCGCGCCGCCTATCAGCCGCTGGCCAACGAGGTCCTGGTCTGCGACACCGGTGCTTTGTGCTCGCCGGACGTCCGCAAGCGTCCGTTCAAGAAGCTGCGCCGTCCGATCTGGCCGCTCGACCCGGTGGCATAACGACTATCGGATTCAGCCGTGCAGGCCAGCGTGACGCGAGTGGCGCGCGCTCGCCTTACATCGGACGCAGCACCCGGTGCAGGTCGAGTGATGGCGGCGGCACTTCGGTCTGGCTCAGCAGTCCGTGGACCTGGCCGCGGTGGTGGGTCTGGTGGTTGAAGAAATGCGGCAACAGAGTTGCGACCGGGTCGTCACTGTCGAGCCCGGCGTTGTTTACGTAACGGATCGACGAGGCGAGGAAGGCGTCGTCGATCCGCCGGTCCATGAACGCCTCGATGCGGGCATCCATCTGTTCCCGGGCGGCCCGAAGCTCGGCGAAGTCAGTGTGCAACTCAGCGTCCAGGTTGGTCGACGGGTGGGTGGCACCTTCGAACCGGGTCATCCATATTCGGTCGCCGAGCAAAATATGATTCAGCGTGCCGTGGATCGAGTCGAAGAACGCGGCGCGCGGCTTGCGGTACTCCGAGTCGGACAGCTTGGCGACCGCGTCGTACAGGAGATGGTTGGCGCGTGTGTTGTACCGCGCCATCTGCTGCCAGTGATCAGTCGAAGCGCTCATCCGAAACGCTCCAGTCCCTCCAGGGTCTGGCGGATCACTTGGCGGGAGCGGAACAGCACCATCTCCTTCCAGGCGTCGGTCGCCGGGTAGTAGTGCCATTTGATCGCCTGCTTGATCGCCTGGGCGTCTTCGGAATCCCAGTTGAAATCGCCCTGATTGTGCAGCCAGTGATCGGCGCGCAGTGCGCGGCGGCTGCGTTCCTGATTGTAGGTGCCGTATTCCAGCGCGACGTAGGTGTAGCGCTCGCCCATCAGGGGCTGCCAGAACTTGCCTTGGGTCCCGTTCAAGGGGATCGAGAACGACGCACCCTCGGCCGGCAGGCCCGTGGAATCCTCGTACATCGACAGGACCCGGTCCAGCGCGACGCTGCCGCGCTTGTGTCCGCAGATTGGCTCGCCATAGCCGAATGGACCGAGGCCAGTGTGGACGTCGATCACCGAGACGGTTCGGCGTTCCGTCAAGCCATAGGTTGCCACCACGTCCGCCAGGGTTTGCCGCGCCCGGGTCGGAGCGAAGCCGCCGAAGAACATGGAATGAGGGTGCTTGTACTGCCCGGCCTTGCGGGCGGCCTGGAACGCGGCCTCGCCATGCTGTGCACGCCACGTGGCGATCTTGGCTTCAGTGGCTGCCAGGGTCGCGCCGTCAAGCGATTCTGGCACAAAGCTGTCGACCAGTTCGTCGTGCCCCGGGTTCTCCGGCAGCGGCTGGCTGAAGTCGACGAAGTTGCGGTTGAGGTCGCAACCCTCCTCGGTGACCCGCCGCCACCAGGCAAAGCCGTGGCAGTTCAGGGCGTGGATCAGCAGTACCGCAGTGTCGTCCGGCAACCGCGCCGCGCTGCCGTTGGTCAGCCAGTCAACCTGGACACCGGAGCCGCAGAAGCCTTCGACGCCGTGGGTAGCGCTGATCACCACCATCACCCGCTGGGCATCCTGTGGCCCGAGCCAGGCGACATCAGTGGTCAGCGGCTCGCCGCGCGGGCCGCTGCTCGGGTTTTCCCAGGCGGTGAGGCTGGCCCCGGCGGCAGTCGCAGCGTCGAGGAACAGGCGTCGGGCATCGCCGTATTCGTCGGCGAAACTCGATCTGAGTGAGGTGAGAACATCCATGTGTCTGGCGGTATCACCGGGCGGGATGGGCGGCAAGCGGTCGCGGTGGAACGGGTCTGTTGGCGGCGGCATGAGGGCAAGCACCAAATCCACAACCGGGCGCGACTGTGCCTGTCTGTGAAACGAAAAATTAACCAGTATCCGCGCACGATGTTGGCGGCGGGATGATCAGCCTTGATACCGGCGTTTTGCCGGAACGCTCACAGCCGTGCGGTTTGCCTGCCGGCGATTTTGAAAGGAACGTTGATGAGAGCGTTAAGGTGTGGAGCAGGCCTGATCGGCCTGCTTGCGGTCTGTGCCGCATGGGCGGTCGCCCCGGTGCGGCCGGCGATTGCCGACCCGGCCAAGCCGCGTCCGAATGTGATCCTGATTCTGTCCGACGACGAGGATGTCGCGATCCACAGCTACATGCCGAAGACCAGGGCATTGATCGAGGATCAGGGGGTCAGCTTCGACAATTATTTCGTGACGTACTCACTGTGCTGTCCATCGCGGGCCACCACCCTGCGCGGCCAGTATTCCCACAACCACCGGATCCAGGGAAACGTCCTGCCAAGCGGCGGCGGGCACAAGTTCCGAACCCTCGGTCACGATCAGTCGACGGTTGCGACCTGGCTGCACGATGCCGGCTATTACACAGGCCTCATCGGCAAATACATGAACCAGTACGAGCCGAACGAGCAGACCTATGTTCCGCCGGGTTGGGACGAGTGGTACGCGGCCGGCCACGACTATTACAACTACGTGCTCAACGAGAACGGCCGGCATGTCTCCTATGGCAGCAAGCCTGAGGACTACCTGACGGACGTGATCGCCGGCCACACGGTCTCGGCGATCCGCCGGGCCGCCGACACCGGCAAGCCGTTCTTCTTCTTTGTGACGCCGTATGCTCCGCACGGTCCGGCGACCGCGGCGCCCCGGCATGCCGATCTGTTTGCCGACACGCCCTATCCCCGACCGGCTTCGTTCGACGAAGCCGATGTCAGCGACAAGCCGGCCTACATTCGCGACCTGCCGCCGCTCAGCGCCGACCAGATCGCCTGGATCGAGGACATGTACCGGCGTCGACTACGGTCGCTGCAGGCGATGGACGATATGGTCGAATCCATCGTCAACACCCTGGAGGCGGTCGGACAGCTCGAAAACACCTACCTCATCTATACCAGCGATAACGGTTGGCACATGGGTGAACACCGCCAGCAGTACGGCAAGACCACGGCCTACGAGGAGGACATCCGGGTTCCATTCGTGATGCGTGGACCCGGCGTGCCCAAGGGCGGCCGTGTGACCCAGATGGTCCTCAACAATGACCTGGCCCCGACCTTCGCGGCGGTCGCCGGCGTCACGCCGCCGAGCTTCGCGGATGGGCGCTCATTCCTGCCGTTGCTGCAGGATCCGACCCAACCTTGGCGCCAAAGCTTCGGGATCGAGCGGCGGCAGACCGAGACCGATGGTTTAGTCGGTGCCGCAACCTTCCACGCCGTTCGCACCGAGGGCTGGACCTATGTCGAGTACGCGACTGGCGAGTGCGAGTTGTACGACCTGACGGCGGATCCCCATCAACTCGCCAACATGGCGGCCACGGCGGACCCGGCGTTCCTCAAGGAACTCGCTCAGCGGGCTGCCGAATTGTCCAATTGCGCGGGGAAGAACTGCCGGGAGATCGAGGACGCGCCGGTGGGGGCGTCATTGAAGGTGGCTGCCAGTAAGTAGTGTGCATCGACGGCGTTCCCGGCGGCGGCAGTCGTCGCCGGGGACGATTTTCGCTAAGCGGAGCATTCGCTCGGCCACCGACTCCGCCTCTTTCGCGACTGCGAAAACCCCGTCATGCTGGCACTGCCGGAGAGCCGGCCTAGCGCGCTGCGGGGGAATGATGATTCGACGTTGTCTGGACGGGCTCTATCTCGGAGCCGGGATGCTGGCTGCATTGTTCATGATGTCGATCGGCGTGCTGATCGTCACCTCGGTGATCGCGCGGCTGTTTGGCACTTACCTGCCCGGCCTCAACGCATATGCCGGCTATGCCATGGCCGCCTCGTCGTTCCTGGCGCTCGCCTACACCTTCAAGGCTGGTGGGCATATCCGGGTTGCTCTCGTGCTGTCCCGACTGGAAGGCCGCGCCCGCTGGCTGGCCGAGTTGTGGTGCCTTGGGGTGGGCACCTTCCTGGCCGCCTACGTTGCCCGGTTCTCGATCAAGATGGTGCAGGTTTCGTATGCGTTTGGCGAAGTCAGCGAGGGATCGGATGTGACCCCGCTCTGGATCCCGCAACTCGGCATGGCGATCGGCTCGACGATCTACGCGATCGCGTTGCTCGACCGATTGGTCGCCGTGGCGCGCGGTGCGCCGATCGAGAAGATCGGCGGCGAACCCGCTGCGGTCGAGTAGGGAGGGCGAGCCATGGAAGACGCACTGCTTACAGGCATATTCCTGATCACCCTGTTCTTCCTGCTGGGCTCCGGCCTGTGGGTCGGGCTGTCGCTGGTCGGCGTGGCCTTGATCGGAATGGAGCTGTTCACCTCACGGCCGGTTGGCGACGCGATGGCGACGACGATCTGGTCGGCGACCTCGTCTTGGACGCTGACGGCGCTGCCGCTGTTCATCTGGATGGGTGACATTCTGTTCCGAACCCGCCTGTCGGAGGATCTGTTCCGTGGATTGGCGCCGTGGATGACGGCGCTGCCGGGCCGCCTGTTGCACACCAACATCGTCGGCTGCGCGGTGTTCGCTGCGGTCTCGGGATCGTCGGCGGCGACCCTGGCGACCGTTGGCAAGATGTCGATCCCCGAATTGCGTCGCCGGAAATACCCGGAAAGCATGATCATCGGCACGCTGGCCGGCGCCGGCACGCTCGGCCTACTGATCCCGCCGTCGATCATCATGATCGTGTACGGCGTGACCGTGAACGAGAGCATCGCGCAACTGTTCATGGCGGGAATCCTGCCGGGCATCATGCTGGCCGGGCTGTTCATGGGCTATATCGGCATCCGCGCCCTGTTGCAGCCGGACCTGATGCCAGACCAGGGCGAACCGATGAACTTCATCGGCAAGGTCAAGCGCTCGATCTACCTGCTGCCGGTGGTCGGTCTGATTTTGACCGTGTTGGGGTCGATCTATTTCGGCATCGCGACTGCGACCGAGGCGGCGGTGCTCGGGGTGATCGGCGCGCTGTTGCTGTCGCTGGTCCAGGGCTCGCTGACTTGGGAAAATTTCGTCGAGAGCCTGCTGGGCGCTACCAAGACCTCCTGCATGATCGCGCTCATCCTGGCGGGTGCGCACTTCCTGACGCTGGCGATGGGGTTCACTGGCCTGCCCCGGCATGTGGCCGAGTTCATCGGCTCGCTGCAGCTCTCGCCGTTGATGCTGATCTTCGCGCTGACGATCTTCTACATCGTGCTGGGATGTTTCCTCGACGGTATCTCATCGGTGGTGCTGACGATGGCGGTGGTCGAGCCGATGATCCGTCAGGCCGGCATCGACATCGTCTGGTTCGGCATCTTCCTGGTGATCGTGGTGGAGATGGCGCAGATCACGCCACCGGTGGGGTTCAACCTGTTCGTCCTGCAGGGCATGACCGACCACGATATGGGCTACATCGCGCGTGCGGCGATCCCGATGTTCCTAGTGATGGTGGTGGCGGTCGGGCTGATCGTCGCGTTCCCGGAAATCGTGCTGTTCCTGCCGGAAACCATGCGGCAGGGACCCGGCTAGCGGCCGGGGCTGCCGACCGTGTAGCGGTAAATCGGCGCCGGACCGGACTCCGCTTCAACGGCCACGGTGTCCGGTCGCCAGTGGTTCACCGCAAAACTGTAGGCGACGACTACCGTGCCCGGGCGCAATTCGTCGTCCAGCTTCGGGGCCAGCTTCTGCATGACCCTGGGCATCAGGTAGCAGACGATTGCCCCGGCATTGTACAACCGTTCGCCCAACAGATCGGCGCGCCGGTAGGTCAGGTTCGGCCGCGGCCACATGGCCAGGCGTGCACGCGCGAACAGCCAGGGAATCGGCGACAACTCGATGCCCACCACCTGATTGTGCTGGTAGCGCTTGGCGATGGCCAAGGCCAAGCCTCCCCAACCGGACCCCAGATCGTAGATCACCCCGTCGATCTGCTGGGGCAGCAGGCGCAGCATGACGGCTCGCGTACCGGGACTGGTCGGCATCGGGGGCACGCCGGTGCGAATGGTGTAGGCGAGGATTGTGATGCCAAGGACCAGCATCGCAATCAGCACGATTGCCTCGGCGCCGGTGACCGTCTCGTCCATGCCGGTCACGATCCCAGATCCGTGTCCAATTGCCCCATCCAACGCCGATTTCATCGACGCCGATACTGCCATGGATCAATTGGGCGCGTGTACCTATGCGACGTCGGATGACCGGACGGTCAGCGTTCGACGAACGCCCGCTCGATGACGTAGGAGCCGGGATGGTTGTTGCTGCCTTCGGTGAAGCCAAGTTCCTCGAGGATTACCTTCAGGTCCTTGAGCATCGCCGGGCTGCCGCACAGCATTGCCCGGTCGTGTTCGGGATCGAGCATCGGTAGGCCGAGGTCGTCGGTCAGCTTGTTCGACAGCATCAGGTCGGTGATCCGACCGCGATGGCGGAACGGCTCGCGGGTGACCGTCGGGTAGTAGCGCAGCTTCTCGCGAACGTAATCACCGAGCAGTTCGTCCTTTGGGAACTCGCTGGAGATCCATTCACCATAGGCCAGTTCGGCCACTTTCCGGCAGCCATGGACCAGTACGACGTTCTCGTAGCGCTCGTAGCTTTCCGGATCCTTGATCAGGCTGAGAAACGGCGCGAGCCCGGTGCCGGTGCCGATCAGATAGAGGTTGCGGCCGGGCAGCAGGTTGTCCTGCACCAACGTACCGGTTGGCTTGCGGCCGACCAGGATGCGGTCACCCTCCTTGAGATGCTGGAGGCGGGAGGTCAGCGGGCCGTCCTGCACCTTGATGCTCAGGAACTCCAGCCGGTCCTCGTGATTGGCGCTCGCCATCGAATAGGCGCGCAGCAGCGGCTTGCCCTCGACCTCGAGGCCGATCATCGTGAACTGGCCGTTAGCGAACCGGAACCCAGGATCCCGCGTGGTGGTGAAGCTGAACAGCGTGTCGGTCCAGTGATGGACGCTGAGAACGGTCTCGGTGTTCAGATTGCTCATCGTGCAGATATCCCATTCCGCAGTGATCGTTCACGGTCAGTCGAACAAGATAATCGTTCGTGTACATATGAAATTCAAGAGACGTTTCGACGTCGCTGCCGGCCTCTAAATACGAACTCAGCGCATCGATGCCAAGCGATTTGTTCGTAATAACGGATATGATGCGGAATTACGAACAAATCGCAGTGAGAGTGCCTGCAGGCTCGTTGGTCCGAAGATCGAGCGATCCATTGGCTCCACACAGCGGATGAATTCGGGTTTGAATACGGAGCCATGATCGATGATCGTATTCGGTGATCAGGCTTTCACGACGGGACAAACCTGCATGACCGCGCTCAGCGTCAATCTCAACAAAGTGGCTACCCTGCGGAACACCCGGCATCATGACGCGCCGAGCGTGCTCAAGGCGGCTCGGATCGTGCTGGAGGCCGGGGCCGCAGGCGTGACGGTGCACCCGCGGCCGGACGCCCGGCACATCCGGGAGCGCGACGTATTCGATCTGGCGGAACTGTTGAAGGCCCCGGAATGGGCGGACCGGGAGTTCAACGTCGAGGGGTACCCCGACGACCGGTTCCTCGACCTCATCGAGCGGGTACGGCCCGACCAGGTGACGCTGGTCCCCGACGCACCGGAGCAATCGACGTCGGACCACGGCTGGGACTTGCCGGCCGATGCGGGGATCTTGGCGCCGATCGTGGCGCGGCTGAAGAAGATAGGCTGCCGGGTGTCGCTGTTCGCCGACCCCGATGTTTCGGTGATCGAGGGCGCGAAGGCGGTCGGCGCTGACCGGGTCGAACTCTACACCGGCCCGTACTACGACGCGTTTGGCGGGCCGAAGCAGGCAGAGGTGCTCGCAGTGTTCGTCGGGGCAGCGCAGCGGGCACGGGACCTCGGTCTCGGCCTGAACGCCGGGCATGACCTCACCTTGGATAACCTGCCGACGCTGTCGAGCGCGATCCCGTGGATCGATGAGGTGTCGATCGGCCACCACCTGATCGGCGATGCGCTGTGGATGGGCTTGGCTGCGTCGGTGAAGGCCTATCAGAAGTGCCTCGAGGCCGGGCAGTCGCTGCGCGCGTCCCTGAAAACAGCTGCCCGGTAGATCAGGCCGGCCCCGGATACCAGTTCGGGGGCCGCTTCTCCAGGAAACTGGCCAGGCCTTCGACCGCTTCGGCGGTCTGACGCTTGGCCGAATGCTCCACGACGAGCTCCTCGAAGTGCGCGTCGGTCATCATCAGACCGGCTTCGATAAGCGTTCGGCGTTTCGTCTGAGCGGTCGCCTCCGGGGCCGACATCAGCAGTGCGTCGATGACCGGTGCGGCGGCGGCGTCCAGCCCGCCCTCCGGGCAAACCATATGCACCAGACCCAACTCCTTTGCCTCGACCGCGCCGAACCGCTCACAGGTCAGCGCGAACCGCCGGACGTTGCGGACCCCGATGGCGGCGTTCAGGTGCGGGACGATGATTCCCGCCATCACGCCCCAGCGCGCTTCGGTGATCGAGAAGATCGCATCCTGGCTGGCGATCACCACGTCGGCCGCGGCGGCAATCCCGGTGCCGCCGCCGAAGCAGCCCCCGTGGATCAGCGCAACCGTCGGCTTCGGAAACTCGGTCAATCCGCGAATGGCCGAGGCGGTGCGCCGTGAGACAACGATATTCTCCTCGGGGGAGAGCGCTCCGATCTCCTTCAGCCAGCCGAGGTCGGCGCCGGCCTGGAAATGCTTGCCGTTGCCGCGGATCACCACGATCCGGACGGCGGCGTCGGCAACGAGTCGGCCGAACGCGTCGAGCAGCCCGCCGATGACGTCGCTGTTGTAGGCATTGTTGCGCTCCGGCCGGTTCAACGTGACCGTGGCAACACCCCGGCCGTCAACCGCGCAGAGAACTGTCCCGTTTCCATAGGCTTGGCTCATCCTCAAAGCCCCCGCAGCGTGGTTGACAGTTTACCGGCAAGATCATCGATCATGGTCTGGGCCTTTGGAACCATTCGGGTCAGGGTCATGAAGCCGTGCGTAACGCCCTCGTAGACGGTGAGCGTGGAGGGCACGCCGGCGGCTCGGAGCTTGGCATCGAGTTGGATCGAGTCGTCGCGCAACACGTCGAGACCGGCGGCCGCCACGAAGGTCGGCGGGAGGCGTGACAGGTCGCCCTTGATCGGCACCGCGCGTGGATCGTCATAGTCCTCAGGGCCGCGGAGGTAATGCTCGAAGAACGCCTGCATCTCGGCTTTCGACAGTCCCCACTTACCGCTGCCGAAGCGCCTGTAGGACTCGGTCTCGAAGTCGCAGCCGGTGACGGGATAGATCAGGCCGAGCGCACCGACGGGCGAGGCGCCGCGGTCCTGCAGATGCAACTCGGTGCCCAGGGCAATGTTCGCTCCCGCGCTGTCTCCCGCAAGTGCAATGCGGCGCGCATCGATCCCTAGGTCGTCCGGATTTGCTGTGATGTGGTCGACGACCTCGACGACCTCCGTAATGGCGCTGGGGAACTTGCGTTCGGGCGCCAGCGAATAGTCGACCGCTGCCACAACGCAATTCGCGGCGATCGCCAGGGCGTGCATGCCGCGGGCATGGGTTTCCAAAGACCCGACCACCCATCCGCCGCCGTGCAGGTAGACGATCACCGGCAGCGGCGTGTCGGTCGATGGGTACAGTAACCTCACCGGGATCGGCTGGGTTGAGCCCGGGACGGTGATGTCCGAGATCCGGGCCAGTTCCGGACGCTCCTGGTTCCACCAGGCACGATCGATCTCCATGCGGCGGCGGGCCTGTTCCGGTGTCAGTTGCGACCGGTCAGCGGGCAGGTCGTGCTCCCGCGCGATCTCGGTCATGCGCGCGAAGGCCAACTGCATGTCGGGGTCGACCCAGGTCTCATTGTCGGTAGTCATCGGGGATCCTTCGGACATCGGTGCGCCGCGACGGGCATGGTCGGTCGTTTCGCGGTCATTCCACAAGCCCTGTACCGAACCGGAAGGCGCAGCGCTTTCGTTCGCGCTCGGCACGGCTGCCGGTGAAGACCTTCCGGGAAATTCAACGACATGCGCGTATGACGGGTGACTCACTGATCATATCGCTATGATTCCGAGCCTCTCCACCTGCAGAGGCTCAAGCAATGGCAAATCTCACTCAGCTTCAACCTTCCGGTCTCGGCAACAACCTCCCGGACTATGGAAGACTAGTGCAAGGGATCCTGCGCGCGTACATCGCCTCGGTCTCGGAACTGCTCGACCGTGACGGGTTCGATCTGCGGATTGAAGGTGATCTCAGATCTTGGCGCTCTGTCATGGAGCAGGCGTCCGGGACGGATGGGATCAACCCGACTTTCGATCCGGACAAAAGCGGCGAACCGCCCGACGCATACTGGCTGCATATTGTTGGACGCAGCGGGCGGACCGCCGCGGTCATGGCCGGACGTTACATCGAAACCGACGACTATCACGACTATGTCCGGCGCGGCTTATTGTGGTCTCCGCCGGAAGCCCCTCAGCCGGTTGACACGATGCTTAGTGGACCGGGACCGGCGGGGGTTCTCAGCCATTGCGGTGGCCTGTGGGTCGATCCGGCGCATCGCGGCATCGGCCTGTCGTGGCTGATCCCGCGTCTGAACCACGCAGTCGCCGCGCATCGCTGGGGCGTCGACGGGATTGTCGGGGTGGTGTTCGATCGCCTGCTGGCCAAGGGCGTGCCAACGGCCAATTACGGGGTGCCGGACGTTCGCTTGTGTGTGGATGGCTGGTTCTGGCCCACCGGGCGCCAGGAACGCGTGTTCCAGACCTTCACGCCGGCCGACTTCCTAATCAAACGAACTTGGGACGATCTTGAGAAGATTCGGGCGGGTGGCGACAAGAAGATGCGTGATTTCGCCCCGATTGCCCGCAAGCGGAATGATGAACCGGCGGTACACAATCTGACGGTCGTGCCGTAGCACCTCGACCTGGGACAGCGTGGCTGCGCCATTCTTCTTGGCGTAGGCGTAGTCACGCTCGGCCAGGACCCGCATCATCGGCCATTCGGCGTCCCGCAGCGTTCGCCCGGAGTACTCCTTGCCGTCATGAATGGCGATCCGGTTGCCGTACTGCAGAAAGCGGTACTGCGACGGATCCTCCGATGAGCAGTCAATCAGGTGGGTGGTGCCGAGCAGCCCGAGGTTGATCAACGCGTTGGCATCGACGTCCGCGACCGTCGGCGGCTTCCGCCGGGCGGTCAGTTGCAGTCCGCGCGACAGGTGAACGAAGGAATTGTCGACACCGACGATGAAATCCTGTGCGGACCCGAACCTGGCCAGGACATGCCCTTCGGCATCCACACTGCTGATCTTTGAAATTCCCCACATCGGAATCACCAGCCAGCGACGCGCAGCAGGTGCAGCCGTTCGCTGCGGGTGTCGACCGGCAGCACGATGAACTGCAGGCCACCGTCGGTCTCGTCGGTTGTCGAGAAGTTCAACGCCATAGGGCTCTCGATTTCACCCAGGGTTCCATAAATCTTCTTGGCGATCTCGATATGGTGGTGCGTATTGCCGAAGGCGCTCACCAGCGCCGATTCATTGATCAGATCGCCGGTCGCCTCGGAGAAGATGAACGATTTGGAGTCGCAAACCACTGGGTTGCTCAGCACCTGCACCGACCCGGCCTTAGACTGTTCCAGCCATTCGAGTGTGGCGTTCTTCAACGGCAGATCAAGCTCCAGGAACGAGACATGCCGGATGAGGAACCCCGGAGCGGGAGAGATGCAGGCTGCACGTGAGATCGCCATCGGAGAGTCCAGTTGTTGCACGTCCGAACGATACACGACGCGATCGTAAAAAATCGTTAAGTGCCTGCGACAACTGTGGCCCGGCGGTCGCTCTCACCACCGCCCACGGTCCGGAGCAACATGGGTGGGGCCACCGGGGGCCACCAGGTTCCAGCCGGACAGGGTTCGATCGGCGTGCGCCATGCGCCACGACAGCATCCGTCCAGCATAGTCGGCGCGGATCGAGGCGTAGTCGGGATCCTCGGCGCGATTCTCCAGTTCCGCGGGATCGCGGATCAGGTCGAACAACAGCGGTGGCAAGCCCGTGAAATGCACGTACTTGAACGCCTTGTCGCGCAGAACGGCCAACTGGGCGGTGTCGACTGGCAGGCCGAGCTTGTCCTGGACGTCGGGCTTGCCGATCTCGCGGAAGTCGTATTCCCAGTGCACCGCGTCACGCCATTGCTTCGGCGTGCGGCCTTCAATGAACGGCGACAGCGAACGGCCGTCCATCGTCGGCGGCACGTTGGCGCCGACCAACTCCAGAATGGTCGGCGAGACATCCACCGCCTCGGTGAACTCTTCAACCACGCGGCCCGCCGCCGACGTGCCGCCTGCCGGCTTGATGATCAGCGGGATGTGATAGGCGGCGTCGAAGTACCCGAGCTTTCCGAGCAAACGGTGATCGCCGAGCATTTCGCCGTGATCGCTGGTCACGATGATCAGCGTCCGGTCGTAGCGGCCGGTCTCCTTCAGGAACGCGATGGTCCGCCCGACTTGGGCGTCGACCTCGGCGATCATGCCGTAGTACGTCGCGCGCATGGTTGCGATCGCGTCGTCGGTCATGTCGACGGCCAATCCGGGCGCTTCGTAGACGAAGCTCGCCAGCGGGATGCGGTTCAGCTCGTATGCCAGATAGGGGTGCTGTGCCGCTTCGGTCGCCCGGTCGGCGGCGCGTACCGGGACCGGGGTATCCTTGGGGTCGATCAGCGTGTTGTATGGCTCCGGCACCACGAACGGCGGGTGCGGGCGAAGCTGGCTGACGTGCAGGAAGCTGGGTTCCGCCGCCGGATCGAGCGATGACAGATGCTCGATCATTCGGTCGGTGAGGAACGCCGTCTCGGTATCGTCGGCACCGAAGGCCGGCGGCTCGCGGTGCGGACCGCCGGGCGGTTTGCCAGAGCTACGCGGCCGGAACACGTCGCGCTCCTGGGTCCCCAGGTCGACGCCGCGCTGCTTCAGCCACTGTCGCCACAGTGGGCTCGGCTCCGCCATGTCGGTGTGGACCGCAAAGCCGGGCGCGATTCCTTCGTAGGTGCGCAGGCGCGGGTCGTTCGGGGCCAAGCCGCGTGGATCAACCGACTGGTCAGTGTAGCCGAACAGCAGTGGATCGTATCCAGCGGCGCGGGCGACCGTCGCCACGGTGGCGTGACGGGCGTCGAGCGGCGTGCCGTTGCGGCACACCCGGTGGTTCATCTGATACAGCCCGGTGAGCAGGCTGGCCCGCGCCGGCGAGCACGGCGCGCAGGTGGCGTAGTGGTTGCGGAACAGCACGCCGTCGCCGGCCAGCGCGTCCAGATGCGGCGTGCGCACGCAGGGATGGCCGATGGACGACAGGCTGTCGCCGCGGAACTGGTCGAGCGTGATCAAAAGGACATCGGGGCGGGCGGGCATGGGGAGAGCCGGATCGTGGAAACAGGGGCGGGGTGAAAGCAACGGGCCGGCCCGAAGGCCGGCCCGTCGGAGCGTAGTCCAGATGTCGGAAACGTCACATCTTCTTGTAGCGGGCCACCACGGCCTTGCCGGCGTCACCGGCCTTGCCGAGCCACTCTTCGGTCATGGTCTCGCCGATCCGCTTGAAGTCGGCGGCCAGCGGCGCGCTCGGCGGCTCGACGGTCATGCCGTTGGCCTTGAGCTGGTCCTTGTACCAGTTGGCGAGTTCCTCGGACTTCGCCCAGCCGGCCTTCTCGGCGTCGGCAGCGGCCTTCATCACGACGTCCTGGGTCGCCTTGTCGAGACCGTCCCAAGCCGCCATGTTCACGATGATCATGTTCTTCGGCAGCCAGGCGTTGGTGTCGTACCAGTACTTGGTGAACTCCCAGAGCTTGCTGTCGTAACCCGTGGAGCCGGACGAGATCATCGACTCGGCAACGCCGGTCGAGAACGCCTGACTGATCTCGGCCGCTTCGATCTTGGTCGGGATGGCGCCCATCAGTTCGGCCAGCCGTGCCGTCGCCTGATTGTAGGCGCGGAACTTCACGCCCTTCATGTCGGCAGCGGAGTTGATCGGCTTCTTGGTGTACAGTCCCTGCGGCGGCCAGGACACGGCATACAGCAGCTTCACACCTTTTGACTCGAGCAGCGCGCTAAGCTCGGGCTTGCTGGCTTCGTACAGCTTGAACGCCTCGGCATAGGAAGTTGCCAGGAACGGCAGGCCGTCGAGCTCGAACAGCGGGTCTTCGTTGCCGAGTGCCGAAATCAGCCGCTCGCCGATCGGGGCCTGGCCGGTGCGGATGGCACGGAAGATCTCGCCACCCTTGAACAGCGAACCGCCGGGGTGGGTGATGATCTCAAGCTTGCCGTTGGTGCCGGCCTTGACGGCCGCGGCGAACGCCGCTGCGGTCTCGGAATGGAAGTTGGTCGCGGGATAGGCGAGTGGCATATCCCATTGTTCGGCCATCGACGCGGTCGCCCAGCCGAGAGCCAGGACGCCGGCTGCCGCCGTCGTGATGATGCGCTTCATGAAGCTCCCCTTTATTGCGTGCCATTGGCCCGTGTCGGCCCGGCCGGCCGGTAGCATGCCCACGGTTTCACCAGATTTCAAACGCGATGAGTGTGTTCGGAGGGAGGGTGACGGCGGCGGTTTGGCACACTAGGCTCGCGGGAAATCCGACACTGGAGAATCGACATGCCGAACATCAACGCCGACCGCATGATGGCTGATCTCAAGGAACTGCGCTCGATCGGCGCGGTCGAGACCGGCGTGGTCCGTCCCGCACTCAGCGAGAAGGACATGGAGGCGCGGCGCTGGCTGAAGCGGAAGTTCGAGGACGCCGGCCTGACCACCACGATCGATGGGGTCGGCAACGTGCTCGGCCGGTCCTCCAAGCCCGGCCCGGCCCTGCTGATCGGTTCGCACTCCGACACCCAGCCGCGCGGCGGCTGGCTCGACGGTGCGCTCGGTGTCATCTACGGGCTGGAAATCGCGCGCGCGCTGGCCGAGGACCCGTCGACCGCCAACCTCGCGGTCGACGTGGTGTCCTGGCAGGACGAGGAGGGTACTTACATGTCCTGCCTCGGCAGCCGGTCATGGTGCGGCACCCTTGATCCTGAGGTCGAGAAGGCGGCGCGCAAAGGGTCGGCCGGGATGTCGCTGACCGAGGCGATCGCCGAGGCGGGCCTGACCAACGTGCCGCGCGCCACCATCGAAAAGGATCGCTACCTCGGTTACCTGGAAGCGCACATCGAGCAGGGCGCGTATCTGGAAGAGGGCGACCTTCATATCGGCGTCGTCACCGGGATTGTCGCGATCCGGGCCATGCGATTCCGGTTCCACGGTGAGCAGAACCACGCCGGTACCACCACCATGCGCCGCCGCAAGGACGCCGCCACCGCGCTGTTCGAGGTGGCGCACCGGGTGAACCAGGAATTCCCGAAGGTCGCGGGTGACCGCACCGTATGGACCATGGGCCGGGTGTCGGTGCAGCCGGGAGCGCCGTCGATCGTGCCGGGCTACGCCGAACTCGACCTGCAGTTCCGCGACCTGGATGAGGGCATCCTCGACCGCTTCGAGGAGATCGCCTCGAAAATCGCCAAAGAGGTCGGTGCCGGTGGCAAGGTCCGGATTGAGGTCGAGCGCACCCGCACTCCGGTCAGGCCGTCGTGGATGGACGAAGGCTTCCAGAAGCACATCACCGGTGCCGCCGAGGCGACGGTGCCGGGCAAGTGGCTAAGCATGCCGAGTGCCGCCGGTCACGATCCGATGGTGATCAGCGAGAAGCTGCCTTGCGCCATGCTGTTCATCCCGTCGATCGGCGGGATCAGCCACGACTTCGCCGAGAACAGTCACGAGAAGGACATCGTGCTCGGCTGCCGGGTGCTGGCCGACGCCGCCGCGTCGATCCTGCAGGAGCGGAGGAACGCGTGACCCCGCAGCAGATCGGCGAGGCGGCGATCTTCCTGGCGCAAGCCCGACTGTCCGGACCACCGACGCCAAGCCTGCCGGACAACCTGACGGCGCCGGGTACCATCGCGGAAGGCTATGCGGTCCAGAGTGCGCTGCACGCGGTGTTGGAATCGGCCGGGTTCGGTCCTCGGGTCGGCCATAAGATCGGCTGCACCACGCCGGTGATGCAGGCCTATCTCGGCATCGACCATCCCTGTGCCGGCGAGGTTTTCGAGACCACGGTGTTCGATCGGGCGGTCGAGTTGCCGCTGTCGCGGTATCAACGGGTCGGTGTCGAGTGCGAGATCGCCGCCCGGCTTGGCCGGGACCTGCCGGTCCGGTCGGGTGGTCACTCCCGGGAGAGCGTGTCCGAGGCGGTCGACAGCCTGATGGCCGGGATCGAACTGGTCGACGACCGGTACGCCGACTACAGCGCCTTGCCGCCGCCGGTGCTGGTCGCCGACGATTTCTTCAACGCTGGGGTCGTGCTCGGGACGGCGGTTCCGGATTGGCGGTCGCTCGACCTGTCGGCGATCGAGGGTGTGATGACGGTCGACGGCACCGAGGTCGGCCGGGGTTTCGGCGCTGACATTCTGGGGCATCCGCTGGCAGCGCTCGCTTGGCTGGCCGATCACCGGGCGGCGCTCGGCATGCCGCTGCGGGCCGGCGAGTTCGTGATGCTGGGCAGCGTGGTCAAGACCGTGTGGATCGAAGCGCCGGCCAAGGTCGGCATCCGGTTCGCGGGCTTGGGCGAGGCGTCGGTCACCTTTGTGTGACGGCGTTGAGGAAGGAATTCGCCGTTGCCTCACCCCTTGCCTCGCCCGTGCGATCCGCCTAAAGCCAACCGGCAACCCGCCGGAGCCTGAATCATGGACACCGCCGCCCGAATCCGGGCCATTCTGGATGCCGAAGCCGAGGCGATCCGTTCGATCAGGGTCGATGCCACCTTCGAGCGAGCGCTCGATGCCATGGCGAACTGCCCCGGCAAGATCATCACTCTGGGAATGGGCAAGGCCGGGTTCGTCGCCCGGCGGTTCGCGGCCACCCTGGCCTCGACCGCCACGCCGGCGTTCTACATCCACCCCAGCGAGGCGGCGCACGGCGACCTCGGCCACATCGAGGACGGCGACTGCATGATTGCGTTCTCGACCTCCGGCAAGACCCGGGAGGTGCTGGAGTGCATCGAGCTGTCCCGGCACCTCAACCAGCACGGCACGGTGATCGGCATCACCTCGCACCCCGACTCGGGCCTGCGCGATCTTGCCGACGTGGTGCTCGACATGGGCGTGATCGAGGAGCCGTGCCCGCTCGGCCTGACGCCGTCGGCCAGCATCGCCGCCATGAGCGCGATCGCCGACGCGCTCACTCTCACCTTGATGGAGCGCAAGGGCGTCACCCGCGACCAGTACGGCGTTCGCCACCACGGCGGCTATCTGGGGCGTAAGGCAAGGCTGGATAACGTCTAGGACGGCGATCCGTCAGACTCGGATCCGAGGTCGTGAACAATGAACTTGCGTGCACGTATGCAGCGTTGGGCGGGCGCTCTTCGGCGAGATTCCCACGCGATATTTCTGGCCGCCAGGGATCCACGCGTGCCCTGGTACGCCAAAGCGATTGCTGTATGTGTTGGGGCGTACGCAGTCTCGCCAATTGATCTGATTCCCGACTTCATTCCCGTCTTTGGCTATCTCGATGACCTGATCATCGTGCCGGCTGGCATTCTGATCGTTATCAAGCTGATCCCGCCGCACGTCATGGCCGAGTGCCGCGTCGCTGCAGAACAGTCGATGAACCGACCTGTGAGCCGAATGGCGGCGGTGTTTGTGGTGTCCACCTGGGTTGCTGCCGCAGCACTTTTTGCTTGTTGGGCCTACGCTTACTAAAGTTTGAACTGAGCGTGCGGAGTCCGTCGAGTTGACGTCCTGACGCTGCCACCTAACCTTCCGGTCATGGCATCCCCCCACCCCGAAACCTGGGTCGAGGTTCGGCCGCAGGGCCTGTACGTCGTGCCGGGCGACTTCTATGTCGACCCGCTGCGCGCCGTCGATCGGGCGGTGATCACCCACGGCCATTCCGACCACGCCCGGGCCGGGCACCGCTCGGTCATGGCGACGGTGGAGACATTGGCGATCATGGCGCACCGGCTCGGCGCCCAGCCGGAGCAGGACAAGCGTGCCCTGGCCTATGGCGAGGTGATGCGGGTCGGTGAGACCGAGGTCTCGCTGCATCCGGCCGGCCATGTGCTCGGCAGTGCCCAGGTACTGGTCGAGTACCAGGGATCGCGGATCGCGGTGTCGGGCGACTACAAGCGGCGGGCGGATCCGACCTGCGCCGCGTTCGTGCCGGTGAAGTGCGACGTGTTCGTCACCGAGGCGACCTTCGGCCTGCCGGTGTTCCGCCATCCCGACGACCGAGCCGAGATCGCCAAACTCCTGGACAGCGTGCGGCTGTTCCCGGAGCGCTGCCACGTGGTCGGGGTCTATTCGCTCGGCAAGGCTCAGCGCGTGATCGGCCTGCTGCGCGAGGCCGGTTGGCACCGGCCGATCTTTGTCCACGGTGCCCTGCAGCCGATGTGCGCGCTGTACGAGGCGCACGGCGTGCCGCTCGGCGATCTGCGTCCCGCCACGGCCGGCGCCAAGGGTTCGCCGAAGGACGAGTTCAAGGGAGCCATCGTGCTGGCACCGCCCTCCGCCATCATCGACCGCTGGGCGCGACGTCTGCCGGACCCGGTGGTCTGCATGGCGTCAGGCTGGATGCGGGTGCGCCAACGAGCCCGGCAGGGCGGCGTGGAACTGCCGCTGATCATCTCCGACCACGCCGACTGGGACGAGTTGCTGCAGACCTTCGACGACGTCGGCGCGCCGGAAATCTGGATCACCCATGGCCGCGAAGAGGCGCTGATGCACGCCGCGTCGGCGCGGGGCTACCGGGCGCGGGCCCTGGCGCTGGTCGGCTACGAGGACGAGGGCGGGTCGTGACGCCGTTCGCCAATCTGCTGGATCGGCTGATCTACACCCCGGCGCGCAACACCAAGCTGGCGTTGATCGTCGACTACTTCCGCCACGCGCCGGATCCGGATCGCGGCTGGGCGCTGGCGGCGCTGACCGGCGGGCTGTCGTTTCCCGGCGTGAAGGCCGGCGCGATCCGCGATCTGGCGATGCGCCGGGTCGATCCGGTGCTGTTCCAGTGGTCCTACGACTATGTCGGCGACCTTGCCGAGACCACAGCACTGATCTGGCCGGAGCGGCGGACCAACCGGGCCTGGCCGACCTTGGGCGAGGTGGTTCACGGGCTGCAGACCACCGCCCGGGCCGACGCGCCCGACGTGATCGAGGAATGGTTGGACCCGCTCGACGCCACCGGGCGTTGGGCGCTGCTGAAGCTGATCACCGGCGGGCTGCGGGTCGGGGTCTCGGCCCGGCTCGCCAAGGTGGCGCTCGCCGAGTACGGCAAGGTCGACGCGACCGAGATCGAGGAGGTCTGGCACGGCCTGACACCGCCCTATGGCGAGTTGTTCGCCTGGCTCGACGGTGCGGCCCCACGCCCGGATCTGGAGGACAAGCCGGTGTTCCGGCCGCCGATGCTGGCGCACCCGCTGGAGGACGCCGAGGTCGCGGGCCTGGACTTCGATGCGTTCCTCGCCGAGTGGAAGTGGGACGGCATCCGGGTCCAGGTGGTCTCGCGGGCCGGGCAGAAGCGGCTGTATTCGCGCACCGGAGACGACATCGGGGCCGGGTTTCCCGACGTGCTGGATGCGGTCAGCTTCGAAGGCGTGCTGGACGGCGAGTTGCTGGTCGGTATCGATGGCGATGTGCGGCCGTTCAACGAGTTGCAGCAGCGCCTCAACCGCAAATCCGTCACCGCGGCCATGCTGCGCAAACATCCGGCGTTCGTGCGGCTGTACGACATCCTGTTCGACGGGCGCGAGGATCTGCGGGCGTTGCCGACCATGCAGCGCCGGGCCCGGCTGGAGGCGTTCGTCGAGCGCCACGCGCCGCAGCGCATGGACCTGTCGGAGGTCGTGGACTTTTCAAGTTCCGACGAGTTGGAACGGATGCGGGCGGGCGCCCGCGGTACGTCGACCGAAGGCCTGATGCTGAAGCGCAGGGACGCGCCTTATGTGGCTGGTCGGCCGAAAGGGCTCTGGTACAAATGGAAGCGCGGGCCGCTGACCGTCGATGCGGTGCTGATGTACGCCCAGCGCGGCCACGGCAAGCGCAGTTCGTTCTACTCCGACTACACCTTCGGCGCGTGGCGCGAGAACCCGGAGACCGGGGCGGCCGAACTGGTGCCGGTCGGCAAGGCGTATTTCGGCTTCACCGACGACGAGTTGAAGCTGCTCGACAAATGGGTGCGCGACCACACCGTCAACCGGTTCGGCCCGGTCCGCGAGGTCGAACACGCCCTGGTGTTCGAGGTGGCGTTCGACAGCGTCAACCGCTCGCCCCGGCACAAATCCGGAGTCGCCATGCGCTTTCCTCGGATCGCCCGGATTCGCTGGGACAAGCCGGCGGCCGAAGCCGACCGGTTGGAGACCTTGGAGAAGCTGATCGAGTGACTAGCCACGAGGGTGTTGCGTCACGTCCTTCCGTACGCACTGCGCAGCGCTCCGGTCAGGGCCAGGGCGATCGCCGGGAGCAGGAACAGGAACACCAGATGGGCGGCATCTGCGATCACCGGCAGCGGCGGGGTGCCGACCAGCCCGGCGCGGTCGGCGACGATCCCGGCCGCCGCCGAGCCGAAGGCGACGCCGAGCGCCTGGGTGGTCGGAATGACGCTGGTCACCCGGTCGCGGTCGGCCTCACCGGCAGCGTCGAAGATCCGCTTGGCGACGTGGCTCCACGCCAGCCCGATCCCGGTGCCGAGCACCATGAAGGCGGCGATGGCGGCCCAAAGCGGCCCGTGCGGAACGTATAGCGCTGCTCCAAGGCAACCGATTCCGGCAATTGCCGGGCCGACCGCGATCCACAGGCTGGCTCGGGCGCCGAGCGCCCCCGACACCGCCAGGGAGGCGATGGTCCAGCACATCGACTGCGCGGTTACCACGTAGCCAGTCGCCAGCGGCGGCACGGCGTGCAGGGCGCTCAGGAAATACGGCGCGTAGATCGCCGTGGACGCCGATCCGAACGACATGAAGAACACGTACATCACGCTGCCGCCGAGCACGGTGCCGGGCCGGAACATGGCGTGCGGGAACAGCGGCTCAGCCGACCGGCGTTCCCAGAGAATGGCTGTCAGCAGCAGCACGCCGGCCAGCGCGACCAGGGCCGTTGTCCGGACGGGGCCGGCGCCACCGGTCCCGCCGATCGCCAGCGCGGCGGCGCCGATCAGCGCCAGTCGCAGGATCGGGGTCAAGCCGCCTGACTGCGGCCTGCGTCCGCCCGCCGGCACCGACCGCAGGACGGCGAGATACAGGATCAGGCACAGCGGCAGC
This sequence comes from alpha proteobacterium BAL199, assembly GCA_000171835.1. Lineage (GTDB taxonomy): Bacteria > Pseudomonadota > Alphaproteobacteria > Thalassobaculales > Thalassobaculaceae > Thalassobaculum_A. The sequence goes on along the minus strand of ABHC01000003.1, from coordinate 23,279 downwards.
ATCACGATGAACCCCAACCGCCATTCGTCGAGTTCGGCGAAGATCCCACCGATCAGCGGGCCGGTGAGGGCGGCGATGCCCCACACGCCGGAGATCGCGGCGAACACCCGCGCCCAACTGGACGCCGGAAACAGGTCGCGCACCAGGCCGTGGGAGGAGGCTAGCAGCAGCCCGGCGCCAAGGCCCTGGATCGCCCGCATGACCAGGACGGTTGTCATATCAGGCGCTAGGCCGACCCCGGCCGAGCCGATGGCGAAGCCGAGGATGGCGAAGCCGAGCGCGCGCCGGGGACCTAGCCGTGCTCGGATCATGCCGCCGGCGGCCGAACTGACGATCGAGGCCACGACGTACAGGGTGGTCGCCCAGTGCAGCCATTCAAGCTCGCCGAGATCGGCGACCACCGACGGTGCGAGTGTGGCAAAGATGAAGAAGTTCACGGCGTGCAGGGTGATGCCGAGGCATAGGGTGGTGATCGACAGCAGATATTCGGGCCCGAACAGTTCGCCCCAGCTCAGCACCCGGCTGTCCGCGTCGCTCATTCCAGCGCCCCTCCCGGAGGATCGATCGTCCTATTTTGTCGCATCGTGATTGTGATGGGGTAGTTGAACAAGGGAATTCTTGGTATAAATGAGGCTTGTCAGGGAGGGACAATGGCCGACACGACCAGCGACCGGATTCTGTTTCGCCTCAAGACCCGAGGGCCGCAGACCATCGCCGATCTGGGGGCTGCGTTCGGCATCACCTCCGAGGCGGTTCGCCAGCTTCTGGTGAAGTCCGAAGCCGAGAGCCTTGTCAGCTACGAGGATCGGCGCGAAGGCCGTGGCAGGCCGAAGCGGCTGTGGCGCCTGACCGAGACCGGGCACGCCCGGTTTCCCGATCGGCACGCCGACCTGACGGTCGGTCTGCTGGATGCCGTGCGGGCCGAGTTCGGCACCGAGGGGCTGGACCGGCTGATCGCCCGGCGCGAGACCGAGCAGCGCGAGTTGTACCGTGCCGCCGCTGCCCGTGCCCGCACGCTTGAGGGCAAGGTCAAGGCGCTCGCCGAGATGCGCGACCGCGAAGGCTACATGGCCGAGTGGCGGCGCGACGATGACGGCACCCTGGTGTTGATCGAGAACCACTGCCCGATCTGCGCGGCGGCCGCCAGGTGCCAGAATCTTTGCCGATCCGAACTGGCGATCTTCCGCGATGTTCTGGGCGAGGCCGCCGAGGTTGAGCGGACCGATCACGTTCTGGCCGGTGCGCGGCGTTGCGCCTATCGTGTGACCCCAACACGCACCTGACGACCAAGGGGACTTCCATGCGGGCGATGCTGTGCAAGGCCTTCGGGCCAATTGACGATCTTGCGCTGGAGGAGATGCCGAGCGCGGCACTGGCCGCCGGCGAGGTCCGCATCAAGGTCGCGGCCTGCGGCGTCAACTTCCCCGACGTGCTGATCGTCGAAGGCAAGTACCAGTTCAAGCCGGACCGGCCGTTCGCGCCGGGCGGCGAGGTGTCGGGCACTGTCGCCGAGGTTGGCGCCGACGTCACGGGTTTCAAGGTCGGTGACGCGGTGATGGCGACCACCCTGTGGGGCGGTTTCGCCGAGGAAGTGGTGACCACGCCGGACCGTCTGCTGCGCCGCCCGCCGACCATGGACGAGACGACCGCCGCCGGCTTCGCCCTGACCTATGGCACGTCCTACCACGCGCTTGTTCAGCGGGCGGCGATCCAGCCGGGCGAGACGCTGCTGGTGCTGGGTGCGGCCGGCGGTGTCGGGGTGGCTGCCATCCAGATTGCCAAGGCCTTGGGCGCGCGGGTGATCGCAGCGGCCGGCAGCGCCGACAAGCTGGCCTTCGCCCGCGAGCAGGGCGCCGACGAGGTGGTGAACTACACCGAGGACGGCTACCGCGACCGGCTGAAGGAACTGACCGGCGGGCGCGGCGTCGACGTGATCTATGATCCGGTCGGCGGCGACCTCATGGACCCATCGCTGCGCTCCATGGCGTGGAACGGCCGCTATCTCGTGGTCGGCTTCGCCAGCGGCGAGATCCCGAAGATCCCGGCCAACCTGACCCTGCTGAAGGGGTGTGCGGTGGTCGGCGTGTTCTGGGGCCAGTTCCGTCGCAACGAGCCGCAGGTTGAGGCCGAAAATTTCCGACGCCTGTTCGAACTGCATGCCGAGGACCGGATCAAGCCGGTGATCAGCCAGACCTTTCCGCTGGCCCAGGCGCGGGACGCGCTGGCGGTGCTTGCTGGCCGCAAGGTGAAAGGCAAGATTGTCTTGACCGTGTGAGACCCGGTGCACTGTTCTCAAACACGCAGCAGTCAACCGGAGAGCGTCTTGACCAAGACCACGCTGGAGTGGCCTGCCGGATAGTCCTGGATGGTGGCCAAACGTCGATAGCCGCGTTTCTCGTAGAACTCCGGCGCCTGAAAGCTGTGGGAGGACAGGACGATTTGCGTGCAGTCGCGCCGCAACGCCTCACGTTCTGCTGCGAGCAACAGTTTCGTGCCCAGGCCGCGGCCCCGACGGCTCTCCGAAACCCAGAGCGTCTTGATCTCGCAGCAACGGCCCCAGGTATAGCCGTGCAAACCCGCATAGATCGCGTCGTCGTCCCGAAGCACGATCGCCAGCCGTCGGCCGTCGTGGATCCCTGTCCGGCGGGTGTTGTACGCGTAGATCGCAGAATCGAGTTCCGCGAGATCGGAGGGCGACGGGTCGTCCAGAACCGACAGCGTGGGTTCGAGGGGCAGGTGCCGGTGGTCGCTCATGCGAAAGCATAGCGATTGGGGACCAACCGCAGAATATCGAGATTGATGCAGCAGTGGCCGTTCAGTGGGACCGGTATCTCGTGAACATCGGAACTGAAGGTGTTCGTGCGACGTTTCTGTTCACCTGACACACCCGAGAGCGCTCCGCATGCCGGCGTGACGCTTTGGAGATCTTGCACCGAAAGGGCGCATCATGACCGTTGGTACAATTCTGCTGATCGTTCTGATTCTGGTTCTAGTGGGCGCGTTTCCCGCCTGGCCGCACAGCCGCGGCTGGGGATATCGGCCCGGTGGAATCGTCGGCGTGCTGCTGATCGTCGTGATCGTGCTGCTCTTGACGGGCCGCATCTGACGTCGGGTCGCTCGTACTACAGCGCTTTCCGGTAGAACCACCGGACCCCGCCCATGGGAAAGTCCTCAAGCTCGCCGAACTTGGCCCAGCCTAGGCGCGGGTAGTAGTCGGGGCCCTGGTGGTCGTAGGTGTCGAGCCACGCGGCGTGGCAACCGCGATTGCGGGCCAGGTTCTCGGCGGCCGTCAGCAGCGCGCGGCCGACGCCCTGGTTGCGGGCTTCGGGTGCCACCGCCAGCAGTTGCACGTGCAGCCAGCCCAGGTTGGTCGAGCCGATCAATCCGCCCAGCGTGTTACCGGCGCGCGTCGCCGTCAGCGCGAAGGGCTTGGAATCGAACACCACCCCAACGGCAACGGCGTGCTGATCGAGCCAATCCAGCACCTGCGACTTGGCGTCGGCAAACGCTGGATCGGCATCGTCAGCAATGGTGGAGACCAGGATGGTCTCAGTCATTCACGCACCATCAGTCCCGGCCATTCAGTCCGAAGTTCGCTTCCACATAACTCAAAAGCTGCTCGATCGATTCGTTCAGCGACAGGGTCCCTGTGTCGACCTCCAACTCGGGCGCGGACGGTGCCTCGTAGGGGGCAGACACACCCGTGAACTCGGAAATTTCCCCCTTGCGGGCCTTCTTGTACAGGCCCTTGGGATCGCGGCCCTCGCACACCGAGAGGTCGGCCTTGACGTGGACCTCGTGGAACAGTTCCGGCGCAACCGATCGGGCACGGTCCCGGTCCTCGCGGTAGGGCGAGATGAAGGCGGTGATCACCAGAACGCCGGCCCGCGCGAACAGCGCTGCCACTTCGCCGACCCGCCGGATGTTCTCGGCCCGGTCCTCTGGCGCAAATCCCAGATCGGCAGACAAGCCGAAGCGGATGTTGTCGCCGTCCAGCACATAGGCCTGCCAACCCTTGCGGAACAACGCCTGCTCAAGCTCGACCGCCAGGGTCGATTTGCCGGCACCGGACAGCCCGGTCAGCCACAGCACGCCGCTCTTGTGGCCGTTGGCTTGCCAACGGGCATCGGCGGTAACTCGATGCTCGACCGCCGTGATGTTCTGCGACGTCGGCTCGTTACGGACCCGCTGGTCGGGGAAGCCTTCCATCGAGACCAGGCCGCCGCCGGCCATGTCGTAGCCGTCGATCAGCACGAACCGGCCCAGACGCGGATTGTCGACGAACGAGTCCAGTGCCAGCTTGGCACGGGCGCGCAGGATGATCTCGCCGACCTCGTTGCGCTCGATCCGTTCGGCGGGACGCTGCGACAGGTCGGACACATCGATCACCTGCTCGATCGCCTGGACCTCGACCGTGTGCTCCATGGTTGCCAGCTTCATCTTGTAGCGGCGGCCGACCTCTAGGGGCGAACGGCCGAGCCAGAAGATACGGGCACGGAACACATTGGTCTCAACCGGTGGGTCGGATCGGTGCGAGGCCACATGGCCGCGCTCCAGGAACAACTGGTCGTCCAAGGTGATGCCGATCGACTGGCCGGCCGAGGCCGACATGACCGGTCCGTCGACGGACCAGGCCTCGATCGACTTGACCCGGGCGGCTGCGTTGGTCGGGCTGAAAAACAACTCGTCGCCGACGCTGAGCCGGCCGCTCTCGACCCGCCCGGCGATGATCCGACGCTCGTCGAATTTGTAGACGTCCTGCACCGGGAACCGCAGCGGCAGTTCCACCGGCAGAGGCTTGGCCTGCAGTTCGTCGAGGGCGGCGATCAGGGTCGGGCCGTCGAACCACGGCATGTTGTCAGATTTGCTGGCCAGTCCGTCGCCATGGCGCGCCGACACCGGCAGGATATGCGCCGGTGTGATGCCCATGCTGCCGAGGTACTTGCGCACCTCGTCGGCGACCTCGCGGAACCGCGCCTCGGCGTGGTCGACCAGATCCATTTTGTTCACGGCGACGACCACCCGGTCGAGGCCGAGCAGATGCAGGATATAGCCGTGACGACGGGTCTGCTCCTGGACACCGTCCTTGCCGTCGACCACCAGGATGGCGGCGTCGGCGGACGCGGCCCCCGAGACCATGTTCTTCAGGAACTCCTTGTGGCCGGGCGCGTCGATGATGACGTACGGCCGGCGAGGGGTCTTGAAGAAGATCTGGGTGGTGTCGATGGTGATGCCCTGGTCGCGCTCGGCCTGCAGGGCATCCAGCACGAACGCCCACTCCATAGGCATGCCGCGGCGTTCCGACATGGCGCGGACCGCTTCCATCTTGCCGTCGGGCAGCGAGCCGGTGTCGTGCAGCAGCCGGCCGATCAGGGTCGACTTGCCGTGGTCGACATGGCCGACGATGACGAGCTTCATCGGGGACAGTTCGTCGTCGCGGCGCGGGGTGGTGGCGGGGGAGGCGGCGATGTTCATGGTGCGTCCTCCCTTACATGTAGCCGGCGGAACGCAGACGCTCGAAGGCGTCCTCGCTCTCGTGATCCATCGCACGGCCGCTGCGCTCGGCCACCCGGGTGGTGCGCAACTCCGCGATGATCTTCTCGACGGTGTCGGCGTCGCTGTCGATCGGGTTGGTGATGTCCATGTCGCCGAGCGAGCGGTAACGTTTGCCGTTCTTGGCGAAGTACAGCGGCACCAGAGGAATACCCTCACGCTGGATGTACAGCCAGATGTCGAGTTCGGTCCAATGCAGCAGCGGGTGGATCCGCAAATGCGTGCCCGGCGCGAAATCAGTCTTGAACTGGTCCCAGAACTCCGGCGGCTGGTCGCGGAAGTCCCACTCAGCGTTCTCGCCGCGTGGGCTGAACACCCGCTCCTTGGCTCGGGTGGCTTCCTCGTCGCGGCGGATACCGGCGATGACGGCCTGCAGGTCGAGTTCGGCGATCAGCCGCTTCAGTGCCTCGGTCTTGCGCGCGGCCGACCGGGCGGCCGGCGGCAGCGTCGGGTCGATTTCCTCGATCGGCGGGCAGTCGCGCCTGATGAAGTTCAGCTTCCACTCGACCGAGTAGCGATCCTGGAACGCGTACATCTCCGGGAACTTCTTGCCGGTGTCGCAGAACAGGGCGGGAAACGGCACATGCCCAAGGAAGGCCTTGCGGGCCAGCCAGAGCATGACGTTGGAGTCCTTGCCCAATGACCACAGCATGCCGAGGCGTTCGAACTTGTTGAACGCTTCGCGCAGGATGTAGACGCTCTGCGCCTCCAAGGCGTCGAGATGGTTCATCGTAGCGTCCATGCCCGAGTGGTTGCGGTGCGCCGGTAGATAGGCGCGCCCGGACCTGCTGTCAAAGCGCGGATGCGCCGTGATTTCAACCGTGTTGCCGGCCATTGCCTGCCTCAACTCTGTTATTGCCCTGAACGTGACTGCTGCATGCCCGAACCGTGTTGCGGTTTGGACATTGGTTGGAGCAACGAATTTTTCAGGGTGACGTTCCCGCTGTGACGAAATGATCACAGCGGGAACCAGGGTGCTGCAGGGATGGGAGGCGAGGCGGCTTGGCGTGAGCGTTGCGGGCAATCGCCTCAGCCGGGCTGCCGCCGGTCGAGCCCGGTCCGGTCCGGCGCCACGTGGGTCGCGGTGAGACCCAGTGCAGCCATGTCGGCCGGCACCGGCTGCCCAAGAGCCAAGGCTGTCGACAGCCGGCCCATGCCGGCCGAGGTCTGGATGCCATAGCCGCCCTGGCCGGCCAGCCAGAAGAAGCCTTCCGATGCCGGGTCGAAGCCGACCACCGGGGTCTTGTCGGCGACAAAGCTGCGCAGGCCGGCCCAGCGCGACGCCAGGCGGCGGATGTCGAAGGTGGTGTCGGTCATGATGCGGTCGACGGCGACCGCGACATCGTATTCGTCGGGTTGGGCGTCGCACGGTTCCGACGGGATCTCATCGGCCGGGCTGCCGAGGATGCGCCCAGCGTTCGGGATCACGTACCAACTCTCGTCGCACAGATCCACACCCGGCCATTTGGCAACGTCGGCACCGGCCGGTGGCTCGAAGGTGAAGGCGGTGCGCCGCTTGGGCACCAGACCGACTGTCGGCACACCGGCCATCCCGGCGATCACGTCGCACCATGCGCCGGCGGCGTTGATGACCACAGGCGCCTCGAACGTCCCGGCGCGGGTCTGCAGCCGCCAGATCGAACCGGTCCGGGTGAGCGACTGGACCTCGGCGTCGGTCACGGTGCGCCCGCCCTTGGCCCGCATGCCGCGCAGGAAGCCCTGGAGCACCGCGTTGACGTCGATGTCCATGGCGTCGGGCTCGTAGAGGGCCTTCACGATCCGGTCGCGGCGCAGGAACGGCGCCAGCGTGAACAAGTCGTCACCGGCTATTGTCTCGGTTGCCGGACCGGCTTCCTGTCCCGTCATGGCATCCAGACGGTCGACCAGTTCAGCGGTCGCCACCGTCAGCATGCCGCGCGGGGTCAGCAGGGGGCCGGACGCGAACCCGTCCGGCGGGGTCTGCAGGAAGCCGCGGGTTGCCTTGGTGATCCGACGGATCACCGCGTTGCCGTAACTCTCGTAGAACAGCGCCGCCGACCGTCCGGTGGTGTGGTAGCCGGGCTGCTCCTCGCGTTCCAACAGGATCACGCTCGCACTGTCGGCCAGGAAATAGCCGCAGGAGGCGCCGGCCATGCCGCCGCCGATGATCAGCACGTCGCTGGTGGTGGTCGTCACGTGGGCTCTCCGTTCAGGGTGCGAACTGTTCCTTGAGGACCCGTTCCTCCAGGTTCTGCTCAGGGTCGTACAACACGGTCAGGCGGACCGATCGGTCCTCCCAGACTTCCACCGAGACCACGTCCTTGACCTCCATCACATCGGCAACCGCGTTCACCGGCCGCTTCTCCGGGCGAATGGTTTCGAACAGGATGCGGGCGGCATGCGGCAGCAGGGCTCCGCGCCAGCGCCGGGGGCGGAATGCGCTGATCGGCGTCATCGCCAGGATGTCGGCGCCGAGCGGGATGATCGGGCCGTGGGCGGAGAGATTGTAGGCCGTCGATCCGGCGGGGGTGGCGACCAGCACGCCGTCGCATACCAACTCGTCCATGCGCACGACGCCGTCGACCGTAATGCTGATCTTGGCAGCCTGCGCTGACGCCCGGAACAGCGACACCTCGTTGATCGCGAGGCCTTCGGTGATCGCGCCATCGCGGCAGACCGCACGCATCCGCAACGGGTACAGCGTGACCGGCTGGGCGTCGCGGATCCGCTCCGGCAGTCCCTCCGGCCGGTACTCGTTCATCAGGAAGCCGACGGTTCCCCGGTTCATGCCGTAGATCGGCCGGCCGCCGCCGATTGACGCGCGTAGCGTTTCCAGCATGTGGCCGTCGCCCCCCAGGGCGATCACGACATCAGCCCGCTCGGCGGGGACGTTGCCGTAGCGCGCCGACAGCGCCTGGCACGCCTCGGTCGCTTCGTCGTTGGAGGCCGATACGAAGGCCAGTTTCATCTCGGACACGCGTCTTCCTCCAACCAGGGCGCGGCGCCGGATCGCGCCGGCGGGCAAGATAGGCGATGATGCGCTCCGGACCAAAGCGCCGGATGCGGAAGGGAGACAACGCGATGCGTGGACAGTGCAGGTCGAGGGGGTATCGGCTGGCCAGTGCGTGGCTGGCCGGGTGCGCGCTTGTCGCAATTCTCGGCACTGCGAGCGATGCGGTCAGCACTGAGGATCGCCATGCCGGGTACTACTATCCGGCGGTGTCATCGAGCGAGATCTACCATTCGAGAGCCGAGACGCTTCGCGACTCCGATCGCAACCGCCGGGTCGGCTTCGTGACCGGTGTGACGGCCGGACAGACCGAACGACCCTACGCTCCGATTACAGCGATGTACGCAAAAGGTACCGAGGCCGAGAAGTTGATCCTGATCGGCCTGCAGAATGGGCCGCTCGACACGCTGTTCCGAGCCCGAGCGGTGCTGGCCATGCTGACGGCGACCGCGCGTACGACCGCCGTGTTCCGCGATCTCGACCCGCAGGCGCACTACACCTTCCTCGATCTTCTGAAGCTGCTGGGGTTCACGCAGATCACCGTCAGCGACGGCCGGACCTGGGCCCATCAGATCGAAATACAGTAAGTAGCTGCCGGTCGCCGTCGGGTTGGAATTCAGCCGCCGGTGACGCTCATGTGGCGGGCTACGGCCGGACCCTGGTGGCGGCGATCGATGATGAAGTCGTGGCCTTTCGGCTTGCGGCTGATCGCCTCGCGCACCGCCGCTTCCAAAACCGCGTCGTCGTCTGACGAGCGCATCGGTCCGCGCAGGTCCGCGGCGTCGTCCTGGCCCAGGCACATGTACAGCGTGCCGGTGCAGGTCAACCGGACCCGGTTGCAGCTCTCGCAGAAATTGTGGGTCAGAGGCGTGATGAACCCGAGCCGGCCGCCGGTCTCCTCGACCCGCACGTAGCGCGCCGGTCCGCCGGTCTGGTAGGGGATGTCGGTCAGCGTGAACCGTTCGGCCAGCTTGGCCCTGACCATCGACAGGGGCAGATACTGGTCGACCCGGTTCTCGCCCCCGATGTCGCCCATCGGCATCACTTCGATGACCGTCATGTCATAGCCGCGGTCGCCGCACCACTGCAGCATGCCGGCCAACTCGCCGTCGTTGACGCCCTTCAGCGCGACCGCGTTGATCTTGACGGCCAGTCCCGCGCGGTCGGCAGCGTCCAGGCCCTCAAGAACCTTGTCGAGCTTGCCCCAGCGGGTAATCGCTTGGAACTTTGCGGCATCCAACGTGTCGATCGACACGTTGATCCGCCGCACACCGGCGTCGACCAACTCCCCGGCGTACTTGGCAAGCTGTGAGCCGTTAGTGGTGACCGTCAGTTCCTCCAGCCCGCCGCCGTCCAGGCGCTTACCGAGCTCTCGGAACAGCCACATGATGTTCCGTCGGACCAGCGGCTCACCACCGGTAAGCCGCAGCTTCTTGACGCCCAGGTCGACGAACACATTGCACAGACGCGCCAGTTCCTCGAGCGACAGCACGTCGGCCTTCGGCAGGAACGTCATGTTCTCCGCCATGCAATACACACAGCGGAAATCGCAGCGGTCGGTGACTGAAATCCGCAGGTAGTTGATCGCCCTCTGGAACGGGTCGATCAGTGGCGCGGGGCCGGAAGCCGGACGGTTGAGGATCGTCGTATCGGTCATGACCGTTATATACGATGGAAGATAACGCGGCGAAAGGGTGGCATCGTTCACAATTGTTGACGGTGACGCTCTCGGAGCCATCGTCGGGTCCCGTGTCGATGCCGTCAACCCGGCAGCGGCACGAGATTGCCGTTTCGTGATGGTCAGAATGACAGTGTTGCCGCTCCATCCTTGATTTCGGCGTGCATGGCGCTGGCGCCGACAACGATCACCCCATCGAGCAGGTCAGACTGTTCATACCCTCGCGACTGGACGCAGGGAGGACATGCCCAGACAACCCCGCCGCGTTTCTGGAAGTCGGCGATCAGGTCGGCCAGGGCCGTCAACGGAGCAACTTGTGTGAGCCGCTGGCCGCCGCGCCGGACCAGGTCGATCGCGGTGCTGGTCAGAAACACCGACACTTTCAGACCGGCCGTCAGTCCGCCATTGCCGATCGTGAAGGCAACGGAAGACAGCTCAGACTCAATTCCTTTGGTGATCAGAACGACCAACTTGTCGGTTCTTGCTTGCATCGGAGTATCCTTCAATCCCATCGTCAGGTTGCGGGTCCGGTGCTTGTACGGTTGTGGATGAATGCCGTCTTTGGCTGGCTTTCCGGGACAATTGATCGAAAGTCCGGGTCACGATCGTGTCGATCGATCGACCGGTGATGACGTGCTGTCGGATGTGCTTGGAGCGATTCGGCTGTCCGGCTCCCTGCAGTTCTGCGTCATTCCGACGGGGGAGTGGCAGATCGACGCGACGCCTGCGGTTGCACAACTCGCGCAACAGCCGGGCAACGCCATACCGTTCCATATTGTCGTCAAGGGGTCGTGCTGGCTGACGGTAGAAGGCCGGCAGGAGTTCGTCGAAGCCGGAGACGTTCTCGCGTTTCCGTTCGGATCCGCGCATCAACTGGGTGTTGGCAACGGTGGCCGCGCGATCTCGCCAATGGACGATCTGCCATCGAAACCGTGGCGCGAAATACCGATCCTGCGATATGGCGACGGGCAGGCGCCGGTCCGACTGCTGTGCGGTTACTTGCAGTGCGATGCCATGAGTTTTCGGCATCTCCGGAGCGCTCTTCCCGCGCTGATGTTGGTCAGGACCAGGGGCGTACCTGATGCAGACTGGCTGCGTGCTACGATCCGGCAGGTTGAGGCGGAGATCGGGCGGCCCAGGGCCGGCGGCTTGTCGATGCTGGAGCGACTGGTCGAGATCATCTTCATCGAACTGCTGCGACACCAGATCGTCTCGGCGAGCGCGGGATCTTTGGGATGGCTTTCCGCGCTGGCTGACCGTTCGCTGGGCAGGTGCCTGGCCCTGATCCATTCCCAGCCGCGTCGTGCATGGTCGCTGCGCGACCTCGCAACCGCTTCCGGCCTGTCGCGGAGCTCGCTGTCGCAGCGGTTCGAGACCATGCTCGGCACCTCGCCGATGCGCTACGTTCGTGACTGGCGCCTCTGCTTGGCGAGCGCTGCTCTGAGGTCATCGAACGAACCGATTGCTGTGATTGCCCACGATGCGGGGTACGGCACCGAAGCGGCATTCAGCCGTGCGTTCTCAAGGACCTTTGGCATGCCACCGGCGGAATGGAGACGAACGGTCAGATGCCGGTCGTGAATCGAGTCTGCCGAATGCCCTGGGTGTCCAGGGCAGGGCGCTTGGCGTGGTCGGTTCCCATCTCATTGCCATCGACCTGCCGGCAGGCCATGTTTTACCGATGAACGTCGAAACCTCCCCCTACCTCGTTGCACCCGAGCCTGCGGACACGCGGCTCACCACCCGCGTGTCGGGGCGGGATCAGGAGGGTCGTCCGGTCGAACTGGCGGTGGTGAACGAGCGGCCGCTAACGATCTATCTGAATCGTCAGGAGATCGTGACGGTCATGACGATTGGCGATCGGCCGGACGAACTCGCGGTCGGCTACCTGCTGAACCAGAACATGCTGCGCTCGGATGACCGATTGACCGGCATCGAGTTCGACGAGGATCTTGAGGTGGTGGTGGTCCGCACCGAGCGGGCGACCAACTACGAGGCGAAGCTCAAGAAGAAAATCCGCACGTCAGGCTGCGCCGTCGGCACGGTGTTCGGCGACCTGATGGAGAAGATCGAGGGTATCACTCTGCCGGAGACCGAGGTTCGGACATCCTGGCTGTACGCCCTGTCGAAGCGGATCAACACGACACCGAGCCTGTATCTTGAAGCCGGCGCCATTCACGGCTGCGTGCTGTGCCAGGGTGACCGGCCGCTGGTCTATATGGAGGATGTCGGCCGTCACAACGCCGTCGACAAAATCGCTGGTTGGATGTTCCTGAACGGCGTGCCGTCCCACGACAAGCTGTTCTACACGACCGGGCGCCTGACCTCCGAGATGGTCATCAAGACCGTGCAGATGGGCATCCCAGGACTGGTTTCGCGCTCCGGCTTCACCGCCTGGGGAGTGGATCTGGCGCGGCAGACCGGCCTTACCCTGATCGGCCGTATGAAGGGCAAGCGCTTCATCGTGCTGGCCGGCGAGCATCGCCTGGTCTGGGACGCCGATATGGCAAGGGTCGATGACGAGGACTCCCGCAGCCGCCGCAAGGCCGGCGCGATGGACGATTCCTGATATGGCGACAGCAAGTTCCAGACCGCTGTCGACGGATCGCATCGTGGGCGTGCTGCTGGCCGGCGGTCAGGCGCGTCGGATGGGCGGCGGCGACAAGTGCCTGCGGTCTTTGGGCGGCGAGACGCTGCTGGCCCGCGCGATCGGGCGGCTGCGCAGTCAGGTCGGAGCGTTGATGCTGAACGCCAATGGCGATCCAGCGCGATTCGCGGATTATTGCCTGCCGGTGGTCGCCGACCCGGTCGAGGGATTCGCTGGTCCGCTTGCCGGAGTGCTGGCCGGGCTGGACTGGGCGGCGGCGCGAACGCCGGGTGCGGAGTGGATCGTGACCGTACCGACCGATGCCCCGGCATTCCCGACTGATCTGGTGTCCCGCCTTGCCGATTCGCTGCAGCGCGACGGTGCTGAATTGGCGTGCGCGTCGTCGGGCGGGCGACACCATCCGGTATTCGGGCTCTGGCCAGTCAGTCTACGGTACGCCCTGCGCGACGCGTTGATTGGCCGGGACGTGCGCAAGGTCGACGTGTTCACCGCTGACTACCAATTGGCGGTTGCCGACTGGCCGATCGATCCGGTCGATCCGTTTCTCAACGTCAATCGACCGGACGAACTCGCCTCTGCGGAACGGCTGCTCGCCGCGATCTGAAAACACCGATCATATGATGACTCTTGCGCGTACACGGGTGTTCGATCACGCTGCCATCATGACGCGCGCACCTGTAGTTCTCGCCCTCGCCCTATCTGCCGCCCTGACCGCCTGTGGCGAGGAGGAGCCGAAAGGGCCACCCACGTCCGAGATCTACGTGCGCAACGAGAGCTCGACCGAGGCCAATGTCCGGGTCAAGTTCTGGACAAAGGACTATGTGCGGGTCACGTCCGGCGACAAGGCGACCGTCAAGTTCGTGAACACCGAGAAAGCCAACGCGGTCCAGGTCGAGGCCAAGTCGCGCAAGCAGTGGGATGACTGCTGGGTAACCATGAACGTCGGCCAGACCCTTGTGGTGTTCGATGCGACCGAGCGGATCGGCTGCCGGGCCGAATGACCGTAGAGCCGTCGGGGGCGACCTATCTCAGGACGGCGGCCGCGGCCCTTCGCCGGGGTGCCAGTAGTGAGGCTGTCCGGCGGATCCGGCCGGCGATTGTTCTGGACCCAGGTCACGCCGACGCCACCATCCTGGCGGCCATGGGGTTGCGCGCGTCGGGTGACGCTCTCGCGGCTGTGCGTCTGTTCCGGCGGGTGTTGGCAATGCGCCCCGGGGATCCCTATGCGCGAGGTGGCCTTGCTGAACTTGGCCCCGATTCCGGTCAACCGTCCCGTGCCCATGATGACCAGGCGCTGCTCGCGCGGGCCCGGGAATCCCCGGGACAGTCGCTAGGCTGGCGAGCACTGGGCCTATCGGCGCTGTCGGCTGGACGGCGCTCGGTCGCCTGGCCGGCGTTGCGCCGCGCCGCTCTCCTGTCGCCTGGCGATCGTGCAACGCTGCCATTGTTGATTCTGGCCGAGCGGCGGGGCGGGGCCCGGGTGAACTGGATCGCCCAAGCCGATCGTGCGCTGGCAGTCGACCCGAATGGATCGGCGACCCTGGAGGCGGCATTGATCGCGTATCGGGAGGCCCGTGACAGCGCTGCGGTGTTGCGTGTCGGCAAACAGTTGATGCTTGGTGCGCCGGGCGCGTCGGGAGCGTACCAGGCAACGATTGCCGTTGCCGACGTCGCCTTGCGGGTCCGCGATCCGAAGACGGCCGGCCGTCTGGCGGCACGGGCCGAGGTACTGTGGCCAGGATCCACCGCGCATGCTGCGTTGCGCGCCAAGCTGTTGCGCGACGCCGGCCAGCGAAAGGCGGCGATCGGTTATCTGCAGGACGTGGTTGCGACGGGCACCGACGATCCGGACACCGTGGGTCTGTTGTTCGATCTTGCATCCATGCTGGACGAGGAAGCCGACGCCGTGGGCGCCGTTGCCGCGTTGACGGCTGCGAACAGGCTGGCGGCGGCGCGGTCGGCGGAGTACGGCGTGGATCGTCGACGGTTCCTGACTGTGCTGGACCGGCTCGCGGTCAATACGGTGCATCCGATCGATCCGAAGACCGCCGCCGCCTTAGATGTTTCGCCGGTGTTCCTGTTCGGCATTCCGCGATCCGGCACGACCCTGATCGGCGAAATGCTGCACCGCCATCCGCAGGTCGAGACGTTTGACGAAGTTGATCCGTTGCCCGATCTGGTGGGGATCGAGAACGCGCGTCGGCGCGCAGCTGGCGACCGGAATGGTCTGGCGGGTCTGCTTGCCCGTCCGCAGCCATTTGAGCCGCGCGATGCCGAGACCATGCGGGAGACGTTCCACAGCCTGCTCAAACGTCATGAGAAGCACCCGGACCGGCCGGTCAAGGTCGACAAGAGCCCGCTGGGTCTGGTGTATATCGGCCTTGTCGCGCGACTGTTTCCGCGAGCGCGGGTCGTGCTGGTGCTGCGGCACCCGGCTGATGTCTGCCTGAGTTGCCTCATGCAGGAATTCGCACCGACCGACGCGCTGGCCAGCTTCACGTCGGTTCAGGAGACCGGTGATTTGTACAACCGGGTGATGTCGTTCTGGACAGAGGCTACCGCGACGGTGCCGCTGCCGATCCACACGGTCCGGTATGAAGCCCTGGTCGAAGATCCCGAGTCCGAGATGAAGCGTCTTACCGGCTTTCTCGGCCTGGGCTGGGATCCGGGCGTGCTGGACCACCGACGCTCGATCGGGCGCTACACCGCCACTCCGAACTATCGTCAGGTGGCTCGCCCGATCAACCGGGACGCGGTCGCCCGCTGGATGCGTTACCGCGACTATCTGGCGCCTGCCTGGCCTCACATCGAGCCGTGGGTGAAGCGCTTCGGCTACGACGTCGGCTGACGCACGACAGCCCGGCCGTGTCGGCGGAATGTCCGGGCGCCGGCGCCTTCCATGACTGCCTTGATGCAGCCTTCTCGATCGACGGCGACGAATCCGGCAAGCCGGCTGATGCCGATCCGGAACAGGCTGGGGCACAGTGGGGTTCCAGGACCGACCAGGGTAATCTCGGTTCCGGGACCGGCGAGTGCCAACAGGCTGTCAACGGTGCCGTTGACCAGGGTGGAGGCGGTGACGACCAGCCGGGCACACCCTGGGATGACATCCGGCGCCCGTTCGGCTGGCAGGTCGTCCGGTCCGGGATGGCGTTCCAGCACCTGGGCTCCCGGCAGCTTGACGTCCAACCCGGGGAAGCGGCCGACGACAACGGTGCGCCCGTCGCCCGATGCATTGGTCAGTCCGTCGCCGTCAGCGAGGTCAACGGCGTCGGCGTTCCAGTGGGCGTTGGCCGCCGCAATGCCGATCGCCCGCTCGTAGGGGTTGGTCGAGCGTGCCAGTGCGGCCAGTTCGGACAGCGCCCGACCGCCATAGCTCCCGGTTTGCGGCGTGGTTGCGGCTCCATCGACCCGGCTTGGCGTTGCGGCGAAGCCGACCGAGTCCGGCCCCTCGACCGCAGTCCAGTTGAAGCCGACGACGATGCGGCCGGACGGCGTGTCCGGTACGCCATTGATCAGGACATCGATCAGCGGTTCCGTGGCGGCTCTCCGGTTACTGGGCAGCGGTGGCTGTCGCGGCGTTTGCGGCTTAGAGCCGTGCGGCTGCGGACTTGAGTTCGGGGATCTTGCCGAACGGGTCGACCGCCGAGTTGATCAGGAAGCTGGCCGCCGACTTGCTGTAGCAGGTCGGGACGAAGACCACGCCGGCCGGCACGGAGGAGTCGCTACGCGCCGCCAGTTCGATGGCGCCGCGCCGGGTGGCGACCCGCACCATCTGGCCGGGCACAATGTTCCAGCGCCCCAGGTCGTCCGGGTCGACGGTTCGGGTTCCCGTCATCGCTTCCTCCAAAAGGCGATATCGTGATTCGAGCCGCTGTCGGATCGAAAACCTATCGCCCAAATGTCCCATGATCGACCACAACCAGAAACGCACGGTCCGTACACGCTCACCGGTCAGCGTGTGTTTCTCTATCGAGAGCAGGGCATTGGCGATGAAATCCGATTTGCCACGATGGTTCAGGATGTGGTCGAGCGGGGCGGGGACATCACTCTTGAGGCGTCGCCGAAGCTTTTGACGTTGCTCGCGCGGTCACTTCCATCGGTGCGGGTGGTCGCATCGCCGTTCCTCCCGGCGGAGCGAGGCGAAGAGCGGTTCGATATCGCGATGCCGACCGGCAGCCTTGGCCAGCACGTTCGGGGATCGGCCGATCGGTTTCCGCGTGACCGCACGCTGTTCAGGCCGGACGCACAGCGGGTTGCCGATATGCGCCGTCGGCTCGATGCCCTCGGGGCCGGACCGAAGATCGGACTGTCCTGGCGCAGCGGGGTGCAGGGCCGCTTGCGCAACCAATTCTACGCCGCGGTTTCCGATCTTGAACCGATCCTGAAGGTCCGCGGTGCGGTGTTCGTCAACCTTCAGTACGACGACTGCCGCGATGAGTTGGCCGAAATCAACGAACGGTTCGGGGTGTTGGTGCACCCGTTCGACGATATTGACCTGTTCGATGACTTGGACGGGTCGGCCGCCCTGACCGCTGCGCTCGATGGTGTGGTCAGCGCCAACACTTCGGTGGCAACGATCGCCGGCGGCCTTGGCGTGCCCTGCATCGAGTTCCACGGTCGTCCGGTTCCGGCCGCCTACCTGATCGGAGGCAGAGACCCCTGGTTTTCATCCATTCTTCCGATTGGAAAGCGCATTGCCGATCCCTGGGACCGGACAATGCATCGGGTTTCTGAAATCGTCAGGGGATGGGTGCAGAACCAGTCGGGCGACTAAGCCAGACTATCGGTGACCTGCCGCAACCGAGCGACGTCCGGATCCGCGGTATTGCTGGAGCCTGGTGGCGCGCAGGCCGCGCACGCCGTAGCGGTCGATTAGCCGTTGCCAGGACTCGAGCTCTTCGAGCGAGAGGTTCCAGCGTCCGCACGCTTCCTCCGGGGACAGTAACCCACCGCGGACGGCAGACACGACCTCGGCCTTGCGACGCATCACCCAACGGGTGGTTTCCGGGGGTGGCAGGTCGTCGATGCCAATCGCCGTGCCATCGGGGCCGGTGACGTGCTCGGGTCGCAGTGATGTGTTTTTGGTAGCCGCTTGTCCGCCCATGACCATCAAGAGCTGTTTTGTTCCTGGGGACAGTGTGCCAACGGCCTCTTAACAAACGCCTAATGTCGAGCAGTTCGTGTTGAATTCGTTCCAGCCATAAAAAAAAGCCCCGGCCAGATGGCCGGGGCGAGGCTGAGCGGTAACGCTTGCGGGGGGCGTACGTTACCGCTTCACGCGGATGATCTCGTCGAGCAACTCGTCGCCGGTGGTGATCAGCTTGGTTGCCGCCGAGTAGGCGCGCTGGGTGATGATGAGATCGGTGAACTCGTCCGACAGATCGACCGTCGATTGTTCGAGCGCCGATGATTCGATCGCCCCTGCACCCTGCAGGCCGGCTTCCGTCAGCAGCAGGTCGCCGGACCGGCTCGACAGCTTGTAGGCGTTCCCGTTCTCGCTGCGCAATTCGGTGGCGGCCGGGACGGTGCCGATGGCGATCTTGTAGATCGGTCGGGTGTCGCCGTTCTTGAAACGTGCCGTCACGACGCCTTCGTTGTCGATCTCGACGGCGGTCAGGGCCGAGGGCGAGGAGCCGTTCTGGTTCAGCAAGGTCGCCTCATAGGACCCGCTCAACTGGCTCATGCCGTTGGTCTGGCCGACCGTTCCCCAGTTGATGACGATGCTGGATGCCGCCGCACCGCTGCCGAAGGCCAGAGCGGTGATTGGCAACGTAGTCTGGGCTGTATCCCCATCGACCAGGGTACCGCCGTTGTCGATGTCTTCGATGGTGCCGTCGGCCGGATCGAAGTCGATGGTACCGGCGACGATCGCGGCGGTCGTGGTGCCGGCCTGGTTGGTCACGTCGAGCGAGTAGGCCCATTCGTTGGCCTGGGCGTTCTTGGTCCAGTTGATCGTCATCAGGTGTTCGACACCCAGCGAGTCGAAGATCGTCAGGTTGGTGGTCTGGGTCGATGCGGTGGTGGCGTTGGCCGGCAGGTTGACCGCGAGATTGGCGGTCGACGACGGGTTCGACACCGAGGTGAAGCCGGCGAGGTTCACCGTCTCCAGGCTGGAGAGCTGGTCCTTGGTGTTGGAGTTCACGATGGTCCCGGTAGAGTCGGTTCGCCAACCCTGCAGGAAGAATCCGGCCGCGTTCACCAGGTTGCCTTCTTCGTCCTCGGTGAACGACCCGGCGCGGGTCAACAGGTATTCGCCGCCACTGGTCAGCGGATCGTCGTTCTCGTTCACGATGAAGAATCCGTCACCGACCAGAGAGATGTCGGTATTCGACGTGGTGCCCTGCAGCAGGCCCTGCTTCTCAGGGTTGACGAACGGCCGGGCCAACACGCCACCGGGCGAGTATCGGCTGCTCGATGACGATTCGGTGA
Organism: alpha proteobacterium BAL199; assembly: GCA_000171835.1. Classification (GTDB taxonomy): domain Bacteria; phylum Pseudomonadota; class Alphaproteobacteria; order Thalassobaculales; family Thalassobaculaceae; genus Thalassobaculum_A. The sequence goes on along the minus strand of ABHC01000003.1, from coordinate 4,019 downwards.
CCAGGGTCTGGAACCGAGCTGTCGTATCCTTGTAGCCGATCGTGTTCACGTTCGCGATGTTGTCGGAGATGATTCCAAACGCCTGGGACTGCGCGGCAAGCGCCGACACCCCCGAAAACATACCGCCATAGATACTCATTGTTTTTGCCTCCGATTGCGCACCCGGTTTCGGCGGGTGACTGAGAGGGTTGCTCCGTGGCGTTCTGCCGATTGGTTGCCGGTGTCGTTATGACGACGCGGCGGTTTCTCTGACTGCGACGACCTTGGTCACGTCCACCGCGAGGTCGCCGATGAGCAGGTAGTTGCCCGTCGCATCGCTTGCGGCGCCGGTGACGTGGCCGGTGATGTCCTTGTCGACCGTGATGTTCTTGTCGGACGCGTCCTTCGCCTTCACCAGGAAGGTGTACTGGCCTGCCGGAGCGGCGGCGCCGTCCTTGTCCAGGCCGTCCCAGACGAAGGTGTGGCGGCTCGCCGAGCGTTCGCCATCGACGGTCCGGATGATCTTGCCATCCGCGTCGGCGATGTCGATCTTTACAGACTCAGCGGTTTTTGTCGGCGTGTAGCCGAAAGTGACCGGCTTCGTGCCGTCGTACACTGTCGTGCTGTCGGTGAACTGGACGTCGCGGCCGATGTAGGAAACCGACGAAGCAGCCGACTGAGAGTTCAGCAACAGGATCATCTGCTCCAGATTCTTGTTCTGGGCGATCTGCTGCTCAACGTTGGAGAACTGCACGAGCTGGTTGACCATCTCGGAGTTGTCCATCGGATCGAGCGGGTCCTGGTTCTTCAGCTGAGTGGTCAGCAGAGTCAGGAACATGTCGAAGTCCTTGCTCAGCTTGTCGGCCGAGGTGGACGATTTCGTGCCGCTGGTGCTGATCGGGCTGACGGAATCCATGCTGCTTCTCCTCAGGCCACTAGGTCGTAGCTGCCGTCTTCACGGGCGCTACCGGAGCCGGTCTGGGTGTCGGGTTGGGGATCGGCCTCGACGCTCTGCTGTGTCGATGTCGAGGGAGACCGGGATGCGACGCTGCGTTCATCGCGCTCTGTCGGTTGGCCGTGACCACCGCGCAGATCGAATTCGAGCGAGTTCTGGTCGGTTTTCAACCCGGCTTCCTGCAGTGCTTTTTCAAGAGCGCGGGCGTCGCGCTGCAGCATGTCCAGGGTTTCTGGCCGCTCTGCGCTGATCATTGCGCGCACCATGCCGTCCCGGCCGAATTCAAGCTTCACGTCGACCTTGCCGAGTTCCTCGGGATTGAGTCGGACCGTCATACGACCGCCGCCGTCAGCAGCCGAACTCACCAGCTTCACGGCGACCTGGCCGACCGCGGTGCCTGGAAGGGCACCGGGTCGTCCATGGGCGGTCGCCTCCGCCCGTGAGGCCATAGCGGCGGGTAGTGTGCTCTGGAGTCCGCCTGGCCCGGCCGTCATAGAACTGGTCGCAAGAGTTGAGGTGGCGCCGGCCGGCATCGATCCGGTGCCGCCGGGACCCGGGAGCGGCGCGCGGGCCGTCCGGGTTTCGAGGATCTGCTGGAACTGCGATCGGGCGGCGTCGCCGCCGAAGCCGCGCTGGCCGATGGTCGCCGTGCCGAACGTAAACCCGCCGTTGGCCTGAGCCTGACCACCGTTCGCCTGACCGCCATTCTGCGAGTTGTTGCCGGACTGTCCGCCGGTTCCATTGCCGCCCTGGCCGCCGGACTGCGCTGCGCCGGCGTCAGCGCCGACAAACAGCGGCTGTCCGCCGCCGACATGCAGCGTGGTGCCTGCCTGACCTGCCGCGGCGCTCTGACCGGGTTGGATGGCGGCCTTTGAGCCTGCGTCGCCGGCGGCCGCCAGATGAGCCTGAACGAGGACGGCCGACGACACTCCCTGGGTGCGGGCCACGACCGTAGCCGGCTCGACGGTGATCGCCGCGCCGCGCAACGCTTTATTATCCTGCGTGTTCTGGGAGGCTGTCGCGGCCGGCGTCACCGGCGTTGACGCGGCGGTTGTCGCCGGCGCTGCCGTGCGTTGTGCCGATGCCGTGTCGCTTTGCTGCGCGGCGGCGGGACCACCCGGTGCGCGTTCGGCCGTTTGTGTGGCCGTCGCAGGCGGTGTCATGCCGGACGGCAGTTCAGCGGCTGCAGTGGCTGGTGCGACGACAGTGGGCGCCTGCTGCGGCACCTGTTGCCCGGCACCTTGTCCTGCACCTGCCTGCGCCGTAACGGCTGCCGGCGGCGCGACGATTGCGGGCAAGGGGGACGTCGGTGTCGCGGAGGAAGGCGTCGGGACCGCTGGCTGCGCCGGAGCGGTTGTTTGTTCTGCGGAAGGCGCTCCTACAGGAGTAGGTGTCGGAGTCGACTGCGGAATCGCCGGAGCGAGCTGGGCGCCGTCAACGGCAACCGTCGGTGCCTCCTCGGTGGTGATCGTCGGACCTGAGGGCGCTGACGGCTTCGCGATCTCGACAGCGATTGCCGCTATCACGCTCGTCTCATCGACCTGTGGCTCAGAGTGTCGATTGTCGGACTTCTCCGAGCCTGTGATGCGGTCGTCGTCCTCGACTCGCACGACGTCGGGAGCATCGTCCTGGTGATGATCATCGACCCTAGAGGGCAGGTCGCGGGGCGCCTCGGAGCGCCGGGACGGCTCGGGGCGTGCCGGTTCGGTCGGGTTGCGACGCGCCGCCAGGTCCATGACGCTCTGGAAACCGACATCTCCGCTTACGCGGTATCGCGGGCTCCCGTTCGAGGTTTGGGAGGCTTTGATGTCCAGCGGATTGAGATCCATGGCGTCACCTGATTGGTCGTGTCCGATCCAGATCACGCAACAAGCGGGCCATTTTCAATCGATGCATCTATGGCGAAATATCAATGGCTTAGGTGAGATGAGTCGGTATGGAACCGGCAGGATCTGCCGGGCTCGGTAATTTCTGCCGGTTTGTTTGCCCGAGGTTGCCGAGCTGGAGCCCGAACTGGCCGGCCAACTGGCCTCGTACCTATCGGAATCGGTCGATGGCGTCGGCTTTCTGCCATTCGGTACGGACCGTGCAAACGGTCAACGCGTATAGATTCTATAACGAAATTAATTTGTGATAAATTTTACTAAAATACTTGACAATATGCTTCGGCTCGTATTTAGTGAGGGTAGGACGGGCTAGATCCGTTCAGGTCGGCAAAACGCCGATGTCACCCTTAGAACGAGGATGAAGACAATGGCCGTTCAAAACTCCATCAACACCAACGTCGGTGCATTCGTGGCTCTCCGTAACCTCAACCAGGTCAACAAGCGTCTGGACGTCAGCCAGAACCGCGTCTCGACCGGATTGAAGATCTCGGGCGCGCTCGACGATGCCTCGAACTTCTCCATCGCCCAGGGTATCCGCGGCGAGTTGAAGGCGATCGGCGCCGTCACGCAGGGTCTGAATAACGCCAAAGGCATTGGTAAGGTCGCGATCGCCGGCACAACGGCGATTTCCGATCTGCTGCAGACTGTCCGCCAGAAGCTGACCGAGCTCTCCAACGAGGGCATCACCACAGCGCAGCGGACCATTCTGGAGGAAGACTTCAACCAGCTGCTCTCTCAGGCGGCTAACTTCATCGACAACGCCGTGTTCAACGGCGTGAACCTGCTCGACAGTTCTTCGTCAAACGTCAACACCTTGTCGAACCTGTCGGGCGGCACTCTGTCGCTGACCTTCCAGGATCTGCGCACCACCGTGCTCGGGCTCGCGGGCTCGTCGTTCGGTAGTGCGACTTTGGCCCAGGCCGTGCTCTCGACCGAGTACTCGGCCCTGGAGTCGACCGTGAACTCGGCTCTGGGTTCGCTCGGCGCGGAAGTCCGTGCCCTCGAGCTGCAGACCACGTTCCTGGAGCAGATCTCGGATGCCACGGAAGAAGGCTTGGGCAACATCGTCGATGCCGATCTGGCTCGCGAGTCCGCCAAGCTGACGGCTGCTCAGGTCTCTCAGCAGCTGTCCGTGCAGACGCTGGGAATTGCCAACCAGCGGCCGCAGAGCCTGTTGGGTCTGTTCGGTTAACAGGCTG
>ABHC01000004.1 GCA_000171835.1 alpha proteobacterium BAL199 | reverse complement strand
CGATCCCCGCCTGGCCCCGCAGAAGGCAGGTCGGGACGAAGGGATGGTCTCGCCGGTCGAACAAAGGGATCGATGCAGGCCCGTCGTCAGGCCCCAGCTCGACAGCCGCTACCCACTCGGATTTCAAAAGAGGCCCTGAACATGTGGGTGTTCGCACCGTTCCTGACGATCAAGCAACCAGTGGCCCTAATCGTCGCCTGGGTGCACGGCTGCGTCGGGCTGTATCTGTGGCTGCGTTTTCGGTCCTGGTTCGACCGGGCCGCTCCTTGGCTGCTGGCAGCGGCGGTGACCATACCGACCGCGGCGCTGGGCGGCTACGTCGCCGCCGGCATGTCGATCCGCGAGCTGGCTCAGGATCCGGTATGGCTGCAGAACGCCGTCGCCGCGATGAACCTGCCATCGAATGCCGAAGTCAGCACTGTCTACCGCTACATCGAGAATGCCCGGATGGGCTTCGTGCTGCTGGTAGCGGCGGCCCTGGCGGGCCGGATGGTCCGGTTAACGGTCGAGCGTCGCGGCCGAGACGCGGTCCTGCGCTACGGCAGCGGGCACAGCGTGCGCGCGACCGTCGGCATGTCCGTCCTGGCGGTCAGCCGGGCCAACGGCATTCCGCATGCGTCGGTGTGCGGCGGACGCGGGCGCTGCTCGACCTGCCGCATCCGGATCGGCGCCAGACTGGAAGCTCTGCCGGAGCCCAGCGAGGCGGAAGCCAAGGTGCTGCGCCGGATCGCGGCCCCCCCGAACGTGCGGCTGGCCTGCCAAACGGTGGTAATCGACGGGCTCGAAGTCATGCCGCTGCTGCCGCCGCACGCTGCAGGGGTATCCGAGGCGCATGGCGGGCCCAGCTACCTTCAGGGCCGCGAGTTGGACATCGCGGTGCTGTTCGCCGACCTGCGCGGCTTCACACAGATATCCGAGCAGCGCCTACCCTACGATGTGGTGTTCATCCTGAACCGGTACTTCGCCGAGATGGGTGCGGCGATTGAGGGTGCCGGCGGCCGGATCGACAAGTTCATCGGCGACGGGATCATGGCGCTGTTCGGCGTCGACTCCGACCCCGCCACCGGCTCGCGTCAGGCGCTCGCCGCCGCCCGGGCGATGAGCGAGCGGCTGGCCGACTTGAACGCCAGCCTGGAGGGCGACCTGAGCGAGCCGCTGCGAATCGGTATCGGAGTTCATCTCGGCCCGGCGATCGTCGGCGAGATGGGCTACGGCCGGGTGCGCGGCATCACCGCCGTCGGCGACACGGTCAACACCGCCAGCCGCCTGGAGAGCATGACCAAGGAGCACGGCGCCCAGTTCATTGTCTCGCAGGTGGTGGTCGAGGCCGCCGGCGCCGACCTGGAGCCAGCACCAACCGTCGAGATCGACATCCGAGGCCGTCGCCAGACCCTGGCGGTGCGAGTGGTGATGGACGCGTCGACCTTGCCCGCGTCAACCTGACCGCGCGACCAGCAGCGACCGTATGCCCTTCACCGCTCCGGCAACGCGGTCTCGACTAGGCTAGTCCAGTATGCCGCCCCGTGCGGCAGGGCATCGTCGTTGAAGTCGTAGTACTGGCCGTGCAGTCCGCGGCCCTGGCCAGCCTCGCCACCATTGCCTAGGAAGGCAAAGCAGCCGTCCTTGACCGCCAGCATCCGGGCGAAATCCTCGGCCCCGCCGATCGGCTTGCAGTCCGGGTCGACCTTGTCGGTGCCGAAAGCGACTCGCGCTGCTTCAACGGCGAGTTCGGTCGCCTCCGCGGTGTTGATCGTCGGTACGAAGGAGTTGCTGTAGCTGACCTCGCAAGTCGCTCCATGGGCGGCGCATACCCCAGCCGAGATCCGGCGCATCAACGCCTCGACCCGACTCTGGGACTCCGGCGTGAACGCCCGCACGTCGCCGCGGATCCAGGCGGTCGACGGGATGACGTTGCGCACCCCGTCGGTCGTCAGTTCGGTCGCCGACACCACCACCGCGTCGAGTGGCGAGAACCCGCGCGCCACGATGGTCTGCAGCGCCAGCACCAGTTCGGCCGCGATCACGATCGGATCGATGGTCTGCTGCGGGGCCGAGGCATGGCCGCCGGCACCGTAGATGATGATCTCGAAATTGTCCTCGCTGGCCATGATCGGCCCGGTGCGGACCGCCAGTTGGCCAACCGCTAGGCCCGGCATGTTGTGAATCCCGAACACCTGGTCGATGCCGAAGCGGTCGAACAGGCCGTCGTCGATCATCGCCGCGGCACCGCGCCCGTGTTCCTCCGCCGGCTGGAAGATGAACACGGCCGTGCCGTCGAAGCGGCCGCTCTCAGCCAGGTGGCGGGCAGCGCCCAGCAGCATCGCGGTGTGGCCGTCGTGGCCGCAGGCATGCATGACGCCGTCGTTGAGCGAGCGGTGCGCGAAGCCGTTCTTCTCGTGGATCGGCAGCGCGTCGATGTCGGCGCGCAGCCCGACCGCCCGGTTCGAAGCACCCCGGCGCAGCACGCCGACCACCCCGGTGCCGCCGATACCGGTGTGCACCTCCAGCCCGAATTCGGCCAGTCGCTCGGCGATCACCCGACTGGTCCGAACCTCCTCAAACCCCATCTCCGGGTGTTGGTGCAGATCGCGCCGCCATTCGGTCATCACCGCAACCAGATCGGGGGAGATCTCGCCGGAACGGCTCATCGTTTGCCTCCTGCCATCACGTCTTCCGATGTCCGTCCAACGATCGCGTTGTAGATCTCCGGGTCGGTCGCCCCCTCGGTTCCGATCAGCAGCACCCGGCTGTCGCGGCCAAGCCCGAGCGCCGACCACAGCGCCGGTTGTTCCTGCGCCGCCAGCAAGGCCGACAGGCCCGCCACTCCGGACTCGCCGGCCACGATCGGCGGATCGCCGCCCTCGCCCGCCGCCAGCAGACGCATGGCCGGTGGCACGAAAGCATCATCGACTGCCACGAAGTCGTCGGCGCCGGCGTCCAGGATCTCCCAGGCCAGCGGCGACGGGTCGCCACAGGACAGGCCGGCCATCACAGTCTCGCCAGCAAGCGCCACTTCGGTGCGACCGCCCTGGCGCGCGCTCTCCAGCAGGCACGCTGCCAGCGAGGGCTCGACCACCACGAAACGCGGCGCCGCACCGCCAAACGCCGACCGGAACTCGGCGCAAAGCGCAGCCGCGACCCCGCCGACCCCAGCCTGGACCAGCACGTGAGTCGGCCGGTCGGAGCCGATCTGCTCGATCGTCTCAGCCGCGATCAAGGAGTATCCGGCCATCACCGCGGTCGGCGTGTCGCGGTAGCCGTCCCATGCGGTGTCGGACACCACGTGCCAGTCGTTCGCGGCCGCATCGCGGGCGCACTGGCGCACGCTGTCGTCGTAGTTGCCGGATACCCGTACGATCTCGGCCCCCAGCACGCGCAGCGCCGCCTCCCGACCCGGGCTGACCCCGGCATGCAGGTAAATCACTGCCCGAGAATCGGCCTGCTTGGCGCCCCAGGCGACCGAGCGGCCGTGGTTGCCGTCGGTCGCGGCGGCGAAGGTGATGCCTGTTCCGCTGCCGAACTGCCGCACCAGCCGTTGCACCGCGTAGGCCCCACCGAGCGCCTTGAAGCTGCCGAGGCCGAAACGCCCGGCCTCGTCCTTGTACTGAGCCGCGCCAACGCCCATCCGCTTGGCCAGGCCCGGCAGGTCGATCAGCGGAGTCGGCGCGTAGCCGGGCCAGTCGCGGATAGCCGTCTGAGCCTCGGACCGGATGCCGGCGGTCAGCACACCCGGCAGCGGTGCCGTACGGTCGGCCCTCGGGTTGGCCAGATGGTCAATCAGCGCGGGCATGGGATCTCCGTTGGCTGTGGTTCGAGGGGAGCAGCGTACCGGGATCTGGGTCCACGAAATCGCGTATCACTTTCTTCGAACGCAAAAAATCACCGATGTTTGACGGAAGTGCGCGCGTTTCTTGCAGAGAGTCACGACGTTGAAGAACGACATTTGTTCCGGCGAGGCAGGCTTCATTGGCCACCCGGACCATCGTATGGTCTCCGCCACCCTGTCCGGACCGACAACGCCATGAGCCACGCCGACACACCGACGATCCGGCAGCGACGCAAATTGCCGGCGCGCTACAGCGCCATCGTCACACCGTTGTTCATTTCGATCCTGATGTCCTGCATCGTTTCCGGGATTTCGACATTGAACGGTGTTGGTTTGATCAGCGGATTCGTCAATGTCTGGATGCAGGCGTGGGGAACGTCCTGGAGGTGTTGTCACGTTAACGTGCCTGAGGTTGCGGGTTCAATGATCCGGGCGTAGGCGGTGTCGATGCAAACAGAGAAAATCAGCTACAAGCGCCACCGCTTTCCGCCTCAGATCATTTCTCATGTTGTCTGGCTCTACGCCCGGTTCAACTTGAGCCTGCGCGAGGTCGAGGAGCTTATGCTGGAACGTGGTGTGGACGTTTCGTATGAGACGATCCGGCGCTGGACCGTCAAGTTCGGTCCCCGGATCGCCCACGTTCTGCGGCGACGGCAGCCTCGCCCTGGTGATGTTTGGCATCTGGACGAAGTCGTCGTGAAGATCGCGGGCCGGTCATACTGGCTGTGGCGCGCCGTCGACCAACACGGTGTCGTTCTTGAGGAAATCTTACAATCGAAGCGAGACAAGCGCGCTGCAAAGCGGCTTTTGATCAAGCTGATGAAACGTTGGGGCTTCGTGCCCAAAAGGATCATTACGGACAAACTGCGCTCATATGGGGCCGCCAAGCGCGAGGTCGCGCCTGGCCTTGATCATTGGTCACACAAGGGGCTCAATAACCGCGCCGAGAACAGCCACTTGCCCTTCCGAAAACGAGAGCGGGTGATGCAAGGCTTCCGATCACCGGGTGGATTACAACGCTTCGTGTCTATGCAATCCGCAACCCGCAATCGTTACTCTGTCCCAGCCCGCCGTCGTTCCGCCCTCACCATTCGCTACCATCGGCTCGAAGCGTTCGAAGCTTGGAAATCCGCGGCACATGCCGCTTGATCAACGACCGGCATGCCAACTTGCTAACTCGACGAGTTAACGTGACAACACCCGTCGTCACGATGATGCTGACCTGGCCGACACCGATGACCGCCGTTCGGCCGAGCGACATCGGCAGGCCGTGCATCATCGGACCGGCATTGACGTAGTTGCCATCGGTCAGCCGCAGCACTGCGCCGGCGAATGGGACGGGGGCACCGAAGTCGCGGCTGATCCGCCCGCCGAGCAACCCTTCAATCGAACCGCCGACGCCTATCGCGTGGCAGCGCTCGACCATCCTCGGGTCGGCGAAGAAGGCGACCACGCACGGCACCTCCGGCTTGGCGGTGAGCAGGGCGCGCAGCATCTCCGGGGTGTCGGCGATCCCGCCGGACAGCGGATTGTCACCGGAGTCGATCACCGCGACCGAGCGGTGCTCGCTGCGCAATGCCCGGGCAATGCCTTCCTCCGCGCTCGGCAGGGTGATGTAGAACCGGTCGAGTCGCCCGCGAAATTCCTCAACCAGCCGCTCGGCGGCGCTGCGCGCCAGTTCCCGGTCGCCATCGGCGAACACCAGCGCACCGGCTCCGGCCACGGCGGTGTCGCCGTAGGAGAATCCACCGAACGGCGAGGCGTCGAGGATCCGCGGATCGAACTCCAACCCGCGCGCGAACGCCTCCAGTTCGGCCATCGGCCCCTCGGCGGTGCGCATGTTGATGCTGGGCAGGATGGCGTCGAGCTTGGCGATGTGGCCGACCGGCCGAATCTCGCCTTTCACCGTGCGGTCGAGCACGTGGAGCACCCGCTCGGCGGTCTCCTTCATGTCGGTGTGCGGATGCTCCTTGAAACCGGCAGCGAAGGTGACGAGATCGGCGATGCTCGGGTCGAGGTTGGCGTGCAGGTCGAGGCTGACGCCGAACGGCATATTGGGGCCGACGGCAGCGCGGACCCGCCGAATGATCTCGGTGTCGGCGAGATCCAAGCCGTCCACCAGCATCGCGCCGTGCAGGGACAGGAACACGGCGTCCCATTCGCCGTCGCGCAGATCGTCGACGATCTCGCCGACAACCGTCTCGAACGTGTTGCGGGTAACGGGGCCGGCGGGCGTCGCACCGGCCATGCGCAGAAAGGTGCCGCGCCAGTCGGGATTGGCGTCGAGGAAGGCGACCGCGCCGCCGCCCTCGGTGGTGGTGCCGCGATAGACCGCCTCGGCCTCCTGGCCGCGGTACCACTCGCGCCGGAACTCCGGCAGCCCGGTCGGCACCGGCGAGAACGAGTTGCCCTCGTGGGAGAACCGGGCAATGGCGAGGTGGGGCATGCGGGCGTCTCCGGTGACGTGCCTATCCGGCGGCGCTGGCCGGCGGGGCGCCGGCTTCGTCGTCGATCAGGCTCTCGCCCGGTTTCACGATGGTGAAGTCGACCGGCACCATGCTGAGTTGCGGACGTTCGGTGGCGTCGAGAGTGATGCGGGTGAAGGCGGTGGTATCCAGGTCGCCCGTCTCCGGGAAGTCCTCGCGGAAATGGGCGCCGCGGCTGTCCTCGCGGGCCAGGGCGGCGGTGGCAATCACTTCGGAGACCGTGATCTGGCTCTCCAGGTTCAGCCAGTCGTGCCAGGTCAGGTTGAAGGCGCGGTCGCCGTCGGCGAGGCCGGTGCGGTGCAACTCGGCGCGCAGGTCGGCAAGCCCGGCGAGGCCGCGCTTGAGGCCGTCGGCGGTGCGCAGGATGCCGACCTCGTCCCACATCAGGTGCCACAGCCGGTCGCGCAGGTCGCCCAGGTCGCCCTGCGCCAGCGCGAATGGCGTTTCGGCTCGGGCGACGGCGGCGTCGATCGCCGCGCGGTCCGGGTCTCGCAGCGGCGCGTTGCGGGCCACGAAACGCGCCATGCTGTCGCCGGCGATGCCGCCGAACACCGTGGAATTGGCGACGCCGTTGCCGCCCAGACGGTTGGCGCCGTGCACCCCGCCGCAATCCTCGCCGGCGGCGAACAGGCCGGGGATGGCGGTGGTGGTGTCGATCTCGAACTCGACCCCGCCCATCATGTAGTGGGCGGTCGGCACCACCTCGACCCGGCCGCCGGCCAGGTCGAAGCCGCAATCGGCGCAACGCTTGACCATGCCGGGGAAGCGCTTGGCGACGCTCTCGGGACCGAGGTGCTTCATCTCGATCCAGGCGCCGCCCATCGGGGTGGTGCGGCCGGCCCGCATCTCGGCGTAGATCGATCGGCTGACCACGTCGCGGGTTGCCCGCTCACCGGCCCGGTCGTAGTCAGCCATGAAGCGCCGGCCGTCGCCGTTCAGCAGATACCCGCCGGCGCCGCGCAGCCCTTCCTCCAACACCGTGCCGGTCATCCGGGTGTCGAGGCCGGCCAGCAGGCCGGTCGGGTGGAACTGCACCATCTCCATGTCGCGGACCGGCAGGCCGAGGCGCATCGCCATCGCCATGCCGTCGCAGGATTTGTCGCCCGAGGGTGTGTGGTAGAGGTACATCGTCGGCCCGCCGCCGGTCGCCAGCAGGGTGGCCTTGGCGCGCACCATCCGGTAGCCGCCGGTGCGCATGTCGATCAGCAGCGCGCCCGCCAGGCCGGAGCCGTCGGCCGCGGGAATCAGCGCAACCGCCCTGTGCTCCTCAAGCTTGCGGATGCCACGCGCCCAGACCTGCTCCATCAGCCGGTTGATGATCTCGATGCCGGTCAGGTCGCCCTTGTGGACCGTGCGGTCAAAGGACTGGCCGGCGAATGCTTTCTGATGCAGGGAGCCGTCCGGGTTGCGGTCGAAGAAGCAGCCGAGTTCGTTCTCTAGTTCGCGGACCCGCTCGACCGCGCCCTCGATCAGCCGCCAGGCGAGGTCCTGGCGCGGCAGCCATTTGCCGCCGACGATGGTGTCCATGAAGTGGCGCTCAAGACTGTCGCGCGGGTCGAGCGCCACGTTGTAGCCGCCCTGGACCATGCGGGTGCAGCCACACTTGCCGAGCAGCCCCTTGACCGCGACCGTGACGTCCAGGTCGGGGTCGGCCTGCAGGGCGTGCAGGGCGGCGAACAGTCCCGCACCACCGGCGCCGAGGATCAGGATGTCGGTGTCGAACTCTTCCATCGCTTACCCCGCCCGCAACATGAACAGCGCACCGACCAGCAGGGCAATTGCCGCGCCGATGCCGATCAATCCCTTGCGGGTGTCGCGCCACGGCAGGAACTCCAGCGCCATCACCCGCAGCCCGGCGCAGAGATGGACGGTCAGCAGCACCACCAGCCCCCATTCGGCGATCTTGAACACCGGCCGGTCGGCGACCGCCAGCATCCGGTCGAGAGCGTCGCCCGACTCCAGCGCCAGGCCGAGGACCAGGAAGTGCAGCGGCAGAAACAGTGCCAGCGCCACGCCGGACACTCGGTGCGCGACGAAGGCCCAGAACCCCGGGTGGTTGCGCGCCGGTCGGATCACGGTGTGCCCACCACGGCAAGAACGGCACGCGCACCAAGGCCGGCCAGCAGCACGGCCAAGACGAGCATTGCCCCGTCGAGCGACCGGCCGGTCCAGCGCGTGTGTTCGTGGATGACGTTGCGCAACCCGATCGGGGCGTGAACGGCGGCGGCGGCGACGAAGAGCCCGTAGAACAGGCCCCAGCCGACGCTGCCCTGAGTCCGGTTGAGGATTTCGGCGGCGGTCAGCCCGCCTTCGACCGCGATCAGGATCAGCACGAGGTGGGCGATCACCAGCGGTGCGAGGATCAACGCGGTGAGGCGCTGCGCCAGATACAGCACGACCGGAGTCACGGCAGCTTGCCCCCAAGCAGTTCGACGATCGACCATCGTTTCAGGCCGGCGATTCCGGCGGTCGGGTTGATGCCGACCGGACAGTGTTCAACGCAACTGCCGTGGGTGTGGCAGGAGTGGCAGCCGCCGCCGGAGGATGCGGCCTTCAACACCCCGGCCCGGTCGCCGTCGCGCTCGTCGTTGACCAGAGTCCAGGCGCGGTTCAGGGCAGCCGGTCCGAGATAACCGTCGTCCCAGCCGACCACGTCGCAGGCCGAGTAGCAGACCGCGCAGTTGATGCACTCGATCCCGGCGTCGGCGGCCTTTCGCCCGGCGCTTTGCGGGCTGACCGTGGTCAGCGGATCGTTGCGGGTGCGGGTTGGGGTGAAGCGGCCCTGGGCGCGCTGCCATTTCTCGAAGAACGGCGTCATGTCGACCGCCAGGTCCTTCAGGCGCGGCAGGTTGCGCAGCGGTTCGATCCGCAGTGCGCCTTCGCCGGCGACCTTGGAGACGTGGGTGCGGCAGGTCCAGCGCGGCTTGCCGTTGACGGTCATCGCGCAGGAGCCACACACGCCGACCCGGCAGGCGAACCGATAGGCCAGTGCCGGCTCGGCGTGGCGCTGGATCCAGGTGACCACGTCGAGCACGGTCTGGTTGGCCCGCTGGGGAACGGTGTAGGTCTCGAACTGTCCAGCGTCCTTGCCGCGCCAGATCTCGACCGCCAGCGTCCCGCCTTCGGAGTCGGTAGCGGTCGTCATATCGGCGCGGTTACTCCGCCGCCTGGGCGGTAGTCACGGGATGGGCGCCGGCAGCTTCGGCCACCGGGACCCACGTGTAGACCTTGGAGACGATGCGCCACTGGCCGTCCAGCTTCACGAAGTTGAGGTAGTCGGTGTACAGCCGCGGCTCCAAACCGATCCGGCAGGTCACCAGGGCGGTCTCCGGGCCGGCAAGATCGATCGACAGGATGTGGTCGTAGCGGCGCTGACCGACTTCCGACGGCTTGGCGCGGCCGCGAACCCGGGCGTAGACCGCCTCCATCGGGTCGTTCGCCAGACTGCCGCCGGTCCCGGAGATCAGGTGGCAATCCGGATGGAACACCTTCTTCAGAGTGTCGACGTCACCGGTGTAGAAACCGTCGAAATACAGGTCCATGGCCTGGGCCAGTTCGGCATACGCGGTCGACATGGTCGTCTCCGTGGCGTGCGTGATCGGGTGCCGGAGTATGAACCGCGGGTTCGCCGCGGTGCAATGGCGCGGCGGGCGACATTCGGGCGGGCGACCGACCGGACGTTGCCGCTCCTGTTCTCGAGCGGCATTTTCCACGCGACCACAGCGAACCCGCCGCCGATCACTTTGCGACCAATGTTCACTTCCCAGTAATGAACGCCTGAGTAGGATGTGCGCTTCAGCCGTACTGGCTATGTGGGACAGGCGAGGGGGAGTTTCGATGGATCCGACGACGTTGGCGGCGATCTATGCCGTTCTCGCGGCATTCGGCTTGGTGGTCACGGACACCTACGTGAATCAAAACACAATGTACCTCGACACGACCGTCGCGGAGTCGGTGAAGGAGCAGGGGTACGAGAAGTATGTGGTCGACGGCATCTTCATCTCGGAAGTGAAGAAGATCACCAAGACGCCGACCCTGATCGCGGTACCGTCCATCCAATCGAGCAAGACCAAGCCGATCTCGGCGGCTCTGGCGGAGTTTGCCAACCTGGAAGGTGCGCTGGTCGCGATGCAGAGCCTGATGGGCATCGTGCCCCCCAAGATGGTGACCAGCGTTATCGTCGAGGACCCGACCAAGCGCGTGCAGGTGGTGCAGAACGGCCCGGACGGGCGGGTCGCCGAGTATGTGGTGGCCGAGGATGAAACCCTGAAGCTGGTGCTGACGGGCTACGATCCGAAAAGCGGGTACTTCGACATCCAGGTCTCGGCGCATTCCAAGGATGACGATTTCGACCATCTGATCCGCGACGCCGCGTTCCAGGCCGTCCTAAAGCTCGATCCCTATCTGGCGCTGCTGTACGACCTGAACGGACGGGCCGTGAAGAACGAGGACGTCGACCCGAGTCGGGTGATGATCGACAAGGAGATCAACGACCTTCCAGGGTCGCTGACCCACGACCACCGCGCCCTGCTTGAGAACCTGCGCGGGATCATGGGGTTGCTCGACAACGACGTAGTGACCGCCCGTGCCGACTTCCAGAAGGCCATCGAGTCCGATTCCCAACTGTCCGTCGGATACCTGAATCTCGCGTTCCTGGATGTTCACGAGGACCGCTACGAGGACGCTCTGAAGACCCTGGAAAAAGTGATCTACCCGACCTACTGGCCGATGACCGGCAACCGTGCGCTACTGGCCAGTGCCTACACCATCAAGGGTGTGGCCGAGACCGAGTTGGAGCGGTTCAAGGCGGCGGAGCAGAGCTTCCGGCATGCCGCGTGGCTGAACCCGAGGTCGTCCGAGGTGTATGTGTATTGGTCGCGGATGCTGAACAAATCGGCTCGGTCGACCGAGGCCAAACAGAAAATGCACAAGGCGAAGGAAAACTCCAAGTACTTCGAGAACTACCCCGAGATGGCGTTGCTGTATTTCTGGTTGACCGAGGAAGGCAATCAGCCGCTGGCCCGCCGGACCAAGCTGTAGGATGACGGGGCGGCCAACGGCCGCCCCGGATTCCCGCTCGCGCCGATCAGAAGCCGCTTTCGCGGGCCCGGATCAAGCCGGCGACGGTGGCGTTGGTCGGGGCCGACAGCCCGACCTTTGCCGCCTCGACCGGGATGGCGCCGTTGATCGCGTCAATCTCCGATGCCCGGCGAGCCTCATGGTCCTGCAGCATTGACGGCTTGGCGCCGCGGATCTTGGCGCCGAACGTCCGGATGTAGCTTTCCACATCGTCGAATCCGAGCTTGATGCCCTTGGTTCGCGCGACCGTGTCAGCCTCGGCGGCGCAAGCCCGAGCGATCGGCCAGGCGTCCGCGCTGTCGAGGATCTCTCCGACGGTCAGTCCGGTGATGCAACACGGCCCAGAGAACGTGCAATTGCAGATCAGCTTCTCCCAGATCATCTGATGAATGTCCGGGTAGCCCTTCGCCGCAAAGCCGGAGTCCTCCCAAACCTTCACCACCTTGGCGAGCCGGTCGGTCTCGCCGCCGTCCATCTCGCCCAACCGGACCAGTTCCATGCCGTTGTGGTGGGCATGGCCGGGGGCCTTCATCGAGGCGCCGAAGCCGCCGACGACGCCCAACATCACCTGGCTGGTCGGAATCGCCTCGGCGATCCGGTCGGCGGCGCCCAGCCCGTTCTGGATCGTCAGGATCATGGTGTCCGGGCCAGTCATCGAAAGTGCGGTCTTCGCAGCGGCGGCGACTCCACTGGCCTTGGTCGCCACGATTACCAGATCGCAGAGCCCGACATCATTGCCGTTGGTGGTGGCCTGGACGCGGACCGTGCGGTCGCCGGACTTGCCCTCAACGCGAAGTCCGTCGCGGTTGATGGTGTCCACATGCTCCTTCCAGGTGTCGACTGCCCAGACCTCGTTGCCGGCATCGGCCATCAGCCCGGCATAGATCGAACCCATGGCGCCGCAGCCGACGATCGCGATTTTCATTGTTTCCTCCCGGGAGTCTTCGAACGCCGGTGCGACCGGCTCTGATGCGTCGCTCGGGAGGGTAGGACGCAGCCCGACCGGGCGGCAAGCGATTGTCCCGTTCGTCCAACTGTCGGCGCCGGTCTGGAACCTATTCGTAGGCGGGCGGAGCGTTCGAACCACCGGCCAGTGCCTGCTTCAGCTCGACCAGCGCGTTGTAGGCGGCCGGCATGCCCGCCAGGTACTGCACCCAGATGAACGCCTCGACCAGTTGCCGCTGCGTGACGCCGACCGCGAGCGCGCCGCCGATGTGGAACCGCAGTTGCGGTGCCGCGCCGCCGAGAACCGCCAGTGCGGTGACCGTGGCGAGTTGGCGCAGCGGCAGGGGTTGGCGCGACGTGGCGAAGACGTCGCCGAACGACCGGAAGGTGAGGTCGATCATCTCGCCGGCCAGATCGCCGAAGGCGGAGCGGATCGCCGCCAGTGCCGTGCCGTTGACCTGTGCGTAGGCGGCGGTTCCCGCTTCGTAGCGTTGTCCGTCGGACAAAGCGTGGGCGTCGTCGACCGGCTGCGGACGAGGATCGGCGCGGCGGAACGCGCTGAGCGCCGCCGCAGCCCGAGGGTACCCGATATAGGCGACCATCTGCACCAGGATGTCTTCGGCGAGACCTGGGTCGACACCCTCTTCGATCAGCGTACCGAACTCGCGAGCCAGACTGTCGGTATCGAGCGAGAGCGCTGCCATTCCGCCAAGCATGACGGCGAAGCGTTCGTTCGCCGTGAAGACGTGCCGGGTCAGCAGGTCTCCATCGCGTGTGTGGCTATCGTAGCGTTCCAACCGGCTCCCGGCGTTGATCGTGCGTGGCATCGTCATCTCCCTGATTCAATCGAGATGAGGGATCGATGCCATTGATTTGACCATGATTCAAATCGATGAAAATAATAGACACTATGCACAACAGTAATTTAATGAATCTGGATCTTAACCTGCTTCGGGTCTTCGCGCTGGTCATGCGCGAGCGCAGCCTGACCCGGGCCGCCCGCCGTCTGTCGGTAGGCCAGCCCGCGGTCTCGCACGCGCTTGCCCGGCTCCGCTCCGAACTCGGGGATGCCCTGTTCGTCCGATCCGGCCGGCGCATGGAGCCGACGGAATGGGCCAAGTCCTTCTATGCCGAGATCGCGCCGGCGCTGGAGCGCATCGACGCCTCCCTGATGTCGTCGCGGGCATTCGATCCCGGATCGACCGACCGGACGTTCAGGATCGGAATGTCCGACGATCTGCAGATGGCGTTCCTGCCGCAGTTCCTGGCGGCTTTCACCGAGCGGATGCCGAACGCCCGGCTGGTGGTGCAGCAGACCAACTACACGACGGCGGCCGAGATGCTGGACCGGCGGGATGTATCGCTGGTCGTCGGATATCTCGACACGCTTCCGGCGGCCGCGAAGACGCGGACGATCAGCCGGGTCAGTTATCGCATGATCATGGACAGCCGGAACGCCGAGGTGACCACTCTTGCCGACTATTGCGCCGGGAAGCACGCCCTCGTCACCTTCGCCGGCGATCTGATCGGGTACGTGGACGAGACGCTGCAGCAGCGCGGCGTTGCGCGGGACATCAGGCTGTCGCTGTCGAACTTTGCGGTGGTCCCCTATGCCCTGCGCGGAACCGGGTACCTGGTGACAATCCCGCAGTACCTGGCGGCGGTCCTGGCGAACGAGACCGGCTTGGTGATGGCGCAACTGCCCTTCGAGTCTCCGGAATTCGATGTCTCGATGGCTTGGAGTCCCACCGTGGACAGCGATCCCGGTGAAAGGATCATCCGAGATCTGATTGTCGATACCGTCGGCGGCTTTCGGTCGCAGCGATGAGTTGTCCGCGGTGACTGGCGCCCGCAATCGTCATCGGCGAGGATTGCCGGCGACCGCACCGGAGGACCCAATGACCGACAAGACAATTGCCGACCTGATCGAGGACCGTTTCGGCCTGCCAACCGAGGATGGGCGCGACATGCCGGCGAACGGAGAACTGGCGGCGATCCTGAGCCATCGCAGCCACCGCCGGTTCAAGCCCGACCCGGTGTCCGACGAGTTGCTGCGCGTTGTCCTGGCCGCGGCGTTCTCGGCGCCGGCGAAATCGGACCTGCAGCAGTGTTCGGTGATCGTGGTGAAAGACCCCGGCGTGCGGGCAAAAATGAACGCATTGGTGGCCAGTCAGGACTGGGTTCCGGGGGCGCCGGCAATGCTGGTGTTCTGCGGTGACAACCGTCGGATCCGCAAGATCTCCGAGGCCCGGGGCAAGCCGTATCCGAACGGCCATTTGGACTCGTTTCTGAACTGTGCGGTCGACGCAGGCATCGTGCTGGCGACCTTCATCCGGTCGGCCGAGGCGGTCGGGCTCGGCTGCTGCCCGATCAGTGTGATCCGTGACCGCATCGAGGAAGTGTCCGACCTGCTTGGGCTGCCGGACAATGTCTTTCCGCTAGCCGGCATGGGTCTCGGTTGGCCGGCACAGAAAGGTTGGGTCAGCCTGCGGTTGCCGCAGTCGATCACCGTGCACACCGACCGCTACGACGATAGCAACCTGCTCGCCGAGATCGACGGCTACGACCGTCGTCGTGACTCCCGGTTCGCCACACCGCCTGAGAAACAGCGGATGACCAAGGAATATGGCACTGCAGAGTTCTACGGTTGGTCAGAGGACAAGGCTCGACAGTATGCGACTCCCCAACGAAAACAGCTCGCTGGATTTCTTGCCTCGAAAGGGTTCGGATTAGACTGATCCTCGATCTTAGCGGGCATCTGTGACGCTCACGAGTATTGCACCGCACCATCGGAAATCTGAAAAAGATCCTTTCCTTCGCCGGGAGGATTACCTACCGTTGACCCGACAAGACCGCGTGAAGCGCGGCGACGTGCATCCGGCTGTCTGTTCGGTCGGGAATGCCACAGGGAACGAAGGGAGGATTTCATGTTCGTATCACGCAAGAGCGTGCGTGTTCTGACGTCGGCGGTTGCGGGGATTGCAGCGCTCGGCATGGCTTCGGCGGCGACCGCCAAGGTCGATGGCGATACCATCATTCTGGGCGCGGCGATCTCGCTCACCGGCAAGTACGCGACCAACGGCATTCACGCCCAGAAGGGCTATGAGTTTGCGGTAAAAAAGATCAACGACACCGGCGGCGTGCAGGTCGGCGGCAAGTCGTACAAGCTCAAGGTTCAGTACTACGATGATGAGTCGACTCCGGCGCGCGGTGCGCAGCTGGCGGAACGCCTGATCAATCAGGACGGCATCAAGTATATGCTTGGACCGTATTCCTCTGGTCTGACCAAGGCGATCGCGCCGGTGACGGAGAAATACAAGATCCCGATGGTCGAGGCCGAGGGTGCTTCGCGCTCGCTGTTCACCCAAGGTTACCGCTACATGTTCGCGGTGCTGTCGACATCCGAACAGTATCTGGCGAGTTCGATTGCCCTGGCCGGTGAAGTTGCCGAGCAGAAGGGCATGAAAGCCTCGGACGTCAAGATCGCCATGGCCTTCGAGAACGATCCGTTCTCTCTCGATGTGCGAGCCGGTGTGGTTGATGACGCCAAGAAGCTGGGCATGAAGATCGTCATCGACGACAAGTTGCCCCGCGACCTGTCGGACATGACGTCGACGCTGACCAAGGTGAAGGCGCTGAAGCCGGATCTGCTGGTGGTGTCGGGTCATTCCAAGGGGGCGGCCACCGCGGCACGGCAGATCCAGGAACTGAAGATCGACACACCGATGATTGCCATGACCCACTGCGAAGCGGCGGATGTGGTCGGCAAGTTCGGGGCTGATGCCTCCGAGGGGCTGCTGTGCCCGACGCAGTGGGCTGAGACGCTGAGCTACTCGGATCCGCTGATGGGCACCGCCGCCGAGTACGATGCGGCGTTCAAAAAGGCCTATCCGGAATACACCACGGTTCCGTACCAGACGGCGCAAGCGACCGCGGCGGTGATGGTCTGGGCCGATGCCTTCGGCCGGGCCAAGTCCACGGACACCGAGGACCTGCGCGATGCGCTGGCCTCCACCGACATGAAGACCTTCTACGGTGGCATCAAGTTCTCGGAAGCGGGCAATAACATCGCCAAGCCGATGGTGCTGCGCCAGATCCAGGACGGCGAATACAACGTGGTTGCGCCCTCCAAGTGGGCGTCGTCCGAGTTGCGCTATCCGCGTCAGCCGAAGAACTGACGCACCGAATCGGGGACACAGCGGCGGGAGGTTGATGCCTCCCGCCGTTCGCCGTTTTGCAGCGTCGCCATTCAGTCGCGGTGACGGCTGCTGGGGGCTGTAGCCGTTTCGGCGGCGCGCTATACACGACGTAAGGACCACCGGATGCTCGACAATCTGTCCCTCCTTTGGCAGGCGCCAATCATTGGGGTCGACCTGCTGCTCCAGGGCCTGTTCATCGGCGCGATTTTTGCTCTGGTCGCCTACGGGCTGGCGCTTGTCTGGGGCGTGATGAACGTCAAGAACCTGGCCCAGGGCGACATGGTCATCCTCGGCGGATACATCGCGTATCAGGCGACGCTGTGGGGGCTTCATCCCATTGTCGCGCTGCCGGCCGCGATCGTCCTGATGTTCGGTCTTGGCTGGGGGATCTACGTGTTGATCATTCGGCGGGTCGTCGACCGCGACATGTTTACGTCGCTGTTGGCGACCTTCGGGCTGAGCCTGTTGATCCAGCAGGTGCTGAACCTGATCTACGGCCCTGAAGTGAAGGTCGCCGAGTCCGGTTTCGGCAGTATGGAAATCGGCAGCTTCATCATCATTCAGAACGTCCGGCTCTACAGCCTCCTGCTTGCCGGGGTGCTTGCCGCGGCAATCATCGTGTTCATGAAGCGGTCACGCATGGGACAGGCGATCCGTGCGACGGCACAGGACGCCCGCGCGGCCCGCGTGCTTGGTGTGAACACCGATCATGTCTATGCCTTCACCTATGCGCTGAACGCCTCGATCTGCGGAGCGGCCGGGGTTCTGGTGGCGATGATCTGGGTGATCCAGCCCTACTACGGCATCGTGTATTCGATCCGTGCGTTCATCATCGTGACCGCGGCAGGGCTCGGCAATTTGCCGGGGGTTATCATCGCCGGCTTCGGCCTGGGCATGTGGGAGAATGTGTCCGGGTTCGTGTTCGGGGCTGAGTTTGCGGTTGCGGCCGTGGTGCTCATGCTGGTGTTCGTCCTGATGTACCGGCTCGCCCAATCCTACCGCGTAAGGCAGGTCGTCCGATGAGCGCGCGCACCCTCGACTTCTCGGTCTACGCGGTTCTGATCGCGTTCGCCCTCGCGGCACCCTTCGTGTTCCCGAACTACACATCACAGGTTGCGGTGATGTGGCTGATGGTGCTGATGGCCGTCACCTGGGACATGACCGGCGGCCAGATGGGCTACAACTCGCTGGGAAACGTCATCTTCTTCGGACTCGGGATGTACGCCTCCGCGGTGGTGCAGATCGGGCTGGTCTATGACGTTGCTGAGTACACTTCCGCCTTCGGTGCGATCGTCGTTGATTTCAACGACACCCAGTACTTCACCGGCCTAGTCCTCGGGATCGTGGCTGGCGGTGTGGTCTCGACCATCTTCGCGATCATCGTCGGGCCGTTCATGCTGGGCCTTCGCGGGCCGTATTTTGCGATCGGTACGCTTGGCCTCGCGGTCGCCGTGGCGGAACTGGTCAGCGGCTGGGAATACGTCGGCGGCGGTGGCGGGATTTCAATGCCGGTCTATCCGGGCATAGCCGGTGAGGGCTCGCTCGTCTGGTACATCCTGTTGGGGCTTCTGGCCCTGTCCGCCCACCTGTTCTGCCGCTGGCTGTACTCCACCCAGTTCGGTCTCGCCATCAACGCCATCCGCGATGATGAAGACAAGGCCGAGGCGATGGGGATCCAGACCACCCGCTACAAGGTCGTCACCTGGGTGGCATCCGCCTTCTTCATGGGCATGGGCGGTGCGGTGTTCGGCAACATGTCGGGGTTCATCGAGCCGCTGGAGGTCGCGTTCCCGACCACGACCTTCGGCATCTTCATGGTGGCCATGGCGCTGGTCGGCGGCAAAGGCACGTTGTGGGGACCGGTGCTCGGGGCGATCCTGTTCCATGTGGTCAAGGAATGGACCTGGACCTACCTGCTTGGCTGGCAGTGGGTGGCGCTCGGCGCGATCATCATCATCAACGTCGTCTATTTCCAGCAGGGCATCCTAGGTTGGGCCCAGGACAAGTGGCCTCGGCTGTTCGGCGTCTCCGTCGATCGTGGTCCATCGGAGACGAGTGTGGAGGCTGCCGAATGAGCGCCAACGGAACCAAAATACAGATCGAGCTCAAAGGCGTCTCCAAGGCCTATGGCGGAGTGATCGCCAACAAGGACATCTCGCTGCAGGTGCCGGAGGGTAAGATCACCGGACTGATCGGTCCGAACGGGTCGGGTAAGACCACCCTGTTCAACTCGATCGTCGGCTATCACCCGATCGACGAAGGTTCGATCGCCTTTGAGGGTCGGGAGATATCGACCTTGCGGGTGCCGGAGATCGCCCGGCTCGGCATGCTGCGGACGTTCCAGCAGACCCGCATCTACAAGAAGATGAACTGCGTCGAGAACATGGTCATCTCGATCTCGCACCGCGGTGGCGGCGGGCTCGCCGGAGTGTTCAAGTCGGCCAAGGACGCCGCGACGGTGGAGCGGGCCGAGCACCTTCTCGAGTTCGTCGGCCTGTACTCTAAGCGGAAGCTGATCTCCGGCGAACTCAGCTTCGGCCAGCAGAAGCTGCTGGAGTTCGCCATGGCGCTGATGAACCAGCCCAAGGTGCTGCTGCTCGACGAGCCGACTGCTGGGATCAACCCGACCCTGATCAACGGGCTGATCGATCGGCTCAAACGGGCCAACGAGGAGTTCGGCGTGACCTTGTTCGTGATCGAGCACAACATGCGGGTGATCATGAACTTGGCCGAGAAGATCTCCTGTCTGGCCCATGGCGAGTTGCTGGCCACCGGCACGCCCGAGGACATCCAGAACGACCGTCGCGTGATCGACGCCTATCTGGGAGCGCATTGATGAGCGATCAAACCCCGGCAAGCGAAACCGTCCGCGGCTATGGCAGCGGCGACGTCTCGACGGTCATCTCGGTCGAGGACGTGGTTCGGCAGGCCCAGGCGATCTCCGATGAACGCCCGAGCGTCGAGGCGCTGGACGCGCTCGTCGAAGGCGAGCCGTTCGTGTCGATCCAGTCGCTGCGGGCCGGGTACGGCAAAATGGAGATCCTGCACGATTTCGACCTGCGAGTCGGCAAGGGTCAGTCGCTGTGCCTGATCGGGCCGAACGGGGCGGGCAAATCGACGGTCCTGCACTCGATCTTCGGCTTCACCAACATCTTCTCCGGATCGATCACCGTCGGCGGCGTCGATGTCACCCATCTCAGCGCGCAGCAGAAGCTGAAAGAAGCCGGCATCGCCTACATCCTGCAGGACAAGTCGGTGTTCCCGGGAATGACGGTGGAGGAGAACCTGCTGATGGGCGGATTCCTGAAGGACACCGTCGACGAGGCCAAGGAAGCCACCGAGAAAGTGTTCGCCAAGTACGACCGCCTGGCCCAGCGCCGCAACAAGCCGGCCGGCGTGCTGTCCGGCGGCGAGCGGCGGCTGTTGGAAATCAGCCGGGCGCTGGTGATGGACCCGGAAGTCCTGCTGGTGGACGAGCCGTCGATCGGCCTGGAGCCACGGTTCATCGACATGGTGTTCGAGATCCTCGACGACCTGCAGCGCGTCGACGGCAAGACCATCGTGATGGTCGAGCAGAACGCCAAGAAGGGCCTGGAGTTCGCCGACATCGGCTATGTCCTGGTGTCCGGCGAGACCGCGCTGGCCGGCAAGGGCGACGACCTGCTGCAGAACCCGGAGGTCGGCCGGCTGTTCCTCGGCGGGTGAGCGGATGAAGAAGCCGAGACAGCCGGATTGTTAGGCTTCGTCGTCATCCATCGGTACGCGGAGGCCGACCTTGGTGCGGTCCATCACCACGAAGGTGCGGAACCGCTGGACTTGCGGGTTGTCGAAGAAGAACCGCTGGGTGAAGCGCTCGTAGCTCTTCATGTCGCGGGCCGTGAGGATGATGATGAAGTCGGCGCCGCCGGTGACGTAGTAGCACTGCATCACCTCCGGCGTGGCCCGCATCGACTTCTTGAATGCGTCGACGATGTGCGGGTGCTCACGCTCCAGCGAGACCTCGACGATCATGGTCAGCGAGCGGCCGACCGCTTCCGGCGAGATCACCGCGATTTCCGCTTCGATCACGCCCGCGTTGCGCAGGCGCTTCAACCGGCGATGACAGGCCGACGCCGACAGCCCGACCCGCTCCCCCAACTCGTCCGCGGTGAGGCGGGTGTTCTCCTGAAACAGCGTCAGAAGCTTGCGGTCGAAGTCGTCCAGTATCGCCCGTCGGCTCATCCCGTGACCACCGCGCCAATCAGTTGATCGGACGCTACGTTAGCGGCCGGTTCGAATGTTGTCAGGTGCCGGACCCTTGGGACGGAGGGGATGCTGGCGTTTCCACAAGGCCGCCGCGATACCGACCAGCACGATGGCGGCCAGGGTGAGTGAGATCGTCCAAGGCGACGATCGGATGATGCCGGCACCGAGCAGAACCATGCCGAGCGTCATCGGAAGGATCCCGAGCGCTGTCGTCCACAGGAATGTCCACCATCCGATCCCGGCAAATCCGGCCGCCATATTGATCAGGTTGAACGACACGACCGGCAGCAGCCGGGAGCCCAGCAGGGCAAGCACTCCACGGCGCTGCAACCAGGCCTGCGTGGCCTGCCAGCGATCCGGATCGACGATGCCCTCGACCAGCGGTTGGCCGTAGCGGCGGCAAAGGCCGAACGACAACGCGGCACCGAGCATCGCGCCGACCCAGGTCAGGGCGGTTCCCCACAGCGCGCCGAACAGCATGCCGTTGGCGACCGCGACCAGTTCGGCCGGGAACGGAGTGAAGGCGTGAACGATCATCAGGAGAACCGAGGCCCCGGCCCCGGCCACTCCCCAACTCCGGATAAAGGTCTCGATGTCGGATTTCGATACCAGTCCATCATCGCCGGTCTGGAGTACGAGGACGCCGACTGTCAGGACGACCAGCACCGACGCGAGCAGCACCGACGCGAGCAGCACCAACGCTGCGGTCCGTACTTTCCGGCGCGTGGCCTTTGGAGATGTGCTGGTGGTTTCGCCCAATCGCGTACCGGAATTGCCGAGCGGCCCGGCCGGCCGTTCAACGGTGCATCGGAGCGTCCGGCCGGAACGCGTGGAATACGAAGGCGAAGGTGAGGTCGTAGGGGACGTCGATAAACCCGTTGGCCGTCTGGCGTTGTACAACCACGTTGCCGACGTCGCGGCCTTGGGCGATGGCGGCGGTGTCGAGGGCGGAGCGGTTGCCCGGTGACCAGGAGATGATCAGGTCGCCGCTGCGGATCTCCTGCTGACGGCGGATCAGGTCGAGCAGCCATGCCTGGCCTTCGACCGCAACCACATAGGTCATGGCCGGGATTTCCGGCGGCAACGCGCCTTCGAACAGAAAGGGCTGCACCGCCGTGTCGTAGCCGACATAGGGGTTCCGGCCATAGGGTCGCAGGGATGGGTCGTCCGGGACCTGGACCTTGCCATTCGGGTGCCGGGAGCGGAACCGGGCCAATGATTCCAGACGCGCGGGCACGGTCTTGAGGGTTCGGCCGGTCATCTTCCCGACGATCGCCTCGCCGAGGAACTGCTGCCACCAGCTCTCGGTCTCGCGGTCGTACATCACCAGGTCGGAGCGTCGGAGCTTTCCGGTGGTTCCGAACGACAGGGTTCTGCCATCGACCCGGCGGTCGAACACGATCGCCGCGTTGCACAGCGGACAGTAGGTCACCGCGACCGGAACCCCGCCGACGACATCATTCGCGATCTCGTGCCAGATCAGGATCTGCAAGGGGTAAGCGCGCGCATCCCCGGCGATCGACAGCCCGATCACCGGCTCGTCGTCGGCAAGCCCGGTGTCCTCAGCGACCGATACGAACACCGGGTTGTCGATCGAAGGAATGCCATCCTTGGGTGGTCCGCCGCTCTGGATTTCGTCGAGATCGATGGACGTGCGGTTGAAATCAGTGTGTGGCCAAGCCTTCAGCCAGGATGTCGGGACCTCGGCACCAAGTGCTGCCCCTGCGGTTGCGAAAGCAATCGACAGCGTTGCAACAATGCGCCGGCCTTGCCGGATGTACCGCGACCACATCCCGTCGGCTGCGAGCGACATGCCTGTCTCCGTAGGGCGGTGAGGCCCCACCGGCCAGATCGCCGGTGGCGCGGATGCCTATCGAGGCAGCGACTTCAGATAGGCGATGACGTTGTCTCGGTCGGCGGTGTCCTTCAAGCCGGGAAACGCCATTCTCGTCCCCTTCACGACCGCGCGCGGATTCGTGAGGTAGCGGTCCAGTGTTGCCTCATCCCAGACCTGCCCGCTCTCGCCGAACGACTTCATGGGGTGTTGTCACGTTAACTCGTCGAGTTAGCAAGTTGGCATGCCGGTCGTTGATCAAGCGGCATGTGCCGCGGATTTCCAAGCTTCGAACGCTTCGAGCCGATGGTAGCGAATGGTGAGGGCGGAACGACGGCGGGCTGGGACAGAGTAACGATTGCGGGTTGCGGATTGCATAGACACGAAGCGTTGTAATCCACCCGGTGATCGGAAGCCTTGCATCACCCGCTCTCGTTTTCGGAAGGGCAAGTGGCTGTTCTCGGCGCGGTTATTGAGCCCCTTGTGTGACCAATGATCAAGGCCAGGCGCGACCTCGCGCTTGGCGGCCCCATATGAGCGCAGTTTGTCCGTAATGATCCTTTTGGGCACGAAGCCCCAACGTTTCATCAGCTTGATCAAAAGCCGCTTTGCAGCGCGCTTGTCTCGCTTCGATTGTAAGATTTCCTCAAGAACGACACCGTGTTGGTCGACGGCGCGCCACAGCCAGTATGACCGGCCCGCGATCTTCACGACGACTTCGTCCAGATGCCAAACATCACCAGGGCGAGGCTGCCGTCGCCGCAGAACGTGGGCGATCCGGGGACCGAACTTGACGGTCCAGCGCCGGATCGTCTCATACGAAACGTCCACACCACGTTCCAGCATAAGCTCCTCGACCTCGCGCAGGCTCAAGTTGAACCGGGCGTAGAGCCAGACAACATGAGAAATGATCTGAGGCGGAAAGCGGTGGCGCTTGTAGCTGATTTTCTCTGTTTGCATCGACACCGCCTACGCCCGGATCATTGAACCCGCAACCTCAGGCACGTTAACGTGACAACACCGCTCCATCTGCTCGGCCGCCACCTTCGCCAGTTCGGCGCGACCGTACCCGACGTTCACGCACCACAGCCCAGCCAGGGCGTCGAGGTAGGAGCGCCCGTCCTCGTCCCAGAGTGTGCAGCCTTGCCCTCGGACGATCACCGTCGGGCCGCCGTCGTCGATCAGCACCTGCGGATCGGTGAACGGATGCAGGTGGTGGTCGCGGTCCTGTCGGGCGAGTTCGGACGGATTCTCGGGCATCGGCTTCCTTGCCGCGAACGGCTATAGCTGGATCATCGCCGCGTTACGCTTATATTAAGCCGATGATATGGAATGGACGACGATGATCCTGTACCGCCTGCGCTGCAACGACGACCACGAGTTCGAAGGCTGGTTCCGCAACGCCGACGCGTTCGAAACCCAGCGCGAATCGGGGATGCTCGCATGCCCGGCCTGCGGCACCGCGGACGTGACCAAGGCCCTGATGGCGCCCAGCATCGCTAAGGGTCGGGGAGTAGCGATCTCTGCCCCCTCAGACGTACAGGCGATGCATCCCGCCGCCCAGAAGGCCGCCGAACTGAAAGACAAGCTGCGTGCGGTGCGCCAGATGGTCGAACAGAACTGCGATTATGTCGGCGACCGGTTCGCCGAGGAAGCGCGCAAGATCCACTACGGCGAAGCCGATGCCCACGGCATCTATGGCGAAACAACCTCGGAGGAATCCGAGCGCCTGAAGGACGAAGGCATCGAGTTCGGATCGGTGCCGTGGATCCGCGACGACGCCTGACCCTCCGCCGGCAGCCGTTTCAGACTTTTCGGGCCACCAGCGCGTAGTTCACCCGGTCATCCGACGACGGACTGAAACTTCCCGAGACCGCGCTGTAGACCAGCCCGATCGGTGTTTCGACGGCAAACCCCCGCTGTTCCAGCAACCCGGTAAGTTCGTCCGGCGTCGGAAACTTCGACCAGTCGTGGGTCCCGCGCGGGACCCAGCGCAGCACATACTCGGCGGCGACGATGGCCATCGCATACGAGCGCCGGGTCCGGTTGATGGTCGTCAAAACCAGCAGGCCACCCGGTCTGACCAGGGCAGCCAGAGCTTCCGCGAACGCGTCCCGATCAGCAACATGTTCGATCACTTCGCTCGCCACCACCATGTCGAACACCCGGCCTTCCGTCGCGAGGTCTTCTGCAGCACCGGCCCGGTACGCGATGTCCAAGCCGACCCCCGCCGCGTGCGAAACGGCGGCGGCGATCCCCGCAGTGTCAGCATCGACCCCCGTGACGGTCGCACCCAGCCGGGTCATCGGCTCGGACAGCAAGCCGCCGCCACACCCGATGTCGAGCACCGACAGCCCGGCCATCGGTCGCCGCTGGTCCTTCCGATCAGAGGCCACGGTCCTCGCCGCGTCGCGGATGATCGCCATGCGGGCCGGGACATAGCGATGCAGCGGCCCGTGCGGCCCGTCGGGATCCCACCAGCGATCGGCCATCCTGGCAAACCGTCCGATGTCCGCGGCGTCCACCGTGCCCGTCCCTGCCGTTGGCCCCGCTGTATCGGCTCTCCGCTTTAGGTTGCGGCGCGACGTCCCGATCATCTTGTCCTCCTGGCCTCGCGAAAGCGGGCGGCGCGCTTGCCCGTGGCGCGCGTGCGTAATATGGATACGCCCGCTTGCGGCCGGCAAGCTAGAGCGACCGTCGGCCGCGACGTCCCTATGTCTCGAATACGGATCCCGCGATGGCACGCATCGTGATGAAATTCGGCGGTACGTCGGTCGGCGACGTCGAGCGAATCAAGAACGTCGCCCAGCGCATCAAGCGCGAGGTGGACGCCGGTCATGAGGTGGCGGTCGTCGTGTCCGCAATGGCCGGTACGACCAATCAACTCGTCAGTTGGACGCGGGCGATCGCGAGCCTGCACGACGCGCGCGAGTACGATGTCGTGGTCGCTTCCGGCGAACAGGTGACCGTCGGTCTGCTGGCGCTGGCGCTCCAGGATATCGGTATCAACGCCCGTTCCTGGCTCGGCTGGCAGATCCCGTTCCGGACCGACGGCATCCACGGCAAGGCACGGATCGACCGCATCGAGACCGAGGAGATGGAGCGCCGGCTCGCCCAGGGTCAGGTCGCTGTGGTCGCCGGCTTCCAAGGAATCGGGCCAGACGCCCGGATCACCACCCTGGGTCGTGGCGGATCGGATACCTCCGCCGTCGCGCTGGCCGCCGCATTGCGGGCCGAGCGCTGCGACATCTACACCGACGTCGACGGGGTCTACACCACCAATCCTCGGATCGTGTCCAAGGCCCGCAAGATCGATCGGATCACCTACGAGGAAATGCTGGAGTTGGCCTCCCAGGGGGCCAAGGTGTTGGAGACCCGTTCGGTCGCCATGGCCATGCAACACGGGGTGCGCGTGCAGGTTCTGTCGAGCTTCGTCGACGTGCCCGGCACCCTGGTCATCGATGAGGATGAGATCGTGGAACAACGAGTCGTGACCGGCATCGCCTACAGCCCGGACGAGGCGAAGATCACTCTGGTCGGCGTTCCGGACCGGCCGGGCGTCGCCGGCGCCATCTTCGGCTCGCTGGCCGATGCCGCCGTAAACGTCGACATGATCGTTCAGAACGTCAGCCAGGACGGCCAGACCACCGACCTGACGTTCACCGTCGGCCATGCGGACCTGGATCGCGCCAGCGACGTCTTGAACAAGTTGCAGGCCGAACTGGCCTACGCCGAACTGGTCGCTGATCCGAACGTCTGCAAGATCTCGGTGGTCGGGGTCGGCATGCGCAGCCAGCCCGGCATCGCCAAGACGATGTTCCAGACACTCGCCGAAAAGAGCATCAACATCCAGGTGATCTCGACCTCCGAGATCAAGGTGAGCGTGCTGATCGGCAAAGACTACACCGAGCTCGCCGTGCGCGCGCTGCATACCGCCTTCGGTCTCGACGCCGACGCGGACAGTTGAGCCGATGACCGGGCCCTCCGCCTCCCGGGATGCCGGCAGGGGCGGTGGCCCCCGGTTGATGCTGCGTCACCTGCGCGACGTGATGGCGGGTGGTGGCAGCCCGCAGGACCGTCTCGACAGCACCGTGAAGGTCATCACCGGCGCACTCGGCGCCGAGGTGTGCTCGATCTATGTCCGGCGCAGCGGCAATCTATTGGAGCTGTGCGCCACCGAGGGCCTGAACCGCGAGGCGGTGTATCGAACCCGTATGCGGTTCGGCGAAGGTCTGGTCGGGCACATTGCCGAGACCGGGCGGTCGCTCGCGCTGGCGGACGCTCAGAACCATCCGAAGTTCGCGTACTTCCCGGAGACCGGTGAAGAAATCTATCACTCGCTGATGGGGGTCCCGATCCGGCGCCTGGAACGGGTCCACGGCGTCCTGGTCATCCAGCACACGACCGCGCGCGAGTATACCGAGGAAGAGGTCGAGTCGCTCGAAACCCTGGCGATGGTGCTGGCCGAGATGATCTCGGGCGGCGAAATTCCCGGCTCGGCCGCGAACCGCGGCGAGGGCTCGCCCGTGCGGATCGCCGGTACGCGGATCACCGGGGGCATGGCCGTCGGTCGGGCGCGGCTGCACCGGCCACGCATCGTCATTCGCCGGGTCGTGGCCGAGGATCCGGACGACGAATTGCGGCGGCTCACCGACGCCCACTCGGCGATGCATGACGCACTGGACAAACTCCTCGATTCCACGGCTCTCGCCGCCGCCGGGGAACACCGCGATGTTCTCGAAACCTACCGGATCATCGCCAGCGACGCGGGCTGGATCGGCCGCATCCGCGAAGCCATCCTGGGTGGCCTGACTGCGGAAGCCGCTGTCCAGCGGGTGCGTGACGATACCAGGACCCGGATGGCCGGGGTCGAGGACCCCTACATCCGCGAACGGCTGACCGACTTCGAGGACGTGGCGCTGCGACTGCTCCAGCACCTGTCACCGGAAAGCGATCCGGTCGGCGAGGCCGAGCCCGAGGGCGACTGGATCCTCATTGCCCGCTCGCTCGGACCCGCTGAAATTCTCGACTACGACCCGACCCGCCTGAAGGGAGTCGCGTTGGAGGAGGGTTCCGCCACAGCGCATGTCGCGATCGTGGCCCGGGCGCTGGACATACCGGTGGTCGGTGGCCTCGCGAACCTGCTGGGCGAGGTCGAGCCGGGTGATCCCCTGATCGTCGACGGGAACCATGCCCAGGTGTTCGTACGGCCCGGCGAGGACGCCCACGCTTTGTTCCGCGCCAGCATGGCGGCCCGCACCTTCGAACGTGCGCACTATGCCGCGCTGCGCGACCGTCCGGCAATCAGCCCCGACGGGGTTGCGATGACCCTGCTGATGAACGCGGGGCTGCTGATCGATGTTGCACAGATGCCGGTGGTCGGAGCGGAGGGGATCGGGCTCTACCGCACCGAGATCCCGTTCCTGGTTCGGCGCGAATACCCGGACGTCGAAGCTCAGACCGCGCTGTACAGGCAGGTTCTCGTCAGCACCGGCGATAAGCCCGTCACATTCCGAACCCTCGACGCGGGCGGCGACAAACGGCTGCCGTCGTTCATTCACGAACCGGAAGAAAATCCAGCGCTCGGCTGGCGCGCCCTGCGGATCGGGCTCGACGTCCCGTCCCTTCTGCGTCAGCAGATGCGAGCGCTGATCCAGGCCGCCAACGGACGGCCGTTGCGCT
The DNA here is from genome assembly GCA_000171835.1 of alpha proteobacterium BAL199. Classification (GTDB taxonomy): domain Bacteria; phylum Pseudomonadota; class Alphaproteobacteria; order Thalassobaculales; family Thalassobaculaceae; genus Thalassobaculum_A. Next base: position 244,801 of record ABHC01000004.1, on the reverse strand, counting down.
TGATGATGCCGATGGTCACGACCGTCGAGGAGTTTCGCACGGCTCGAAGCTTTCTCGACCTTGAACTGGAACGCGCCGATTCCCGGGGCACGGTGCTGCCGGCGTCAGTGGCGGTCGGCGCCATGGTTGAGGTACCGGCCATCGTCCTGGCCATCGAAGCGCTGGCCCGCGAGGCCGACTTTCTGTCGATCGGCAGCAACGACCTGCACCAGTTTCTTTTTGCAGCGGACCGCGGTGGCGAACGCATGGCCGGACGCTACGATTCGCTGGACCCGGTGTTCCTCGACGTCCTGCGGCGGATCCAGCAAGCCGCATCGGCTGCCAACATTCCGGTAACGGTCTGCGGAGAGATGGCGGGGCGGCCGCTCGAGGCACTCGTGCTGGCCGCCCTCGGATACCGGTCTCTTTCGATGTCACCAATCTCAATCGGTCCAGTAAAAGAAGCAATTTTACATACTAATATCAGCGGTTTATCTTCATATCTTGAGTTTTTAACTAAATCACCTTCTTCGAGTCACCGAAATCGCCTGAGAAATTACCTAGCAGAGCGACGATTCTCTGCTGGACCGACCTACGTCTAGGTGTCGGTGCATAATTGAACTCGTGTCGTCAGTGTCGGCATTAGCTTATTGATATCGCAGCAGGTTCAAAGTAACTTACAAACGTAAGCGATATAATTGCGCGATGCAGAGGCGGGGCTTCGCGTTGTTTGAACTGCCCGCCATTCGGCCCGAGGGATCATGGGACTGAAGTCGGAACGTTCACGCATCCGCTTCAAGGATATCGAATCGGTACCTTCGTTTGGCGCTTCGCGTCGGACGGGGGGGGCCGGCGGGACCCCTCGAACCACCCGCCAATGAGGAACGGGGAATGGGCTCTCAACCGATACCAGTCGGCGACGAGCTTCGCCGAGCCCGTGAGGCTGCCGGCCTTGAGATTTCAGACGTGGCGGCGCATCTGCGGATCCGCAGCAACTTCCTTGCGGCGCTGGAGGAAGGTCGCCCTGACGCGTTGCCGGGGGTCACCTACGCGATCGGCTACGTGCGGACCTATGCGGGCTTTCTCGGACTCGACCCCGAGACCTCCGTACGGCGTTTCAAGGAAGAAGCCGCCGGACTGAATTCCCGAACCGAACTGGTGTTCCCATCACCGGCACCCGAGGGGCGCGTGCCCGGCATGGCCGTGATGCTGGTTGCCCTGTTGTTGGCCGGCGGCGCCTATGGTGGCTGGTACTGGGTATCCGAACGCGATGGTGGCTTGCACGATCTGGTGCCCCTGGTGCCGGAGCGTCTGGCGCAGCTGATCGAAGGCGAGGCACCCTCCCTGCCAACCTCCGCCAGCAAGCCGACATCAGGTGCCATCGGATCGGCAACGCCTCGCAGCACCGCCGGTACCTATGCCGATGCCAATCCGACAGGAGTGGCTCTACCCGCCACTGGATCGACCGACACCAAACTATCCGCCAGTCCGTCGGCACCGCAGCCGTCCGGCGTGCCGCAGGCATCCACGCTTGCCTCGGCGCCGGTCATCACGAAGCCAGCCGAGCCAACGCCGGCCCCATCGGCGGCACTGCGCGATTCGGCCCCCACACCTCTGGCCGTGCCCACACCAACGCCCGCACCGGTCGTTGCAATGGAGCCCCCGGCGAGTGTTGCAGCAACCGACGCAACCACCCAGGCAACCAGCGAGCCGGTACCGACCGGGGCCGCATCCGACGACACGCCGGACGTGACCGCCCTTCCGGAACCGACCAGTGCTGCTCGCCAGGTGGCCGGCACCACCCCGCTTGAAGCACCGACGCCACCACAGGCACGGGCCTTCGTCCCGGTCGAGCCCGACGTGCCCGCGGCCCCCCGGATTGCCGGCCTGATCGGCGCGTCAGAGGCGGCCGTCCCTACCGATCGGACCACCGCCGGTCCGATTGATCGCATCATGATCCGCGCGACTGGCGACAGTTGGGTGCAGGTCCGCGATTCTGAAGGCACCGCGCTGTTCACGCGGGTGTTGCGCGAAGGCGACATCTACCGGGTTCCAAGCAAGGCTGGTTTGAAATTGGCGACCGGAAATGCCGGTGCATTGGACATCCTTGTGGACGGTGTCTCGGCACCACGGCTCGGCGGTTTCGGTGACGTCGTTCGCAACATTGTGCTCGATCCCGCACGCTTGGCTGCCGGAACCGCGGCCAGCGCCACCCGCTGAGGCCAGGGTCGGCTTCCGCCGCCTTGCCGCATTCGCTATAACCCGCTCGATATCACTCGGCCGGCCTTGTCCGGCTTCGTAAGCCGCGACCCTGCGAGGCTCCTGATGAGCATCCGCCCGTACCGTGACATCCAGCGCCGTCGATCCCGGCAGATCCGGGTCGGCTCGGTTGCAGTCGGCGGAGACGCGCCGATCACCGTGCAAACCATGACCAACACGCTGACCACCGACGTGGCAGCAACGGTGGCGCAGATCCAGCGTGCCGAAGCAGCAGGCGTGGACATTGTTCGGGTGTCCTGCCCCGACGAGGAGTCATCGGCGGCGCTGAAGCACATCGTGCCGCAAGTGTCGGTGCCGATTGTCGCCGACATCCACTTCCACTACAAACGCGCCATCGAGGCGGCCGAGAACGGTGCCGCCTGCCTGCGCATCAATCCGGGCAACATCGGCTCGGCCTCCCGGGTGCGCGACGTCGTGCAGGCGGCTAAGGACCACGGCTGCTCCATGCGGATCGGCGTGAACGCCGGCAGCTTGGAAAAGCACCTGCTGGAGAAGTACGGGGAGCCGTGCCCAGAAGCCATGGTCGAGAGCGCGCTCGATCACGCCAGAATCCTCGAGGACAACGATTTCTTCGAGTTCAAGATCAGCGTGAAGGCGTCGGACGTGTTCCTGGCGGTCGCCGCCTACCAGGGTCTGGCCGATGCCTGCGACTATCCGCTGCACCTGGGTATCACCGAGGCCGGTGCCCAGCGGGTCGGCACGGTCAAGTCGTCGATCGGCATGGGCATGCTGCTGTGGTCGGGGATCGGCGACACCATCCGGGTGTCGCTGTCCGCGGTGCCGGAAGAGGAAGTCAGGGTCGGCTTCGACATCCTGAAGTCGCTGAACCTGCGGCATCGCGGGGTCAACGTGATCTCCTGCCCGTCCTGCGCCCGCCAGCAGTTCGACGTGATCTCGACCGTCCAGGTCCTGGAGGAGCGGCTGGCCCACATCACCACGCCAATGACGGTGTCGGTCATTGGCTGCGTCGTGAACGGCCCGGGCGAGGCGCGGGAGACCGACATCGGCATCACCGGCGGTGGCAACGGCACGCATATGGTCTATATCGCCGGACAGCCTGATCATCGCCTGAAGAACGCCAGCGTGGTCGATCACATGGTCGAACTGATCGAGAAGAAGGCCGCCGACATCGAGGCGGAGATGGCCGCCGCTGCGGCTGCGGAATGAAGCACGGGAGTTCCTGATTTGGCGAAGCTGCAACCGGTCCGCGGTACACACGATCTCCTGCCCGAGGAGGCGCGGCGGCACCGCCATATCGTCGAGACCGGGCTGAGCGTCTCCGGACGCTATGGTTTCGGCGAGATCGAAACACCTATCTTCGAGTTTACCGAGGTGTTCGAGCGCCCGCTCGGTGAAGCCACCGACGTGGTCACGAAGGAGATGTACACCTTCACCGATCGCGGCGGCGAGCAGCTGACGCTGCGTCCGGAGGGGACCGCCAGCGTCTGCCGGGCGTTGATCTCCGGCGGCCTGACCCAGAGCCTGCCGGCGAAGTTCTACTACCAGGGCCCGATGTTCCGGTACGAGCGCCCGCAGAAGGGGCGCATGCGGCAATTCCACCAGATCGGCATCGAACTGCTGGGTGCCGCCGAGCCGCAGGCCGACATCGAGGTCATTGCCTGCGGTGCCGACATCCTGGATGCCATCGGAGTGCTCGACCGCACGACGCTGGAGTTGAATACCCTGGGCGACACCGAGAGCCGGCGCGCCTACCGCGGTGCCCTGGTCGAGTATTTCAGCGCCTACCGTGACGCCCTGTCCGAGGACAGCCTGCGGCGGCTGGAGGTCAATCCGCTGCGCATCCTCGACAGCAAGGACGAAGGCGACCGCCGCCTGATCAAGGATGCGCCGAGCTTCGACGATCACCTGAACGCCGCTTCGAAGGACTTCTTCGGAGCCGTCACACAAGGTCTCGACGCGCTTGGCGTCCGCTTCGTGCGCAATCCGCATCTGGTGCGCGGCTTCGATTACTACTGCCACACCGCGTTCGAGTTTGTGACCGACGCGCTGGGAGCGCAGGGCACGGTAATGGCCGGCGGTCGGTACGACGGCCTGGTGGAGACGCTCGGCGGTCCGGCCATTCCCGGCGTCGGCTGGGCAGCCGGTATCGAGCGGCTGTCGCTGCTGGCCGAAGGCATAGCTGAACCGGTGCGGCCGATCGCCATCGTGCCGGTTGGGCCCAATGGTGAGGCGGAAGCCCTGAAACTGTCGCACCGCCTGCGCCGCGCCGGCTTCACCATCGAGCACGGCTACACCGGCAATCTCGGCAAACGGCTTAAGCGAGCGACCAAACTCGGTGCGCGCGCCGCGGTGATCCTGGGCGAAGACGAGTTGGCACGCGGCATGGTGCAGCTTCGCGACCTCGACGCCGGGGCGCAGGACGAGGCCCCTCTCGACCGGATCGAGGAGAGCCTCGCCCGCCTGCGTTAGCGGGGAGACGGCCATGACGGCCGGAAATGCGCCGATCTCCGTGATCGGGGTCAGCCATCGGACCTGCCCCGACAGCCTGCGCGAGCGGCTGTATGTCGATGATTCCGAAGTAGCCGCCGTCATCGGCACATTACGTATTCGCGGGGTCCGCGAGGCCATCGTGCTGTCGACCTGCGACCGGGTGGAGGTAACGGCGGTGTTCCGTGACGGCGATTTGGCGCCGATGACCGTCGCCACCGCGCTCGGCGGCCCGATCGGACTGCGTGGCGAGCAGTTGATCCCGTATCTCTACCGCCACGATGGCAACGACGCCGTGCGCCATGTCTTTCGCGTCGCCAGCGCCCTCGACAGCCAGATCGTCGGGGAGCCGCAGGTGCTCGGCCAGGTCAAGGCGGCACAGCGCCTGTCGAAAGATCTCAACGCCGACGGCCCGGCGATCGATCGGATCCTGCAGGCCGCCTACGCGATCGCCAAGCGGGTCCGAACCGAGACCCGGATTGGCGAGGGGGCTGTGTCGCTCGCGACGGCGGCGGTTGCCAGGGTGCACGACCTGCACGGTGATCTCGATGGGCGGACTGCCCTGGTCATCGGCGGTGACGAACTGAGCCTGATGATCGCGCGCCAGTTGCGCGCCGCCGGGCTCCGCGATCTGACCGTCCTCGACCTGTTTCGCAAGCGTGCCGCAGTCACCGCCGCCGAACTGGAGGCCCATCACGGCTCCCTGGACGATCTCGCGGCCGCCCTGGATCGTGCCGACGTGGTCATCGCTGGCCTTGGCATCGGCCGATACCTTATCACCGCGGAGATGATGCAGGCCGTGCTGCGTCGACGGCGGCGGCGGCCGGTATTCCTGCTCGACCTCGCGGTACCGGGCGACATCGAGCCGGCTGTGCATCGCCTGGACGAAGCCTACGTCTATGACGTCGCCGACCTGGAGCGCGTCACCCACGAGGGCCGCGCCGGGCGCGAGGCGGAGGCCGCCAAGGCCGAAGCCCTGGTCGAGAGCGCGGTGGTCGGGTTCGATCACCTGCTGTCGGTGCGTGACGCAGGCCCGGACATTGCGCGGTTGCGCGCCCATGTGGAGGCGCAGGCTCTGGCCGCGGCCGGCGACGGGCCGGAAGCCGCGGCCATCGCCCGCCGGATCGCCGGACGGCTGTTGCATGCGCCCAGCGAAGCCCTGCGCCACCGCGCCGCTGCCGGGCAACTGGACGACGACGTCTGGGCGCTCATCAACGAAGTGTTCGGCATGGATGGCGGGCCCAAGGGAGACGACACGTGAGCCTCGACGAAAAGCTCGACCGGGTGCTGACCCGCGCCCTGGAACTCGAAGCCCGGTTGGCAAGCCCGGACGGCTTCGTCCAGTCGGACTTCCAGCGTCTGTCCAAGGAGTTGGCCGAGTTGACACCGGTCGTCGAGACCGTAGGCCTGCTGCGCCGGACCCGAGCCGAGTTGGCCGACGCCCAGGCCCTGGCCGAGGAGTCCGATGGCGAGATGCGGGAACTGGCCGAGGAGGAGGCCGCCGCCATCGAAGCCAAGCTGCCCGACCTCGAGCGGGCCATGATGCTCCACCTGCTGCCGCGCGACGAGGCCGACGCCCGCAACGCCATTCTCGAAGTCCGGGCCGGGACCGGCGGCGACGAGGCGGCCCTGTTCGCCGCCGATCTGTTCGCCATGTACCAGCGTTATGCCCAGGGCCGCGGCTGGCGTTTCGAGGTCATGGAGGTCTCCGAGAACGAAATCGGCGGCTACAAGGAAGCCATCGCCACGATCAGCGGACAGTCGGTATTTGCTCATTTGAAGTTCGAGTCCGGCGTCCACCGCGTCCAGCGTGTGCCGGCAACCGAGTCCCAGGGACGGATCCACACCTCCGCCGCCACGGTCGCCGTGCTACCCGAAGCCGAGGAGGTGGACGTCGCGATCGACGACAAGGACCTTCGGATCGATGTCTACCGCTCCAGCGGCGCCGGCGGCCAGCACGTCAACACCACCGACAGCGCGGTGCGCATCACACACCTTCCAACCGGCGTAGTCGTCACCCAGCAGGACGAGAAGTCCCAGCACAAGAACCGCGCCAAGGCGATGAAGATCCTGCGAGCCCGGCTGTTCGACCAAGAGCGCACCCGGCGTGACAGCGAGCGCGCCGCCGACCGCAAAAGCCAAATCGGCTCGGGCGACCGGTCGGAGCGGATCCGCACCTACAACTTCCCGCAGGGCCGGGTCACCGACCACCGGATCAACCTGACGCTCTACAAGATCGACAAGGTCATGTCCGGCGAAGCGCTCGACGAGATCGTCGATGCCCTGATCGCCGAGGACGAGGCCGAACGGCTGGCGACGCTGACGTGACCAGCGTGGCCGATCTGCTGCGCGACGCATCCATCCGTCTGCGTGCTTCCGGTGTGGAGAGTGCTCGGATCGATGCCCGACTTCTCCTGGGCGAGGCGATGCAGCGCGAGATCTGGCCGCATGAGTCCGGCCCGGTCACGCCGGCTCAGCTTGCCTGCTTCGAGGACCTTCTGGCGCGCCGGCTGACTCGCGAGCCGGTATCGCGAATCCTTGGACGTCGGGCCTTCTGGACGCTCGACCTGATCGTCGGACCGGATACCCTGGATCCCCGCCCCGATACCGAAACCCTGATCGAGGCGGCGATCGCCGCGTTCGCCGACCGGGAACCGCCGAACCGAATCATCGACCTCGGTACCGGAACAGGGTGCCTGCTGCTGGCCGCCCTCTCCGCCTTTCCGGCCGCAACCGGCCTCGGGATCGATAAGTCAAAGGGCGCGGTCGAGATCGCCCGGACGAATGCCGTGCGTAATGAACTGTCCGCTCGCGCCGAGTTCCAGACGATCGATTGGGACGAACTGCCGCAGGACCGGGGGGATCTGATTCTGTCGAACCCGCCCTATATAGAAGAAGCGACGCTGAGTGCGCTGGCTCCGGAGGTCGTCCAATTCGACCCACGGGACGCCCTGTCGGGCGGTGCGGACGGGCTTGAGGCATACGACAGCTTGGCCGGTGTGCTGCCACGCTTGATGGCGCCACAAGGGATCGCGATCCTGGAACTCGGTGCCGGACAGCGCAGCGCTGTTGAGACGCTGATGATTGGTGTTGGCTTTGCCGTCCAGGAAGTGCGCAAGGACTTGGGAAATATCGAGCGTGCTTTGGTTCTGAAATGGAATGACACTGGTGATGGCGGCCTAGACCTACGTCATTTATGCTTGGAATAGGTCGGAATTCGGTCTACTGTTTTCTTATGCATCGCAGGCCAGCGGGCCCGGTGCGGCCACTCACTCGACGGACCATCGATCTTGCAAACCGCCTGCCATGGTGTGGGCCGCTTGCAACACAGGGTTACGAGTGACGGGAACGGACGATGGGTTCGTTCCACGACAATAGGACTCGCGAGAAGGAATGAGACAAGGGCCACACCAGAAGCGTGGACGCGGTCGCGGCAATCATCGCCGATCGAACACGCCGAACCGCAACCAAACCTTCGACAGCAACGGTCCCGACGTCCGGATCCGCGGCAACGCCACTCAGGTTCATGAGAAATACTTGAACTTGGCGCGTGACGCTGCCGCGTCCGGGGATCGGGTACTGGCCGAGAGCTACTTCCAGCACGCCGAGCACTATTACCGCATCCTGAGCGTCTTCCAGGACGCACAGGGCGGTGAGAACCGGGGCCAGCAACCGAACCAGAACGGCGGATCCCGCGACTGGGATCAGGACGACGACGATCGCGATAGCGGTGGCGACGACAGGAATGATCGCAACGGCGACGATTCCTCCGATCGCGATCGTGGCGACCGCCAGCGTGCCGAGACCGACCGCGGTAGCGACGGAAACAACCGCGGTGGCGACGGGAACAACCGCGATCGTGGCGACCGGTTCAACCGGGAACGCGGCGATCGGGGTGACCGTGACCGTAATGCCGGGGATCGTAACGGCGGGGATCGTAACGGTGGCGAGCGCAACGGTGGCGATCGCGACCGGAATGATCGCAATGCCGGAGATCGGGATCGCGGCGACCGGCGCCCTCCGCGCGCCGAGAGCGATGTCACCCCGCGGGGTGATCGTCCGGAGGCAACGCCAGTTCCTCAGCCGCAACCTGCCGAAGCAGCATCTCCGTCCCAGGCTGAACTGCCGGTGATCCCGGCGCCTCAGCCAACGGCCGTGCAGCCGAAATTGGTTCCTGTCGAACCGGTGGCAGCGGTAAGCCCGGCGGCCGAGCCGCAGCGCGCCGAGCCTGAAGAGGATGGGATCCGTCGGACACTTCGTCTGACCCCGTCACGGGCTCCGCGGGCAACCGCTGCGCCAGCTTCGTCGAAGGATTTGGCCGCTGCTCCGATTGCCACTGCAGTCGAGGAAGCCGTCGAGCCGGCGCCGAGCGCAGACGTCGAGCCGATCCGCAAGCCGCGTCGGCGCAAAGCGACGCCAAAGGCCGAAGCTGCCGACAAGTCCGAAGACAGCCTCGCGCCGTCGGCGGTGAATGATGACGAAGGGTCTGTCGCCGCAAGCTGACGGACTACTCGATCCAGCGATCGAAAAACTCGACGAGCGTCCGGCCGGGCTCCGGCCGGAACCGCTCGTCGAGCGTTTGCAGCGCCGCCACCCGGTCCAACCGGAAGGAGCGGAAGTCGGTTCGCAATTCGCACCACGCCGCGAGCAGCCATTTCGGCCCGTAGAACAGCAACCCGAGTGGCCGGACCCGGCGTTCGGACCGCCGTCCGTTCTCATCCTCGTACAGCAGTTCCAGTATTCGCCGGTCGCGGATGGCCCGACGGTACGGTCCGGTATCGATGCGGTACTCGGCGCCGATGTGCTGCCGGGGCGGGGCGAACAACGCCAAGTCGCCAATCCGGCGCTCCAATTCATCCGGCACCGCCGCCCGAACCCGGTCGATCGCTCGTCCGGCCGCCTCGGCCATCGCTGGATCCGTCCAGCTCTGGACGATCCGCAGACCGAGCGTCAACGCCTCTATCTCGTCCGCATCGAACATCAACGGCGGCAGGTGGTAGCCTGGTCGCAAGATGTACCCAACGCCGGCCGACCCTTCGATTGGCACGCCGCTCGCCATCAGGTCCGTCATGTCGCGATAGATCGTTCTGGGCGACACCTCCAGCAACGACGCCAAGTCGGACGCCCTGGTCGCCCGACGGCGGCGGCGCAGTTCATCGACGATCCGAAACAGGCGATCCGCACGACGCATGTCACATTCTACCGCACAATGTTGCCACAACGGTGTCAGTAGCTACCGGAATGCTGCCGGCCTACTCCACGCACTCCTGACAAGACCTGACAGGAGCAAGGTGCAGTCTGGCGGCATGGGACCTTGCTATGACACTGACCGCCTCATCGCCCTTGGAATTGACCCACGGGTACCTCGGAGCCCCACGCCGGAGCGGCTGCGTCTGCCGTCACCGCTGCGAACATTGAAGCGATGGATGACGTGGATTGTCGGTCAATCGAGGACAGTCACCGTATCGCCCGGCGTAACCCGGCCGCCGACCGTCACCCGCGCATAAACCCCGCAATCATCGTGCCCGAAGCCGCGGCGCAGATCCCGCGGCACGGTCAGATCGCGCTGCCCGGAGTCCGGATCGACGTTAGTCGCGGCGCACCGGCCGATGCGCGCTTCGACAACCAGTTCGGCCGCCCCGATCCGCAACCGCCGACCGACCCATCCGAACTCGACCCACGGTGCCGCGGCGGCAAGCAGGAGATTTCCCCGGAACCGGGCCGGGTCGACCGGCTTGCCGACCACCCGCTCCAGATCGCCCACCGAAGCCGGGTTGATGATCGAGATGAACGGCGCGTCAGCGTCAGTGAAGGCTTCGCCACCACGATCGACCAGCCGCGGCGCGCCGCGCAACTCGGCCTTCATATAGGCCGCAAAAAACTGTTCGATGACTGTACGTCCGTTCGCAGTCGACAACACCCCGTGTGCGATCATCCGGCCATGCCGCTTGAGAGCCAGCGTCTCGGTCGCCTCGTCATACTCCGCCGTCAGCGCAGCGAGCCGCGGATTGCTCATCAGCTGCAGGAAATGCGCCTTTGCCAGCCACTTCGGGGACGCCTGGTCGATCGGTGCGGTGCCGTGGGCAATCGCAAAGCGCCGGTCATGCGGGATCGTGCATCCCGGCGACAACTCGACGGTGTCCAACGCCTGCGCTGACAGGCCTTTGACCGGGTAACGGCGCAATCCGGCGACAGTCATGCTCATGTCTCGACAGAACCTTTCTGTCCGCTCCATGTCAACGATTCCACACAGTCTGATCGCAGCGTCATCGACGCTTGTGTGGCTTTCGCGCCACACCCATATGCGATGGTGACGGAGGGCGGTGCCAATGCGGACCGCTTCGGGATGTCAGGGAACACGACCCCCCGATTTCCCGATATCCTTCTCGAACGTCTGCCACATCGCCTGAGAGGGGTGCGGCGGGCGGTACTGGCTGAACGCGGTACTCGACGGAGAGAACACAAATGAATTTCGAGAAATTGTCCGACCGGTCGAAGGGCTTTCTGCAATCGGCCCAGACCTTTGCATTGGGACAGGGCCACCAGCGGTTGCTGGTCGACCATCTGCTGAAGGTCTTCCTGGACGACAAGGAAGGCTTGGCCTCCAGCCTGATTGAAACCGCCGGCGGCGACCCCAAGCGGGCGCGCATTGCCGTCGAAGCCACGCTCGGCAAGGTGCCCCAGGTCGAGGGCAGCGGTGCCGGCCAAGTCTATATGTCGCCTGAGCTGGCGCGCGTCCTGACCCAGGCCGAGGAAGTCGCTGAAAAAGCCGGCGACCAGTACGTGACGGTGGAGCGGTTGCTGCTGGCAATAGCGCTGGCATCCGGAACGGACGCGGCCAAGGCATTGAAGGACGCCGGGGTAAATCCCCAGGCGCTTGAGCACGCCATCCAGGATCTGCGCAAGGGCCGGACAGCCGATTCCGCCAACGCCGAGGGCAACTTCGACGCGCTGAAGAAGTACACCCGCGACCTGACCGAAGCCGCACGCTCCGGCAAGCTCGACCCGGTGATCGGCCGTGACGAGGAAATCCGGCGTACCATCCAGGTCTTGTCGCGGCGCACCAAGAACAATCCGATTCTGATCGGCGAACCTGGTGTCGGCAAGACCGCCATCGTCGAGGGGCTGGCGCTGCGCATCGTCAACGGCGACGTACCTGAGGGTCTCAAGAACAAAAAACTGCGGGTACTGGATCTCGGCGCGCTGATCGCCGGTGCGAAGTTCCGCGGCGAGTTCGAAGAGCGGCTGAAGGCGGTGCTGAACGAGCTCGGTCATTCGGATGGCGAGACCGTGCTGTTCATCGACGAGTTGCACACCTTGGTCGGCGCCGGTGCCGCCGAAGGTGCGATGGACGCCTCAAACATGCTGAAGCCAGCGCTGGCACGCGGGGAGTTGCACTGCGTCGGTGCTACGACGCTGGACGAGTACCGCAAGCGCATCGAGAAGGACGCTGCCCTGGCCCGGCGGTTCCAGCCGGTGTTCGTGTCCGAGCCAGGCGTGATCGAGACCATCTCGATCCTGCGCGGTCTGAAGGAGAAATACGAACTGCATCACGGCGTTCGGATCACCGACGGTGCGTTGGTGGCGGCGGCCAATCTGTCGAACCGCTACATCACCGACCGCTTCCTGCCGGACAAGGCGATCGACCTGATGGACGAAGCAGCCAGCCGTCGGCGCATGGAGGTCGACAGCAAGCCCGAGCCGATCGACGAACTGGACCGCAAGATCATCCAACTGAAGATCGAGCGCGAGGCGCTGAAGAAAGAGGACGACAAGGCGAGCCGGGAACGGCTCTCCGCGCTCGAGGCCGAACTGGTCGATCTCGAAGAGAAGGCCACGGTGCTGACGGCGCGCTGGCAGAACGAGAAGGAGATGCTGTCCGGCTCGCAGAAGCTCAAGGAGAAGCTGGACCAGGCCCGCCAGGAACTGGAAGTCGCCAAGCGGCAGGGTGATCTGACCCGTGCCGGCGAGCTGACTTACTCGGTCATCCCGCAGCTTGAACAGACCCTGGCCCAGGCCGAGGACGCCTCGTCCAAGCGCATGCTGAAGGAAGAGGTGAACGACGACGACATCGCGTCGGTCGTGTCCAAATGGACCGGCATCCCGGTCGACCGCATGCTAGCGGGCGAGCGCGAGAAGCTGCTGTCCATGGAGACCAACCTGCACAAGCGGGTGATCGGTCAGGACGAGGCGATCGGCGCGGTCGCCAACGCGGTGCGGCGCGCCCGCGCCGGCCTGCAGGACCCGAATCGGCCGATCGGCTCGTTCCTGTTCCTGGGACCGACCGGCGTCGGCAAGACCGAGCTTACGAAGGCGCTCGCCGAGTTCCTGTTCGACGACGAACAGGCGCTGGTCCGGCTCGACATGTCGGAGTTCATGGAGAAGCACGCGGTGGCCCGGTTGATCGGCGCCCCTCCGGGCTATATCGGCTACGAGGAAGGCGGCACGCTGACCGAAGCGGTACGGCGCCGGCCCTATCAGGTGGTGCTGTTCGACGAGGTCGAGAAGGCTCATCCGGATGTGTTCAACATCCTGCTGCAGGTGCTGGACGACGGCCGGTTGACCGACGGTCAGGGCCGCACGGTCGACTTCCGGAACGCGCTGATCATCATGACCTCGAACCTCGGCGCGGACATTCTGGCCGGCCAGCCCGACGGTGAGCCGGTGGACGCGGTGCGCAACGACGTCATGGAAATCGTCCGCCGGGCATTCCGGCCGGAGTTCCTGAACCGCCTCGACGAGATCCTGCTGTTCACGCGGCTGGGTCGAGAGATCATGAAGGACATCGTCGACATCCAGCTCGGCCGCCTGCGGCGGATGCTGGTCGATCGCCACATCACCTTGAACCTCGACGATGAGGCTCTGGCGTGGCTGGCGGCCGCCGGATACGACCCGGTTTACGGCGCGCGTCCTCTGAAGCGGGTGATTCAGCGGTCTCTGCAGAACCCGCTGGCCAACCGGATTCTCGAAGGCAGGATCCGAGACGGCGACCGAGTGCAGATCTCGGTGATCGACGGCCAATTGGCAATCAACGGCGATCGGGCCGCACGGGCAGAGGAAGTGACGATCGAGGCGGCCGAGTAAAAAGATCCAACAGCGCGAGGCGATGGATGTTCACGCGTCCGTCGCCTCACGTCGGCTGATCCGGACCCCCTCCAGATAGACCGCATCAATCTCGCTCGACAGTAGGAACGCGATGGCCTCCTGCGGAGTCTCGACGATCGGCTCGCCGGGACCGTTGAACGAGGTGTTCAGCACCACCGGCACGCCAGTCAACTCGTCGAATGCCTCGATCACCTTGCGAAAGCCGCCGCTCGAGGCATCCACGGTCTGGATCCGCGCCGAGCCGTCCACATGGGTGATCGCCGGCAAATGGTCGCCCTTCACCCGCGCGGTGAACAGCATGAACGGTGACACTCCGGGCGCACCCTCGAACCATGCACCGGCCTTCTCCTCCAGCACCGCCGGTGCAAACGGTCGCCAGTACTCCCGTCGCTTCACATGGTTTACCCGACGCCATGTACCGGACCCTCTTGGATCCGCCAGAATCGAGCGGTGGCCGAGCGCCCGGGGTCCGACCTCGCTGCGACCCTCGAACCAACCGACGATCCGGTCAGCCGACAGGTCCTCAGCAGCCGCCCGCGCCGGATCGGCGCAGCGTTCCACCACTACCGAAGCCCCAACGGCATCGATCGCCCGGGCGACCGCGGCCTCGTCGTACGCCAGCCCGAGATAGGCTCCCTCCGATCGCCCCGCCGCCTGGGATTGCCGCGGTATCCCCAGAACATCATGGCTGACCGCCAGTGCCGCCCCCAACGGCAGTCCGGAGTCGTCGCAGCACGGCGGCACGAACACCGATCGGAACGGACCTTCGCGCCACAGCCGGCTGTTGCTCGGACAGTTCAGAGCACCACCACCACCCAGGCAGATCGTCTCTGCCGTCAGGCCGGCCGCTTGCAGTCCGTCGGCGAACCCGCGCAACTCGCCGAGCATGTTTTCCTCGAACAAGGCTTGAGCGGTTGCCGCCAAATCAACGTCGAGAGATCCGAGGTTGTCGGCACCCATTTCGCCGGGGACGCTGTGTCGGGTCGGCGCCGATGGGTCGTCATACAGGCCCGGTGATCGCCTGCCGACGATCGCTTCCAGCGGCCTCATGACCGCTCCACGTTCGCGCTTGTCACCGAGTGCATAGTCGCTGCCGAACAGTTCGAAGGCGCTGCCGATCAGAGCGCGATCGAAGAACCGAGGCTGCCCATAGGGGGCCAAGCCCATCAGCTTTCCGGCCGCACTCGAATGACCGAGCCGCAACCGCTCGCCGACGCGCTGGTAGAGATGGCCGTGTGACGCATAGGTCGGCCCGACCGGTATCAAGCGTTCGCCATCGCCATAAGCGTAGATCCCACCGAGATAGCCGCGCGACCGTGAACTGCCTTCACCGTTGTCGATGGTGTAGATCGCCGCACGCTCGAGGTCGGACTGGTAGAAGGCGTTGGCCGCGTGTGCCAGATGGTGCGGGACCAACAACGCCGGCTTCGACACTCCCCGCAACGTCGCAGTCGCCGGCATGTATCCTTGCCGCACGGAGCGCAGCTTCGGTACCTGCCGTGACCACGCCACCAGATCGCTGCGCTCGACCGCACCGCGCCACCAGGCAGCCTGATACGGCCAATCGACGTTCGCGAACACCGAGGACTCGAGGTTCAGCCCAAGCACTGTCTCAGTGAGATACTCGGTATAAGCCCCACCCGGATGGAAGAACCCCGGTACCCGAGCACGCGCGTTGTGGTCCATCGCGCGAATCCAGCGCTCACCTTCTCGCACGGCATCGAGCATGTTACCGGAGAAGCCGAATCGCTCTGCCGACGCCAGATCGACGGCCACTCGGAACTCCGACGGTTCCAGAAAGATGAACGGCCAGGACTGGCTGGTTGACACCGCGACGGTATCGACATCGCGCCATTCGATCCCGGCGCTTTTCAAAGCGAATTCGACAAACTCGGCCGTCAGCAGGGCGCTGCGCTTGGTTCGGGTGAACCGCTCGCGCTGCAGGACAGCGACCGTGCGGCCATTGTCGACAACCGACACGCCGGCGTCGTGTGCGAAGTTCAGCCCTACAACGATCATGGCGCCTCGGTCTCCATCCACCCGCGTGAACGGGTAGCACCCACGTCACCGCCACTCAACGCTGCAGGCCGTTCAGGAACCTTCGGCCGGCTTGGTCAGGGATTCCAGCGTGGCGTGAAGCCGGTCCATATCATAGGACGACAGGCGATAGGCCCAGCCGTTGGTCTGCGCACGGGCCGCCTCGCCAAGCTTCCGGGCGTCATCGGTCGCATCATCCGCAATTGCCACACCGGCCCGTAACCAAGGTTCGACAGATCTCGACTGACCGGCAGGAGCGGCACCAAAGTCGAGGGTGATGGTGAGGCCGTCCTTGGTCTTGAACACTCCGCCACCCAGCCCCGCCGAGAAGTCCAACCCTTCTGCCGACCGCACATCGTCGAACAGCAGCTTGTCGATTACCGTCGCCGCGTTGTTGACCGAGTACTGCAGCGTCACCTTACGGCTCGGCGGCAGGTCGACGATCCTGAACTCCTCGCCTGCCCGCACGAGGCTCAGGACCTCACCGGAAGCTGACGTAAGCGTTGCCGAAACAATGGTGCTCTTCGGAATGTTGAGGATCTCGCGCGGCAGCCATTGCACCGGCCCACCCCGCAGGTCGAGTTCGCCTTCGGCCAGATACGTCTGCGCTTCAGCGCTGCGCCGGACGTAAACCATGGGCTTGCCGCCGGACAGGCTCTCCCGCTTCTTGCCGACATGCAAATCAACCAGTGTCTCGCCCTGCGATGCGGTGACGATGATCCGCGAGGCTTTCGAGCCCTTCTGCGCCACATCACGGAGGTTCAAGCGAGCCGAACGCTCGGCGTCGGTGGTCTTGCGTTCGATCAGTTCGATCTGCCCGAGATCGAACAGCAGCTTGCGGACCAGGTCGGTACGGACCGGATAGCCGTCACGCTCCGCGAGGATCCATCCGGCATCCGTGCGGGTCAGGGTTATCGGCGTATCGGCACGGATCACCTCGATCTGGCTGACATCGCCAGCCCGCGCTTCGAGCGTCGGGTATGGCCGCACGGCATCGACGCCAGTGCGGGTCTCGGCGGTGCGGTCGATCACCGCCACGGTCGCACCGAGGGTTGCCGCAAGGGCCGCCGCGCCAAGCAGGATGACAGTGCGTCGTCTGATCATCGTCCGCTCCTCACGCTTCAACCATGGTGCGGCGCGCGCGCCGACGGACCCGCCACACCGCCAACAGGATGGCAAACAGCGCCACCAGGATCGGCATCAGCGCAATGTTGGCGAACAGCACCTTGCTTTCCAGCCGTTCCACATCCTCGCGGAGCGAACGCTGAACCCCACGCAGTTCCGATCGAACCCGCAGGATTTGCCGTTGGTATTCCTGCACCTGCCGACGTTCATCCTCGCTCAGTGCCACCGGGCCACCGGTCCCGGCCTGCCGGTTCCGCAAGGCGTCCAGCTTCTTCTGGGTCTCGGTGAGCGTTTCCCGCAATTCCTGTTCCTTGGCCTGGTACTTGCGGTCGGCCTCGCGCTTGATCTGCTCGATCACCTCGAACGGCCGATAGGACGACCCCTGACCGCGCAGGTCCAGCAGGGCCGACGAACCGGTCAGGGCATCGAGGGCATTGGCGACGAAGTCGCCGTTGCCGGCCCCCGGCACCGCCACCCGACGGCCATAGAACTCGCGGAACTGGACCCAGAAGCGGTCGGTCAGGACGTCCGTGTCGGCAACCACGAGCGCCTCGATTGGCTGCTTCGACTCGGTCAGCACGGTGTCGAACGTCGCAGTCGGATCGTCGTCCTGCCCCTCGGCCAGCGCCGGCCGGCCCTCCGGAAAACCAGTCTTGACGTTACCGGTCACCATGGCCGCGATCGTGAATCGCTCCGGCCCGGCTACATAGTTGCGCAGCAGCTTCTCCGGTTCCGGCATCGGCCCCAGGAGCTCCTTGACGTCGATCAGCATCGACCCGGGGCTTGATCGGACCAGCGGGTCGAGCTTGATCGACGCGCCGTCTTTCGCCTTGAGATAGCCGGCGCTGGCCACCGCCAAGCCGTCGATTTGTGCGGTGATCGGCGAATTGCGCTCCAGGTTCGGTCCGCGCAGCAGCAACCAGGGCACATAGGTGATGAAGCTGCGTCCGTCGCGCGCGCCGACCCGTCGGGCACCGAACCGGTCGCCCACCACCTTGTCGGTCGGCATCTCCAGTCCCCAGGCGTCGAAGAGCGGCTGCAGCGTGCTGGACGGCACGTTGCCCATCGGACCGCCGGTCATCGCTCCGGCCTGCGACTCGGCAAACGGGTCGACGAAGATCGCGGCCTTGCCACCGCCCAGGATGTACTGGTCGATCGCGAACAGGGTGCGCGGCGACAGGTTATTCGGTTGGGCGATCAGCAGGATCGTGATGTCGTCCGGGATCTTCTGGATGTCGCTGTCGAGGGTCTTAACCTCCAGGATCTCCTTGATGCGCTCGGCGACGACCATCGGCGGAGTCTGTTCCGGCCGGCCCATCTGGCCCATCCGCACTTCGCCGTCGAGCTTCATCGACCCGAGAATCCCGACCTTGCCGATCCAGCCCTTGGACAGCGAATGGATCATCTTGGTCAGGTCGTACTCGAGGAACGCCTCGCGATCCGGCTGCAGGAACGGGATGGTCTCGACATCGTCGGTCATGTTGCTGCCGGCGAGGCCGAAGAACACCGTGCCGTCGGTCCCCTCCAGCGGGATCTGCTGCAAACCGTACGACACCGCACGGTCTTCCACCGAGGTGAACGGCGTCGGGTCGTAGATCTCCAGGATCACCTTGCCGCCGGACCGGTTGGCGTACTCGCGCAGCACATCCTGAACGCGCTCGCCGTACACCCCGTAGGACGGGACCTTGGTGCCGAGCTGTTTGGAGTAGAACAGCCGCAGCGTGACCGGTTCGACAATGCCGTCGAGCACCCGCTGGGTGGCCGGCGACAGCGAATAGAGTTTGTCGGACGTCAGATCCAGGCGCTTGGTCGTAAGCGTGAACGACACCAGGACGTTGACCGCCACGAACAGGACGGCCAGCAGGGCCAGGGCGATCGCGGTCAGGCGCGCCGGGTCACGCCGCGCAGTGCCGGCACCCGTTGGGGCGAGATCACTGGTGGTCATGGTCAGTCCGCCTTCTTGAGATCGACGATCAGCGCGTTGGCGAACAGCGCCAAGACGATGACCGAACCGAAGAAGATCGCATCGCGCAAGTCGATGACTCCGCGGGCGATCGACTGGAAGTGCGTGAGGAACCCGAAGCCGGCGACCAGATCGACGACGATCGCGGGTGCCCACCCCCGGAACGCCTCCAGCACCGCGTCCGACCCGGCGAGCGCGAACACGAACAGCACGGCGGTCGTCACCACGAAGGCGATGACCTGATTCTTGGTGGTCGCCGAGATCATCGATCCGACCGCCAGGAATGCTCCGGCCATCAGCAGGCTGCCGACATAGGACGCCAGGATCACCCCATTGTCGGGATTGCCCAGCAGATTGACCGTAATCCACAGCGGGAAGGTCAAGGTCACCGCGATCGCGGTAAACGCCCAGGCCGCCAGGAACTTGGCGATCACCGCCTCGCTCATCGTGATCGGCAGGGTCAGGAACAGCTCGATCGTGCCGGTCCGCCGCTCCTCGGCCCACAGCCGCATCGACAGCGCCGGCACCAGGAACAGGTACAGCCACGGATGGAACGTAAAGAATGGCTGCAGATCGGCTTGGCCGCGCTGCAGCAGACCACCCACGAAGAAGGTCAGCGCCCCGGCCAACGCCAGGAAGATCACGATGAAGATGTAGGCGAGCGGCGTGGCGAAGTAGCCGCGCAGCTCGCGGCGCATGATCAGCCCGACGTTACGCATCGGCAGTCACCTCGCGGAACACGTCGTCCAGGTTCCGGCTGGCCGACAGGCCGCGCAGACCTTCCGGCGTGTCGTCGGCCAGGATCCGGCCGCGCGCGATGATCATGGCGCGCGAGCACACCGCGTCGACCTCTTCCAGGATGTGAGTCGAGATCACGATCGCCTTGGTCGCCGCCATCGCCTTGATTAGCTTGCGCACTTCGAATTTTTGGTTCGGATCCAGGCCGTCGGTCGGCTCGTCCAGGATCAGCACCGCCGGATCGTGCAGCAGTGCCTGGGCCAGGCCGACTCGGCGCTTGAAGCCCTTCGACAGGGTCTCGATCGGCTGGTGGATGACCTCCTCCAACCGGGTCTTGGCAATCGCTTCCGTCACACGTTCCCGGCGCTCGGCGCCATTGTACCTACGGATGCCGGCGATGAAGTCGAGGAACCCGATCGTCGTCATGTCCGGATAGGCCGGCGCCCCTTCCGGCAGATAGCCGAAGCTGCGCTTCGCGGCGATCGGATTCTCCAGCACGTCGTGCCCACAGATCACCGCCGTGCCGACGGTCGGCGCGAGAAATCCGCAGATCATCTTCATTGTCGTGGACTTTCCGGCGCCGTTCGGGCCGAGGAAGCCGAGGACCTCGCCGGTGGCAACCTCAAAGCTGAGGTCGTCGACCGCGGTCTTCGACCCGAAGCGTTTGACCAGACCACGCACCGATAGGGCGTTCGTCATGTCCGATGCGACCATTTGTAAATGAAAGCCATGCCTAAGTCGGCGGTGCGTGGTGTACCAATTTCCCCACGATTTTCAAGTGATTGCGGTAGTATCTTCGATATTGTGGAGCGATTATGGCAACCACCGTCGATCATCCAGGCACTGCACGAACCGCATCGACGGGAAACGTCGTCGCACGGTTGCGCACGACCTCGGGCCTGATTCTGTTCAGCTATGTGCTGTCGCATCTGCTGAACCATGCCGCCGGCATCTGGTCGCTCGAAGCGCTGGCGTACTTCCGAGAGCCGTTCGTGCAGGTCTGGCGCAACCCGATCGGCACCAGCCTGCTGTACGGCGCCTTGACCATCCACATCCTGATCGCCTTGCGCGCGATCTGGCTGCGAGATTCGTTCCGGGCGATGAGCTGGTCGGAGATCGCTCAGCTAAGCCTCGGATTGTCGATCCCGTTGCTGCTGGTCGACCATGCGATCGCCACTCGCTATGCCAGCGCCGCCTTCGGAGTGAACGACGACTATACCGGTGTTGTCACGTTAACGTGCCTGAGGTTGCGGGTTCAATGATCCGGGCGTAGGCGGTGTCGATGCAAACAGAGAAAATCAGCTACAAGCGCCACCGCTTTCCGCCTCAGATCATTTCTCATGTTGTCTGGCTCTACGCCCGGTTCAACTTGAGCCTGCGCGAGGTCGAGGAGCTTATGCTGGAACGTGGTGTGGACGTTTCGTATGAGACGATCCGGCGCTGGACCGTCAAGTTCGGTCCCCGGATCGCCCACGTTCTGCGGCGACGGCAGCCTCGCCCTGGTGATGTTTGGCATCTGGACGAAGTCGTCGTGAAGATCGCGGGCCGGTCATACTGGCTGTGGCGCGCCGTCGACCAACACGGTGTCGTTCTTGAGGAAATCTTACAATCGAAGCGAGACAAGCGCGCTGCAAAGCGGCTTTTGATCAAGCTGATGAAACGTTGGGGCTTCGTGCCCAAAAGGATCATTACGGACAAACTGCGCTCATATGGGGCCGCCAAGCGCGAGGTCGCGCCTGGCCTTGATCATTGGTCACACAAGGGGCTCAATAACCGCGCCGAGAACAGCCACTTGCCCTTCCGAAAACGAGAGCGGGTGATGCAAGGCTTCCGATCACCGGGTGGATTACAACGCTTCGTGTCTATGCAATCCGCAACCCGCAATCGTTACTCTGTCCCAGCCCGCCGTCGTTCCGCCCTCACCATTCGCTACCATCGGCTCGAAGCGTTCGAAGCTTGGAAATCCGCGGCACATGCCGCTTGATCAACGACCGGCATGCCAACTTGCTAACTCGACGAGTTAACGTGACAACACCCCGTCATCGGCTTTTCCGACCTGATGGCCGAGGAACGATTTGGTCCGCTGAGCGCGCGTTATGCGGGTTACGCACGGGACATCCGGCAGAGCGGCGAGCATTTGCTGGGTGTGATCAACGACATCCTCGACATCACGCGGGTCGAGGCCGGCAAGATCGACATCGATATCCAAGCAATCGGCGCACACGGCATGGTCGACAGTTGCATTCGACTGCTGCGCCAACGCGCCAACGAGGCCAACATCACCCTGCGCAACGATGTTCCATTCAACGCGCCACCGATCCACGCCGACGCGCAGCGTCTTCGGCAGGTCGTTCTCAACGTCGTCGGCAATGCGGTGAAATTCTCCAATCCGGATTCTGAAGTGATCATCGAATTCCTGGAGACCGCGCTTGGGACTGGCCTCAAAGTGATCGATCACGGGATCGGTATGCCGGCCGAGAACATTTCGTCAGCGTTCGAACCGTTCTCACAGCTACACTCCGGCCTCGGTCGCAGCTATGAGGGCGCCGGGCTCGGTCTGCCGCTGGTGCGTCGTTTCATGGACCTGCATGGCGGCGTGATTGATATCCAGAGCGAGACCGGCCAGGGCACGACCGTCAGCATCATATTCCCGCTTGCCGCCGTGCAAGAGGACATCGATGGAACGATTCCGTTTGCCACCCGCCAGTAGGCCGAAAGTCCCGGAGCTGATCGAACGTCAGCTCTCGGGCACCGACGGCAGCGGCAGGATCATCGCGTAATCACCACCTTGGCGAACCTTGTCCCGGATGGCGAGCAGTTCTCGATCGCTCAACCCCACGCCGGCAAACAACCGAACGAAGCGACCGGCCACCGTTTCCACCTCAATAAAGGTCGGCGGTTCCGAGCCGAACGCATTCCGATAGCGGGACTGCAGAACCTCCCAGCCGCCGAGTGCCGCTTCGTGGGTCTTGTAAGATGCGAGATGCACGCCGGGACTGCCATGCGACTCAGGCCACGCCAGAGCGCTGGTGCGCAGTTCAAGCCGCTCGAACCGGGCACGGACTTCGGCGTCCGACCCCGCACGCTGCGTCAGCAGTTGGGCGACCGCGCCGGTCATCGCGTCCAGATCGCGTCTGAGTGCCACCATCTCCGCGGAGTCGACAACGGGTGCCGGAGCCGATAGCGCGGCTGTAGGCCGGCTCCGGCCGAACCCCGGATCGGCGATCGATGGAACCTTGCGGGCGATGTCGTCGAGGCGATCCTCGATGGTCTTCATGCGCGCGGCAATCTCCTGCGTGCGCGCGGCAGTCTCCTTCTGCTCGGCCATCATGGTTTCGGTGCGCCGCTCGATGAACTGTGTCTGCCAGCCCTTTTCGGCCTCCAGCACATCGGTTACGGCCGCTTCAATCTCCGCCCGCCGCGCGTCAGACGACTGCAGCAGCGTGTCGGCGCCGCAGCCGCTCAATAACGTCGCTAGCGCCATAACCAAAATCAGTCGAACCAAGAGCTTCCCCTCCTTGCATCAAGTCCCATGGTAACAAACGTCGAGGGTTTTAGGAATCATGATAACGTGGGCGCGACAGCGCTCTCGGGCAGAGTTCCGATTGTTAACCGCAGGGGCGCTCGGTACCATTCCACCGGTCGAGTAAAGGAGGGCCGCAGTGCCACGCTATACTTCCGGGCCGTGGAAGATCCGGCCGAACGGCGAACTCTGGTCCTACAGCCGTGGCGGCTCCCCGGGCCAGGTCGGGACCATGTCCTGGGCCGGTAAGCCGGAGGAACGGGACGGCAACGCGCGCATCATCGCCGGTTCGGTCGATCTGTGTGAAAGTCTGGATGAATTGATGCTGATTGTCGCGCAGCCGGAAGTCGTGGCTGCCATCGAAGACAACCCCCGGATCTCGGCGAAATCCCGCATGATCATCGAGAACGCCCGCACCATTCTGCAGGAGGTCACGGGCAAGTCGGTTCCGGAATGGCCAAAGCGCGACCCGCACGACCGCCGCCTGGAGTCGACGTGATATCAGGTCGGCGTCATGAACCTGCGTGACTTTCTGGGAACCATTGCCGGCAGCGGGATCGAAGACTGGACGATCCTGTTTCGCCCCACGTACCGGCACCGCATCATCGAGGTCGCCGGTGCCGAAGGCGGCCGTGACCGTCTCGACGCCGACGAGCATCTCGTTGCCTTCAGCTACAAGCCCGACCTGGCGCTGACCATGGCGTATGGCATGGTCGAACAGGGATCCTACGTGCTGCCCGACGGCCATCCGTTCGCACAAGAGAACGCACGGACACGCTATCTCGACATCTTCATCGAGGGCAGGCTGTCGTTTCGGGAGATCGTGGTGTCGGTTGACCGCAACCGCTGCCTGCTGCCGATGCCGCGGGACTGGAACCCGCCAATCGCGATACCGAGCACGCAATACAGCCTGATACGACTGATACACGCCCTTGCCGGCCCTCCGACCGACTACGACACCTATTTCGAGCAAGCCGGCATGAAACAGGTCG
This sequence comes from alpha proteobacterium BAL199, assembly GCA_000171835.1. Taxonomy (GTDB): domain Bacteria; phylum Pseudomonadota; class Alphaproteobacteria; order Thalassobaculales; family Thalassobaculaceae; genus Thalassobaculum_A. The sequence continues at coordinate 220,611 of ABHC01000004.1, read as the reverse complement.
ATGCTTCCTGGCCATAAATCTGGCTGACCACATCATCCGACGCCCGGCGTCAGAATCCCTTGCCCATCAGATCGCCGGCCTTGGTGATCAGGAACAGCACTCCCAGACCACCGACCAGGATCAGCGTCAGCCACAGCACCGCCTTGATGGCGACCGAGACGTCTTGATTCTTCGCCTTCTTCGCCGGCGCTCGACCGGCGGCAGGCGACGGAGCCGCGCTCGCGGCCGCAGCCGATGCTTCTGCCGTCTTGGCGGCTGGCGATTGCGGTGGGGGTGCCTTCTCGCGGGGCGCCTTGGAGGTGTCGTAGACGACGATTTCCTTCCCCTGCCCGCTCTTGGCGTCAAAGGTATCCTTGATCACCTTGATGCCGTCGAAGCGTTTCTCGCCATGCAGCGCCTTGGCGACCTCCATCGAGGCTTCGCGGTCGGGATAGGTTGAGTCGATGACCCATTGCCCCCCCTTCAGCGTATGAACCTCGTACAGACTCTTCGACATGCGACACCCTCGCCCGATCCCCACCCTGAGCTCTGGCATTCTAAAGACTTGAAGGGATCAAGTCAGCCGAAAGCGTGCGGGCGCGACAGTGGGGAGAATGCAAAAGGCCCCGCCGGTTTCCCGGCGGGGCCCTGAGCGTGATTGATGTTGGCCGCGCTACTCGCGATTGCCGAACAGTTGCAGCAGCAGCATGAACATGTTGATGAAGTTCAGGTACAGCGACAGCGCACCCATGATCGCCTTCTTGCCGGCGATGTCAGAGGCGTCGATCTCGTTGTACATCTCCTTGATGCGCTGGGTGTCGTAGGCGGTCAGGCCGGCGAAGACCAACACCCCGATCACCGAGATCGCGAACTGCAGCGCCGACGACGCCAGGAAGATGTTCACGATCGACGCGATGATGATGCCGAACAGGCCCATGATCAGGAACGATCCGAAGCCCGACAGGTCCTTCTTGGTGGTGTAGCCGTACAGGCTCAATCCGCCGAACGCCGCCGCGGTGATGAAGAACACCCGCACCACGCTCTCACCGGTAAAGACCAGAAAGATCGAGGACAGGGACAGGCCCATCAGCGCCGCGAACACGTAGAACGAGATCCGGGCGCTGCCCAAGGACATCGAGCGGATGCGCGCCGACAACAGGAACACCATGCCAAGCGGTGCCAGCATCACAACCCACTTCAGCGGCGAAGCGTAAATTGCCTGGCCGAAGCCAGTCATCGCGCCGTCCTGCACCGCCAGCACCGTCGTCGCGTAGGCGACAATGCCGGTGAAGACCAAGGCCGACACCATGTGATTGTATACGCCAAGCATGTACTGGCGCAGGCCGACATCGTACTGGGCGACGTCGGCATCGGCCCGGCTCATGTATTTGCGATTGGAATCCATTGCGAACCTCTTGCTGTGCCGACACCGTCGGAATTCCATACAAAGATAGGGTGTTGGTCGTGTCGATTCAATACGAACCGCTACCCACAAGCACCTTGTGATGACGGCATCACCACGCTACCTCACACCGACCGTCAGCGGGAGACTAGCATGGATCCGGACCGCCTGTTGCGCCGCCTGTCCGAGGCCGATGCCGAATACGAACTGGATCTGCGCGGGCTCGATCAGGCGCACGCCGAGGAATCGGTGCGCCGCATGCTGGAACGCACCCGCTTCACCGAACCGCGCAGCGTGCGCATCCAATTGCAGCCGCCGCCCGAAGGCGGTGGCGAAACCCTGTTCCAACCGATCGGGCGCCTGCTGCTGCAGGCCCGCCGGCAGGGCGTGCTAAATGGCCTGTCGCCGCTGTCGCCGGAAATTGGCGTCGGTTACTGGATCGAAACGGCCGGCAAAAAGGAAAACGACACAGGGTGATCGGCAGGATCACTCCGCCGCGACCGACCGTGCCTCTCGGCGGGTGAGTTTCGCGCTTTCGCTCTTCAACTGGCCACACGCCGCCAGGATGTCGCGGCCGCGCGGAGTACGCACCGGCGACGCGTAGCCGGCGGCCAGCACGATCTGGGCGAACCGCTCGATGGTGTCTGGGTCCGAGCAGACGTATTTCGAGCCCGGCCACGGGTTGAACGGGATCAGGTTGATCTTTGCCGGAATGCCCTCGATCAGCGCTACCAGCCGGCGGGCGTCGGCCGGTGCATCGTTGACCCCGGCCAGCATGACGTATTCGAAGGTGATGCGCCGGGCGTTGTTCAGGCCGGGATAGCGCCGGCAAGCGTCAAGCAGTTCCGCGATCGGCCATTTCCGGTTGATCGGCACCAGGTCGTCGCGCACCGTATCAGTGGTAGCGTGCAGCGAGATCGCCAGGTTGACACCAAGGTCGGCGCCGCATTGCGCCATCATCGGCACCACGCCGGAGGTCGACAGTGTGATCCGGCGCTTGGACAGCGCCACACCCTCGCCGTCCATGATGATCCGCATCGCCGAGGCGACGTTGTCGAAATTGTACAGCGGCTCGCCCATGCCCATCAGGACGATGTTGGTCAGCGGGCGGTTCGGCCCTCCGGTCGGATAGGCCCCGAGATGGTCAAGCGCCACCATCACCTGCCCGACGATCTCCGCCGACGTGAGGTTGCGGACCAGACGCTGGGTTCCGGTGTGGCAGAACGAGCAGGTCAGCGTGCATCCGACTTGCGAGGAGACGCACAGCGTGCCGCGGTCCTCCTCCGGGATGAACACTGCCTCGGCCTCGTTGCCGTCGGCAAAGCGCAGCAGCCACTTGATCGTGCCGTCGATGCTGTCCTGGCGGGTCACCACGCTCGGCCTTGAAATCCGGAACGTCTCGGCGAGCCTGGCGCGCAACGGCTTCGCCAAGGTGGTCATCGTCTGGAAGTCCGTTGCCCCCCGGTGATAGAGCCAATGCCAGATCTGCCCGGTCCGGAACGCCGGCAGGCCGATCCCGTCCAGGACCGCCGCGAGCGCGTCGCGCTCAAGCCCAAGCAGGTCCGGACGCGCATCCACCGGCCTGCCGGCAAATGCCAGCAGTTCGGCGCGCGCCTCGGGCGCGCTTGCGGGTACGGTATCGGGTGCCGTAGACATCGTCCTCAACATGCGTTGGCAAGGCTCAACGCGCAAGGATTCACTATTTCGGACACGTCTTGTCGATCAGCTTCTTTGTCGCAGTGAAGCCGATCAAGGAATACGTATCGGTGGTTTCTGTCCCGCGCGCCGACATTCCCTTCACCGTCATATCCGCGTCGTTGATCATCGCCGCGACAATCTCGCGATCATCTTCCGGTCCCTGGGTCCAGGCCTTGTCGGCGGCGGTAAACAGTTCGAAGGCACTGCCACCGATCGCTACGGTCACGCTGCTTTCGGCTTTGTAGGGATATCCGGCCACGAAGCTGACCTCACCACGACCGCCGGTCGTTGGATCATTGGTGACCAGGACAAAGGCGGGGTCGCGCTTGGAGTAGTCGCCAACCGATTTGGTCGGCGCGCTCGCCATGTAGCAGACGGTCACGTCGCCCTTCTTAAAGGTGTAGGCCTTCCAGTCGCCGTTCTCGCCGCCGGGAATGACCGTCTGTGCGCTCGCTGCACCGCCCGTCACCGCCAACGCGAGCCCAATCAGAACGCCAATCGCCGTCGCGCGCATCCGCCGCATGTTTCCTCGCTCGTCCGTCCCTGTGAGCCCCGCCGAAGATGGCATGACATCCCCAGCGAAAGAATTCAATCCGAGCGATGCGGCAACACCATGGCATCTTGGTGTCCGATCGCCTTCCGAGACGCCGGTTGCGGGATCTCAATCGCTGCCCCACCATCCCCGCATGGAGCAACCCAGCCCCCCGGAGACTGCCGCAGCGTGCCACGAAGATCTCCTCGAGGCCATTGCCATCCGAGGCGACAGGGCGGCCTTTGCCGAACTTTTCGGTCATTTCGCACCACGCCTGAAATCGTATCTGCTGCGGCTCGGCGCCGATGCGGCGACTGCTGAGGAGGTCGTCCAGGAATCGATGCTGACGGTGTGGCGGAAGGCCGCAAGCTTTGATCGCCGGCAGGCCGGTGCCGGAACCTGGATCTTCACGATCACCCGGAACAAACGGATCGACCGGCTGCGCCGCGAGCGACGGCCGGAGTACGATCCCAACGACCCGGCGTTGATTCCCAACCGACCAGAGGACGCCGACCAGACGGTCTGGTCGACTCAGATCGAAGCGCGCATGCGCGTTGCAATCGATAATTTGCCCCCCGAGCAATCCGATTTGATCCGGCGTGCGTACTTTGAAGAGTTGTCACACCGAGAGATCGCCGAGCGCAGTGGCCTGCCACTGGGAACGGTCAAATCCCGAATCCGCCTAGCCATGCAGCGCCTGCGCGAGAGGATAGACGGCCTTGACTGACACGACACCCGTGTTTCACCTCGAACCAGAAGTGCTGCTGGCGTACTCGGCCGGGTCGCTCGACGAAGCCAATTCGGTACTGACGGCAACCCATCTAGCGCTGTGCCCTCGCTGTCGTCATGAGGTCGCCCGGCTCGACGCGGTCGGCGGTATCCTGACGACGCAACTCGCGCCGACCGCTTTGGCATCGGACGCCCTGACAGCGGTGCTGGCTCGGCTCGACGAGGTCCCGTCCCCGGTCGAGGACAAGGTTGCGGCAGCGATCGACGATGAAACCCGCCATTGGGTACCCGAGCCGCTGCGCCACTACATCGGCACGAGTTTATCGGCCTTACCCTGGAAGCGGCGTGGATTCGCCATCCATGAGCTGCCGCTGTCACTCGGCGCCGGTTCGGTGCGCGCGAGCCTGATCCGAACCGGCGGCGGTGCCGCCCTGCCGGCGCACAGCCACGACGGGGTGGAAACGACCCTGGTATTGCGCGGTGCCTTCCGCGACGACAGCGGCCGTTATGCACGGGGCGACGTCTCAACGGCAACCAGCGCCGACGATCATCGGCCGGTTGCCGATCCGGACGACGAATGCCTGTGCTTCTCGGTTATCGACGGATCACTGCGCCTGACCGGTCGATTCGGACGGCTTCTGAACCCGTTCATCCGCATTTGAGCAAATCGTGCGCTACAGCAGTCCCATGCGGTCGAATGGGATCTCCGGATAATAGGCGCACAACGTCCGGACTTTGGCCCGGACCTCCGCCGACACCGCCTCGCCTCGTCCGGATGTCCCGACATTGAACAGGGTCTTGGCCTTCTGCTCTTCGTTGGCACTGTGCACCGCGGCGCGCAGCCCGTCCGATGACACATTGAAACCGGCGTGATCGAGCACACACCGCACCGCGGTTTCGGTGTCGTCCTTCAAGATGTCGTAGGTCAGCCAGAAGGTGTTGATCTTCGAATGCCACCAGGTCGCAATGAAATTGACGATCCACGGGGCATAGAAATCCGCCAGGAACAGCATCTGCCTTTCCCGGTCCCAGGTCTTGAACCGCCCGTCCATGTAGAATTGCGGGGAGATCGGACGGCGATCGGCGAAGTGGTCGCGTGCGCTGACAAGATTGTCGAACAGGTTGCGCAGCAGGACGACCGTCGCGATGTTGAAATTCTCAACGGCATAATCGGTCGAACCGTTGGCCCGTACATGGTGCTGGGCCACGAAGAAATTCGGGCGCTCGCGGTTAAGGATCAGGAAGTCGAGTTCCTGTTCGCGCCGGTCATGCAGGGGCGCCAGATACTCGGTGTCGATGAAATCGAACGAGTTGATCATCGTGCGCAACCAGCTGGATCCACTCTTCGGCATGCACGCGATCAGGATGTTCGAACCACCGGTTGCCGGCGACTGCGGAGCCGTCGCCATGGTCTGGAACGCCTCCTGGAGTCGCCCCATCCGGCGCAGCACCAGCGCGAGTTGCCTGGATGTTTCGTGGTTGGCGTCCGACAAGCCAACGGCGGTCCGCAACTCGGCTTCGGCCTCATCCAGCAGTCCCAGCGTGATCAGAACCGACGCGAGCAGGACCCGGACCTTGGCGCTCGCCGGGAACCGGTCCCGGCCGTCGCGCAGCGTCTTCAGCGCGGCCTGGATGCCGGCCGGATCTGTTCCTTCCGGCAAAACCAACGGGCTGGCGGCTGACTCTTCGGTCGACAACGGCGATCCCTCCGGTTCCGGCCTGCCTGAACAGGATGGCGGGCGGTGAAGCGCGCGGTCAATCCAGAAGACCTGCGACTGGACGCAGCCTGCTAGAGGCCGTCTCGCACTGCCGCCGTCGCCCGAGCCTTGCGCTTGCGTTCCTTCTTCTCCCACAGCGGCGGGCCGAACTGCGGCATCGGAACCGGCTCCACCGGTCCACCCGGCCGGTGGGGCCGTGGTGCGAACAGGCCCATGCACAGCATCCGGTCGTACATCACCATCGCCCCGGCGATCGCCAGATTGATCGAGAATCGCGACGGAATCCGCACCACATGGTCGCAGCGCGACAGGAGTTCCGGCGACAGCGCGCCGCGCTCGCGCCCCATCACATAGGCGGCTCGACGTGGATGATGGAAACTCGGCAGGGGCACTGCTTCGTCGGTGATTTCCACCCCGACCAGTTCGCAGCCCTTGGGAAACATCACCGCATCCGGGTCGTCGAACGGATAGTAGGGCAGACTGCCGGTCGCGTCAGAGGTGTCGACCCGGCCCCATTCATGCCCGGCGCGCACGCTGCCGATCGAGAACACGAAGCTGGCGCCAAAAGCATGGGCGGTCCGCATCAGCGCAGCGACGTTCATCGCCTTGGAGATCTCTTCCGCCCCAATTCCAAAGTATCCACGCATGGCGCGGGACCTTGCCCGACAGCGTCTGTCGAGGCAAGGTGGCGCTCTGTTTCCAGGAGACCTTTCACCATGAACGACAACGCCCCCATCGCCGCTTCCGACGGCTCCGTCCTGCGCGTGCACGCCGGCCGTCCCGACGCCCCGATCGCCGTAGAGGTAACCCGCGGCGGCATGGTCGAAAGCGTGCACCGGGTGATCGCCGCCGTGGTCGACGCCTCCGGCAAGGCCGTGGCCACCTGGGGCGACGTCGACCGCCTGGTCTACGGCCGCTCCGCGATCAAGCCGATCCAAGCCCTGCCGGTTCTGGAGAGCGGTGCTGTCGAAGCGTTCAAGCTCGACGACGCCGAAGTCACGCTGTGCTGTGCCAGCCATTCCGGCGAACCGATGCACGCCGACCGGGTGGTCGCCTGGCTCGGCCGACTGGGGCTGTCGGCCGAGGATCTCGAGTGCGGGCCGCAGATCCCGATCCACGAAGCCTCGGCGCACGCCATGATCCGATCAGGCGCCAAGCCGACCCGAGCGCACAACAATTGCTCCGGTAAGCATTCCGGAATGCTGACCACCGCGGTCCATCTCGGTGAGCCGACCAAGGGCTACATCGGTGACGATCACCCCGTGCAGAAGCGCCTCAAGGCGGTGATGGCGGAGATGAGCGGCTGTGACCTGTCAGGCGTGCCGACCGGTTATGACGGCTGCGGTATCCCGGTCTACGGTGTCCCGCTGAAGGGCATGGCAACCGCGATGGCCAAGTTCGCCGACCCGTCCAGCCAGGGCGCAGCGCGGCAAGCCGCGATCAAGCGAATCGTGGCGTCCTGCGCGAAGCACCCGCTGCTGATCGCCGGAACCGATCGGTTCAACAGCGCGCTGCTGGCCGAGACCGGCACCAGGTGCCTGCTGAAGAGCGGGGCGGAAGGCGTGTTCGCCGGTGCCGCCACCGAAAGGGGTCTGGGCATCTGCCTGAAGGTCGACGACGGCAACGGTCGTGCGGCGCAGGTTGCAATGGGCGCGATCCTCCGTCACATCGGCGTCCTGGATGCCGATGCCCAGCGCCGCCTCGCCAATTCGCTGACGACGCCGGTCCGCAACTGGGCCGGTCGCCTCGTGGGTGTGGTCCGGCCGTCTCCCGACTTGGCGTTCTAAGCACCGATGGCATCGATCGACGACCGCGTACGCGAGCAGTACGAAGCCTACCCCTATCCGCACCGCGATCCGAAGGAAGAGCACAAGAGGCTGGTCGAAGGCTCGCCGAGCGACCTGGACGAGATCCGTCACTACGTCTTCCACGGCCGACTCGACCTTGCACGGCCCTTCCGGGCCCTGGTCGCCGGCGGTGGCACGGGCGACGCGGCGATCATGCTGGCCCAGCATCTCGCAACCGCCGGCGCCGCTGACGCCGAAGTGGTCTATCTCGACCTGTCGAAGGCATCGCGTCGGATCGCGGAAGCCAGGGCCGCCGAACGCCGCCTGACCAACATGCGGTTCGTGACCGGCGTGATCGAGGATGTCGACCGTCTGGCACCCGGGCCCTACGACTACATCGACTGCTGCGGCGTGCTGCATCATCTCGCCAGCCCAGAAGCCGGGTTGCAGGCGCTGGCCGACCAGTTGGCGCCGACCGGCGGGCTCGGCTTGATGCTGTACGGCACTTACGGCCGATCCGGCATCTACCCGGTGCAGGAGGCGCTGGCCCAGTTGGTCGACGACCTGCCCGATCCGGAGCGGCTGGCAGCGGCGCATCGGCTGCTTGCCGGTCTGCCCGAAACCCATCTGCTGAACCGCAATCCACTGGTCAACGACCACCGCAAGGGCAAGGACGCTCACCTCTACGATCTGCTCCTGCACCGCCGCGACCGTTCGTACCGGGTTCCGGAGTTGGCAACCCTTCTGGGATCTACCGGACTGGCTCCGCTGGCCTGGATCGAACCGGCTCGCTATGCGCCTGAGACTTATCTGAGCGACCCGGCTCTGCGGAAGAGAGCGGCGGCCTTGCCGGCGATCGAGCGTGCGGCCCTGGCTGAGCGGCTTTCCACGGCGATCAGCAAGCATATTCTGTACGCCGGTTTCGCTCGACGCCCGGCGGCCTCTCCGGCGGACCCGGGCGCGGACGGGACAGTGCTGGTATTGCGCGGCCTGGACCCGGCTGCCGTCGCCAAGGGGCTGAAGGTCGGCGGCGCGCTGAAGGCGAACATCGACGGCGCCGCCTACCACGTGCCGTTGCCACCATTGACCATTGCCATTGTGTCACGAATCGACGGACGCCGATCAGTCAGTGAGATCCGCGCATCCATCGAATCCACCGGCACCAAAGTGCCCGGCTCGTTCGCCGATCAGGTCAGGCAGGTGTTCTTGGCGTTCCACGGCATCAACCGGATGCTGGTTCGGCAGGCTGGGTAGCGACGATTCACCGGGCATAAACGGCAACGGCCGGACCCGAGGATCCGGCCGTCATCGTCTCAGGGAGTCTCTGCAGCGCCTCGGGGGAGGACCGGGCGATGCAGCAGGCGCGGGCGCCGTCCCGGCTGGCCGACGGAGGGGGGATCCGTTTGGCTCGGCTTCCGGGGAGTCTGAACGGCGCCCGAGGGCGTCGACGCCTCCCGGTCAACACGGAGGCGTCATGGTCAGTTGGTGGTCAGGCGACCCAGAACGGCTTGTGCATTTCGACCAGCGCGTCGGTTCGAGACACACCGATATCCTTCAGCATCCGGTCGTCCATTCCGGCCAACGCGGAACGCTGCTTCAGACGCTCGCTCCAGGTCGAAAGAATCGCCAGCGGGGCGAACAAGATCCGCTCGGCGATCGACGGCTGGGCTCCGCGCTTGGCGGAGGCCCCGAACATCGGGCGAGCGGTCGCGATCAGGATCCGGCTCATGGGAACCTCCTTAATAAATCGTTTATGTTTTCTACGAGGACCGAAGGTGGATAACCTTCGTAACCTGTTTGCTGAGTGTGTATTTACGATCGGCACTGCTTGCGTACAAACGATAGTTTCTCATACTATCCATTAGGTTTTTTTATTCGAAAGCGATGCCTCATGCGGCGCCTCCCACCCCTCAATTCACTGCGGGCTTTCGAAGCCGCCGCCCGGCATCTGAGCTTCACCAAGGCGGCCGGCGAACTGCACGTGACGCAGGCCGCCATCAGCCACCAGATCAAGTCGCTGGAGGAATGGCTGGGCATGGTTCTGTTCAAGCGGCAAAACCGGGCCTTGCTGCTGACCGATGCCGGCCAAGCCTACCTGCCGCCTCTGCGTGAAGCGTTCGACCGGATCCACGACGCCACTGCCAAACTGCGGGAGCGTGATAAGAGCGGAGCGTTGACCGTCAGCACCTTCACCAGCTTCGCCGCCAAATGGCTGGTTCCGAAGCTTGGCCGGTTCGCCAGTGGGCACCCGGACATCGAGGTTCGCCTAGCCATCAACGACGTTCTGGTGGATTTCGGCTCCGACGCGGTTGATGTCGGCATTCGCTATGGGCGCGGCGACTGGCGGGGCCTGCGCACCGAGCGCCTGATGACCGAAGTGGTGTTCGTGGTCTGCAGCCCGCGCCTGCTCGACGGTCCGGCACCGCTCACCTGCCCGGAAGAGCTGCGCTATCACACCATGCTGCACGACGATCTTCCCGAAGACTGGGACACATGGCTGGAAGCCGCCGGTGCCGGGCCGATCAAGGCCCGTCGCGACCTGGCGTTCAATCACTCCGAGATGGTGCTGCAAGCCGCAATCGACGGGCTCGGCGTGGCGTTGGGCCGCAGCGTCCTGGTCGCCGACGACCTTGCGGCCGGCAGGCTGGTCAAGCCGTTCGACCTCGAACTGCCAACCCAGGCGGCCTATTATCTCGTCTACCCGGAGGGCACCCAGGAGCGGCCGAAGGTCAAGGCTTTCCGCGATTGGGTCACGTCCGAGGTCGCCCGCGACGCGGCGTCCAACACCACGCCGCCGCTGAACCGGCCAACAGTTACTTTGACGCGGTGAACTGGTCCGCGCGCACGCCGAACACCCGCTCAAAGGCGGTGTTCAACCGCTCGACATCGTCCGCCGTCGGATGCAGCCCGTCCTCAATGTAGTCCTTGCCCTGCTTCAATTCCCGGGAACACATGTCGATGTAGACGTCCATCAGGTCGCGAAACGCCGCGAACGACTTGTTCCCAACCGTGCTGGACCGGACATCGAATACCGAGGCGATCGCCCCCATCCGACGCAACATTCCGTCCAAGTCTTTCATACGTCCGGCATCAAACGCCACGGCCGCCTCCCGCAAACCCCAATGAGCGGTGCGACTATAAGCACTCCATCAGTACGCCGTCACGCATCACTGCAACGCGCGTCGGAGCGCCAAGGATGGTCGCTGTTCTCGGGTGTTACTGCGCACTGATCATTTCCCGAGCTTCCGATCCCCCCAAAAATGCTCAATATGCATGAATGGACTTGAACACCTTGCAACTGTTCTGCGACGTCGCCCGGTTGGGCAGTCTGGCCGCCGCCGCTCGTCACCGCGGCCTGGATCCGTCCTCCGTGTCGCGCGGTGTTGCGGCCATCGAGGCCGAACTTGGGGTACGGCTGTTCCATAGGACCACGCGTACGCTCTCGCTGACCGAAGCGGGCGCGGTCTATCTCAGCCGCGCCGAAGCGGTAGTCAACGAGCTCGAGCAGGCTCGGGACAGCGTGCGCGCGATCAGCGCCGGCCCGGCGGGCACCCTGCGCCTCACCGCGTCGGTCGCCTTCGCGCAGATCTGCATCGTGCCGCTGATCCACCAGTTTCGCGACGCCTTCCCGGATCTGAAGCTCGAACTGCTCGCCACCGATCGAAACCTCGACATCGTCGCCGAGCGGATCGATCTGGCGATCCGCCTGGCCCCGGACCGAAGCGGTGAACTGATCGGGTCCAGGCTGATGGACACCCGGTATCGGGTCGTCGCAAGCCCGGCATACCTGGCCAGGGCGCCCCGGCTCACCCAGCCCGCCGACCTGAGCAAACACCGTCTTCTCTTGTTCGATCTGCCGGAATTCCGATCAGCGTGGCGATTTCGCGGCCCCGACGGGCAGATTGTCGAGGTCGCGGTCAACGGTGACGTCGTCATCTCCAGTGCGCTGGCGCTGCGCGAATCCGCTCTCAACGGACTCGGTCCAGCGTTGTTGGCGAACTGGCTGATCGACGCCGACATCGCCGACGGCCGCCTGCTCGACCTGTTCCCAGGCCACCAGGCAACCGCAACCTCCTTCGACACCGGAGCCTGGCTGCTGTAGCCGAGCCGGGCCTTCCTGCCCGCCAAGGTCCGGCTGGCGATCGATTTCCTGCGGCGGCAACTTGCCCGGACGTGACTGTGGCGTAGCGGCGACCGAATGATGCAATCCACGCACGACCGTGATGGAGGAGCACAGGTGTTCCGATCCTGGCCTTCGGGCTAAGCACGGACGATCACCATTGTTTGAGGAACTGAGCGATGCAGGAACTGAACGGGCGAACCGCGGTCGTAACCGGCGCCAGCAGGGGCATCGGCCTGGCCATTGCACAGTTGCTGGCCCGGTCGGGGGTATCGGTAGTCCTGGCCGCGCGAACCACCGGCGAAACCGAAGCCGGTGCCGCCGGAATACGCGCTGCCGGCGGTGTCGCCGAGGCTGTCGCCTGCGACGTCAGCCGATACCGGGATGTGGTGGGCGCCATCGAGAGGTGTCGCCAGGGTTTCGGTCGGGTCGACATCCTCGTCAACAACGCCGGCCTGATCGATCCGATTGCCCGGCTCGGCGACTCGGATCCGGAAGCCTGGAGCACCGTCGTCGACGTCAACCTGAAGGGTGTCTATCACGGATTGCGTGCGGTGCTGCCGGTCATGGAGGACCAGGGCGGCGGTGTGGTAGTCAACATCAGCTCCGGTGCCGCGAGCGGCGCGCTGGAGGGATGGAGCCACTATTGTTCGACCAAGGCCGCCGTCCTGTCCCTGACCCGCTGCGCCGACCTGGAATACCGAGACAAGGGCGTTCGCGTTGTCGGGCTGAGCCCGGGAACCGTCGCGACCGGGATGCAGCGATCGATCAAGGCCTCGGGCATCAATCCGGTCAGCCAGCTCGACTGGGAGGATCACATCAGTCCGGAGTGGGCTGCGCAGGCGGTGGCTTATCTCTGCACTACAGCCGCCGCCGATCTGGCCGGGACGGACTTCTCGCTCAAATCCGATGAGGGCCGGCGGCGCGTGGGCTTGATCTGATACTAAAGGCTGGCGGCAGCGGCGTGGTCAGGCGCCGTCGCTGCCGGTCTCCGGCCGCCAAACCTCCACCCGGTTCCGTCCTGACTCCTTGGCGAGGTACAGGGCTCTGTCGGCCCGATCGATCAGTTCCTCCAGCGGCCGGCGCGGGGTCATCAGCGTCAGGCCGAACGAGATCGTCACGACGAGGTTCTTGCCGCCGTCGATCATGACCGGGTGTCCGGCAATCCGCTCCCGAACCCGGTCAAGGACCCGCCGCGCCTCTTCCGGACCTGTTTCAGGCAGGCACAGCAGGAATTCCTCACCGCCGTAGCGGTAGACCGAGTCGTAGGGCCGCAGGCTCTCGATCAGCAAGCCCGACACCGCCGCCAGCACCGAATCACCGACGGCGTGGCCATGGCCATCGTTGATCGACTTGAACCGGTCGATGTCGGCAATCGCCAGGCACCCTGGGGTGCCGGAGCGGCGGGCGCGCTGAACCTCGCGCTTGAGGTCCCGCAGCATCACCTGGCGGGTCTGGGCGCCGGTCAGCGGATCGAGATCGCTGATCGCCGCCTGGAACGCCCGGACCAACCGGCCGGCCAACTCGTCGAAGGCCTGCACCTTTTCGAGCAGCGCGTCGTATTCCTCCACCGGTACCTTCGCATCCTTCCACGCCCGTCCCGCCAGCAGCGCGATGTGGTTCAACAACGCTTCATGCAAGGCGACCAGGGTTTCGAACGCCGGCTGATCGAGCGGCTGGGCATCCTTGCGCTCGGCGTACCAGACACCCAGCGTGCTCGACTCGTGCCCGGCAAGCTTCAGCAGGTCGGCGTCCGGGCGCACCTTGGCGATCGCCGAGCGATGAAAGCGGGTGAGCCGATCGGACGCTTCGGCGCGGGCCTGCTCGATCGCCGATACGATTCGATCGTATCGGGTGCGATGGGATGCTGCGTCGCCGCCGGTCATGCCCGGATCATTGCCTCCCGGTTCAGTGCGTGTTCGCCATCACGGCGCAGGTTCGGGCCGATCGCGGCACTCGCACCGGGCGGCCAGGATCTCCGACGACCCGCAAATCCTGATTGCCGTGCCGTCGGAAGCGCATTCTCGGCGACCATACACGTCTAGAAGACTGTACTGATACTTATCGCCGGGCCCTCCGGCAACGCAACGCCGACGCATCGCTTGCTTGGTATCCGGCGATGTCCCGGATATCGTTAGGACAGTGAGCGTTCCCTGTCATCGGGCCGCTCGGCTCCTGGATGGGTATCGGTGATCGTGACGAACAGACATACCGGTGCCGACTTCCGACTGCCTCACGCCGACCAGGTACAGGTCGACACGTTTCCCGCGGAATCGCCGGTCGTCGCCCTATACCGGTATTGGCAGTCGATCGTTCCCGAGCCCGGAGCCTTGCCTGGACGGCAGCACCTGGATCCATTGGATATCGACACTGCCGCCATGCCGTGGATGTTCTTCATGGACGTGCTGCGCGAGGCGGACGGAACCTACGACTATCTCTACCGGGTCGTCGGCACCGGCAACGTTGCGCTCGTCGGGAAAGACGCCACGGGCAAGCGGGCGAACGATGCTTTCGGGCGGGTTCACTCGGCGTTTGTTCTGGGGACTTTCGACCAGACGGTTGAATCGGCGGTACCGACGTTCTGGATCGGCGGAGCACCCCATGAACGGTTCGGCGATATTATTCTCCACCGGGCGCTGTTCCCGATGGCCGGTGACGGCCGAACGGTCGACATGCTGCTGTGCATCGCCGTTCCCTGGCCGGTTCCCTGACCGCTAGACCAGACGCAGCAGCGACGCGCCCAGCGACAACACGGCAACCGCGTTGGTCCAGCGGCGCAACGCCAGGTACCAGACCGGCAGCTCGCCGCGGTCCCGGGCCCTGAGATCCATCAGATGGCTGACGCCGATGCCGGCCATCAGCGTCACCAGCATCGGTACGGCCGTCATCAGTGCCGCCACCCATGCAATCAAACCGGGGAGCATGCCCCAGCCGAGCCGGTGCCACAGCCGGTCGGGAGTCGTTTGGTCGACGATCGCCGCTCCCCAATGCACCGCGCCGAGGAATGTGAGCGCGGTGACGCCGTAGAACACCTGGGCATCGAGAGCGTGCGCCGCGACGTCCAGGGGCAGCAGCCAGAATCCGAACGCGCCCAGAACGAGCGGCGCAGTTCCCGCCACGCCCAGCACCTTGGCCGCCTTCGGTATTGCGTGCGCACGCGCCATGTCTGTTGCCCCTCAGCGGCTCGTCGGTTCGTGGATGATCTGGTATCACGCGGTGAACCGTCGGCGAACGGCGCAACGCAATTAGACGAGAGGAGGCGACCATGGATCTCCAGGGTCAGGCCGCATTGGTTACTGGCGGTGGCGGCGGATTGGGTGCCGGGACGGCGCGGGCGCTGGCGGCACGCGGTGCCAAAGTTGCCTTGCTCGACGTCGACGAAGCCCGGGCACAAGCGGTCGCGGATGAGATCGGCGGCCTCGCGCTGGCCTGCGACGTGACCTCGTCGGACTCCGCGGAAGCGGCAGTGGCACGAGCCCGAGAAGTCCACGGTGCGGCCCGGGTCCTGGTGAACTGCGCCGGCATCGCGCCGGCCGAGCGGATCGTCGGCAAGACCGGGCCGATGCCGCTGGAGAACTTCCGCCGGGTGATCGATATCAACCTGATCGGCAGCTTCAACCTCATGCGGCTGGCCGCGGCCGACATGGCCGGGCTCGACCCGGACGCCGAAGGCCAACGCGGCGTGATCGTCTCGACCGCCAGCGTCGCCGCCTTCGAGGGCCAGATCGGGCAGGCCGCCTATGCGGCGTCGAAGGGTGCCGTGCACTCTCTGACCATCGTGGCGGCCCGCGAGTTCGCCCGCATCGGCATCCGGGTCTGCACCATCGCACCGGGCCTGTTCGGCACGCCGATGCTGCTGGGCATGCCGCAGGACGTGCAGGACAGCCTGGCCGCCCAGGTGCCGTTCCCGTCGCGCTTCGGCACGCCGGACGAATACGCACGGCTGGTGCTTGCGATCGCCGACAACCCGATGCTGAACGGCGAGACCATCCGCCTGGACGGTGCCATCCGCATGGGGCCGCGCTGACCGCCCGCCGGCGCGTCAGTCCATGCTGGTGTGGCCGGTGGCCAGAGCCGTCGCGTCCATGAACCGGGCGAGTTCGACGTCGAGTTCGGTCAGCCCGCCGGTGCTGTGGGTGGTCAGGGTCACGTCGACACGCGAGTAGACGTTGGACCATTCGGGGTGGTGGACCATGGTCTCGGCCTTGATGGCGACCCGGGTCATGAAGCCGAACGCGGCATCGAAGCTGGTAAACCAGAACGTCTTGGAAATCGCGTCGCGCTCGGTGTCTTCGGTCCAGCCGTCCAGCGCCCTAAGCGCGGCCGCCCGGGCCTCGGGGGTCAACTTCTCGGCCATGATGATCTCCCATCGCGTTGTTCGGATCGCCGCTTGCCTAACTGCCCCACGTCCGCACATTGCCAGTATCCAGATGAACGAAGCCGGAACGCCTGTACCGGCCGACCCCCCCCCGCTGAACGCTCTCGGCCACCTGCGCTATTTCAGCGACCGACCGGCCCGGTATTCGAATGTCGATCGCCTGTCCAATCATGTGCAAGCTGTTCTTGGCCACACCCGTACTAATCGACCGCAGCAGCGCATTCGACTTTTCAGATCGGTATCCACAGACAATTTCGACTGGCTGACGTCCACCCAGGCGAGAGTTGACGATGTGCAGGAAATCGAAGAGCACCGGGTCGATCGGGTGAATGCTGCCATCACGATGATCCCGCAGAAAATGATCGAGAACCGCCAGGGACCGGGGAGCGTATCGGCCGTTCTCGAAATAGACCACGTCAACCGATTCGCCCGTGTGGAGATGCTGTGCCCGGATGCGCCGACGAGGCATCGGTCCGAGTGTCCGTGCCTGAGTGCTGGCGCCTGCAGATCTGGCCCCCGCAACCACAGCGAGGCCGGTCAGACCAAGGAGCAGTGATCTCCGGGTCAATGGCTGCAGTCCGGATCGGGCCGACGAATTCGCGACGTGCGTCATTGGCTGTCTCCGCTGAATCCGACCAATCCGTTTACGACGGCATGATCGCGAACCGCTCGAATATGCCCGATCCTGTCCGGGATCACGAACTGTCACCGAGCCCGAGAGCCTTGGCAAGGAGAGCGTCACGGCCATAGACGTCGTCTCTGAACTCGACCGTTCCGCCTTCTCCGACCCACGCTGTGAGGTAGGTGAGATGCACGGCGACCGGTTCTCTAAGGTTGATGCGGGTGGTTTTTGCCGATTCCAACACCGACCCGATCCGATCGGGATCCTGTCCGTCGGCGACCAGCAACCGACTGGCCAGATCGAGGGGCTTCTCCAATCGAATGCAGCCAGAGCTGAATGTGCGGACCGATCGCCGAAACAACTCCCGCGCGGGCGTGTCGTGCAGATAGATGTCGAATCGGTTCGGGAACATGAACTTCACCCGACCCAGCGCGTTCTGACGCCCTGGCTGCTGGCGGAGCGTGTAGGGGAACCGGCCCTTGGCAAGGCTCGACCAGTCCACGGAGGCCGGATCGATAAGCGTTGCGTTGTCCCGCGAACCGGCGAACACCTCGAACCCGGCCGACGACAGGTAGGACGGATTTGCCCGGATCTTGGACAGCAAGTCCTCGCTGGCGATCTTCGCCGGCACGGTCCAGGTCGGGTTCAATTCCAGATAGCGAATGCGATCGCTGAACACCGGAGTCTCCCGGTACTGGCGCCCAACAACCACCCGCATGGACATCGCGACAAGCCCGCGACGGACATAGTCGAGCATGAAATCCGCCAGATTCACGAAGACGTGGTCATCGCCGAACTCGTCCGGCATCCAGCGAAACCGCTCCATGTTGACGACGATCTGCTCGATCCGATGCTCGATCGGCACGTTCAGTGCGGCCAGCGTCCTGGTCCCGACGACGCCGTCGTCCTCCAGGCCGTGGCGGCGTTGAAAGCCGCGCATCGCCAGGCCGAACCCGTCATCATAGAATTCCGGATCGTCCGACGTCAGGGTCAGGGACTCGCTCAACATCAACCGTGTGCGGATCGCGGCCACTCGCGGGTCCCGCATTCCCGGCTTGAGCGCATCGCCGACAGGAACCGAGGGCCAGCCTCCATGAACGGCCAGTCCGCGATAATTGGCGAGCAACCGGCGGAGCCGGTGGTATATCGGATTGCTAGGCCCGGCCTGTTCGATCGCGCGAACCGGATCGTCTGCGTCGGCCACCTGGGACAGCAGTTGCTTACCATCGACCAAATGCCGCTCCTGAAAAAGATCCGGATCGGCCTCGTGCGGCGCCAAACGCCCCGAGCGAAGATCCGTCAGGAACCGCAGGAGTGAGAGTGACAGCGCGTGTTCCAGCGACAAGCGGTCGTCCGTCGACGGCAAGCGGTAGTCGCTGGCGACCAGGCCCTCGCGCTGGGCACTGCGAAGGACCGATAGGATTGCCCGGCCCCGATCGTTAAGAGCCGGCGTTTCCTGAGGTTCGGTCCACACATACTCGTCGGCACGAGCCTTCTGGAACTCCCGCACGATCGACGTTTGTTCCGTTAACGCAGTTCCAGCTGCTCCTGCCGTACCGGGCTGAGCAGCAGCCGCGAGACCAAGCAGCACGGTGACCATGAGGATCCGGCCGGCTGTCATTGCGTTCCTTTCAGTCCGTTCGGCGAGCGAGACTGATACCACGTCGGCGACAGCTCGACTGTGCAGTGGACATGAGGGTAACGCTCGATCGGCTTGAAATCCATCAAACTTTACCCTTGCGGGCAGAGTTCACAGGAATGTGCCCCGCACATCCACCGATGACTCGACACCGACGCAGTGCAGGTGGGCGTCGATCCACTCACCGGCAACCCGCCGGCCGATGTCGCGCAGGTGATGCAAGAACATCCGCTCGGGATTGAGCTTTGAGGAGGCGTGCATGGCGGCGATTTCGCCGTCGGTCTGGATCATGTGGATTCGGGTGATGCGGTAGGCCTGGGGATCCAGCTTGCCGCCGGCGATCAGCCGGTTGACGAAATGCACCGCTCGCATCTCGCGCATCAGCGACGAGTTGAAGGTGATCTCGTTCACCCGATCGAGGATGTCGCGGGCGCTGGTCGGTACCTCCTTGCGGTACAGCGGATTGATTTGGACGATCAGCACGTCGCGGCAGTCGGAGTTGTAGGCCAGCGGGAACAGCGCCGGATTCCCCATGTAGCCGCCGTCGTAATAGTGCTCGCCGCCGATCTCAACGGCCTGAAACATGAACGGCAGGCAGGCCGACGCCATCACCGCGTCAATCGACAGCTGCTTGTTGTCGAACACCTTGACCTTGCCGCTGTGCACGTTGGTCGCACACAGGAACAGGTTCAGCCCGCTGGCGTAGCGGACCAGGTCGATGTCCACGACCTCCTCCAGCACGTCGCGCAACGGGTTGAGGTTCAGCGGATTGGTCTGATACGGCGACAGCACCCGCCCCATCAGGTCGAGCGCAAGGTAGCCGGGCGAGTTGTCGATCCGCCAGTTGCCCATCAGGGTGTCGATCACCGTGCGCTGGATCGGGCTCATTGCACCGACATCGGCAATCCGGTTCCAGAATCGGTCCAGGCGTTCACGCGCGCCGGTCCGTCCGTTCTCCGCCCAGCCGGCGGCGAACACCACGGCGTTCATCGCTCCGGCACTAGCAGGCTGCGGAAGAATTGGTCGAGATTGTCGGCGGGGTTCCGCCTGAGCTTGGTTTCAGGATCTATTCGCCAGATTTGCCGGTCTGGGACCGGAGTTTCGACATTCCGAGGCGCGTTTCCCGGGACGCTGGTCGGATTCCGGGCGTCGGCTACGTCGGCGCGAGCAGCTTGGGCAGCCGGATCAGGTTGTAGGCGGCGGCGGTCAGGGTGAACATCCAGCCGACGCGCCGGATGCCGCGATGGCGGGTCTTGCGCAGGCCGGCGGAACTCTTGATCCAGCCGAACACCTCCTCGATCCGCTTGCGGATCCGTTGGCTGACCAGGTAGCCGGGATGGCGGGTGGTGCGACCGTCGATGGCCGAGCGCCGGTTGGCGGTGTTCTGCGCCACGTGCGGGGTCGCCGCGAGCTCGCGCATCGCGGCCACGAAGTCGCGGGTGTCGTAGGCCTTGTCGGCGCCGAGCGTGATGCGGTGACGGCCGGGGATCGCCTCGACCATGGCGACCGCCGCCTCGCGCTCGGCAGTGCCGGTGGCCGCCGTCAGCCGCACGTCGACCACCAGGGCATGGCGGTTCTCCATCAGCGCGTGGCCCATGAACGCCAGCTTCGCCGCCTGGCCCCGGCTCTTGCGGAACAGCTGGGCGTCGGGATCGGTGGTCGAGGCATGGGTCTCGTTGGAGCGCTTCTCGCCGTGGAAGTCGCGCTCGCCGTTGCGCCCCGGCCCCGGTGGGGGGCCACTGCCGTCCTTCGCGCGGAAGCTCTTCATGCTGGCCCAAGCCTCGATCAGCGTGCCGTCGACCGAGAAGTGCTCGTCCGACAGCAGCGCCGCCACTCGCGGCTGGCCCAGTACCGCCGCCAGGAACTTCGTCGCGACGTCGCCAGCCAGCAGCCGCTCGCGGTTCTTGGTGAACACCGTCACGTCCCACACCGCCGCGTCCATCGACAGCCCGACGAACCAGCGGAACAGCAGGTTGTAGTCCAGTTGCTCCATCAACTGGCGCTCCGAGCGGATCGAGTAGAACGCCTGCAACAACAGCGACCGAAGCAGCTTCTCCGGTGCGATCGACGGCCGGCCGACCCGGGCGTACAGCCCCTCGAACTCAGCCGACAGGACTTCCAGAGCCTCGTCGACGATCGCCCGGATCGCCCGAAGCGGATGGCCCGCCGGCACCCGCGCCTCGCAGCTCACGTAGCTGAAAAGCCCCTCGCTCCGATCGTCCGAACCGCGCATCCTCATTCTCCGGCTGAAACCCGCCGGAACAGTGAATCACCACGTCACGCCTGATGGCAGGCCCTTTTTTCCGCAGCCTGCTAGTGCCACACAGCGAGTCGAACTCGATACGGTCGTCTTCCAGCAGGCGGTCCAGCACGCCCCAGGTGAATGCGCCGTGCGACCCGCCGCCCTGCAGCGCCAGGTTCAGGGTCTTGACGGTGTCTGGTTCGACCGGCCTGGGTTGACGGCGCCCGGGCTCGGCGGCGGCGGCAGCCTCCTCGCGAAGATGCCCCGGAACATGCGCTTCCTGCTGTGCCGGATCGTCGCTCGGCTTGGCATCGGGCTCGGGGTCGCTAGCCTTGTCGGCGCTCATCGCGCCGTCCAGCCTCCATCGACCGACAGCGAGGTTCCGGTGATCGACGACGCCTGATCGCCGCACAGGAACACCGTCAGTGCGCCGAGCTCATCGATGCCGACAAAGCGTTTCGACGGCTGGCTGGCCAGGATCACGTCGCGCACGACCTGTTCCTCAGACATGTTGTTGGCCTTCGCCTGGTCGCCGATCTGGCCTTCAACCAGCGGGGTCTTCACGAAACCCGGGCAGATGGCGTTGCAGGTGATGTTCATCTGCGCGGTCTCCAGCGCCACCACCTTGGTCAGGCCGACCACGCCGTGCTTGGCCGCGACGTAGGCGACCTTGTAGGGCGAGGCGACGAGCCCGTGCGCCGAGGCGATGTTGACGATCCGCCCCCAGTTGCGCTGCTTCATGCCCGGCATCGCCGCCTTGATGGCGTAGAAGTTGGACGACAGGTTGATCGCCTGGATCAGTTCCCAGCGGTCGTCGGGAAACTCCTCGATCGCCGCGACGGTCTGGATGCCGGCGTTGTTCACCAGGATGTCGACCTTGCCGAAGGCCTTCTCGGCATCGGCGACCATCGCCTTGATCTGGTCGGGCTTGGACATGTCGGCCGACGAGTACGAGGCGCGAACGCCGTGCGTCTTCTCCAGGCCCACACGCTGCGCTTCGATCGCGGCGGCGTCGCCGAAGCCGTTCAGCATGATGTCGGCGCCGGCAGCGGCCAGTGCGGCGGCGATACCCTCTCCGATGCCGCTGGTCGACCCGGTGACGATCGCGGCCTTGCCCTTGAGGCTCATCTCGGTTCCTTCCGATTGCATTCGCCGGCTCCTGAACGGAAACCGGCCCTGATGACATTGCAGTGCACCATATTTGCACGCCGCCAAGGCGGAGCAACACCGCCGATACCGGATGTCGCACCGCCCCTGGGGCCGGAGCCCGCCAAGCCTGCCGTCCCGTTTCGCACCCATCTCTTTCGCGCCGCGGTATAAGCCGCTATAGCTGCCGGTATGTGTGCGCAATCCACCCGACCCGGCATCCTGGCCCCGACCGCCGACCATCTGGCGGCGTTGGCCGAAGATGCGCTGTCCAGTGTGCCGGAAGATCTCCTGAAGCCGATCGCCGGCCTGGCGATCTTGGTCGAGGAATTTCCAGACGACGAGACCTGCGAGGCCATGGACCTGGAAACGCCGTTCGACCTGCTCGGGCTGTACCAGGGCGTGCCGCTGGGGCACCGTTCGACCGGTGAGACTCCGGCCGACCTTGATCGCATCTTCCTGTACCGCCGGCCGATCCTCGACTACTGGATCGAGACCGGTGACGACCTGTACCACGTGGTCCGGCACGTGCTGATCCACGAGATCGGCCACCACTACGGCTATTCCGACGACGAGATGGAAGCGCTGGAGCTACAGGCCGAGGAAGACGAACAGAACATCCCCAGCAGCCGAGCCTGATTCGGCACATCGCTGCCCAGGCTTGCCTCCCAAGACCGCTCGTCTATGGTGCCGCCAGACGGAGGCGGGTTTCTCACAGCCACCAACCAGGGAGACGTCGATGCGCCGCTTGGCGTTCGTCGCAAGCATCATCGGAGCGATCATGAGCATGGACACCAGCGGGGCCGCGGCAGCGGATCCCGAAAACACCCTTTACATGGACCTCGCGTCCGGCCGCGTCGTGATCGATCTGCGCCCGGATCTGGCGCCGAAGCATGTCGCCCGGATCAAAGAGTTGACCCGCGAGGGCTTCTACAACGGGGTGGTGTTCCACCGCGTGATCGAAGGCTTCATGGCGCAGACCGGCGACCCGACCGGCACCGGCCGCGGCGGCTCCGGGCAGAAGATCGACGCCGAGTTCAGCAACACCAATTACGGCCGCGGCACCGTCGGCATGGCCCGTTCGCAGAGCCCAAACAGCGGCGACAGCCAGTTCTTCATCTGCTTCAAGGACTGCAGCTTCCTGAACGGCCAGTACACCGTGTGGGCGCAGGTCAGCGAGGGCATGGAACTGGTCGACGGCATCAAGCGCGGCGAGCCGCCGAGCGATCCCGACCAGATCGTCAAGATGCAGGTCGCCGCCGACGCCAAGTAGTCGGTCCGGTCTGAGTTTTTCCGGGTACTTGCAATCGGGAGGGTGCGGTGGTCACGCAGTCAACGAATCAAGCTTGGCTGGAACGGACGCCCGAGCCGGCGCTGGAGCCGGACCTCCCGATCTGCGATCCGCACCATCATCTCTGGGATTTCCGGCCCAGCGGGGTGCAGAAGCGCTACTTCGTCGATGAGATGCTCGACGACCTGGCGGGCGGCCACAACATCGTCTCCAGCGTATTCATAGAGTGCGGGACGATGTTCCGCGCCGACGGGCCGGAAGAGATGCGCTGCGTCGGCGAGACCGAGTTCGCCAACGGCATGGCGGCGATCAGCGCGTCCGGCCAGTACGGGCCGTCACGGATCGCCGCCGGCATCGTCGCCACCGCCGAGTTGATGCTGGGCGACAAGGTGGCCGACGTGCTCGACGCCCACATCGCCGCCGGCAACGGCCGGGTGAAGGGCATCCGCGAGGGCGCGTTCTGGCACCCCAGCCCCGACGTCCGCAACCACCGCACCGAACCGCCTCAGAGCCTGTTCCTGCGCGACGATTTCCGCGCCGGATTCAAGCACCTGGCGCCGCGCGGCCTGACGTTCGACATGCTGTGCTACCACACGCAGATCCCCGAGGCGGTCGACCTGGCCCGGGCGTTCCCCGACACGACCTTGATCCTGAACCACTTGGGCGGGCCGATCGGCGTCGGCCCCTACGTCGGCAAGTCCGACGACGTGTTCGCCGAGTGGCGCCCGCAGATCGACGCGATCGCCGCTTGCCCGAACGTCATGATGAAGCTCGGCGGCGTGAACATGGACATCAATGGCTACGGCTGGGAGGACCGCCCGGCGGCCCCGACCAGCGCCGAGCTCACCGAGGCCACCCGGCGCTGGTTCGACTATGCGATCGAGCGCTTCGGCCCGGAGCGCTGCATGTTCGAATCCAACTTCCCGGTCGACAAGCTGAGCTGCAGCTACACCGTGGTGTGGAACAGCTTCAAGCTGCTGTCGAAGGGCTATTCGGCCAGCGAACGGGCAGCGATGTTCCACGATACCGCGGCGCGGGTGTACCGGCTGTAGAAGCCGCACCGCTCCGTTCAGCGAGCGCTCGTCGGCACTTTCCTCAGGAAGTCCACCAGCAATCCGACCACCGCGTCGGCCTGCTCTTGCTGAACCCAATGCCCGGCACCGTCCAGAAGATGCACGCCGCGCAGGTCGGTGAGCGCGCGGTTCTGCATCGCCTCGAACTCGCCCGGCTTCTGGTGGATGCCCCAGTCGCTGCTGCCGGCGATGAACGCCGAGGGGATGTCGATGGTCCGCCCGGCGAACGTTTTCAGATCCCGCGCCAGATGCCCTCCGGTCACCACCCGATACCACTGCAGCCCGCCCTGGAAGCCGGTGCGGGCGTACTCCGCCGCGTACACCGCCAGGGCATCGTCCGGCAGCCACCGGCAAACCGCGACCGCGTCGGCCGACGGCATCTCCGGCGCCACTGTCGCCGGCATGTCCTGAGCAAGGTCCATGACGTAGTAGGTCGGCAGCTTCGCCATCTCCGGGGCGGTCCAGGCGGCTAACGGGTGCGGCCGGTTGGCCGGCCAATCCGCGCTCTTCATGTGGTAGTAGGCGCGCAGAAAGGCGTGGATGCCCTGGGGACAGTCCAGCATGTCGCGGTCGGCCGGCCGGGTCGAATAGTACCACTGGTAGTGCTTGCGCGGCCGTGCCAGGGCGGCAAGGTCGTCCATCATCGCGGCGTTCGACAGGCCGGCCGCCATCCCCGCTCCCGCCGATGGGTCGCGCCGCAGCGGTGGCGGGCCGCCGAACGGCGCGCTCATCAGCACCACCGAACGGAACACGTCGGGGCGCACAAGCGCACAGGCCGCCGCCACCGGTGAGCCGTAGTCGTGGCCGACCACCGCCGCCACCGAATCGCGTCCGAGAGCCGCGACCAGCCGGGTGATATCGCGCACCAGGTTGAGAATGAAGAACGGAGACAGGTCGTCGTCGTAGTCGGCCGACCAGCCGGTGGTCCGGCCGTAGCCGCGCTGGTCCGGCGCCACCACGTGGTACCCGGCGGCGGCCAGTTGCGGAATCACCAGGCGCCAGCTGTAGGCCAGTTCGGGAAAGCCGTGCAGCAGCAGCGCCATCGGCCGGTCGCCGCCGTCGAATCCGGCCTCCAGCACGTGCATGGACAGCCCGTTGCCGTTGTCGATGAACCGGGCGCGCACGCCGCTCGGCAGCACTTCCGCCGCCAGGGGACCGATCCCATTCATCGCCGTCTCCGTCGCCAGATCAAACCGGCCGCGAGCCTAGCCGACGCCCGCAACCGGGTACAGGTGCGCCACGGCGACACGCCCTTGCTCTTTTCATTGCCATGCTGTCGCCGCTAAACCGGAATTCGGTCGCTACTGTGACCGTCTGGCAAGAACGATCCGGAGGCAGCGGTGCCGAAAATCCAGGCCTTGATGGTGGATGTGGACGGCGTTCTAGTCACGGGACGCCCACAGGACGGTCGGCACTGGCAGGCCAGTCTCGCCGCCGATTTGGCGATCGACGTCGAGGCCCTGAACGCCTCATTCTTCCGAACGCATTGGACCGCCATCGTCACCGGGCGGGAGGACCTACGGCCACGGCTGGCCAAGGCGTTGCGACAGATCGCCCCGCATGTCTCCACAGACCAGCTGATCGACTACTGGTTCCGCAACGACGCCCGGCTGGACACCAACCTGCTGTCAGAAATCGCCGACGTCAGGCGCCGTGGCGTGCTGGTTCATCTGGCGACCAATCAGGAGCATGAGCGGATGCGCTACTTGTTGAACACGCTAGGGCTTGCCGCCCGAATCGACGGCTGGCACTGCTCCGCCGATCTGGGCTGCCGCAAGCCGGACCCGGCGTTCTTCGCTGCCGTACAGCGGCGCGTCGGCATCGAACCCGCCGGGCTGCTGCTGCTGGACGACACCGCCGAGAACGTTCACGCGGCGACCGCCGCCGGATGGCACGCCGTTCACTGGACCGGCGCCGTACCGCTGGAAGACGCTCTGCAGGGCTATCTTTCGGGGCACCGCTAGGCCAGCCTGTTGCCTGAACTCACGGATCGCTCGAAAGGGGAGGATATGACGGTACTGATTGCCGGAGGCTGCGGATTCATCGGACTGGCCACCGCCGAACGCTACCTGACCGACGGCGCCGAGGTCGTGCTGTTCGACCGCAACGATCTGCACCCGGTCGCCCGCCGTGCCTTCGACGCGTTGCCCGGCCGTTACACCCTGGTCCGCGGCGACATCCGGCAGGCCGAACCGATCGCCCAGGCGATCGGCGACCACAAGGTCGACGCGGTGTTCTACGGTGCCGCCGTCACCTCCGGACCGGAGCGCGAGCGCGACGCGCCGGACAGCGTGATCGAGGTCAACCTCGTCGGCCTCGCCCAAACCCTGAAGGCCGCCCACAAGGCCGGGGTGCGACGGCTGGTCAACATCTCATCGGGTGCGGCCTACGGCACCGGCGCGTTCGGCGACACCGGCTGGAGCGGGCCGCTCGACGAATACGGCACCCGCGAGGAACCGTTCAAGATCTACGGCATGACCAAGCACGGCTCGGAACGGCTGGTCCGCCGCTACGCCGAATTGACCGCGGTGGAGGCGGTATCGGTGCGGTTGTCGACGATCTTCGGCCCGTGGGAGATCGATTCCGGCGCCCGCGACACCCTGTCGGCGCCCATGCAGGCCGCCCAGTTGGCCCGCGCCGGCAAGCCCGCCCTGTTCGCCCGCGAGGACAAGCTGGACTGGACGTCGTCCCGTCACGTCGCCGGCGCGCTGCAGGCGCTGATGGCGGTTCCCAAAGAGCGGATCAAGAGTGATTTGTTCAACGTCACCTCGGCGCGTCAGGTCAGCGTCATGCAGATGTGCGCAGCCCTCAAGCGGCGGTTCCCGGACTTCGAGTACCGTCTCGCCGGCGCCGGCGAGACGCCGACCATCAACCTGCACGGCGACAAGGACCGGTTTCCGATGAAGCCGGACCGGCTCGCCGACGAGATCGGCCACCGTCTGTCCGACGATCTCGACGCCACCATGACCGATTTCATCGACTGGATGGACCGCTATGGCGATTTCTGGGCCGAAGGCTGAGCCGACCGTCGAAGCGAACGACCGGCTGGTCGGCTTCGCGCTCGCGTTCGCGGCGTCGATCGGCCTCGGTCTCGCCGTGGCGGTCGCCCGCATCGCCTTCGAGGGCGGGACCGACGGCCAATCGGTCGCCACCGTCCGGGCGTGGTTCGTGGTCGCGGTGGTCGGCGCCTGGTGCCTGGCGTCAGGGCGGTCGCTGCGGGTCGGCCGCACGACCTGGCTGCACTGCCTCGGCCTCGGGTCGCTGCTGGCCTACATGTTCTTCGGCAACATCGGAGCGGTGAAGTACATCCCGGTCGGGGTGGCCGCCCTGCTGTTCTTCGTCTATCCGCCGCTGGTCGCGGTGTTCACCGCCATCCTCGACCGCCGCTGGCCGGGTCTGCTGCGGATCGTCGCGTTCCTGGTGGCGTTCGGCGGACTGGCGGTGATGCTGGGTGTCGGCCACGGCCACCTGAACCCGATCGGCCTGGCGCTTGGCCTCGGCGCCGGTGTCGCCTGCGGCTTCCAGGTGACCTGGATCAGCCGGGTCATGAAGGGCCGCGACTCCCTGGTGATCATGTTCCACATGGCGGTGGTGGCCGCCGTGGTGCTCAGCGTCGCGACCCCGCTGCTCACCGGCTACACCCTGCCGGTGACCACCCTGGGCTGGATCGGTGCCGCCGGCGTGGTGCTGCTGCAGGGCTGCTCGATTCCGCTGTACTTCGCCTCAATCCCGCGGATCGGCGCCGAGACCAGCGCGATCATCAACAACCTGCAGCCGGTCACCTCGATCGTCGCCGCCTATCTGCTGTTCGGCGAGGCGATGACCCAGTCGCAGGTCGCCGGCGGCGGCATGGTGATCGGCGGGATTCTGCTGCTGCAACTGGCAGGTCGAAAGGGTTGATCGTCATCACGACCCCTAACCGAACCCGATCACCGCCCCCTCCGACCCCGCCTCCAGCGTCAGCCGCTCCGCCGCCACCAGCCTCGGCCAGTCCCCAGCCGCCGCCAGCACCACCGGGCAGGACACGCCGTACAACTCGACCGCGACCATCGCGCCCACCGTCACGATGGCGTCGCGGGTCAGCATGACGATCCCGGTTGGCCCGGTGCCGCGGCGGATGGCCTCGGCCAGGACCGAGCTGCCGGAACTGGAGCCGCGACCGCTTTCCATCACCAGGATTCGGTCCGCCAGGATGGCGCCACTCTGCGGATGCCAGCGGTCGGTGATCTCGCCGGTCGCCGCGTCCAAGCCGCCCCAGAAGCTGAGCGGCTCCTTCAGGACGAACGCCGGCCCGTCGGCCTTGCCCGAAACCAGGGTGATCGCGGCGATCGGCATGGCGGCACTACCGGTCATGACCGCACCACCCGACCGGCGCGCGCCGAGGCAACGCAGTCGGCCAGCGAGCCGAACGCCACGTCGACGTTCAGATTGCCGGGGGCGTAGTAGGCCATCTTGCCGGAGTTGGTCATCACCGCCCCCGACAGGTCGCGCATGATCGTGGTGACATAGGTGCAAGTGTCGAGCACCACGGTCACGCCGGCGGCGCGCAACGGCGCGTCCCAGCCGCGCTCCTCGAGTTCCTGCATCACCTGACGGCTGGTGTTGACGTACACGTCGACCGCCGGGCGGGGGCCGGCGAGCAGCGGCACCAGCCGCGCGAACTCGGTGGTCGAAAAATGCGGAGTGCCGAGGCTGACCGCCGACAGCGGGGTGCCATCGGGCACGGTCGACAGGTTGCGCACGGTTTCCCGCAGATCGTCGACGCTCAGCCGGATCACCTCTTCCGGCTCCTCACCCTGAAGCGCATCGTCCAGGGTCGCGGCCTCGGGCGTCAGGCCGACGGCGTGGAACATCGCCACCGCCCCGGCCGAGGCTGATACCGCGCCCAGCGCCTTCAAGTCATCCTCGGTCGTTGCCGCCGGCAGGCCAACGATCGCCGGGATCCGCTCGCCGCAGCGCCGGCCGATCACGTGGCCGACGGCGACGCAGGCCGGGCCAGCATCGCTCCATTCCGGTGGCAGATCGGTAATCTCGACGACCACCCGGGCGCGGCGATTCTCGGTCAAATGCAAGCCGTAGTTCGGAACCCGACCGGTGATCGCGCAGCACAAATCGGTGAAGTCGCCGTAGCGGTTGGTGCGAGCGCCGATCACCGAGTTGGCGAACACGATGGCGTTGGATTCCGCCCAGGCGATCTGCCAGCCGAGTTGCGGGCGGAAGATCGTCTGGTACGGCGCGCAGGTGTAGGTGGGTACGCAGCCCAGTTCCTCATGCGCGACCATCAGCCGGCTGCCGGCGGTCAAGAGGCCGCCGTCGCCGCGGAACAGTTCAGGGTGGATCAGGTCGATCGACCCGACGTTGAGGGTAGTCGGCACCCGCACCCGCCCGCCCAGCGCCAGCAGGTGTTCGACGAAATCCAGGCTGACCTGCCCATGATACAGGCAGCCGTCGATGTGGGCGGCCTTGGCGTCGATAAATCCCGGTGCCCCGACCGCCTCGGCGAACCGAACCATCAGGCGCATCGCGAAGGCGGCAGCCTCGCCATGCGCGCCGCCGAGCAGGTCCCGATCGGCGTCGGCCAGGGTGACGGTCATGCTTCTTCCTCGAATGGGTTCCAGCCATCGCGGTCCTCGATCTCCAGGACCCAGAGGTCCGGGTCGACGCGCCGCTCGCGCTCAAGATAGGCCTCGGCGTCGGCTTCCGATACCGGGTCTTCGCCGGTCGCGGCGCGCCACCACGTCAGGTCCCGATCGTAGTCGCGGGTCGGCGCCAGCACCGTGCATCCGACCGCGCGTCCCCGGTTCAGGATCACGTAGATCGCCCCGGCATCCGGATCACCGCGGCGCACCACAGTCGCCGCAATCCCGCGCATCGAGGCGCGGCGAATCGTCGACTGGATGATCACCTGCGACTTCAGGCGGGCTTCAGGCATCGGGCAACTCCGAGGGTCGATATTCAAGTGTTGGTACTGGTTCGGTGCTGGGAACAAGCGGCGGATTGGCTTAGATTAGACCGTAAACCGCCGTCGTGGCGGACAAAGGGAGCTTCAACGGGGATCGAGCATGAGCAAGCGAATTGGCAAGCGCGTTCTGGGTGCCACCCTGGCGCTGACACTGGTCGCAACCACCAGCTTGGTGACGGCCGCCGAGATTGAGCCGGCCGTGGTCTTCGACATGGGCGGCAAGTTCGACAAGAGCTTCAACGAAGGCGTCTACAACGGCGTCGAGAAGTTCAAGGCCGAAACCGGCATCAAGTACCGGGAGTTCGAGGTCACCAACGAAACCCAGCGCGAGCAGGCACTGGCCCGGATGGCCAGCAAGGGTGCCGATCCCGTTCTGGGCGTCGGCTTTGCCCAGGCTCCGGCGATCGAGAAGGTCGCCAAAGACCACCCGAAGACCCGCTTCGCCATCATCGACGCCGTGGTCGATCTGCCGAACGTACGCTCGGTGGTGTTCAAGGAGCAGGAAGGCTCGTTCCTGGTCGGCGTGCTGGCGGCGATGGCATCCAAGACCGGCAAGGTCGGCTTCGTCGGCGGCATGGACATTCCGCTGATCCGGCGCTTCGCCTGCGGCTACGTCCAGGGCGTCAAGCACGCCAAGGCCGATGCCGAGGTGTACCAGAACATGACCGGCACCACCCCGTCGGCCTGGAACGATCCGACCAAGGGCGGTGAATTGGCCCGCAGCCAGTTCGACCGTGGCGCCGACGTGGTGTACGCGGCGGCCGGCGGCACCGGCCTCGGCGTCTACCAGGCAGCCGCCGACAGCGGCAAGCTGGCGATCGGTGTCGACAGCAACCAGAACTACCTGCACCCGGGCACCATGCTGACCTCGATGCTGAAGCGCGTCGACGTTGCTGCCTACAAGGCGTTCATGGACGCCAAGAGCGGCGATTTCAAAACCGGCGTACAGGTGCTTGGCTTGGCCGAGGGCGGCATCGACTGGGCGCTCGACGAGCACAACAAGAAACTGATCACCGCCGACATGAAGGCCGCAGTCGAGAAAGCCAAGGCCGGTATCGTCGACGGCTCGATCAAGGTCCATGACTATATGGCGGACAACTCCTGCCCGGGCTGACTGGAGCGATCGACACGGACGGAAACATGCCATGACGGATGGAATCGGGGCTGGATCTGCGTCGGGTGATCGTGCGCGTCCGGCCCCGGTTGTATCCCGTGGTACCGGCATGGACGCTGTGCCGGCCATCGAACTGATCGGCATC
This sequence comes from alpha proteobacterium BAL199, assembly GCA_000171835.1. Taxonomy (GTDB): domain Bacteria; phylum Pseudomonadota; class Alphaproteobacteria; order Thalassobaculales; family Thalassobaculaceae; genus Thalassobaculum_A. The sequence continues at coordinate 189,034 of ABHC01000004.1, read as the reverse complement.
AGCAAGCGCTTCGGTCCGGTGCACGCCAATCGCGACGTCTCGATGACCGTCGCGGCGGGCGCGATCCACGGCATCGTCGGTGAGAACGGCGCCGGCAAGTCGACCCTGATGAGCATCCTGTACGGCTTCTACGAGGCCGATTCCGGCGAGATCCGGATCGACGGCAAGCCGGTGGCCATCCATGACGCCGCCGATGCGATCGCCTGCGGGGTCGGGATGGTGCACCAGCATTTCATGCTGGTCCCGACCTTCACGGTGCTGGAGAACGTGATGCTCGGCGCCGAGGGCGCGATGCTGCTGGCCAAGGGGCGAACGGCGGCACGCGCCGAGTTGGAACGGCTGGAACGCGACTACGGCCTCAAGGTCGATCCCGACGCGTTGGTCGGCGACCTCCCGGTCGGGCTGCAACAGCGGGTCGAAATCCTGAAGGCGCTGTACCGGGGTGCCCGCATCCTGATCCTGGACGAGCCGACAGGCGTGCTGACGCCGCAGGAAACCGACCGGCTGTTCGAGATCCTGCGCTCGCTCAAGGACGAGGGCGTCACGGTCATCCTGATCACCCACAAACTGCGCGAGATCCTGGCGGTCACCGACACCGTGTCGGTGATGCGGCGGGGCGAGATGGTGGCGCATCGCCCGACCGCCGAGACCAGCCGCGAGGAACTGGCCGAGTTGATGGTCGGCCGCAAGGTGCTGCTCCAGGTCGACAAGGCGCCGGCCACACCCGGTACCCCGGTGCTGGAGGTCGAGGATCTGCGCATCATCGATGCCGACGGCATCACCCGCGTCGACGGCCTGAGCTTCACCGTCGCCGCAGGTGAGATCGTCGGGTTGGCGGGGGTATCCGGCAACGGCCAAAGCGAGTTGCTGGAGGCGTTGGCCGGAATCCGTCCGATCGCCGGTGGCCGGATCCGGATCGGCGACCTGGAGATTACCCCGGGTCGGCCGACCGATCCGCGCACCGTGCGCGCGGCCGGGGTCGGCCACGTGCCGGAAGACCGGCATCGGATGGGCATGGTGATGCCGTTCGAGGCCGCCGAAAGCGCCATACTGGGGCGCCACGACAGCGCCGCCTACAACGGCCGCTGGCTGATGGACTACGACGCGGTCCACGCCAACTGTGCCGCGAAGATGAAGGCATTCGACGTGCGCCCGACCGAGCCGCACCTGCGCGGATCGCTGTTTTCCGGCGGCAACCAGCAGAAGCTGGTGCTGGCCCGCGAACTGGACGGTGCGCCGAAGCTGCTGCTGATCGGTCAGCCGACCCGTGGGGTCGACATCGGCGCGATCGAGTTCATCCACCGGCAACTAGTCGCCATGCGTGATGCCGGTGCCGCCATCCTGCTGGTTTCGGTCGAACTCGACGAGATCATGAGCCTCGCCGACCGCATCCTCGCGGTGTGCGGCGGCCGACTGGTCGGCGAATTGCCGGCCGATCAGGCGGACGAGCGCACCCTGGGTCTGATGATGGCGAACGTGACCCTTGAGGAGATGCGGTCATGATCGCGCCGGTCGGCTTCGCGCCACCCGAACGCTTCGAGGAGCGCCACCATCCGGAACCGGGCCGTCCCGACGACGTGCGCAACCCGTTCGAGCGCGACAAGGGACGGGTGATCCACTCGTCGGCGTTCCGCCGCCTGCAGGGCAAGACCCAGGTGATGGGCACCAGCGAGGGCGATTTCCATCGAACCCGGCTGACCCACTCCATCGAAGTCGGCCAGATCGGTGAAGGCGTGCTGCTAAAGCTGTCGCGCACCATCGACGATCCCGAAGCCAAGGCCTGGCTGCCCGACCGGTCGCTGGTGCTGGCGGCCTGCCATGCGCACGACCTCGGTCATCCACCCTACGGGCACGACGGCGAGATCGCGATCCACGCCAAGATGAAGGACGACGACGGGTTCGAGGGCAACGGCCAGACCCTGCGGGTGCTGACCCGGCTGGAGAAATACCGGGCCAAGGGCCTGGGCCTGAACCCGACACGCCGCCTACTGTTGGCGGTGCTGAAATATCCCGTGCCGTACTCGGCGGTGCGCCCGATGATCGATCCGACCAACGACCGGCCGCCGAAATGCTACATGGACACCGAGAGGAGCACCGTCGACTGGATCCTGGAGCCGTTCTCGCCGGCGGACCGCGACGCCTTCACATCGCTGGATGCAGTTGGCCGGGCGCAGTTCAAGTCGTTCGACTGCTCGATCATGGACTGCGCCGACGACATCGCCTACGCGGTGCACGACCTGGAAGACGTGATCGGCCGCCATATGGTGACCCGCGACCAGTTCGCCGCCGCCCTGCGGGCAGCCGGGCCAGCGGTCGATTTCGCGGCGCTCGGCCGGCTCGGTCTGGCGTTGGACGGTGACGCGCTACAGACTCAACTGTTCTCGACCGCCAGTCATGAACGCAAGCAGGCGATCTCGGCCCTGGTGAACTTTTTCGTCACCCATGTGACGTTGGTCGAGGTCGACCGACTGTCGCACCCGCTGTTGCGCTGGAATGCCGCGCTGCCGACCAAAGCCCGGGCGTTCTGCAACTTCCTGATGGAATTCACCCAGCGCCAAGTAGTCCGATCGGCCGAGGTAGTCCAACTGCGCCGCAAGGGCCGCCGCCTGATCGGCGCCATGTTCGACGAATTTCTGACCGCGCCGGAGGAACTGATCCCCCGCTCGTTCTGGGAGGATCTGGACCAGCACGACAGCGTGCGGCGCCGGGTCTGCGACTACATCGCCGGCATGACCGACGCCTACGCCGAGCGGGTGTGGCGCCGACTGTTCGAACCCGGCTACGGCAACAGTACCGACGAATTGTGATGATGCGACCGAGTCCGAAGTCTCGCCAGAGGGTCGGCCGTGAACCGTGACCTGCCGCGTTGGATCGACGTCGGGGTGATCCCGGCCGTCAACATCCTGTTGGCCTTCCTGGTCGCCGGACTGGTCGTGCTGGTCGCAGGCGAGAACCCGTTCGACGCTCTGTCGGTACTGGTGATCGGCGCAGTCGGCTATGAGGAGGCGATCGGCTACACCCTGTACTACGCGACCAATCTGGTGTTCACCGGGCTCGCCGTCGCCGTGGCGTTTCACGCCGGACTGTTCAACATCGGCGGCGAGGGTCAGGCCTATATCGGTGGACTGGGGGCGGGACTGGCCGCGCTCAGCCTCGACGGCACGCTGCCCGCCTGGATGCTGATCCCGATCGCGATGGCGGCCTCCGGACTTTTCGGCGCCGCCTGGGCGCTCCTGCCGGGCTGGCTGCAGGCGCACCGCGGCAGTCATGTTGTCATCACCACCATCATGTTCAACTTCCTGGCTTCGGCCCTGATGGTGCATTTGATGGTCAACGTGCTGATCCATCCTGGCCAAATGTCGCCGGAGAGCCGGGTGTTCGCCGAGACCGCCTGGATGCCGTTCCTGCACGAGATGCTGGCCGGCGTCGGCATCACCATCGCCCGGTCGCCGCTCAACCTGTCGATCCTGTGGGCGGCGGTCGCCTGCGTGTTCGTCTGGCTGCTGATCAACCGCACCCGCTGGGGCTACGCGATCCGCACGGTCGGCGCCAATGAGAGCGCGGCAGTGTACGGCGGGATTGACCCGAAGCTGGTGATCGTCGGCACCATGTGTATCTCCGGCGCGCTGGCCGGGTTCGTCGGGATCAACGAACTGCTCGGCGTGCACCATCGGCTGCTGCTGAACTTCACCGCCGGCTACGGTTTCACGGGCATTGCGGTCGCCCTGATGGGGCGCGGCCATCCGGTCGGCATCGTGCTGGCCAGCCTGTTGTTCGGGGCGCTGTACCAAGGCGGCACGGAACTCGACTTCGAGTTCGAAGGCATCACCCGCGACCTGGTGGTGGTGATCCAGGGATTAGTCATTCTGTTCTCCGGCGCGCTGGCCTACATGATGCACCCGTTGGCCCTTCGACTGTGGCAGCGGTTCCGCCCGGAGGGTGGCCGATGACCGACACCTGGCTGCTGGCCGTCCTGACCCTCGACGCCACCATCCGGGTGGCAGCTCCGTTGATCCTGGCGGCGATGGCCGGGCTGTTCAGCGAACGCTCGGGCATTGTCGACATCGGGCTTGAGGGCAAGATGCTGGCTGGCGCCTTTGCGGCGGCCGCCACCGCCGCCGTCACCGGATCGGCCTGGCTCGGCCTTGCAGTGGCCATCGCGGTGTCCAGCAGCCTGGCGTTGCTGCACGGGCTCGCCTGCATCACCTACCGCGGCAACCAGGTGGTCAGCGGCGTCGCGATCAACGTCTTGGTCGCGGGGTTGACCGTGGTCCTGGGAATCGCCTGGTTCGATCAGGGCGGTCAGACGCCACCGCTCAGCCAGGCCGCCCGGTTCGCCCCGATCAAGCTGCCGTTCGCCGATGCGTTGCACGATATCCCGTGGCTTGGCGACCTGTATCACGAACTGATCAGCGGCCATAACCTGCTGGTGTATGTCGCCCTTGCCGCCGTGCCGGCGACCTGGTGGGTGGTCTACCGCACCCGGTTCGGCCTGCGCCTGCGCGCCGTCGGCGAGACTCCAGCCGCTGTCGACACCGCCGGGGTGTCGGTGGAACTGCTGCGCTACCGCGCCGTGCTGATTACCGGGATGTTGTGCGGGATCGCCGGCGCCTATTTGTCGATCGGCCAGTCGGCCGGGTTCGTGCGCGACATGACCGCCGGCAAGGGCTACATCGCGCTGGCCGCTCTGATCTTCGGCAAGTGGCGGCCGGTGCCGGCCCTGCTGGCCTGCCTGCTGTTCGGCTTCCTCGACGCGGTCGCCACCCGGCTGCAGGGCATCGAGCTGCCGGGCATCGGCCAGGCGCCGGTGGCGCTGATCCAGGCGCTGCCCTACGCCCTGACGGTGATCCTGCTAGCTGGCTTCATCGGCAAGGCGGTGGCTCCAAAGGCCATCGGCGTGCCGTATGTGAAGGAGCGATGATGTCCGAGATAGACGCCCTCGACGCCGCCGTCGCCGCCATCCGGAAGGCCGCACCCGCTGCCGTCCCGCGGGTCGGCATCGTGCTCGGCTCCGGGCTTGGCGGGGTGGCCGACGCGGTGGTCGATGCCGTCGACATCCCGTACGGCGACATCCCGGGCTTTCCCAAGCCGGGGGTCGCCAGCCACGCCGGGCGGCTACGCCTCGGCACCTTGAGCTCCGTGCCGGTCGCCGTGCTGCAGGGTCGCGCCCACGCCTACGAAGGCAATCCGATGGTCGACGTGGTCCGGCCGGTCCGGGTCCTGGCCCGACTTGGCTGTTCAATGATCATCCTGACCAACGCGGCCGGCAGCCTGCGCGCCGAAGTCGGCGCAGGACGCCTGATGCTGATCACCGACCATATCAACGGCACCGGCCTGAACCCGCTGGTCGGCCCTAACGAACCGGCCCTCGGCCAGCGTTTCTTCGACATGAGCGCGGCTTACGACGCCGCCCTTCGCACCCGCCTGCACGGCGCTGCGACAGCCGAGGGCATCGATCTTGCCGAGGGCGTGTACTACTGGGCGCTCGGGCCGAGCTTCGAGACGCCGGCCGAAATCCGTGCCTTCCGTACCCTCGGCGCCGATGCGGTCGGCATGTCGACGGTGCCGGAGACCACAGCCTTGCGCCATATGGGCGTGCGGGTTGCGGCGATCTCCGGCATCACCAACCTGGCCGCCGGCATGGTCGCCGGCTCGGCCCTGGACCACGCCGAGACCATGACCCAGGGCTCGGCCATGGCCGGCAACCTGACCCGGCTGCTGTCCCGTTTCCTCACCGGATGGACCGATGCCGCCTGATACTCGACGAACCGCTTCCGATAGCCCGTGGCGGTTACTGACGCGCGTTCATCGGTTCCGATTTTTCAGCGAATCCGGCACCATTGAACGGCTACGGGGGTTACCACAGCTGTAACCGGGTTTCGGGCGACGCTGTCTGCGCGTCGCTCGGTGCCCGAGGGACGTCCCTTGACCCAACCGCATCAGGGAGAGGAAGTGCCGTGAAGCCTGACTTGCATTGGACGCTCGACGACGTGCCGTGGGCCGCCTTCGACGCGTCGAAGGTCGAACCGGACCAGTTGGCCATCGTCAAGGCGGCGGCCATGGTCGAATACAACTCGGCCGATTATGTCAGCTACCTGACCAACGTGTTCCACGACGACCCCGGTTTCGTCGACGCCGCCCGGCAGTGGGGAGTGGAGGAGCGCCAGCACGGCGAGGCGCTCGGCCGATGGGCAGCGACCGCCGATCCGGATTTCGATTTCGAAACCCGGTTCGCGGTGTTCCGCGAGGGCTTCCGTCCGGACATCGATGTAACGGAGTCGATCCGCGGCTCGCGCGCCGGCGAACTGGTGGCGCGCTGCATGGTCGAGGTCGGCACCAGCTCCTACTACCGAGCCCTCGGCGACGGCACCGAGGAACCCACGTTGAAGGCGATCTGCCGATACATCGCCGGCGACGAGCTGCGCCACTACAAGTTGTTCTACACCCACCTGAAACGGTTTCTGGAGCAGGACAACATCGGCACCCTGCGGCGCCTGAAGCTGGCATTGGGCCGGATCATGGAGACCGAGGACGACGAGCTGGCCTACGCGTTCTACGCCGCCAACAACCAGGGCGAGCCGTACGATCGCGAGCGCAACACCCGGGCCTACATGCGGCGCGCCTATCAGTATTACCGCGACCCGCACATCGAGAAGGCACTGGCGATGGTGTTCAAGGCCTGTGGGCTGAAGCCGCACTCCCGGCTGTTCCAGGCCACCAACTTCGGCGCCAAGTGGCTCCTGGCCAAGCGGCAGCGCGAACTGGCCCGGATGGCGGCATGACGGAGCGGCACGGGATCGACGCCTGACGCTGCGCGCGCGCGATGCTACCGTGCGGCAGACGCAACAGCCCACCGGACCATGCCCGTGCTGCCCCAGGAACTGATCCGTGCCAAGCGTGACGGCGGTCGACTGCCGGCCGACGGTATCGCCGCCTTTATCGCGGGGGTCAGCGACGGATCAATCAGCGAGGGACAGACCGCCGCCTTTGCCATGGCGGTGTTCTTCCAGGGCCTCGACGCCGACGAGCGGGCGGCCCTGACCCGGGCGATGGCCGACAGCGGTCGGGTCCTGGCCTGGCGCGACCTGCCGGGCCCGGTGCTGGATAAGCACTCGACCGGCGGCGTCGGCGACAAGGTCAGCCTGATGCTGGCGCCGATCGTGGCGGCCTGCGGCGGCTACGTGCCGATGATTTCTGGACGCGGGCTCGGCCACACCGGCGGCACCCTGGACAAGCTGGATTCGATCCCCGGCTACACCACGTCGCCGGACCTTGCGACCTTCGAGCGGGTGGTGCGCGAGGCCGGGTGCGCGGTGATCGGGCAGACCGACGATCTGGCCCCGGCCGACCGCCGGATGTATGCGATCCGCGACGTGACCGCGACGGTAGAGTCGATCCCGCTAATCGTCGCCTCGATCCTGTCGAAGAAACTGGCCGCTGGGCTGCAGGGCTTGGTGATGGACGTGAAGACCGGCACCGGCGCCTTCATGGCCGGGCTCGACGATGCCCGCGCGCTCGCCGACGCCATTGCCGAGACCGCCAATCGGGCCGGCCTGCCGACGGTCGCCCTGGTCACCGACATGAACCAGGTGCTCGGCCGCAGCGCTGGAAACGCGCTGGAGGTTCGCGAGGCCATCGACTTCCTGACCGGTGCGACGCGCGAGCCGCGGCTGCTGGACGTCACCCTGGCGTTGGCCGGCGAGATGCTGGCGCTCGGCAGGCTGGTCGACAGCCCCACAGAGGGTGTTGCCCAGGCAGCCTCCGCCCTCGAAGACGGACGCGCCGCCGAACGGTTCGCGGCGATGATCACCGCGCTCGGCGGCCCGGCCGATCTTCTGGAACGACCCGACAACCATCTGCCGAAAGCCGCCGTCGCTCGGTCGGTCCACCCAAGCGTCGACGGCACCGTGACCGCCATCGACACCCGTGCCCTGGGCCTCGTAGTGATCGAACTGGGCGGTGGTAGGCGGCGTGCCACCGACAGCATCGACTACACCGTCGGCCTGGACGCTGTCGCCGGCATCGGCGAGATCGTGGACAGCGACCGTCCGATCGCCCGCGTGCACGCCCGCACCGACGACGACGCCGAGCGCGCGGCCGAGGCGGTGCGCCGCGCGGTAACCATCGGCGACACTCCCCCATCGCCGGGACCGTCCGTGATCGAGCGCCGCACCGGGGAGCGGCAATGACCCGCGCCTTCCTCGTCGTCCTCGACTCGGTCGGCATCGGTGGTGCTCCGGACGCCGACCGCTACGGCGACACGGGGGCGGATACCCTCGGCCACATCGCCGAAGCCTGCGCCGCCGGCGGTGGCGACGGCCATGGACGCAGCGGTCCGTTGGCCGTGCCGAATCTGCTCAAACTCGGCCTGGGAGCGGCGCATCAGGCCGCTGCGGGTTGCGAGCCGGCCGGCCTTGAGACCGCTGCCGCGAGCCGGGGCGCCTGGGGGCATGCGGCCGAGACGTCCAGGGGCAAGGACACGCCGAGCGGGCACTGGGAACTGACCGGCGTGCCGGTGGCCTTCGACTGGACCTACTACCCGACTACCGTGCCGGCTTTTCCAGCCGAGTTCACCGCCGCGCTGATCCGCCAGGCCGGGCTGCCGGGAGTGCTCGGCGACTGTCACGCCAGCGGAACCGAGATCATCGCCCGGCTCGGCGAGGAACATGTCCGAACCGGCAAGCCGATCCTCTACACCTCCGCCGACAGCGTTGTGCAGATCGCCGCCCACGAGCAGGCGTTCGGCCTGGAACGGCTGTACGAGATCTGCCGGATCGCCCGGACGCTGGTTCCGGACACGGTCGGCCGGGTGATCGCCCGACCGTTCGTCGGCACCAACGCCGATGACTTCGCGCGAACCGGCAACCGCAAGGATCTGGCCGTGCCGCCGCCGTCTCCGACCCTGCTGCAACGCCATTCCGACACCGGCGGCACGGTCATCTCAATCGGCAAGATCGGCGACATCTTCGCCCACCAGGGCACCGGCGAGGAGGTGAAGGCGAGCGGCAACGCGGTGCTGTTCGACACCCTGCAGTCCGTCACCGACCGTGCGCCCGACGGATCACTGGTCATCGTCAACTTCGTCGATTTCGACTCGCTGTGGGGGCACCGGCGCGATGTCGCCGGCTATGCTGCCGAGCTGGAAGCGTTCGACTACCGTCTGCCGGAGTTCCTGGACGCGCTGCGCCCGGGCGACCTGGCAATCCTCACCGCCGACCACGGCAACGACCCGACCTGGCCGGGCAGCGACCACACCCGCGAGCAGGTGCCGGTCCTCATCACCGGACCGGCAGCACCTGTCGGCGATCTGGGACAACTGGCGTTCGCCGATGTCGGCGCCACCTTGGGCGCGCATCTCGGCCTGCCGCCGGGACCGCACGGTGTCAGCCGGTTGCGGAGCCCGACGTGAACGCCGTACCGCGCTTCGCTGCCACGGCGACCGGCGCGCCGACCCCGGCCATGCTGGCGGCGTGGGACCGCGACGGCGTCCTGGTGATCGAAGATGCGGTATCCCACGCTGACTGCGACTCGCTGATCGAACGTTCCCGCGCCATCGTCGACGATTGGGATCCGACAAGCGGTGCCGCGGTGTTCTCCACGACCGCGCCGCGGCACGCTGCCGATCGGTACTTTCGCGAATCCGGCGATGCAATCCGGGTGTTCCTGGAGGACGGCGCGGTCGACGCCGACGGAACCCTCACCCGCCCGAAGCACGCGGCGGTCAACAAGCTCGGCCACGCGATGCACGACCTCGACCCGGTGTTCGACCGGGTATCACGCCGCCCGACGCTTGCCGCTCTCGCGTGTGGCCTTGGGCTGGCTGACCCACGACTGGTGCAGTCCATGGTGATCTGGAAGCCGCCGTCGATCGGCGGTGCGGTCACCTGTCACCAGGACGCTACCTTCCTGATCACCGATCCGCCCAGCGTCATCGGCTTCTGGCTGGCACTGGAGGATGCCGACGCCGGCAACGGCTGCCTGTTCGTCATTCCCGGTGGCCATCGCGGCCCGCTTCGACAGCGCTTCCACGAGGTCGGCGGCGAACTGGTGACCGAGGCTCTCGATTCCACGCCGTTCGACGAGTCCGCCACCGTACCGCTGCCCGCGCCGAAAGGCACCCTGGTGGTGCTGCACGGCACTCTGCCGCACGGCAGTGCGCCGAACACCTCGGAGCGCTCGCGCATGGCCTATACTCTGCACGCGGTCGACGGGGCCGCCCGCTGGAGCGCTGGAAACTGGTTGCAGCGCGCATCGGATATCCCGTTTCACGGCTTCGAGCGGAGCGCCTGAGCCGATGGGTATATTGCGCGATCTGGTATTTCTGTTGTTCGTCCTGGGTGGCGCCATAATCGGCTCCCAGATTCCAACCTTCGTCGACGCCTATGGCCAGCGTCTTGGCGGTGCGCTCGACGAGGCCTACGCCACCCTCGCCAGCTTTGAGCGTGCTGCCGCCAGCGCCGACCTGACCTTCGAGGACTACCGACGACGCCTGAACGCCAGCGAGGATCTGGCCTTTCGCAAGACCGGCGAGGCGGTGGACCGACTGGCGGAACGCGTCGTGGTCCTGCGTGAATTGCAGGAAGTGTTGGCCCAGGCGGGTCCGTGGAGCCGGCCCTGGGTGGTCGCGAAGTCGCACGACCGGATCATCCTTGAGCGGGCCTACGAGCAATGGAGGCCAAGCCTGACCATTGACCTGCGCTGGGGCGCGGTCGGCCTCGGCCTGGGCTGGCTGATGCACGCCGGGGTCGCCGGGGCGGCGGGGCTGATCAGCCGTCCACGCCGCCCGCGACGCCAAGTCTAACCGGCTACTTCTTCTTCGCCGGGGCGAATGCCGCCACGTCGGCCGTGAAGGCCGCGCGCAGGGCCCCGGAATCCGCGATGCCGGCCAGCAGCCGGTACCCTTCCGCCGCCAGGTCGACCATGCTGTGGCCCGGCCGCGGGATGGTGCCGAGCGGCTTGCCCGCCGCCTTCACCGCCGCTTCCGCTTTGCGGATCTGAGCATCGACCTCCGGCCGCCCCGGCTGGCCAAGCAGGCCGATCGAGCCGGACAGATCGGCGACGCCGATGAACACCATGTCGACACCCTCGACCGCGGCGATCGCGCCGGCCTGCTCGACCGCCTTGTCCGACTCGATCTGGACGCAGATGAACAACTCGTCGTTGGCCTTGGCCGCGTATTCGGGGTCGGCACCGTAGCCGGACGCCCGCACGGTCGGCGCGGAATAGCCGCGTCGCCCGGTCGGCGGATACTTGCAGGCCGCGACCACGGCACGGGCCTGCTCGGCCGTCTCGACCATCGGCACCATGATCGCTTCGGCGCCGGCGTCCAGCACGCGCTTCAGGTAGTCGGGATCCTGCCCCGGGACCCGCACCAGAACGGTAGCCCGGCCGGCTTGCGCGGCGCGCATCGAATGCACGGTGGTCTCCAGCGCGGCCGGGCCGTGCTCGTTGTCCAGGATCAGGAAGTCGTAGCCGCACAGGCTGGCGATTTCGGCGATCGACGGCTCGCCAAGCTGCAACCAGACGCCATGGGCTGGCTCATCGGCAGCGATGATGGCTTTCAAGTGATTCTTGCGAAACATGGGTGAGGATCTCCTGAGATGCACCTGCAGCCAAGCATGCTCTCCGGCGTGCCGCAACGGCCCTGATGCATCCGAACGCGATGGCTGTCATGCAACCAAGTCGTCAGTGGAACGTTGCGTAATTATCCGGTTGAGCCGTGCATGCCGTCAGTACTCGAAGGCACCGGCGGAGCACAGACCTCACGCCGACAAGACACGAACCGCCTCGAAGCAGATTTTATTTAGGGTATTGGAACGACATCGCGCGTGTTTCCTGCGGGGCACTGGAGAAAACCCAGGCTCGGCATGGAACATCTACGGCGGCAGCGCCGTGGCAGGGAACCGGCCGACGGTTCCGGAAAGGGTGTTGGATCATGACTGGGCTCCGCAAGCATCTCGCCGCATCGGCAGCGATCTCCGGCACGATGATCCTGTCAGTCTTCATGGGCATTCAGCCCGCCGCGGCGCAGACACCATCGGTATGCGCACCGCAGGACAAACTCTCGGCAAAGCTCGGCAGCCAGTATGGCGAAGCCATCAGCGCCGAGGGTGTCGACGGCAACGGCAACCTGGTCCAGGTCTACTCGTCGCCGGATACCGGAAGCTGGACCATTGCCGTGACACTTCCCGGCGGCCCGAGTTGCATCGTGTCATCCGGTGAGGGCTGGAGCGACCGGCAGTTGGCCGATGTTCCGAAACCCGCGCGCCGCCCCGATCTGGCGTCCTGACAACAACGGCGGTCGGCGGAGCGAGAAAATAAAGACTCGCCCAGGCTGTTCCGCAACGATTTGTTAGCAATTCCCCGTCACCATCACAATACGGCGAGGACATAGTTGGCATAACGTCAAGTTCTCCCCACATTTATCCTACGACGACAGAAAGTCGTAGCAAGGGATCGGCCGACGATCCCGGAAAGGAAGTGGGTCATGACACGGAATCGCACGAATTTTGCCAGAACGGCAGTATTGGCGAGCGTGGTGACCCTGGCTCTGATGCCCTTTGGCATCAGTCAGGCCAATTCTCAGGCTGCCAGGGTATGCGCTCCGCAGGCTACCGCCCTGGTCGCTCAACTCGGCAAGGAATACGGCGAGGTGCTGACCGCCGCCGGCGTCGACGCCAATGGCGGTTTCGTCCAGGTCTACACCAACACCCAGACCGGCACCTGGACCATCGCCATCACCATTCCCGGTGGACCGACCTGCATCGTCTCGGCCGGTGAGGGCTGGGTGCACGAGCAGACTGCCGGAATGCAAAAGCCCGGCCTGCCCTCGTGACATCCAATCACGCGGCGTCGGTCGTGTAGCCTTCCGTGAGATCACGCACGACCGACGTCTGCGACCGCTCCGCCGGATCGCCATACCCGCCGCCACCCGCCGTCTGCAGGCGCAGAACATCGCCGCGCGAAACCTTCAGGTCCACCAGCTTCGACGGCAGGTCTTCCGGCGCCGGTGAACCCTTACGGGTGATCGTCAAGCGCCCCGGCCGCCCCGCCTCCCCGCCGGCCAAGCCGTAGGGAGCGAACTTGAAGCGCTCCAGGTTGGCGGCGAACACGCCCTGGGGTGCGTCGAGCCGGAACGCCCGCGCCAGGCCAAGCCCGCCGCGCGTCCGCCCCAACCCGCCGCTATCCGGCACCAGGCCGTATTCGGTGAAGGTGAGCGGCAGGGTGTTCTCCAGCATCTCGATCGGCGCGTTGGCAATGTTGTGGAACCCGCAGGAGAAACCGCTGGCGCCGTCCTCCTCCGGATGCGCGCCCCAGCCGCCGCACTCCAGGTCGAAATAGACCTGCCGCCGGCCATCGGCCAGGAAGCAGTTCAGCGCGTACGCGTAGCTCACGCCGTAATAGGCCGCCGGCACCTGCCCCGGCATCGCCTCCGCGAACGCCCCCAGCACCGTGGTGACGATCCGGTGCCCTGTCGCCATGCGGTTCGCCACCGGCGCCGGCGAACGGGCGTTCACGACCAGTCCCTCCGGGGCCTTGACGATCACCGGGCGATAGCAGCCGGCGTTCGCCGGAATGTCGGCGCCAAGCGCCATCATCACGCCGCAGATCACCGCCGATCGGCTCATGTTCAGGGTGCAGTTGACCGGTCCGACCGCCTGGTCCGACGACCCGCCGAGGTCGACGATCACCGAGTCGCCGTCAACGGTCAGCGCCACGTCGACCTTCAGCGGCCGGTCGCGCTCGATGCCGTCATCGTCGACGAAGTCATGAAACCGGTAGGTGCCATCGGGAATCCGCGCGATGGCGGCGCGCATGGCGGCTTCCGACTGCGCCTGGATGCGGTCGGTCGCCGCCTTGAGCGTGGCGGCACCATAGCGACGGCCGATGCGCTGCAGGTTGGCGACGCCGGTGTCCAGGGCCGCCAACTGGGAAGCGAAATCGCCGCCGACGTTGACCGGCTCGCGGCTGTTGCGCAGCAGCAGCTTGATGACCGCCTCGTTGCGCTTTCCCCCTTCGGCCAGTTTCAGCGGCGGGATGCGGAAGCCTTCCTGATAGATCTCGGTGGCACCCGCGTCGTAGGAGCCGGCCGCTCCGCCGCCGACGTCCAGGTGATGGACCAGGATCCCGGCGATGGCGATGCGCTCACCGTCCAGGAACACCGGCTTGAAGGTCTGGATGTCCGGCAGGTGCTGGCCGCCGGCATAGGGATCGTTGGTGATGATGATGTCGCCGTCGTGCCACTCCTCGATCGGGATGTGGTTGGCCAGGATTTCCTCCAAGCAGGTCGGCATCGAGTTCAGATGCACCGGCATCGCGGCCGACTGGGCGGTGCTGCGGCCCTCGGCATCGAACACGGTGATCGAGTAGTCGAGGATCTCGCGCACCACCGAGCTGCGGCTGGTCCGCCATACCGTGACGCTCATCTCCTCCGCCGCCGCCACAAGGGCGTTGCGGATGATCTCCACCTGGATCGGCCCAAGCGGGGTGGGGTTGAACTCGCCCATGATCAGGCCTCCTTCACGGTGCGGACGGCGATCAGGGCGCCGGTCGGATGCGCGGTCAGCCGCCAGCCGGGCGGGACCAGCAGGGTCGAATGCGGTTCCTCGACGATCGCCGGGCCGTCGATGGCGAGGTCGGTGCCGATCGCGGCGCGCTCCCACACTGCGGCGTCGCGCTCGGCGCCGGCGACGCGGATCGTGCGCCTGCCCTTCGGTTGCCCGCCGGACGCAACGTCGAACGGCCGCGTGCCCGGACGGGTCAGACGGCCGGTCGCCGCCATGCGGACGGTCACGATCTCCGGCACCACATGGCGTTCGGCGTGGGCGTACTGCCGCTCATGGGCATCGTGGAACGCCGCCACCGCCTCGGCCAAAGCCGACGGCTCCGCCAAGGTCACGCCGATCTCGTAGGCCTGACCCGGGTAGCGCAGGTCCAGGGTGACCGGATAGGCGCGGTCGGTCTCGGCGATACCGTCCCGACCAAGCAACGCGGTCGCCTCGTCGCGCAGTTCCGCCACCACGGCCTCCAGCGCCGGCACAGCCGACGCATCCGCCACCACGAGCCGCGAGCGCGCGAGGTCGTGGACCACGTCGCCGAACAGCATGCCCCAGGCACTGAGCGTGCCGGGGTCGCGCGGAAACACCACCCGGCCGGTACCGATCTCCGCCGCGGTGTCGCAGGCGTGCAGGCCGCCGGCCCCGCCGAACGAGATCAGCGCGAAATCCTTCGGGTCGAGGCCCTTCTCGAACAAGCTGAGCCGGATTGCCGCCGCCATGTGCGCGGTCGCCACCGCCACCACGCCGTCGGCGGCCGGTCCCGGCTCCAGGCCCAGCGGCGTTGCCACCCGGTCGGCCAGCGCCCGCCTGGCGCCATCCACGTCCAGGTCCATCGCCCCGCCCAGGAAATAGTCCGGGTCGATGCGGCCCAGCGCGACGTTGGCGTCGGTCACCGTCGGCTCCTCGCCGCCACGGCGATAGGCGACCGGTCCCGGCCGCGCTCCTGCGCTGTTCGGGCCGACATGCAGGCGCCCGGTCTGGTCGACCGAGGCGATCGATCCACCGCCGGCCCCGATGGTGCGGATCTCGATCATCGGCAGCCGCACCGGCAGGCCATCGACATCGCCTTGGGTGACCAGTCGGATCGCCCCATCGTGGACGATCGACACGTCGTAGGAGGTGCCGCCCATGTCGACCGCGATCAGATTCGGCTCGGCCAGTTCGGCGGACAGCACCTCGGCCGCCCGCGCCCCGCCGGACGGGCCGGACAACAGCAGCCGCGCCGGCTGCTCGCCGGCGATCTCCGGGGTCGTCACCCCGCCGTTCGACTGCACCAGATAGACCGGTGCGCGGACCCCCGCATCGGCCAGCCGGCCCTTCAGCTTCGACAGGTAGGTCTTCACCACCGGCATCAGCAGGGCGTTCAGCACGGTGGTCGACGTGCGCTCGAACTCCCGGATCTCGGGGCTGACCTGATGGCTGCAGGATACGAAAGCGTCCGGCAGCATCTGCTGGACGATCTCCGCCGCGCGGCGCTCGTGGTCGGGATTGGCGTAGGCGTGCAGGAAGGCGATCGCCACCGCTGTCGCCCCGCTGTCGCGCACCTTCTCCGCAGCGGCCCGCACCGACGCCTCGTCCAGCGCGGTCTCGACCGATCCGTCGGCGCGCACCCGCTCGACCACCCCGAACCGGCGGGAACGCGGCACCAGCAGCGCTCGCGGCTCGGCCCGGTTGGCGTACACCTTGCGCCGCAGGTGCCGGCCGATTTCCAGAACATCGGTGAAGCCGGCGGTGGTGATGACCGCGCCGTCGGGCAGGCGGCGCTGCAGCACCGCGTTGGTGGCGATGGTGGTGCCATGCAGGATTGCACCGATCCGCTCAAGCCCGACGCCAAGCTGCGCGCACGCCTCCCGGATTCCGGTGATCAGGCCTTCCGACGGATCGGCCGGGGTGGTCGGGACCTTGTGGGCGTGGGCGATACCGGTCGCCTCGTCCAGGATCTGCAGGTCGGTGAAGGTACCGCCGATGTCGACGGCAACGCGCAGCGTGGTCACGGAACGGTATTCCTTGGCGACGGGGAGGGCTCGGCGAAACAGAGCGCCCACTGTCGCGGGGCCGCCGCCCAGGCGTCAAGGGCGCGAGGGTCGGTCCGCGAACCGTCGCAGGCGGCAAGAAGCGAATTCCGCCGCGTCCGTACCATCGAGAATCTCCGACGCCGACAACCGGCCGACAGCCGCCGCCATGGTGACCCCGGCGTGCATGACGGTTGTGTACAGACCGCCGATGCCGTCGACGAAACCGATGATCGGCAGTCCATCCGTCGGCATCGGGCGCCAACCCACGCCGACGCTCTCCAGCGTCACACCGGAGGCTCCGCGCAGCCGTTGCCGGATCGCCTCGACGGCGCGCCCGGCGACGGCGGCCGGACCGTCCTCGGGGGTATCGTCGATGTAGTCCTCGGCCGCCAGAAGCACGTGGTCCGTGACCTGTCGGATTTCGATGTCGGGGCTGGCGATGATTCCGTTTGTCAGCCGTCCGTCGGTCGCGACCCGCAACAGGATTGCCGGCGACGGATCAACCGGCAACGTCACGCCGATCGTCTCACCGAGTACACGCACGCCGGTCCCCGCGGCCAGGACAACGACGTCGGCGTCGATCGCTCCATGCGGTGTGGCCACGCCGGCAACACGACCACCGGTCATGGCGAGTGCGGTTACCTCGGTTCCCGTCCGGATCTCCGCACCGGCCTTCCGGGCGGCACGCACCAGTGCCTCGGTCGCGGCAACCGGATCGATCGCGCCTTCGCCGCCAGCATGGGCAGCGCAGTCCGGCACATCGAGCAGGTTGGGTTCCAGCAGCGCAATCTGCTCGCGCGCGACCAGACGCACGTCGTAGCCATGCGCCTCGTGTTCGCGCACGAATCGCTCGGTCTTGGCCGGATCGCGGCTCCAGCTCAGCGCGCCGCACCAGTTGATCGGGAACGCAGCTCCGAGTTCGCCTTCCAATCTTCGGTACTCCTGGACCGCCATCCGGCGCAGCCCGGAGATCGGACCCGGCTCGCTGTGCGCCACGTTGATCCAGGCGAAACCCTGCCCAGTCACGCCCATGGCCGGCTGGCCCTTGTCGACCAGCGTCACCGCCGCCCCGCGGCGCGCCAGGTGATAGGCGACGGACGCACCGACGATCCCGGCACCGACCACAACGATCCTGGGGGTCGGCGAACTCATGCCACGCTCCACATCGAATGCACCCGAAAACAGGTCATCAGCCCGACGCCTAGTCGCGTTCCCACCGTCACGCAACCTTCCCTTTCGCTCCGGCCACCCGGCTTCTATCCTCCGGGCGTCCGAACGCTCCCCGGAGGAATCCATGCCGTCGCCGAAAGTTCTGGTCGTCGTGTTCGACGGCCTGCGGCTCGATCACGTCACCTCGAACCGGGCGCCGAACATCGCGGGTTTCGCCGCCGCCGGGGTGCGCCTGCCGAACACTGCGTCGGCGTTTCCGAGCGAGACCCGCGTGCAGGTGAGCACCGTAATGACCGGCCATCCGCCGGCCGGCCACGGGGTGATGGCGAACGCCTTCTACGACCGCCGCCTCGGCTTCGATTCGGCGATGGACACGTCCGATACCGCGCGCATGACGATAGCCGAGAAGGTCTACGGCCGGCTGATCGGCGCCAACCACCTGAGCGAGATCCTGTGGGGGGCCGGCAAGCGATTCGCCGCCGTGACCACCGGCAAGATCGGCAACGCCCGCCTGCTGGCCGGCCGAGCCGCCGAGCTCGACCAGCCGGTGCTGTCGATCTGGGGCGACGCGGTGTCCACCCCGGCGGCGCGCTGGTCCGAGGTGGTCGCCAAATTTGGCCCGCCGCCAGAGCAGGTGTTCCCGAACGTGGCGGTCGCCGACTGGGCGATCACCGCGCTGCTGGACCACACCATCCCGGTGCACCGGCCCGACGTCGCGGTGCTGTGGCTGAATGAGCCCGACCTGTCCTATCACTACCGCGGTGTCGCCAGCGCCGACGCCGAGACGGCGATCCGCGGCGTCGATGCCGGGTTCGGGCGGATTCTCGACTGGTGGCGGGCCGAGGGCCGGACCGCCGGCTGGAACATCATTGCCATGTCAGATCACGGGCATGTCACGGTCGAAGGCCAGGTCGACGTGGCCGCCGAACTGGCAAAGGCCGGGCTGGCGGTCGGCAAGGCGCTCGGCCCCGACGTCGACTACGCGCTGAAGCCCGGATACTCCGCCCATGTGGCGGTGCGCGACCGTGATCCGGCGCGGATCGATCGACTGGTCCGAGTTCTGCAGGATGCCGAGTGGTCGGGGCCGATCCTGGCCCGCGCCGCCGACCCGGCGGCCCTGGGCGTGTTGCCGCTGGCGGCCGCCAACGTCGATCACCCGCGCGCCGGCGACGTGCTGTTCACCCTGCGCGCCCGGGACGACGCCTCGGTCGACGGCCTGCCGGGCGTGGCTCTGGCCGATAATCCCGACATCCCGATCGGTGGCGGCATGCACGGCGGCTTCGCCAAGGCCGAGTTGAACCACTGCCTGTTCATCGGCGGCGACCAGTTCCGCAGTGGAGTCGAGGTTGCGACGCCGACGGCCCATGTCGACTTGGCGCCGACCGTACTGCGCGCCCTCGGCCTGCCACCGCATCCGCTGATGCCGGGCCGGGCCCAGGAAGAAGCGTTCGCCATCGGCGATGCCGCGCCCGCTGTCCGGGAGACGATCCACGAGGCCGGCCGCAACGGCTATGCCCAGAAGCTGGTGACTGCCGAGGTAACCGGGTCGAAGCGCCCGTATCTGCGCTGGGGCTTGCGGACAGCGTAGACCCCGGCTGACCGGCCGTGCCGTTAGAGCCGCGTTTAGCCATGTATCTTCGTCGTATCCGACCGATCCTGATCATGTTATTTCTCAACCATGGGGTTCGGGGTTTTCCTCCACAGATCTGATTCGATTTACGACGACCGCTTGGCGGAACAGTATCAATTTCCGAGACAGTACCGAAGCCGTGCTGAAGCCTGCGTTGACGACTGGATCGTATACTACGAGCCTCGCAAAGTCGCTGAAACGCGTGGTTATTTCGCAGTAGCTCGTGTCATGCGGATCATTGAGGATCCGAATCTAGCGGACATGTATCTCGCTCTGATCGAGCCCGGTAGTTATCTCGAGTTCCCCGACCCAGTACCATTCAGCGATCGCGATGGCGTCGTCGAACGCGGCGTGTTGAACCAGGAAGGCAATATCTCGGGGCGTGCGCAGGCGGCAGTGCGGCCGGTCTCAACCCAGGACTTCAACCGTATAATCACGCTTGGATTGGGCGAGGAAGAGTCGACGCTGCCTCGGATCGAGGATGCGCAGCACGGTCCCGCATTTCAGGAAGGACCGGCCCCCTTTCAATACGAGATCGACCGCGACCGGGCCGTGTATCTGACGTCACGACCGGTCCGGGATCGTGCGTTCCGACGGCTCGTCCTCGGCGCCTATGAAGAACGCTGCGCACTTACTGGGCTACGACTGATCAACGGCGGGGGTCGAGCCGAAGTCGAGGCCGCTCATATTCGGCCTGTCGAAGCCGGTGGGCCGGATTCCGTCAACAACGGCATCGCGTTGTGCGGTACCGCCCATTGGATGTTCGACAGAGGGCTGATCAGCCTGACGGACAATCTCGAGATACTGATCTCAAGAAAGGTCAATGACGCCGACAGCGTACGCTCCATCATCAACAAGAATGGGCTTGCTCGGCGCCCGCACCGCGTTTCTGACCGACCGAACCCGCGATTCCTGCACTGGCATCGAACGCACCATCAGTTCGAAGCATAGTAAGCCAAACACCGCTACCGTGCGCCGGCCTGTTCTATCATCCAGTCCCGGAACGCGCTGAACGCCGGCTCGTCGGCGCGGGCCTGCCGGTACACGAGGTACCAGCGCTTGCCTTTCGACACGGTGGTCGCGAAGGGTGCTACCAACCGGCCGGCGATGAGGTCGTCGTCGACATAGGGGCGGATGCCCATCGCCACGCCGACGCCGTCGAGAGCCGCCTGCAGGGGGTATGTCCCGGTCGATGTTGAAATAGGGGAGCAGGCGTTGCCCGCCTTGAGCCATTAGGCTCGGGGTGTCGAATCCGCGAAGGAGAGCAACGCCATGAAGAAAGCTACCAGATCTGCCGGCGTGGTGCCGGCGGCAATCGTCGATGAGGCTTGGCAGGAAGTCGGAGCCAGCTTCGATCGTTTCTGCCTGACGGCGGGCCTGGCGACTTTGGCGACGATGATGGATGAGGAGGCGGCCGAGCTGTGCGGCCCGCGCTACGGCCGGGCTGCTGGGCGAGACGGGTATCGCTGGGGCAAGACCAAGGGGAAGGTCGGCTTCCACGGCGGCAAGGTCGAGATCGATCGTCCTCGCGTTCGTGCTCGCGACGGCGGCGAGCTGGCGCTGCCGAGCTGGGAGGCGGCGCAGTCGGAAGACCTGCTCGGCAAGTGGGCGCTGAACCTGATGCTGATCAACGTCTCGACCCGCAAGTTCGGCCGCGCCGTCCGCCTGCCGGGCGGCGACATCCCGGCGGCCCCCGGGTCGGGAGTGTCGAAGTCGGCGGTGTCGCGGCGGTTCGTGGCGCTGTCGGCGGAACGCATGAAGGAATGGATGGCCGCCGACTTGTCCGCCCTGGACCTGCTGGCGATCCAGATCGACGGCATCCACATCGAGGAAGACCTGATGCTGCTGGCCGCCGTCGGCATCGACGGCATCGGCGACAAGCATCCGCTCGGCGTGATCGAGGGGGCCAGCGAGAACGCCGCCGTGGCCCAGGCGCTGCTCGACAACCTGGTCGGCCGCGGCCTCGATCCCGCGGTCTGCCGACTGTTCATCATCGACGGCGCCAAGGCGCTGTCGAAGGCGATTCGCAACACCTTCGGCCGCGACACCCCGATCCAGCGCTGCCAGGTCCACAAGGCCCGCAACATCGCAGAGCGCCTGCCCAAGTCCTTGCAGGCCGGCGTCCGCAAGGCGCTGCGTCAGGCCTGGGAACTGGACGACGCCGACAAGGCCGAGAAGCTGATCCGCAACCTCGCCCGTCGCCTGGAGCGCGACGCCCCGGGCGTGTCGGCCAGCATCCTGGAGGGCCTCGACGAGATCCTCACCGTCACCCGCCTCGGTCTGCCAGTCGAACTACGCCGGTCGCTCGCCTGCACCAACATCATCGAGAACATGAACGGAACCGTCCGCCGGGTCTGCCGCAACGTCAAACGCTGGCAGGACGCGGCCATGGCGCTGCGCTGGACCGCCGCTGCCATGCTCGAGGCCGCCAAGGGTTTCCGCCGCCTCAAGGCCCACAAGCAACTCCCGAGCCTGCGCCGAGCCCTGGCGGCCCACCAGGACAGGAACGCGATCAACCACGACCTTGAACAGCAGGCGGTCGCCGCATAGCATCGTCAACCAACAGCGCCTGCCGAGCAAATTTCAACACGGCGAGGGACATCCCCCCTGCAGGGCCTGACCGTAGTATTCGAACTGCGGCCCATTGGCCGTTGTCCGAGGCTGGCCGGCCGCCTGCAGCCAACGCGCCCAGTCGTCCGGCGCGTGGCCGACCCTCAGCAGGGAGGCTCCCTCAAGATCCCCCGGGGTCGACAGGGTGCGGGCCAGCGCCGGCGTGCACACCGGCAGCAGATCGGCGGCGAACAGCGGCTCCGCCACTAGGTCGGGCCAACGCCCGTCGCCGAGGGTGATCCCGCAGCTCCAGTCCGGGTCGAACGGCGCCGCCACCCCGCCGGTGGTGATGCGGACGTCGACCTCCGGCGCCTGCCGGCGGAAGTCCGCCAGCCGCGGGATCAGCCAACGGATCGCGAAGGTCGGCCCGACGCCGACGGTCAGAACCTGACGTGCACCGACCGCTGTCACCTGATCGGTCAGCAGCGCCAGGGAGTCGAAGATCTGGGTCAGGCCGGTCTGATAGGTTCGACCCGCCGCGGTGAGCGCCAGCCGGTTGGCGCTGCGCGCGAACAAGGCCACACCGAGCCGCTGCTCCAGAAGCCGGACCATCCGGCTGACCGCCGCCGGCGAAACGTGCAACTCCTCCGCGGCGGCGGCAAAGCTGCCGGCCCGGGCGGCAGCCTCGAAGGCGCGAACGCCGTTTAGGAACGGGAGCCGACGCACATCACCCTCAAGAAAACTGATGCTGATCGGAACATAACTCCGTTTGCCGAGCCGGCTCAACAAGCGCACAAGGTCGGCAAGCGAGGGGATTTACCGAATGACACCGCTGCTGATCCTGGTCGTGTGCTCCGTGATGGTGGCCACGTCGTTCCTGTCCGGCATCTTCGGGATGGCCGGCGGCATGATCCTGGTCGGCGTGTTGCTGGCCATCATGCCGGTCCCGGAGGCGATGGCACTGCACGGCATCACCCAGATCGCCTCCAACGGCTGGCGGGCGGCGCTGTGGTGGCGACACGTGCAGTGGCGGGTCGTCGCGGTGTTCGTCGTCGGGTCCGGCCTGGCGCTGGCCGCTTGGTCGATCTGGCTGTTCGTGCCGAGCAAGCCGATGGCCCTGCTGTTCCTGGGCGTCACCCCGTTCCTGGCCCGGTTGGTTCCGGAGGGGCGCCGGCTGACCCCGGAACGCAAATCCCACTGCGTGGCCATGGGCGCGACCTGCATGAGCCTGCTGCTGATGACCGGCGTGGCCGGTCCGCTGCTCGACCAGTTCTTCCTGGGCGGCAGCCTGGAGCGCCGTCAGATCATCGCGACCAAGGGGATCTGCCAGATCGTCGGCCACGGCATCAAGCTGCTGTATTTCAGCGCGCTGATCGACCAGGTCGGGACGGTGGATCCGCTGGTGGCCGTCCTGGCGGTGGTTGCGGCGATGACCGGCACCCTGCTGTCAAAGAAAGTCCTGGAGGCGATGAGCGACACCCAGTACCGCCGCTGGGCCGGACACCTGATCACCGCGATTTCGGGGTATTATGTGCTGCAGGGCAGCTATCTGATGATCATCAACTGAGGACCATGGAGGAGGCTGGCATGCCGGAAACCCACGAACCGCTGATCCTCGACCTGGTGGCCTGGGTCGCGGTCGAGCCGAAGCCCTACACCGAGGTCATGGACGCCTGGCGCACCTCGTGCCCGCGCCTGCCGGTGTGGGAGGATGCGATCGATCGTGGTCTGGTGGCCCGGACCGCCGGTGGCATGGCCGGTCCCGTGGTGAAGGCGACACCGGCCGGACTGGCGCTGCTGCGCGCCAGCGGCCGGTAACCGTCAGCCGCCCGCGACTCCCTGAGTGTTGACGTAGACCGCGTACAGCGACTGGCTGGCCGCCATGAACAGCCGGTTGCGCTTCAGGCCGCCGAAACAGACGTTGGCACACCGCTCCGGCAACGCGATCCGGCCGATCTTGGCGCCGTCCGGTGCGAACACCAGCACGCCGTCGAGTTCGGCGGTGCCCATGCCCCAGCCGCACCACAGATTGCCGTCGACGTCGCAACGCATGCCGTCCGGCGTGCCGCCGGGTCCGGCGTCGATGTGCACCCGCTTGTTGGCGATCGCCCGCCCGCCGTCGACCACGTCGTAGGCCAGGATCTTGCGGTGCGGCACGCCGCGCGACTCCACGACATACAGGATGCTTTCGTCGGGCGAGAAGCACAGGCCGTTCGGGCCCAGAACATCGTCGGCGATCAGCGAGGCTTCGCCGGTCTCGCCGTCGATCCGGTAGACCGCCTGCCCGGTCTCGGACTCCGCCTTGTTGCCTTCGTAGTTGCCCAGCAGGCCGAACGGCGGGTCGGTGAACCAGATCGAACCGTCCGACTTCACCACCACGTCGTTCGGCGAGTTCAGGCGCTTGCCCTGCCAGCGGTCCATCAGCACGGTGGTCGAGCCGTCGTATTCGGTGCGGACGACCCGGCGCCCGGCGTGCTCGCAGGTGATCAGGCGGCCTTGCCGGTCGCGGGTGTTGCCGTTTGGGTAGTCGGTGGAGTGGCGGTAGACGCTGACCGCACCGGTCTCCTCTTCCCACTTCAGCATTCGGTTGTTCGGGATGTCGCTCCACAGCAGGTAGCGGCCATCGCCGAACCACACCGGACCCTCGGCCCAGCGGCTGCCGGTGTGCAGCCGCTCCACCGCGGCGCTGAAGATCTTGTACTTGTCGAAGCGCGGATCGAGGCTGGTGATCGCGGGGTCGGGATAGCGCGGGAACGCGCGCCAACCGGCGGAGGCAGGATTGTCGGATGTCATGCGGATCGGTCCTGGACGATGGCCGGCCCGGACGCGGTCGCCGGACACGTTATGCGAGCCTAAGCCGCCCCGCCGCTGCAGGGCAAGCAATCGAAGCCAAGATCGCTTGCGCCCCGCCGCCGCTGCCTGTATATCCCCGCCTTCCTCTCGGGACCTGCGGGTTCCGGGACGGAGCGCCGCGTGCGGGCCAAAAGGGCTGCCCGGCCGGCGACGTGTCGATCACGACAGAACAGGAGCGACGAAATGCCCAAGATGAAGACCAAGAGCAGCGTGAAGAAGCGCTTCCGGCTCACGGGCACCGGCAAGGTCCGGGCCAATGTGGCCTACAAGCGGCACCAGCTCAGCGCCAAGAGCGTGAAGATGAAGCGGCAGAATCGCGGGACCATGATCCTGTGCGAGGCGGATGCCGGCATCATCAAACAATTCATGCCCTACGGCTGAGGAGGCTGAGCAATGGCACGCGTTAAGCGGGGCGTAACGGCTCACGCCCGCCACAAGAAGGTTATCGACAAGGCCGCCGGTTACTACGGCCGCCGCAAGAACGTCTTCCGGGTCGCCGTCCAGGCGGTCGAGAAGGCGCAGCAGTACGCCTACCGCGACCGCAAGGTCCGCAAGCGCGAGTTCCGCGCCCTGTGGATCCAGCGCATCAACGCCGGTGTGCGGTTGTACGGCATGACCTACTCGACGTTCATGAACGGCATGAAGCTGGCCGGCATCGAGCTCGATCGCAAGGTCCTTTCGGACCTGGCGATCCGCGAGCCGGATGCCTTCAAGCAGATCGTCGAACAGGCGAAGGCAGCTCTGCCCGCCTGATCGAACGTCAGACGACGAGATACCCGAACGGCCGGTCGCAAGACCGGCCGTTTCGCGTTGCGACGACAGTCATCGCGACCGGGAACCAGCCTCGAAAAGCCCGGTGTTGGGCGAGCGTTCGCTGCGGCAGATCCCGAGTCATCATATTGCCATCTGATATGGTAAGCGCCTACGCTGGCCGCCGTCGGTGAGTGCCGGCCACGAACCTGCCGGCCCGGTTGGAGATCGGCGGGTCAGATAATTGCGTTCCAAGGGAGTGAGACATGACCCACCGCATCCGCATTGCCGGCGCCCTTGCCGCCGCCGGCCTGTTGGCCATGGCCGCCATGCCGGCCGCCGCCCAGGAAATCGAGCTGCACGGCGCCGTACAGTTTGACGACAACCACGCCTTCAACAAGGCGCTGCTGAAGTTCGAAGAGCTGACCACCGCCTGCTACAAGAAGCCGATCAAATTCGTGCTCCATCGCAACAGCGAGCTCGGCCTGGAGAAGGATTACTTCAACTTCATGAGCAAGGGCGTATCGGTCGACTACGCGATCGCCTCGCCGTCGCACATGTCGACCTACTCGAAGATGGCCCCGCTCATGGACATGCCGTTCCTGTTCCGGGACCTGGAGCATTGGAACAAGGTGCTTGAGCAGGATGGGCTGGCGCCGATCGCCGACGATGTGAAGGCGAAGGCCGACGTGATCCTGATCGGCTATGCCGGCGGCGGCACCCGCAACCTGATCGTCAAGCGTCCGGTCGAGAACATGGCCGACCTGAAGGGCCTGCCGATCCGCGTCATGGGCGCGCCGATCCAGACCCAGATCTTCCAGGCCATCACCGCTGCGCCAACCGTGATCGCCTATTCCGAGGTCTACAACGCCATCCAGACCGGCGTGATCGACGCCGCCGAGAACGAAGCGGCCGGCATCGAGCAGATGAAGTTCTATGAAGTCGGTCCGGACATCTCGCTGACCCAGCACGCCATCACGGTTCGGCCGATCGGGTTCAGCGGCAAGACCTTCCGCAAGCTGCCGGCCGATCTGCAGGCCTGCATCATGTCCTCGGGCAAGGCCGCCGGAAAGCACGGCCGCGACATCGAGTCTTCGCAGGACTCCGCCAAGCTCGCCAAGATGGAGAGCGAGGGCAAGCTGAAGACCCACAAGTTCACCGACCGCGCCAAGCTGCTTGAGCTCGCCGAGCCGGTGAAACAGGCGTATGCCGCCGAACTCGGCGCCACCGCCGTGCTCGAGAAGATCAACAGCATCAAGTAGTCTCGACAATCTGCGAGCCGGCTGTGCGGCGGACGATCGGCAACGATCGTCCGCCGTCGGTCGACGTGTGACGAGCTTGAGGTGGGCCACCAGCGATGACCCCGACACTGACCCGAGTACTCGACTGGATCGACCGCGTGATGCGGGTGGCGATCACCGCGCTGATCACCCTGCTGATTGTCCCGGTCACCCTGCAGATCCTGGCCCGCTACATCGACTTCGTGCCGCGCTATATCTGGACCGAGGAAGTCGCGCGGTTCTGCTTTGTGTGGATCATCATGCTGGGCGCGATGATCGCGGTGCGCGACGAGAGCCACTTTGATGTCGACGTCCTGCCGCATCCCCGCACGACCGCCGGCGAGGGCTGGCAGCGGCTCGTCGTGCACGTGATCATGCTGGCGCTGGCGCTGTGCTTCGTATGGTACGGCAAGCAGTTCGCCGACGAAGGATTGCTGCAGTCATCGGAGATCGCCGACCTGCCGATGATCACGATCTACATCGCCTGGCCTATGGCCGGCGTGGTCTGGACGCTGTTCCTGATTGAGAAGCTCGCCGTCGACATTGCCAAGATCCGCGGAACCTACGTTACGGGAGAGACCAATGTCGCCGGGTGAGGTCGCCGCCATCCTGTTCGGGACGTTCGGCGTTCTGGTCCTTCTGCGGATTCCGGTGGCGTTTGCGCTGGGCCTGGCCTGCGTTCCGGTGTTCTTCCTGTCGAACCGGCTGTCGCCAACTCTGCTGTTCGACCAGATGTTCGGCTCCTACAACTCCTTCGTCCTGCTGGCCGTGCCGTTCTTCCTGCTGGCGGCCAATCTGATGAACAGCGCGGGCATCACCCAGCGACTGATCGACCTGTCGAAAGCGCTGGTCGGCCATCTGCCCGGCGGGCTCGGCCACATCAACGTCATGGTCTCGATGCTGTTCGCCGGAATTTCCGGATCGTCGACCGCCGACGCCGCCGGCATCGGCTCACTGCTGATCCCGCAGATGAAGAAGCAGGGCTACGACGCCAGCTTCTCGGTGGCGATCACCGCCTGTTCGTCAGTGATGGGCGTGATCATCCCGCCCAGCATCCTGATGGTGGTGTGGGGCGGGCTGATGTCGGTCTCGATCGGCGGCCTGTTCCTGGCCGGCGTTCTGCCCGGCGTGCTCATCGCCGTCTCGATGATGGTCCTGGTCTACATCTACGCGATCCGCCGCGGCTACCCGGTCTACACCCGCTCCAGCGTCCCCGAGATCGGGCGCGCGATCGTCAACGCCATCCTGCCGCTGATGACACCGATGATCATCGTCGGCGGCATCGTCGGCGGGTTCTTCACCCCGACCGAAGCTTCGGTGGTGGCGGTGCTGTATGCCCTGGCGCTCGGGTTGTTCGTCTACCGTACCTTCACCTTTCAGACCCTGCCGAAAGTGCTGTATGAGAGCGCCCGGTTCGCGGCGATCTCGTTGTTCTGCATCGGAACCGCGTCAGCGTTCGGTTGGATCCTGGCGTTCTTCCAGATCCCGAAATCGCTGGTAACGGTGATGGCCGGATGGGGTACCGGCCCGATCGAGACCGGACTTCTGGTCGCAGCCGCGTTCCTGATCGTCGGCATGTTCATCGACGCCATTCCGGCGATCATCATCCTGGGCACCGTGCTGTTCCCGGTGGCGCAGGCCGCCGGCATCCATCCGATCCATTTCGCGATCATCGGCGTGGTGTCGCTGGCGTTCGGGCTGGTGACGCCGCCTTACGGGCTGTGTCTGCTGATCGCCAGTTCGATCGGGCAGATCAAGCTGATCCATGCCCTGAAGGACGTCTGCATCATCCTGCTACCGATGTTGGGGGTGCTGCTGTTCGTGATCCTGTTCCCTGAGGCGATCCTGGCCTTGCCGCGATGGATCATGCCGAAGTTCATCGGGTGACCTTAAGTCCGCCGGTGGCGTGTGATTAACCATCCGTGTTCACCTGCCTTTAACAAAGGGCAGGTATGACGGATGGATGCATCACGGTGTCGATGACGCAACAGGCCCGGACCGGGCTTCGGGGTACTAAGCATGACGGCACTCGCCGCCGTGTCGCCGGGGCATTGCGGCCTCTCACCCGCACTCCGTCGAACCATCGCAGCGCATCGGCAGTGGATCCAGACCAACGGCCAAGCCGGCGAACGCGCAGAACTCCGCGACTGCGACCTCCGGGATCTGGACCTGACCGGGGTCGAGTTGAGCGGCGCCGATCTGTCCGGTGCCGATCTTCGCGGCGCCTGCCTCAATCGCAGCCGGTTCCGGCTGGCGACGTTGCGCGGCGCCCATCTCGATGGTGCGTCGATCGATGCGGCCTGCTTCGACGGCGCCAACCTGGATCGCGCCGTGTTCGATCGGGCCCGGGTGACCGGTACCCGCTTCGATCCGATCGAGCTCGTGCGCAGTGACGGATCGACCGTGAAAAGCGAGGTCACCGTGCGGCTGGTCGGAGTCCGCTTCCGCAAAGCCGTGCTGACCAGTTCTTCGTTCCGCAACGCCGATCTGCGTTCCGTCAAGTTCGACCAGACAGAACTGGCCGATTGCGACTTCGAGGGTGCGTATCTGGAGCCGGCGGCCCGCGACAAGGCCATGGCCTCCATGTGTCGTACATCGGCGGTTGCCACAGCCTCGCCGATCGAAGCGGCCAGCCTCGCCGCCTTCTACGCCGGAGTCGGCTTGCGGCGCCTGCACGGCGAAATTCGCGATCAACAGCCCTGAAACCATCTCGTGCTCGCCTTGACGCGCGCGACCCGCTAAAACGGCGCCCTCGACAAGGGATCGTCCGAATTTCGGGGATACGATGGATAACGTGGACGCGCTGCGCGCTGAATTGCTGGCCGAGGTCGAACAGGCCGGCACACTGGATGCGCTGGAACAGGTACGGATCACCGCCCTTGGCAAGAAGGGTCGGATCACCGAACGCATGAAGGCCCTGGGCGGGCTGGATCCCGACGCACGTCGCGCCGCCGGCCAGACCCTCAACGCCGTCAAGGATGCGGTCAGCGAAGCGCTGGAAGACCGCCGTGCCGCCCTGGGCGACGCCGCCCTCAACGCCCGGCTGGCTCGCGAGCGCATCGATGTGTCGCTGCCGGCCCGGCCGGAGGCCCGCGGCCGCATCCACCCGATCACTCAGACCATCGACGAGCTGACCGCGATCTTCTGCGAGATGGGCTTCACGGTCGCCGAAGGTCCGGACATCGAGACCGACTACTACAACTTCGAGGCCCTGAACTTCCCGCCGGAGCATCCGGCCCGCCAGGATCACGACACCTTCTACCTGCAGCCCGACGCCGAGGGCCGCCGCAAGGTGCTGCGTACCCACACCTCGCCGGTGCAGGTTCGCACCATGGAGACGACGACCCCGCCGATCCGGATCATCGTGCCCGGCCGCACCTTCCGCTCCGACCACGACGCCACCCACTCTCCGATGTTCCATCAGGTCGAGGGGCTGGTGATCGACAAGAAGACCCATATGGGCCACCTCAAGGGCTGCCTGATCGACTTCTGCCGGGCATTCTTCGGGATCGACGATCTGCCGGTGCGGTTCCGGCCGTCCTATTTCCCATTCACCGAGCCGTCGGCCGAGGTCGACATCGGCTGCTCGCGTAAGGGCGGTGGCCTGACCATCGGCGCCGGCGACGACTGGCTTGAGATCCTCGGCTCCGGCATGGTTCACCCGAACGTGCTGCGCTACGCCGGCATCGATCCGGCCGAGTACCAGGGCTTCGCCTTCGGAATGGGGATCGAGCGGATCGCCATGCTGAAATACGGCATCCCGGACCTTCGCCCGTTCTACGACACCGACCTGCGCTGGCTGCGCCACTACGGCTTCGTGCCGATCGCCCAGCCGACCGTGGCGGGAGGACTCTGAGCCATGAAGTTCACCCTGAGCTGGCTGAAAGCCCACCTCGACACCGCCGCGTCCCTGACCGAGATCACCGACCGGCTGACCATGCTCGGCCTGGAACTCGAGGGCGTGGAAGACCGGGCCGCCGCGTTCAAGCCGTTCCGCATCGCCCATGTGATCGAGGCGGTCCAGCACCCGAACGCCGACCGTCTGCGAGTCTGCAAGGTCGACGCCGGCGACGGCATCGTCCAGGTGGTGTGCGGCGCGCCGAACGCCCGAACCGGCATGAAAGGCGTGTTCGCCCCGGCCGGCACCCACATCCCCGGCACCGGCGTCGACCTGAAGAAGGGCGTGATCCGGGGCGAGGAATCCAACGGCATGCTGCTGTCCGAGCGTGAGCTTGGCCTGTCGGACGAGCATGACGGCATCATCGACCTGCCGCAGGACGCGCCGGTCGGCGCCGGTTGGGCCGACTGGGCCGGTCTCGGCGATCCCGTCATCGACGTCGCCGTCACCCCGAACCGCGCCGACTGCCTCGGCGTGCGCGGCATCGCCCGCGACCTCGCGGCCGCCGGCCTGGGCACCCTGAAGCCGCTCGACACCTCGCCGGTTCCCGGAACCTTCCAGAGCCCGATGAAGTGGCGGATCGACCTGCCGGGCGACCGCAAGCACCTGGCGCCGATCGTCGCCGGCCGCTATTTCCGCGGGGTCAAGAACGGGCCGAGCCCGAAATGGATGCAGGACCGGCTGCGCGCCGTCGGAATGCGTCCGATCTCCGCCCTGGTCGACATCACCAACTACGTGATGCTGGACGTTGGCCGGCCGCTGCACGCCTATGATCCGGCCAAGGTGTCCGGCGACCTGACGATCCGGCTGGCCAAGCCGGGCGAGAAATATCTGGCCCTGAACGGCAAGGAGTACGCCTTCGACGACAGCATGCTGGTCCTGGCCGACGACCACGGGGCCGATGACCTGGCCGGCGTGATGGGCGGCGAGCGTTCCGGTGTGTCGGACGAGACCACCGACATGTTCCTGGAAGTGGCGATCTTCGACCCGATCTCGGTGGCGACGACCGGCCGCAAGCTCGGCGTCCTGTCCGATGCGCGCTACCGGTTCGAGCGCGGGCTGGACCAGACGGGCCCGTTCTGGGGCACCGAGGTCGCGACCCGACTGGTCCTTGAGATCTGCGGCGGGGAGGCCAGCGAACTGGTGGTCGCCGGCACTGAGCCGAACTGGCGCCGGTCGATTGCGCTGCGCTACTCCCGGATCAAGGGGCTGTGCGGCGTCGACGTGCCGGAAGCCGAGGCCAAGCGCATCCTGTCGGACCTGGGCTTCGAGGTATCCGGCGCCGGTGAAACCATGACCGTGACGCCGCCGCCGTGGCGCGGCGACATCGAGGGCGAGGCCGATCTGGTCGAGGAAGTGGTGCGGGTCAACGGCTACGACGCGATCGCACCGGTCTCCATGGAACGCGACGCCACGGTCCCGCATCCGGCCCTGACGCCGGAACAGAACCGCCGCCGCCTCGCCAAGCGGGCGCTGGCCGGTCGCGGGATGATGGAGGCGGTGACATTCTCGTTCCTGCCGTCGAAGCACGCCGCCCTGTTCGGTGGTGCCGGCGCGGAGCGGACCTTGGTCAACCCGATCAGCGCCGACCTGGACGTCATGCGCCCGGCGATCCTGCCGAACCTGCTGGCCGCCACCGCCCGCAACGCCAACCAGGGCTATCCCGATCTGGCGCTGTTCGAGGTCGGACCGGAATACGCCGGCGACCAGCCGCAGGATCAGGCCTGGGTCGCGTCGGGCCTGCGCCATGGCCGCACCGGGCCGCGCGACGTGCGCAAGTCCGATCGCCCGGTCGACGTGTTCGACGTGAAGGCGGACGCGATCGAACTGCTGGAGGCGCTCGATGCGCCGACCGGCAACCTGCAGGTCTCCACCGACGACGCCCCGTCCTGGTATCACCCCGGCCGCTCCGGCTGCCTGCGGCTCGGCCCCAAGGTGCTGGCGCGGTTCGGCGAACTGCACCCGCGCATCCTCCAGGCCTTCGACCTGAAGGGACCGGCGGTGGCGTTCGAGGTGTTGCTGGACGCGGTGCCGATGCCGAAGCGCAAGGGCTCGCAGCGCCCGCTGCTGGAACGCATCCCGTTCCAGGCATCGGTGCGCGACTTCGCCTTCGTGGTCGACGAGCAGACGCCGGCCGACAAGCTGGCGCGGGCGGCCGCCGGCGCCGACAAGGCGCTGATCGACGGGGTCCGGGTGTTCGATGAATACCGGGGCGCCGGCCTGCCGGAGGGCAGCAAGTCGATCGCCATTGAGGTGACCCTGCAGCCGCGCACCGCCACCCTGACCGAAGAGCAGATCGAAGCGGTCAGCGCCAAGATCGTCGCCGCCGTCGAGAAGAACGTCGGCGGTACCCTGCGCGGCTGATCAGGCTGGATGCGCCGCCCCGGCCGTTACGGCCACGGCTGGTGCAGTCCGACGGACAACTCGTGGAAGTCGGGGTGCGCCGGGTCGATCCGGCCGGTACGCATCAACCAGTCAATGACGACGAGGTTGCAGTTGTACTTGAAGGCATCCGAGGTCTCGACGATGCAGGCGACGTCGTCGATGTCCATCAGGGTGAAGCTGTCGACCTCGCCGTCCACCGGCTCGGGCGTGAACTCCACCGGTACCTGCAGGTCGTAGGACCAGAACGCGTGCCGGCGCAGTCCTTCCGGAACTTCCATGGTGTAGCTGATCATCGACACCGGGACGGCGGATTCGGCAAGCGCCTCCGGGATACCGGCTTCCTCGGCGCATTCCTTCAGCAGGTTCTGCCGGGGCGTCAGGCCGGCCGGATGGCCGCCGGCCACCATGTTGTCCAGGTGGCCGGGATAGGTCGTCTTGTCCAGCGCTCGCCGGGCGATCCACATCCGGGTGTCCGGTCCGTGACCGACCACGCCGGTCAGGTGGAAGCCTAGATTGACGATCCCGAACTGGGTCACCGCCCCCCGGTCCATCTCGATCAGCACTTCGGTGCCCGGCCGCTCCATCACCGCATAGCGCTCGCCGCGCAGACGGCCGACCAAGCCGTCTCCCCTGAGCGCCGACAACGCCTGGTCGACTGCCTCGGTACGCTCCTCGGCGGTGCGCAGATCCGGGTTCAGGTGAACCAGATCCTCGAACACATGGAACAGCGACCCGAAGCGCATCAATTCCAGCGTCAGCGGACGGCGGATCCAACCGACCCTGGCCGAGCCCACGCGGAATGGCACGAAGTCGGCGAGCGAGTAGGCGTTGCAATGACGGACATGGTCGAGAAAGGACATGCCTGCTCTATGCCCGAGGCGGCAAGTTACGGCAATCCCTGACAATCAACGCCATCCCATCCCGGCCGCAACAGCGCGCCGGGACCTATCCGCCGCTAGGCGTAGCTCTTCTCGCTGGTCAGTACGTTGACCACCGCCACCATCTGCCGGATGGCATTGGCGATCTGCTCGGCTTTGGATCGGTCGAGGCCATCGACCTGCAGGTCGATGGTCAACTCGTCCCGCCGTCGGCCACCGAGATCGGCGTGCCAGCGCAGCGGGATCATGCCGCGTTTGGCGAACAGTTCCAGCACCCGCGGCATGACCGACGGATCAGCGTCGGCCTGGATCGAGAAGCAGGCCACCGGGGACGGGGTTTCAACGGAACAGACGGAAGCGGTAGACGGTGTCAGGCGCTCGGCGCGCATGGGGTATCTCCAACGATGTCGGACGGACGAACAGCACAGTCCCGGCCCTCGACGAGGACCGGGCGGCTAATTCGCCGACCGATGCGGCCGACCGACCGCAATTGGAGATCCGCTTTCATGGAAAGAAAATTACTCAAAGCACGGCCACTGGTCAACCGCGACCTGCGTCAACCCATCAGCCGCGCCAAAGCGAGGTTCAACTGGCTCATCCGGTCATGGTCGCCGAACGCGGAGTCCGGGTGATAGATCACCGCCAGCCGGCGCCAGCGTCGCTTGACCGTGGTGGCGTCCGGTACGGTCGACGGTGGAAATCCCAGGACGAACAGGGCGTCGGCCCGACTGGTAATGCCGCGTGCCAGCACCGGAGTGGCGAGATCCGCCACCAGTTGGCGCAAGGTGTCGTTCTCCGTCGCCAGCCCGTCGCGTGCCCGATCGACCGCCGCCTCGGCCTTGCGGTCGGCCTCGGTGACCACGGAAAGCTCAGCTTCGCCCTCCGCCATCTGCAGCGCAAGCGCCAGAGCCCGGCGTAAATCGGTGTCCCGGTATCCCGCCGGAAGTCGCATTTGTATCCGTGGCTTACGCTTGAGAGTTCGCCCCTTGGATGCCCCGGACCGCAGTTCGATCGCCTCGCGGTCGCCGGGCGCAGGCTCGCCCGGGTCCTGAACTCTGCTCAATTGCTCGGAATCCACCAGCAGCAGCACCGCGCGCGCCAGATCGGCGGGACTGGCGCCTCGGCGAGTTGCAAATCGGGTAACCCGGTCGCGAAATCCGCTCGCGCAGGCCACGATGTAGGAGGTTCCCCGCGTGCTGGCGGGGTTGGAGGCGTCAGGCATGATCCTACCACTACTAGACTGAAAGTCGCAGAAATTGGCCATATATGGACAAATCGCCCCGACGGTACTCCCGGCAGCACTCCCGTGCAACCGCGTTCGGAGTTACGACTGCCCGAGTCCGTTCCGTTCCGTCACCAAGTTCTTAACAATTGGCTGACAAACATAGTTAACAGAGGAGATGGCAAGCCGATCAAGCCCGGTAGAACATCAAGCAGGGCCTTCAATTCAGATAAGGTGAAATTTTGTCTATTTCATAATATCAATAACTTATGCCACACAGCTTTGGTCTGACATGAGAAACGCGTCGGATCCGAACTGATTTCACCGCCCCATCGCCTGGACCCATGGGCACTTCCGCGCCATCGTGCCGGCACGACACCTTCGGAGCTTTCCATGAACGATACTGCCCCGGACTCGGCTGCCGCACGACGGGATCTCGACACCCGTGCGCTGGCTCGTGCCGCCCTTCCTGCCGCCAATTCCGTGCTGGAAGCCGCGCGACGCCAGGTCACTGCACGCCTGGCACCCGGAGGGCGGGTCAATGGTGCCGCGCTGGACGCCGAACAGACCCTGGCTCACGGTTTCGCGTGGCTGGCAACGACAGTCGAAGCGCTGCGCCAAACCCTGGCCTGGGCCGACCGACTGGCGGATTCCGGCCGTTTTGGGGATCGCGAGTCCGCGCTCCTCGGCGTCGCCTACGGCGAGTACCTCGGCCAGATCGCTGGGGGCATCGCCATGACCCAGACCGAGACCATCCGCCCGCACGATCTCGGCCTGGAGCCGGACGACCTGGCGCCGCTGTCCGGCGAGCCATGCCGGCGTCTGATGCGCGAAGGCAACGGCCAGGCGGCCCGGATGACGCTCGCGCAGCTTCTGCACGACGGCCTGGAGAGCGGCGATCCGGACGGCCTCGGCGATCACGGCCTCGACGAGACCATGGCCATGGTGCGCGACCAATTCACCCGGTTCGGTGCCGACAAGGTCGAGCCGCATGCCCATCGCTGGCATCTGGACGACAAGCTGATCCCGATCGAGGTGGTCGAGGCCATGGCCGAACTCGGCACCTTCGGACTGACCGTTCCGGAAGAACACGGTGGCCTCGGCATGGGCAAGGAGGCCTTGGTCGTGGTCTCCGAGACCTTGAGCCGCGCCTACATCGGCGTCGGATCGTTGGGCACCCGGTCGGAGATCGCCGCCGAGTTGATCCGTCTCGGCGGCACCGACGCCCAGAAGGCACACTGGCTGCCTCGGATAGCCTCGGGCGAAACCTTGCCGACCGCGGTGTTCACCGAGCCGAGCACCGGCTCCGATCTGGCCCGGCTGCGCACCCGGGCGGCGCGCGACGGCGACACCTATAGGGTGCACGGCAACAAGACCTGGATCACTCACGCCGCCCGCACCGACCTGATGACATTGCTGGTGCGCACCGATCCGAACGAGGCCGGCTACCGCGGCCTGTCGATGTTGCTGGCGGAGAAGCCGCGCGGCACCGACACCGACCCGTTTCCGGCCACGGGCATGAGCGGCGGCGAAATCCCGGTGCTGGGCTACCGCGGCATGAAGGAATACGAAATTGCCTTCGACGGCTTCTCCGTTCCGGCTGCGTCCCTGCTCGGCGGAGTCGAGGGGCAGGGCTTCAAGCAACTGATGGCCACCTTCGAAAGCGCCCGGATCCAGACTGCCGCCCGCGCCCTCGGGGTCGGGCGCAATGCCCTGGAACTCGGACTTCGTTACGCATCCGAAAGAGTGCAGTTCGGTCAGGAAATCCGCCATTTTCCGAGGGTTGCGAACAAGCTGGCGCGCATGGCGGCCGAGCTTACCGCAGCCCGTGCACTGACCCTCTACGCGGCCCGTGAGAAGGACAGCGACCGGCGCTGCGATATAGAGGCCGGAATGGCCAAGCTGCTGGCGGCGAGGGTCGCCTGGGCCGCGGCCGACGACGCCCTGCAGATTCACGGCGGCAACGGCTTCGCGCTGGAATATCCGATCAGCCGGGTCTTGTGCGACGCCCGCATCCTCAACATCTTCGAGGGAGCCGGCGAGATCCAAGCGGGTGTGATCGCGCGGGGCCTGCTGACCGCTGGGCGCAACTGACCCGCTCGACCCCGAGGCCGATGCCTGATCGAACCGATCCTGCCGAACAACTCATCCGATCATGGGAGGCGAACGCCGCCGCCTGGACCAGGACGGTGCGCAGCGGGGGAATCGCCAGCCGCAAGGCAGCGACCGACGCCGCGATCGTTTCGGCAATTGTCGGTCGACGACCACGCCGCGTGCTCGACATCGGATGCGGCGAAGGCTGGTTGGTCCGGCGCCTGGCCCAGGAGCCCGGATGCGCCACCATCGGCTTTGACGGCTGCCCGACGTTGATTGCCGCTGCACGTTCAAGCGATCCCGGCGGCGACTACCGCG
The DNA here is from genome assembly GCA_000171835.1 of alpha proteobacterium BAL199. Taxonomy (GTDB): domain Bacteria; phylum Pseudomonadota; class Alphaproteobacteria; order Thalassobaculales; family Thalassobaculaceae; genus Thalassobaculum_A. Next base: position 151,433 of record ABHC01000004.1, on the reverse strand, counting down.
ATCTTACCTATGCCGAGTTCATTGCAAACCCGGATGCAGTCGACCCCGGCGTCGACGTGGCAGTGTTCAACTACGCCCTTCTGGAAGGCCGAGCCGTCGACCTGCTGTCATCCGCCGCTTCGCGGCTGGCGCCAGGCGGCGTGGTCATCATCCAGACTTTGCATCCCTGGACATCGGCCGGCGGCAGTTACCGCGACGGCTGGCGGACCGAAGACTTCTCGGCGTTCGCGGGTTCCGACGAGGCATGGACGCCAATGCCCTGGTACTTTCGGACCCTGGAGTCTTGGCTGGCCCTGATCCGTGATGCCGGCCTGGCCATCGAGACCCTGCGAGAACCGGTGGGGGAAACCGACGTACCGTTGTCCCTCCTGCTGGTGGCGGCACGGACGGCGTAGCCCGATGTCCCGTCCGCGACGATCAGCCACGGCACAAAGTCGGTTTCGGTATCGCAGTCGCCCGCGCCGGGTCTATATGTTTCAGCCATGAACACGCTTTTCACAGTCTTTCTGGTTCTGGCGATGGCGGCGACCGTCGGCGCGCTGTTCTGGGGTCTGATCGCGATGGCCCGTGGCGGCGAGTTCAACGCGAAGTGGTCGAACAAGATGATGCGTTACCGCGTCCTGTTCCAGGCCATCGCGATCGCGGTCTTCGCGGTGCTGCTCGGCCTGACGAAGGGCTGAACCGTCGATGGTGCGCCTGACCCGGATCTACACGCGCGGCGGCGACCAAGGACAGACCTCACTCGGCGATGGCACGCGGGTTACCAAGCATTCGGCGCGCCCCACCGCCTACGGCACGGTCGACGAGGCGAACGCGGTGATCGGCCTCGCCCGGCTGACCGCAACCGCCGACGGCGGTCCAGAATGCGACGCCATGCTGGCCCGGATCCAGAACGACCTGTTCGACCTGGGTGCCGATCTGTGCACGCCCGAGCAGGCCGACCCGAAGTACCCGCCGCTGCGCATCGTCGCCGAGCAGGTCACTCGCCTGGAAGCCGAGATCGACGCCATGAACGCCGAACTGGCCCCGCTCAACTCGTTCATCCTGCCCGGCGGCAAGCCGGCGGCGGCCCAACTGCATCTCGCCCGCACCGTGACCCGCCGGGCCGAGCGCGAGATCACCGCGCTGGCCGAGCACGAGCCGGTCAATCCCCTGGCGGTGCAGTACGCGAACCGCCTGTCTGACCATTTGTTCGTCCTGGCCCGCTGGATCAACGACCGAGGCCAGCAAGACGTGCTATGGGTACCGGGAGGCAGCCGATGATCCGCGCCACCGGCACATCTGGTCATCGCACTGCACAACGGTTCAACGGCGTTTCCTTGACATGCCAAGGGGCGCTTTCTAAAGAGCGGGGTCGCCCGGCGGAGATCGGCCGATATCCCCTTATCCGATCGAGGGAACTATGAAGGTACTCGTCCCCGTCAAGCGGGTGATCGACTACAACGTGAAGGTTCGCGTCAAGGCGGATCAGAGCGGTGTCGAACTCGCGAACGTCAAGATGTCGATGAACCCGTTCGACGAGATCGCCGTCGAAGAGGCCATCCGCATGCGCGAAGCCGGCAAGGCCGAGGAGGTCATCGCGGTCTCCATTGGCCCGCAGCAAGCGCAGGAGACCATCCGCACCGCACTCGCCATGGGCGCCGACCGCGGCATCCATGTGGTGCACGACGGCGAGCTTGAGCCGCTGGCGGTCGCCAAGATGCTGAAGGCCATCGTCGACAAGGAGCAGCCGGGGATCGTGATCCTGGGCAAGCAGGCGATCGACGACGACTGCAACCAGACCGGCCAGATGCTGTCGGCCCTGCTGGGCTGGAGCCAGGCGACCTTTGCCTCGAAGATCGAGGTCGGCGATGGCGCCCTGACGGTAACCCGTGAAGTCGACGGCGGGCTGGAGACCATTTCGGTCAAGACTCCGGCGATCGTCACCACCGATCTGCGCCTGAACGAGCCGCGCTATGCGTCGCTGCCGAACATCATGAAGGCGAAGAAGAAGCCGATCGACCCGACCACACCGGCCGATCTGGGTGTCGATCCGACTCCCCGCCTCACCACGCTGAAGGTCGTCGAGCCGCCGAAACGCCAGGGTGGCGTGAAGGTCGCCGACGTCGCTGAGTTGGTGTCGAAGCTGAAGAACGAAGCGAAGGTGATCTGACATGAGCGCGCTGGTCTTCGCCGAACATGAGAACGGCTCGCTGCGGCCATCCACCCTCAGCGCCGTCACCGCCGCCGCCCAGATGAGCGATCAGGTCGTTCTCCTGGTCGCCGGCAAGGGCTGCGACGCGGCTGCCCAGGCTGCCGCCAAGGTCGCCGGGGTGTCCAAAGTCGTGAAGGTCGACTCCGCCGAGTACGAGCACACCCTGGCCGAGAACCTGGCGCCGCTGATCGCCAAGCTGTCGGCCGGCCACAGTCATCTGGTCGCGACCGCGACCACCGTCGGCAAGAACATCATGCCGCGGGTCGCTGCTCTGCTCGACGTGGCACAGGTCTCCGAGATCATCGAGGTGATCGACGCCGAAACTTTCGTGCGGCCGATCTATGCCGGCAACGCGATGGCGACCGTGAAGTCGTCGGACTCCATCAAGGTGGTCACCATCCGCGGCACCAACTTCGAACCGGCAGCCGCCGAAGGTGGCTCCGCCAGCGTCGAGGACGCCTCGGGTGAAGGCGACAAGGGCCTGTCGAGCTTTGTCGGCCAGGCTCTGTCGAAGTCCGACCGGCCGGAGCTGACCAGCGCCCGGGTGGTGATCTCGGGCGGTCGCGGCATGCAAAACGGCGAAAACTTCAAGATGCTCGACGAAGTTGCCGACAAGCTGAACGCTGCCGTCGGTGCCTCGCGCGCCGCCGTCGACGCCGGCTTCGTGCCGAACGAGTACCAGGTCGGCCAGACCGGCAAGGTCGTGGCCCCGGACCTGTACATCGCCGTCGGCATCTCGGGGGCGATCCAGCACCTGGCCGGGATGAAGGACAGCAAGGTCATCGTCGCCATCAACAAGGACGAAGAGGCGCCGATCTTCCAGGTCGCCGACTACGGCCTGGTGGCCGACCTGTTCAAGGCAGTGCCGGAACTGAGCCAGGCGCTCGACAAAGCCTGACGACACAGACCTTCGGGACGCGGCGGCGACAACCATCGCCCCGCTCCCGATCAGGAGGGCGACATGCAGCGCATCGGCGTGATCGGTGCCGGACAAATGGGCAACGGAATCGCCCACGTCTGCGCGGTGGCAGGGCTGGACGTCCGAATGGTGGACGTCTCAGACGATGTGGTGACCCGCTCACGTGCCCAGATCGAGCACAACCTCAACCGGCAGATCGCCCGTGGCAAGCTGACCGATGCCGAGATGCAGGCGGCGCTGGCCCGGATCTCCGCCGGAACCGACTACGCCGCCTTCGGCGACTGCGACCTCGTGATCGAGGCCGCGACCGAGAACGAGGAGGTCAAGCGCGAGATCCTCAAGCATCTGGTCCCACATCTGAACGCCGATGCGCTGATCGCCACCAACACCTCGTCGATCTCGATCACCCGGCTCGGTGCCGCCACCGACCGGCCCGGCCGGTTCATGGGCATGCACTTCATGAACCCGGTGCCGGTGATGCAACTAGTCGAGTTGATCCGGGGTATCCAAACCGAGCAGGCAACCTTCGAAGCCGTACGCGGCCTAGCCCAGCGCCTCGGCAAGACGATCTCGGTTGCCGAGGATTTTCCGGCCTTCATCGTAAACCGCATCCTGCTGCCGATGATCAACGAGGCGGTCTACACGCTGTACGAGGGCGTGGGGTCGGTCGAATCGATCGACACGGCGATGAAGCTGGGTGCCAACCACCCGATGGGGCCGCTGGAACTGGCCGATTTCATCGGGCTTGATACCTGCTTGGCCATCATGCACATGCTGTACGACGGACTGGCCGACAGCAAATACCGCCCGTGTCCGCTGCTGGTGAAGTATGTCGAGGCCGGCTGGCTCGGCCGCAAGACCGATCGTGGCTTCTACGACTACGGCGGCGAGGTTCCGGTTCCGACGCGCTGATGCGAGCAAACGCAGCGGCAAGTGCTCGTCGTTATCCTATTTGCTAATTTAAATAAAATCCGCCAGAGTTCCTGGCCCACTCACCCGTGCTCTCCGCCACGCTTCGCCGGCGCCAAGACATTGGTGGCTGCTGGGTTGCCTCATACGGAGACGGGAAATGGCAATGCGCGCCCTTCTTGGGTCGATGGTCGTAGTGTCGAGCATGGCAATGTCTGCAATGGCCTGGGGACAGGCCAAGCAGGACTTCACCCTGGTGAACAAGACCGGCTATGCGCTGAGCGAGGTCTATGTCGCGCCGAGCAAATCGGACGACTGGGAAAGCGACATCCTGGGTCGCGACCTCATGCCGGACGGCGAAGCCTTCGAGATCTCCTTCGACTGGGCCGACAAGAGTTGCTTCTGGGACCTGAAGGTCATCTACCACGACGACAACTCCAGCGCCGTCTGGTACGGCATCGACCTATGCACGGTGTCGAAGATCACCATCAAATATAATCGGGCAACCGATACGACGTCCGCCTCCTTCGACTGACCGTCAACGGCAACAGCGGTCGGTGCGGCGTCCGCCCTATAGCGGTGCCGCGCCGATCAGCCCGACATTGCCGTGCAAGTGCAGCACCTGCGACGCCATCCCCAAGCCGCTGAACCAGCCGCGATAGTCGTCCAGACGAGCCGGGCGATTGGTGCTGGACAGATCCGTCTCGTAGGCAGCGAAGCTGTCGGCCGTGCGCATCGCGGCGCCGTGCACGCGCTCGATCCGCCGCCAGATCGCCTGCTGGGCCGGGAACAGCGTCGGCTGGTCGAGCCGGATGCGGTCGTAGACCAAGATCAACCCATCGTCGCTCAACCGGTCACGCGCCCAGGCCAGGGCAGCCTGCTTCTGCGCATCGGTCAGGTCGTGGAACGTCAGGGCGCTGACTATAAACCGGAACCGTTGGTCGGGAAGTTGGATCATCGTCGGCGCCGTCAGATCGCCCTCGACGAACGTCACCCGTTCGCCGAACCGCGTGTGGGCCTCGTCCAGCGCCGATCCTTTCCGGTCGACCCCGGTCAACGCCAGATCGTCGCGCCGGGCCTCCAGAAGATGCTCAAGGTAGCCGGTGCCGCAGCCCAGATCGAGGACAGCGTCGCCGGGCTTGGCAAGATCCGTAACGATCTGAACCAGGACGTCTAATTGCTCGCCACGGGTCGGGTGGCCGCCGATCGGGTCTTCCACGAGATGTTCTCCGGGGTCGGTGGGACCCACCAGGTTGGATGGGCGGGATGTTTTTTCTTGCCTTTAGATACATTTTTAGATAAATTCAAAAGCCTTCACATGGTCCTTCAGAATGAGGGAACGACAATGACCAGAATGGTAACCGACAAAGCCCTTGCCTTGTTGACACAATCTGTCTCCGACATCGTCGGTGACGAGACCCGGATTGCGAGCGCACTCTCGCGCGCGATCCACACTGGGAGCCCCATGGACCTCGTCATGGCCCAGGCTTCTTTTGACGATCTGGACGCAACAATCCGCCGACAGATCCAAGGATACGCTATGCGGCTGGCCACCGGTACGATGCACTGACCGGGTCGGCCGCCGGAATTGCCGCAACGGGATGTTGTTTCGTCGCGTCGGCATTTCCCTCGGTCGGACATCGCTCCGGCCGAGGGAGCCCCTCCCTGGCGCTCGACCGCGGGTGCTGCGGCTACCGCTCGGCTTTCAAGTCCGCGTAGCAACGCTCAGCTCCGGGGTGCAGCGGAATGTCGACCCCGTCAAGCGCGGTGGCGACCCGGATCATCTTGCCGGTCGGATGGCCACCGTCGAGCAGAACCCGGGTTGCGTCATTCCACAGCGCCCTGCAGATCGCGTAGACCCGCTCCTCAGGCACGTCTTCGGCCACAATCCATTGCGCGCCGACACCGATGGTTGGAATGGCTTGGGCATCCCGCCGGTAGGTGCCTGCCGGAATCGGCGAACGGGCAATGAACGGATGCTTCGCCAGAACCGCGTCGACTTCATCGCCATCGATCGGAACCAGCTCAGCGATGCGTTGGGCAAGCACATCCGCCACGACGTTGGTCGGCACGCCCGCCACGATGATGAACGCGTCAAGTTCTTCGCGCTGCATGAGCGACGTCGCCGGACCAGGTTTCAAATACTCGACCACCAGATCAGCCTCGGTGAGGCCATAAGCGCCGAGCAGCAGGCGGTTCATCAGCAGGGTTCCCGACCCCGGTTCGTCCAGTGAGACCCGCTTACCGACCAGATCGCGAACACCGGTGATGCCGAGGCCCTTGCGGACCACCAACTGCATGCGCTCGGCGTAGAGGTTGGCGATCACACGGAGTTTGCGCATCGGCTCGCGGCCAGCAAACGCACCCTCGGCGAAATAGGCATCGTGCACCACGTCGCCTTGGGCAAATCCGGACTCAACGTCACCCTTCTCGATCGCTTCGACATTGGCCACAGACCCGTGAGACGACACCGCTGCCGCGATCAGGTTCGGCACGCCGCAGCTTCCACCCTCGCTGCACGGACGCGATCCGACTGGGCTTGAGATGGCGTTCCCGATGATCGCGCCGATCGGGTAGTAGGTGCCGTTCACCCCGCCGGTCGCGATGCGAAAGAACGTCAGCTCCGCGTCCTGCGCGACCGCGCCCCCGCTCAATCCCGTCGCAAGCGCGGCCATCAGGCCGAGAGCCAGGGTTCGGCCAAGTGCTCCGATCCGGTGCGTCGCCGCCATCAGGTTTCCTCCGGCTTGTTCAGGTAGTGCAGGATCAGCGCCTTGGCGCTCGGCGAATCCCATTCGGCATCGCCGAGCATTTTTCCGATGATCCGGCCGTCGCGGTCCAGCAGGATCGACGTCGGCAGCCCGGCGGCACCCAGTGCCCGCGCCAATTCGGATTTCGGATCGGCGGCGGTCCGAAGATGGCTGACCCCGACGCGCTTCAGGAACGGGGCGGCCACTTCCAAGCCCTTGCGGTCCACCGACACCAGCACAACCCGGAAGCGGTCGCTGCCGAGTGCAGCCTGCAGCCGGTCGAGCGACGGCAGCTCCTTCACGCAGGGCGCGCACCAGGTAGCCCAGACATTCAGCAGAACCAACGACCCCCGGTATGCGTCGAGCTTGATGGGGCGGCCATCCGGGTCTAGGAAAGCGGTGCTCGGGGCGGGCATACGCTCGGGAAGAGGATTATAGGCACCGTACCCGCCGGACAGCGGGGGCGGCCCGCCGGTCGCTCCGACCGCAACCACCGCGCCGGCCAGCACCGCCGCGACCGCACCGGACAGAATGCCGAGGCGCCACGGAAATCGAGTTCTTTGCCAACCGGGATCCGTCATGACCGATCACACTCCCGCCCCAGTCGAAACCGAGAGCCGGACGAACGCACTCTGGGGCGGTCGCTTCGCGTCCGGGCCCGCCGAGGTCATGGAACGGATCAACCCCTCCATCGACTTCGACCGACGACTGTGGCGGGAAGACATCCTCGGATCGAAGGCGCATGCCGAAATGCTGGTGGCCCAGGGAATCATCTCGGCCGAGGATGGTGCCGCCATTGCTCAAGGTCTAGATGACATTTGGGGCGAAATCGAGTCCGGCCAATTCAAATTCTCGCGCGCGCTCGAAGACATCCATATGAATGTGGAATCGCGGCTGCGCGAACTCATCAACGAGCCCGCGGGTCGTTTGCACACCGGGCGGTCGCGCAACGACCAGGTCGCGCTCGACATGAAGCTCTGGACGCGCGGCGCGATCGACGATCTTGAGGTCGAGTTGAAGGCCTTGCAGGCCGCGCTGATCGGCCAAGCCGAGCAGCACACCGACACGGTGATGCCGGGCTTCACCCACCTGCAGGTCGCCCAGCCGGTGACCTTCGGCCACCACCTGCTGGCGTACACCGAGATGTTCGGCCGCGACCGCAGCCGGCTGGCCGATGCCCGCAAGCGGCTGAACGAGAGCCCGCTGGGTGCGGCGGCCCTGGCCGGCACACCCTATCCGATCGACCGGCACCGCACCGCCTCCGCGCTCGGCTTCGACCGGCCGGCGGCGAACTCGTTGGACGCGGTATCGGATCGCGACTTCGCGCTTGAGCTGGCCGCCGCCGCCGGGATCTGCGCTACCCACCTGTCCCGGCTTGCCGAGGAACTCGTGCTGTGGACCACCCAGCAGTTCCGGTTCGTGCGACTGTCCGATGCGTTCTCGACCGGCAGTTCGATCATGCCGCAGAAGCGCAACGCCGACGCCGCCGAACTGGTGCGCGGCAAGGCGGGCCGCGTGCTCGGCGCGTTCACCGCGCTCGCCGTGGTGATGAAGGGCCTGCCGTTGGCGTACGGCAAGGACATGCAAGAAGACAAGGAACCGCTGTTCGACGCGGTCGACACGCTCGGGCTGTGCATCGCAGCAACCGCCGGCATGATCGCCGACATGCAGGCCAACCCGGCCGCCATGCGGCAGGCGGTCGAGGCCGGATTCCCGACCGCGACCGACCTGGCCGACTGGCTGGTACGTGAGGCGGGTGTGCCGTTCCGCGACGCACATCACGTCAGCGGCAGTCTGGTGAAACAAGCCGAAACCCGTGGCTGCGGCCTCGCCGACCTGCCGCTGGACGTCATGAAGGCGGCCCATCCGGCCCTTGACGAACGGATCTACGCCGTGGTCTCGGTGGAAGCCTCGGTGAACGCCCGCACCAGTTTCGGCGGCACGGCGCCGGTTCGGGTCCGCGAGCAGGTCGCAGCGGCCCGGCAGCGCTTCCTGGACGGAGACGGATCATGAGCCGGCGCTATCATCTGGTCGTCCTGTTCACGGTTCTGGTGGCCCTGGTGCTGGCCGGCCCGATCGCCTGCGGCAAACGCGGCAGGCTGGAAGCGCCGGAAGGCAAACCGTCAACCTGGCCACGCAGCTACCCGACCTCCTGACAACACCTCACATCCAGGTACCGCCATGCAGGGCTTCGAGATCCGCGACGGAGCACTCGCCGTCGAGAACGTGCCGCTCGCCACGATCGCCGAGCAGGTCGGCACGCCGGCCTATGTCTATTCCGCCGGCGCCATCCGTACCCGTTACCGGGCACTGGCCGCCGCCCTCGATCCTCTCGGCATCGCAATCCACTACGCGGTCAAAGCCAACAGCAACCAGGCGATCATCACGTTGCTGCGCGGCCTGGGGGCCGGAGCCGACGTGGTGTCGGGCGGCGAACTGGCCAGGGCGCTGGCCGCCGGCATCCCCGCCGACCGCATCGTGTTCGCCGGCGTCGGCAAGACCCGCGACGAAATGGCCGCGGCGCTGGATGCCGGCATTCATCTGTTCAACATCGAGTCGGAGCCCGAATTAGAGACGTTGGCGGAGGTCGCCCGCTCGAAAGGGACAACCGCGCGGGTCGGCCTGCGGGTCAACCCGAACGTCGACGCCAAGACCCACGCCAAGATCACCACCGGCAAGGCCGAGAACAAATTCGGTGTGCCGATCGAGCGTGCGCCAGCGTTCTTCGCCCGGGCAGGCGAACTGAGCGGCGTTGAGGCGGTCGGCCTGTCGGTGCACATCGGCTCGCAGATCCTCGACCTCGAACCGTACCGCCAGACCTATGTGCGGGTACGCGAGATGGCGCTGACCCTGCGCGCCCAGGGTTACGGCCTTCGCAACCTGGACCTCGGCGGCGGTCTCGGCATCGGCTACCGCGGCGAGGAAGGCCCGGACCCGCAGGGCCTCGCGGCCATCATCAAGGAGCAACTCGGCGACCTGGATTTCGAGCTGGCGGTCGAGCCGGGCCGCTGGCTGGTCGGTGCTGCCGGCGTGCTGCTGGCCCGGGTGATCCTGGTCAAGCAAGGCGAGACCAAGCGCCACGTGGTGGTCGACGCCGCCATGAACGACCTGATCCGGCCGACCCTCTACGAAGGCTTTCATCGCATCGAGCCGGTCGTCGGACGCGACCGTGCCGACGCCGGGATGGCCGATATCGTCGGACCGATCTGCGAGTCCGGCGACTACTTGGCCAAGGACCGTCCCTTGCCGGCGGTCGCGGCCGGCGAACTGCTGGTGGTTCGCGATGCCGGCGCCTATGGGGCCGTCATGTCGTCGACCTATAACGCCCGGCCGCTGGCGCCTGAGGTCCTGGTCGACGGCGACCGCTGGACTGTGATCCGGCCGCGCCAGAGCGTCGACGCTCTGATCGCGCTCGACAAGGTTCCGGACTGGCTTGCCGGATGACCGTGTCGGCCTGCGGCGTTCACTGGCAGTGGCGCAGCACTTGACGGTGACGGGGCGCCACCCGACACTTAGGTGATCGACCGCTCGACGTCGCCGATGGAGGGGGCTGTATCGGATGGCGTTGGTCGCCCACCGCTGATGCGGAGGTTTGCCGTGCGCCGCACCGAGGCCCCGTCCGACAGGACGCCGATTCCGAGCGTCGCCCGCAAGCTGACGCTTGCCCGGGCGATCGTCGACTGGGAGCGGCTGTGGCCCTCGCTTTGGCCGGCACTCATGATGCTGGCGATCTTCTTCGGTATTGCCCTTCTCGGCCTGCCCAGCGCGATCGGCTCGTTGACAGGCGGCTGGGGCCAACTGGCGCTTTTGGTCGGGTTTGCAGCGGCATTCCTGTGGATCGTGCGCCGCGGCGTGGTCGCGTGGCAGCCCGCGAACGACGCCGATGCCGCTCGTCGGCTTGAGCATGACAGCGCCTTGGCGCACCGCCCGGTCTCCAGTCAGACCGATCGCCCGGCGGGTGCCGACCGTGACCCGGTCGCCCAGGCACTGTGGACAGCCCACCGCCAACGCCAGGAAGCCAGCTTGTCGGGTCTGCGGGTCGCGGCTCCGGAGCCGGTCATGGCCCGGCTGGACCGGTTCGGAACCCGTTCGCTTGCCGGTCTGGTCCTGATTGCCGGCGTCGCGGTTGCGGCCCCCGACCCGTTGGGCCGGATGGCCGAGGCCTTCCACGTGACCCTGACCCCGCTGGTGGAAACGCCCGCCCCGACCTTCGACGTCTGGATCAACCCACCGGCCTATACCGGCCGGCCACCGATGATGCTGGCCCGAGCCGGCCAACCCGTCGCAGGCGTTGCGGGCAAACCGAATGGCCATGATCCGCGGAGTTCCGCCAACACCCCGAAACGGCTGGCGGTGCCGACCGGTTCGGTCCTGCTGGCCAAGGTCAATGGCGGCACCGGCGCACCGTTGCTGGCGTTCGCGACCCGTGGCGGCGAGACCGTCAAGCCGTTCGAGAAGGTCGCCGAGCAGGCCCATCAGATCGAGACTCCGATCACCGAGGGAACGGCACTGTCGATCCGTCAGAACCGGACCGAGCTGGCCGCATGGACCATCACGGTCCTGCCTGACCTGCAACCGACCGTCGCCTTTGCCGAGCCGCCGCAGGCAACCGAGCGTGCGGCGTTGATGATTCACTACACCGCGTCAGACGACTACGGGCTGACTGCCGTCGAGGCCCGGATCCGGCTGTTGAATCCGGAGGGCAAACCGACCGCCGACGATCCGCTCGTGTTGTCCCTCGCACTGCCCGGCAACGGGCTGGAAGCCGCCGATGCCAAGGACTATCATGACCTTACGCCGCATCCGTGGGCCGGCCAGACCGTGGACATCAGCCTGTTGGCGCGCGACGAGGCCGGGCAGGAAGGCGTCAGCGAGCCAGTCCGCATGATCCTGCCGGAGCGGCAGTTCCAGCATCCGGTGGCGCGGGCGATCATTGAGCAGCGCAAACGCCTGCTGACGGAGCCGCACGAGAAAACCGACATTGCCGAAGTTCTGATGTCGCTGGCGGCGCGGCCGCAGCACTACTACGACGATATCGTCACGTTCCTGTCGTTGCGGGTCGCCGCCGGTCGCCTGGTAATCAGCGAATCCTCGATAGAGTTGATCGCCAACGTCCAATCGCTACTGTGGGACACCGCGCTTCGGATCGAGGACGGCGAGATGTCGCTGGCCGCCCGGGAGCTGCGCGAGCTCGAGCGCCGGCTGATGGAGATGCTGGCCCAGGACAATCCGGACCAGCAGGCGCTTGAGCAACTGATGGAGGAGCTCAAGCAGGCGATCGACAAGTATCTGAAGGCGATGATGGAGCAGATGCAGCAGCAGCTCCAGCTGGGCGATCCGCAGCAGGCCCAAGACATCGACCCGCGCCAGATGATCGAGCGCAAGGACCTCATGGACATGGTCGACCGCGCCCGCGAACTGATGAAATCCGGCGCCAAGGACGCTGCCCGCCAACTGCTCTCGCAGCTGCGCGAGATGATGGAGAACCTGCGCGCCGGACGGCCGCAGCCGATGTCACCGGAGCAACAAGCCGCCCAGGAGATGATGCGACAGCTCCAGGAACTCGCCGAGCAGCAGCAGCGCCTGATGGACGATACCTACAAGGCGCATCAGGAAGGCTTTCAGCGCGAGGGCCGTGACCAGCAGATGGGCCAGATGCCCGGCCAGCCGCGCGAACACCGGCCCGGCCAGCGCTCCGGACAGCAGGGTCAGGCCGGCGACGGCACTCCGCAGGGCGCCGACCGAAGCGGCCGGCAGAGCCGACCCGACCAGGGCCAGATCACTCCCGAAGCTTTGGCGCAGATGCAGGAACGGCTGCGCCGGCAGCTCGGCGACTTCATGCGCAAGCTCGGCGAAGGTCTGGGACAGATCCCGCAGCCGTTCGGTGAGGCCGAGCGGGCGATGAAAGACGCTGCCGACGCGCTTGGCCGCGCCCAACCCGGCGACGCCGTCGGACCGCAGGGCGACGCCGTGGAACGCCTGCAAGACGGCGCCCAGGCGCTGGCCGAAGCGATGCGGCAGAACCAGCAGGCCAACGGCGGTGCGGCGCCCGACCCGAACGCCCAGGGCCTCAATCACGACGACCAGCGCCGCGATCCACTGCGCGATCGGCCGAACAGCCAGGGCTATGCCAACGACAACGGCGGAATCGAGATCCCCGGCGAAAGCGACCTGCTGCGCGCCCGGCGGATCTTCGACGAACTGCGCCGCCGCTCCGGCGACCGCCAACGCCCGGAGACCGAACTCAACTACATCGAGCGCCTGCTGAAGCGCTTCTGATCAGGGCCCTCTTCCGCAGCCCTCGTCGCCGCGTGGCACCCGGCTTGACTGTATTGGCTACACCTACCGGCCATGATACCGAGCGACCGTCGACCTTCCGATGATACCGGTAGTGGAGTGGGAATGCGTCCTGTCGAGCGCTTCATTCGCGGCCCGCGGAACAGCGACGCCTCACCCAGCTCGAACATCGGACTCCCCGGCCAACCGGGGCGTGGTGCGTACCTAATCAGCTCAGAGCATCTGCCATCCCTGTGGCACGTTGGCTGCGTCCTGGTCTACGGATCCCTTTGCCTGGCAACATTTTATCATGCGAGCGTCGAGTCCGACGTCCTGCAGATCGCATTCGCCGTCCTTCTCGCAAATGCGGCCGGTTTATCCGCCCTGTTCGTAGACAATCATCTGAAGGCATGCACGTGGATGCTGCAGTTGGACGAGTCTGGAATCGCCTTCCGGCCACGACACCACTCCTCACAATTTGCTGGGGTCAGAGTCCTGTTGGAACGTTTCAAGCCTGCGCAACGCTGGACCTGGTCTCAGGTCGAGCCCTTCTCGCTGTCTATCCCCCGAGGCGTCAGCTACATCGGCGTGACTCGGATCGTTCAGCCGGAAGGGTGCTTGAACCGACCGCCCGCAACCGAGATCAATATCCCTTTGTCCGGTCTGCGCGGTATTCACACTCGGTCGGACGCTGAACAACTCGTTGATCGGCTGAACGAATGGCAGCGGTATTTCGCGCCCACTCAACGCCAAGCGTTAGCATCAGCTGCGGTCGAGGACATTTCTGCGTCGACAGTCCAAGCCGGGCCAAGCCGGCGGCGAGGTCTGGTCCCCATCCTTATGGCGATCGCAATTTGCGCGGCCTTTCTGACACTGTTCTGGGACCATCTTGCCGCGTTCGTAGCCCAAATAGGACCTCTGCCGGTCTCCCGATTTCAGTACCAAGGACCGTCCTCGCAACCTCAGAGCTTCGGGCGGAGGTTTTAGGACCGAGAACATGAAATTTGCGTGCATACACTACCCGTTGAGACCGACCAGGACTCGGCAAATACCTACTGCGATTGTTTGGCGGACACGGTGTTCGACTACATGTCAACGCGCAGCTATATCCGCGAAGACATCGGCTACGTCTCACGCCGCTCCAATGCAAACATCGCCGACGCGCACAAGCGCGCTCGAAGGGTCGCGGATACGCGGTGCGCTGGCGCGCTCCGCTTCAGTATCCCGCTCCGACCTCCGGCCGTTCGTGAGTGAAAGTCACGTTGACCCGGCTGGCATCGCTGGATCCACCGGCGAACTCCGACTGGAACCGCCCGACGTCGCCCGGCAGCAGTTGCGGGGTCGTGGCGGTGAACAACCAGGACTGCAGCGTGTCGCCATGCTCGTCTAGCACCGTGCCGCGCAACGCCGGCAGGCTGCGCACCTGTTCGGTCGTGTTGCGGATCTCGCCAGCGACCACCAGCAGCAACACGCTGCCTTCCTGGCGGCGCTGGACGTAGACATTCTGCAGGACCATCCCCTCGCCAGGCACGTCCACATGCATGCTGATCGTATCGTACAGCAGGGCGCTGGCCGGCCAGGCCTCGACCAGCGACGTCCGCGCCGCTACCAGGATCCCCGGAATCGCGAACGCCGCCGCCGTCAGCACCAGCAAGGCCACGGGCAACCGGCGTTTCGGGGGTGACGCCGACCGGGGACCACGGAAGCGGGACACCCCGCCAAGCGGCGGCGGATCCATCCCGCCCTCGTCATCGTCGGTCGGTGGCCGGAGGTCGTTCTGTTCGAAATCCTCGGCGGACTCCTCCGCTGCCTCTTCCTCGGGAAGCTCGTCCTCCGGTTCTGGCATGGGTTTGGGTTTCGGCTTGGGCTTGGCCTTCGCCTTGCCCTTCGTCTTGGCCTTTGGTTTTCCGGATGCCTCTTCAACCGGCGCCTTGGCCGGTTTGGGCGCAGGCGGCGCCTGCATCCACTGATGCGAACAGCTGCCACATCGCAGCTTGCGTCCGGTGGTCCCCAGGGCCTTGTCCGGAACCTTGAATTTCGATTCACACTCCGGGCAGGTGACCCGCATTCGCCGCCTCATCATCCAATCCGCGGCGCGGAGTATAGCGCGCCCGCCGGGCCTCGCCACGGTTGCGTCGCAAGCCGGCTGCGCCAGTCAGTTCCGGCGGACGGCCACCATGTCTTTCTTTCGCCACGGCGTTCGTCCAAGATCCGGCCGTGCCGAGAAAGAGCGAGGGGCGAGTAGCCAGGTGGTCCGGTTCGAAAACGTGTTCATGCGCTACGACGGCGGCCCCGTCATCCTGCGCGATGTGTCGTTCGAACTGGAACCCGGCAGCTTTCACTTCCTGACCGGCGGCAGCGGTGCCGGCAAGTCGACCCTGCTGCGCCTGATGTATCTGGGCGCCCGTCCGGTGTCCGGAAACATCCGCCTGTTCGACCGAGATATTTCCGGGATTCGCCGGGCCGAACGTCCGGCGATGCGGCGGCGAGTCGGGGTGGTGTTCCAGGATTTCCGGCTGATCCCCCATCTGTCGGCCCTGGACAATGTGGCGCTGCCGTTGCGGATCGCCGGAACCCGCGAGGCTCTGATCCGCGAACACGTTCCCGAACTGTTGGCCTGGGTCGGATTGAGCGGTCATCTGGACGCGCTGCCCGCTACCCTGTCCGGCGGCCAGCAACAGCGGATCGCGATCGCCCGTGCGGTGATCGGCCGGCCGAACCTGCTGCTCGCCGACGAACCGACCGGCAACGTCGATGATCGCATTGCGATCCGGCTGCTCTATCTGTTTGAAGAGTTGAATAAAATGGGTACCACCGTGTTGATTGCCACCCACAACGAGTCGCTGGTGAAGCGCTTCGACCATCCCCGCCTGCATCTCGAGGGTGCCCGGCTGTCGCGGGTGCAGATGCCCAGCGCCGCCGCGCCGGCCAGGCCCGGCAATGCGGCCGCACGCCCGGCTTGACCATGTGGGGCCGCAACGATCTTGCGCTGGCGCGCGACCCGTCGACCCGGTTCCTGCCGGGCCTGCTTGCCGTCCTGGTCTATCTGGCAGCACTGGCCGCGGTCGGCGGATTGACGGCGCAGGGCTTCGTATCCGACTGGGACCGCCGACTGGCCGGATCGCTCACCATTCAGATCCCACCCACTCTGAACACCGGGGACGACGCGTCCCGTGCGGCCTCGGCCGAGCGTCGCGACGCCGTCCTGCGGCTGCTGAAGGTGACACCGGGCATCGCCGACGCCCGGCCGATCCCTGAGGCCGATTCGGCGGCCTTGCTTGAGCCCTGGCTGGGACCGGAACTGGTCCGCACCCTGCCGCTGCCCCTTCTGGTGGACGTCAGGCTTGCGCAAAGCCAACCGCTCGATCGCGAGTCTCTTGCTGAACGGCTGGAGAACGCAGCACCGGGCACCACCCTCGACGACCATGCACGGTGGCTGGCCGACGCCCAGGCGCTGGCGCGTTCGGTTGCCGTCACCGGACTGGTGGTGATCGCGCTGGTGTCGATGGCCGCGGTTCTGGCCGTGGTGTTCGCCGTGCGCACCGGGCTTGGCGTTCACCGCAACGAGATCGAGGTCCTGCACCTGATCGGAGCCCCGGACCGGTTCATCGCCCGGCAGTTCCAGCGCCACACTGGCCGGCTCGCGGCGGTCGGCGGCGTGATCGGTTCCATACTGGCAATCATCACCGTCATCGCTCTGCGCTGGACCGCAACCGACACCACTGCGGTAACCGGCCCTGCGGGGTTTGCCACCCTGATTGCCTCAATTGACTTCGGCCTCCGTGACTGGCTGGCGGTGATCGCGCTGCCGGTCGCCGCCACGGTGATCTCCACCCTGACCGCTCGGGCGTCGGTGATGTTGTCGCTCGCCCGACTGCCCTGACCCATGGCCCGCCGTCGCTACCGGTTCCGTCGCGAACCCAACCGATCAGGATACGGGATCGGGTTGCTGATCACGGTCGTGGTCCTGTCGCTGGCGACTGCCTGGACGATCGGGCTGGTGCGCTACGCTAGCCGCATCCCAACGCAGCCGACTTTGGTCGAGCCAGCGGCGGCTGTTGTCGTGCTGACCGGTGGCAGCAAGCGCATGGATGCCGGCGTGGCTCTGCTGGCGAAGGGTACCGCGCCGGTATTGTTCGTCTCGGGTGTCGACCACCGGGTCGACCCTGCGCGGATCCGCGACCTGATCCCGGATGCCGGCGACAGCCTCGACCAGGCCACTATCGACTGCTGCGTCGTCCTTGGCTACGGTGCGTCAGACACCCTCGGGAACGCCCGTGAGACCGCCTTATGGGCGCGCGCGACCGAGCGCACGTCCCTGATCCTGGTGACGTCCAACTACCACATGCCACGCGCCCGGCTGGAATTCACGCACGCCCTGCCGGAGGTACGACTGGTTCCCTACCCCGTCATCCCGCCCGACGTCCGAATGGACGCCTGGTGGCGCTGGCCCGGGACGCTCGGCCTAGTCGCCGGCGAATGGACCAAGTACGTCTTCGCCCGGGTGCGGATCGGGCTTGCCGACCTGGTCTCCTCCGCCGCGGCTCCGTCTCCCGGAACGGATCAAGAACAAAAAAATTGATCCGACGGCACCCGGATCTTATCTTATAAGGCCGCTCTCTTACCGTTTGGGTGTGTGATGCAGGATCCGGCACCGATCAGCCGACAGATCTGGGACATGAAGTATCGGCTGCGGGTCGAGGGCGAGGCGGTGGAGGCTTCGCCCCAGGACAGTTGGCGCCGGGTGGCGACGGCGTTGGCCGAGGCTGAGGCCCCGAAGGATCGGGCGCGCTGGGCCGAGCGATTCTACGAGGCGATGGAAGGCTACCGTTTCCTGCCGGCCGGCCGCATCCTGGCCGGCGCCGGCACCGGGCGGTCCGTCACCCTGTTCAACTGCTTCGTCATGGGCACGATCCCGGACTCCATGGGCGGGATCTTCGAGTCGCTCAAGGAAGCGGCCCTGACCATGCAGCAGGGCGGCGGCATCGGCTACGACTTCTCCACCCTTCGGCCGCGCGGCGCGCCGGTGAAAGGCGTTGGTGCCGACGCCTCAGGCCCGCTGTCGTTCATGGACGTGTGGGACGCCATGTGCCGCACCATCATGAGCGCCGGCTCCCGCCGCGGCGCCATGATGGCAACCTTGCGCTGCGATCACCCGGACATCGAGGCGTTCGTCGAGGCCAAACGCGATCCGTCGCGCCTGCGCATGTTCAACCTGTCGGTCCTGATCACCGATCCGTTCATGGAGGCGGTCAAGACGGACGGCGACTGGGATCTGGTGTTCGAGGGCGCGGCCTACCGCACCGTGAAGGCCCGCGCGCTGTGGGACCGGATCATGCAGACCACCTACGACGTGGCCGAGCCGGGCGTGATCTTCATCGACCGGATCAACCAACGCAACAACCTGCACTATTGCGAAACCATCAGCGCCACCAACCCGTGCGGCGAGCAGCCGCTGCCCCCCTACGGTGCCTGCCTGCTCGGCTCGGTCAACTTGGCCACCTTGATCGCCCGCCCGTTCGAGGCGGACGCCGCCCTCGACGAAACGGCATTGGCCGAGATCGTGCCGCTGGCGGTGCGGATGATGGACAACGTGGTCGATGTCTCGCGCTTCCCGCTGGAGGCCCAAGCCGCCGAGGCGCGAGGCAAGCGCCGGATCGGGCTCGGGGTCACCGGGCTCGCTGACGCGCTGATCTTCTGCGGCCTGCGCTACGGCTCGCCGGAAGCGGTCGCCACCACCGAGCGTTGGATGTCCTTGCTGCGCCGCCACGCCTACCGGGCGTCGATCGATCTCGCCCGCGAGAAAGGACCGTTCCCGTTGTTCGACGCGAAGCCCTATCTGGCCGGGGAGTCGATTCGGGAACTCGACGAAGACCTGCGCGAGGCCATCGCCGAACACGGCATCCGTAACGCCCTGGTCACTTCGATCGCGCCCACCGGCACGATCTCACTGTTCGCCGACAACGTCTCGTCCGGGCTGGAGCCGGTGTTCAGTTTCACCTACGACCGCACCGTGCTGATGCCGGACGGCAGCAAGAAGACCGAGGAAGTCAGCGACCTCGCCTACCGCCTGTACCGCGAGTTGAAGGGGCCGGATGCGCCGCTGACCGATGCGTTCGTGCACGCCCAGAGCCTGGCGCCGAGCGACCATGTGGTGATGCAGGCGGCCGTCCAGAAATACGTCGACAGCTCGATCTCCAAGACCATCAATTGCCCCGAGGACATCGACTTCGAGGCGTTCAAGAGCGTCTACCGGCAGGCCTATGAGTCCGGGTGCAAGGGCTGCACGACCTACCGCCCCAACGACGTCACCGGCGCTGTGCTAGCCACCCGCCGCGAGGAGCCGGAGCAGACCGCCGCCGAACCCCAGGGTTCGGCCGAGACCGCGACCATCCTCGCCGACGGCCGTGCGGTGGTGCACCTCACCCAGCCGCTCGACCGGCCAGCCTCGCTGCCCGGCGAGACCTACAAGATCAAGTGGGCAGACAGCGACCACGCGATCTACATCACCGTGAACGACATCCTGCAGGATGGCCGACGCCGGCCGTTCGAGGTGTTCATCAACTCCAAGAACATGGAGCATTTCGCCTGGACCGTGGCGCTGACCCGGATGATCAGCGCGGTGTTCCGGCGCGGCGGCGACGTGTCCTTCGTGGTCGACGAGCTGAAGGCGGTGTTCGACCCGCGCGGCGGCCAATGGCTGAAGGGCAAGTACGTCCCGTCGCTGCTCGCCGCGATCGGCGAAGTGATCGAGACCCACATGATCGAGATCGGCTTCCTGAAGCGCCGCGGCAATGTGCCCGACGGCAAGGAGCCCGTGGCATCGCGCGAGGTCGTCAATCTCGGCACCACGCCGGGTCAATGCCCAAGCTGCGGGTCGGTGGCGCTGGTCCATCAGGAAGGCTGCGCGCTGTGCACGGCCTGCGGTTACTCAAAGTGCGGGTAACCGGCGCGGCACCCTAACCGGACTGGTCAGGGGTGCTGCCAGGACGTGAGACGGCAGCAGCCCCGAAGTAGAGCACACCGATCGTGAACTCCGGCGTGTCGGCGTCACGCACCAGCGGGCAATGCACGCTGTCGTACCGGCGCCAGGTCTTGTCCGCTGCCCAGATCACGTGGCCGGACCGGTGCACCGGGGCTTGCGCGATGATCGGCCGCCTGAAGGTGTCGACCACCTTCGCCCGGCCTTCGCCGTACTCGCATTCCGACACCCGCTTGCCGGTGTAGTCCCGGTCCAGGAATTCGGTGATCCGGGTGCCGATCATCCGATACCGGAAGTCCTGCCCCCCGTCGATCACGTCCATGATGATCACATGCCCGAACCAGGGAACCAGTTCCTCGATTTCGAAGTCCGACCGGCCGGGTGGACGCGACCCTCGGCATTTTGCCCGCCACAGGTCGCCAAACTGGCGGACCAGCGGATGGCTGGAGTGCTGAACGATGTCGAGGCCGGTCGAATCCTGGCACACGCGCGGATATCTCCCGCAAGGATCGGGGCGAAGGACGTCACGACGAGTCGAACACCGTCGAGAACGCCTCATTCGTATCCTATCATAGGAAATGCATACCCCACATCCGGTGGCCGACTCCGTTAGACACAGAATGCCGGCACTCGTACCAACCGCTTGCTCACGATCCGACTCCCCGGCATGCTAAATATTCGGTACCACTGCTTGCGTGCTGAATGCGCGACTCCTGGCTCCGCTTTTGGGACCGTCCTCACGCGATCTACGCGAACGACCGCCATCGGCAGGTGCACTACGTCCGCATCGCCGACGACATCCTGTCCGTCCTGCCGGCGCACGCTGGACTCCGCGTTCTCGACTTCGGTTGCGGCGACGCGCGTGAGGCCGCCCGCGTCGCCGCCTGGACCGAGCGGTTATTCCTGTACGATGCGGCACCGTCCGTCCGAACCCGGCTGATCGAGACATTCCGCGACACACCGAAGCTTACGGTCCTGGATGACGAGGGACTGTCCGGCATGCCGGACGGCTCGGTCGACGTCATAACGGTGTCGTCGGTCATCCAGTACATCGATCGCGTCGATCTTCCAGCTATCCTGCTCGTGTTCCGACGCTTGCTGGCCGACGACGGCATGCTGGTGATCGCCGATGTGATCCCGCCGGAGGCCGGGTTGATCGCGGATGTCCGAGCGCTCCTAAGCACTGGCGCTCGGCACGGTTTCCTGCTGGCAGCCATCGGCAGCCTCGGTGCGATGTTGTTCTCCGACTACCGACGGATCCGACGGCAGATCGGGCTGTCGACGTACGGTGATCACGAGTTCGGTGAATTGCTTTCGACCGCTGGATTTGCCGTCGACCGGCTTGACCGGAACTTCGGATTCAATCCTCGGCGGCGCACCTATGTGGCACGGCCCAGGCTGACCTCAATCACCGCTGCGGCGCAGGTACCAGAACAAGGCGATCACCACAGTGCCGCCACCGACCAGGGTCGACCCTGACAGCCCTTCGCCCAGCAGCAGCAAGGCCCAGACCGGAGCAATCGGTACCTCCATCGCACCGAGCAACGCCGCTTCCGGCGCCGGGATAAGCCGGGCACCTTCCGTCAGCAGCACAACGGCCGCAGCGTGCAGCAAACCGAAGGCCACCAGGACTGCAATTTCAGACGACGGAATCGCCAGCGGGTCGGTGCCACCGAACATCGCCCCGACGACCAGCCCGACAATCAGCAGAAGCGCCGATGAAACCGCCGCCGCCAATACCATCGGCGCCCCAGGATAGCGGCGGATCATCACCATCATGACCGCCATTCCCAAGGTCATCAGGATCGCGAGTGCGTCGCCAGTCAAACTGGCAGGCCCGCCCCCGCTCGAACCACCAACCATCACCGCAACGCCGATCAAGGCGGCGGTGCTGGCGATCACCACGGTCCTGCTGGTCCGCTCGCGCAACCACAGCCACGCGACACCCGCGGCCCAGAACGGGGCGGTGCCGTAGATCACCGCAACATGCGCTACCGCCGTCAGCTTGAACGAGGCGATGAACGCCACCGTGGCGACGCTGCCGATCGCAGTCGCCGCCCATGCCGCCCACCCCATCCGGCGCAGATCCGCCATGATGCCACCGGAACGCCACGCCACATAGGCAAGGATCACCGCGCCGCTGATCAGGCCACGCCAGGCAAGCACCGCCCAGGCATCCGCCGTCACACCCTTGGTCAACGGCCCGGCCAGGCTCCAGGCCACCGCCGACAGCAGCACCATGATGGCGCCGATCCGAGCCGCAGGCGGGATAGCACTCGCTTCAGTCGACATCGTGCGCTCCGGGTTTTTGCGGGTACCGGGCGTCTTCTAGCATCTCGCTGCTGACAACCTGTTGTCAGCAGACTGCCGCCCCTTGCCGACCACGTCGCGTCGCGCTACACGCAATCCGCGCCGCGCCTTGAGTCCTCCGCGCCGCCGCAGGCCGTCAGTCGGTGCGCGGGCAACCGCGCGGGTCCGGAGGCTCCCCTCAGTCTCGTTCGCCGACGGCCCGTCGGACCGATAGGTCATGGGCCATCGGCAGCCGCCTCGGGAGCCTTCGATGACCACCGTCACCCATGCCGCCGCCAACCCGATCCCCTCCGACCAGGCGCGCCGTCGGCGGTCCACCCTGATCGGCTTCACCGCCGTGCTGATGTGGGCCGTTCTGGCCCTGTTGACCGCCTTGTCGGGTTCGGTACCGCCGTTCCAACTGCTGGCCATGACCTTCGCCATCGCCACGGCAATTGGCGTCGTCGCATCAATCGCGCGCGGCAGCTCGCCGCTGACCCATCTGCGACAGCCTTGGCCGGTGTGGGCCACTGGGGTCGGTGGGCTGTTCGGGTATCACTTCTTCTACTTCCTGGCGCTGCGCAACGCGCCGGCCGTCGAGGCCAGCCTGATCGCCTACCTCTGGCCGCTGCTGATCGTAGTGTTCTCGGCACTGCTGCCGGGCGAGCGCCTACGCTGGTTCCATGTTGCGGGCGCCTTGCTCGGCCTCGCCGGGGCCGGACTGCTGGTCACCAAGGGCGCGAACCTCGACTTCGACGACCGCTATACCCTGGGATATCTCGCCGCCCTCGCCTGCGCGCTGATCTGGTCAAGCTACTCAATCGGATCGCGCCGGTTCGGCACGGTCCCGACCGACGCGGTCGGTGGCTTCTGTGCAGCCGCGGCAATCCTGGCGGTACCGTGCCACCTGCTGTTCGAAACCACGGTATGGCCGGCCAATTGGGTCGAGTGGCTGGCGGTGCTGGCACTCGGCCTCGGCCCGGTCGGCGGCGCCTTCTTCACCTGGGACATCGGCATGAAACACGGCGACATCCAGGCGCTTGGCGCTGCCGCCTACGCCGCCCCGCTGTTGTCGACGCTGATCCTGATCGCCGCCGGGCTTGCCCCGCTAAACGGCATCGTCGCGGCGTCGTGCCTGCTGATCGTGACCGGCGCCGTCCTGGCCGCGAACGAACTGTTGTGGCGGCCAAGGGCATCGACCCCATGAGTCGGGCCGCCATCCTGTACGATTCCCGAGGCTTCGACGCCGGTCGTGAACGCCTGACCGGCTTGGCCATGGCCAGCGCAGGATTCCTGCGCGCCTATCTGGACCACGCGCAGCCAGGGCCGCTGTGGCTTCATCCCACCGACGAGAGTACCGACACCGACGCCTTCCGCAGCCGGTTCCCGACCGAGCGAACGATCGAGGTGGTGCACCGCCTGGAAACCCGGCGGCTCGCTGAACCCGGTACGCTGTTCGTGCCGGGGCCGGTGCTGGCGCCGTTCGCGTGGCGGCGGCGGGCGATCGGCGACGCGGCGTACTCGTTGACCGGCGTGACCCACACCATGTCGAGCGCGCGCGCCCTCGACGCGGTGCGCGATCTGCTGGTGGCCCCGACCCGGCCGTGGGACGCGCTGATCTGCGCCTCCCGCGCGATCCGTGATCTGGTGGAAGGCGTGCTCGACCGCCATGCCGAGCATTTGGCCGAGCGCACAAGCAGCGCCCCGATGGGCATTCCGCTGCAGCTGCCGGTCATCCCGCTCGGCATCGATTTGCCGGAGATCCAAGCCGAGGATCGCGCTCGGTTCCGGGCCGAGCACGGCCTGTCCGACGATACGGTGGCGGTGCTGTATCTCGGCCGACTGTCGGCGCACGCCAAGGCTCATCCACTGCCGATGTTCCGGGCTCTCGGTCGCGCCGCGTCCCGTACTCAAAAGTCGATCGTCGCGGTGCTGGCCGGCTGGTACCACGATGATGAAACCCGGATTGCCTTCGAGGCGACGGCGGTCGCGTTGGCACCCACTGTCCGGGTCATCGCCGTCGACGCCCGCCCGCCGGCGGTCAAGCGTGGCGCGCTGGCCGGCGCCGATGTGTTCCTGTCGCTGTCCGACAACCTGCAGGAAAGCTTCGGGTTGACCCCGGTCGAGGCGATGGCCGCCGGCCTGCCCTGCGTGGTCACCGACTGGGACGGCTATCGCGACACCGTGCTCGACGGCGAGACCGGCTTCCGGGTGTCGACCGCCCTGCCACCGGCGGGCATCGGCGCCGACCTCGCCTGGCGCCGGCTGCTCGGTGTCGACGACGAGTCGGTGTTCCACGCCCTGACCAGCGAGGCGGTCGCGGTCGACACCGAAGCCGCCGCCGAGGCGTTGGCCCGCCTGGCCGACGATCCGGCGCTACGCCGTCGCATGGGCGCGGCAGGCCAGGCGCGGGCGCGGGCGACCTACGCCTGGCCAGGAGTCATCGCCGCCTATGAGACGCTGTGGATTGAGCTGGCGGAACGGCGCGCCGCCGCCGGTCGTTCGATCGCGGCTGAGCCGTCGAGGGCGCCTGATCCGTTCGCGACGTTCGCTGGTTTCGCGACCCCCGTCAGCGGCCGAGGATTGCGCATACAAACAACCGGCGGCCTGGACGCGATGGTCGAACTGGCCCGGGTCGCCGCACTGCCGAAGGCAGTCATCGATCCCAGGCTACCGACCGACGCCGCAGCACTGCTGGAACGATTGGCACTGCAAGGAAGCCTGACCCTGTCGGGCGACCAGATCTCCGCCCAGCCAGGCACGTATCGCGCCCTGCTGCGGGCGGCGTTCTGGCTAGCCCATGCCGGAATTGTACAGATCAGGTCCTATTGACGAGCAATCGGCTCGACGCTGGCGGCACGATCCCGTACTAGGCGACATCAACCAGTAGCTGCCGAATCAGGTATCCGCATGACCGACCGTCGACACCGCTTCACCCTTCCTCTCCTGACTCCGGTGTTGATTCTGATCGCCGCCATGGCCGTCGGCGTGCCGGGGCCGGCCGCGGCCGACGCACGAACCATGCTGGTCGAAGGCTGGTTGCAGGCGATCGCCCAGCCGCTGGCCGCCTCGGGTTATCGACTGCCGTGGGACCGCGTGACAACCGGACCTTCCGGCGCCCACGTTTCGGTCAACGGGCTGCAGGGCGCGCGGGACGGTGGCGTGGAGCGCCTGTCTGTCGGAACCATGACCCTGCGACGCCCCAGACTGGGCGCCCCCAACGGTCTGGTGGCGGATGCGCTGGTTCTTGAGGCCGTTCAATTGACCGATGGCGATTGGTCGAGCCTGGCCGCGCGGCGGATCGAGGTGGATCGTCCTGACCTCCCCGTCATGCTGCGGCTGCTGACGGCGTCGATGTCCGCGGCGAGACACGACCTCGAGGACCAGGAGCTGTGGTCTCGCCTAGTGTCCGGCGGAGTGGAGATAAGCGATTTCCGGGCCAGAACCGAGCTCGAGGACCTTCCGATGGAGGTCCGCTTTGAGCGATTCGTCACCTCGGACGTTGAACAAAACAGGGTTCAGCATCTGAGCGTCGATAACCTGATCATGGCCTCAACCGCCCGTGACGGCGACCAGGTAACGATGTCCATCGACAAGATACGCGCCACGGACGTCGGCACGGGCTCGCTGTCCAGCCAGATCACCAGGGAGCCGACTAAAGTCCGGCTGCTGTCCGCTCTTGCCGATCTGCAGATCGGCATGATGGAGATGTCGGGGGTTCGTACGACTTCGACATTGGCGGGAACGACGGAGATCGATCGCCATTGGGCCAAGACCCGCACCTATGCCCCTGGTCGATCCGGTGCGATCACATTCGGCAGCGAAGGCATGCGCAGCAAATCGGCGAAGTCAGCGCATGATTTGACGCCTCTTTTCGTGACGCTTTTTCCACCTGATGGACAGGTCAATACGCGGCTGGAAGGCGAACTGTCCTATGACACCCACGAGGGTTTCGTGGGTTATCGGCAGAGCATGGCGGTCGACGGTTTCGGATCGTTCGGGCTGCAAATGGATCTGTTCGGATTTCCTGATCTGACGATCGCAGAATGGAAGACGGTAACCAAGAGCGACCCCCGGCTCGACGCCCTCGTCATCAATGGATTCTCTATGTCACTTACAGATACCGGCGGCATCGACCGCACTGTGCTGGTGCTGGCCGAAGACAAGAAGGCTCGGCCATCGCAACTGCGCGGTGCCCTTGCCGAACAATTGGGCGCCTTCGTGCAGTCCCTGAATCCCAAGAGAGATCCGCGCCTGCTGGATTGGTTGAGGGTCGTCCAGGACTTCGTGCGGCTCGGCGGCACCCTGGCGATCGGCGGCACCCGGCCGATCCCCATATCCGCGCTTCAGGGACCGTCGATCAAGGCCACTACCCTGACCGACCTCGCCAATCGCTACGGACTTGCGGTGACCCGCCGTTAGACGCCCGCACGCCCTAATCGCCCGGCGCCCATCCGGGCGGCGCCATCTCGAACCCGGCGAACTCGAACGCCGGTGCCACCGTGCAGCCGCACAGCGTCCAGTCGCCGAGCGATCGCGCGCTCTGCCACACGCCGGGCGCCATCACCACATGCGGCACCTGTCCGGCCAGCACGTCCGGTCCCATGATGTGATCGACCACCGTCCGGCCATCCGCCGACAGCGACAGGGTCAGCGGTGCGCCAGCGTAGTGATGCCAGACCTCGGTGGCGTCGTTCACCCGGTGCCAGGCCGAGATCTCGCCGGCCGGCAGCAGGTAGAGGATCTGGGTGAGCGCGCCGCGACCGCCGTCTGCCGGGCGGTCGCGGAACGTCTCCTTGTACCATCCGCCCTCCGGGTGCGGCGCCAGCCCGAGCGCCGCAACCAGTTCTTGTGCGGTTCGTGCCGTCATGCCGCCGGCGGCTTGGTCGCGTCCATGGAAGGCCGGGCGAGGAACGCCTTGTACCAGGTCGCCAGCTTGGGACGGCTGGCTCGCCAGTCCCGGTGGCCGAGACGGAAATCGATGTAGCCGAGCGCGCAGCCGATCGAGATGGTGCCGATGTCGACCCGATCACCGAAGCCACTGGCCGCCGCCTCGAACGCGTCGAGGGCGCCGTCGATCTTCGACAACTGGCCGTCGACCCACGCCTGATTGCGCATCGCCTCCTCGCGGAACCGGCTCTCGTAGACCACCAGCAAGGCGGCATCGAGCAAGCCATCGGCCGCGGCCTGCAAGCGCAGCGCCTCCCACCGGGCCTTGCCCTGCGGGAACATCTTGGTGCCGGAATGCAGGCTGTCCAGGTACTCGCAGATCACCGGCGAGTCGAACAGGGTCATGCCATCATCGGCCACAAGAGCCGGAATCTTCTTGATCGGGTTGGCCGCCGCCACGTTGGCATCGGGCGCCAGCGGGGTGGTGGCGACGGCAACGATTTCGATCTTATCGAGTTGGCCGGTTTCCTGGGCCAGCACCATGACCTTGCGGACATAGGGTGACGCCGGCGAGTGGTAGAGCTTCATGACGGGTTTTCTCCCTGTGGCACCAAAGACGTGTTCAGAAGGCATCCTTGCGCTTGCGGATCTCGGCGAACACTGCAATCGGATCGGCGCCGGCCATCCCGACCGCCGCGGCCATCGCCGGATCGTCGGCGCGCAGGAACGGGTTGGTGTCGAACTCGTCCGCCAGGATCGACGGCACGGTCGGCTGTTTCGCTGCCCGCAGACGGTCGATCTCGGCAGCCCGGGCCTTCAGCTTGGCGTTGCCGCCGTCGACCGACACCGCGAATCGGGCGTTCGACTGGGTGTACTCGTGACCGCAATAGATCTTGGTATTGGACGGCAGCGCCCGCAGGGTCGACAGCGACTTCCAGAACTGGGTCGGCGTGCCCTCGAACATCCGCCCGCAGCCAAGCGCGAACAGGGTGTCGCCGCAGAACAGCGCCTGGGAATCCGGGATATGAAACGACACGTGCCCGGTGGTGTGACCCGGCGTCTCGTAGACGATGGCGCTGTGCCCCGCAACCTGCACGGTGTCGCCGTCGCCGACCATCACATCCATGCCCGCGATACGTGCCGATTCGGCGCGCGGACCGACCAGCGGCACCCCGTACTTCGCCTTCAGCGCGTCGTTGCCATCGGTGTGGTCGTGGTGGTGGTGGGTGTTGACGATCTGGGTCAGCGTCCAGCCGCGGGCCGCGAGTGCGGCCTCTACCGGCGGCGCTTCACCGGGATCCACCACCGCCGTGGCGCCGGTTCCGGCGTCGTGAAGCAGGTACACGTAATTGTCCGACAGGGCCGGGACGAGCACGATTTCGAGGGCTGCCATCGGGGCCTCCTGGTCTCGTGTTGGGCGGTGCGAAACTGTCGGAGTCGACAGCGGGCGGCACACTAGCATTAAGATCAGGCACCTGCCACCGACCCGGGCATCACGAACCGGACATTGTGGGCCCACGAGGAGACGACCATGAAGATCGCAAACGTCGAGGCGGTGCCGCTGCGCATGCCGTTCAACCACGCCGGTTCCGACCGCGACGTCACCGCCGGCGGCTGGCCGGCGCTCGACTTCTGCCTGGTCAAGGTAACCACCGACACCGGTATCGTCGGTTGGGGTGACGCCTTCTCCTATCATTGCCGGGAGTCGGTGGTGGCGGCGGTCGAGCACATGGTCAAGCCGGCCGCGATCGGCCAGGACGCCCGCGACATCGCCGGGCTGAACCACCGGTTGCAGCAGAAGTTCCATCTGTTTGGGCGCTACGGCATCACCCTGTTCGCGCTGTCCGGGCTCGACATCGCGCTGTGGGACATCGCCGGCAAGGCCGCCGGGCTACCGCTGGCCACCCTGCTGGGCGGCACCACAGACCGAACCCTGCCCGCCTACTCGTCGCTGTTCATTCTGCGCGACAAGGAGAAGGTCATGGCCGACGTCTGGCGTTCCTTGGACGAGGGTTACGAGTACATCAAGCTGCACGAGATCGGCGAGGTGGAGGTCGGCGCGGCCCGTGAGGTTGCAGGCGAATCGATACCGATCATGGTCGACGTCAACTGCCCGTGGACGCCCGAGCAGGCGATCCGCATGGCCCGCAAGCTCGACCAGTTCGAACTGCACTGGCTGGAGGAACCGGTGTTCCCGCCGGAGGATTTCAACTCGCTTGCCCGGGTGCGCGGCGAGACCGGGGTGGCGGTGGCCGCCGGCGAGAACTGGTGCACCTCGTTCCAGTTCGCCCAGGCGATCGAGGCCGGCGCCATCGACTATGCCCAGCCGAGCGTCACCAAGGTCGGTGGCGTCACCGAGTTCCGCAAGGTTGTCGCCCTGTGCGAGGCCGCCGGCGTGCAGGTCATGCCGCACTCGCCGTATTTCGGCCCGGGTTTCCTCGCCACCCTGCAACTGGCGTCGGCCATGCCGAACCCCGGCCTGGTGGAGCGATTCTATGTAACCCCGGAAGCCAGCCTGTACGGCGACTGGATCAACCCGGTGAACGGCGCGTTCCGGGTCCCGAACGGCCCCGGCCTCGGCCTGGATCCCGACCCGGACGTGATCAAGCAGTACCGGGTGGCATAACTCCGCCGTCGCGGGTGACGGCGGGCGAGGCGACGGGTACCCTCCGCGCCATGTATTTGGACGCTGTCGAACTGCGCGACTTCTACAACGGCCCGCTGGGGGTGCTCGCGCGCCGGATGATCCGGCGGCGGCTGCGCGAACTGTGGCCGAACCTGCGCGGCCAATCGCTGCTCGGTATCGGGTACGCCGTGCCGTACCTGCGGCTGTACCGCGGCGAGGCCGAGCGGGTGATTGCGGCGATGCCGGCGCAGCAGGGTGTGCTGCACTGGCCGCCCGAGGGACCGAACGCCTCGCTGCTGGTCGACGAGGCCGAGTTGCCGTTCGAGGACGCCTCGATCGACCGCATCCTGCTGGTGCACGCGCTGGAAACCACCGAGCAGCGCGCCGCCATGATGGCCGAGGCCTGGCGTGTGTTGGCCGGCAACGGCCGTCTGCTGGCGGTGGCGCCGAACCGGCGCGGCCTGTGGGCCCGCTTCGACCACACCCCGTTCGGTCACGGCCAGCCCTACACGGTTTCGCAATTGTCGCGGGTGCTGCGCGACAGCCGCTTCACCCCGACCCGGACCGTCCACGCCCTGTACGCCCCGCCTTACACCTCCGGTCTGGTGATCCGTTCCGCCTCGGCGTTGGAACAGGTCGGTCACCGGTGGTTTACCACCTTCGCCGGTGCCGTCATGATCGAGGCGCAGAAGGAAGTCTACGCGGTCCGCCGCGACCGCAAGCCGGTGATGGCGCGTGCCCGCGCGCTCCTGCCGAGCCGCGGCCGGGCCACGGTGCCGGCACGGCGCGATGTGGCAGACTGACGTTTGCACGAACCGAACAGATTGAGGAGAGAGCCGTGTATATTGTTGCCGTCAACTTGGTGGTCGATCCGAAGGACGCCGACACGTTCGCCGAGCGGATCAAGCAGCACGCCAAGAACAGCCTGACCCAATCCGGTTGCCTCGGTTTCTCGATCAGCCGCGACCATGAAAACCCCGCCTCGTTCCATCTTTGGGAAGTTTACAAGGACGCCGCCGCGTTCGACGCCCACAAGACCGCCGATTTCATGGCCGAGTTCTCGAAGTTCGCCGGACCGCTGGTGAAGAACCGGGTGCTCGCCACCGGCAGCCTGATCGCCTGAACGAGGCCTGTTCGGTCGTGGAGCGGTCTGCAAAGCAGACCCCCATGGCCGGTTGCCGCACGCCAGATTCAGGCCGCCGTCCGAGCGCCGTTTACGGTTCCCTGATTTCGACTCGCCCCGAACAAGGTTCCCGTTGTCAACGGAGGATTGCCCGTTGACGCGAACTTATCCTGACGCGTTGACGGCTGATCTCAACGGACATGAACACAGCAGGCACAGGTCAAGAGATCTATTTTTGATATATTGAGCGCCGTTATTCAACCAATACAATATCTTTTAAATTTGACGCTTGCCATCGCAAAATAAACAACTTGTTAGCAAACTAACCATTACTGTTCCCAAGAACAATATCGCGTCTCCAGCGCTCACTGCGGAGAAACACTCGCGTGGACCGGACAGGATGCGTCCGGCTCCGGCGCCGAAAGGATTTCACGATGAGTGCATTGACCAAAAAACTGACCGGCACCATCAGGGCGAGACTGATAACATTGATCGCGACCCTGATGGGTGGCTTGCTCGTCGTCGGAGCCGTCGGACTCCTGACCGCCGATTACTCGAATGGAAAGCTGCGAACGGTCTATGACGACCGAACGGTCCCCTTGGGACAGATTGCCGACATCAACAACCGCATGAGCGCAAACATTCTTGCGCTGTATCAGGCCGCCAGCGACGGCAGTGCCGGCCATGCGTTCGATCCAGCAACAGTTTCCGAGAAGGTCGACCGGAACATTTCCAGGATCGGCGAGATCTGGAAGGTCTACATGTCGACCTACCTGACCCCCGAAGAGGCCGTCATCGCCGCCGCCTACCAAAAAGCCCGCAAGTCGTTTGTCGAGAACGGCCTGCGCCCGGCCCTGGTAATGCTGGGTGCCCGGAACTACGCAGAACTGGACGATTTTGTAACCAAGACCGTCGTGCCTCTCTATGAAGTGGCCAAACCGGAAGCCGAGAAACTCATGGTTCTGCAGACCGATGTGGCGGCCCAGGAGTATGCGGCGGCGACGGCGACGTTCACCATTGCGTTCTTCGTCACGCTGGCCCTGCTGACCGGAGGCGTGATCGTTGGAGCGTTCATCGGCATTTCGACCATCCGGGCAATTTCACGACCGCTTGAACGCTTGATCGCCGCGATGAGCGAGATCGCCAAGGGCAAGTACGACAATACGATAGAGATCGAGCGCCGCGACGAAATCGGACAAGCCCTCGAACACCTCATCGGGTGTTGTCACGTTAACTCGTCGAGTTAGCAAGTTGGCATGCCGGTCGTTGATCAAGCGGCATGTGCCGCGGATTTCCAAGCTTCGAACGCTTCGAGCCGATGGTAGCGAATGGTGAGGGCGGAACGACGGCGGGCTGGGACAGAGTAACGATTGCGGGTTGCGGATTGCATAGACACGAAGCGTTGTAATCCACCCGGTGATCGGAAGCCTTGCATCACCCGCTCTCGTTTTCGGAAGGGCAAGTGGCTGTTCTCGGCGCGGTTATTGAGCCCCTTGTGTGACCAATGATCAAGGCCAGGCGCGACCTCGCGCTTGGCGGCCCCATATGAGCCTGTTGCTGAATGAGTCTGGCTTGACGGCATGAAGCAGCTATCCGGTGATTTTGCCCTCAGACGGCATTTTTCTTGTCCAATTGCTTCAGTTCAAGAGCCATTTTCCACCCTTTCTTCCTCTGCGGACGGACTCCGAGTGTAGTTTTTTGATGTTGTGGGCGGCGCAGTGCAGGTTCCATTCACCCTGGGTCTCCTGCTCCCCGCGCATCATGAATCCGTCTGCGCCCTGGGTCTCCTTCATTTGCCCGAACACCGGTTCCACGGTCTGGCCGCGCAGCCGGTAAAGTTTTCGGCCCCGTTGGGTCAGGAGCTTACGCTCCATCTGGTCACGGGCACTCATGTCCCTGGGTATACGGCCCCGGGGTGGTGGAGCATCACGCATCGCCTTGCGCTGCTTCCAATCCTTAGTGGTGGCGATCAGGTATTCGCATTCCGCTGTTTCCGTGGCCGCGTTCTCGTCAGACCAATAGCCCGCGTCAAACAGGCCAACCCCCAGCACCGCCTCGTCGCCGGTCACCGCCTCCATCATCGTCAGGGTCCGGGCAATCATCGGGGCCAGTTGGCGAACGTCGTTGGCCTGGTTCGTCACATCGGTGGCGAGGATGATCTGGTCCGCCGTCACCACCGCCTGGGCATTGTACCCCTGGAGATATCCCTTGCGGCTCTTCATGATCCGGCTGTCCGGGTCGCTCACGTTGGCCTTGGCCTCTTCCTTGACAACCGCCTCGGCTGTCTTCGGCTTCCGCCCGCGTTTGGCTTTTCCGTTCGCCTTTTCCTCGGCAATCCGGGCGTTGATCTTCTCCTGCTGCTCGACCCGTTGATGGTCGGCTTCGCGCAAGAGACGTTCATGACAGGAGCGAAGACGGGACAGCCGATCTGACGGCTTCCTCAGCCCGACGGGAACATCGTCACCTCGGCCCTCCCCGAACATCCCGTCCTCGGCGGCATCGATCGCCTCGGCCTCCGACAGCATGGCGGCAACCTCCGCCTCCAGGGACTTCGAGGTCTGGTTCGCCGCAAGCGACGCATTTGCCTTCACCTTGGTCCCATCCAGCGCCACCACGCCCAACCGCACCAGCCCCGCCGCATGACACAGCTTCAGGACCTCCACGAACAGGGTCTCCAGGTCGCCCCGGTGCCGCTTGCGGAACCGCGCTATCACGCTGTGGTCGGGAACCTCGGCGCACACGATCGTCCGAAACCCAGCATCCCGCACGCACAGGCGCTCGATCTTGCGGCTTGAGCGTTGCCCGTTCGCATACGCATAAACAAGGAGACTAACCATCATCCTCGGCGCGAACGGTGGCGCTCCCGACCCACGCTTCCGGTAGTGCGTCTCGAATGCCGATAGATCCATCAAACCCACGGCATCCAGAAGAAGGTGCACGAGGTCTGTGTCCGGAACCCAATCCGCCATGTCCACCGGCAGAAGAAACCGCTGCCTACGATCTGGTTCTCGGTAAAAATTTGCCATCTCCCCCCCCTTCAAATTGCCTCTCCCAACGGAATCAGGACCCCGTCAGTGGGTCAAGCGGAGATCGTCGGTGGAACCGGTGATTCTGCAACAGCCTCATATGAGCGCAGTTTGTCCGTAATGATCCTTTTGGGCACGAAGCCCCAACGTTTCATCAGCTTGATCAAAAGCCGCTTTGCAGCGCGCTTGTCTCGCTTCGATTGTAAGATTTCCTCAAGAACGACACCGTGTTGGTCGACGGCGCGCCACAGCCAGTATGACCGGCCCGCGATCTTCACGACGACTTCGTCCAGATGCCAAACATCACCAGGGCGAGGCTGCCGTCGCCGCAGAACGTGGGCGATCCGGGGACCGAACTTGACGGTCCAGCGCCGGATCGTCTCATACGAAACGTCCACACCACGTTCCAGCATAAGCTCCTCGACCTCGCGCAGGCTCAAGTTGAACCGGGCGTAGAGCCAGACAACATGAGAAATAATCTGAGGCGGAAAGCGGTGGCGCTTGTAGCTGATTTTCTCTGTTTGCATCGACACCGCCTACGCCCGGATCATTGAACCCGCAACCTCAGGCACGTTAACGTGACAACACCGATTGGCGGGTAGACCCGACAGGAGACACTGCGGATGCAGGCCCGGATCGCCCTTCTTGTTCTGATGACCGTCGGCTGGCCGATCGCGTCGGTATCCGCCCAGCCCTTGCCTGATGGCGGCGTGGCGATGGAGAGCGGCCAGGGTGCGGTGCGGGCCTGGTACGAACGGCCGACCGATCGCTATGGACATGGCGTGCTCGGCGATGCCGTCGAGGCCGGCAGCCTCGTGGTGCTCGACCATGAAGGCATACGGCACGAGCACGTTCTGCCGCACCGTCAGGTGTTCGAGGACATCACGCCGCGCTTGGCAGACCTCGATGGTGACGGCCGCAACGAGGTGGTGACCATCCGCTCCGACCTCGACACCGGTGCCGCCGTGGCCGTTTACGCGGTGAACTCGGGGGCGCTGGTCGAGATCGCCGCCAGCGAGCCGATCGGGCAGCGCAATCGCTGGCTCTCGATCGCTGCGATCGCCGATTTCCTCGGCGACGGAACACGATCCATCGCTGTCGTGCGGACACCGCATCTCAGCGGGGTTCTGGAGTTGCTCGCTCTGCTGAATGGGCGGCTAGTGCGCAAAGGAGGCCCGCAGGCGGGGTATTCGAGCCACGCCATCGGCTCGCGCGTTCTGTCGCTGGCATTGGCGGTCGATCGCGATGGAAACGGGGTCACCGATCTCGCGGTCCCGGACGTGACCCGCCGGCAAGTGGTGTTCGTGACGTTCTCAAGCGGCCTTCGCGTGCTGTCCCGCCATCCCTTGCCGACGCGGGTCGGAGATCAGATTCGCATCACCGGTTCCGGCGCTGTGGCCGTTCCGCTTGAGGACGGCACCGTGTTCGAGATCAAGAACTAGGACAAGCGCGGAGGCGGCCCCCGCCGGGAACGGCGAGGGCCACATCCAATCGTATCAGAGGCCGATGCGGGCGTTCTGCGGGAACATGAACTTCTTGGCCTCGGCGTCCAGCTCGGCCTTGAAGGCGTGGCCAGCCTTGTCCTTCACCGCCAGCGCGCGGGCAGCGGCCGGACGAGCGCCAATCTCATCCATCAGACGCTTCAGGTTCGGGAACTTGTCGAGGGCGCCGTCTTCCATGACGAAGCCCAACAGCCGAGCCCAGCCCCACACGCCCATGTCGACGATCGTGTAGGTGTCGCCCAGCATGTAGCGCCCCTTGCCGAGCTGCGCGTCGAGGATGCCGTAGTGGCGCTCGGCCTCGAAATCGTAGCGGTTGATGGCGTAGGGCAGCTTCTCCGGCGCCATGCGCTTGAAGTGCACCGCCTGGCCGGAGTACGGGCCAATGCCGGTCGCGATGAACATCAGCCAGGACAGCAGGTCGCCGCGCGCCTTCGGCGTGTTGGCCGGCAGGAACTTGCCGTGCTTCTCGGCGAGGTACAGCAGGATGGCGTTGCTGTCGAACACCGTCACGTCGCCGTCGACGATGGTCGGCGCCTTGGCGTTCGGGTTGATCGCCAGATACTCCGGCTTGAACTGCTCGCCCTTGCGGGTGTCGACCGGGATCGCCTCGTAGGGAATCTCCAGCTCTTCGAGGAGCAGGGCCACCTTGGTGGGGTTCGGGCCGGTATTGTAGAAGAATTTCAGCACAGTATGCCTCCCGTTGGCATTGAAAGGACGGTCCGGTTGGATCGCCTGAGATGGATATTCGGCGGAGTGTCGGTCAGGCGCGGTTCGCCGCGCATTCACAATATGAGGAGCCGACGCCCCCAGGTCATCCTTAGCTGCGGTGGATCGGGTCGATCCATTTCACGGCTTCCGGCTTCTCCACCGGGTCGATGTCCAGGTTGACTACCACGCTCTCGCCGTCGCTGCGCACCAGCACGCAGTCCAGCGGTTCGTCCGTCGAGGCGTTGATCTCCTGGTGCGGCACGAACGGCGGCACGAAGATGAAATCGCCGGGGCCCGCCTCGGCGACGAATTCCAGCTTCTCGCCCCAGCGCATGCGGGCTCGGCCGCTGACCACGTAGATCACACTCTCCAGTTCGCCGTGGTGATGCGCACCGGTCTTTGCGTTCGGATGGATCTTGACCGTCCCGGCCCACAGCTTCTGGGCGCCGACGCGGGCAAAGTTGATGGCGGCCGCTCGGTTCATCCCCGGTGTCTGGGCAGTGTTGGTGTCCAGTTGGTCGCCCGGGATCACCCTGATGCCGTCGTGCTTCCAGTCTGTCGGGGCGTGGTGATGATCGTGGCTCACAAACGTCATCCTTCGCTGAATCGAACGATAATTCGGTACGTCGAACACATAGCCAGTCTCCGCAGCGACGCAAGGCGCGCGCTGGGAACGACTGCATTCGCTCGGGGCGTCGGGTCAGCCAGCCCGCTCGGCGTGCAGCCGGCGCATCTCCGCGACCGCTCCAACGGCATAGACCCGGGCCTGCAGCGCGACGATGTCCGGATGGCTGACCGGAAACGCCACGCGGTAGACGTCGCGGCGGATCAGGGTGAACACCAGGGCGCCGTGCAGCATGACGGCCAGTTCCCGCTCCTCCGAGGCGACCTGCAGGGACTCAAGGTCGGGTAACCCCGCTTCCCGGCGCAGCGCCCCCAGCATCGGCAGCAGATAGCGCTGGTCCAGACGCGAGCGGTACCGGACCGGCAGATTGATGCCATCCAGTGATGCCCGCAGGAACAGGCGCAGGTTCTCGCGCGTCGCCCGGTTCACGAAGTCGGTGTAGAACGCGGCAATCCGATCTTCCAGCGGCCCGGAGCCGTCCAGCAGCCCGGGGTTCGGCCCGCTGCGCTCGGCCAGGAAGCGCCGTTCCAGAACCGCGTCGATCAGTGCGTCCTTGGACGAAAAGTGCTTATAGAGCAGGGCCTGGGTCACGCCCATACGCCGCGCCAACTCCCGGGTCGTGACGCCGAATCCATCCTCGGCAAACGCCGTGGCGGCGCCCTCGATCAGGGCCGCCAGGCGTTCGGCCGACGGCAGGCGGCGACGCGTGCGGGCAGGCTCGTCCATGCGGCGGGTATGACCGCCGCCGGGTCGCCGCGCAAGCCCGGCGTCACTTGGCCTTCAGGCGTTTCAGGGCGTCCATGGTGATGAAGGTGTAGTCGCTTGAGGCCTGCGGCTTATGGCACTCGAAGCAGCGGTCCATCGTCTTGTCGGTGCGCCGCGCCCCGTCGGCGGCGAACCAGGCGTACTCCCACTCGCCGTTGCGGGTCGCTTCCGGATACTGCGCGCCCCAGCCCTGACGCTTTTCCATCACGAACACCCCGGCGACCGCATCGGTCGGGAGGAGTGCTCCATCGGCATCGAGCACCGGGGCGTCACCGGCACCGAGCCGCGCCTTGTGATCCTCCATCACCAGCACGGTGCCGTACGGCAATGGCGCATCCGCCTTGGCCGTTTCATAGGCGTCGCGGTTGATGTAGAAGAACCGGGTGATCTTCCGATCGGCCTTGTCCTTGGTCGCATAGCGCAGGAACTCGGTCTCGAACCCCTTGGGATAGGCCACATCCTCGGTTCCGGCATCAGCCGTCAGAACCGGCAGGGCGAAGCCGGCAAGCACGGCCATCAGCGAATAGGACCAGCGATTCCGATTTGCCATCGAGACCTCCCATCATGGCGTGACGCGAACCCAGCCAGTCCGCGCCGAGGCCACTAAGTAATCAAATGACAACTTAGTGATCCGATCGTGATCGGCGCCTTGGTGCGCTGCACAATTTGGGTTAAGCAAGCGCCCTCCGCCATCACGGAAGCGTTCCGATGAACAAAGGCCTGTCGCGACCGAAGAACCAGATCCGCTTCCTGCTGCTGGAGGGGATTTCACCCTCGGCGGTCGAGGTGCTGCGCGGCGCAGGCTACGACAACGTCGAGGTGCTGCCGAAAGCGCTCGACCACGCCGCCCTGACCGAGGCGCTGAAGGACGTGCAGATCCTCGGCATCCGGTCGCGCACCCAGTTGACCGAGGCGGTGATCGACGCCGCCTCGACCGTGGTCGCCGTCGGCTGTTTTTCGGTCGGCACCAACCAGGTCGATCTCGAAGCCGCCCAGCGCCGCGGCATCCCGGTGTTCAACGCGCCGTTTTCCAACACCCGCAGCGTGGCCGAGCTGACCATCGCCGAGATCGTCATGCTGTTCCGCGGCGCCTTCACCAAGTCGATGGCGGCCCACCAGGGCGGCTGGGTCAAGAGTGCAGCCGGCAGCCGCGAGATCCGTGGCAAGACCCTCGGCATCGTCGGCTACGGCAACATCGGGACCCAGCTCGCGACCCTGGCTGAAGCCATGGGCATGCGGGTCATCTATTTCGACCGCACCGACAAGCTGCGCCATGGCAACGTCGAGCCAACCGGCACGCTGGAGCAACTGCTCGAACGTGCCGACGTGGTGTCGCTGCACCTGCCGGAGACGCCGGAAACCATGGGCATGTTCGGCGTCGCCCAGATCCGCGCCATGAAGCCGGGCAGCTTCCTGATCAACAACGCCCGCGGCACCCTGGTCGACATCGAGGCGCTGGCCGCCGCCCTGCGCGACGGCCATCTGGGCGGGGCCGCGGCCGACGTGTTCCCGTCCGAGCCTAAATCCAACGCCGACGCCTTCGAAAGCCCATTGCGCGGACTCGACAACGTGATCCTGACCCCGCATGTCGGCGGCTCGACCGAAGAGGCGCAGGAGCGCATCGGCGACGAAGTGGCGCGCAAGCTGGTGGAGTACTCCGACGTCGGCTCGACGGTCGGCGCCGTCAACTTCCCGCAGGTCCAGTTGCCGAAAGGCACCACGGTGACCCGGTTCATCCAGGTGCAGCGCAACCTGCCCGGCGAACTCGGCAAGCTGAACGACCTGTTCGCCCGCCACCGCATCAACATCGCCGCCCAGCACTACCAGACCGCCGGCGACATCGGCTACGTGGTGCTCGACGCCGAGGGCGAGGTGCCGGGGGCGTTCGACATCCTGACCGAGATCCGCGCGTTGTCGGGAACCATCCGAGCCCGGCTGTTGAACCGGGCGTAGGATTCATCCGTCGCACCGTCACCCCGGCCGACCAGCCGGGGTCCGGCCGCCGCTACGGGCGCCTCTTATGCCCGACGCATCGCCGCCGTCACCAATCCGGCACCGATCAGGCAACTGCCGCCGACCCGGTTGATGGCGCGCAGCACCGACGGGGAACGCAGCCTCGCCCGCACCCCGCCGGCCAGCAGGATGAATGCGGCGTTGGTGATCCCGCCCATCAGCACGAAAGTCGGCGCAAGGATCGCCAACTGCGGCAGGATCGGGGCCTCCGCGGTCATGAACTGCGGCAGGAAGGCGATAAAGAACGCCAGCCCCTTGGGGTTGAGCGCGGTCACGATGAAGCCCTGCATCGCCCGGCGGCGGCTCGCGCCGGAGGCCGCGACCGCCTGCGGGTCGACCGGCGCCCGCCACAGCTTGATGCCCAACCAGACCAAGTAGGCCGCACCGACCCATTTGAACACGGTGAAAACCGTAGCCGACGCCGCCAGTAGCGCGCCAAGCCCAACCGCGCACACCGAGATCGCCAGCAGGTCACCCAGCAGAACACCACCGAGCGTGATCAGCGCCGCCCGACGTCCTTCACCCAGCGCGTAGCCGACGACCAGCATGACGGTCGGCCCGGGAATAATCAGCATCACGAACGACGCCGCAGCAAATGCGAGCCACGTTTCAAACGGCATGGCGGTATCCCCCTCCGACCGGTTGGCTGCAGTCAGTACGAGCAAGCCATCGGCCGCATGGACCGGTCAAGCCCGACCAGAGCAGGGGGCTACTTGCCAAACGTGACCTCGGTGGTCTTGCGCAACTTGCGAACCACGCGGGTGAGGAACAGCTTCAGGATCGGTGGAGTTTGCTCGATCATCGCCTCGTACTGGGTACGCGAGATCAGCAGGCACTGCGTGCTCTCGACCGACCGCACGTAGCGGGCGTGCGGGACGTGATCGATCAACGCCATCTCGCCGAAGATCTCGCCCTTGCCAAGGACCGCCACGACGACCTTGCGATCGCCGGACTTGCGGAATACCTCGACTTTGCCGGCCTCGATCAGGAACGCTCCCACACAGGGCTGACCGGGTTCGACGATGATCTCTCCCGGATCAAACGACAGTTGCCTCAGCTTCATGCCACCTCCTCGGTCGCCCCAAGCCTACCGGCAAACCCGGCCGCATCGCCAGCGCGGCAGCCCCGTCGTTTCCGCGGCAGTCGAAACGTTGAGACCCTTGTTACTGCCATGCAGTCAGGGCACGACGGATATGCGGACAACCGCAACGGATTCTCTCTTGACCCCCGGGGTTCGCATCCCCATTCTGCGCCTCACGAACGGCTGGGAAACGGCGGGGCAACACCCCATCGTTTCCTGGCCGATCTTTTTGGGGCGGCATCCCGCCCGTTTGGAGGCCGTCGACGACAAAGCCTGCACGGTAATCGCCCGGCGAAATCCCGTGTCCGCCCGCCCTTTCGGGGGTGGGCTTTCTTGTCTGCCCATTCCGCTCGTCCCGTAGGGCCCCGCGTGGTCCATGGGGGTGGAGGGTCTAAGGGTAGCTGGGTCAATCTTCTGGTTAGGAGGAGTGAGTGTTGGATCAGAAACTCGCCACCAAATTGGGGATGGACTCGGCCACTCAGCCGAGCGAATTCCATGCCGACTCCGTCAACCGCGATACCGTCTATCGCGGCCCCGCGCCCCGCACCGAGGGCGAGGACAACATCATCCGTCTGCCGTCGGCAGGTATTTCCAGTTCGGACGAACGGCTCGACCACTTCGTCAAGAAGGACGGGCTGACCTTTGCGGGTACCCACCTGATCATCGACCTCTGGGGCGCCAAGCGCCTGGACGAGATCGAGCACATCGAAGAAGCGCTCAAGGAGTGCGTGACGGCAGCCGGCGCGACCCTGCTGCACATCCACCTGCACCACTTCTCGCCGAACGGCGGGGTGTCGGGCGTGGCCGTGCTGGCGGAATCGCACATTTCGATCCACACATGGCCGGAGTGCGAGTACGCCGCTCTCGACGTGTTCATGTGCGGCGATGCCAAGCCTCACGCCGCGATCGAAGTCCTGAAGCAGGCCTTCGCGCCGACCAGCGTCAATCTGGGCGAGCACAAGCGAGGCATGGTGGCATGACCGAGTGGTTTACGGAGACGCTGCACCCCTGGTTGGCGCAGCGTCTCCGGATCGACCGGGTCCTGTTCCGCGACAAGACCGAGCATCAGGACCTGATCATTTTCGAGAACGAACGCTTCGGTCGGGTGCTCACGCTGGATGGCGTGGTGCAGACCACCGAGGGCGACGAGTTCGTCTATCACGAGATGCTGACTCACGTGCCGCTGATGGCGCACGGCAATGTGCGCCGGGTGCTGATCATTGGCGGCGGCGACGGCGGCATGGCCCGTGAAGTCCTGAAGCACAAGGCGGTCGAGAAACTGACCATGGT
The DNA here is from genome assembly GCA_000171835.1 of alpha proteobacterium BAL199. Taxonomy (GTDB): domain Bacteria; phylum Pseudomonadota; class Alphaproteobacteria; order Thalassobaculales; family Thalassobaculaceae; genus Thalassobaculum_A. The sequence continues at coordinate 109,468 of ABHC01000004.1, read as the reverse complement.
CGAGATCGACCGTGGCGTGGTCGACATGAGCCGCGAGCACCTGCCGTCCCTGTCGGCCGGCGCGTTCGACGACCCGCGTCTCGATCTGGTGATCACCGACGGCGCGAAGTTCGTCGCCGAGACCGCTGAGCGTTTCGACGTGGTAATCGTCGATTCAACCGACCCGATCGGTCCTGGCGAGGTGCTGTTCACCGCCGAATTCTATGCCAATTGCAAACGCTGCCTGACCGAGGGCGGCATTGTGGTGACGCAGAACGGCGTGCCGGCCTTGCAGGGCTCTGAAGTCACCAATTCGTACCACCGCCTCGGCAAGTCGTTCGCCGATGTCGGGTTCTACATGGCGGCGGTTCCGACCTACCAGGGCGGCTTCATGGCGCTCGGCTGGGCCACCGACGATGCGGCCAAGCGCCGGCATGACGCCACCGTCATTGAGACGCGGTTCGCGCCGCTCGGCATCGCCACGCGCTACTACACCCCGGCGATCCACCAGGCGTGCTTCGCCCTGCCGAAGTTTGTGCTCGATCTGATGAAATAAGGAGTTCCGGCCCGCCGCGTGCGGGTCGGAAACTACTTGCGGATCATCAGTTCGCCGACGATCCGGCTCAGCACCCGATTCTGCCCGTCCTTGGACACGCCGAACTCGGCGGCATCTTCCACGGCGAACGCGTCGCGGAACGGGTAGTCGGGCACGGCCACATCGAAGCTGTCGCGCCGCTGCTCACGGTTCAGATGATACAACGCGGCGGCACGCGGCTTGATCAATTGGTCGCCGTAGTAGCGCAGCGCCTCCATCGACATGTGCTGGAACGAATAGAAGTTCACCAGAAGATCGACGGGCACGGCGATCCGGTCGATCAGCCACGGTGCGATGATGTTGATGCCGCCGGCCACAACCGCATCGTCCTCGCTCCAGACGAGGTTCACCCGGTCACCGAAGAAATGGCCGAGAAACCGCGCCGCCAGCAGCATGTTCAGCGGCAAGTCGGTGTAGAACGCGGTCTCGACACCGAACATCCAGATCAGGTCGCGCAGGCTGCGACCATGGCCACCGCCGATCTCCACCAGGGTGGCCACGCAGCGGCCATGGCCTCGCATAAGGTCGCTGACCGTGATCGCCCGGCGCGCCATCCTGAGCGCGTGCAATGTACCTAAGCCCTGGTGCGAGCCAACGCTGAACGGCAAGCGGATGCCGCCGAACCGGCCATCGTCGCCGATCAGCCGAGTCCAGTCATCGATGCGACCCGGGCTCGATTTCATGATGGCCCGGCACTCGAGCACCAAGCCGTTGTTGAAGATCGCGTGGTGCCGGGCTTGGGCTTCCGGGCTGAGCTCAGGCCGCCGCCGGCCATAGCCGTCGATGCCGAACTCGGTCGGGCCGAGCATGTAGTCGTCCGGTTCGAAGCCGATGCCGCCGAACACATGGTCGGCGAAGCGATCGACCGCCTCGAAACTCGGTCGCACCGCGAACTTGTAGACTTCGCCGCCGGACGGGTACCAACCGAGCGCCTTGTGCCGCTCGCAATCCGCGATCAGCCGAGGGTAACGCTCCAGCACGGCACGGATGGCCGACTCGTTCATCATCTGTCCTTGTATCGGCGTTCGACCGGCGGCGGACGGCCGATCAATCGGTCAGCAGCTTGCCAGCCCGCCCGGCCAACGATTGACCGCCGGCGATCTTGGCGATCGTCTCGCCCGGCCATACGAAGCGGTGGGTCTTGCGAGCGAACACGAAACCGTCGGTGCCGGCGGTGATCTCAATACGTCCCTCGGCCGGATCGTCGGCGGTCGGGTCGATCAGGTCGGCGATCGCTTGACCGGTCACGACCTCAGCGCCGAGTGGTACCCGGTAGCTGACGATTCCCGGCAGCGGCGATTTCACGATCTCCATGCCGTTCAACGGTGTCGCCGGGCGCAGCAGCTCTGGGACCGGCCCCGGATCGCCGCCAATCAATCCGCGATGCTGCAGGAACCGATAGATCCGATCGGCGTCATCCTCGGCCAAGGCATCCCCGACATCGCCGCCGCCGCGCAGCTCGACCGTCGACGCGAGGCAGGCCGACGGCACCGGCGTGGCCGCGCCGAAGCGGTTGCGCAGGTCGAACCACAGCTTGCTCAGGGACTCGTCGAACGGGTTGCCGCCGGATTCATTGGCCAGCATCGTCACCGGGCTTTCCAGATACGCCGGCAGGTCGGCCGCATCCGGCCACAGGTGATCGGCCAGATAGACGTGGAAGGTGGCGTCGTCGTCGCAGTGCAGGTCGAGCACGATGTCGGCGTCACAGGCCAACCGCATCAGGGTCAGCCGCAGATAGGCGCCCTCGCCTTCCGCGTGGGCGGCCTGATCCGCCAGGATCTCACCGAACACGTCCCGGATCAGCGCGACATTGGTCTCGGAATCCTTGCCCAGACGACCGGCCACCGCGTCGCCGACCGCCGTGGCCAGGTCAGGGTATTCCCGGTTGAAGTTGGTGCCGTCGGCCAAGCTGGTCCGCCCGATCATCTGGCCGCGCAGCAGCTGCGACTGGCCGATCGGGTTTGCAACTGGCACCAGCACGATCTGTCCAAGGATCGGATCCTCCCCAGCGTCGAGCCGACGGATCAGATGGTGCAGGACCAGCAGGCCCGGCAACTCGCCTGCGTGCAGCCCGGCCTGGACGTAGGCCTTGGGGTGGGCGTCCGGGTCGCCGTAGGCATGCACCGTCAGGTGGCGCTCGGTGCCGAGGCTCATCGGCGGAAGCGGAAAGCGCGAGACGATGCGGGTCATGACGGATCCCCGGTTGCTGGGTGGTCGAGAACGGCGGCATTCGGCGGATCGACGGCCACACTGTCAAGCATAGTGTGGCACGCACACATCGCCACCCGCTTGGATACCCTGCTCGGGCGGTGAAGTGGCTGCACGCTTACGCGGGCGTGGTATGGTCGCGCTCGATCCGCAACGCCGACGCCGATGACCGATCTGACCGAAACTCCCACCCCCGCCGTGTCCGTTCTGATCGTCGCCTGGCAGTCCGGTGATCATCTGGCGCGTTGCCTCGACGCCCTGGATCGCCAGAGCTGGCGTGATTTCGAAGCGATCGTGGTCGACAACGCCTCCAGCGACGGTGCAGTCGAGCGGCTGGTCCCGCGGCCGTGGCTGAGGGTCGACCGTGCCGACCGTAATCTGGGCTTTGCCGTGGCCAACAACCGGGCCGCGGCACAGGCGCGCGGACGCTATCTGGTTACCCTCAACCCCGACGCCTTCGCCGAACCCGGCTGGCTGGCCGCCCTGGTCGCGGCCGCTGAGCGTCATCCGCAAGCCGGCAGCGTCGGCTCGGTCCAACTGCTTGACGCCGATCCGACCGCCTTCGACGGGGTGGGCGATCCGCTGCACGCCGTCGGCGCCGCGTGGCGCGGCGGTCGCCTGCGTCCCGCCCACCCGGTCAGCGAGAGCGAGGTCTTCGGCGTCTGCGCCGCCGCGGCCCTGTACCGGCGCGAAGCGTTCGAGGCGGTCGGCGGGTTCTGCGAGCGGTTCTTCTGCTTCTACGAGGACGTCGACCTTGGGATGCGGCTGCGACTGGCCGGTTGGACTGCCATCGTCACGCCGGACGCGGTGGTCCGGCACGTCGGTTCCGCCTCGGCTCCATCGAGCTTCGTGCTGCGCTACGCCACCCGCAACCGGGTTTGGGCCTTTCTGCGCGGCATGCCGGGGCCGGTTCTGGTGGCGGGCGTGCTGCCGGCTGCGCTGATCCTGGCGGCGGGTGCGCTAGCCGATACCGTGACCGGTCGAGGAATTGCCCGCTGGTGCGCGCTGCGCGAGGCGTTGGCCGGACTCACCCAGACCCTGGCCGAGCGGCGGGCGATCCAGGACACGCGGCGGGTGACCCCTTGGGAGTTCGCCCGTGCCTTGACCTGGTCGCCTTTCACCTATCTTCGGCGCGGGATCGATCTGCGGCCGCTGGCCGATCTGCCGACACGGCTTGAGGAACCGCCGGAGAACACCCCCCGGGTCGTCGCTGTCGTCGTCAGCTACCAGCCCGACGAAGCGCTCGACCGTGTGCTTGACGCCGGCCTGGCGCAGGCCGACCGGGTGGTGCTGGTCGAGAACGGCTCCGCACCGGACATCCAGGAACGGCTGGCGACGCGCGCAGCCGACAGCGGCGGCCGGCTGACGCTGATCGCCAACCCGAGCAACGTCGGGCTGGCAACCGCCCAGAATCAGGGGCTGGCAGCGGCCCTTGCCGACGGTGCGGACTGGATCCTGCTGCAGGACGACGACAGCGTTCCGGGCGACAGCATGGTCGCCACCATGATCGAGACCTGGCGGGGGTTGCCCGACCGCCGGCGTGTCGGGCTCCTGACGCCACGACTCACCGATCCGGAAGGCACGCTGCGGGCCCGGCTGCTGACGGCGCGCGGGCGTTTCGACCTCGCCCGCACGCCCCTCCTGCCGGGGACTATCGCCCGCAACGGCCTGTTCGCGATCGCGTCCGGCAGTCTGATCCGCGCGCGGGTGCTGGAAGTCGTCGGCCGGATGGACGACCGGTTCTTCATCGACTACGTCGACGTCGAGTTCAGCCTGCGCCTGCGCCGGGCCGGGTTCGAGATCGTTGGGGTCGGCGATGCGACGCTTCACCATCGCCTCGGCGAAGTGAAGACCGCGCGCCTCCTGGGCCGGACCAAGACCTTGAGCACCCATGAGGCCTGGCGGCGGCGGACCATCCACCGAAACCGCGTTCGGGTCTGGCGGCGTCATGGGACGGTCAGCCTGGGCTGGCTGGCGTTCGACGTGACGGCCGCGCTGTACGACGTGTGGAAAGCCATCGCCTACGAGAACGACAAGGCGGCCAAGCTCAAGGCCATCGTGCGGGGTTTTCTGGAGGGTTGGCGCGACTGAGCCTGCCGGTTCAGCGCCTGCCGGTCATCAGCGTTTCGTCGGTGCCGGTGCCGCGCCGAAGCGTTCCGCGAGCCACGAGAACGTCAGAGGCACTGCCCGCACCGCCAGCCGCAGGAAAATCGTGAGGCTGATCAGCCTTAGGGCCAGATCCGGGTATTGCGGCCGGAAGTGCTTGTTGAAGTACTTCGAGACGCTGACCGACTTGTGCCACTCCACCACCAGCGGGAACACCCGGCTGGTGCCCTTCACATGGGTAACCGATACATCGGGAACGAACAGGATCGACCCGCCGGTTTCCTGGATCCGGAAGCACAAATCCACATCCTCGACATGCAGGAAGTAGTCCTCGTCCATGCCGCCCACCCGGTCATAAACCGCCCGCGGCATCAGCATGAACGCCCCGGAGATGCACTCGACCGGCGTGATCTCGGTCAGTGGTTCGGTCTCGTTCAGGTTCAGTCGCTGAAAATGCGGATGGTTGGGCATCAAGCGATCGAGCCGGAACTGCTCGACCAGACATGTCCAAGGCGTCATCAGATTGCGCCGACCGCCACGCTGCTCGGTTCCGTCGGTGTTCTCGATCCGAACCGTCAGGGCCGATGCATCCGCATGGTTTGCGAGAACCTGCAGGCCGCGGCTGACCACGCCAGGCCGCAGCACGCAGTCCGGGTTCAGCAACAGAATATGACTGCCCGTGCCAGCCTTGACCCCGATGTTGCAGCCACGGGCGAAGCCGACATTGCCGTGCCCACGGATGACCCGCAGACGATTGTCTGCAGCGGCAAGCGCATCGATGGCTCGTCGCGTTTCGGCGGCGTTGCCGTTGTCGACCAGCACAACCGTGTCGACGGCGTCCTGTTCCAGGGCCGCACGCAAGCTGTCGATCAGCAACGGACCCGTCCGATACGAGACGATGACAACCGAACACGTACCAATCGATCCGGGCCGATCCGCGGCTTGTGAGGTCCGTGTCGACACAGCAGCCTTCGTCCGATAGGGGACGAGCTGTGCGTGCTCGGAGTTGGGCAGTGGTTGAATATTCAAAGCCATGCCGATCGTTTCGCGAGACACTCCACGTTGACCAGGGACCAAGACACCCGTCAGCGTATTCCGACGCACATCTCGAACCGAGCAAGAGTCTAGCACATGCTCGTCAAGGCAGGAAACGCGCAACCCGCCCTGTTCTATCCCGGCCGGCGGACGTTTGCACGGCAGCATTGCTTGTGGCGACTTCGAGCCGCGTGCTATAGCCGGCCGCATTTCATGCTCATTCCGGAGGCTGAAGCGTGCAGGTCGATTCGCTCGCGATTCCCGACGTAAAGATCATCAGGCCCAAGAAGTTCGGGGACCATCGCGGATTCTTCTCCGAGACCTACAGCAAACCGGCGTTCGAAGCAGCCGACCTTCACCTGGATTTCGTGCAGGACAACCACTCGCTGTCGGCGGCATCGGGGGTGTTGCGCGGCTTGCATTTCCAGCTTCCGCCATTCGCTCAGGACAAGCTGTTGCGGGTTGTGCGCGGCCGGATCTTCGACGTCGCCGTCGACATCCGCCATGGCTCTGCGACCTACGGCCAATGGGTCAGTGCGGAAATCTCGGCCGAGGAATGGAACCAGATCCTGGTGCCGATCGGCTTTGCCCACGGTTTCGTCACCCTGGAGCCGGACACCGAGGTGATCTATAAGGTGACGGCGCCCTACGCTCCCGAGCACGACCGCGGCATAGCGTGGGACGATCCCGATCTCGGCATCGCATGGCCGCTTGAGGGGATCGAGCCGACGCTGTCGGAGAAAGACACCCGTCACCCCCGATTGGCCGACCTGCCGGTTCATTTCTCCATCTGAGGATTTCGTCGATGCCGCAGCCGAAGACCATCCTGGTGACCGGCGGAGCCGGATTCATCGGTTCCGCCGTCGTCCGGCTGCTGATCGCCGAAACCGACGTCTCGGTCGTGAACCTGGACGTCATGACCTATGCCGCCAGCGGTACCGCGCTGGCAGCGGTCGAAGGCAATCCCCGGTATGCGTTCGAGCAGGCCGACATCCGCGACGCCGACGCGCTGGCCGATGTATTCGCCCGGCACCGGCCGGACGCCGTGATGCATCTGGCCGCGGAGTCGCACGTCGATCGGTCGATCGACGGGCCGGAAGACTTCATCATGACGAACGTGGTCGGAACCTTCCGGCTGCTGCAGGCAGCGCGAGCCCATTGGGAGACGCTCAGCGGTTCGGCCAAGGCCGACTTCCGGTTCCATCACATCTCGACCGACGAGGTGTTCGGCTCGCTCGGCGACGACGGCTACTTCACCGAGGAAACGGCGTACGATCCCCGCTCACCCTACTCCGCTTCCAAGGCATCGTCGGACCATCTGGTGCGCGCCTGGGGCGAGACTTACGGCTTGCCGATCCTGCTGTCGAACTGTTCGAACAACTACGGCCCATACCATTTCCCCGAAAAGCTGATCCCGCTGATGATCCTCAAGGGCCTGCGCGGCGATCCGCTGCCGGTCTACGGCGACGGGTCCAACATCCGTGACTGGCTGTATGTCGAGGATCACGCCCGCGCGCTGTGGACGGTCCTGAGCAAGGGTGTTCCGGGCGACAGCTACAACGTCGGCGGGCACAACGAGAAGACCAACCTCGATGTCGTCCACACGATCTGCGACCTGCTGGATAAGCACGCCCCACGCAGTGATGGGGTCTCCCGGCGCGATCAGATCAGTTTCGTGACCGACCGGCCGGGGCACGATTTCCGGTACGCCATCGACCCCGGCAAGATCGACCGTGACCTTGGGTGGACGCCACGCGAGACATTCGAGAGCGGCATCGAGAAGACGGTGCGCTGGTACCTGGACAACGCGTCCTGGTGGCAACCGATCGTCCAACGCCAGGACGCTCTGTCGCGAGTCGGAACCACCAAACGCAAGGCAGGCTGAGGCATGCAGGTCCTCGTCACCGGGATCACCGGCCAGGTCGGTGGGGCGCTGGTCGCACGATCGACGCCTGACGGGATGAACTGGATCCCCGCCGGTCGGGATCGTGTGGACCTGTCGGCACCTCGGTCAATCGCCGCCGCGATCGACGCCCTTGCCCCGGATGCCGTGGTCAATCCGGCCGCCTACACCGCGGTCGACGTCGCCGAGACCGATCAGGAGACCGCGTTCCGGGTCAACCGGGACGGCCCCGCGGCGCTGGCCGCCGCCTGCGCCGCGCGCGGTATTCCGTTGCTCCAGGTGTCGACGGACTACGTGTTCGACGGCACCGGCTCGCGTCCCTATCGGCCCAGCGATCCGGTTGCACCCCTCGGTGCCTATGGGACATCCAAGCAGGAGGGCGAAGAGGCGGTCCGCTCGACCCTCGCCGACCACGTCATCCTGCGCACTGCCTGGGTGTACGCGGCTACTGGCAAGAATTTCGTGAACACCATGCTGCGGGTCGGCGCCGAGCGCGACGAGCTTCGGGTGGTCGCCGACCAGCGCGGCACCCCGACACCGGCCGAGGACATCGCAACCGTCCTGCTGACCGTACTGAAGGCGTGGCAAGCCGGAGTGGCCGTTCGCGGCACGCATCACTTCACCTGCAGCGGCGAGACCACTTGGCACGGCTTAGCCGATGCAGTGTTCCGCCGGGCCGAACGGCACTGGGGACGTCGGCCCATTGTGCATCCGATCGGTACCGCCGACTATCCGACACCCGCGGCGCGCCCGGCCTATTCGGTGCTCGACAACTCAACGCTTGATGCGGCACTCGCCGGGTTCTCGGCAGTGCCGCGGCAATCCTGGGAGGCGGCGCTCGACGCCGTGCTCGACGCGCGGCTTGGCCCGCTGACGGAGAATACCGCACGATGAAGGGCATCATTCTGGCCGGTGGTTCCGGTACCCGGCTGTATCCGCTGACTATCGTGGCCAGCAAGCAGTTGCTGCCGGTGTACGACAAGCCGATGATCTACTATCCGTTGACCACCCTGATGCTCGCCGGTATTCGCGAGATCCTGGTGATCACCACGCCGCAGGACCAGCCGGCGTTCCGCCACCTGCTCGGCGACGGCAGCCAGTGGGGGCTGGATCTCAGCTACGCCGTCCAGGACGCGCCGAACGGGCTGGCCGAGGCCTTCATCATCGGGCGCGAGTTCATCGGATCCGACCCGGCGGCCCTGGTGCTGGGCGACAACATCTTCTATGGCCACGGCCTGACCGAGGTGCTGCAGAGCGCTGCCGCGCGCACCGGCGGCGCCACGGTGTTCGGCTACTACGTCAGTGACCCCGAGCGGTACGGCGTGGTCAGCTTCGGTGCCGACGGTCGGGCGACCGAGATCGTCGAGAAACCCGCCAACCCCCAATCCAACTGGGCGGTGACAGGCCTGTATTTCTACGACAACGATGTGGTCGACGTGGCCCGCGAGATCAAGCCGTCGCCGCGCGGCGAGTTGGAGATCACCGACGTCAACCGGGTCTACCTGGAGCGCGGCACCCTGTCGGTCGAAAAGCTCGGCCGCGGCTATGCCTGGCTCGACACCGGAACCCACGACTCCCTGCTGCAGGCCTCCGAGTTCGTGCGCACCGTCGAGGCCCGCCAGGGGTTGAAGGTCGCCTGCGTCGAGGAGATCGCCTATTTCATGGAGTACATCGATGCCGAGCAGGTCTTGCGCCTGGCCGATCCGCTCGCCAAGTCGGGGTATGGCGAATACCTGCGACGCTTGGTGAGATAGCCGCATGCGGATTGTCATCGCTGCCCTGATACTGATGGCGGGCCTGTCGTTCGGCGGCGCGTTCTGGATGGTCTTCAAGGGCAGAGAAGCCGACGATCGACGGCCAAGCGCGGCCGAGCAGCAGGCTGCGTCGCGCGACGCAGCGAAAGCCAAACCGCCACCCGAGAAGAGTCCGCCGTCCGATCCTGCGCCCACTCCTTCGGCCGGCAGGCCGGTGGCCGCATCGTCGGCAGCAACACCGCCGGCCATCACACCGGCGCCCGCTCAGACCGCACAGCTCAAGCCCGCGCCAACGCCTGCCGCGCAATCCACTCCCAAGCCGGAGCCGGCGGCGCAACCATCGCCGTTCCCCTTGGCCCTGCCGATCGACTGCACGCCCGGCGAGAGCTGCTGGGTGATCAACCACGTCGATCTTGATCCAGGGCCGGGCCGCCTCGACTATCGCTGCGGACAGATGAGTTATGACGGCCACAAAGGTACAGACATCGCGCTTCGGGATCTCTCGCGCCTCAATGACAACGTGGCGGTCCTGGCCGCAGCGCCGGGCAAGGTCGTCGGCGTGCGTGACGGCATGCAGGATGTCAGCATCGCGGTCGCCGGCCGCGAGTCCGTCCGGGACAAGGAATGCGGCAACGGTGTGCGTGTTCAGCACGAGGGTGGCTGGGTCACCCAATATTGCCACATGAAGCGCGGCAGCATGGCCGTCCAGACAGGGCAGACGATTGCGGCGGGCCAGCGCCTGGGCGCAGTAGGACTGTCCGGCATGACCGAGTTCCCGCATGTCCACATCACCGTCGAGAAGGACGGCAAGGTGATCGACCCGTTCCGCGGAACCGACGGCGGGCCGGAGTGCGGGCGAGGAACCGCTCCGCTGTGGAACCCGGACGCGCTGTCCAAGCTGGTCGACCACGCGCCGATCCTACTGGACGCCGGGTTCGGCACCGGTCCGGTTGAGAAAGCCGACGCCGAGGCCGGCACTGCCGGGCGCGATACCGCACCCTCGAACGCCGACGCCCTGGTGATCTGGACCCGGGCCGCCGGCCTGGAGCCGGGAGACGTCCTCACGACCACAATCACCAGCCCGGACGGCTCCAAGCTGTTCTCGGAGCGCTGGCGCTCGGACCAAACCCGGATCGTGCAGTTCCGCTTCGTCGGCAAGAAGCGGCCACCGAGCGGATGGCAGACCGGCACCTACACCGGTCGCGTCGTCCTGGAGCGCGACGGGCGTCCGCCGAAAGAGCAAACGGTGTTCATCCGGGTCGGCGGATAACCGCGGCTTAGTCCCGATTCACTGACGCGCGCCTTGACGCGGGTCCGCCCGCGTGTCACTTGGCATCGCCCCGTGCCGACGCCGCGTTTTCCGGTGCAGCACGCCCGAATTCGCCCGATTGACCGAACGAAACGACGCCATGCACCGCTATCGCTCCCACACCTGCTCCGCCCTGCGCGACACCCATGTCGGCGAGACCGTCCGGATCTCCGGCTGGATCCACCGCCGCCGCGATCACGGTCAGTTGGTCTTCATCGACCTGCGCGACCATTACGGCATCACCCAGTGCGTGACCGACGTGGAAGATCCGGCATTCCAGGAGGTCGAGAAGGTCCGCCTGGAATCGGTGGTGTGCGTCACCGGCCGGGTGGTCAAGCGGTCGGACGAGACCGTCAATTCGAAGCTGCCGACCGGCCAGATCGAGGTGCGGATCGATTCGTTCGAAGTGCTCTCCGCCGCCGACCAGGTGCCGCTGCAGGTCAACTCCGAGGAGGACGCCGGCGAGGACATCCGCCTGCGCTACCGCTATCTCGACCTGCGCCGCGAGAAGGTGCACAAGAACATCATGCTGCGCTCGGCGATCATCGCGTCGATCCGCCGCCGCATGGTCGAGCAGGGCTTCACCGAGTTCCAGACCCCGATCCTCACGGCGTCGTCGCCGGAGGGCGCCCGCGATTTCCTGGTGCCGTCGCGCCTGCATCCCGGCAAATTTTACGCCCTGCCGCAGGCCCCGCAGCAGTTCAAACAGCTGCTGATGGTGTCCGGCTTCGACCGCTACTTCCAGATCGCGCCGTGCTTCCGCGACGAGGACAGCCGCGCCGACCGCAGCCCGGGCGAGTTCTACCAGCTCGACCTGGAGATGAGCTTCGTCGAGCAGGAGGACGTGTTCGCCGCGGTCGAACCGGTGCTGGCCGGGGTGTTCAATGAATTCTCCCAGTGGCAGGTGCCGGGACCGTTCCCGCGCATCCCGTACCGGGAGTCGATGCTGAAATACGGCTCCGACAAGCCGGACCTGCGGATTCCGATCGAGATCGCCGACGTCTCCGAGCTGTTCCGGGAGTCCGACTTTGCGATCTTCGCCAAGATCGTTGGCGGCGGTGGCGTGGTGCGCGCCGTTCCGGGTCCGAAGTGCGGCAGCCGGGCAATCTGCGACCGGATGAACTCGTGGGCCCAGGACCAGGGCGCACCCGGTCTCGGCTACATGATCTTTGCCGAAGGCGAGGCGCGCGGCCCGATCGCCAGCCGGCTGCCGGCCGAGAAGATCGCCGAGATCAAGGCAGCGACCGGAATGGGTGACGGCGACGCCGTGTTCTTCTCCGCCGGCAAGGAAGGCGACGCTGCCAAGCTGGCCGGGCAGGCCCGCGTCAAGCTCGGCAACGACCTGGGCCTGATCGAGAAGGACGTCTACCGGCTGTGCTGGATCGTCGACTTCCCGATGTACGAGCTGGACGAGAAGACCGGCAAGATCGAGTTCAGCCACAACCCGTTCTCGATGCCGCAGGGCGGCATGGAGGCGCTGGAGAGCCAGGACCCGCTGGACATCCTCGCCTACCAGTACGACGTGGTGTGCAACGGCATCGAGCTGTCGTCGGGCGCGATCCGGAACCACCGTCCGGAGATCATGTACAAGGCCTTCGAGATCGCCGGCTACGGGCCGGAAGTGGTCGACGACAAGTTCGCCGGCATGATCAACGCGTTCAAGTTCGGGGCGCCGCCGCACGGCGGCATCGCGCCGGGCATCGACCGGATCGTCATGCTGCTGGCCGACGTGCAGAACCTGCGTGAGGTCATCCTGTTCCCGATGAACCAGCGTGCCGAAGACCTGATGATGAACGCGCCGAACGAGGTCCGCCCCGAACAGCTGCGCGAGCTGTCGATCAAGCTGGCCCTGCCGCCCAAAGCGGCGGGCTGAGTAACCCGGGCCGGCAAGCCATGGCCGGACGGCGCTACCAGCTCGAAGAGCAGGTCGGGCACCTCCTGCGCCGCGCGCACCAGCGGGCGACGCAGATCTTCATCGAGACCTTCGCGGATTCCGGGCTGACCCCGACCCAGTGGGCGGCTCTGGCCCGTCTGTCGGAAGAAGGCGGTGCCAGCCAGAATCATCTCGGCCGGCTGACCGCCATGGATCCCGCCACCGTGCAGGGCGTGATCCAGCGCCTGGAAAAGCGCGGCCTGATCGATCGCGAACCGGACCCCGACGACCGTCGCCGCACCCGTCTGAAACTGACGCCGGAAGGTTTGGAGCTGGTAGCCAGACATTCCGCTACCGGCGCCCGGGTCTCGGCGTCAACCTTGGCGCCACTGACCGAGGCGGAAGCGGCGACGTTTCTGGAACTGCTCAGGAAGTTGGCGTAGCGCGGCGGCCGGCGTGGTGCAGAGACCGTTCACGATCGCCGGCGGCACTGACGGCATCGGTGTCGACCTGCTGATGGCCTGGAACCCGCGCCGAGCATCGCCGACGCGGGATCGGTTCCTCGAGGTGGCGCAGGGCGTTGTGAATGCCGAGTCCTGCATCTCCCCCGCCATTCCGGGTCGCCGCAAGCGGCGCCCGGGATGACGACCCGGTGCGGCGGCCTAGCCCCGGCCGACGAACGGCATCTTGGTGGCCATCACCGTCATGAACTGGACGTTTGCCTCGATCGGCAGGCTGGCCATGTGGACGATGGCGTTGGCGACGTGCTGGACGTCCATCAGCGGCTCGACCGCGATTTCGCCGTTGGCCTGCATCACGCCCTTCGCCATGCGAGCCGCCATCTCGGTCTCGGCGTTGCCGATGTCGAGCTGGCAGACCGCGATGTCGTACTTGCGGCCGTCGAGCGAGCCGGACTTCGTCAGCCCGGTGATGGCGTGCTTGGTGGCGGTGTAGGGCGACGAGTTCGGCCGCGGGGCGTGCGCCGAGATCGAGCCGTTGTTGATGATCCGGCCGCCGCGCGGGCTCTGGTCCTTCATCACCCGGAACGCCTCCGCGAGGCACAGGAACGATCCGGTCAGGTTGACGTCCACCACCGCCTTCCACTGCTCGACCGTCAGTTCCTCGAGCGGAATGCCAGGCGCGTTCATGCCGGCGTTGTTGAACACCATGTCGACCCGGCCGAACTTGGCCTTGGTCGCGTCGAACAGCGCCTTGACCGAGACCGCGTCGGCGACATCGGTCGGCACCGCCAAGCCGTTCTTGCCGACGTCGCCGGCCTTGACGAGAGTTTCCTTGAGCGCGTCCTCGCGGCGGCCGGCGAGACCGACCGACCAGCCGGCCTTCAGCAGCGCAATGGCGGAAGCCCGGCCGATGCCCGAACCCGCTCCGGTAACGATGGCGACCTTTCCGGTCATCGCTGTTCCTCCCTGAAATACCTGTGCTTGTTTCCGGCCGGAGGGCCGGACGGCGGGAGTTTAGCGGCGTTCGCCGGGCAGTGCGACGATCGGTTGCCGTCCGGTCCGCGACGGGTGTCGCGCCGGTCCGTCACGCCCGACCCGTCACTCTCGATGATAGGGATGCCCGGCCAGAATCCGCTCGGCGCGGTAGACCTGCTCCAGCAGCATGACGCGGACCATCATGTGCGGCCAGGTCTGTGGCCCGAACGCCAGCACCAGATCGGCGCGGTCGCGCAGGCTCGCGGCCAAGCCATCGGCACCGCCGATCAGAAAGCAGACGGAATCGCGCCCGGTGTCCCGCCAGTTGCGGAAGGTTTCGGCAAAGGTCAGGCTTGACTGCGCCTTGCCGCGTTCGTCCAGCGCCACCACGACCGCGCCATCCGGAATCCGAGCGGACATCAGTTCCGCTTCGTGCTCCTTCAACGCCTCACCCTGAAACCGTTTCCTCGGCTCGACCTCTACGATCTCCACCGTCCACAGCAATCGGCCGGCGTAGTCCCGGCACAATTCCTCGACCGGGCCGCGCCGCGCGCGGCCGACCGCGACCAGGGTGATCTTCACGCCCGATCAGGCGTGCGCGAAGGCGCGCTCGGTAACCATGTCCTCGCCGAGCGTGACCGTCTGCGTCGGCGGCGGTTGCGCGCCCCACATCTTTTCCAGGCCGTAGAAGTCACGGACCTCCGGACGGAACAGATGCACGATCACGTCGCCGGCGTCGATCAAGGCCCAGTCGCCCTGCCGCAGTCCTTCGACCGAGACGTGCTTCACGCCCTTGTCCTTCAGCTTGGAAACGAGGTGGTCGGCCATCGCCGCGACCTGCCGGGCCGAACGGCCCGTGGCGATCACCATGTGGTCGCCGATGGAGGACTTGTTCGCCAAATCAATGGCGACGATGTCCTCGGCCTTGTCATCATCCAGCGACTTGGTCACCAGATCGAGAAGGCTCTCTCCCTCGGAGGGAGTTTCAAGGTGAGATATGATGCGCTCCTTTCGCGTCAGTCCTATCGGTTGCGACCACGCCGCAACCGTCGTCTCCGTTCGTTGGGCTCTTCACACTCCGGCCCCGGCAGCCTCCCGTATCTGGGTGGCGGAAGCCGGATGCCGACGGGTGTGAAGAAACACCCAGGCCGGGAGACGCCTATGGGCCAGGGTCCGGGCCGCCTTCGACGGGATCCGGAACCGACCGAATCGGTGTGCTGCCCGACTCGCCAACGCCCTTAAAGAATAGGAAGGCCGGTCGAAAACCGCAACGGCGACGCTGTGAAAGATCAGTGACCATCGCTCCCACCGGTGGAAGCCGATCAGGTTGTCGGCCCCCATAATCCACACGAAGCGGATGTGCGGGCAGCGCCGGCGCAGCTCCACCAGGGTGTCGGCGGTGAAATGCGTGCCCAGCCGCACCTCGACGTCACGCACCCGGATGCGCGGGTGCCGCGCCATCCGGTGCGCCGACGCCATCCGCGCCTGAAATGGCGCCATACCATCGCGCGACTTCAGCGGATTCTGCGGGCTGACCAGCCACCAGACCTCGTCGACGTCCAGGGTGCGAAAAGCCATTTCCGCGACATGAAGGTGCCCGGCGTGCGCCGGGTTGAACGACCCGCCCATCAGTCCGACGCTGATCCGGCGCCGATCGGCGCCGTTGGCCGGCACCGCTGGCGCGTCGCTGGCCGGCATGCGCAGGGCGTGCGGACGCACCCTGGCGAACAGCGGAGTGCGACTGTCAGCGGGAAGCGGGGTACCGGAAGCCGGGCGAAGGGGCGCGAACAGGGTCACGGGCGGATCTGGCCGTCCCCGCGCACCACGTATTTGAAGCTGGTGAGCTGTTCGGCTCCGACCGGGCCTCGGGCGTGCATCCGTCCGGTCGAGATGCCGATCTCGGCTCCCATCCCGAACTCGCCGCCATCGGCGAACTGGGTCGAGGCGTTGTGCAGCACGATGGCGCTGTCGACCTCGTTCAGGAAGCGCTCGGCTGCCCCAGAATCCTCGGTCACGATCGAGTCGGTGTGGTGCGAGCCCCAGCGGTTGATGTGGGCGACCGCACCGCCGACCCCGTCGACCACCGCGACCGACAGCACCGCGTCCAGGTACTCGGTCGACCAGTCGGCTTCGGTCGCAGGCTCCATCGATGCAACCAACTCACGGGCCGCCGCATCGCCGCGCAGCGCGCAGCCGGCGTCCTGCAGGGCCGACGCCAGACGCGGCAGCAGGTCGGGCGCTGCAGCACGGTCGACCAGCAGGGTCTCGGCCGCCCCGCACACGCTGGTGCGGCGCATCTTGGCGTTGACGGCGATCGCCACCGCCTTGTCCGGGTCGGCGGCGCCGTCGACATAGACGTGGCACAGCCCTTCCAGATGGGCAAACACCGGAACCCGGCTCTCGGCCTGCACCCGCTCGATCAGAGACCGGCCGCCGCGCGGCACGATCACGTCGACATACTCCGCCATCCGCAGCAGGTGCCCGACGGCCGCGCGGTCGCGGGTCGGCACCAGTTGGATGGCATCAACGCTCAAGCCAGCCTCTAGCAATCCGGCGTGCATAGCCGCAACCAAGGCACCCGAGGAATGGAAACTCTCCGAACCGCCGCGCAGGATCGCCGCGTTGCCCGACTTCAGGCACAGCCCGCCGGCGTCCGCGGTCACGTTCGGGCGCGACTCGTAGATGATCCCGATCACCCCCAGCGGCACCCGCCGCCGCTCGAACCGCAGGCCGTTCGGCCGGGTCCATTCGGCCATCACCGCGCCGACCGGATCGGCCAGTTCGGCAATCGCCTCGAGCCCGGATGCAATACCGTCGATCCGCGGGGGGTCGAGCACCAGCCGGTCGATCATCGACTCGCGCTGGCCTTTGGCGCGCGCCGCCGCCACATCCTCGGCGTTCGCCGTCAGAATGCGGTCCACGTCCTGGCGCATCGCCGCCGCGGCACCGCGCAGGGCAGCGTTCTTCGCGGCGGTCGGTGCCAGGGCCAGTCCGGCCGATGCCGTCCGCGCCCGCTGGCCGATGGCCAGCATCGCCGCCGCCACATCCTCGGGTTCGGTCGTTGCCGTCGTGCTGATGGCCTCGGCGAGCGTCATGGCTCGTCTCCCGCCGCTCCGGTGAGAACCAGATCGTCGCGGTGGACGATCTCGTCGCGGCCACGGTAGCCGAGGACCGATTCGATTTCACGGGATTTCCGACCGACGATCTGACTGGCGTCGTCGGCGCCGTAGGCCACCAGGCCGCGTCCGAGCTCGATCCCGTCCGGGCCGTGCAGGGTGACCAGATCGCCACGCTCGAACCCGCCGTCGACCCCGGTCACGCCGGCCGGCAACAGGCTCTTGGAGGCCAGCAGCGCGCGGGCGGCGCCGGCATCCAGGACCAGCCGACCCTTAGGCGCCAGGCTGCCGGCGATCCAGCGCTTGCGGGCGGTCAGCGGGCTGGCCGGTGCGGCGAACCAGGTACAACGCGCACCGGCTTCCAGACGGGCAATAGGGTTGGTCTCACGGCCGCTGGCGATCGCCATGCGGCAACCGGCCGAGGCGGCGATCTTGGCAGCGGCCAGCTTGGTGACCATGCCGCCCGACGCATAGCCGGTACCGGCGGAACCGGCCATCGCCTCGACCTCCGGCGTCACCCCCTCGACCAATGGCAGATGCGTCGCGGTCGGGTCGCGGCGCGGGTCGGCGGTGTACAGCCCGTCGATGTCGGACAGCAGGATCAGGGTGTCGGCGCTGGCCATCTGGGCGACCCGGGCACCCAGCCGGTCGTTGTCGCCGAACCGGATCTCGGCAGTCGCCACCGTGTCGTTCTCGTTGATCACTGGGACGGCGCCGAGCGACAGCAGTGTGGCGATCGTTGCGCGCGCGTTCAGGTGGCGGCGGCGCTGCTCGGTGTCGTCCGGCGACAGCAGGATCTGGGCAACCGTCAGGCCGTGGCGGGCCAGGGATTCCTGATAGGCGTGGGCCAGGATGATCTGTCCGACAGCGGCGGCCGCCTGCTTCTCCTCCAGCTTCGGGCGGGTCTGCCCGATACCCAGATGGCGGCGGCCGAGCGCGATGGCGCCCGAGGAGACGATCAGCACCTCGATCCCACGCTGGCGCAGCCCGGCGACGTCGTCCATCAGTGCGTCCAGCCATTCCCGGCGGATGCTGCCGCTGCGGTCATCAACCAGCAGGGCCGACCCGATCTTGACGACCAGGCGACGGGCATCGGTCAGGGAGGAAACGGTCGCCGACGACCCGATTGTCGCCGACCGTGCGTCGGTCAGGGCGTCCATTCCGGCGCTCCGGCCGCGATGACCGGCTCCTCGCCGGGTGCCGGTTGGCCGGTGCGGGCCGCCTGCACATGGGTCATGATCCGGCGCAGCACCGCGCGGGTTCCAGCACCGGAGGCACCGGAGACCGCCATCGGCTCGATGCCGATCTCCTCGACGAACAGGTCCTTCAGCGCCTGCACGTCCTCGTCACGCATGGCGTCGATCTTGCTGATCGCCAGAATCTCGGTCTTTTCGGCAAGGCCGCCTTCATAGGCTTCCAACTCGGCCCGCACCGTGCGCCAGGCCCCGATCGGATCCTCGCCGGTGCCGTCGACCAGATGCAGGATGGCGGCGCACCGCTCAACGTGCCCCAGGAACCGGTCGCCCAGCCCGGCACCTTCGTGCGCGCCTTCGATCAGGCCCGGAATGTCGGCCAGCACCAATTCGTCATTGTCGATTCGCACGACGCCAAGGCCGGGATGCAGGGTGGTGAACGGGTAGTCGGCGATCTTCGGCTTGGCGGCAGTCACCGCGGCCAGGAACGTCGACTTGCCGGCGTTCGGCAGGCCGACCAGCCCGGAATCGGCGATCAGCTTGAGTCGCAGCCAGATCCAGAACTCGGTTCCGGGCCAGCCTGGCAGGGTCTTGCGCGGCGCCTGGTTGGTCGACGACTTGAATCGGGCGTTGCCGTAGCCACCGTCGCCGCCCTTGGCCAGCGCCACGCGCTGGCCGGGCACGGTCATGTCGAGCAGCAGGTTCTGGTATTCCTCGTCCCAGATCTGGGTGCCGATCGGCACGCGCACGACGATGTCCTTGCCGCCGGCGCCGCTCATGTTGCGGCCCATGCCGGGGCGCCCGCTCTGGGCCTTGAAGTGCTGCTGGTAGCGGAAATCGATCAGGGTGTTGAGCGCGGCGACGCACTCGACGATGACGTCACCGCCACGCCCGCCATCACCGCCGTCCGGCCCGCCGAACTCAATGAACGCCTCGCGCCGGAAGCTGAGACAGCCGTTACCGCCGTCGCCGCTTTTTATGAACACCTTGGATTGGTCGAGAAATTTCATCGGGGGACCTCCTTCCCCGCGGGCGGCACCCTATCGGTGATACCCGGTCCGCAGGCACGAAAAAAGGGAACGGAAGTCCGTTCCCTTTCCGTGCCGTCCCGCACTCGGGGACGGCTTACTCGGCCGGCGCCTCAGCAGCAGCCGCAACCACGCCAACATAGGTGCGGTCGCGGGTCTTGCGGAATTCCACCCGGCCCTCTGCAGTGGCGAAGATCGTATGATCCCGGCCGATGCCGACGTTGACACCCGGATGCACCTTGGTGCCGCGCTGGCGAATGATGATGTTGCCCGGAATGACGGACTCGCCACCGAACTTCTTCACGCCGAGGCGGCGGCCCTCGGAATCGCGCCCGTTGCGGGAGCTACCACCGGCTTTCTTATGCGCCATCGATCGATCTCCTTAAACCGCGGCCGCTCAGGCGCCCGCAGTGATTCCAGTCACGCGCAGCACGGTAAGCTGCTGGCGGTGGCCACGGGTGCGCCGCGAATTCTTGCGGCGACGCTTCTTGAAGGTGATGACCTTCGGGCCCTTGGCCTGCTCGAGAACCTCGGCAGCCACCTTGGCGCCGGCAACGATCGGAACGCCGACCGTGACCTTGGTCTCGTCGCCAACCATCAACACCTGGTCGAGCTCGATGGTAGCGCCGGCGTCGGCTTCAAGCTTTTCGACCCTGATCACGTCGCCCGAGGCGACCTTGTATTGCTTGCCGCCGGTTTTCACGACTGCGTACATCGGCTCAGTCCTGGCAAATAAGGATCGCACGCGCCGCCCACCGGCCCGCTGCGGAGGCGGCACTATACGCAGGCGCGATTGCGTGTCAACCGAAGTGAGTCGGGGTCACCCGCGCAATGCCGACCCCAAGGCCTGCCGCACAGGGCACCGTCAATCCAGCAGACTATATGGAGTGCCGACCGCGTTTGACCATAGGATATCTGGGGCTCGCGAGGGAATGCCGACTCCATGGCCGTGACCGAGATGTTCCTGCAGAACGACGACGTTCGATTGCATGCCATCGACAGCGGTGGCGGGCACGATCTGGCCCCGCTGCTGATCGTGCCGGGTATGGCCGAGTCGGCCACCGAATATGCCGATCTGATCGACGTCCTGGCGCCGTTTAATGCAACAGTTCGGGGCTTTCTGGCGACTCTGGATGTCGTGCGCCGGTAACCGCCACGCTTGCGGCAATCATGCGCGGCCGCCGTCAAGAAAGCGACCGCCCAGCCCCCGGAGCTACGTGAATTCCGACGATTGCGCCGTGCTGTTCTTCCACGCCTTATAGGAGGGTGAGGCGAAGCCCACATACCAGACATGTCGGAAGAAACCGGTATGAAGCCTCAGCGACAGAGCGAGAACGCTCGATCCTTCCTGGACACCATCGCCCTGACGGTCGATCCGGATCTGCGGGTCGAGAGCCCGATGGTGGCATTGGCACTGGAGACCTGGGACCGCCTGCGCGGCGCCCGCACCATGCCGGCGCCGGCGGACATCGATGCCGTCAAGCTGCCTATTCGGCTGTTGCCGCACCTGCTGCTGATGGATTTGGAGTATCAGCCGGCGTTCCGGCTGCGCTGGCGGTTGATCGGGACCCACATCACCAGCGTGGTCGACCGGGACATGACCGGGCGCTACTGGGATGAGATCTACGACGCTCGCGCCTTCGAGGAGTTGACCGTCGGTCCGCTGTGGGTGATCGAGCACCGGCGGCCGGTACGGATCCTGGGCACCGCGCACTACGCGTCAAAGGACTACATCCGGTCCGAGAGCGTCGACATGCCGCTGTCGAGCGACGGCCTGACCGTCGACCGGATACTCACCGTCACGGTCTACGACGGGTCCTGATTCGACCCTCTTGCAAACCCCGTTGCCGAGACGTATCTGTATCGGCGTCGGGGTGATGCGGTCTCCCGGCTCATCCCAAGGCAGATGCCCAAGCACCGCTCGACACTTCCGGAAGGGAGGTTGAGCAATGGGCTCGTCCGGACTCTCAATCACATCTGAAGATCTTCTCCCCCTGATCGGCGGCGCGAACGCCCCGGTGATCGTCGACGTGCGTCGACGCCCGGTGTTCGACGCCGACGACCGCGTGCTGCCGACGGCGATCTGGCGCGATCATCTGGCGGTCGATGCCTGGATCGGCGATCTGCCAGCGGGCGTGCCGGTGGTCGCGTACTGCGTCTACGGCCACCAGGTTGGCCAGAGTGCCGCGAGCCGGCTGCGCTTGGCCGGCGTCGACGCCCGCTATCTGGCGGGCGGCATCGAGAGCTGGAAGGCTGCCGGCGGACCGGTGGTCGCCAAGCGGCCGGACTGGTGCGATCCGACCGCCAGCGATGCCAGCCGCTGGGTCACCCGCGAGCGGCCGAAGATCGACCGCATCGCCTGCCCGTGGTTCATCAGGCGGTTCGTCGACCGCCGCGCCGAGATCCACTATGTCGAGGCAGAGTGGGTGCGCGATGCCGCCGTGGAATTGCGGGCCGTGCCGTTCGACATCCCCGACGTCGAACTCACCCACATCGGTGCCACCTGCAGCTTCGACACCCTGATCGCCGCCTATGGCGTAACTGATCCGGCGCTGCTGCGGTTGGCCACCATCATCCGCGGCGCCGACACCGGCCGGCCCGACCTGGCGCCGGAAGCAGCCGGGCTGCTGGCGCTGTCGCTCGGCATCTCGGCGTCGACCACCGACGACCAGGAGGCACTGCGGCTAGGCAGCGTGTTGTACGATTCGCTGTACGCCTGGGCGCGGTTCGCCGCGGCCGAGACCCACAACTGGCCGGCGGCGGCTGGCACGCCGAGCGTCGTTGCGGGGGCGGCACGATGACCGCTCTCGATGGCACGGCTCCGATCGTCGGGTTCAGTGAGGCGACCCGCACCTGGCTGCGGATCGGCCTGCTGAGCTTCGGCGGGCCGGCCGGCCAGATCGCGCTGATGCACCGCACTCTGGTCGAGGAGAAGCGGTGGATCGACGAGGGCCGGTTCCTGCACGCCCTGAACTACTGCATGCTCCTGCCGGGACCCGAGGCCCAGCAGCTCGCCACCTATGTCGGCTGGCTGCTGCACGGGGTGCGCGGCGGAGTAGTCGCCGGTGTGCTGTTCATCCTGCCCGGCGCTTTCGTCATGCTGGCGCTCGCCACCCTGTACGCCGGATACGCCGACCTGGCCCTGGTCGGGGCGGCATTCTTCGGCATCAAGGCCGCCGTGCTGGTGGTCGTGGTCGAGGCGGTGCTGCGGATCGGCAGGCGTGCGCTCAAGTCACAGGCGGCGGTATCGATCGCAGTCCTGGCGTTCGTCGCGATCTTCTTCCTGGCGGTGCCGTTCCCGATCATCGTGCTGGGCGCGGCGGCGATCGGGACGCTGGTCCACCGGCTGCAGCCGGGCCTGCTGGCCGGCGGGTCGAGTCATGGCCCGGCCGGAGCGGCAGTGACGAACACCCTGCCGCCGACCAGTGCATCAGGCGCTTTCGCGGCGGCGGGGGTCTGCGCTGTACTCTGGGCAGCACCCCTGATCCTGCTGTTCGCCATCCTCGGCCCCGACGACGTGTTCGTCCGGATCGGTCTGTTCTTCAGCAAGATGGCGGTGGTCACGTTCGGCGGCGCCTATGCGGTTCTGGGCTACATCGCCCAGGAGGCAGTCGAGGGCTATGGCTGGCTGGCACCCGGGGAGATGCTCGATGGCCTGGGTCTGGCCGAGACCACGCCGGGGCCGCTGATCCTGGTCGGCCAGTTCGTCGGCTTCCTGGCGGCCTGGCGCGGAGCCAGCGGGCTCGATCCCCTGGTCGCCGGGGCGACCGGTGCGGCCCTGACCGTGTGGGTCACGTTCGTGCCGTGCTTCCTGTGGATTTTCCTCGGCGCCCCGTTCATCGAGCGGCTGCGCGGCAACAAGGCGCTCGACGCAGCGTTGTCGGCCATCACCGCCGCGGTGGTCGGGGTGGTCCTGAACCTCGGCGTGTGGTTTGCGCTGCACGTGTTCTTCGCCGAAGTCGACGAAACCCGGCTGGGGCCGGTGCGGCTGTTCGTCCCAGCCTGGGCAAGCGTCGACCTGGCGGCAATAGGGCTCAGCATCCTGGCCGCCGTGGCCCTGCTGCGGCTGAAGGCCCCGATGCTGCTGGTGCTGGCCGGAGCCGCAGGACTGGGCGTGATCCGCACGCTGATCGTCGGCGGTTGACGCGTCCGTGACAAAGCGCGGCGACCGCAGACTTGCGGCGTCCGCATCCTTCGCATACCTACACTGGCTCACGGTGACGCGGGCCCTCGGCCGGGGCACTCCCAGGTCGAGGGCCCGCGCTGCCATTCTCGACGCCGCCTTGCCCGAGCCAGGGAGTGACGATGACCGGCGAGCCGATCCGGACCGATGTGACCATCGTGGGCGCCGGCCCGTGCGGGCTGTTCGCGGTTTTCGAACTCGGCCTGCTCGACCTGAAATGCCATCTGGTCGATATCCTCGACCGTCCCGGCGGCCAATGCGCCGAGTTGTATCCCGAGAAGCCGATCTACGACATCCCGGCGGTGCCGATCTGCACCGGCCAGGAATTGACCGAACGGCTGATGGAGCAGATCCGTCCGTTCGACCCGGTATTCCACTTCAGCCAGATGGCCGAGAAGCTGGAGCGCACCGACGACGGATACTGGCGAATGACCACCGACGTCGGCACGGTGATCGAGTCCAAGGTGATCGTGGTCGCGGCCGGCGGCGGCAGTTTCGTTCCGAAGAAGCCGCCGATCAAAGGCATCGACGCCTATGAAGGCACCGGCGTGTTCTACGCGGTGCGGCGGATGGAGCAGTTCCGCGGCAAGCGGCTGGTGATTGCCGGCGGCGGTGACTCCGCGCTGGACTGGACCGTCAACCTGCAGCCGCTCGCCCAGTCGCTGACCCTGGTACACCGCCGCGACGAGTTCCGCGCGGCACCTGACACCGTCAACAAGATGCGCGCGCTGGTCGCGTCCGGCGCCATGTCCCTGGAAATCGCCCAGATCGGCGGCGTCGAGGGTACCGACGGCCGGCTCGAAGCGGTGATCCTGAAGGACAAGGACGGCGAGCGCCGGGTCGAGTGCGACACTCTGCTGGCGTTCTACGGCCTGACCATGAAGCTCGGCCCGGTTGCCGAGTTCGGGCTGAACCTGCATGAGAACCTGATCTCGGTCGACACCGAGCGGTTCGAGACCTCGACGCCGGGCATCTTCGCCATCGGCGACATCAACAGCTATCCGGGCAAGCTGAAGCTGATCCTGTCCGGGTTCCACGAGGCGGCATTGATGGCCCAGGCCGCGGTGCGCATCGTTCACCCGGATCGCAAGATCCGGTTCCAGTACACGACGTCCAGCTCGGAGCTGCAGCAGAAACTGGGGGTTGCATGAAGATCCACGTGACCGACCGCGACGGCGGTGAGCACGAACTCGAGGCCACCAACGGCTGGCGCGTGATGGAGGTGATCCGCGATGCCGGACTGCCGATCACCGCGGAATGTGGCGGCGCCTGCGCCTGCGCCACCTGCCACGTCTACGTCGACCCGGCCTGGGTCGACCGGCTGGAGCCGCGCGGCGAGGAAGAGAACGACATGCTCGATCTCGCCTTCGAGGTTCAGGACAACTCCCGTCTGTCCTGCCAGGTAACCGTCACGCCCGAGCTCGACGGGCTGAAGGTGACGCTGGCGCCTGAGTGATCCTGCCGGCCCCCTCAGTGCAGCGGCAGATCGTGGGTCGCGTAGCCGAGTTCCTGCGTACGAACCAGTTCGGCGTTGGCGATCCGCACGGTGTGCAGCTTGCCATCGAGGTTGCGCTCCCAGTAGTGCAGGAACCTGGTCAGCCTTGGAAAATCCGGCGCGATGTCCATGTCCTGCCACAGATAGCTCTGCAACAGGCCGGGGAAGTCGGGGAAGCGGTACAGAATCTCGGCGGTGGTGAGGCGATACCGGTACAGGTCACGGGCGTTGATCTGCATGGACGACCCTCATGGGGTTGAGACACTTGAACCACTGAAGGATGTTGGTAGAAAGCCGTCCCGCGCAAGATTTTTTATTAAATATATCAATGGATTAGCAGCACTGACCCGACTGTGCTGCCAGTCCGTGGCCTCGGCCGCACAAGGGACCGTGGACGGATTGCCCCATATGCCGCAAACCGAAGCCCGGTTTTCAGCGATTTGCCGCGATGGAATCGTGAGTCTCCTTGACTTGGAGCCACGAGGTCCTTACATCGCTGGCACTCACTGGGGGTGAGTGCTAACACGTGTGGCTCCTCCCCGGGCGACGTCATCCAACACGTCTCAACCTGAGTGTTACGGAGGAATGGTCATGAAATTTCGGCCCCTGCACGACCGGGTCGTTGTCCGCCGCATCGAGGCTGACAAGAAAACCGCTGGTGGGATCATCATCCCGGACACCGTCAAGGAGAAGCCGCAGGAAGGCGAGATTCTCGCCGTCGGTCCGGGCGCCCGTGACGAGTCCGGCAAGATCCAGCCGCTCGACGTGAAGGCCGGTGACCGGGTGCTGTTCGGCAAGTGGTCGGGCACCGAAGTCAAGATCGACGGCGAAGACCTGTTGATCATGAAAGAGTCGGACATCATGGGCGTGCTCGAGGGCACCGCGAAGTCCGGCAAGAAGGCCGCCTGAAGAAGGGGCCTCGATAGCCGCTTCCCCGAAGGGCAAATCACATTCTCAAGGAGTAATCGCACATGGCTGCCAAGGACGTTAAGTTCGGCATCGATGCACGCAACAAGATGCTGCGTGGCGTGGATATCCTCGCCGACGCGGTGAAGGTCACGCTGGGCCCGAAGGGCCGCAACGTGGTTCTGGAAAAGTCGTTCGGCGCCCCGCGGATCACCAAGGACGGCGTCACCGTCGCCAAGGAGATCGAGCTCTCGGACAAGTTCGAGAACATGGGCGCGCAGATGGTGAAGGAAGTCGCATCCAAGGCGAATGACGCCGCGGGCGACGGCACCACCACCGCGACCGTGCTGGCACAGTCGATCGTCCGCGAGGGCGGCAAGGCCGTCGCCGCCGGCATCAACCCGATGGACCTGAAGCGCGGCATCGACGCCGCCGTCGAGGCGGTCGTTGCCGACCTCGAGAAGCGGTCCAAGAAGATCTCCACCTCGGATCAGGTCGCCCAGGTCGGCACCATCTCCGCCAACGGCGAGCGCGAAATCGGCGCGATGATCGCCAAGGCGATGGAGAAGGTCGGCAACGAGGGTGTCATCACCGTCGAGGAAGCCAAGTCCCTGCACACCGAACTCGACGTCGTCGAGGGCATGCAGTTCGACCGCGGCTACCTGTCGCCGTACTTCGTGACCAACGCCGACAAGATGGTGTGCGAGCTCGAGAGCCCGTACATCCTCCTGCACGAGAAGAAGGTCTCGAACCTGCAGGCCATGCTGCCGGTGCTCGAGCAGATCGTGCAGTCGGGCAAGCCGCTGCTGATCATCGCCGAGGACGTCGAGGGCGAGGCCCTGGCCACCCTGGTCGTGAACAAGCTGCGCGGCGGCCTGAAGGTCGCGGCCGTCAAGGCTCCGGGCTTCGGCGATCGCCGCAAGGCGATGCTCGAGGACATCGCGATCCTGACCGGCGGTACCGTCGTGTCCGAGGATCTCGGCATCCAGCTCGAGAACGTCACCCTCGACATGCTCGGCACCACGAAGCGGATCTCGATCACCAAGGACGAGACCACGATCGTCGATGGCGCCGGCAAGAAGAAGGACATCGAGGCACGCTGTGCGCAGATCCGGGCGCAGGTCGAGGACACCACCTCGGACTACGACCGTGAGAAGCTGCAGGAGCGTCTGGCCAAGCTGGCCGGCGGCGTCGCGGTGATCCGCGTCGGCGGCGCGACCGAGATCGAGGTGAAGGAGCGCAAGGATCGCGTCGACGACGCGATGCACGCGACCCGCGCCGCGGTCGAGGAAGGCATCCTGCCGGGCGGCGGTGCCGCTCTGGTCTACGCCATCCGCTCGCTCGAGAAGCTGAAGGCGGTCAACGACGACCAGCGCATGGGCATGAACATCGTGCGCCGCGCGCTGGAGGCTCCGGCCCGCCAGATCGCCACGAACGCCGGCCACGACGGCTCGGTGATCGTCGGCAAGCTGCTGGAGTCGAAGGATCCGAACTGGGGCTTCGACGCCCAGAACGGTGAGTTCGTCGACCTGATCAAGGCCGGCATCATCGACCCGACCAAGGTCGTGCGCAGCGCTCTGCAGAACGCCGCCTCGATCGCCGGCCTGCTGGTGACCACCGAAGCCATGGTCGCCGACAAGCCGGAGCCGAAGGGCGCCCCGGCGATGCCGGGCGGCGGCATGGGCGGCATGGGCGGCATGGACTTCTGATCCAGCCACACCACTGACCAAGTCACGGCGAGGGCCGGGGAGCAATCCCCGGCCCTTTTCGGTTTGGCGCGGAAGTGCGACACTGACAGGTGAGGCTTAGTGAGTTTTTTCGTGCACTGATCGAACCCCTAGTTGCCACTCCAAAAACGAATGACCGCCACGGCCGAATGCAGACTCGAATGATCGACGACAGCAATGAGCCCGCCGGGATCTCTGTTCTGGCACCCGACGAACCGATCCTGCGGCCGCTCTGGCACTATTGGAGCGAAAGGCGCCGAAGCCGACAGTGCCCGGCGCGCGCAGACATCGATCCAGTCGACATCCCCCAGTTGCTGCCGCACATCGGGTTGATTGACGTGGAGGTGGACGGTCCGCGTTTCAAATACCGGTTGATCGGCACCCGGATGAACGAGATCTTCGGCCAGAACTTCTCCGGCTCGTATCTCGATGAATCCAAGAACGGCCAGTACGCGATCTTTCTGCACAATCTGTACGCCGAAGCCGCCGGTGAGCGCCGAGGGTTATTTTCAGAGACGGTGTTCGGATACCGGGACAGCCGTCACCTCACCGTGCACCGGCTGATCCTCCCGCTCGCCGAGAACGACGAATCGCCCGTTACGATGCTGTTGTTCGCCAACACCTTCCGCCTCCGTGAACCCGGCGACCCCGAGGTTCCGGACATCGATGGGGCGATGCCGTACCTTGCCGACGATATCGTCGATATTCGCCCAGTGGCTCATCACCCGTTGTGATACCGGGACGGCACCGGCAAACAACCCGACACTCCGATCCGCGAGAACTCCATGCATCAACGAAACGGCCCCGCACCCGGACTCGTGCCCGAACTGGTCTGCCGCGACCTTGAGGTCAGTCGCCGCTTCTACGTGGACGTCATCGGGTTTCGAGTGCTGTACGAGCGTCCGGAAGACCGCTTCGTCTATCTGGAGCGCGAAGGGGTCGAGCTCATGCTCGACCAGTTGGGTCCTGCCTCGTGGTTGACCGCCGAGGCCTCGGTGCCGTTCGGCCGCGGCCTGAACCTGCAGATCACGGTGTCCGACGTCGACGCGCTGCACGCGCGGGTCGAAGCGGCGGGTATCGCACTGTTCCGTTCGATGGAGGAGGCCTGGTATCGGGCCGACGATCATCATGTCGGCAACCGTCAGTTCCTGGTGCAGGACCCGGACGGATATCTGCTCAGGTTCTTCCAGGATCTCGGCCGCCGCGACGGCCTGCCACGCGACTACAAGCGCGGGCCGTTGCCCGTAGCCTGAGACGATCCGGCGCATCGCGGTCACTCCCAGCGCTCTCTAGAGTTATCTGGCCTGACCGCGGCCTGATCGACCGGAGCCTGATGGATGACGACCGTCGAACAAGCTGAACTGGCACCGGACAGCGCGCTTCATCGTTTCGTCGGGGCCGGCGATTTTCTGGACTGCTATTCGGTTACCCTGAACCGACCCGACCTGCCGATCGAAGACATCGCCCAGCGCCTGTTTGTCGGGTTCCCGGCCTGGGTCCGAGCGGCCCTCGTGGTCAGGGACATCGCGGTCGCACCGTTCGGGCTCAAAACCACTTTGAACCTTCGGTACGCGACCGCGAGCCAACCACAAGCCGGCGTCGGCAGCTTCATCAACTTCTTTCGGGTTCAGTCGATCGCGGACAACGAAATCCTGCTCGGCGAAGACGACCGCCACCTGGACTTCAGGATTTCAATCCGACGCAGCGGCGATTCACCCGAGCGGCTGTCGCTGGCCACCTGGGTGCGGACCCACAACACCCTCGGCCGCCTCTATCTACGCCTGATCACGCCAGGCCACGTGCTGATCGTGACCTCGCGCCTGCGGGCACTGGCCCGTGACCTCGCTGCATCATGACGGCAAGCGGTCCCGTCCTCCGTCAAATCTTCTGATAGAGGCGGTTTCGGACGACCGATCGGAACGCTCCACCTTCCAAGTGCGCGCGCAACTCGTCGAGCTTCGGCGAGACATGAAACGGCTCGGCGGCATGGTCGGCAACGTTGGTCAACAAAAGACCCCCGGATCGAAGCGCGGCTTCGATCGCTTGGAGATAGCGCAACGGCTGATGGAAATGCTCGAACACCTCGGTCGCGACGCACAGATCGCAAGTCGGCAAGGTCGGGATCGGTTGTTCCGCCGTACAATCCAGAAATGTCGTCAGCGTTCGGCTCTCGTGACCAAGCCACAGCAGAAACGGCTTTCGCACCGTCGGGATATCGACGAGCGTCAAATCCACAGCGATACCGCGATCACCTAGGTGCTGCGCCATCGCCCGTGCGTACTGTGCCAAACCGCAGCCGAAATCCACAATACCGATCCGACGCTGCCGGCCGAGAAGCCGGACGATCGGATGATCCTCGGCGAACACCGGATCGGGATAGGCAAGCATCCGCAGGAAATGCATCGGCCCGTGCAGGTCATAGGCGTCGAACACCTCGTCCGGGCCGTCTCCGAATAACACGTCGAGCGTTCGATGCATCCGCTCGCCCAGAGCCCGAAACGCATCACCGGCATGCCCCCCTGGATACGTCGTCCAGGACCGGAAGTAGCGCACGCGGCTCTCTTCCCGAGAGATGTGCAGCCGCTCGGCGTTCCAGGCGATGAACGATACCTGGGTGCGCGTCAGGCTGGCGGTCCAACGCTCCAGTTCGTTCAGGTCGATATCGCCCATCGCACAACTCCGGTGGCATCACCGCGTGCCGCATACGCGACCGGGCCGCGCCTCATACCGGCGCGCCGAGGCCCTTCAGCCAGTTCCGGAAGCCGTCCGCCCCCTTGAACAAATAGGCATGAAAACCGAGGCCCTGCGCCGCCTCCACGTTGCGAGCCGAGTCGTCGACGAAGGCTGTCCGCGACGGGTTCAGCCCGGCCCGGTCGATCAGGATCTCGTAGATCTTCGGGTCCGGCTTGATCACACCCTCCTCGCCCGACACCACCACCGTGTCGAACAGGTTCAGGAAGTCGAAGCGGCGGCGGGTCTGCGGGAAGGTCTCGGCGCCGAAATTGGTCAGGCCGTGCACCGGCATGCCGGCGCCCTTCAAGCTCTTCAGAACCTGAACGGTGCCCTCGATGGCACCGGGAATCATCATCTGGAAGCGGCCGTAGTACGAGCGAATCGCCGGGCCCATGTCCGGATGCCGCGACAGCGCCTCGGCCTCGGCGTCGGCGATCGAGCGGCCACGATCCTGCTCGACGTTCCAGGCCGGGGAGCAGACCTCGGCCAGGAACCAGGCCATGCGCGCCTCGTCGGTCGTCATGTCCGGATTGGTGAACACCCGGCGGTACAGATGGCGCGGGTCCCACTCGATCAGCACATGGCCGACATCGAACACCACGGCGTCGATTGCACGCGCGTCAGCCATTTTCCCATTCCTCCGGATCGATCGCGAGCACCAGCGCCGAGTGATCGAGTTCACCGCGCCCGGCCTCCACCAGCGCTTCCCATAGCGCCAGATTGGCGGTCAGGGCTGGCAGCGCCAAGCCGACCTGTTCGGCCAACGCCTGGGCGGCGCGCATGTCCTTGCGCTGGATCGTCGCCTTGGCCCGCGCCTTGAAATCGCCGGTCACCATGCGCTCGCCGTGCAGTTCCAGGATCCGGCTGTGGGCGAACCCGCCGAAGATCGCCTCGCGCACCCGCGCCGGCTCGACCCCGGCCCGCTTGGCCAGCGCTAGCGCCTCGGCGACGGCGCCGATGGTCAGCCCGACGATCATCTGGTTGGCGGTCTTGGCGATCTGGCCGGCGCCGACCGGGCCGACATGGGTGATCCGCGCGCCCAACACCCGGAACAACGGTTCGGCCCGGGCGAAGTCGGCATCACTGCCACCAGCCATGATCGTCAGGGTCCCAGCTTCCGCCGCGACCGTACCACCGGACACCGGGGCATCCATCCAACTGCCACCGACCATGCGAATCCGTCCGGCGAAGTCACGGGTACGATCGACGGCGGTGGTGCCCATGTCGATCACCAGGGCGTCCTCGACCAGGCCGTGGACGATGCCCCACTCGTCCTCGTAGGGATCGAACGCGATCGCCTCGACGGCGTCGGCGTCGGTGACCATCACGATGACGGTATCGACAGCCTCGGCGACGTGGCGAGGCGATGGCTGCACGCTCGTGGACGGCAGTTCCGCCGCCAGCGCTTCGGCCTTCTCGATGGTTCGGGTCCACAGCACCAATTCGGCGCCGGCCGCCGCTAGGCGATGCGCCATCGGCACCCCCATCAGGCCGAGCCCGATCAGCCCGATCCGCCGCCCGGCCAGGCCCGCTGGAACGTCCGTTGCCGCCCCGGTCGCCATGGGTGCCTCAGAGGCGGGCGTAGCGGGCGCCGGCGCCGCGTTCGATGGCGGCGGCGGTCAACCGGTCGACGTTGATCTCGTGACGCAGCATCTCCAGGTAGCGCAGTTCCTCCTGGGTCGCCTCGCCGTCGGCCGCGACCACATCGCAGGCCAGGGCGTACGCGGTCGCCCGCAGGCGGTCCGGCAGGTTCTCCTTGATCTGCGACATGACGACGTCGAGTCCGTCATCCTCGGTCAGCAGGTCGGTCGCCGCCGAAGCGACCTGGGCCAGATTGCCCTGCTCGAAATCGGCGAAGACCGGCAGGTGCTTGACGATGTCGCGGATGGTTTCGAGCTCGGAATCCGCGAGCGATCCGTCGGCGGCGGCGCCGACGACCATGGCATAGAGAAGGGCGACGTGATGGTTGATCATGAGATCGATCGTCCCGTGTCTGAATGAAGCCGTGCGAGGTATAGCGATCCTGCCGTGAACCGACAACCGGCGGTCTCGACACGGTCCCCGATCGCGACCTAGGCTGCCGCCCCATGCAGCCCGTGCTCGACGTCGTCCTCCCGGTGTTCGCAATCCTGGCGGCCGGGTGGGCCGCCGGTCGATTCGGACCGTTCAAGCAGTCCGCCGCCGGCGTGCTGAACGATTTCGTGTACTGGATCGCGTTCCCGGCGCTGATCTTCCGGGCGATGGCGACCGCGCCGCTGTCGACCACCTTCGACCTGCCGTTCCTGGCCGCCTATTCGGCCGGCGTGTTCGGGGCGTTCGCGATCAGCTACATCGTCGGCCTGCTGGTCTTTCGGGCTCGGCCGGCCGCGCTGGCGTTCCAGGCGATGTGCGTGGTGTTCGCCAACACCGGTTACATGGGCGTGCCGCTGCTGCCGGTGGCGTTCGGCGACGAGGCCCTGCTGCCGGCGCTGATCCTGACGGTCTACAACGCCGCGTTCCTGGTCGCGCTGTTCGTGGTGCTGGTCGAACTCGACCTGCGCGCCGCCGATCCGCCGCTGAAGGTGCTGGGCGGGGTGCTGCGCGCGACCTTCCTCAACCCGCTGGTACTTGCGGCCCTTGCCGGCGCGGCATGGTCGGCGTCGGGTTGGGGCCTGCCGTCGCCGATCCGGACGTTCTGCAAGATTCTGGGGGCCGCCGCCGCACCAGCCGCGCTGGTGGCCATGGGCCTGTTCATGGTCGGCAAGCCGATCCGTGCCGGGCTGGGCGAGGTCGGTTGGCTGGTCTTCCTGAAGCTGTTGGTCCAGCCGGCACTGGTCGCCTGGATTGCGCTCGGGCCGCTGGCGCTGGGCTCGTTGCAGGCGCGCTCGGTGATCCTCAGCGCCGCCCTGCCGACCGGCTCGCTGGTGTTCGTTCTGGCCTACCGTTACGGTTTGTACGTCGAGCGGTCGACCTCGGTGATCCTGATCTCGACCGTCCTGTCCGGCTTCACGCTGTCGGCCCTGCTGCTGCTGCTCGGCACCGGCTGACGCCACATCCCGCGATGAGAGAGATCCCATGACCGAAACAAAGCCCCGCCTCGGATATGTCGGACTCGGCCTGATGGGCGGGCCGATGGCGAAACGACTGCTCGACGCCGGCTACCCGCTGACCGTCTGGAACCGCGCGGCCGCCAAGACGAAGCCGCTGGCCGACGCCGGCGCTGTCGTGGTGGATTCACCGGCCGCCGTCGCCGGGGCCAGCGACATCGTGTTCGCCTGCCTGACCGACACGTCCGCGGTCGAGGCCGTGGTGTTCGGGCCGGACGGCATCGCCTCCGGTGCCGCCAAAGGCACGGTTCTGGTCGATTTCTCGTCGATCCAGCCGGCGCGCACGGCCGCACTGGCGCAGCGCCTGCGCGACGAGGCCGGAATGGGCTGGATCGACGCCCCGGTGTCGGGCGGGGTGCCGGGTGCGACCAACGGCACGCTGGCGGTGATGGCCGGCGGCAATCAGGCGGACTTTGACAAGGTGGCTCCGGTCGTCGCCCATCTGTCCGGCCGGTTCACCCTGATGGGACCGAACGGCGCGGGACAAACCACCAAGCTGATCAACCAGCTGATCGTCGGCTGCGGCTTCGCGATCGTAGCGGAGGCCTGCCAGCTCGCCGAAGACGCCGGCATCGACCCGGCGCGCATTCCGCTGGCCCTCGCCGGTGGCCGCGCCGATTCCCCGATCCTGCAGCAGTACATGCCGCGCATGGCGGCGCGCGACCGGGAGGTCCAGGCCCGGATCGCCATCATGGTGAAGGACCTGACGACGGTGATGGACGAGGCGAAACGGCTCGGCTCCGCCCTGCCGATGACCGGGCTCGCGACCGAATTGCACAAGCTGCTGGCGCGCCGCGGGCTGGCCGACGCCGACAACGCCGAGATCATCCAGCTGTACACGCCGGACTGACCGGATTCGGCCACTGCGGTTGAAGCCGGCCGGCTGTTGCGCCATTCTGCGTGGATCGGGGTGTGGTCGAGGAGCGGGGCCGGCGCGCGTCGCGTACAGGGAACGATGATGACATGACGGTTCTTGGAACCGACGACCGCGTCCAGGTCGCCGATACCACGGCCTTCCCCTATTCCGCGATCGTCCAGGTTCGGGTCGATTTCGACGGCGACGGCAGCTACGACGGCTGGGGCACCGGGGCGATGATCAGCCCCAATGACGTGCTGACCGCCGGCCACGTGCTGTGGGATTCCCAGTACGGCTACGCCAAGAACATCCAGGTGATTCCGGCCCGCGACGGCGGATCGACACCGTTCGGTACCGCCGAGGGCACGGCGTGGTACGTGCCCGACGCCTACATCTCGACCGGCGGCACCTTCGCCTACGACATCGGGGTCATCAATCTCGGCACCTCGATCGGGTCCAGCACCGGCACCCTCGCCCTGCAGGCCACATCCGGTCCGGACCTGGTCGGCACCACGGTGACCACGGCCGGTTATCCGGGCGATCTGTCGTCCAACGGTTCGGTGATGATCACCACCAGCGGCGAGATCGACGGTTCGATCGGCGACAACCGGGTCTACTACAACGGCACGCTCGACAGCTATGGCGGCCAGAGCGGATCACCCTTGTGGGTCACCGTGAACGGCCAGACCACCATCGTCGGCGTGCACACCGCGGGCGGCTCTTTCTACAACGCCGGCACCGCCCTGACATCGGACTTCTACAGCCTGATCGACGGTTGGACCGGCGGTGACATCAACGGCTCGGTGGTCGTCGTCACGTCAAGCACCAGCGGGACCGCCAGCGCCGACGTGATCACCGGCAGCACCGGGTCCGACACGGTATCCGGTTACGCCGGCGACGACACGATCTGGGGCGAGTCCGGAAACGACGTGATCTACGGTAACCAGGGCGCCGACCTGATCAGCGGCCAGGACGGCAACGACACGATCTTCGGCGGCCAGAACCAGGGGCCGGCCGGCTCCGACGGCATCGCCCGCAACGGCACCGACACCATCCAGGGCGGCGACGGCGCCGACGTGTTGTACGGCAACATGGGCGGCGATCTGGTGGACGGCGACAGCGGCGACGACATTCTGTACGGCGGTCAGGACAGCGATACCCTGCGCGGTGGTGACGGCGCCGACCGGGTCTTCGGCAATCTGCACAACGACACTTTGTCCGGCGGCGGCGGCAATGACACCCTGCTGGGCGGCGACGGCAACGACCTTCTCAGCGGCGGGTCCGGCGACGACCTGCTGTACGGTGACAATTTGTTCTCCGGTGTTGTCACGTTAACTCGTCGAGTTAGCAAGTTGGCATGCCGGTCGTTGATCAAGCGGCATGTGCCGCGGATTTCCAAGCTTCGAACGCTTCGAGCCGATGGTAGCGAATGGTGAGGGCGGAACGACGGCGGGCTGGGACAGAGTAACGATTGCGGGTTGCGGATTGCATAGACACGAAGCGTTGTAATCCACCCGGTGATCGGAAGCCTTGCATCACCCGCTCTCGTTTTCGGAAGGGCAAGTGGCTGTTCTCGGCGCGGTTATTGAGCCCCTTGTGTGACCAATGATCAAGGCCAGGCGCGACCTCGCGCTTGGCGGCCCCATATGAGCGCAGTTTGTCCGTAATGATCCTTTTGGGCACGAAGCCCCAACGTTTCATCAGCTTGATCAAAAGCCGCTTTGCAGCGCGCTTGTCTCGCTTCGATTGTAAGATTTCCTCAAGAACGACACCGTGTTGGTCGACGGCGCGCCACAGCCAGTATGACCGGCCCGCGATCTTCACGACGACTTCGTCCAGATGCCAAACATCACCAGGGCGAGGCTGCCGTCGCCGCAGAACGTGGGCGATCCGGGGACCGAACTTGACGGTCCAGCGCCGGATCGTCTCATACGAAACGTCCACACCACGTTCCAGCATAAGCTCCTCGACCTCGCGCAGGCTCAAGTTGAACCGGGCGTAGAGCCAGACAACATGAGAAATGATCTGAGGCGGAAAGCGGTGGCGCTTGTAGCTGATTTTCTCTGTTTGCATCGACACCGCCTACGCCCGGATCATTGAACCCGCAACCTCAGGCACGTTAACGTGACAACACCTGATCGATCATTCGATTGAGGGCCGGGACGGCCGCTGGCTGAGGCAAGGAGTGGTAGGTGATGTGTTTCGCTGACCTTCGTCGCCTGAGCGGCGCGGCCCGATGCGGTTGCATCGGGCTTGTGGCCGTCCTGCTGGCGGCGGTGGCCGGCTGTGCCGGCACGCCACCCCCACCTGAGCCGACGCCGTCACTGGAAACCTACGCGATCGGGGCCGGGGACCGGGTCAAGGTGACGGTTCTCGAGCAGGAGAACATGACCATTGAAACCGATGTCGCCGATGACGGCACGATCGAGATGCCGCTGGTCGGCTCGTTGCGAGTGGCCGGCCGTACCGCCTCGGAAGCGCGTGCCGCGCTGACCGAACGGTTGGCCCGCGACTACATCAAGGACCCGAAGGTCAACTTCGACGTGGCGAAGTACCGGCCGTTCTACGTGCTGGGTCAGGTCAACCGGCCGGGCAGCTATCCCTTCGAGCCGGAAGTCGACATCCGAAAAGCGGTCGCCATTGCCGGAGGATTCACCCGTCGCGCCGATACCGGTGCGGCCTATCTGGTGCGCGAGATTGCAGGGCGCAGCGACCGCCGTCTCGTCGGTCTCGGAACCCGGCTTTATCCGGGTGACGTGATCGAAGTCGACCGTCGGGTATTCTAAGGCTCGCCATGTCCAACGTTACCACCTTTCCGCGCCGTCGCGATCCGGACTCCGCCGAGACCGGCACCGGGCGAACCCCGGCGGCACCGGTCTTCATGACGACCGAGACGTACGACATCTGGTGGCTGATCAGCATCATGCGGCGGCGGATGAAGCTGCTGCTGGTCATTGTAACCGTCATTCCGGTCCTGACCGCCCTGTATGTCAGCTTTCTGCCCAAGCAGGGTGTTGTCACGTTAACGTGACAACACCGGCGTGGGTGGGGAGCGCCGTCACGCCGACACCATCGCTTCGACGGACGGGAGTTTCATGGCGGTCAGTCAGGTTCAGAACAGGTCGCGCGGCCCGAGCCAGGAGTATCTCCTGCTCGACTACCTGCAGCGTCTCGGGCGCAACCTCGCGGGGCGGATGGCGGTGCATGTTCACCTGTCGCGTCTGCGTCCGCAGAACCGCCAGGACCACCACATCCGGATCGCCGGAGCTACCTTCGAGGGGATGGTCAACAATTACGAAGGTCAAATCTTCGTGTTGTCGAACTCCGACCTGTTCTTCATCTGCAAAGACGCGGCGATCGAGGACATCGACGCCGCGATTATGAAGGTCCGCTACCTGTTCAGCGAAGACCCGCTGAGCCAGGGCGATGAAGAAGAGGACCTTGCCCGTTTCTGCACCTGGTACAACGTCGAGAGCCAGTTCGACGAGTTGCTGGACATCGTCAAGTCCATGCACCGCGAGCGCGAGCGCAAGGCACGGCTTGCCGTGGCGAGCGACCAGGGAGCCCAGAAGGCCAAGGGATCGCGCAAGGCGCTGGATCCCGAACAGCTCGGCAAGCTTGAGAACTTTCTGCGCCGGGCCGATTTGTCGAACCTGATGCGCCGGCAGGCGATCTGCGCCATCACTCCGGGCAGCACCGCCCCGCAACCGGTGTTCCGGGAGTTGTACATTTCGATCGCCGACCTGCAGCAGTCGGTTCTGCCGGAATTCGATCTCGCTTCCAATCTCTGGCTGTTCCAGCACCTCACGCAGACGCTCGACAGCCGGATGCTGTCGATGCTGGTCCGCAACGACGACAGTTCGATCGCCAGCTCGTTCAGCATCAACCTGAACGTCGGCACGATCCTGTCACCGCCGTTCCTGAACTTCGATTCCTCCCTGAAGGCGATCGCCCGGGGCACGGTGGTCATCGAGTTGCAGAAGATCGACATCTTCGGCGACATGGGAGCCTACATGTTCGCCCGCGATTTCATGCGCGAGCGCGGCTACCGGATCTGCCTGGACGGGCTGAACCACCTCACGCTGCAGTTCATCGACCGCGAGCGTCTCGGTCTCGATCTGGTCAAGCTGATCTGGTCTCCGGACATGGCCGACGACCTGTCGGGCAACCGTACGTCCGAGTTGAAAGAGCACATCGACCGCTGCGGCCGGGCCCGCATCATCCTGGCGCGCTGCGACTCCGACGAGGCGGTCCGCTTCGGCCAATCGCTGGGCATCACGATGTATCAGGGCCGCTACATCGACAAGCTGCTGACCAGCGAATCGCGGATCTGACTTTCTAGCGATGTCGGCGTGAACTGACCGGAGTTCCGCGTCGGTTACCCGCGCGGTGCATGCTTGGCGAGGATCCGTTGGAGCGTCCGACGGTGCATGCGCAGCCGCCGTGCCGTTTCCGACACGTTGCGATCGCACTGCTCATAGACCCGCTGAATGTGTTCCCAGCGCACCCGGTCGGCCGACATTGGATTTTCCGGCGGCGGCGGCAGGGCGTCGGCATGGTCCAGCAGGGCGGCCGTAATGGCGTCCGCATCGGCCGGCTTCGGCAGGTAATCGATGGCACCGGCCTTGACCGCGGCTACCGCTGTCGCGATGTTCCCGTAGCCGGTCAGCATCACGATGCGGGCGTCCGGTCGAGCCTCACGCAGGGAAGCAACCACGTCGAGGCCGCTGCCATCGGCCAACCGAAGGTCGATAATGGCATAGGCCGGTGGATGCGCCCGGGCCGCAGCCAGTCCCTCCCGTACGCTCTCGACTGCCGTCACCGTGAAACCGCGCCGCTCCATCGCGCGCAACAGCCGGTTCCGCAGCGGACCATCGTCGTCGACGATCAGCAGCGTCGGGTCGATCCCCGCAGGCAACCCGATCGGCGGAGGGGCGGGAGTGTGATCAGTCGTTGACATCACCCTATCAAATGTCCCGATTGGCCGTTCGGATCAAGTCTTTCGATACTTCCCTCGACAGATCCGCCGGTCATCGCGGCGTTTCAAGCCGGATACCGTTCGACCACCGTACGTCGACACGGGCACCGCCATCGCTACGGTTGGCGAAGCCGACCTCCGCGCCGGTCCGTTCCAGAAGAGTGCGGGCAATGAACACACCCAAGCCCATGTGGCCGTCCCGGCCGGTACGGGTCGACACGTAGGGCTCGCCCAGCCGTGACAGCACCGACGTCGCGAATCCGGGCCCATCGTCCTCGACTTCAACCGACAGCGCGTCGGTGTCGTCCCAGGACACCGTCACTTCCACCGTGGCCGTGGCGAACTGCACCGCGTTCTGCACGATCGACCCCAAGCCGTGCAGCAGCTCCGGCGTCGGGCGGACCGTCGGCGGGCGCGCCGAAATCGGCGCTCCGTCCGGACCGTGGGACTCGATGATCACGGCGATACCGTCGCGTTGATGCGGTTCGGCCGCCTGTTCCACCAGCGCATCGAACGGCACTTCCGCGAACGACGAGTGCGTGTCGGGCTCCGACCGTCGCGCAAGGCTGGCCAGGATGTCCCGGCATCGCTGGCTTTCCGACAGCAACAGCCGGGCGTCCTCCGCGACATCGCTGTCGGGCGGAAGGTCACGCACCAATTCGCGCGCCACCACGGCGATGGTGCTGAGGGGACTGCCGAGTTCATGAGCCGCCGCCGCCGCAAGTGCACCGACGGCCGCCAGACGCTGCTGGCGCGCAAGGGCGGCCTGGGTTGCCGAAAGCGCCGCCGAGATCCGGCGCGCCTCCTCCGCCACCCACCATGCGTAGGCGGCGTTGAACACCAGCGCCACCACCAGCGCGGCCCACAACCCGGCGGTGTAGATCGCGGGCAACTGGAAGTCCTCCGCCGCCCACGGCAACGGGAGGTGGGCGAAGGCCAGCACCGTTGCGCAGACCAGCGCCGCCAGGCAGAGGTTGATCGTCGAGCGG
Source organism: alpha proteobacterium BAL199 (assembly GCA_000171835.1). GTDB lineage: Bacteria > Pseudomonadota > Alphaproteobacteria > Thalassobaculales > Thalassobaculaceae > Thalassobaculum_A. The sequence continues at coordinate 68,980 of ABHC01000004.1, read as the reverse complement.
CGGGTCAGGATGGTCGCCGACACCGTGACCGGTGCCAGCAGCAGCAGGGCGAACGGGTTGCCCAAGCCGCCGGTCACGAACAACAGGGCCGTCAACTGGAGAATGTCGAAACCGAGGTAAAACGCCGCTTCGCGCTCGTTCAACCGATCGCGTCCCGGACGCCGGCGCAGCAACGTCAGATTGAGCACCGCCGACGCCGCGACGATGGCCAGCGCCAAAGCCAGGGGCAACGGGAAGCCCAGTCCGACATGCACGATCAGCAGAGTCACGACCTGCCCGGCCAGCGCAACCCAACGGATCGCCGCCAGGGTCCGCGCGGCGACGGTCCGCGGTGCGGCCCCGGAATCCTGGTCGAGTGACGTGGCTTCGAAGGTCATCTCAGGGAGAATGGCCGGTTCGCGAATGGTGCGCCAGCACCGAGCCGCGCCATCTCCCAGGCACGTTGTTTTCCACTGGGTGTATAGATGGTGCCGGATCGCTAGACTGTGGCCAGATGCTGGCGACGCAAGGTCGATGGGCATTGGTTCGGACGTGGCACAGAGGCATCCCCTGGCTGCCCCCGAACTCGGAGAGCGCAAGGGCGGCAGATGATCGTACACACCGAGATCACTGAGGGCATCGACCGGTTGGTCGAGAACCGGACCATCAGAGATCTGTATGCCGACTGGGTGAAGCTGAGCAACGGCCGAAGCATTCCGGCCTTGGACGCCTTCACGCCTGAGCATCGGCCGCTGATGCGGGACAACCTGATGGTGCTGGTGCCGGAGGGTGACGGCGAGTTCCGCTACCAATACTACGGCGCCGCCATCGCCCGGCGCGCCGGGTTCGACATGACCAGCCAGTCGACGCGGGATTTCGACAGCACGATCGGACGGTTCTTTCGCGACAAGTATGCGGTCTGCCTAACCACGCAGCGTCCCATCTACACCCTCCATCAGGCCGATCATGCCAAGGCGGTGCTGTCCTGGGAGCGGCTGATATTGCCGGTGATGGATGCGACGGGGCAGCCGTTGATCGTCTGCTTTAACGCACCGCTCGACAACAAGGCCGATGTGTTCGACGCGCTGATGAAGAACAGCCTCGACGGCATCATGCTGATGCGACCGGCGTTCGGCGCGGACGGCGAGATCGAGGACTTCACGGTGATGGTCGCCAACCAGCGGGCCGCCGAGATCCTCGGCACCACCCCTGATGATCTGACCGGAAGCGGAATGATCGCCCGGTACCCGCGCACCCGCCGGACAACCTTCCCGCGCTATTGTCGGATTTGGGCGGGCGACGGTGCGGAGCGATTCACCGTCGACTATCGGCCGGAAGGCATGCCCGCGGTGTTCCAGGTCAGCGCTTGCCGGGCAACCGACCGTCTAGTCGTGACGTTGGCCGACATCACCGAGATCGCCGAGACGCAAGCCGTACTTGAGAAACAGCAACGGCAGCTGGAAGAGGCAGTGCAGTCGCGCACGATCGCCCAGCGCCGAGAAGAGGAGGCCCGCAACCGGTTGATCGGCGCGATCGAAGCCCTGCCGGACGGCTTCGCGTTGTTCGATACCGACGATCGGCTGGCGCTGTTCAACCAGACCTACATCGAGATGTACAAAGCGAGCGGGGCGCTGATCAAGCTCGGCACCCGGTTCGAGGACGGTATCCGGTACGGCGTCGAGCAGGGTCAGTACCCGCAAGCCCTGTCGCATCCCGACGGACCGGAGGCGTGGGTTCGCGAGCGGGTGGAACGGCACCAGAATCCGGAAGGTCCGATCGAGCAACGCCTTCCTGACGGACGGTGGGCCCGGGTGTGGGAACGACGGACCCCGAACGGCGAGATCGTCGGGTTCCGGGTCGACATCACCTGGCAGAAGCAGGTGTCCGAAACCCTGCAGCGCCTCCAGGAAATCGGCAGCAACGATGCGTTGGACCCAGCGGACCGGTTGGCCAAGGCGACGGACCTGACCCTGGAGATGACCGGCCTCGATGTCGGAGCGATCCTGAAAGCCGTTGGCGACGGACGGTACCAGATCATCGCCGCCAGCGGGGTTGCACTACCCGGTGTTTCAGTTGGCTACATCGTGCGCGCCGAGGCCGACGGGCGGGACGACACCACCCTGCTGCCGATCAATCCGCCGCTGCATGTCCCCGTCACCGTCGACGGTCGCGACGCCGGTTTGCTAAGCCTTGGGAGCACCTCCGGGACCGTCGAATTCAGCGACCGGCAGCGCGACCTGGCCGAGCGGATCGCGCATTGGATCGGCATCGAGGTGAGCCGGCAGGAAGCTCTCGACGAACTGCGTCGGGCGAAGGAGGAAGCCGAAGCGGCGAGCGAGGCGAAATCCCGGTTTCTGGCGATGATGAGCCACGAAATCCGTACGCCGATGAACGGAGTCCTCGGCATGATCGGGCTGGTCCTGCGATCGGAACTCACTGCCGAGCAACGCTCGATGATTACCCTGGCCAAGCAGTCAGCGGACAACCTGCTGATGATCCTCAACGACATTCTCGACTTCTCGAAGCTCGAGTCCGGCAGACTCGACCTTGAGGAGGTGGAATTCGATCTTGCCGACGTGATCTCCAGCGTCGCCGAGTTGCTGAGCCCGCAGGCCGAGGCCAAGGGCCTGGACATCATCAGCTTCATCGATACCCGGATGACCCTCGCACGGCTGGGCGATCCGGGGCGGCTGCGCCAGATCCTGATCAATCTGGTGGGCAACGCGGTCAAGTTCACCGGATCCGGCTCTATCGTCATCCGGCTGGAGCCGGCGGACGGCGACGAGGTTCGATTCGACGTGATCGACACCGGCATTGGAATTCCCGCAGACACCCTGCCGCTGCTGTTCCAAGAATTCACCCAAGCGGATTCCAGCGTGTCCCGCCGCTTCGGCGGAACCGGCTTGGGGCTGGCGATCTGCGAACGGCTGACCCGCCTGCTGGGCGGCACCATCTCGGTGACCTCGACCGAAGGAACCGGTAGCACGTTCAGCGTGATCATCCCGCTGCCGGTCAGCGACGAGGACGCTCAGCCAGCCGCCGATACGGAGCGGTTGCGTGGACTCCGGTGCCTGGTGGTCGACGACACGCCGTTAAATCTTGAGATCTTCGAACGCCAATTGGGCATCTGGGGCGTCGAGGTCCAGACCACCGTCGATCCCGAACAAACCGAGGACATCCTCCGTATTGCCAAGCAGGCCGGCCGGCCTTTCGATATCGTTCTGCTCGATCACCGGATGCCTGGCCTGACCGGCGTCGAGCTCGGCCGCCGGATCCGGAACGACCCGGAGATCGCCGCAATCCGCCTGGTGCTTGCCAGTTCCGACGATGTCCACTTCGCCGGTCGGAGCCAGAGCACCTCCGACTTCGACCACGTCCTGGACAAGCCGGTCCGACCACTGGACCTTATGACCAGCCTGACGGCCACCGTCGTCCAATCACCCAGCCCGGCGAACTCGGCAACCAAGACCATCGATCCGGAGTTGGAGCCATTGGAGCCAAGCCTACCCCGCCATCTCCTGGTTGCCGAAGATAACTCGATCAACCAGATGCTGATGGAGATGACCCTTGGCCGGCTGGGGCACACGGTTGTCCTGGCTGCAACCGGGGTCGAGGCCGTCAACGCGGCGCTGCGGGAACGTTTCGACCTCATCCTGATGGACATCGAGATGCCGGAGATGGGTGGTGTCGAGGCCGCGCAACGGATCCGCGCCAGGCTCGGCGAGCGTACCCCACCGATCGTCGCCATGACCGCCCACGCCATGGACGGTGCAAGGGAATCGCTGATCGCCAGCGGGTTGGATGACTACCTGCCAAAACCGGTCGATCTCGACGCCCTCGACAAGGTGATCCAGCTCTGGTCGAGAAAAGCGGCCGACGACGACCAAACAGGCTTCGAGACCGCCCTTGGTCCGGCGGCGGCGGCCGACAGCAGCGCCGCCACGGTACTGGACCTTGGTCGCCTGGAGACGTTGCGGGCCGTCCTGCCTGCGCAACGCCTGACACCAATGCTGGAGGATTTCGCTGAAGCGATCGTCGAGTACCAAGGCAAGATCGAAACGGCGATCACCAGCCGGGATGCAAGGACCCTGGCCCGCGAGGCCCATTCCCTGAAGGGGTTGTGCCTGAACTTCGGCGCGCCTGCCCTCATGCAGATCGCCGCCGAGATGGAACAGATGGCCCAGAATTCTGATGTCGACCGCTGCGAGGCCGACCTCGACCGTCTGCGGGGTCTCGCGACCCAAACCCAGGCTGCGGCGCTGAAGCAGGCTCAGCAATGGCGAGACGCACCCGCCGGCGAGCGGGCTTAAAGCCGGCGAGCATTAACTTTTCAAACACCGTGCCAGTGCTAGGGTCAGTACTCTGTCAGGTGCGCACCGCGGCCGGTGGCCCGTCATACACAGCAATCCACGACGCAACTCGGCGATCGTCGCCTGGTCAGCGGACCGGCCGACCAACAGGGAGACCCGGCGGTGATCGTATCGCTCCGCACATTGACTGCCGGCTTGATTGCATTGATCGCGGTGAATGCGGTCGTCGTGATCAGTGGTGCGAAGCTGATCGCCGACCTCGTCGCGAACAGCCAGGAAGAATGGCAGGGATATCGCGATGCCAGCTCCCGGCGGGCGATCGCACTGGTCGACCTGGGCAATCATCTCGGGTTCGGCGGCGTGGTCCACAACCTCAAGAACTACGTGCTGCGGGGCGAACCATCGAGCCTCGTCGACTTGCGTGCATCGGCCGGCAGTGTACGGGCGGCAATCGAGCTATATCGCTCTGCCGGCCCTGACGCCAAGGAGGAGACCGCGCTCGCAACCATCGAGAAGACCCTGGCTCGCCTTGAGCGAGACGCGACCACCGTGCAAACGATGCGGTCGGACAAGGTGCCGGTCGAGGTGATCGAAACGGCCATTGCGTTCAACACCGCGCCGACCCTCGACGCGTTGACCGTCCTCGACGCTGCGGTGGCCGAGCGCCGCGGCAGACATGGCAATCCCCGCACCAAGCTTGAGATGCTCTACCGGCTACGCAGAGCGCTCGGTTTCGGTGGCATGATCGAAGACTTCAAGGACTTGGTGTTGCTGTCCGACAAGCACCTCGTCGCCGACGTCCACAGGTCGATCGAAGATGCCCGGCGCTATCTGAGCGGATACCGGGCACTCGGTGCATCGCAAGACGAAGAATCGGCCTTGAATGCCATCGAGAGCGTACTCGACCAGTACTTTGCCAATGCCAACATTGTTGCGGGCATGACCGCGGACGGCGCAACTTCGACGACCATCGACCAGCAGGTCCGTGTCGACGATGGGCCGGCACTTTCGGGGCTGCACGCCCTGGAACTTTCGGTTGCCCGCAACGCCAGCGCACTCACCCGGCGAATCGATGAAGCATTGGACTTCGTAGCCAACCTGTCGCGGACGCGGATCGTCATCAACATCCTGGTCACCCTGACGGCCAGCGGCATCATCGCCTGGATCCTTCTCAGGGCCGTCCAAGCCCCGCTGGCCCGCATCACCCAGGCGATGATCCGGGTCGCCAGAGGCGACACCGGCGGTACGATCCGGACCGGCAGCCGGGTCGCCGAGATCGTCGCCCTGAGCGAGACCCTGGAGGTGTTCAACGCGCACGCCGAGGAGCTTGCGCTGAACGCCCGCAGCTTGCAGCAGTTCCAGCAGGCATCGACCGACGTCGAGTTGAGCCTCGACCAACGGATCGAGAGCATCCTGCAATTCGGCATGGAGCGCTTCGGCATGGAGCAGGGGGCGGTGAGCCGTACACGGGATGACGAGTACGTCGTCGAGCATTCGGTCGGTCGGTCAGCGGCCCGTCCCCGCGGAACCCGGTTCGAACTCGACATTACGTACTGCTGGCACACGCTCAACGCCGGCCACGCCAAGGCTTACCACGACATTGCCCACAGCGCGCTCGCCGGTGAACCATGCCACCAGAAGTTCGGGTTGAACGCGTATATCGGCGCGCCGGTGCTGGTGAACGATGCGGTCTACGGTACGGTCAATTTCACAGCTCACGACGCCCGACCCCATCCGTTCACCGACGGCGACCTTGCGTTCGTCGAGCTGATCGCTCGATGGCTCGGCATGGAACTTGATCGGGAGTTCACCCTGGAGAATTTGGCGCTGGCCACCGATCAGGCCGAGAAAGCGGCCCGCGCCAAGGCCGAGTTCCTGGCCAACATGAGTCACGAAATCCGCACGCCGATGAACGGGGTAATCGGCTTGAGCGGGTTGGCGCTGAAGTCGGAACTGCCGGAGCACGCCCGCGACTACCTGGAGAAGATCAACAGATCGTCGCTGATCCTGTTGCGCATCATCGACGACATTCTCGATTTTTCGAAGATCGAAGCCGGCCAGATGTCGATCGAGGCTACCGAGTTCGACCTGGACGATGTCCTGCAGGACGTGGCGACCCTAATTGCCGACCGGCAGGAGCAGAAGCCGGTCGAGGTGGTGTTCTCCTCGGAACCGGACCTGCCGCGGACCCTGGTCGGCGACCCGCACCGGTTGGGTCAGATCCTGCTGAACTTGATCGGGAACGCGCTGAAGTTCACCGAAGCCGGGGAGATCGTCGTCCGGATATCAGCGACCGAGCGCCTTGAGGACCAACTCCGACTGCAGGTCAGTGTCGCCGACACCGGAATCGGCATGACCGACGAGCAGATGGCGCGGCTGTTCAAGGCATTCTCGCAGGCCGACGGATCCACCACCCGCCGGTTCGGCGGTACCGGGCTGGGGTTGGCGATCTGCAAGCAGTTGGTCGAACTGATGGGCGGGACGATCTCAGTCGAGAGCACTCCCGGGGCCGGCAGCACCTTCAGCTTCACCATCCTGGTCGGCGATCGCGGCGCCGACGGCGAACGCCAACTGGCACGACAGATCGACCCCTCGGCCATTCGGACCTTGATTGTCGAGGACAACGCGGTGGCTCGAGCCGTGCTGGCCGATACCCTGAAAGGGCTGCGCTTCACCGATGTGGAGGCTGTGGGCGACGGTCCTGCCGCCCTCGGTGCCTTTGCCGAGGCGCAGTTGCGCGGCCAACCGTTCGATCTTGTCCTGGTGGATTGGAAGATGCCGGGCATGGACGGCATCGCAACCGCGCGACGTCTGAAGGAACTGTCGACGCCGGGCGCCGTGCCGTCGATCCTGATGGTGACCGCCCATTCGCGCGCCGAAGTCGTGGAGCACGCACGGGAAGTCGGGATACTCAAAGTCCTGGTCAAACCGGTGAACGTTTCGATGCTGGTCGACAGCATCGCCGATGCGCTGGACGCCGGAGCGGGGGCCCACGCGGTCACCGGCGAAGGCCGCGGGCCGGAGACCGTTCCCAGGCCAGCTCTGAAGGGTGTGCGTGTCCTGCTGGTCGAGGACAATGAAATCAACCAGCAGATCGCCAGGGAGGTCCTGGAGGACGTGGGAGTCACGGTTGCGATCGCCGACAACGGCATGATTGCGCTGTCCATGCTGCGCGGCAACGGCCCGCTGCCGGACGCCATCCTGATGGATCTGCAGATGCCGGAGCTTGACGGGTACGAGACCACCCGCTGGATTCGCTCCGACGACCGACTGGCGCATATCCCGATCATCGCGATGACCGCGCACGTCACCGATGACGAGCGCAAACGTTGCCTGGCCGCCGGAATGGTCGATCACGTGGCCAAGCCGGTCGATGTCCGCCAACTCCTGGATACCCTGGAGCGCTGGACTGGAAACCGCGAGACCCCGCAGCTGGATGACACCGAAGACAGTGCAACTGAGGTCGCTGCAGAACCGACTCCGGAGGGTGCGGCCCCGGTGCTTGACCTGGAGGCTGCATCCAAGCGCCTTGGCCTGCCGTTGAAGGCACTGCAGCGGGCGGCGCAACAATTCGCCGCGACTTACCGGGACGCCCCGACGACCCTGAGCGATCTGCTGGACCGCGACCAGCGCGCGGAGGCGCAACGCCTCGCCCATACCATCGTCGGTCTGGCGGGGACCATCGGCAGCGACGAGTTGGCCGCCGAGGCCCGCGTGGTGGAAACCGCGCTGAAGCAGGCCGATACCGGTCGACCCGATCTGCACGCGCTGACACGAGCGCACGCGACGCTGTTCAAGGCCCTGGATGAACTCTCGCCCCCGCAGGAGCCGGCCCGGGCGGTCGCCGCGCCGGCTTCGGCCATCGACCGCTCCGGACTGGCCGATCTGATGCGGGAGATGGACCAGGGCCTGGCCACCAACCGGATGTCGGTCCGGCGGCGACTGGATGACCTGAGGGCCATGTGCGACGAACGAGCGTCCGCTAACCTCGAACAACTGGGCGCTGATCTCAGGGCGTTGAACTACCCGGCCGCGCGCGCGGCGTTGCGCGCAATTGCCGCCATCCATCGGATCGAGATAGGTTCTGACGATGCCTGACGCAGCCGCCTTGCCGAAAATCCTGATCGTCGACGACGAGCCGACCAACATCGATCTGCTGGCCGCGGTTCTGGAAGATGACGGTGAGATCCTGTTCTGTACCGACGGCGCTTCGGCGATCACAACCGCCGAGGCCGAACTGCCGGACATCGTCCTTCTGGACGTCGTGATGGGCGAGATGGACGGCTATGAAGTATGCCGACGCCTGAAGGATAACCCGATCACCGCTCAGATCCCGGTGATCTTCGTCACCGCCCTCGATCAGCAGACCGACGAGGAAGCCGGGCTCGCCCTCGGCGCGGTCGACTACGTCGCCAAACCGATCAACGCCTCGATCACCCGCGCCCGGGTGCGCACCCATCTGGAACTGAAGCGCCACCGCGATCACCTGACCAGCCTCGCATATCTGGACGGCCTGACCGGGATCGCTAACCGTCGGCGGTTCGACGAATACGCGGCGGTCGAGTGGCAGCGGGCTCGCCGACACGCCCGGTTGATGTCGGTCATCATGATCGATGTCGATCAGTTCAAGCACTATAATGACCGCTATGGGCACCAGGAAGGCGACGCCTGCCTGCGGCAGATCGCCGGCGCGTTGCGCAAGACCGTGCATCGCCCGGCTGACCTGTTGGCGCGCTACGGCGGGGAAGAATTCGTATGCCTGCTGCCGGAGACCCCGGCCGAGGGCGCACGGGAAATCGCCGAGCGCATGCGAGCCGCCGTGGCACAGCTTGGAATCCCGCACGCCGGCGCCACTGCCGCCGATCATGTGACGATCAGCCTCGGCGCTTCATGCACCATCGTCGGTATGGATACCGCGCTTGAGACAAGCCTGAGCGCAGCCGACGCAAATTTGTACAAAGCCAAGGCAAACGGTCGAAACCAGATCGCCGGACCTTAACAATCCACGCGTCGACGGCTGCGTGCGATTCAGGCGACCTTGTTGCCACCCAGCCTGTTCAGAACCTTCTGGAACGCGTCGGTCGGAATCGGTTTTTCGATCGTTGCCACGATGTTCAGCCCAAGCGCCTGACCATAGCTCTCGACCACTCCCAGCATCGAGGCGAGTTGCCCGCTGACGATCATCACCGGAGCCTGATGGACGTCCGCGGCGGCCAGCTTCTCCAGCGCCTGGACGCCGTCAACTCCGGCGCCCAGGACCAAGTCCAGGACGATCAGGCAGTCGTCGCTGATCGGCGGGTCGAACGACGCCGGGAACGCGGCGTAACCGGTCACTTCGGCTATTCCAGTCGAACGCAGGAGCTCCAGCATGAGCTCCCGGTCACCTTTGGTATCCTCGATTACGATTCCCCGTCGAACCGGCATGCAGTGACCCCGTGACATCTCATTCGCTGGATTGCAACCAATGCTTATAGCATTTGCAATGCTTTCGATGAATGGGCGATCACGGTGTCTCCGGCACGATATCGCACGCCTCTGCAATTCCCGAGAGGAGCCCATGGTGGACGGTTGACCGTTCCCGCAGCATCAGCCTTAAGATATGATGAGATGATGTTTCTATTTCCGTGGTTTAGCATCTTCAGGATTCCGACGCCGTTCCACTGGTTCAGACCCCACATTGTGAGACAAGCCGGCAATGGCAACACCTAGGTGGTCCGTCGTTCTAGGCGCGGCAATCGCGCTGGCGCTTGGCGGCGGCGTGTTCGTCCTCCACCAGTCGCAATCGACCGTTGCTCCGGCGAACGCCAACCCGGCGCCAGCACCGGTACGCGCCCGAGTGGCGGTGGAAGCGGTCGCCGTGACCCTCGACACCATCGTCGAGGACATCCGGGCCTTCGGGACCCTGGTTGCAAACGAGTCGGTGGTGATTTCGCCGGAAATTCCCGGCCGGGTCGCCCGCATCAACTTCCAGGAAGCGGACCGGGTCGAAGCGGGCGCCGTTCTGATCGATCTGGACGCCGACATTCTGAGCGCGGAACTGGCGAAGGCCCGATCTGACGTCAATCTGGCGACTGCCAACTACGAGCGTGCGTCAACCTTGGCGACCCAAGGCACCGGAACGTTGCGATCTCGAGACGAAGCCTCCGCCGCGTTCCACGTCGCCCGCGCCAACTTGACTCTGGCCGAGGCGCGGCTCGCCAAAACCAAAATCGTCGCCCCGTTCGCCGGGGTGGTCGGTTTCCGCTCGATCAGCGCCGGCGCCTATCTCAGCCCGGGCGACAGCATCGTCGAGTTGGCCAGTATCGATCCCCTGAAGGTCGATTTCCGAGTGTCGGAAACCTACCTGCCGAACCTGCGCGTCGGCCTGCCGGTCCGGATGACCGTCGACGCTCGGCCTGGCGAGACCATCGTCGGCGAGATCGTGGCGGTCGACCCGATCGTCGATGTCGACGGCCGGGCGGTTCGCCTGCGCGCCCGGGTCCACAACCCCGACCGCAACCTGCTGCCGGGGTTGTTCGCGCGCATCCGCATTGTCCTCGAACAACGGCCGGACGCCATCGTCATGCCGGAGTCAGCGCTGTTTCAGGATGCAGGCAAGTTGTTCGTGTACCGCATCGACGGCGGCAAGGCCGTTCGGACTGCGGTATCGATAGGCCAGCGCCTCCCAGGATTCGTCGAAGTGCGCAGCGGCCTGACCGCCGATGCGGTGGTTGCCACCGCCGGCCACCAGCAACTGCGGGACGGCGCGCAGGTTGAAGTCGTAAACGGACCGAGCCCGGGCAAGTCCTGACATGGGAACGCTGGATTTCTTCATTCGGCGGCCGGTGTTCTCGACCGTCGTCAGTCTGTTGGTTTTGCTGGTCGGCATCGTCTCGTTCTTCCGGCTGACGGTCCGCGAATACCCGAACATCGACCAGCCGGTGGTGTCGGTCGCCACCAACTACCCTGGTGCCAGCGCCCAGATCATCGAAAGCCAGGTGACGCAGATCCTGGAGGCGTCGATCGCCGGCATCGAGGGGATCGAGATCCTGGAATCGGTCAGCCGGCCGGAGACCAGCCGGATCACCGTACGCTTCCTGCTGAGTGCCGATTCCGACGTTGCCGCCAGCGACGTGCGCGACCGGGTCAGCCGGGTGCGCGGTCGTCTGCCCGACGAGGTCGACGAGCCGGTGATCGCCAAGGTCGAGGCCGATGCTCAATCCATCATCTTCATCGCGTTCACCAGCGACCGGCACAGCCCGATCGAAATCTCCGACTACGCCGACCGCTATATCCGTGACCGGCTGCAGAACCTGCCCGGCGTGGCGGAAGTCAGGATCTTCGGCGAACGGCGCTACGCCATGCGGATCTGGGTCGACCGGACCCGGATGGCGGCCTACGACCTGACGGTCCAGGACATCGAGAGCGCGCTGCGCCAGCAGAACGTCGAGGTGCCGTCGGGGCGGATCGAGAGCCTGGACCGCGAGTTCACGGTGCTGTCACGCACTGGCCTGACGACACCGGAGCAGTTTCGCCGGATCGTCGTGAAGGATGCCTCCGGCTTCGCGGTGCGGATCGGCGATCTGGCCCGCGTCGAGATCGGGCCGGAGGACGAGCGCCGCACCACCCGCTACAAGGGTGACAACGCCGTCATTCTGGGCATCGTAAAACAGGCGGTAGCCAACCCGCTCGACGTCTCGGTGGCGCTGCGCGAGGTGATGCCCGACATCCAGCACGACCTGCCCGCCGGCATGAACGCCGAGGTTGCCTACGACAAGTCGATCTTCATCGACCGCTCGATCGAGGCGGTTTTCATGACCATCGCCGAGGCCGTGGTCCTGGTCGTCCTGGTGATCTTCTTCTTCCTGCACAACGTCCGCGCCACCCTGATACCCCTGGTGACCATTCCGGTGTCGCTGATCGGGGCCTGCGCCTTCATGTATGCGCTCGGGTTCTCTATTAACACTCTGACCCTGCTGGCCATGGTGCTGGCGATCGGCCTGGTGGTCGACGACGCGATCGTGGTGCTGGAGAACATCCACCGTCACATCGAGAACGGCATGAAGCCGTTCCGTGCGGCGATCGTCGGCATTGGCGAAATCTCCGGGGCTGTCGTCGCGATGACCCTGACCCTGGCCGCGGTGTATGCGCCGGTGGCGTTCTCGCCGGGCCGGACCGGCAAGCTGTTCACGGAGTTCGCGCTGACGCTGGCGGCGGCGGTGCTGGTGTCGGGCATGGTCGCCCTGACCTTGAGCCCGATGATGTGCTCCAAGCTGATGCGCGACCATGGGAAACCCGGGCCGATCGCCGGGTTTCTGGAACGCGGGCTCGACGCCCTCAACAGCGGCTACCGGCGCTTGCTGGTCGGCACCCTGGCGGTCCGATGGCTGATCGTTGGTATGGTGATCGCGGTCGCCGGAGGCTCGTACCTGCTGCTGACGTCGCTGAAATCCGAGCTGGCGCCGATCGAGGACCGCGGCGTGCTGTTCATCGCCGGCTCGGCCCCGGAGGGCTCGACCATCGACTTCACCAGCCGCTACGGGCTGCAGGTCGAGACTCTGCTTACCAAGGTCCCGGAGGTCAGCCGGTACTTCATCATTTCCGGCTCGCCGGAAGTGACCGATTTCATTTCGTTCTCGCAACTTGATGCCTGGGAGACGCGGGAGCGCTCGCAGATGGACATCGCCGGCCAGTTGCAGCCGAAAATCCGCAAGGTCGCCGGCCTGCGCGCGTCGGTGAACAATCCCGGGTCGTTCGGACAGAGCCCACGCGCCCGGCCGATCGAGTTCCTGATCCTGACCGCCGAGCCCTACGAGCAGCTTGACCTGTACGTGAAGCAGTTCCTGGAGGCGGTGTCGGCGAACGACAAGCTGGTCAACCTGGACAGCGACCTGAAGCTGAACAAGCCGCAGATTGAGGTCGAACTGGACCGCGACCGGATTGCCGACATCGGCGCCGGCGTGCTGACGGTCGGACGGACCCTGGAGACCCTGCTGGGCGGCCGCAAGGTGACCCGGTTCAATTCGAACGGCGAGCAGTACGACGTGATCGTGCAGGTGGCGCCCGGCGACCGGCGCACTCCCGGCGACCTGCAGGACATCTATGTCCGCGGCCATGACGGCAGCATGGTGCAGCTGACCAACCTGATGTCGGTCGAGGAGACGGTCTCACCGAAGGCGCTGAACCGCTTCAACCAGCTGCGCGCCGCCAAGATCACCGGCAACCTGGCCCCGGGCTACACGCTGGGCGAGGCCCTGACCTACCTGGAGGAAACCGCCGACCGAATCCTGCCGGCCAGCACCCGGCACGACTACGGCGGCATCTCGCGCGAGTTTAAGCAAACCGGCGCCAGCCTCGTCTTCATCTTCATCCTGGCGCTCGGCTTCATCTATCTGGTGCTGTCGGCGCAGTTCGAGAGTTTCGTCGACCCGTTCATCATCATGTTGACGGTACCGCTGTCGATGGCCGGCGCGCTCGGCGCGATGCACCTGACCGGCGGCACCCTGAACATCTACAGCCAGATCGGCCTGATCACCCTGATCGGCCTGATCACCAAGCACGGCATCCTGATCGTGCAGTTCGCCAACCGCCTGCGCGACGACGGCAAATCCGTGCGGGACGCGGTGGTCGAAGCGGCCACGTTGCGGCTGCGGCCGATCCTGATGACCACGGGCGCCATGGTCGGCGGCGCGGTGCCGCTGGCCCTGGCCCATGGCGCCGGGGCGGAGAGCCGGCAGGCGATCGGCTGGGTGATCGTCGGCGGCATGACCTTCGGCACGGTCCTGACCCTGTTCGTGGTGCCGACCGCCTACACCCTGCTGTCCCGAAGCCGCGAGACCGCCGCTGACAGCGCCGTCACCCCGGCAGCCCTGCACCGCCCTGCGGAATAGGCGCCGGTCGCATCCGGGTGCTCGGCGTGGACCAGCCATCTCCGCGCCGGTATTAAGGTTGGATCCACGGTCGAATTCACCTGGAAGTCGGGGAGGTTGCATATGACCGATTCGGTGCGAGAAGACATCGACATCACCTACTTCACCGAGGCCAATTCCGCCGATGTCGTGATCGAGCGGATGAGTGGGACCGGCACGCCGCGGATGGCCAAGGTCATGGGATCGGTCATCCGGCACCTGCACGCCGTGGTGAAGGAGGTCGAGCCGACCCAGGACGAGTGGATGGCGGCGATCCAGTTCCTGACCGCCACCGGCCAGATGTGCGACGACCGGCGCCAGGAGTACATCCTGCTGTCCGATGTTCTGGGCGTGTCGATGCTGGTCGACGCCATCAACACGCGCCGGCCGACCGGCGCCACGGAGAACACCGTGCTCGGACCGTTCCACGTCGAGAACGCGCCGACCCGCCCGATGGGCGCGACCATCTCCGACGACGGCAAGGGCGAGCCGCTGGTGGTCACCGGCAAGGTCGTCGACACCGACGGCAACCCGATCGAGGGCGCCGTCGTCGATACCTGGCAGACCAGCCATGACGGCTTCTACGACAGCCAGCAGCCCGGCATTCAGCCGGAGCACAATCTGCGCGGGGTGTTCCGGACCGGCGCCGACGGCCGGCTCTGGTACCGTTCGGTCAAGCCGACTTACTACGGGATCCCGGACGACGGGCCGGTCGGCCAGATGCTGCGCGCCATGGGCCGCGGCAACACCCGGCCGGCGCACCTGCACTACATCGTCTCGGCCGATGGCTACGAGACCGTCACCACCCACATCTTCGTCGACGACGACCCCTACCTGACCGAGGACGCGGTGTTCGGCGTGAAGGAAAGCCTGATCCGGACGTTCGTCCACCGCGACGACCCGGTCAAGGCCGCCGAACTCGGCGTGTCGAACCCGTACTGGTCGGTCGAGACCGATTTCGTCCTGACCGAACAGAGCTAATCCATGCCGATCCGCACCGGCGAAGTCTGCAAACTGTTGACAGCTTGATCGGGTCGGACCTGACTCTGTGGATCCGCCCCATTCGGTCGCGGCGCTCCGGAGGTCCCGTTGCCCGATCCTTGCCATCTGTCCCTGGCCGAGGCCGCCCGCGCCATCGCCGCCGGATCGCTGACGTCGCGAACGCTCGTCGAGTCCTGCCTGGAGCGGATCGAACGACTGGACTCCACCCTGCGCGCCTGGGTCGTCGTCAACGCCGAAGGAGCCCGAGCCCAGGCGGACCGGGCCGATGCCGAAATTGGCGATGGCCACAGCCGTGGTCCGCTGCACGGCGTCCCCTACGGCCTGAAGGACATCCTGCGCACCGCCGAGATGCCGACCCGCGCCAACTCGCGACTGCCGATCGATGACGGCCCCGAGGCCACGGTCCACCGGCGGCTGCGCGACGCCGGCGCCATCCTGCTCGGCAAGCTGAACACCTACGAGTTCGGGACCGGCACCGGCGCGGTGTACGATGACCTCCCGATGGCGCCGGCGCGCAACCCGTGGAACCCCGACCACTTCACCGGCGGATCCAGCACCGGGGCGGGAGCGGCCGTTGCCGCCCGCATGGCTCCGTTCGCGATCGGCACCGACACCGGCGGCTCGGTACGGCTGCCGGCCGCCGCCTGCGGGCTGGTCGGACTGAAGCCGACCTATGGTCTGGTGCCGCGCACCGGGATGCTGCCGAACTGCCCGTCCCAGGATCACATCGGCCCGTTGGCCCGCACCGCCGAGGATGCCGGGCTGGTGCTGCAGGCGATCGCCGGGTTCGATCCGGCCGATCCGGGCAGCGCGACTGCCATCTTCACCGCGTCGGCGCAGTCCATCGGATCCCCGGCCGGATTGACCGTCGCCGTGGTTCGCCCTTCCCATGATTCCGATCCGGCAGCCGATCCGGCAGTCGCGGAGAGCTTCGAACGGACGGTCGCTACGCTCGCGCGGCTCGGGGCGCGGGTGGTCGAACGCATCCTGCCTTACAGCGCCCGCGACTTCCGGGCCTGCGGGCGGATCATCAACGCCTGCGAAAGCTTCGCCATCCACCGGCGCTGGCTCGACGACCCCAAGGCACCGATCGGTTCCGCCCTGCGCGACAAACTCGAAGCCGCCGCCGGGGTATCCGCCGCGGACTACCTCGACGCCCTGCGCTGGCGCCGTACGCTGTCGGCTGCCGTCGTTGATGCGATGGCCGGCTGCGATGCCCTGCTGTGCCTCGGCACCGCCACCACCGCACCCCGGCTCGACGACGAACGGGGCTGCATCCGGTTCACCGGCGATTCCACCATGGGGCCGTTCAGCCTGTCCGGCCTGCCGGCCCTGTGCCTGCCGACCGGGCTCAACCCAGACGGCTTGCCCCTGAACGTCCAGTTGGCGGCCCCGGCGTTCGGCGAAGGCGTCCTGATCCGCATCGCATCCGCGCTGGAGCCCCTGGTCGGGCTCGGCGACCGACGGCCCTCCGATCCGGACCGGTTGCCCGACCGGTACGCCCAACCACCGTCAGCCCCGTCACGCGACGGCCGGGCCACGCGGCTGCGGCACAGCATGGCCGAGAGCATTGCCCGCCTCCCCTGCCCGCTGCCGGACACTTTGGAATCGGCGCTGGTGTTCGCCCCAGACGCCAGTCGCGATCAGTCGACGAGGAGCACCAAATGACGCCGGCACACCTGACTGCATCCGAAGCCGCCAGGGCGATCGCCGAGGGGACGCTCACTGCCCGCGTGCTGGTGCAATCCTGCCTGGAGCAGATCGACGCCCGTGACGATATGGTTCGGGCATGGCTGCACGTCGACCGGGACGGCGCGCTGGCCACCGCCGCCCGCCTGGACGCCGAACAGGCGGCAGGGACCCGGCGCGGTCCGCTGCACGGCGTACCGTTCGGGGTGAAGGACGTGATCGACGTTGCCGGCCTGCCCGGCACCCACAACTCGCCGCTGCACGCCGACCGGGTCGCCATCGATGACGCTGGGACCGTGGCCTTGCTCCGCGCCGCCGGCGGTATCCCGCTTGGCAAAACCGACACAATCGAGTTCGCGTCCGGCGGCCGCCTGGCGCGCACCCTCAACCCCCACAACCCGGCACGCACTGCCGGGGGGTCGTCCAGTGGCTCCGGCGCCGCGGTCGCCGACCTGCAGGTCCCGCTGACCCTGGGGACTCAGACCGGTGGGTCGGTGATCCGCCCGGCGGCCTATTGCGGCGTCTACGCCATGAAGCCGACCTGGGGTGCCGTCAGCCGCGAGGGTGCCAAGCTGTACGCCGCAACGCTCGACACCATCGGCTGGTACGGCCGCAGCGTCGCTGATCTGGCGCTGGTCGCTTCGGTGTGCGGGTTGCCGAACGAAACAGCTCGGGAAGTGAGCGGTCTGAAGGTCGCGGTGTGCCGCACTCCCTATGCCGATACTGCATCCGCCGGCGCCCACGCTGCCCTCGATACCGCCGTGCGGAAACTGGAAGCGGCCGGAGCCACGGTCATCGCACGCGAACTGCCCAATTCATTGCGAAACCTCAACGATGCCAAGGAAACGGTGATGCGCGGCGAGGGCCGGGCCGCCTTCCTGCCGCACGCCCGAGCCTATGGCGACCGCCTGCACGACGGCCTGCGCAGCCACGCCGAGAATCGCACCGGCATCAGCCCGGCTGACCTGAAAGCCGCCCTCGACTATGCCGCGCACAGCCGGGTGGCGTTCGAGGGTCATTACCGCGACGTCGACGCCGTGCTGACCCTGGCTGCCTCCGGCGAAGCCGATGTCTTGAGCGACAGCCACACCGGCAGCCCGATCCTGCAATCGCTGTGGACCCTGCTGCACGTTCCGGCAGTGGCGATCCCGGCCGGCGATGGCCCGGGCGGCCTGCCGCTGGCGGTTCAGCTGGTCGGGTTCCGGTTCGCCGACGGCGCGCTGCTGGCGGCCGCCGAGGCGGTGTCGCGGATCGTCGACCCGTGGGCCGGGCGGATCAGGATCCCGGGATGATCCCGGCCGGCAGGCTGGCGCAATAGCGGGCGATCTCGCCCGGCGTGGTGATCCACAGCTGTTCGCGCTTGGCCAGGATCCGCTGCATGGCCCGGCGCAGGGCGCGCAGCCGGAACGGCTGACCAATCACGAACGGATGGATCACCACGGTGAACACCAACGGCCATTTGGCCGACTGGTGCAGCATCTCGTCGAACTGGTCGACGATCATATCTTCGAAGTCCCGCGCCGAATGCTGACGGAACACCATGGCCGGCGAATCGTTCAGCTCGATCGAGTACGGCACCGACAGCAGCGGGCCGGAGCGGGTGCGCATCCAGAACGGCTGGTCGTCGGCCGGCCAGTCCATGACGTAGTCGTATCCGGCCTCCTTCAGCAGATCGAGCGTGACCGGGGTTTGCGCCAGGTATGGGCCAAGCCAGCCCTTGGGCCGGATCCCGATGTGACGGGCGATCCCGTCGGTGGACTCGGCGATCAACCGGGCCTCGTCGGTTTCGTTCAGCACGTCCTGGCGCTCGGCGTTGGTGCGGCCGTGCCCGACCGCCTCGTCGCCGCGCTGGCGGATCCGCTCGCCGATCTCCGGGCAATCGTCCAGCAGCAGCGAGTTCAGGTTGTGCGACGCCGGGACCCGCATCTCGTCGAGCAGGTCGAACAGGTACCACTGGCCGACCCGGTTGCCGTAGTCCCGCCAAGCGTAGTTGCGGGTGGTCTGCGGGGCGTTCAACACCGTGCTGTCGCTGCCGAGCCCGGACAGGAAGCCGAACACCTCGATGTTGTTGCAGAAGCACACCGCCAGGCGCTTGCCGTCAGGCCAGGAGTAGTCGGGCCGGCGGCTGAGGGGGACGTAGTCGTAGCGATCGTGCTTCGGCAATTGCATGGGTCGGTCCACCGGTCAGCAGCGTTCGGGAAACGGCGGAAGCGCGCCGCCGGTATCTTGACAACGCGCCGGACGCTCCGTCAACTGTCGACAATTTTCCGCCGTCGAATCATCGATTGGGAGGCCACAATGCGCCCTTGGAGCAGCGTCATCACCGAGGAGGAGGAGCGGCGCTACGAGGCCGCCGGATTCGGTCGCTCCGGCGGGGTCGGCGCGCGGCCGGCGCTGCTGATCATCGACGTCCAGTACCGCACCGTCGGAACCAAGCGCCTGCCCTACTGGGACGCCATCAAGGAGTACCCGACCGCCTGCGGAGACGTCGGCTGGGCCGCGGTCGATCACATCGCCCCGCTGCTCGCCGAGTTCCGTCGTCTCGGCCTGCCGGTGCTGTACCCGCATGTGGCGCCGAAGAACGCCGACACCGATTCCGGACGGCTGGCCGAGAAGGTGCCGTCGATCATGACGATCGACGCCAAGGGCTACGCATTCGTCGCCGAGGTCGCACCCCAGAAAGGCGACGTGCTGCTGCCAAAGAAGCACCCGAGCGCGTTTTTCGGTACCCCGCTCGTCAGCCACCTGATCGACCTGGGCGCCGATACCCTGTTCGTCACCGGCTGCACCACCAGCGGCTGCGTGCGGTCCTCGGTCAGCGACGCCTTCGCCTATAACTTCAAGGTCATCGTGCCGCAGGAATGCGTCTACGACCGCAGCCCGACCTCGCACGCCGCCAATCTGTGGGACATGAACGCGAAATACGCCGACGTCATGCCGACCGCCGACGCCATCGCCGCCCTGCAAAAGGTGGCGGCCGGCAGCGGCGCGTCACGCGCAGCCGGGGAGTGAACGCCATGGACGGCCCCACGCCGAGCCCATCCGACGCCAACTTGATCGCAGAAGGCCTTGCCAGCCTGACCCGGTGGTCCTCGACGCTGCGCTGGTCCGACATTCCACCGGCGATCCAGCGCCGCGCCGCCGTGGTGCTGGCCGATGACCTCGCCGCCATCGTGGCGGCGCGCGACGAGCCGGAACTGATCGGCCTGCACGACGGCATGGCGCGTTCGTCCGGCGCGGCCGAGGCCACCGTGTTCAACGCTCGTGGCCAGAGGCTTGATCGGTATTCCGCGGCGACCGCGAACGGCAGTGCCGCCGACTGGTGCGAACTCGACGAAGGCTACCGCCGGGTGATCTGCCACGCCGGGCTGTACTGCGTGCCTGCCCTGCTGGCCGAGGCCGAGGCGATCGGCGCGGTTGGCGAAGACACCCTGCGCGCACTCGCGATCGGATACGAGACCGCGGCCCGGGTGGCCCGCGCCTTCACCTGGTCGACCCTAACGCTGCACCCGCACGGCAGCCTGGCGGCGGTCGGCGCAGCCGCCACGGTTGCCGCCCTGCGCCGCCTGCCGGCCGAAACCGCAGCGGCGGCCATCGGCTCGGCCGCCACCATGGTGGTACCGGGACCGTTCAACCACACGGTCCAGGGGGCGCTGGTCCGCAACGTCTGGCCGGGCGTCGGTGCCTGGTCCGGCCTGCGCGCCGTCGATTGGGCAAGCTTCGGGATTACCGGGCGACCCGAGAGCCTGCACGACGTCTATGCCGCCGCGTTCGGTGGCGAAACCCACCCGGGAGAACTGACGATCGAGCTCGGTTCCTCCTGGGCGCTGGCCGACGGCTATCACAAGCTGCACGCCTGCTGCCAATACGCACACTCGGCCGTGGAGGCGATGCTGGCGGCCCTGGAGCAGGTCCCTGGCGGCGGCGCGGCGGTCAAAGCCATTCACATCGACACCCACTGGCGCGGCCAGAAGCTCGACAACGTGCACCCGGCGACCACCCTGGCCGCCAAATTCTCCATGCAGCACATCCTGGCCTCGACCGCCCGCCACGGGCACGCTGGCGCCGAGGCGTTCCACGCCTCGACCCTGCGCGACCGAGAAACCGCCGCCTTGCGCGAGACCGTGTCGATCGGGGCGTTCGATCCGGAACCGGAATGGCCGAACGACCGGC
Organism: alpha proteobacterium BAL199; assembly: GCA_000171835.1. Lineage (GTDB taxonomy): Bacteria > Pseudomonadota > Alphaproteobacteria > Thalassobaculales > Thalassobaculaceae > Thalassobaculum_A. The sequence continues at coordinate 47,940 of ABHC01000004.1, read as the reverse complement.
CGGCCCGGGTTACCGTCGAGACTGCCGACGGCGCCAAGGTGACCGAGGAATGCCTGAGCGCGCGCGGCGGACCGGACCGACCGTTCGACCCGTCGGTGATCCGCGACAAGATCCGCGGCATCGTAGCCGTACCGTACCCGGCGATGGCGCCGCTGCTGGAACGCCTGGTTGCGCTGGATCCGGCGCTGCTGTCCGCCCCCTGGGACCGGACGGTCGCGGAAATGACCAAGGGCGCTCGTCCGTGAGCGCCGACGACACGCTCGACCTGCTGGTGGTCGGCGCCGGCGCCTGTGGCTTGGCTGCTGCAGTCGCCGCCCACGATGCCGGGATCCAGGTGGCAATCGTCGAGAAGCTGGACCGCCCCGGCGGCAACTCCTCGCTCAGCACCGGATCGGTGCCGGGGGCCGGCAGCCGCTACCAGCGCGACGCCGGCATCGCGGACTCGCCCGACCGGATGGTCACTGACCTGATGGGCGTCAGCGGGCACCACGACGCCGATCCGCTGACCGGGCTGATGGCCGAACAATCGGCTTCGCTGGTCGAATGGCTGATAGACGGCCTCGGTGCCCGCATGGGGCTGATCACCGAGTACAAGCACGTCGGCCATTCGGTTCCGCGCTTGCACGCCCCGCGCTCGCGTCGCGGCCAGGACCTGGTCGACGACCTGCTGCGGTTTGTTAGCGATCGTGGAATCCCATTGGCCGTCGGCAACCCGACCGAAAGCCTTGTGGTCGAGGGCGGCGCTGTCGTCGGCGCGCGGGTCGGCGGCGAGACCATCGCCTGCCGCAAGCTGCTGCTGGCGACCAACGGCTTCGCCGGCAACCGCGAGATGGTAGCCCGCTGGTGCCCGGAGATTGCCGCCGCCGATTACTTCGGCGCACTCGGCAGCACCGGCGAGGCGGTCGCCTGGGGCGAACAGGTCGGCGCCGCGCTCGGCAACATGGGTGCCTACCAGGGCTACGCGGCGGTCGCCTACCCGCAGGGCAGCCTACTGTCCTGGACCACGATCGAGAAGGGCGGGATCCTGGTCAGCGCCGACGGCACGCGCTTCGGCAACGAGGACGCCGGCTACTCCGGCTTCGCGCCCAACGTGATGGCACAGGGCGAGTTCGCCTACGCGGTCTACGACCGGCGCATCCACGAAGTCGCCGAGCACGAGGAAGAATACGCCGAAATGGCCGCGATGGGCGGCGTGCGCTGGGCCGACACGCCGCAGGCTCTGGCACACGCCATGGAACTCGACCCGCAGGGCCTGGCAGCCACGGTGGGCGCCTATAACGCTGCTGCGCGCGGCGAGGCACCGGATGCGTTCGGACGTACGCATTTCAACCTTGCCCCGCTGCAGCCGCCGCTCGGCATCGTGCGGGTCAAGCCGGGGCTGTTCCACACCCAGGGCGGTCTGTTGGTCGACTCCAGTGCCCGGGTTATGCGCCCGGACGGCACGGCGGTCCCGAACCTGTTCGCCGGCGGTGGGGCCGCGGTCGGGATCAGCGGCCAGACCGGCGCCGGCGGCTACGCCTCGGGCAACGGACTGCTGACCGCGCTTGGCCTCGGCCGGATCGCCGGACTGCGGGCCGCTGCCGAGATCCAGGACAAGGCATGACCACCGCCCGGCGCATTGCCCAGTTCGCCACGACCTTGGGCCTGGATCAGATCCCGGGGCCGGTGATCGAGGCCGCCAAACTGCATCTCCTGGACGCGCTCGGCGTCGGTTTGGCGGCGTCGACCGTTCCGCTCTCGCAACGCTGGGCCCAGGCGGCACGGCGGATCGGCGGGGACACCGGCCGGTCGACCGGACTCGGAAATTCCAATGGGATGACCGCAACGGCCGCAGCATTGCTGAACGGATCGTTGATCCATTCGCTCGAATTTGACGACACCCACACCCGTTCGGTGGTGCATGGCAGCGCGGTTGCAGCCTCGGCCGCCCTGGCGGCCGCGGAGGAAGCCGACGGCGATGGCGCGACCCTGCTGGCCGGCTATCTGGCCGCCTGGGAAGTGATGATCCGCCTCGGTCTGTCAGCGCCTGGGGCGTTCCAGGCCCATGGGTTCCAGATCTCGGCGGTCGGCGGCGCTATCGGCGGCGCGGTTGCCGCCAGTGCGGTCGGGCGATTGGATGAGGGCACCGCGGTATCGGCAATCGGTATCGCCGGCAGCCAGGCGTCCGGCCTGATGGAGTTCCTGAGCGACGGCAGCACCGTGAAGGCGCTGCACCCCGGATGGGCCGCCCACACCGGAATCGCGGCCGCAGCCCTCGCCCAGTCCGGCATGACCGGACCGGCCAGCATCCTGGAGGGCCGCTTCGGCTTCCTGGCGGCGTTCGCCCGCGATCCGGAAGCGCCGGGTCGACTTGACCGGGTACTCGACGATCTCGGCTCTGTCTGGCACCTGCCGGACGCCGCCTTCAAGCTGTATCCGTGCTGCCATTACATCCACCCGTTCCTGGAAGCGCTGCAAGACCTGATCGACGGCGGGCTGACCGTCGACACCCTGGCGTCACTGACCTGCGAAGTGCCGCAACCGGAAGCGCCGCTGATCTGCGAGCCGTGGGAGCGTCGCCAGCATCCGGCCAGCGGCTACGACGGCAAATGGGGCTTGGCCTACTGCCTCGCCGCCCTGCTGGTGGACGGCCGGATGGATATCGACACGTTTGCCGCCCCGCCGGCGCCGGCGATCGTGTCGGTGGCGCGGCGCATGGATTGGCGGCCGATGGAAGGGCACCAGTTCCCGCAACGCTTCGAAGCCGTCATCCAGGCGCGCCTGACCGACGGCTCAGTGCGTCAAGCCCGGGTCGACGACGTGCGCGGCGCTCCCGGACGGCCGGTTGCCACGGATGCGGTGTTGGCGAAGTTCGCGACCAACGCCGGTCGGACGCTGACCGCCGACGCGGCCGCAGCCGTTCAGGCGGCGGTGCTCGGCCTCGATCGTGCGCCCGACCTCGGCCCGCTCACTCAAGCGCTGCGCGCGACCGGTCAGTAGCTCATCAGGTTCGGCAGGAACAACGAGATCGCCGGAAACGCGATCAGCAGACCCAGCGTGAACACGTCCATCAGCACGAACGGCGTCACGCCGGCGAACGCCTCTTCCAGACTGAGCGGGATCGGCGAGGCGCTGCGCACCACGTAGACGTTCAGCCCAACCGGCGGCGTCAGCAGCGAGATCTCCGCCAGCTTGACCGAGATCACCCCCAGCCAGATCGGGTCGAACCCGGCACCGATCAGGATCGGAAACATGATCGGCAGGGTCATGACCATGATCGCGATCGGCTCCACGAACATGCCGAGGATCAGATACAGGCCGGCGAAGCACAGCAGGTACAGATAGGGGTTGAGCTCCATTGCCAGCAGAGCGTCGGAGATCCCCGAGATCAGACCGGTGTAGGTCAGGAACCGCGCGAACAGCATGCCGCCGATCACGATGATGAAGATCACCGTGGTGGTAGTGCCGGCATCCTTGAAGGTGTCGACCATGCCGGCGCGCGACAACCGGCCCTTGCCCAGCACGATCAGGAACGCGCCGAACGCGCCGATCGCCCCGGCGTAGGTCGGGATGAACCAGCCGAAATAGATGCCGCCGATCACCAGCACGAACAGGAATCCGATGCCCCAGATGTGCTTCAGCGACTCCCAGCGCTCGCTCCACGGGATCTGGATGTCGGGACGCGGGCACAGCTCCGGCCGCCAGTAGGCGATTGCCACGATGCCGGTTACGAACACGCCGGCCGACAGCAGCCCCGGCACCAGACCGGCCATCAGCAGCTTGGCGATCGATTGCTCGGTGATGATCGCGTAGACCACCATCAGGATGCTGGGTGGAATCAGCGACGCCAGGGTCCCGGCCGCCGCGATGCAGCCGGCACTCAACCGCTTGTCGTAGCCGAACCGCACCATCTCCGGCATCGCCATCCGGGTGAACACCGCGGCATTGACGATGGTCGACCCGCAGGCCGCGCCGAACGCCGCCGACGCCATGGTGGTGGCGATCGCCAGCCCACCCGGCAGCCGGCCCATCCAGGCGTAGGCAGCCCGGTATAGATCCGTCGTCAGCGACGCCTGAGTGGCCAGCGATCCCATCAGGATGAACAGCGGGATGACCGCCAGCGTGAACGAATTGGTGGTGCTGAACGGAATGGTCGCCAACTGCGCCCATGCCGCATCCGGTCCGATCGCCAGATAGATGCCGAGAATGCCGCCGAGACCGAGCGAGACGCCGATGTGCACGCCCAGGGCGAGCATGACGAACAGCACCACCGTAACGATGACGCCCGTCGTGGCCGGATCCAGCACCGCGCTACCTCTCTGCTGCTCTAGTTTTTCTTGGCGTCGAGGGCGATCAGATCGGCGTACGCCGGATCGACCGGAACCTCGAGTTCGGTGCCGTCGATCAGCCGCTGCGTATCGACGATCACGTCAAGGACCAGGCGCACCAGCAGCAGGCCGGTGCCGGTCGCCAGGATGATGCGGGCCGGATACAGCGGGAACCGGATCAGCCCGTCGGTAGCCTCGCCGATCTGCATGCTGAACTGCGCCTCGTTGACCGCCTGCCAGAACAGCAGGCCGAAGAACAGCAATCCGCAGGCGTCGGCCAGGACATCCAGGGCGGCCCGCCCGCGCGGCGGCAACCGTGTGTACAGCAACTCGACCCGGATGTGGCTGCGCCGGATCTGCCCGTAGGTCAGCGCCCCGAACACGATCAGCACCATGGTGCTCTCGGTAATCTCGAGCGCCCCCGGCACCGGGCGGCCCAGCATCTGGGTCCCGATCACGTCGGCAGTACCGAGGAACATCGACAGCAGCATGCCGACACCGCCCACCAGAAGGACACCCAAGGCCAACCGTTCCAGAATCTTCGCAATCACCGTCATGGAAGCGATGCTGCCTTCCTCAAAAGGTACCGGCCGATGCCCGGGAAGGGCACCGGCCGGGGATCAGTGTGGTCGCCGCATCAGTTCGCGGTCAACTCGCGCCACCGCTTGGCGACCGCCGCGGCTTCGGCACCGCGACCGTCGGCTTCCATGCCTTTGACCCAGGCCGCCAGCAGATCCGGCGAGGCCTTGCGCCACTTCGCCATTTCCGCGGCCGGGAACGGCTTGAAGATGCCGCCGCCCGCCTTGATCTTCTCCATCGCCTCGCCCTCAATCGCGTCGAGGAACGGGATGTACTCGGCCTGGCTCTTGGCTGCCTGGTCGAGGAAGATGTCCTGGATGTCCTTGGGCAGACGATCCCAGGTCCGGTTGCCGATGACAATCAGGTGCCCGGCGATCGACATGATCGGGCCGCAGCTGTACTTGCCCGGCTCATACAGCTTGTTGGCTTCGATGTTGCCCGGGTTGAGGAACGAATAATCCAGCGAGCCGCGCTGCAGCGCCTCGTAGATGTCGCCGACGCCGATCGTCACCGGGACCGCGCCGATCGCACCCTGGACCTGCGGAATATCGGCGCCGAAGCTGCGGACCTTCTTGCCCTTCAGGCCGTCCACCGAGTCGCAATCCGCCGACGGGCCGGTCAGGTAGTACTGGCCGAGCGGCTGATGGAACAGGAACCGCACGTTCATCTTGTCCAGTTCGGCCTTGAACGGCGGCAGTTCCTTGTAGGACGCGATCGACACCTCGATCGCCTGCTTCGGCGAGCTGAACACGAACGGGATCTGGAAAGCCTTCCAGAACCGCAGTTGGTCGGCGTAGTAGCCTGGAACCACCGAGGCCATGTCGATGGCGCCGCGGCCGGCCAGGGTCAGAACCTCATTGCCCTTGCCGAGCGCGCCGGCGTAGGCAATCTCGATCGTCACGCGACCCTTGGTGCGTTCCTCAATCGCCTTGGCGAAGTCCTGCTCGGGCTTCAGGAACTTGCTGTTGCCGAGATAATGGCCCCAGCGCAGCTTGAATTCGGCTTCGGCCTGGGCTGCAGTGGCGATCGACACCGTCGAAAGCACAACCGCGGCCTGGACGAGCATGCGCATTGGCTTGTTCATTGCTTACCTCCGTTCCCCGTAGACGCTCTGGCTTCTTAAGTCCCCTGATCACCGTCGACCGGCATCTCGTCCCGTCACCTTGCAGGATCACGAACGAAAGAGCGCATCAACCGCCGGGGCAGAGCCTGAGCGCAACCACGACAATCGGTCAACTGTTGACATTTTTGCGGTGCGGCGGCCTGCTGTCAACGCATTGCTGGAACAAGGATGGCGCGGGTTGGAATACCCGTGCAAACGGGAGAAAAACAGGATGTCCAAGGGCGCTACCGCCAACGCACCAATGACGGTGGAACCTGTCGGCGCCACGGCGCTGGCACCGCGTCGACCCGATTGGCGGGAGATCCTGGACGTACTCGCCACCCGTTGCTCCTGTCGGGATTTCGACGGCTCGCCGATCGACCGCTCGGTCCTGGCGGAGATCGTGCGGGACGGCACCGAAGCACCGTCGTCCTGCAACCAGCAGCAATGGCACTTCATCGTGATCGACGATCCGGCGCTGAAGCTGCGCGCCCACGAGATCTCCGGCGGCAACCATCACTTCGCCGAATGCTCGGCGCTGATCTACCTGTGCTTCCAGAAGGGCTGGACCCACGGCAATTTCTCGGTGGTGCAGTCGGTCGCCGGCGCCGCCTACCACATGATGCTGAGCGCGCATCTGCGCGGATTCTCGGCGATCTGGAACGCCGGGATCGGCGACAAGGTGGCGCTGGCCGAGATGATGGGCGTGCCGCCGACCTTCGAGATCCAGGGCGCGCTGGCGATCGGCCGACCGCGGCCGTCGGCGCCGCCGATGAAGGCGCCGCGCCGGCCGTTCACCGAGGTGCACTCCTGGAACCGGTTCGACCGGCCGGCGGTGACCCGCTATCCGGTCAAGCTGGCCGACGAGTATCCATTCTTCCGGATCCGAAACGATGACAACCCGTTCGCGCTCTGGGACCCACGGCAGTGGAGTTGGGGACAGATCGGCGACTTCCGCGGCTATTCGGTGTGGGCGAAGTCGCCGCTGGCCGGGGTCTACGTGTCGCGGCGCCAGGGTGCCGCGACGAAGGTCGAACTCGACCTGCTGCCGGACCTGCAGACGGGCGCACGCGTCGTCGAGGTGATGCCGTGGGGCGGAACCTACAGCGTCGAACTCCGCCGCCGGCTGAACCCAAAGGTCGAGCTCCATCTGGCGGAACTGTCGCCGCACAACCTGACCTTCATCGTCGAGCGTTTCCGCCAGGAACAGCTGCCGGTGGACCGCCTGCACACCGAGTTGATGCCGCAGGGCGTCCTGCCCCATGCCGATGCCAGCGTCGATGCCGTGGTCCTGCCGCAGGTACTGGAACACATGCCGGATCCGCAACGAATGCTCGACGAGGTGCGCCGGGTGCTGAAGCCGGGGGGACATGTGGTCGCCAGCATTCGCAACCTCGATTCCGACTACGGCCGGCACTGGCACGACGTGGAATCCCGCGCGCAGATCCCGAATCAGGGGCCGTTTCAGCCGCTGCCGGCAGCAACCGTGCAAGGCTGGCTGGCCGAGCGGTTCATCGCCGAGCGGGAGATCGGTATCGGCCGTGAGGTTTCCTCCGACGCGACCATGCTGGACGGTTCGGACATTCTGGCCGGCCGCTTGTACGCCGCCCGGTACCGCCGTGGCTAGGCGCCGCACCGGCGCGCCGACCGCCTGGAGATCAGGTGAGGCGGCGGGGCATGAAGCGGCCGGTGCCGCGCGCGCCGTCGTTCAGTTTTCCGTCCCGCACCGCGAAGGCGCCGCGCACGATGGTGTGCACCACCCGGCAGGTCATCTCCTGGCCTTCATAGACCGAGTAGCCGGCGTCGGTGGCGAGGCCAGAGCGCTCCACCGTCCAGCGCGACTTCATGTCGAGGATGCTGAAATCGGCATCGCCACCCGGCATGATCCGGCCCTTGCGCGGCGACAGACCCATCGCGTCGGCCGGATTCGCGGTTACCAGGTCGGCGAGCCGCTCCAGCGGGATGCCGCGGCGGTGGTGGCCCTCGCTGAACAATGCGGGCAGGAACGCATCGAGCCCCGGAAAGCCCGGCTGGGCCTTCCAGATGCCGCCATCCTTCGACGATACCGGGCGGTGGATGTGATCGGTCGCCACGGTGTCGATGTCACCGTTGCGGATGCCCTCCCACAGCGCCTCCCGGTCGGCCGGGTCGCGCAGCGGCGGGTTGACCTTGGCCAGCGCGCCGACGGCACTGGTCGTGTCGTGGGTCAGGTAGTGAGTGCAGGTCTCGATGGTGACCCGACTGCCTTGGTGGCGCTGTTCGACCGCGGCCGCCAGAGCCTCGGCCGACGAGGTGTGGACGGTGTAGACCGGTGCGCCGACCACCCGCCCGAAATACGTCGCGCGGCGAATCGCATCGGCTTCCACGAACGGCGGGCGGGTGGCGTTCCAGGTGGCGAGCCCGCCGGCTCCCGCCGGATCGGCATCCAGCACCCGGTCGCGCAGCACCCAGGCGACCTCGATGTTTTCCGGATGCGGACACAGCATGCCGCCATGGGCCTTCAGCACTTCCAGCAGCCTGAACAGGAAGCCGTCGTCGGTGCCGGGCAGGCCGAGACGGGCGCCCTCGTCGCCGCGGATGTTCATGAACAGCTTGGCGGTCGGCACCCCGAACTCGGTGATGTAGCGCGGCAGTTCCGCCAGTTGCTCGTCGGTGCTGATCACGAAGTGGAAGCCGAAATCGATGCGCGCGCCTTCCTCGGTGATCGACTTCAACTCGTCGAACAGCGGAGCGTACGGCGTGGTGCTCATCACATAGGGGATGAAGCTGGTCACGCCACCGACCGCGGCGGCCGCCGTCTCGGTATCGGCGTCCGAGGGCTGGCGCGGCCGGGAGATGTCGCTGCCGTGGCCGAGATGCAGGTGCACGTCGCAGGCACCGGGCAGCACCGTCAAGCCGCCGAGCGCGATCGTTTCGGTGGCGGTCGGACCGGCACCGGGTTCGGTCACCGCCGCGACACGCCCGTCGGCGACCAGCACGTCGACCCGGCGGAAGCCCACGCCGGGCAGCAGCACGTCACCGTCCGCCAGTCTCAGGTCGATCTTGGTCATGGAATTCTCTCCTCTACTGTCCGGCGCCTGCCGGTGCCCAATCCTGGAGGGCGGCGATGAGTGCTGAGCGCGTGCCGTATTCGCCGATCGTAACCCGCCCACGCCTGCGCTGGCCTAACGACGCCCGCGTGGCCGTCTGGGTGGTGCCGAACGTGGAGCATTATGAATATCGGCCGGACCCGATCGGGCCGCGCGACCCGTGGCCGCGCATGCCGCACCCGGACGTGCTGGGCTACGGCACCCGCGACTACGGCAACCGGGTCGGGCTGTGGCGGATGATGGAGGTCACCGACCGGCTGAACATTCCGTGCACGGTCTCCCTCAACATTGCCAACTGGGAGCATTACCCCGAGATCTGCGAGGCGATGATCGAGCGCGACTGGGACGTGCTGTGCCACGGTGTCTACAACACCCAGTACCATTGGGGCCTCGCCGAGGACGACGAACGGGCGATCATCGCCGACTGCGTCGAGACCTACCGGCGGTTCACCGGCAAACAGCTCGCCGGCTGGTTCTCGCCGGCCGCGACCTTCACCCACAACACCCCCGACCTCGTCGCCGAAGCCGGCATCACTTACTACTGCGACTGGTACCACGACGACCAGCCGACCCGGATGCGGGTGCGCAGCGGCCAGTTGGTGACCGTGCCGTACCAGATGGACGTCAACGACGCGATGGTCTGGCGCCATCCGTTCGAGGGCGAGGAATTCGCGCGGATGGTGACCGATCACTTCGACACCCTGTGGGACGAGGGTGCCGAGCATGGCCGCGTGGTCTGCATCGCGCTGCACCCGTACATCATGGGACACCCGCATCGCATCCGGCACCTGGAACGCGCGCTGCGCCACATCGTGGAGCGGGACGGGGTGTGGCTGGCCACCGGCAAGCAGATCGCCGATTGGTACCTGGCACAACAGCCGGGCGAGGAGGCCTGACATGCCGTCGTTCCGCGCACCCGGCATGGACCACGACCTGTACCCGTTCTCGGCCCTGCCGAACCGGCCGCCGATGTCCTGGCCCAATGGCGCACGCGTGGCGTTCGCGGTGATCCTGCATCTGGAACACTGGGAGCTCGACCCGCCGGCGGCCGCCGTCCGCGACCCCCGCTTCAAGGATCCGATGGGCGATTTCCGGCCCGACTTCCGCGCCTACACCCTGCGGGAATACGGCAACCGTGTCGGCATCTTCCGGATCTTCGACGCGCTGGACCGGCACGGCATCCGCCCGACCGTCGCGGTCAACGCCGCTGCCTGCGAGCGCTATCCGTTTCTGATCGAGGAGTGCCGGCGGCGCGGCTGGGAGTTCGCGGCCCACGGCACCCACGCCACCCGCATGGTCACGGCCAAGCTCACCGAACGGCAGGAGCGCGACCTGATCGAGAAGGCGATCGCGGCCGTGGCCGACGCGACCGGCTCCCGGCCACGCGGCTGGGTCGCCCAGGACTACGGCGAGACGGTCCGCACGCCGCAACTGTTGGCCGAGGCCGGCTTGGAGTATGTTGCCGACTGGCCGAACGACGACCAGCCGTACCGGATGACCACCAAGCCCTCTCTGATTTCGATCCCCAGTCAGGCGGAATGGGACGATGTGCAGTTGCTGTGGCACCGCCGGGTCTTCACCCAGCGCTATCCGGCGCTGATCGAGGAGGCCCTGTCGGTGCTCCATGCCGAGGGAGCGTCGTCCGGCCGGTATTTCGGCCTGGGCATTCATCCCTGGCTGTTCGGCATGCCGCACCGCATCCGCTACCTGAACGAGGCGCTGGACCGGATCGCCGACTTCGACGGCCTCTGGCAGGCAACGCTCGGCGAGGTGGCCGGGCACATGAAGACGCAGCCGACCGGCGGCTGACAAGACAAAGGCGGGGCAATGCCCGCGACCGAGCGAGGAAACAGACACGTGGCACACACCGATTTCGCGCAACCCCTGGTCTCCGCCAACCTGTCGTCCCTGGCGTTCGAGCGCCTGGAGCAGGCGATCATGACCGGTGAACTGAAGCCGGGAGAACGGTTGAGCGAGACCACCCTGGCCAAGCGCTACGGCATCAGCCGCGGCCCGCTGCGCGAGGCGATCGGTCGGCTGGAGGGCCGCAACCTGGTAGAGCGGGTGGCCAACCTGGGCGCGCGGGTGATCTCGCTGCGCAATGACGAACTGATCGACCTGCTGGTGATCCGCGAGAGCCTGGAGGGCATGGCCTGCCGGCTGGCCGCCACCCGGATCAAGCCGGCCGAGTTGAAGCGCCTGCAGAAGATGCTGGAGCAGCACGCCCAGGACGACGCCGTGGTCAGCGGCCGGGGCTATTTCCAGGGTGGCGGCGACCTGGATTTCCACTACCGGATCGTCAAGGCCAGCGGCAACGCTAGGCTGTTCCAGATGCTCGACGAGGAACTGTATTCGTTGCTGCGGTTGTACCGTCAGCGGCTCAGCACCCGCCCCGGCCGCCCGAAGCAGGCGCTGGAGGAGCACCGCCGGGTGCTGGAAGCGCTGGAAGCCCGCGACCCCGACGCCGCCGAGGCCGCCATGCGCGCACACATCCAAAGCAGCCGGGCCAGCCTGGAGCACCACATGGCAAGCGAAGCCACGCCTGCCAGCGACGTCGCCTGAGGTCATGACCGCAAACTGACTCACCGTCCCCGCCTCAACGCTCCGCCGCCGGCCAGTTGACCGGAATGTCCACGTCCAGCAGCGGCGCGTGCTGCTGGCAACCGTAGACGTCGGTATCGCCGAGGTCGCCGGCCGGGATCGCCCGCGGAATCGTCGCCTTGAAGGCGAGCCCCGCCGGGTAGGGCGTGAACAGAACCTCGTCCGGTTCCACCCCGTACAGACGGCCGATCAGCTCAGCGTTCAGAACCCCGGTCGCCGCCACCGAGTCGTACTGGGCTCGGGTCTCGAACACCACGTCGATGGTCAACTGGAACGGACCGGCGTTCTTGCTCTTGCAGACCTTCGCGATATCCCGGATCGCCGCCATCACAAGTCCTCGTAGTGAATCGGGAACGGCGCCAGCGGATCGTCCAGCGCCATGGTCTGGAACACCGAGAACCGGTAGACTGGTCCGGTCGAGATGTCGGACGGCGAGTACGGGAACGCCATGTTGCCCTCGCGGCACAACCGGCCGGGAAAGTCGGTGTGCAGCATGGTGACCCGGGCCAGTGCCAGCACCGAATCGGCGGTTTCCTGGTCTGAAGCAACGACCTCGATGACGAAGCCGATCTCGTGTGGGCGGGCGTCGCGCAACGGCTCGGCCGGCCCCATTACCCCGTCTACGCCGTAGCGCCGGATGATCAGACGGTACTCGTCAGGCTCCACCCCGAGGGCGGCCGCCTTCTGGGCGACGGCGTCGCGCACCCGGGCCAGGAAGTCGTCGCGGGTGGCGATCAGCAGCGGGTCGCGGGTGCCGCATACCGTGATCGCGCGGTAGCCGGCGAGTTCCGCACCTTCCAGCTTCACAGTGTAGGGCTGCTTCTGCCAAGTCATGCCGGACACCCGCACCGCCCGATCCGACACCGCCTCGAACAGGCAATCGGTGGTGTCGAGGATACCGCCCGGCTCGACATGGATGCACGGGCTGGGGTTCTCATGCAGGCTGTGATTAGCGACCGACGAAGGTGTGCAGCGCCGCTCCGGCGCCGCCGGCTCCAGAATCACGCTGTCCCCATCGACATCGACGAGCAGGCAATCATGGCCCTTCGGCACCGCCGGGGTGGCGCCGCATTCCAGCATCTTGCCGGCGTACCAGGCGGGCGCGGGGGGCAAGCCATTGCGCATCGCCAGTGCCGCCCAGGGTGCCGGATCGCTGGAACGCCCGGCCAGCACCACCTCGGCACCACCATCGAGGGCGGCGGCGATCGGCTCGGGCCCCATCATCGCCACAATCCGCTCCGACCGGTCGATGGCGGCCGGGTCCGGCGTCGGACCGCCCGGCAGGCGGGCCATCCGACCCTCGCCATGGGCGCGCTTCAACGTGGCCTTGTCCTGCTCGGCGTCGATGGTCGCCAGGCGGAAATGCAGACCGTCTTCGGCGGCCAGCGCCCGGACGATGTCCGCGGTCATCGCCACATGCGGGGCCCCACCGGCCCCGCCGCAGGTGCCGATGACCAGCGGCACACCGTGCTTGCGGGCGGCGCGCAGCATCAGCTGAAGGTCCCGGCGCATGGCCCGGCGGGAGTTTAGGGTCTTGCCGGAGCCGAGATAGTGCGGACCCGGATCGGTGCTGCCGCCGTCGACGCCCAGCATATGGATGCCGCGCGCCATTCCGAGCTCCAGCGAACTCTCGGGAAATCCGTAACCGAGGATCCCACTGGTCGACAGCATGCGGCAGGTGGCGCTTGAGACAGCCACGATTTTCCTTCCGGCGCGGACGCGCTCGACCGACGATGAACCGGCGGATCGTCCAACGCCGTTCCGTAAATTGTCAACAGTTGACGGAACCCATGAGTCATCGTTTATTGACCGACAAACGGGAACAAGACGTTCAAGCAGCCGGGACGGGAGTGAACGATGGCAGGTGGCAGCGCTTCGGGTGACCGGATCTCCGATCGGCGCAAACGTCTGCGCGCCGCCGTCAACGAGCGCCGCGCGATACTGGTGCCGGGTGCCGCCAACGCGCTGACCGCCCGGGTCATCCAGGATGTCGGCTTCGACGCGATCTACGTCACCGGCGCCGGGATCGCCAACACCCTGCTCGGCGTACCGGACATCGGCCTGGTGACCCTGACCGAACTGGCCCACACCACCGAGGCGATCGGCGAGATCTGCACCCTGCCGATGATCGTCGACATCGACACCGGCTTCGGCAACGCCGTCAACACCCGCCGCACGGTGCGGGTGCTGGAGCGGGCCGGCGCCTGCGCGGTGCAGATGGAAGACCAGGTGTTTCCCAAGAAATGCGGTCATTTCGACGGCAAGGGCGTGATCCCGGTCGCCGAGATGGTGTCGAAGATCAAGGCCGCGGTCGATGCCCGCGAGGACTCCAACCTGCTGGTCATGGCGCGCACCGATGCCCGTGCCATCGAAGGTCTCGACGCCGCCATCGAACGGGCCGAGCGCTACATCGAGGCCGGCGCCGACATGACCTTCGTGGAGGCTCCGACCTCCGAGCAGGAGATGCGCACGATCACTCAACGCCTGTCGGTGCCCCAGGTCGCCAACCTGGTGGTCGGCGGCCGCACACCGCTGCTGCCGCAGCAGGCACTCGCCGACATCGGGTTCTCAATCGTGCTGTACGCCAACACCCCGCTGCAGGCCGCCATGCGGGCGATGGGCGAAGTGCTTGGCGCGCTGAAGCGCGACGGCGGCCTGGATGCGGTCAAGGATCGGCTGGCTGGTTTCGATGAACGCCAGCGTCTGGTCGATAAGGCGTCCTACGACGCCCTCGAAAAGCTGTACGCGGTGGAGTAGCACGGCCTGTCGGGCCTGCCCGTACCCGTCGAATTCCCAGGCGCGAGGACCGTCGACATGAGCGCACCGCTTCCCACGCTCCGCAGCCAGTTGGCCGGCGACGAACTGGTGGTTGCCCCCGGCATCTACGACGCACTGTCGGCGCTGATCGCCTCGCAAGCCGGGTTCGGCACGCTGTACCTGTCGGGCGCGTCGATCGCCTATACCCGGTACGGCATGCCGGATATTGGGCTGCTCGGCATGGCCGAGGTGGCCGACACCCTGACTGCGATCACCGACCGGGTCGCAACCCCGGTGATCGTCGACGGCGACACCGGCTTCGGCAACGCCCTGAACGTGATCCGTACCGTGCGCAGCTTCGAGCGCTGCGGTGCCCAGGCGATCCAGCTTGAAGATCAGGCCATGCCGAAGCGTTGCGGCCACCTCGCCGGCAAGACCCTGGTTCCGGCGGCCGGCATGGTCGGCAAGGTCAAGGCTGCGGTCGACGCGCGCAAGAGCGAGGATTTCCTGATCATCGCCCGCACCGACGCGATCGCGGTGGAAGGCTACGAGCCCGCCCTGGAGCGAGCCGAGCGGTATCTGGAGGCGGGGGCCGACGTGCTGTTCGTCGAAGCGCCGCGCGACCGGGACCAGATGGATGGCATCGTCGCCCGGTTCGGCAGCCGGGTTCCGCTGCTGGCCAACATGGTCGAGGGCGGGCACACCCCGCTGCACGACGCCGCCACGCTGCAAGAGATCGGCTTCAAACTGGCGATCTTCCCCGGCGGCACCGTGCGGGCGCTGTCGCGCCTGCTGGGTGAGTACTACGGAAGCCTGAAGACCCACGGCGGCACCGGCCCGTTCCTGGAGCGGATGAACCTGTTTGATTCGCTGAACCAGTTGATCGAAACCCCGGCTTTCCTGGCGCGCGGCAAGGCCTATGACGGCTCGAACTTCGGAGACGATGCATGATCGATCCGGTCACCCTGGCGGTCATGAAGGGCCGGCTGGAGCAGATCGCCGACGAAATGGACGCGACCCTGTTCCGCAGCGCCTTCAACCCGATCATCGCCGAAGCCCACGACGCGTCGCACGGACTGTACGACCCGCAAACCGGCGACACCCTGGTGCAGGGCAAGTCCGGCCTGCCGATCTTCGTCGGCAGCAACGCGTTCGCGGTGCGGGCGGTGATCGACAAGGCGGCGCGCAGCGGCGGGATGGCCGAGGGCGACCTGTACATCTTCAACGACCCGTACGACGGCGGCACCCACCTGTCGGACTTCCGGCTGGTGCGGCCGTACTACCGCGACGGCGAACTGGTCTGCTACCTGGCCTCGGTCGGGCACTGGCACGATGTCGGCGGCAACGTGCCCGGCAACTACAACCCGGCCGCCACCGAGTGTTTCCAGGAAGGCATGCTGATCCCGCCGGTCAAGCTGTACGACCGCGGCATTTTCCGCCAGGACATCGTCGACATTCTGCAGAGCAATTCGCGCCAGCCCGGATCGCTGTACGGCGATCTGAACGGCCAGCTCAGCGCCCTGGAACTCGGCGGCCGCCGGCTCGACGCGCTGATCGACGAGTACGGTGTGGCGATCATCCGCGAAGCCCTGGTCGAGCTGCGCCGACGGGCCGAACAGCTGATGCGGGCCAACATCGCCGAACTGCCGGACGGCACCTATTCGGCCGAGGACTGGCTGGACAATGACGGCATCGTCGACGAGCCGTTGCGGATCGCCCTCGACCTGACGATCGCCGGCGACCGAATGACCCTGGACTTCTCGCGCTCGGCCAAGGCCTGCCAGGGTCCGGTGAACATCGCCCGCTCGACCGCCGTCGCCTGCTGCTACGTGGCGCTGAAGCATGTCTTCACCGACGTGCCGGCCAACGCCGGCGTGCTCGATCCGATCACCTTCGTGATCCCGGAGGACTCCCTACTCAGCGTGGTCGCACCCAAGCCGGTCGGCGGCTACACCGAGACCATCCTGCGGATCATCGACGTGGTGTTCAGCGCGATCGCCCAGGCCGACCCGGCGCGCAGCAACGGCCACGCCTACGGCACCATCAACGCCCTGTCGCTGGCCGGGCACCGGGCCGACGGGCGGCGCTGGGTGATGTTCTCGTTCTTCGGCGGCGGTCACGGCGGCCACCCGCAGGGCGACGGCCTGAATCACGGCAACGCCCCGATCTCGACCGCGACCATCCCGCCGCTGGAAATCCTGGAGGCCGCCTATCCGATCCGCTTCACCCAGTGGGCGCTGCGCCCGGACAGCGGCGGACCGGGCCGGAGCCGCGGCGGCCTGGGTGCGATCTACGAGATCGAGCTTCTGGAAAAATCCGGCGAGGCGTTCCTGTTCGGTGACCGCGGGCGGCACCCACCGAAAGGCATCGCCGGCGGCGCCGACGCTGCGATGAACGCCTTCTTCTTCGACACCGATACCGGTGAGGCCAGCCCGCCGATGGCATCCAAGATGGTTGGCATCAAGCTGCGGCAGGGCCAGCATGTCCGCATCGAGAGTCCTGGCGGCGGCGGCTACGGCGCCCCGCTGGAGCGCGACCCCGAGCAGGTGGCCCGTGACGTGCGCCTCGGCTATGTCAGCCGCGGTCGGGCCGAAGTCGACTACGGCGTTTCGATTGACCCTGACCTGACGCTCGACCGGACCGCAACCGAGACCCTGCGCAGCGCGAGGGCGGCGTCGTGAGCGGCCGCTACGTCATCGGGGTCGACGTCGGCGGTACCTTCACCGACGTGTTCATCCTGGACCAGCAGACCGGCACCGGCGAGATCCGCAAGGTGCCGTCGACCCGGCCGGACCAGTCCCAGGGCTTCCTGGCCGGCATCCGTTCCGGTGTCGATACGGTCGGTGCCGTCGCCACGGTGGTGCACGGCACCACGGTCGGCACCAACGCGCTGCTGGAGCGGCGCGGTGCCGCCACCGGCATCATCACCACCGCCGGCTTCCGCGACGTGCTGGAGATGCGCCGGCGCGACCGGCCCACCACCTGGGGCCTGTGGGGTCAGTTCGAACCGGTGATCCCGCGCGACCGGCGGCTCGAGGTCCCGGAACGGGTGCTGGCCGACGGCAGCATCCACACCCCGGTCGACCTCGACGCGGTGACGGCGGCGGCCAAACGGCTGCTGGCCGACGGCTGCGAGGCGGTGGCCGTGGCGTTCATCAACGCCTACGCCAACACCGCCAACGAGGAAGCCGCCCTGGAAGCGGTGCGGGCGGTCTGGCCGAACGAGCACGTCACCGGATCGCACCGCATCCTGCCGGAGATCCGCGAGTTCGAGCGGATCTCGACCGCCACCCTGAACGCCTACCTGCAACCGGTGGTCGCCAACTATCTGCAGCGGCTGCAGGACGCGTTGCGCGGCGACGGATTCGCCGGCGACGTGCTGATCGTGCAGTCGAACGGCGGGGTGATGACCGTCGACACCGCGCGCCGGGTGCCGATCCGCACCGCGCTGTCCGGGCCGGCGGCCGGCGTGATCGCCGGCGCCCACATCGCCACCTCGGCGGGATTCCCGAACATCGTCACCTGCGACATGGGGGGCACCAGCTTCGACGTGTCGCTGGTGGTCGACGGCCAGACCGCGCTGACGCCGCAGACCTCGATCGACTTCGGCATGGTGGTGCGCCAGCCGATGATCGAGATCACCACCATCGGCGCCGGCGGCGGCTCGATCGCCTGGGTCGACCGTGGCGGACTGCTGCAGATCGGCCCGGAATCCGCCGGCTCCGACCCCGGCCCGGTGTGCTACGGGCTCGGCAACGATCGGCCGACCGTGACCGACGCCAATGTGGTGCTCGGCCGGATCAACGCCGAGCGGCCGATCGGCGGCAAGCTCGCCCGCCTCGACGTCGAGGCTGCGAAAGCGGCGATCGAGACGACCGTTGGCAAGCCGCTCGGCCTGTCGGTGATGGCCGCGGCCGAGGCGATCATTAAGGTCGCCAACAGCCGGATGGCCGGCGCGATCCGGCTGGTCTCGATCGAGCGCGGCCACGACCCCAAGAGCTTCGTCGCCATGCCGTTCGGCGGTGGCGGTGCGCTGCACGCCGGGGCCCTGATCAAGGAAGTCGGCCTGGCCGGCGCCCTGGTGCCGCGCTTCCCCGGGGTGACCAGCGCCCTCGGCTGCGTGATCGCCGACATGCGCCACGACTTCGTGCGCACCATCAACGGCCTCCTGGACACCGTCGACATCGACGCGGTGGACCACGAGGCTGCGGCGTTCCGCGACGAGGGGCAGGCGTTGCTCGACCGGGCCGGAGTCGCGTTCGAGGGCCGCGAGACCCTGGTCGAACTGGACATGTCCTATCTCGGCCAGACCCACACGGTGGCGGTGCCACTGACGATCCGCGACGGCGACGGTGGGTCCGATGGCCTGGGGATCGAGCGTGACGCAGTGCGGGCCGCCTTCGAGGCGCGCTATCGCGAGGTCTACGGAAGGGTGCTGGAACGGTTGCCGATCCGGGTGCTGAACGTGCGGGTGACCGCCGTCGGCCGCCGGCCGAAGTTCGGCCTGTCGATCCTGGCGCCGGGTGCGGACGGATCGGTGGAGGCCGCCGCACGCGGCCGTCGTCCGGTATTCGTCGACGGCGCCTGGCACGACGCCGCGATCTTCGACCGCCTCGCCCTTCCGGTCGGAGCGGTGATTCCCGGACCGGCGGTTCTGGAACAATCCGACGCCACGATCTTCGTCGAGCCCGACCTGCAGGCCGAAGTCGACCGCTTCGGCAACCTGATGGTCCGCCGCAAGGAGCCGTCGTGAGCCACGGAATTGCCGATCCGAAGCATACCGCGCTGGTGCTTGTCGACCTGCAGAACGATTTCATCCACCCCGATGGCGCGTACGGCCGTGGCGGTGCCAAGGTCGCCCAGATCGCCGCCCTGCCGGCCCGGCTGACGCCGGTGGTCCAGGCCGCCCGGAGCGCCGGCAGCCCGGTGATGTCGACCCATTTCACCCTGGTGCACGGCCCGGACGGCGAGCCCTACATCAGCGAACACCTGCTCAAGATCCGGCCGTTCCTGCGGGCCGGCGACTTCGTGGCCGGCGGCTGGGGCCATGACCTTGTAGACGAACTGAAGCCCTCGACCTTCAAGATCGAGAAGGTGGCGTTCTCGGCGTTCTATATGAGCCGGATGGAATGGGTGCTGCGCCGCGCCGGGATCGAGACCCTGGTGTTCGCCGGGATCGTCACCAACGGCGGGGTGGCATCGACGGTGCGCGACGCCCATGTCCGCGACTTCCACGCCGTCGTGCTGGCGGACGGCTGTGCCGCCTTCACCCCGGAGATCCACGACACCGCCATCGCCGCCCTGCGCCCGGTCGCCGAAATCTGGAGCGTCGACCAGGCGACCGCGGCGTTCGAGGCCGCCGGGTCATGACCGTCCGGCCCCTGGCCGAGGCCGACTTCACCGCCGAAGCCCCGGTGCTGGTGGTCGGCGGCGGGGCCTGCGGCCTGATCGCGGCCCTGACGGCACGCGACGCCGGCTGCGAGGTGGTGGTGCTGGAGCGCGACCCGGTGCCGTCCGGATCGACCGCGCTGTCCTCCGGTTTCATCCCGGCCTGCGGCACCCGCTTTCAGGCGTCGGCCGGCATCGAGGATCCGGTTGCGCTAATGGCGGACGACATCCAGCGCAAGAACGGCGGGCAGGCCGACCCGGCCATCGTCGAAGCGGTGTGCCGACGCTCCGGCCGGACCATCGATTGGCTGGCCGAGCGATGGGGGCTGCCGTTCGTGCTGCTCGACGGCTTCCTGTATCCCGGCCACAGCGTCCGGCGCATGCACGCCCATCCCGAGCGCACCGGTGCTGCCCTGCTGGGCGCGCTGCTGAACGCCGCCGAGGCTGCCGGAGTCGACATTGTCGGCAACGCCCGGGTCTCTGCCCTGTACGCCGACACCGACGGCCGGATCGGCGGGGTGCGGATCGAGCGCCCGGACGGCGGAGGCGAGGATCTCGGCTGCCAAGCATCGGTCCTGGCCTGCAACGGCTACGGCGGCGATCCGGCAATGGTGCGCACGCACATCCCCGAGATGGCCGACGCGCTGTATTTCGGCCACACCGGCAACCGCGGCGACGCAGTGCGCTGGGGCGAGACCCTGGGCGGCGAGGCGGTGCACATGACCGCCTACCAGGGGCACGGCTCGGTCGCCCACCCGCACGGCGTGCTGATCACCTGGGCGCTGATGATGGAAGGCGGCATCCAGGTCAACCGCGAGGGCAGGCGGTTCTCCGACGAGCATCACGGTTATTCCGAGCAGGCGGTCAGCGTCCTGGCCCAACCGGACGGCATCGCTTTCAACCTGTACGACCAGCGCCTGCACGACCTTGGCCTCGGCTTCGACGACTACCGGGCGGCCGACAAGGCCGGGGCGGTGCGGCGGTTCGAGAATCTGGATGCCATAGCGTCGGCGCTGGACCTGCCGATCGCGGCGCTGGCGCAGACGGTGGAGCACGCCGCGCGCTGCGCCCGTGGCGAGACGACCGACCCGTTCGGCCGCGACTTCACCGGACAACCCGAACTGCAGCCTCCCTACTACGCGGTCCGGGTGACCGGCGCGCTGTTCCACACCCAGGGAGGCCTGCGCATCGACGCCGACGCGCGGGTGCTGCGCCGCGACGGCACGGCACTGCCGAATCTGTTCGCCGGCGGCGGGGCGGCCTGCGGGGTGTCCGGCTCGCAGGTGTGGGGCTATCTGTCCGGCAACGGCCTGCTGACCGCCACGACCCTGGGGCACATCGCCGGCGAGCAAGCAGCACGGTTGGCCGCCGAAGCCTAGGCCGCGTTGTCCCTGGCGTAGCGTGCCACCTCGGCGTGGGTCGCGAACCAGGCGTCGCCGGTCGCCTGGATGTGCTCGATCAGCCGCTCCAGGATCCAGATGCGCGACCGGTAGCCGATGACGTGCGGGTGCATGGTCAGCAGGAACAGCCCGCCCTCCTCACGCGCCCGGTCGAACTCACGGCGGAACACGTCGAACACCGTCTCCGGGGCGGTGTACGGCCGCAGTCCGGAGAACCGGTGCATGTTGAAGTACACCGCGTCGTCGCGGATCCACTCGACCGGCAGTTCGACGATGCCGGTCGGCTCGCCCGCCTCCAGCAGTTCGTAGCAGTCGTCGTCGGCCATCAGCGAAGAATCGTAAAGCAGCCCGAGCTCGCGCTCGATCCGCAGGGTGCTCGGGCTGAAGTCCCAGCTGGGCGTGCGCAGGCCGACCGGGCGCACCCCGGTGATCTGCTCCAGGGTGTCGGTGGCCCGGAACATCAGGTCCCGCTCGGCCTCGTAGGGAAGGACCGAGTTCAGCTCGTGGATCCAGCCGTGGATGCCGATCTCGTGGCCCTCGCCCACCAGCATCCGCTGTTCATCGGGATGCAGCAGGGCGGCGACCGCCGGAACGAAGAACGTCGCCTTGATGCCGGCCTTGTCGAGTGCCGCCTTGATCCGCGGGATGCCCTTGCGGGTTCCGTACTGGCCCCAGGACATCCGGCCGATCGAGCGGCCGCCGTCGCGCAGCTCGTTGGTCTCGTGATCGGAATCGAAGGACAGCGCCACCGCCACCTTCTTGCCGCCGGGCCACGCCGCCGGCCGTAGCGCCCGTCCGGCGCGCACCTGGTCGACCGTGCGGCGCCAGGTTTCCTCCGGCCACTGCCAGGGTTCCGGATCGGTCATCGGCCTTCCTCCAGCGCGGTCGTTGCGGCAGCGTTCCGTTCCATCGCCCGGACATGGCACGCCACCAGCCGGTCCGTACCGTCCGCCATCAACGCCGGCACATCGCGCCGACAGGCGTCGACCGCCAGCGGGCAGCGAGGGTGAAAGGTGCAGCCCGGCGGCGGCGCCAGCGGTGACGGGATTTCCCCGGTGATCGCGTTGAACTCGACCAGCGCATCGTCCTCCAGCACCAGCCGAGGCACGCTGTCCAGCAGGGCTCGGGTGTAGGGGTGCTTGGGGTCGCGGTAGATCTGCTCGGTGCTGCCGACCTCGACGATCCGGCCGAGATACATGATCGCCACCCGGTCGGAAACGTGCCGGACCACGCCCAGATCGTGGCTGATGAACAGGCAGGTGATCCCCAGGTCACGGCGCAATTCGAGGAACAGGTTGATGATCTGCGCCTGGATCGAGACGTCGAGCGAGGCCACCGGTTCGTCGCAGACCAGCAGATCGGGCTGCATCGCCAGCGCCCGGGCGATTGCGACGCGCTGGCGCTGCCCGCCGGAGAACTGGTGCGGGTAGCGGTCGGCGAAATCCGGTTCCAGGCCGACGCGCTGCAGCCAGCCGCGCACGTAGTCGGCCGCGTTCGCCTTGGTGACCAGGCCGTGGGCGATCGGACCCTCGGCCACGGTGTCGCCGATCCGCATCCGCGGGTCGAGCGAGGCGAACGGGTCCTGGAACACCGTCTGCACCCGGGTCGTGACTTTGCGGCCGTTGTGCAGCACCGGCTCGCCGTCGATCGTCACGGTTCCGGCGGTCGGCGGCAGGATCCCGGCGACGATCCGGCCGAGGGTCGACTTGCCACAGCCGGATTCCCCGACCAGTCCCAAGGTTTCGCCGGGGTTGATCGTCAGACTGACCTCGGTGACCGCGCGGACCGGACGGTCCTCGACCGTGGCGCCGAAGCGGGCGGCAATGCGGTCGCCCAGGGTCAGGCGCGGATCGAACCGCTTGCTGATGCCGTCAAGGGTGAGGAACGCCGTGCTCATGCCGCGCGCTCCAGCGGGTGATGGCAACGGAAGGCCCGCACCGCGTCGACACGGTGCTCGGGATCCTCGACGCATCGCTCACTGGCCCGCACGCAGCGCGGCGCAAACGGGCAGCCCGGCGGCAACGCCAGCAGCGACGGGGTGTTGCCGGGCACCTGCCGCAGCTCCTGCCCGGGCCGGGCGGTGGCGGGCAACGAGTCCAGCAGGCCACGGGTGTAGGGGTGGCGCGGGTCGCGCAGCACGGTCGCAGTCGGTCCCTCCTCCACCAAGCGGCCGGCGTACATCACCATGATGCGCTCGGCGACGCTGGAGACGGTGGCAAGGTCGTGACTGATCCACACCAGCGCGGTGCCGCTCTCGCGCGACAGCTCGCGCATCTCGTGGAGGATCTGCGCCTGGATCGAGACGTCGAGCGCGGTGGTCGGCTCGTCGGCGACGATCAGGCCGGGGCTGTGGGTCATGGCGATGGCGATCGCCACCCGCTGGCGCATGCCGCCGGAGAACTCGTGCGGGTAGGCGTCCAGCCGGGCGGCGGCGTCCGGAATGCCGACGCGGGTCAGCACGCTCGCCGCCCGTTCGCGCGCCGCTACGCCGGTGACCTTCTCGTGGGCGCGGATCGCCAAGGTCATCTGGGCGCCGACCGTCAACACCGGGTTCAGGGTCATCATCGGATCCTGGAACACCATGGCAATGCGCCGGCCGCGCAGCCGGCGCAGTTCGTCCAGCGGCATCCCGACCAGCTCCTCGCCGTCGAGCCGGATCGAGCCGCCGACGATCCGACCGGGCGGATCGACCAGACCCAGCAACGAGAAACCGGTGACCGACTTGCCGGATCCGCTTTCGCCGACCAGGCCCAGGACCTGGCCGCGCTCCATGGTGAACGACACGCCGTCGACCGCCTTCACCACGCCAGCGCGGGTGAAGAAGTGGGTGCGCAGGTCGCGAACTTCGAGAAGCAGTGCGCTCATCGCCGGAGCCTCGGGTTCAGCTGGTCGCGGATCTGGTCGCCGACCAGGTTGATGGCGACGATCAGGACGATCAGCGCGATGCCGGGGTAGACCGAGATCCAATAGCGGCCGCTCATCATGTAGACGAAGCCGTTGGAGATCAGCATGCCCAGCGACGGCTCGGTCACCGGCAGGCCGAGGCCGAGGAACGACAGGGTGGCCTCCAGCGAGATCGAATTGGCGATCTGCACGGTCGCGACCACAATCAGCGGCGGCATGCAGTTCGGCAGCAGGTGCCGGAAGATGACCCGGGTGCGGGACAGCGGCGTGGCGGTCGCGGCCTCGATATAATCCTTGCGGCGCTCCGTGGTGGCGGCGCCATAGGCGGTCCGGGCGAAGTACGCATACTGGGCGGCGACCAGGGCCGTGACCAACTGGGCCTTGCCCTGGCCCAGCAGGGCGACCAGCACCAGCGCCAGCAGGATCGCCGGGAACGACAGCTGCAGGTCGACGATCCGCATGATCAAAGTTTCGATCAGGCCGCCGGCATAGGCCGCGATCACGCCGAGCGAGGCGCCGACCGCCAGGGCCACGCAGCCCGCCATGAAGCCGATCTGCACCGAGATCAGCAGCCCGTACAGGATCGCCGACAGCAGGTCGCGGCCCTGGGCGTCGGTGCCGAGCCAATGGACATAGCCGCCGGTACCGATATGGCCAGGCGGACGCCGGGCGTCGAGCAGCGACAGCCCGCCGAGATCATAGGGATTCTGTGGAGAGATCCACGGAGCCCCGATCGCCAGCACCACGATCGCGACCACAACCACCAGGGCGACCACCGCCACCGGGCTGTCCTTGAAATCGGCCCAGAACCGTCCGAGGGGGGTGGCTGCTTCGCTCATGCGGCACGGCTGCGGGCAACCCGCGGATCGAGCACCGCGTAGGCGAGGTCGATCAGCAGGTTGATGGTGACGAACAACAGCGCCACCAGGATCAGGTAGGCGACCATCACCGGCCGGTCGAGACTGGTGATCGAGTCGATGATCAGCTTGCCGACGCCCGGCCACGAAAAGATCGTCTCGGTCACCACGGCGAACGCCAGGGTCGAGCCGAGTTCCAGGCCGAACACGGTGACGATCGGTACCGCGATCAGCTTGAGGACGTGGTGCCGGACAATGGTGCCCTCCGACAGTCCGGCGGCGCGGGCGAACTTGATGGTGTCGGTCAGCATCACCTCACGAGTACCGGCTCGGGCCAGACGGATCATCATGGCCAGCTTGAACAAGGCGAGGTTGACCGCCGGCAGCAGCAGATGGGACAGGCCCTCCAGGCTGAAAATGCTCCATTCCACGCCGAGCACCACGTCGACCGGACCACGCCCACCCGCCGGCAGCCAGCCGAGCCAGACCGCGAAGGTCAGGATCAGGATCAGCCCGACCCAGAAGGTCGGCACCGAGAAGCCCAAGATGGAGACCCCCATGATGGTCTTCGACGACAGCGCATCGGGCCGGTAGCCGGCCCAAATGCCGAGCGGCACCCCGATCGCCGCGGCGCCGATCACTGCCGCCAGGGTCAACTCCAGGGTCGCCGGCAGGCGGCTGACGATCAGGTCCAGCACCGGGATGGCGTAGACGAACGAGCGGCCGAAATCACCCTGGGCGACGTTGCCGAGGAAGACCAGATATTGCTTCCACAACGGCAGATCGAGCCCGAACCGGGCGATGATCAACGCGCGCACGTCCTGCGGCGCGTCCAACGGGATCAGCACGTCCATCGGGTTCCCGATGGCGTACACGCCGACGAACACGATCACCGACATGGCGAACATGACGACGACGGCCTGCAGGCAGCGTTGGATGATGTAGCCGGACATTGCCCGGGCAGCCTCCCGTCATACGATCAGGGTAACGCGACGGGCCGGGCGATCGCTCGCCCGGCCCGCCGTTCGGATCATACCCGTCGGATCACTTGCCCGGCGTGATGAAGAACGCCAGCGTGTCCTCGTCGGTCCGCGGGGTCATCTTCAGCTTGCCCTTGTCCGACGCCCACACGGTCTGCAGGGTAACGATCGAGATGTAGGCGCGATCGGCCATGATCAGGTCCATCGCCTGCTCGTACAGTGCCTTGCGCTTCGGAGCATCAAGCTCCCGCCCGGCCGCCTGCAGCAGTTCGTCCACCTTCGGGTTGCTGTACTCGATCCGGTTGAACGCTCCGAGCTTCAGCTCGGCGTTCGGCGAATGCGCCATCGAGCCCAGCGTGTAGGACGCTTCGCCGGTGAGCGTGCCCCAGCCGTTCATGAAGATCGAGTATTCCTTCTTCGCCTGGGCCGGGAAGTAGACCGACCGCGAGATGGCGTTGACGTTGGTCTTGACGCCGATCTGCGCGAACATCTGGCCGAGGCCCTGGCAGATGGCACCATCGCCCGGCAGCCGGTCGCTGGTGCAGTACAGGTCCATCATGAAGCCGTTCGGATAACCAGCTTCGGCCAGCAGCGCCTTGCCGCGCCTCGGGTCGGGCGAACGTGCCGGAACCTTGGCGCTCCAGCCGAAGAAGCCCTTCGGCATCAACTGGTTGTTCGGTGTGCCCAGGCCTTCCAGCACCACCTCGACCATCGTCGGACGGTCGATGGCGAGATCGAGCGCCTCGCGCACCTTGGGATCGCGCAGCGGGTTCTTGGCCAGCGGCTTGCCGTCGAGGTCATAGACCTTCGGGGTGCTCTCGCGCTGGTCGAGCTGCAGGTTCATCACGTAGACGCTGTCGGCCAGGAAGGTGTCGGTCTTCGGGTCGCGCTTCAGCGCCTGCCAGTCGGCCGAGGAGACGTAGTTGATCAGGTCGACCTGACCGGCCTTCAGGGCCGCCAGACGCGACGAGTCGTTCGGCATCTCCTTGCGCACGACCTTGGCCCACGGACCCTTGCCACGCCAGTAGCCGTCGAACCGCTCCAGCACGAGGTCACCCTTCGGCTCCCACGAGACGAACTTGTAGGGGCCGGTGCCGATCGCCGCCTTGCCGGAGTTGAACCCGCCGGCTGCGGTTTCCTTGGTCGAGAAATCGGCCGCCGCCTTGTGCGAGACGATGAACAACCGCACAAAATCGTTCGGCAGGGTCGCCGCCGGGCCGTCGGTCTTCAGGTGCACGGTGTGGGGATCGATAATCACGACCTCCTTCACCCGCCGCACATAAATCAGCAGGGTCGTCGGGCCGGTCACCACTGGGATCCGCTCGATCGAGAACTTCACGTCCTCGGCGGTGAAATTGGAGCCATCGTGGAATTTCACGCCCTTGCGGAGCTTGAACTCCCAGGTGGTGTCGTCCAGCGGCTTCCAGGATTCGGCCAACCCCGGCTCGATCTGCAGGTCGTCGCCCGACCAGACCAGGGTGTCGAACACATGCTTCATCGCGTCGGCGTGTACGCCGAGCGCCGAGTAGTGCGGGTCCATGGATTCCGGCCCGCCGCGCACCCCAACGGTGAGCGTCTGCGCCGAAGCCCCTGCTGCGGCCACGCCGAGCCCAAGGGCTACGGCACTGACCTGGAGCAATTTTGCGAATTTCATCCTCTGCCTCCTCGTCGTTGTCCTTGAAGGTCCGACGCCCCCGGCGGCGGCTCTCCGCGCTCCGTCCGGGTGAACCGGCCTGGAGCACCAAAGCTTCCATTTGGAACTTGTTTTTAACAGATTGAGAGGCGAGAATTTCCCAGTCAAGTTCGATTTGGAACTAATTGGTCATTCATGGCACGCCCCAATCACGTTTCCGGGAGGGACGACAACGTCCTTCCGATGTCGATCCCGCACGGCACCACCGGGCTGCAAGCGCTCACCGAAGCCAAGCTGTGGCGGAACCCGTGCTGGTTCGCGTTCCGGTTCAACCACATCGCGTTGCGCTACAACTCCCCGCTCTACGGTTGGATCAAGAAGCAGACCGGGTTGAGCCGGCCTGAATTCGTGGTGATCTACTCGCTCGGCCTGTTCGACGGCGCGTTGGCCCGCGACATCGCGATCTCCTCGGGCTTCCCGAAGAACACCTTGAGCCGGGCAATCGAGAAACTGGTCAGCCTGGGACTGATCGAGAAGCGTACCGACGCCGCCGACCGCCGCAACCAGACCCTTCACCTGCTGCCGGCCGGCCGGACCATGTTCGACGACACTCTGCCGCAGTTCGTTCTGTTCGAGGAACGAATGCTGCAGACCCTGTCGCCGGCCGAACGCGACACCCTGTCCAACCTGCTCGCCAAGATCGTTCTCGACACCCCGAACTGGGCGGACGAGATCGACGACGACACCCTCTCCGGAAAGGATCCGGCCTGATGCGCATAGCCGACATGAACTGGATGCAGGTCGAGCGGTACCTGAAGGACGACGATCGCTGCGTCCTGCCGATCGGCTCGACCGAGCAGCACGCCCAGTTGTCCCTCTGCGTCGACATGATCCTGGCCGAGAAGGTCGCGGTCGACGCAGCGGAACCGCTGGGTGTGCCGGTCTATCCGGCCATCCCGTTCGGCATCGCGCCGTATTTCGGCGCCTTCCCGGGATCGGTCACCCTGCGGGTCGAGACCCTGCTGGCGGTGGCGCGCGACCTGGTCGCATCGTTCCGGCGCAGCGGCTTCCGCCGGGTACTGCTGGTCAACGGCCACGGCGGCAACCAGCCGGTCGCCGCCCTCGCCCAGGAACTGATGGCGGAATGGCCGGAGATGTCGATCCGCTGGCATCAGTGGTGGAACGCGCCGCGCACCTGGGCCGAGGTCCAGCGCATCGACAAGGTCGGCAGCCACGCCAGCTGGATGGAGAATTTTCCGTGGACCCGGCTGGCCCACGCCCCGGCGCCCGACGGCACCAAGCCGATGGTCGACACCGGCCTGTTGAAGGCCTGTGGACCGGACGCCGCCCGCCAACTGCTGGGCGACGGCAATTTCGGCGGCGACTGGCAGAAGCCCGACCCGGACATGCTGGCGCTGTGGAAGATCGGCGTCGAGGAAACCCGCGAAGCACTGGAGGGACCATGGCCGATCCGATCCTGATCTGGGGTGCCGGTGCCATCGGCGGCACGCTCGGCGCCTATTGGGCGCGGGCCGGCATTGACGTGCTGATGGTCGACATCGTGCCCGAGCACGTCGAGGCCTGCCGGACCACCGGCCTGACGATCGAAGGGCCAATCGACGAATTCACCCAGATCGTCCCCGCCGTCACACCCGACCAGTTGACCGGCACCTACTCCCGGATCGTGCTGGCGGTGAAGGCCCACCACACCGCCGGGGCGGTCGACCGGCTGGCGCCGCATCTGGCCGAAGACGGCTTCGTGCTGTCGGCGCAGAACGGGTTGAACGAGATCATCATCGCCCGCCGGGTCGGCGAGGCGCGGACCATGGGCTGCTTCGTGAACTTCGGCGCCGACTGGCACGGGCCGGGCCGGATCCTGTACGGCAACCGCGGGGCCTGCGTGGTCGGCGAGGTCGACCGCACCATCGGCGAGCGGACCCGCGCCATGCACCGCCTGATGCAGGTGTTCGAGCCGGACGCCGAACTGACCGACGACATCTGGTCCTACCTGTGGGGCAAGCTCGGCTACGGCGCGATGCTGTTCGGCACCGCGCTCACCAACGACTCGATGTCGGCCAATTTCGCCGACCAGACCCGCACGCCGGCGTGGGTCCGGCTGGGGCGCGAGGTCATGGCGGTCGCGGTGGCCAAAGGCGTACAGCCGCGCGGCTTCTCCGGCTTCGACCCGGCGGCCTTCCTGCCCGGCGCCTCAGAAGACGCCGCGCGTGCCTGCATCGCCGCGCTGGCCGACTACACCAGCCAGACCGCCAAGACCCATTCGGGGGTGTGGCGCGACCTCGCCGTGCGCAAGCGCCGCACCGAGGTCGACGTGCAGATCGCCATCATCGCCGAGATCGCTGGCGAGGTCGGGGTCGACGTTCCCGGCATCCGTACCCTGGTCGACCTCGTCCACGATGTGGAGGAGGGTCGGCGCCCGCTTTCCGGTGAAACCCTCCAGATCCTGGTCGACACATGCAGATCCGCTTCGACGGCCGCGTCGTAATCGTCACCGGTGCCGCCCAGGGCATCGGACGGGCTATCGCCAAGGCGTTCCACGACGCCGGTGCAACCATCCACCTCGCCGACCTTGACGGCGACGGCGTCTCCAAGACAGCGGATGAACTCGGCGGCACGCCGCATATCCTTGACCTGTCGGACCGCGACGCCACCCACCGACTGGTCGCCGATGTCATCGAGCGCAGCGGCCAGGTCGATGTCCTGGCACTCGCGGCCGGCGGGGTGCGCGGCCAGGTCGGCGGACCGATCGAGAAGGTGTCGCAGCCGGATTGGCATCGCTTGTTCCAGTCGAACGTCGACGGAGCGTTCTGGCTGGCCCAGGCCGCCGCACCATCGATGAAAACCACGGGGCGCGGTCGTATCGTTACCGTATCGTCCGGCGCAGGCCTGCGGCCCAGCCTGACTGGCATCCAAGCCTACGCCGCCGCCAAGCACGCCCTGGTCGGGCTGACCCGGCAGCTGTCCTGGGAACTTGGGCCGTTCGGCATCACGGTCAACTCGGTGGCACCCGGTTTCGTGCGCTCCAATCCCGCGACCGAGCGGCAATGGGAAAGCTATGGGGCGGAGGGACAGAAGCGGCTGGTCGACGGCGTCCACACCAAGCGGCTGGGCACCGCCGACGACATCGCCGCCGCCGTGCTGTTCTTCGCCTCCGACGCGGCCGCCTGGATCAGCGGGCAGGTCCTCTCGGTCGATGGGGGCCGCTCGTGACCGATCCGGTGCTCGCCCGGCTGGCCGCCGACCGGGCCGGCATCCTGGAACGCCTAGGCGAGTTGCTGCGCGCGCCGTCGGTCAGCACGGATCCCGCCTATGCCGACGGCATGGCGGCTGCCCGCGCGATCCTGATCCGGCGGATCACTGAGGCCGGGTTTGCCAACGTGCGATTGCTGGAAGCCGGCGGCCATCCGGCGGTGTACGGCGAATGGACCGGGGCACCCGGCAGCCCGACCGTCCTGGTCTACGGACACTACGACGTGCAGCCGCCGGACCCCGCCGAGCTTTGGCACAGCCCGCCGTTCGAGCCGACCGTCCGCAACGGCCGCCTGTACGCCCGCGGCGCCTCCGACGATAAGGGCCCGTCCTCGATCGCGCTGGAGACCCTGGCGGCGTTCCTCGCCGCCGAGGGTCGGCTGCCGGTCAACGTCAAGCTGTTGCTGGAGGGCGAGGAGGAGGTCGGCAGCGCCACCCTGGGCGCTATCCTTGACGGCAACCGTGCATTGCTTGACGCCGACGTGGTGCTGTCGGCCGATGGCGGCCGATGGCGCGCCGACCTGCCGACCATCGCGGTCGGCTCGCGCGGCATCGCCGCCCTGGAGTTCAGCGTCACCACCGCGGTGAAGGACCTGCACTCCGGTCGATATGGCGGGATCGTGCCGAACGCGCTGCACGTTGCCGCCCGCCTGATCGCCAGCCTGCACCGGCCGGATGGGACGCCGGCGGTCAAAGGCTTTCTCGACGGCGTGGTCGAGCCGTCCGACGCTGAGCGTCGGTCGCTGGCGGCGATCCCGTTCGACGATGCTGGGCTGTTTGCCGGTCTCCGCGCCGAACCTGCCGGCGAATCCGGTTACGGCACCCTGGAGCGGCTGTGGTACCGGCCGACCATCGACGCCAACGGGGTGTGGGGCGGCTATACCGGTGCCGGCGGCAAGACGGTCATCCCGAACCTCGCTCACGCCAAGCTGTCGATGCGGCTGGTGCCCGGCCAAGACCCGGCCAACGCGGCGGCGGCGGTGATCCGCCATCTGCGGACCCACTGCCCAGCCGGCGTGACCCTTGAAATCCGCGAGGGCCATCACTCGGCTGCCTATCTGGTCCCCGACGCCCATCCGCTGCTGCTGGCGGCTGAGGCGGCCCTGGAGGAGACCACCGGAACAGTACCGTTGCGGGTACGAAACGGTGCCACCTTGCCACTGTCCGACATCGTGCGCGGCGCGCTCGGCATCGACACCGTGATGTTCTCGTTCTCGACCTCGGACGAGGACTTCCACGCCCCGAACGAGTTCATCCGGCTGTCGGCGTTCGACGACGGCTTCGCCGCCTGGGTCGCCCTGTTGCGTCGGCTCGGAAAGCAGACCGCCGCGGACTACGCCGGGTTCCGCCGGTAGCCGGCGAGCGCCCGCCAACGCCCGAAACGAAGCGAGGCCCGAAGCGGTTTGCTTCGGGCCTCGCAGCGGATTTGGTGGAGCCAGACGGGATCGAACCGACGACCTCTACAATGCCATTGTAGCGCTCTCCCAGCTGAGCTATGGCCCCGAAACCTGGGTGCCCCAGTCTCCCGGAGCGCCCGCAGTAGGTAGCGGGTACGCCCTGGGTGATCAAGGGGTTTATCGAGGGCGCTCTACGTCGCCCCCGCGTCTTGAATCAGCGCTCTTCCTCGTCCGGTTCGTCGGGTTCTTCGACCTCGTCGAGAGAGATCGTGTCGTTATCATCGTCGTCGTCGACAACGGCAACAACGGCGTCATCGTCGTCATCGTCATCGGCAACGACCGCATCCGGTGAGCGCTTCACCGGATCGACGACCACATCGTCCTCTTCCTCGTCGTCGATATCATCGTCATCGACGATGACATCCTCTTCCTCGTCGAGATCTTCCTCTTCCTCGTCGTCCGCCTCTTCCGGATCGACCTTGTCCTTAACCCGCGCCTTGGGCTTAGGATCGTCGGCCGGCAGCGGCCGCGCGCGTCGACTCTTCAGCACAGCCTCCGAGTCGAACGTTGTGCCACAGCTCGGGCACACGATCGGGCTGCGTAAGAAGTCGTAGTAGCGCGCCCCGCACGATTGGCAGAGACGCTTGATGCCCCATTCCGGCTTGACCACCGTTGTTGCTCCGCGTCTGTCCGACGTTGTCGCCCCGCGAAAACACCCGGAGGGCGGTGTGGCGGCGGAATATCCATGTTCGTGGACTCATGTCAAAGGCAAACTTCCCTGATCGGTCACCTAAAACGAAATCGGACCCCGCAATGACCACGGCCGATCACTGGCACAAGCGTGCATCCCGGGCCCATCTGTCCGGTGACGAGCTCGCCACAATCCAAGCCGCCCGGCGCGGCCTCGCGCTGGATCCAGGGCGGCATGCACTGGTCGCGATGATGGCGTTCGCCCACCAGCGGACCGGCGCATTGAACACCGGGCGAACCGCGGCGGAGCGCGCAACGATCATTACCCCGGGCCACGTCGACAGCTGGTGTCTGCTGGGCGCGCTTGCGCATGTGCTTGGCAGGCCGGAGCAGGCGCGCCGGGCGGCTCGACGAGCGTTGCTGTTGAATCCGGCCGATCGACCGGCAACCCACAACCTGTTCACGGCTCTGCGCCAAGCCGGTGACTGGAACCGGGCGGTCAGAGCGGGCCGGCGATCCCTGGTGCTCGATCCACGATCCGACAGCAACGCCTTTGATCTGGGCATGCTCCTCCTCTCGCTTGGCCGGTGGACGGAGGGGTGGCCGCTGTACGACCGGCGGCTTCGTCTCAAACACGCCCGGCCGCGTCCGGACCGATTGCCGCAACCGTTCTGGGACGGACATACCGACCCGAAGCTGTCTCTGGCGGTCTGGGGTGACCAGAATGTCGGCGACGAAATGCAATTCGCCAGCCTGCTCCCGGAAATGGCGCTGCGGGTCGGCCATGTCGTGCTGGAGTGCGACCCGCGGCTGGTGCCCTTGTTCGCTCGCTCGTTTCCCGAATTCGACGTGGTTGCCCGCGCCGATCCGCCCGATCCACGGCTGACCGCTCCCTCGGTCGGCGCGCAAATTCCGCAAGGACATCTGGGAAGGCTCCTGCGGCCCGACTCCGCTTCGTTCGGATGTGGGCCGCAATCCTGGCTGATCCCCGATCCGAGCCGAGTTGCCGACCTGCGCGCCCGATACCACGCTAGGTCCGGTGGCCGTCCGCTGATCGGGATCGCCTGGAAGTCGAGCAACGCTGCGTTCAAGGGCAAGAACGTGCCTCTCGCTCAATGGGGATCGCTGCTGCGCGAGCAGGATGCGTTGTTCCTGTCCGTACAATACGGCGACGTGTCGGCTGACCTGAACGAGGCCCGAACCGCCATCGGGGTCGACATTGCCCACGATCCCGAGATCGACGCCTTGAGCGATCTGGACGGATTCGCCGCCCAGCTCGCGGCGACCGACATGGTGATCTCGATCTCGAACTCGACAATTCATCAGGCCTGCGGCCTCGGCAGACCGGCCTGGGGCATCCTGCACATCCGCCCGGACTGGCGTTGGGGCGTCGAACGGGACACCTGCCCATGGTTCCCAACGCTCCGTCTCTACCGGCAAGCGACCCGCGGCGATTGGACCCCGGTACTGGAAGCCGTTGACCGTGACCTGCGGCGCTGGCTCGCCGACCGGCCGGCAGCGTGCTAAGACGCCGCCGTTTCAGACCTCGTCGATCCAGACGCCCAGGAGGATCCGATGCCGACCCCGCTGCTGTCACGCCGAGCGCGCCCGCTGACCGGTACGCTGCGGATTCCCGGTGACAAGTCGATCTCGCACCGTTCGTTGATCTTTGGCGGCCTGTCGGTTGGCGAGACCACGATCGAAGGCTTGCTGGAGGGCGAGGATATCCTGGCCACGGCAGGCGCCATGCGAGCGTTCGGCTGCGAGGTCGAGCGCGGCAAGGACGGCAGGTGGCATGTGCACGGCCGCGGCGTCTCCGGGCTCGACGAGCCGGCTGACGTGATCGACTGCGGCAACGCCGGGACCGGAGCCCGGCTGCTGATGGGCGTGGCCGCCCAGCAGCCGATCACCACGATTTTCACCGGCGACGGCTCACTGCGCCGCCGGCCGATGGGCCGGGTGATGACGCCGCTGTCGCAAATGGGGGTACGGTTCGCCACCCGTCAGGGCGGGCGCCTGCCGGGGGCGGTCATCGGTCCGGAGACCCTGATCCCGATCGAGTACACCCTGCCGATGGCCTCGGCCCAGGTGAAGTCGGCGATCCTGCTGGCCGGGCTGGGGGCAGCCGGCCACACCACCGTGATCGAGCCGAAGCCGACCCGCGACCACACCGAAACCATGCTGCGCCACTTCGGCGCCGACGTCCGGGTCGAGGACATGCCCGGCGGCGGCCGCCGCATCACCCTGGTCGGTCAGCCGGAGCTGACCGGCCGCAAGGTCGTGGTTCCGGCCGACCCGTCATCGGCGGCGTTCCCGGCCGTCGCGGCCCTGCTGGTCGAAGGCTCGGAGATCACCCTCCCCGGCGTCGGCACCAATCCCCTGCGCTTCGGCCTGTTCGAAACGCTGATCGAGATGGGCGCCGATATCACCCTGACCAACCGGCGCACCGAGGCCGGCGAGCCGGTCGCCGACCTGATCATCCGGCACGGCCCGCTGAGGGGCATCGAGGTGCCGCCGGAACGGGCCCCAACCATGATCGACGAGTATCCGATCCTGGCGGTCGCCGCCTCGGTTGCCGAAGGCACCACCGTGATGCGCGGCCTGGAAGAGCTGCGCGTCAAGGAAAGCGACCGGCTCGGCGCCATGGCCCAAGGCCTGACCGCCTGCGGGGTGCGGGTCGACGTCGACGGCGACGACCTGACCGTGCGCGGCGCCAGCAATGGCGTGGCCGGCCGAACCACCATTCCGGTCGACCTCGATCACCGCATCGCCATGTCCTTCCTGGTGCTGGGTATGGTCTCGGAAGAGTTCGTGGCGATCGACGACGCCGCCGCCATCGCCACCTCGTTTCCGGGTTTCGCCGATCTGATGAACGGCGCCGGCGCCGCGATCGCTCCAGCGACGGATGTGGCGGCGTGATCATCGCAATCGACGGCCCGGCCGGCGCCGGCAAGGGGACGTTGGGGTTGGCCTTGGCCAAGTGCCTGGGCCTGCGCCACCTCGACACCGGCGGATTGTACCGGGCGACCGCGTTGCAGATCTTGCGGGCCGGCGGCGATCCGAACGACCCGGAAACCGCCGAGCGGGCGGCCCGTGCCCTCGACGAAGGCGTGCTCGGCTCGCCCGATCTGCGCCGCCCGGACGTCGGCACGGCAGCCTCGGTAGTCGCCGCAATCCCGGCGGTTCGTCAGGCGTTGCTGGACTTTCAACGCGCGTTTGCCAACACCCCGCCGGGCGCGGTGGTCGACGGCCGCGACATCGGAACCGTGGTGCTGCCGGACGCACCGGTGAAGCTCTACGTGACCGCTTCGGCGGAGGAGCGAGCCCGGCGGCGCCACAAAGAGTTGCTCGAACGCGGGGAGGCCAGTATATACCAGCGCGTTCGCGCCGAGATTGAGGCGCGCGACGCACGTGATGCCGGACGGGCCGTGGCGCCGATGCGCAAGGCCGACGACGCGGTCGAGATCGACACGACTGATCTCGACCCCGAGCAGGTCCTGGCACGCGCGCTCGCCGCGATCGACGCACGAACGTAGCAGACGCCGGTCGAGGCATGGTGCCCGGCCGGTCCTTCAACCACCAACCCGGCGGCCGCGGATTTCGGTCGACACCCGGGAACGGAGACCCGGGTCGCCCGAGTTCAGGATCGGGCCTTACGCGATCCCAGTTCGAGCCGCCGATGCGACGGACGCGCCCAGCGCGGACGTCCGTTCGCTTTCAGGAGAATTCATGGCTACCAGTAACGTCCTAATTGAAGATTTCGAGGCTCTGCTTGAGGAGTCCTTCGGCCAAGTGGCCTCGATCGAGGGCAGCGTGGTCAAGGGAACCATCGTCAGCATCGAGAACGACATGGCGCTGATCGACGTCGGGCTGAAGTCCGAAGGTCGGGTCGCGGTCAAGGAATTCACGTCCCCGGGCCAGAAGTCTGAACTGAAGCCCGGCGATATCGTCGAGGTCTATGTCGAGCGCCTCGAGGACCGCAACGGCGAAGCGATGCTGAGCCGCGACAAGGCCCGCCGCGAGGAAGCCTGGGCGCAGCTCGAAGGCGCCTTCAACGGCAACGAGCGCGTGACCGGCGTGATCTTCAGCCGGGTCAAGGGTGGCTTCACCGTCGATCTGTCGGGTGCCGTGGCCTTCCTGCCGGGCTCCCAGGTCGATATCCGCCCGGTGCGTGACATCGGCCCGCTACTGGGTACCCCGCAGCCGTTCCAGATCCTCAAGATGGACCGTCGTCGCGGCAACATCGTGGTGTCGCGCCGCGCCGTTCTCGAAGAGAGCCGTGCGGAAGCCCGCTCCGAACTGGTCGCCTCGCTGAAGGAAGGCATGGTCCTGTCCGGCGTGGTCAAGAACATCACCGACTACGGTGCGTTCGTGGACCTCGGCGGCGTCGACGGCCTGCTGCACGTCACCGACATCGCCTGGCGCCGCATCAACCACCCGACCGAAGCGTTGCAGATCGGCCAGACCGTCAAGGTCCAGGTCATCCGCTTCAACTCGGAGACCCAGCGCATCTCCCTCGGCATGAAGCAGCTCGAGGCGGATCCGTGGGAAGGCGTGGACGTCAAGTACCCGGTCGGCACCAAGTTCACCGGCCGCGTGACCAACATCACCGACTACGGCGCCTTCGTGGAGCTGGAGCCGGGGATCGAGGGCCTGGTGCATGTCTCCGAAATGAGCTGGACCAAGAAGAACGTCCATCCGGGCAAGATCGTCTCCACTTCCCAGGAAGTCGAGGTGATGATCCTGGACGTCGATCCGAACAAGCGTCGAATCTCGCTCGGTCTCAAGCAGTGCATGGGCAACCCCTGGGACGAGTTCGCCAGCAAGTACCCGACCGGCACCGAGATCGAGGGTGAGGTCAAGAACATCACCGAATTCGGTCTGTTCGTCGGCCTGCCGGGCGACATCGACGGCATGGTTCACCTGTCGGACATCGATTGGGAGATCCCAGGCGAGGAAGCCATCCAGAGCTTCAAGAAGGGCGACATGGTCAAGATCAAGGTCTTGGATGTCGACACCGATAAGGAGCGCATTTCGCTCGGCATCAAGCAGCTGACCAGTGATCCGTTCACCTCCGGTGCTGCCAGCCTCAAGAAGGGCGTGGTGGTGACCTGCACGGTGACCCAGATCACCGAAGGCGGCATCGAGGTCCAGCTGAGCGACGGCATGACCGGCTTCATCCGCAAGACCGATCTGTCGCGCGAGCGTTCGGAGCAGCGGCCCGAGCGGTTTGCGGTCGGCGAGAAGGTCGACGCCAAGGTGACCAACATCGACGCCAAGAGCCGCAAGGTGACCCTGTCGATCAAGGCGCGCGAGACCGCCGAAGAGAAGCAGGCGATGGCCGAGTACGGCTCCTCCGATAGTGGCGCCAGCCTGGGCGAGATCCTGGGTGCAGCGTTGCGTCAGCGCGAAGAGGCCGCCAAGACCGACGACTGATTTC
Source organism: alpha proteobacterium BAL199 (assembly GCA_000171835.1). Classification (GTDB taxonomy): domain Bacteria; phylum Pseudomonadota; class Alphaproteobacteria; order Thalassobaculales; family Thalassobaculaceae; genus Thalassobaculum_A. Next base: position 9,549 of record ABHC01000004.1, on the reverse strand, counting down.
GGTCGGTTCTGGAACATCGGACGGGCCGTTCGCCGCAAGCGAACGGCCCGTTTCCGTTGAGGGCTGCGGGCTCAGTCAAAAAACGGTTCTATTAGAGATACTTACGCTTGACCTGACCGACACGCGCTGGCAATCTTCTATTTGGGGCGGGACAGTGTGCCAGTGAACTGGTGCTGGCCGCTTCGCGACAGGGAATCGCGGAGGTTCGCGATCATGACGAAGTCCGAATTGATCGCGCGGCTGGCGGAAGCCAACCCACACCTGTTTCAGCGGGATGTCGAGCGAATCGTGTCGACGATATTCGACGAGATTTCGAACGCGCTGGCTCGTGGCGACCGGGTCGAACTGCGTGGATTCGGAGCGTTTTCGGTCAAGCAGCGGGAGGCCCGGGTCGGGCGTAACCCCCGCACCGGCGAAGCCGTAAAGGTCAGTTCCAAGTTCGTGCCGTTCTTCAAGACCGGTAAGCTGCTGCGGGACAAACTCAACACCTGACCGGCGTCAGCGCCCGGAGCCTGATCGTCCCGCGTGATCGATCGCTTCACGCACCATGCGGGCAGCCCAGGTCGCCCGTGCCCTCGGCAACGAGGCAAACCCCACCAGCAACCCGTTGCGCTTGGCGGTCCCCCGGTAGAAGCTGGACAGCGATGCCGGCGATACGCCGCGCGCCCGTGCCGCCTCAACCACCGTCACATCGGACGAACCGTCCATCAGGTCGACCGTCAGGTTGATGCCGGTCTCCGGCCGCTCGACCCGCGCACGCGCGCCAACGGCGGACTCCAGGGCATCGGCCAGCGCGTCGCGGCGGTCGCGGTACAGAGTCCGCATCCGGCGCAGGTGCCCGGCCATATGCCCGTCGTCGAGAAACCGGGCCAGGATCACCTGGGCATCCAACGCCGGCTGCCGGTCGAAATGGCCACGCAACCGCACCAGGGTCTCGGCCAGCGGCGACGGTGCCACCACGAAGCCGATGCGCAACGCCGGTGCCAGCGCTTTCGAGACGGTGCCGACATACAGCACCCGCCCGGCACCATCGAGCGCCTTCAGCGGCGGGACCGGCCGGCCGCTGTATCGGAACTCGCCGTCGTAATCGTCCTCCAGGATCCACGGCCCGTCATCTCCCGACCCTGACCCGCCGGCCCAGTCGACCAGGGCCCGGCGCCGGGCCAGCGACAGGGTCACACCGAGCGGGAAATGATGGGTCGGCGTCACCGTCACCAACCGGGCGTCGGGTGCAGCCCGGCGCGCCGCCGCCACGTCCAGGCCCTCGGTGTCGACCGGCACCGCCACCAGCCGCGCCCCGGTCGCGGCCATCGGCCCGCGCAGCCCGGGATAGCAGGGTTCCTCCAGCACGACGGCGTCGCCGGGATCGAGCAGCGCCCGCGACACCAGGTCGATCGCCTGCTGGGCACCGGAAGTGACGATGACCGCATCGGGATCGAGCGACAGGCCCCGAAAGGCGCCGAGGTAGCGAGCCAGTGCGTGGCGCAGCAACGGATGCCCCGCCGGGTCGCCGTAGCCGAAATCGGTGGCCGGCGTCTCCCGCCAGAAACGACCGGCCAAGCGGGCCCAGACCCTGCCCGGGAACGCGTCCAGGCCCGGCCGGCCGGGCTGCAACGGCTCGGGGATTGAGGCGGAGCCCGAACCGCCGGTCCCGACACGCTCGCCCAGCATGATCCGCGCGGCGGCCGATAACCGGACCGGTGGTGCGACCGCCGGAGCCGATCGAGTCGAAATTGGAATGTTAGGCGTCAGGTCCGGGAGGTCGCGCGCGACCCTGGTCCCGCCGCCGCGCCGGCCTTCGACATAGCCTTCGGCCGCCAGCCGTTCATAGGCCAAGCTGACGGTGTTGCGCGCCACCACCATCTGCTCGGCCAGACTGCGCGTCGACGGCAGCCGGGCGCCGGGGCCGAGACGGCCATCGGCGATCGCTCGCCGGAAGAAAGCGGCGATCTGCTCCTGCATCGGCGCGGCTTCGCAGCGGTCGACCTGGAATACACTCCAGACCGGCAAGGCATCCGCCATCTCTTGGCCCCATGAGTGAAACGACTTTGGCCCTCATGATACGACCAACATAAGCGTAAGCGAACCCCTGTTCTGCCGCCCGCTGGAGCCGACCATGTACATTCCACCCGCCTTCCGGCTTGCCGATCACGCTGCTGCTCTGGAGGTCATGCGCGAACATCCCTTCGCCCTGCTGATCGCGGCTACCGGCGCCGACGCGGTGGAAATCGCGCACCTGCCGATCCTGGTGGATGCCGACGGCGAGACGCTGGCGTTGCGCGGCCACGTCGCCAAGGCCAATCCGATGGCCCGGCTGATCGCCGGATCGTCCGCCGAGGCGCCGGTGCGGGCCACCGTGGTGTTCACCGGGGCAAATGCCTACGTTTCGCCGGACTGGTACGTCAGCGAGAACCAAGTGCCGACCTGGAACTATCTGGCGGTCCACGCCGCCGGTGCGCTGACCGAGATCGACGACGGCGAGACGGTCGTGGCGCTGCTGGCCGACCTGTCGGCCGAACATGAGACGGCGCTGCTGCCGAAGCGGCCCTGGACCATGGACAAGATGGCACCCGGCACGGTCGACCGGATGCGCAAGGGCATCACCGCCTTCCGCATCGCGGTCGACCGGTTCGAAACCAAAGCCAAGTTGTCCCAAAACAAGAATGCCGCCGACCGTGGCGGGGTGGTGGCTGCGCTCGAAGCTCTCGACCAGCCGGGTGCATCGGCGACGGCCGCCTGGATGCAGCGCCTGGCGGAGTAACGCCGGGACTCGTTCCGGCATTGCAGATCGGAGATCCAGGCACTCCAGGACACCGAAGGCTGCCATGAACCTCCTGGTCAATATCGACGTCGACGACCTTTCCGCCGCCGAACGGTTCTATGTCGACGCGTTCGGCGTGCGGGTCGGCCGGCGGCTCGGAGCCGACGTAATCGAACTGCTCGGCCTGGCCGCGCCGATCTATCTGCTGCGCAAGTCGGTCGGAAGCGCCCCGTTCAAGGGCTCGCGCCAGACGCGCGATTACGCTCGGCATTGGACGCCGGTCCATCTCGACCTGGTGGTAGACGACGTCGATGCAACGGTGGCCCGCGCGGTTGCCGCCGGGGCAGTGCTGGAGTCGCCGGCGCGCAGCCACGAATGGGGTCGCGTCGCCGGTCTCGCCGATCCGTGGGGAAATGGTTTCTGCGTGCTGCAGTTCCTCGGGCGAGGCTACGACGCGCTGGCCGACGCGTAACACCCGCATCGGCCAAGCCGCAGCCTTCTCCCCGATGCCCGCACTGGCTAGGATGCCGGCTTCGGGCCCATCGGCGCTGCGCCAGAAAGACTGCGAATGAGCAACGACAAGAAGCTTGGTGATCATGTCCAGCTTCCGGCCCGGGATGTTCAATCCACCGGCGATTTATACGATTTGTTCCTATCTCGGAATGACCGTGGCGTGCACAAATGGCACCACTATTTCGACGTCTACGAGCGCCATTTGGGCCGGTTCCGCGGCACAGCGTTCCGGGTTCTCGAGATCGGGGTAAGCAAGGGTGGCTCGCTGTCAATGTGGTCCGAGTTCTTCGGCCCCGAGGCCAGGATCGTCGGTGTCGATGTCGACCCGCAAACCCTGGCGTTTGATGGCCGATGGGCGAACGTCACCGTCCGCATCGGCGATCAGGCCGACCCGGCGTTTCTGGCGAGCTTGGACGACGAGTTCGGGCCGTTTGACGTCGTGATCGACGATGGCGGCCACACCGCCCGCCAACAGATCAACAGCTTCAACCTGCTTTACCCGCGCATGACCGAGCGCGGCGTCTACATCTGCGAGGATACCCACACAAGCTACTGGCCGCAGTTTGCCGACGCCGGCCCTGGGGTGACGATGATCGAACACGCGAAGAAGATGATCGATCATCTGCACCTACCCTATCTGGGCGGAGCCAAGGCATTTGCCCGATTCGGCGTCCGACCGGAAGACCGCAAGGGAAACCTGCAGGTGACACGCTTTGCCGCCGAAACCTTTTCGGTGCTGTTCTACGATTCGATGATCGTCTTCGAACGGCGAGCGCGTGCGGAACCCTTCCGCGAAATCCGCTAGCGGCCGGCCTCTCGCGGCGGCGCGGCGAAGGCCGTCTCGATCGCGGCGGCCACTGCTTCCGAGTTCAGGGCCGGCGCCATGTGTCCGAGCCCGGCGAGTTCGGTGCGTCGTCCCGCTGGCAACAACCCGGCCAGGCGCGTCGCCATGCGGGCCGCCAGCGGCGGCGAGCGGTCGCCATGCAGGACCATGGTCGGCGCCGTCACCCGTGACCAGAGCGCCGGATCCGGCATACAGCCCGCCACCGCCTCGGTTTCCTCGGCCAAACGGACAGCATCGGCCACCAGACGGTCGCGCAGCCGTGGCGGCAGTTCCACCCAACGCATCTCGTTCCAAGTCTCGACGAACGCGGCGATCCCGGCCTCCGGCTCGCCGATGGACACACCGCGGGAAATCCGCGCGATCAGTTCAGCCTCGGCCCGGATCAGGGCAGCATCGACAGAATCCTCCGGTACCAGCACCGCCATCACGATCGGCTCGTACAGAACCAGGGCGCCCAGGTCTCGGCGTCCGTCGGCCGCCAGGACCGCCGCCAGCCCGCCCATGGAGTGCCCGAACAGCAGCCGTCGCGCGGCGGAACCGGCGTCAAGCGCCCAGCGCGCCACCGTCGCATGGGCCTGCACCGGATCATCGATGCCTTCGACCCGGGTGCCACCGTAGCCGGCCAGGGCTGGCACCAGCACCCGCCGACCCGGAGTGGCCAAGCGCTCCGCCAGGTCGGCCAGGGCCCGCGGACCGGTGGCGGCAGCGTGCAGCAGCACCAGCAGTTCGTCGCCGTCGCCCCATTCGAGGGCCTCGACCGTACCGAAGTCGGTTTCGTACTGGGCCATTCGGGGAGCGTTGCCTCTAAATCACGATCACGTCGTCGTCTGGCGGCTGCGCGTACAGCGCTTCAACCAGCGCCGCTCGGCGTTCCAGAACGGCACGCTGGTTGATGTAGCCTTTGTCGGTGATCTCGCCGGCATCCGCGTCCGGCGGCTCCGCCAGCAGCAGGGCGCGGGTGATTGCGGTGCTGGATGCCGGGTTGGCGGCATTGTGGGCGGCGAGGCCGCGCCGCACGATCTCGCGGACCGATTGGGACGCAAGCAGCGCTGACGGCTCGCTCGTCGCCGGCAGACCCGCGATCCGAGCGCATTCGCCGAGGTTCGGGATGACCAGGATCGCCAGGAAATCGCGGTCGTGTCCGGCCACCACCACGTCCTGCGCCACCGGCGCGCACGCCGCCACCGCGGCCACCCTGAGCGCGCCGGCCGCTACCCAGGTGCCGGTCAGCAGCTTGAAATCCTCGGCCAGCCGGCCGTCGAACACAATGCCGGCCTGAGGCCGAGCCGGATCGACCAGGCGAACCGCATCGCCGCTTCGGTAGAACCCTTCGGCGTCGAAGGCTTCGGCGGTACGCTCGGGATCGTGCAAATATCCGGGCGTGATGTGCGGCCCGCGCATCCCGATCGACAGCTTGCCAGCTTCCGGCCGCAGCACGATCTCGGTTCCCGGCACCGGCACGCCAATCATTCCGGCCCGGTCGACCGGGAAGTGCGGCGAAACCGCCAGCGGCGCGGTCTCCGTTGTGCCGTAGCCGGTGGTCAGTATCGGCTTCCGGCCGGTTGCCGCCATGCCGGCTGCTTCGATCCGTGACCACAGGCTCTGCGGCAGGCCGGCGCCGCCGTAGAACAGGAGGTCGAGTTCGGCGAAGAACCGGTCGCGCAGACCGGCATCGGCTTCCAGGTGCGGCAGCAGCATGTCGTAGCCGCGCGGCACGTTGAGGTACAGCGTCGGCGACACCTCGCGCAGGTTGGCCACGGTGCGCTCGATGCCGCCGGGCACCGGCTTGCCGTCGTCGATGTACAGGGTGCCGCCGCGGGCCAGGGCGAGGTTCAGGTTGTGATTGCCGCCGAAGGTGTGGCTCCAAGGCATCCAGTCGACCAGGACCGGTGGCCGGCGCGTCAGGAACGGCCAGATCTGCGCCAGCATCTGCTGGTTGGCACACAGCATGCGGTGGGTGTTGACGACCCCCTTCGGCCCGCCGGTCGAACCGGAGGTGAACAGGACCTTGGCAACCGTGTCGGGGCCGAGCGCGGCCAGCCGTACCTCCACCTCGCCGGTCATCGGTGTCATGGCCAGCGCATCGAGGTCGCCCGGCGTCAGTACCAGGGCGCCGTGATCCGCGAGTGCCCTCAGCGCCGGCCCGTAGCGAACGGGATCCGATACGTAGATCACGCTCGGCTGGATTCGCGCCGCCACTACCCGCAACCGTCTGAAGTCGGTCGAGCCGAGTGCGTACGCCGTCGACACCGGGCAGACCGGGAGGCCGGCATACAGGGCGCCGAACTGCAGGACGGCGTGCTGGATCGCGTTCTCCGACAGGATCAGCACCGGATCGCCGACTTCCAACCGACGGGCGATCAATCCTTGGGCGACGCAGCGCGCCCGCTGCTGCATGTCCGCGAAGGTCAGCCGGAGCCAGCCGCCGGCACCGTCGCGCTCGGCCAGGAAGACCCGGTCCGGACAGTCAACAGCCTGTTGCTCGAGGTGATGGCAGAGTGTCGGTGGATAAGCACCGAGCGGGGTTCGCGACCACAGCCGGAAACTGCCATCCGCCCGCTCCTCGCCGGCTATGTCAGGAGCCAGGAACAGGTCGAGACGGTTCTCGTTCATCCCGGGAATTCCATGCAATGGGATGGCGCTCCACGCTGGCGTCTGCCCGGAAGCGAGCGACCTTCGGATCAGGCTAGCGGCCCGTACCGACGTTGTCCAAGCGTCAGCGCCGGCATCGGCTTTTCCCGAACAGAGTCGTTGTCTAGGATGCCGGCCGCGACCGCGGGCCCGCATTGCACTGGGAAACATCGAGAATGAGCGACGACAAGAAGCTTGGTGATCGCGTCCGGATTCCGGCGCGCGGACCGCAATCCAGCGGTGATCTGTACGACCGCTTTCTGTCGTCCGACGATCGCGGGATCTTCAAATGGCACCATTATTTCGATGTGTATGAGCGCCATCTGGCCCGGTTTCGCGGATCGCCGGTCCGAGTCCTGGAGATCGGCGTGAAAAACGGCGGCTCCCTGTCGCTGTGGTCGGAGTATTTCGGCGATGCCGCCACGATCGTGGGACTGGATATCCAGCCGCGCTCGATGGTCCACGACGGCATGCGGCCGAACATCTCCGTGCGCATCGGCGACCAGGCCGATCCCCGGTTCCTGGCCCGGGTCGAGAACGAGTTCGGGCCGTTCGAGGTGGTGATCGACGATGGCGGGCATTCCGCCCGCCAGCAGATCAACAGCTTCAATTTCCTGTACCCGCGCATGACCCCTCGCGGCATCTACATCTGCGAAGACACCCATACGAGCTATTGGCCCAGATACGCCGACGCCGGCCCCGGCGTCACGATGATCGAGCATACGAAGAAGCTGGTCGACCATCTGCACGAGCCGTATTTCGACGAGGGCAAATCCATGCAGCGGTTCAGCGTCGGCCCCGATCAGCGCGCCGGCGATCTTCTGGCAACCCGGTTCGCCGCCGAGACGTTCTCGGTCCAATTCTACGACTCGATCGTGGTGTTCGAGCGACGGCCGCGATCGGAACCATACCGCGAGCAGCGCTGATACCGCCGCCAGCACCGCACTGGAGATTTCGTCGGCGGTGACCATCTGGTGAATCGTCGGCGGCATGGCCCGCCGTTGTTCGACCACCAACGCACCGATATGCTGCCGGCAACCGGATCCGGCGGCATCCGAACCACTTGAGGAGACAGGCATCATGGCTCGACGCAACTGGGCGGTGCGACTGGCGTCCTTCATCGTGGTGTTTCCGATCACCGTGCTGGTGGTGCTGTTTGCGATTTCCAACTTGGCACCGGTGCCGATCCGGCTGGAACCGCTGCCGGGCGCGCTCGAGGTGTCGTTGTCGATCGTCGTGCTTCTGGTCGGCGCGCTCGGCGTGGTGGTCGGCGAGGTGATTGCCTGGGCCGGCGAATTGGGGCACAAGCGCCGCGCGGAGCGGGCGGAGAAGCGAGCCGACGACCTGGAGCGCGAAATCGCCGTCATGCGCATCCGCGAGGAGGAGTTACGGGCTCGCGCCGTGCCGGCGGAGCGGCGCCCGGCCCTGGTCGACCGGCGTCCCGGAAAGGCCGCATGACCCAAAGCACCATCCAACCGAAAGACCGCATCCTCGTCGGCATCGACACCCCGGACCGCGGCGTGGCGATCGGCCTTGCCGAACGGCTGAGTGACGCCGTCGGCGGCATCAAGCTCGGCCTGGAGTTCTACAACGCCCAGGGCCCAGACGGCATTCGCGCTGTGGCCGGCGCGGTCCCGCTGTTCCTGGATCTGAAGTACCATGACATCCCCAATACGGTGGCCGGCGCCGTACGCTCCGCTGTCGCCGCATGCCGGCCGCGGATTCTGAACATCCACGCCTCCGGTGGCACCGCCATGATGAAGGCCGCCGTCGCCGCCAACCGCGAGACCGCGCAGGCGAACGACATCGAGCGTCCCAAGCTGATCGCCGTTACCGTGCTGACCAGCCTGGACGACGGCGACCTGGATGCGGTTGGCCAGCACGGGCCCGCGGCCGAGCAGGCGCTGCGCCTGGCCCGGCTGGCCCAGGACGCGGGCTGCGACGGCGTGGTGTGCTCGCCGCTGGAGATTGCCGCCATCCGCGCCGCCTGTGGGCCGGGTTTCATGCTGATCGTCCCAGGCATCCGGCCGGCCGGCAGCGTCGGCGACGACCAGAAGCGCACGATGACCGCCGGAGCCGCGGTCGCCGCCGGTGCCGACTATGTGGTGATCGGCCGTCCGATCACCCAGGCCGCCGATCCGGTTGCCGCCGCCCAGGCGATGGCGGCCGAGATCGCGGCATGACCGCAATCCAGGTCAAGATCTGCGGCATCAACGACCCGGTGGCTGCCCGGACAGCAGCCGAAGCCGGTGTCGACCTGATCGGCTTCGTGTTCTATCCGCCCAGCCCGCGCGCCGTGACACCGGAGCGCGCCGTCGAACTGGCGCATGAGTTGCCCGCCGGCGTCATCCGGGTGGCCCTTCTGGTGGACGCCGACGATGCGCTGGTCGACGCTGTGGCCTCGACCGGCGTAGTGGACCTGTTGCAACTGCACGGTCGCGAAACCCCACAACGAGTTTCCGCGATAAAGGCCCGAACGGGCCTGCCCGTCATGAAAGTGCTGGCGGTGGCGGACCCCGAGGATGTCGAGACGGCGCGCGCGTTCGACGGCGTCGCCGACCGCATCCTGTTCGACGCCAAGCCGCCGAAGAGCCTGAAGGGCGCGCTGCCGGGCGGCAACGGGCTGAGCTTCGACTGGCATCTGCTGGACGGCCTGACGCTCGGCACGCCCTGGATGCTGTCCGGCGGTTTGGACGCCGGCAACGTCGCAACCGCCATCCGCCTCACGGGCGCCTCATCGGTCGACGCCTCCTCCGGGGTCGAGGACCGGCCGGGTGTGAAGAATCCCGACAAGATACGG
>ABHC01000005.1 GCA_000171835.1 alpha proteobacterium BAL199 | reverse complement strand
ACCCCGTCATCCCGAAGAAAACGCAGAAAGGAGCAACGCAGATTGCAGTGAATTGACCCGGTAAGTATTTGTTAATGATATAAGCTCCGCTTGGAGTTCGACTTTTGGCCACCGCTGCGTTGCCACAGTCAACCGATACATATTCGGTTGACTCGCGGGTGCTTGCGGCGCATGTTCTGAGGTGCTCTGGGGTTCGCCCCAACGTTGACGGGCAAAATGCCCAACCTTAGAACGAGGATGCCAAAATGGCTGTTCAGAACTCAATCAACACCAATCCCGGCGTGTTCGTTGCGCTGCGGACTCTTAATACCGTTAACCGCGGCCTTGACGTCAGTCAGAACCGGGTCTCTACCGGCCTGAAGATCGCGGGCGCGCTCGACGATGCTTCGAACTTCTCCATCGCTCAGGGTATCCGCGGCGAGTTGAAGGCGATCGGCGCCGTCACGCAGGGTTTGAATAACGCCAAAGGCATTGGCAAGGTTGCGATCGCCGGCACGACGGCTGTGTCGAACCTGCTTCAGGACGTTCGCGTTAAGCTGACGGAGCTCTCCAACGAGGGTATCACGACGGCTCAGCGGACGATTTTGGAGTCGGACTTCAACCAGCTGCTGTCGCAGGCGGCAAACTTCATCGACAACGCCGTGTTCAACGGCGTGAACCTGCTCGACAGTTCTTCGTCAAACGTCAACACCTTGTCGAACCTGACCGGCGGCACTTTGTCGCTGTCCTTCCAGGATCTGCGCACCACCGTGAACGCGCTTGCGGGCTCGTCCTTCGGCAGTGCGACCCTGGCCCAGGCAGTGTTGTCGAGCGAGTACTCAGACCTTGAGTCTGCCGTGAACACGGCTCTCGGTTCGCTTGGTGCGGAAGTCCGTGCCCTCGAACTGCAGACTACGTTCCTGGAGCAGATCTCGGATGCGACCGAGGAAGGCTTGGGCAACATCGTCGACGCCGATCTGGCTCGCGAGTCGGCCAAGTTGACCGCCTTGCAGGTGCAGCAACAGCTCTCCGTGCAGACACTTGGTATCGCCAACCAGCGTCCGCAGAGCTTGCTCGGCCTGTTCCGGTAAACTTCGCCGGACTGACGCGACTACTTTTGAGCCGGGCGACCCAGTCGCCCGGCTCTTTTATTGCCTGTCATTCGAGATGCAGCCAGGCTTCAGCGGCCGGATGCCGTCGGACCATCGCTGCGCAAGGCGTGATCGGCAACACGCTGCATCAACTGTTCCCAGGTTTCGTCACTCTGTCGATGCAGGTTGGTCATTGACGGATACCATGGTGATCGTGCCTGGCCGAGTTCGACCCAGGTCGGCGCTAGGTCGAATCCCAGGGTCTGTGCGCCGACCGCACCCGCCAGGGCTTGCACGGCCGTCTGCGCCGAGACGACGCCGTCGAGCGCTGCCATCAGCGCGGCCGCGCCGTCCAGGTCGTCACGCCGGTCGAGATCCGGTGGGAACAAGATCGAAGTTTGCATCGCCGGATCGAGTGCCGTGACTTCGGCAGCGCAGTCATCGTATTGCAAGATAACGATTCGCAGCCCGCGCGCGTGGAGCAGTGGTCGACAATCCGACAGTTCCGGGTAGTACTTGACGCGGTCCTCGGTCGTTAGACCCGAACGCCAGCACAGCCCCATCCGGCGCTGGCCGGGAGCCTCGGCGTCCAGCCAGCGGCGGAACTCATTGACACGGTCTGGGTCAGGAATGAGATAGCCTGCGGATGTCGGAAAGGCGTCCTGCTCGCGGCGGAAAACCGTCGGCAAGTCACCTGCGGCAATCCAATGCGTCGCTGCGAACTCGATCGAGCGACGGGCGCCGTTGGCAGGTCCGGCGGTTCGGTTGCGATCAAGCCATTCAAGCTCCGGAAAGGACCGTTCGGCGAGTCCCCGCAGTCGGGGATCAATTTCCACGCGGACCGCCGACAAGCGGTTGCGCCGAACCGCATCGGCGAGATCGGGCCAACACGATGCGAACAGGATCTCATCGCCGAGGCCCTGTTCGGCGAGCACCAGCAATCGGGCGCTCAACTCGCCGGTCCACTGCGGTCCGGGCAGGTGCGGAGACCGCGCGATTGCCCGGCCGGTCTTCCGATGTCCAAAAAGTCGCCAGCCGTCGACCAGGTTACCGACCGCCAGATGGTAGCTCCCGAGATTCGCTAGAATCTGAGGATCCTCGGGGGCTGCCGCGGCGGCGCGAGTGCCGTCAACGATGGCTCGGTCGAAACGCGCCAAGCGATAGTGGCACTGCGCGCGATTCCCATAGGCGTTTGCGGTCCCCGGGGCCAACACTGCGGCACTGCGCGCAGTCCGGTCGGCCGCATCGATCCGGTCGAGATCCAGATGGACGGCCGACACGGCGACACGGGCAGCGGCCGACCCCGGATTCAGACACAGCGCCCAAAGACCGATTCGGCTGGCCGACCGAGCGGTGCGGTGCGACCGAAGCATATCGGTCAGGTCCGTGGCGGCCGATCCGTCGGTCGGGTCGATCACGATCGAACGTCGTATGTTGGCCTGGGCGTCATCCGGCGCTGGAGCGTCGGCGCGCCGGCGCGCGCAAGCTAGTCCAAGGCTGTGCCATCCGGCTGCCCGCATCGGTGCAAGCGTCACGGTTCGGCGAGCGATTCGTATCGTTCTACGTGGGTTCTTATCGAGAGTGATCCGGACCAGGCACTCGTTCGCGTCGAGCAACGAGGGACGAATCATTAAAGCTCGACGCAGCGATGATTCCGCGCGGTTCAGGCGTTTGAGCGCGAACTGCGCGAGGCCAAGATGGCTCCACGCCTCGGCGGATGTTGGCGTCCGGCGGAGCGCCGTTGCCAACAATGGCTCCGCATCGGCGGGCGAGCCTTGTTGAAGAAGCGCAAAACCGAGCAGATGGTTGGCACGTGGATGAAGGGGGGAGGCCGCTAGAATTTCGCGGTATCCGGCTGATGCTGCCTCGATGTTCCCAACGCGATGGGCGAGGAGCGCGCGCGCCAGGATGTCGGCGATCACCGCCACGACGGTTCGACCTGCGAGAGATCGGCCAATGGGCTCAGCTTGACAGAGCGGGGGTCAATGCGACACTTACTCCATGCCGCTCAAGGTCAACATCAAGCCGGGTGAGAAGTTCGTTGTGAACGGGGCCGTTATGGTCGCCGGGAACAAGGGCGCCTCGCTGATTTTGCAAAATGAAGCCACGATACTTCTCGGAAAAGACATCATTCAAGAGGAAGAGGCAAATACGCCGGCGAAACGGATCTATTTTTCAATCCTTTTGATGTATCTGGACGATCAAGACTCCAAACAATACTACCCGACCTTTATCCGTCTGATTGAAGATTTTATGGAGGCGACGTCGTTCAATCAGGTTCGAAAGACGCTCCTGCACATTGTACAGGACGTGAACGCCGCAAAATACTATCGTGCGTTAAAGACTTGTAAAGCATTGATAGGCTATGAAACTGAGGTGCTGGCGTATGCACAGGACCGAGGTGCAAGCCCCGATCTGACTGCGCTGGAAGCCGCTCACGACGACCGCTGAGTGTCCAATGTCAAAATATGATGCCTACAAGCGCACGATTAAGCAGACAGCGGCTCCTCGAGATGTCGAGTACCGGCTGCTCGCGCAGGTGACGTCGGGCCTGATGAAGTCGAAAGAGCTTCGCGAGGGCTCCAACCGTGATCCTCGACGGATGGCGCAGATCATGGATGCGCTGAACTGGAACAATCAGGTTTGGGACGCGTTCGTCGAAGACGTCGGCACCGAGGGCAACATGCTGCCCCGAGAGTTGCGTGCCGCAATCGTTAGCCTCGGTATCTGGGTTACCCGCGAGACGGCGTTGGTCACTTCCGGCGAGGGCGATATCGATGCGCTGATCGCCGTCAATCGAGCCATCATGCGTGGTTTGAATCCGAATCTGTCGGCGCGCGAGGGTGCGTCCGAAGATTCCCAACTCGCGGCCCCGGACCAATCCGTCTGACGTGAAGAGGCGAGCCGTGACAACCGGCTCCAAGCACGGTGATCGCGGATCCCGGCTCCTCAAGATATTCAACGACGCAGTCGGACTGCATGTCGCGGGCCGGTTCGCCGAGGCCGCCCGGCTGTACGGTGATCTGCTCCGACAGATGCCCAAGCACCCCGACGTCCTCGACTTCTATGGAACGCTCCACCACCAACTTGGTGACAATGCCAGGGCGGTCGATCTTGTCGGCCGATCCCTCGCATACCGGCCGCTTGCCGCAGCGACTCAGAATCGTTTTGGCGCAATTCTGAAGGCGCTCGGGCAGCGCCGTTCCGCGGAACGGACATTCCGTAGAGCGGCTTTGATCGATCCTCGATTGGCGGAACCCGTCGTCAACATCGCCACGCTGTGGTCGGAGGACGGCGATCCGGACATCGCGCTGAGCTGGTGCGACCGCGCACTTGCCGTGCAACCGGGGTCGTTTGAGGCCCATGTCCGCCGCGGCGCCGTCATGAACGCGCTGCTTCGATTTGACGAGGCGCTTCGGCTTCTGGAGCCGGCTCGCCGGTTGCAGCCGCAGCATCCGGAGATCTGGCTGCACTTGGTTGCTGCCCGATCCGGCACGGGCGACTTTGAAGGTGCCCTGCGCGCTGCCCGTACCGGCATCGTCCAGGCACCTGCTGTGTACGAGTTGTACGCGGGCCTGACCAGCGGTCGGGGCCCGGTGCTGGAGGGTGACGGATTCGTACCGTGGGCCCGGCGGGCGGTCGCTCTGAAGCCAACGGATGGTCGATTGTGGGCCAACCTTAGCTCGGAACTGCATCGAGGCTCCGAGCCTGAGGCGGCTCTCGACGCGGCACAGCGAGCCATTGTGCTGGACCCCGCGCGCGCGTCGGCGATGCACGCTCTGGTCAATGCGGGCTTTCAATGCGACCGGCTGTCGCTGACGAGGACCGCGTGTCGGCGCGGGCTGCTGGTTCATCCAGGCAACGCCGACATCGGATATGTCCTCGCAGAGGTCGAATTTGTCATCGGTGACCTTCCGCGGGCCTGGGATCTCCACGAGATGCGGATTGAGCGTCGAGTGTTTCGACCGCGCCTGGCCGTGCCTTCCCCCTGGCTTGGCCCCGGGACCGAAAGCGGTGCGCTGCTGGTCGCTTCAGAGCAGGGCGTCGGCGACGAGGTGATCTTCCTGAGTTGCCTGCCCGACCTGCTGGCTGCGGTGAAGGTTCCGGTCGTAGTCGAGGTCGATCCGCGCATTGTCTCGGTGATGGCACGGACCTTTCCGAGTGTGACGGTAGTTGCCCGGCAATTGGTTCCAGGTGATTCGCTTGGACAATACTTCGACTATGCTGACTTGGTCGCCCATCACGATCTACGGCATGTGGTGTACGCGGGCAGCCTGCCGCGGTTCTTTCGCACCGAACGTACGGCTCCGTCGTCGGCCGGCGGCTATTTGAGGCCGGTGCCGGAGCGTGTTGAGCACTGGCGTGCGGTTTTGGATCGGTTCCGGCCGAACCGAACGGTCGGCGTGGTGTGGCGCAGTGCACTAATGACCCGGTTTCGCGCCCGGCATCACGCCGACATCCTGGACTGGGCGCCGGTGTTCCGGACACCCGGCTGTACATTCGTCAACCTGATGCACGGCGATATCCAGCCTGAGATCGACCGCCTCAAGGAGGCCGAGAGCGTCGAAATTCAGCAGATTGACGGTATCGACCTGTGGAATGACATCGACGAGCTTCTGGCGCTGCTCGCTGCATTCGATGTGGTCGTGGCAGCCCGAACGGCCAATTGTGCGTTTTCGGCTGCGGTTGGCACTCCGACCATCCGAATGGCACAGAGCTTCAACCGAATTTCCGATGGCCGGGATTTCTTCTTCTCGAATATGAGGCCGGCTCTGGCTAAGGACCAGCCATTCAACGCCCAGCGGGCAGGCGCCGGCGGCAGTCGGATTCTGGCTGACTTCCTGAAAGGTCAGTTCTGACGATCGGGCGCTTCGCCGCCTGCACGCGCGACGGATGACCTCTTCATCCAGGCTCGCTGTAGCTTGAGGAATACCGGCTTGGCCGGGTGGCATCCTCGCTCAATCCACGACAGTTATCTCCGTCGGCGCCGTCTTTGGGCGGTCTGATCGACAGTTCGACCCGGCGGTTTTTTCCAGGTTGGCGCGGCAATTCCTGCCGTGAACCGATGCGGCTATTGGTTCACGCGTTTAGTGTCTGGAGTAAATATTATGTAAAATCAACTGACTACCTGTTCTTTGTCGGTCTGGCCCAGAGCTTGCGCCATCCGCTTCGACAGACCTCTACCGGTTCCCGCCGATTGTGAAGGTGGGAAGAACCAAAGAACCGGGATTGGGTCGACAGAACGTTGACGAAGGAACGGGACCATGGCGAACAATTCAATCCTCACGAACCCAGGCGCACTCATCGCTCTGCGTAATCTGGAGCGGACGAACCGTTCCCTGGATGTCACGCAGAACCGTGTGTCGACTGGCCTCAAGGTTACGGGTGCGATCGACGACGCGTCGAACTTTGCGATCGCCCAGGGCATCCGGGGTGACATCAAAGCACTCGGCGCGGTGGTTCAGGGACTGAACAACGCCAAGGGCATCGCCAAAGTCGCGATCGCCGGTACCACCAGCATCTCCGACCTTCTCCAGACGGTTCGCCAGAAGCTGACGGAAATGTCCAACGAGGGCATTACCACCACTCAGCGCTTGATCCTGGAGGAAGATTTCGCCCAGCTGCTGTCGCAGGCGGCGAACTTTATCGACAACGCCGTATTCAACGGGGTGAACCTGCTCGACAGCTCATCGTCGAACGTCAATACCCTGTCGAACATCAATGGCGGCACGCTCACGCTAACCTTCCAGGATCTGCGCACCCAGGTTTTGGCGCTTGCCGGTTCTTCGTTCGGCAGCGCGACCCTGGCGCAGGCGGTCCTGTCCTCGGAATTCACCGACCTCCAGTCCGTCGTGAACACGGCGCTTGGCTCGCTCGGCGCGGAGGCTCGGGCGCTTGAGCTCCAGACCACGTTCCTCGAAGAAATCACCGACGCGACCGAAGAAGGTCTCGGCAACATCGTCGACGCCGACATGGCACGCGAATCGGCTCGCCTCACGGCCCTACAGGTCCGCCAACAGCTTGGCGTGCAGGTGCTGGGCATTGCCAACCAGGCGCCGCAGATCCTGCTCGGACTGTTCCAGTAATCGCGGTCGACGTGATCGGCGGAGCAGAGACCGGCTGACCGGCGATGACCGGCGAACCAAGCGGAGGGTAGGGGAATGCAGGGTTATGGTGCCTATCGCCGCACGCAAGGAGCGGTGGCAACCCAGAACGGTCGCGACCTGGAATACCGACTGCTCGCGCAGGTGACGGGCGCGCTGATCAAGGCGCGCGACGGAATGGCGACGCTGCAGGAACGGCTGAACGCGATTCTGCGCAACGAAAAGGTCTGGGGGGTCTTCCTCGCGGATCTCAACCATCCGGACAACGGCCTGCCACAGCAATTGAAGGGCGGGATCGCCAGCTTGGCGTTGTTCGTGATGAAGGAAACACAGTTGGTGATCGACACCAACGCGCCGTTGGACGACCTGATCCTGATCAACCGCCAGATCATGGCTGGCCTGAAGCCGGAACCGCAAAGCATGGTCGGGTAGCATCGGCGCTGATGTTCGGCGTCCGTTGGCTCGATATTTGCCTGTCTAGAAGTACGCGCTTGGAAACCTAGCGCGTTCGAAGCCGAGGAACGTCGATGTCATTGCTCAACGCCATCTACAGTGCTTCAAGCGGCATCGCGGCGGCCCAGGCCAAGATCGACGTCGCCTCGCGGAACATCGCAAGCGCCAGCGTCGAAGGCTATACCCGCAAAACCCAGGAGACATCGACACGGGTCGTGGATGGCCGCGGGGGCCTGGTCCTGGTCGAGCAGGTTACCCGTAACGTGAACGCGCAGTTGCAGCGCGACGTACGGGAGCAGACTTCGGTCGTCGAGAAGCTGACTATCCTGGATGACTTCCTTGCCCGTTTCGAGCTCGAGTTCGGGCGCCCGGAAGACAACAGTTCGATCTCTTCGAAGATCACTGACCTTAAGACCAAGTTCCAGGCGCTGGCGACCAATCCCGACCAGTCCACCGCGCAGAACGATGTGATTTCGGCCGCCCAGGAAGTGGCGCTGACCTTGAACAATCTGTCGGCCAGACTTCAAGCGCTGCGCGCCGAGGCAGACCTGCGTGTCGAGGATTCAGTCGATATCATCAACCAGGCACTGCAGAACGTCCAATCGCTGAATGCCGAGATCGGGTCACGCAAGGCCGCCGGCGAGTCGACAGCCGATCTTGAGGACCAACGCGACGTCTGGATCTCGAAGCTGTCCGAGCAGATGGACATCAAGACCTTCGAGCGGCCAGACGGAAAGATCGCGATCCTGACCGGCGACAGCCAGTTTCTGCTCGATCAGGAAGCGGTAACCCTGACCTTCGTCGCTTCGACCACCGTTTCGGCCGGATCGGTGCTCAACGATGTCATGCTCGACAACGGGTTCATGGCACCGTTCTCGATCACCAACTCGTTTTCCGGCGGGACCGTTTCAGGCTTGCTGCAGCTTCGCGATACCACATTGCCGCTGGCCCAGAGCCAGTTGGATTCACTGGCCTTCGAACTGGCTGAGCAGTTTGACGCGATCACGGTCGGCGCCACCACCGCCGATCTGGATCTGTTTACGGACGCGGCCGATGCGATTCCTGGAGCGGCGGCCGGATTCGCGGCGGTGATACAGGTTCGCAGTACGGTGACCGGCGCCGAGTTGCGTGACGGCACCGGCGGTACCTTTGCTTCGTCGGGGGTGAGCGATTCCTCGCTGCCCCTCGCGATCATCGACATGTTCGATACCAAGCAGGTGTTCACCGCGGTCACTGGCCTCAACACCGCGTCATCGACGCTTGAGGAGTTC
The DNA here is from genome assembly GCA_000171835.1 of alpha proteobacterium BAL199. Taxonomy (GTDB): domain Bacteria; phylum Pseudomonadota; class Alphaproteobacteria; order Thalassobaculales; family Thalassobaculaceae; genus Thalassobaculum_A. The sequence goes on along the minus strand of ABHC01000005.1, from coordinate 226,100 downwards.
GCCGCCCAGTTCATCAGCTACCAGGCCAACCAGGCAGCCGACTACGAGAGCCAGCTGCAGTTCCAGGATCAGGTTCGGAACCTGCTGAGCGAGCGTCTGACTGACGACAGTGGGGTAAACCTTGATGAGGAGTTGGCGAGCCTGATCCAGCTAGAGGCGGCCTTCGCCGCGTCGGCCCGGGTGCTCAGCTCGGTCCAGCAGGCGCTTGACGAACTCCTTGGCGCGATCCGCTGAGGCTTTGAGAGGTCACTGACATGCGTATCTCAACCGTCACTCAGAACCTCAGGATTGACAATTCGATCACGTCGATCCAGCGGAAGATTGCGGATGCACAACAGCAGATCTCGACGGGCAAGAAGTCGCAGGTCTACAGCGGGTTCAGTGGGCAGGATGTCCGGTTGCTGGTGTCCCTGAAAGAGCAGAGAACCAGCGTGCAATCCTATGTCGACACCATCAACAACACGAAGGTGAAGACGACAACGATTGACGCCTCTCTTGTGACGTTCACCGATATTACCCAGGATCTGCGGAAGAAAATGTACGAACAGGTCGAGGGCCTGTTCGACAATTCGTCGTTGGCCCTGGCGACATACGCCAACGCCGCGATTGATCAGCTGACAAATTTGTTGAACCAGACATCCGGCGGACAGTTTCTGTTCAATGGGGCCGACACGGATACCCAGCCACTGCTGTCGGCAACGGCTTCGAAAGCGGCATACGCAGCGCACGTCTTCGGTGCACTTGGTCCAGGGCAGCCAGCGCTGTCGGCGGGTGCCGGCGCCACGGATGTCATTGCGTTCGTGGAGGACTTCTTCTCGACCGATGCGAACTGGAACAATGTGACCGCGCCGGCGCCAGGTTCCCTGCAGGCGCGGATCGACAAGGGCGTGGACGTCAGCTTCGGAGAGCTCGGCAACGACGACGCTTTCGAGGAAGTGTTCGAGGTTCTGTACGCGTTTGCCAATGCCAACTTCCAAGCCGGTGACGATACAGAGTATCAGGCCCTGGTGACCTGGGGACTCGGCAAAGTTGAGGCGGCGTTTGATCTGATCAACGATATGGTTGGTCAGAACGGTGTGATCGGGGCCCAGTTGGAGACCAATCTGGAGGCGCACCGGGAAGGGCTTACGCTGCTCGAAACGCAGGTTCTCGATATTGAGGACGTCGATGCCTACGAAGCCGTGAGCCTTTTCCAGACGCTGCAGGCCCAGTTGGAGTCGTCATTTCAGACGACCGCGCTCTTGCGTAACCTGAGCTTGACCAAGTATATTTAACCATCGCGTGCCAAATTGTCCTGATCGTCAAGTCGCCCCCATGGACGAATGGGTCAGGCGTCGCGCAGTGTTGGTGTTGGCACTGGACGGATTGATTCGAATCCCGTATACTTCGAACGGTATGGTCTACCAAGCTTGACCTAAGTCTCCAGAATGGAGGTTCCCATGGAAATTGACACACGATTTCCAGCGGTCCAGGTCAACCAGGTAAGTGACGGTCGCGACGGACAGAATTCGACCCCGCCGCCGGCGCTGGTTGAATCGGACAGTAAATTTTTCATCAGCCCGGTGCTGCGGTTTGACTCGCGGTCGCTGACGGTGATTTTTCAGGTCCGGGACAGTTTGTCCGGTGACGTTGTGCGGCAGTTTCCGTCAGAGGCTGTGATTGCGCGCTACCGTCAGGACCCAACCACGAAGCCGTTCGTGCTTCCTTCCAGCCGTGACGACGCCGAAGGCGATGCTCTTGACGTCAAGATCGGCGGACCGGTCGCTGCGGCATCTCGAGAAGATGCCGGGTATGACGGCCCACAGGCCGCACCGATTGAGTCGTCAACCGCTGAGCCAGCGAGGACTGCACCGGTTGACTTGGTCGCTTGACGCTGGTGCGATTGGCCCACGTTGAAGGTGATTCACAGGGCCATTCTACATGTGGTATGGTCCAGAGGTGATGCGTCAATAAATAGCTGGGACAGCGTTTCATGAATGTTGCCGATCCACTTCATCATTTGTTGGTATCGGCAATCCGCCATCAGGAAGCTGATGAGATCGACGAAGCGCGAGACCTGTACATCAAAATTTTGGAGAAGAATCCACGCCATGAGCAGGCGCTCCATCTCGGTGGATTGCTGTGCCTTCAGCATGGTGAGTTCGGCGGCGCTCGAGCGCTTCTAGTGGTGAAAATCAAACGGGTGAGTCCGTCTGGATCGGCAGATTTCCGCCATGCGTTTGCTGATGCACGGGTTTCATCTGTCTGATTCCCACCACTAGAGACCGCGATCGACGTCAATCCCAGCAATCCCGCGTATTCGAACCACCTCGGTGTCGTCTCGTTGCGCGAGAACGATTTGACCGGGGCGCTTGAATTGTTCCGCCACGCGACCGGCATGGATCCGACGTACTCCGAGGCGTACTTCAATCTTGGCATCGCATTGCGTGGCGTCGACGATCTTGAGGGCGCAGCCGAGGCCATCGCGAGGGCCTTGGAGAACGATCCTGAGAATGATCGGGTTCTGGTTTGGGCCGGCGTCCTGGCGCATGAACGGGGCGACCAGCATGCGGCGGCCGAGCTGCTTATGCGTGCGGTCGAATTGAACCCGACGAATGCCGAGGCGCTGCATCAGCTGGGCGATATTTTTGTCGCACTCAATTCGCTGCCCGATGCCGAGAGATGCTATCGCACGGCGATCGACGTCAATCCAAAGATTGCCGGCTTCCATGGCAAGCTCGGTTCGGTGCTAACGCAGTTGCACCGCTTGGAGGAAGCCCATCTGTCGTTCGGAACCGCGTTGGCCATCAATCCCGATGACGCGGCACTGCTGGGCGGTGTCGCGCTGGTCTATCTTGAGCAAGGGGATGTCGACCAGGCGCGCGTGCATGCCGAACGGGCTGTGTCGATCGACAATGACAGCGTCGATGGTCACTACTCGATGGCAATGTTGCACCGAGTGACCGGCGACTTGCAGGCGGCCCGAGCAGAAGCAGCTCGGGTCCGCGAGTTGGCGCCGGACAACGCCCGCTACCTCGACGGCCTGGATATCTAGGGGCAATCCCGGTCAGAGCGTACGGTTGTACCCAGCGGCACCGACTCCACCGGTGCCGTATGCTGCGTAGCCGCGGACCGGTTTGCCCGGCCGCACATCCGGACCGGTCACACCACGGGCCTTTTTGACGCCCGAGATGACCATTTTGACGACCCGGTCGGTGGCGTCATGGGCCGATTTCAGCGCGATCATGTTCTCCGACAGCGTCTCGCGGAAGGACGCGTAAAGCTTCCGAAGGTCGGTCCGCTCCTCGTCGCTCAGCGCATCCAGTGCCGCAAGATTCTTCCGCAACCGCGTCTGGTGATCGTGATAGCCCTTGGCGATCTGGGCTTTCCGGCGTTGCACATCTTCGAGCTTGGTGAACTCGCGGCCGCGAATCAATTCGATCTCGTGCCGCATGACGGCGGTCAGTTGCGCCATTGATTCAACAAACAGCTGGATCAGATCGCGCGGGTTCATGATTTTACCTCCTGAAGCTGAAGCAACTGCCGTTCGACGATATCGGCGACACCGATACCGCCGCGCTTGGCGATGACGTCGCTGACTTCCTCGACGTAGAAGTCGCGCCACGTGCTCTCGGCCTGGCCACCACCGAACATCCCGTCGGTCTTCACGCCCTTGAACATGTGCCCAAGCATCTGGGCGATGAACTGGCTTTCGAACTTCTCGGCAGCTTTGCGGACCTCGGAGCGGTCGCCCGTGGCGGCAGCGGCATTGAGGGTGTCGCGCTGGCGCTGAGTAGCGCCCTGGTTGCGGGCGAAGCTGAGCTCGGCAACGTCGGGGAGGGAGGAAGCGTTCATCGTTCGTCTCCTGCTCAGAGTACTTCGAGTTCGGCTTGCAGCGCGCCGGCGGCTTTGATTGCCTGCAAGATCGAGATCATGTCGCGCGGGCCGACGCCTAGGGCGTTCAGGCCGTTGACCAGTTCTTGCAGCGTGACCTGACGCGGCAGGACGGTAAGTTTCTTGTCCTTGTCGTCGTCGATCTCAATCTGCGTGCGCGGTACCGTGACGGTTTCTCCGGTTTGCGCGAAGGGCTGTGGCTGGCTGACCTGTGGGGTCTCAGTGATGCGGATCGTCAAATTTCCCTGGGCGATCGCCACGGTGTTGATGCGGACGTTCTCGCCCATCACGATGACGCCGGTCTGCTCGTCGATCACCACTTTGGCAATGGTGTCGGGGGTGACACGCAGCTGCTCGACGTCGGTAATCAGCGCAACGGCGTTGTTGCGGTATGCATCGGGCACCAGCATTCGCACCGTACCGGAGTCGGTCGACTGGGCGATCGGCCCGCCGACGAAGGCGTTGATGGCCTGGGCAATACGGCGGGATGTCGTGAAGTCGGGATTGCGCAGGGCGATACGCACCGTTTCCATCTGGTTCAGCGCGAAGCTGACCTCCCGCTCGACAATCGCACCATTGGAGATCCGGCCGCCTGTCGTGACACCGCGCGATACGCTCGCGGCAGCACCCTGGGCCGAGAAGCCACTGACCGCGACCGGGCCCTGGGCCACGGCGTAGACTTCGCCGTCGGCGCCGATCAATGGGGTGACCAGCAGTTGGCCGCCAAGCAGGCTGTCGGCGTCGCCGATCGCCGACACGGTGATGTCGATCCGAGTGCCCTGGGTGGCGAAGGGTGGCAGAATGGCGGTGACCATCACTGCTGCGACGTTCTTGGTGTCCAAATTGTCGTCGCGTGCGTTGACGCCGAGGCGCTCCAACATGCCGACTAGGCTCTCTCGGGTGAAGATCGCGCTGCCGATGTCGTCTCCGGTGCCCTTCAGGCCGACCGCCAATCCGTACCCGATCAGCAGGTTCTCGCGGACACCTTCGAAGTCGACGATGTCCTTGATGCGGGTCTGCGCCGAGGCGCCACCGAGGCTCACGGCAAAAATGACCCACAAGAGAGCCTGTTGCTGAATGAGTCTGGCTTGACGGCATGAAGCAGCTATCCGGTGATTTTGCCCTCAGACGGCATTTTTCTTGTCCAATTGCTTCAGTTCAAGAGCCATTTTCCACCCTTTCTTCCTCTGCGGACGGACTCCGAGTGTAGTTTTTTGATGTTGTGGGCGGCGCAGTGCAGGTTCCATTCACCCTGGGTCTCCTGCTCCCCGCGCATCATGAATCCGTCTGCGCCCTGGGTCTCCTTCATTTGCCCGAACACCGGTTCCACGGTCTGGCCGCGCAGCCGGTAAAGTTTTCGGCCCCGTTGGGTCAGGAGCTTACGCTCCATCTGGTCACGGGCACTCATGTCCCTGGGTATACGGCCCCGGGGTGGTGGAGCATCACGCATCGCCTTGCGCTGCTTCCAATCCTTAGTGGTGGCGATCAGGTATTCGCATTCCGCTGTTTCCGTGGCCGCGTTCTCGTCAGACCAATAGCCCGCGTCAAACAGGCCAACCCCCAGCACCGCCTCGTCGCCGGTCACCGCCTCCATCATCGTCAGGGTCCGGGCAATCATCGGGGCCAGTTGGCGAACGTCGTTGGCCTGGTTCGTCACATCGGTGGCGAGGATGATCTGGTCCGCCGTCACCACCGCCTGGGCATTGTACCCCTGGAGATATCCCTTGCGGCTCTTCATGATCCGGCTGTCCGGGTCGCTCACGTTGGCCTTGGCCTCTTCCTTGACAACCGCCTCGGCTGTCTTCGGCTTCCGCCCGCGTTTGGCTTTTCCGTTCGCCTTTTCCTCGGCAATCCGGGCGTTGATCTTCTCCTGCTGCTCGACCCGTTGATGGTCGGCTTCGCGCAAGAGACGTTCATGACAGGAGCGAAGACGGGACAGCCGATCTGACGGCTTCCTCAGCCCGACGGGAACATCGTCACCTCGGCCCTCCCCGAACATCCCGTCCTCGGCGGCATCGATCGCCTCGGCCTCCGACAGCATGGCGGCAACCTCCGCCTCCAGGGACTTCGAGGTCTGGTTCGCCGCAAGCGACGCATTTGCCTTCACCTTGGTCCCATCCAGCGCCACCACGCCCAACCGCACCAGCCCCGCCGCATGACACAGCTTCAGGACCTCCACGAACAGGGTCTCCAGGTCGCCCCGGTGCCGCTTGCGGAACCGCGCTATCACGCTGTGGTCGGGAACCTCGGCGCACACGATCGTCCGAAACCCAGCATCCCGCACGCACAGGCGCTCGATCTTGCGGCTTGAGCGTTGCCCGTTCGCATACGCATAAACAAGGAGACTAACCATCATCCTCGGCGCGAACGGTGGCGCTCCCGACCCACGCTTCCGGTAGTGCGTCTCGAATGCCGATAGATCCATCAAACCCACGGCATCCAGAAGAAGGTGCACGAGGTCTGTGTCCGGAACCCAATCCGCCATGTCCACCGGCAGAAGAAACCGCTGCCTACGATCTGGTTCTCGGTAAAAATTTGCCATCTCCCCCCCCTTCAAATTGCCTCTCCCAACGGAATCAGGACCCCGTCAGTGGGTCAAGCGGAGATCGTCGGTGGAACCGGTGATTCTGCAACAGCCTCAAGACTGTCACGAAGGTTGCGAACTGTTGCATCCAGCGTTCCGTTGTCATGATCATCGTCCCCGCGATCGGTCGGTGTTGCCGGGTGTTCCCGGTCTCGCCATCTTTTATGCTAGAAGCGTGCCACGTTGCTTGCAGCCGCCTGCGGTTGAGGGTGGCGTCGAAACCCGCGACGACGCATGGTACAATATGATTATGCGAATCCGAGTTGAGCGAAGTTCACGTCTGTTCGACCAAGGTTGCCCATCACCATGAAGGTCGAATCATCGAAAGCGGCGGGAATCTCCGGCGTTCGGCGAGGCGGAAAGACCGGCAAGGCCGGCTCGTCCGACTTCTCGAAACTGCTGGATGAAACCGCGGAAGCCGGCGACTCGACGGGTGTTTCCGGTGTTCGGGCGGTCGATTCGGTATTTGCGGCCCAAGAGGTTGGCGACCGCGAAGGCAGCGCGCGCCGTGCGCGTGAACGTGCCGATCTGATGCTCGACAGACTGGATGATATTCGTCACGGCCTGTTGATGGGAGCCATTCCGCACGACCGTTTGCAGGAGTTGGCAAGCACTGTCCGCCAGCAGCGCGAGTCGTTCGACGACCCCCGGGTGGTCGAGATTCTCGACGAGATTGAGCTTAGAGCTCGGGTCGAGCTTGCGAAACTCGAACGAAGCGTGTAACCCGTCGCGCGGCGCGGAACTCCAAGGGTTTCATCCTGTTGATGCGGTCTAGGTCGCTTCAAGCATTCCGCGCCCGTTCGGTGACGGGCCCTCTGCCACCGAATGCCGTCGAGCCCGCGTGGAGGAAGGGGATGAGCGTGACCCTGCCGCCGGACTATATGCCGTCGGACGAAGAAGAGTTCATGAACCCGCAACAGCTGGAGTACTTCCGGCAGAAACTGCTCCGTTGGAAGGCCGAGTTGGTGCGTGATGCCAATGAGACCTTGAGCAACCTCACCGAACAGAACTTGCAGCAGCCCGACATGGCAGATCGTGCCTCGCTCGAGACCGAGCACTCGATCGAACTCCGGACCCGGGACCGCGAACGCAAGCTGATCAGCAAGATCAATTCTGCCTTGAAGCGGATCGAGGACGGTACCTACGGGTACTGTGAAGAAACCGATGAGCCGATTGGACTGAAGCGACTGGAAGCCCGTCCTATTGCGACGCTGAGCCTGGAGGCACAGGAGCGGCACGAGAAGATGGAACGGACCCACCGCGACGACTGATACCGTTCCTCGGAACCGGCTTGAAACTAGAAAGGCCGCCCTTTTCAGGGCGGCCTTTTGTTTTTGGTCCCGAGCGGCGTCAGAGACGGGCAAGGGGGCAAAGTTTGGACGTTAGAACGGCATGATCACGTCCAGGACCTGGGAGCCAAAGCGCGGCTGCTGGACGTCGGTGATCTGACCGCGGCCACCATACGAGATTCGTGCTTCGGCCATCTGGTCGTAGCTGATCGTGTTGGACGACGTGATGTCAGCCGCCCGGATCACGCCACCAACCACGACCTCGCGCACCTCGAAGTTCACGCGCACTTCTTGCCGACCGTAGACGACCATATTGCCGTTCGGCAATTTTTGCGTAATCACGCCGGCCACCCGCAAGTTGATCTCTTCCTCCCGGTCCACCTTGCCGGCACCGACATTGCTGGTCGAGGAACCGAGGTCGAGGAAGTTGCCACCGGTGACCGCTTCCGGGAACACGCTGGTCAGGCTGCCTTCGTAACCGAACAGGCCGTTCAGTTGGGCTGCGTCAGAGTTCGTCCGAGTACGTGTGGTCGTGTTATCGACCGCGGCCTTGTCGGCGATCGTCACGACCACCGTGATAATGTCGCCGATATCGCTGGCCCGCTGATCCTTGAAGAACGCGCGGCTGCCTTCCTGCCACAGCGAGTTGGCCTGGCGGGTTGCCACAACCGGCGCCGGCATCGGCATCGAGACCGGCTGATACCCGGCACCGCGCGTCGGATCTTCGATCCGGGACATCTCAGGGGCCTGGCCGATGTTGGCGAGCCGATCGACCGCGCTGCAGCCGGAGAGGGCGGCGGCGACCGCGATGGTGGCAAAGAGCGGGCGGGCGGTGGTACGGGCGATCATTTCTGGATCCTCCGAGTGCGCGTTGTGCGCGAGCTTCAATTGATGGACGCGACTTGCGAGCCGGTGATGGAGACGGTGCCCGCCCCAGTCACGCGGGCTTCAAGCATTCTTCGGCTGTGGTTGTTGCGGACCTTGATGATGTCCCCGACAGCCCCTTTCTGTGTAGCCTCGGCGCGGGCGGTCAGGGTCATCGTTCCGCTGTTCAAGACGATGGTGACCATGTCGCCCTTGTCGATCACAAAGTTCGGCCGGACGTCGGTCAACCGGATCGGCTGCCCGGCAGCGATTGGCCGGCGAGGGGTCCGGCCCAGCAGATCTTCCAGGCGGGTAACCGAGTTCATGCTGGCGCGTCGGGATTCGACTCGGAGCCACTGGATATCGTTCTCGGAGATCACTTCGCCAGGCATCGCGTGGTTGCGCAGCACCGGTACGCTCAGCATCGGTTCGACCCGGCCGCTGACGACCACAGGCGTGGCCTGGCTGCCCGGGACGCTGATCGTGGCGTCGAAACGGTTCGAGCGGGGATCGTATGCCAGGTTTCGGACCAAGACGTCGGGAACGGTGCCGGTGGCCACGAAGAGCGGCAGGTCGCGGTTGAAGATCTCAACGTCGAAATCGTCGCCCTGACGTTGCGGTTCGATGACCCGCATCAGTGCTTCGCGGATGAGCTCGATGGGCACCGGGGCGCTGTCGCGAACCACTTCGGAGTAGACTTTCATGTCGCGCGGACGCCACTGCAGGCCGAACGACTTCGCGTAGTGGAACAACTCCCGGACGCCGAAGACCTGACGCCCACCGGGCTGTGGGGCATCGGCGATCCGGCCGTCGTTGGCGGGCGGAACGTTCGCGAACAGGTCGGACAACCGGATCCCCTCGCCGCTGACGATCACCCGCTGCTTCAGGATCAACGGCAACGCGTCGCCATTGGCAGTAGCGGCGTGCGCTGCGCCGGGTCCGAGCAGGACGGCGGCGAGTGCGACGGAGGCAATCGTGCGGGCGGTACGGTTCATCGGGTGTCTCCCTGGTTCGAAGAGGCGGCGTCAGCCGACCTCACCGGACGTTGTTGACCGTCGACATCATCTGGTCGGACGTCTCGATGATCTTCGAGTTCAGTTCGTAGGCGCGCTGCGCGGTGATCAGGTTGGTGATTTCGTGCACAGGATCGACGTTCGATGCCTCCACGAAGCCCTGTTGCAGCTTCCCGAAGCCGGTAGCACCCGGCACGCCCGTGGTGGCGGCGCCCGAAGCGGACGTCTCCAGCAACAGGTTCTGCCCGATGTTCTCAAGGCCAGCGTCGTTCTGGAAGATCGCGAGTTGCAACTGGCCGACGTTCTGTTCCTGTACCTGTCCGTCGATCTGGGCAAAGACCTGGCCCGATTCGTTGATCGTTACGGAGAGAGTATCGGACGGGATCGTGATCCCTGGCTGAACGGTGTAGCCGTCCGGCGTGACGAGGGTACCGTCCTGGTTGGTCTGGAATGAGCCGGCGCGAGTATAAGCGGTTTCGCCGTTCGGCAACTCGACCTGGAAGTACCCCTGGCCGAGGATCGCGAGGTCGAATTTGTTGTCGGTCAGAGTGAGCGCACCCTGCTCGTTAATCCGGTATGTGGCAGCGGTCTTCACGCCGACGCCGATCTGGATGCCGGATGGGACAATGGTCCCGGCGTCGGAGGAGTTGGTGCCGACGCGGCGCAGGTCCTGATAGAGCAGATCCTGGAACTCGGCGCGCTGCCGCTTGTAGCCGGTGGTGTTCATGTTCGCGATGTTGTTCGAGATGACCTCGACGTTGAACTGCTGGGCAGCCATGCCTGTCGAGGCGATGTTCAAGGACTGCATCGTGATCTCCCTTCACCGGCGCTGCGCGCCTGTATCCGTATTCCGTGCCGGGCCGTGGCCCTGGCCGATCCCTGGTCGGGACTACTCGCCTGAATTCAATGCACGTGCCGTGCCAACCGTGGTCAGTGCACCGGGCGAGCCAGCCGTTGAATGATGGTGTCCTGTCGCTTGTCTTCGCGGTCGAGCAGGGTCTTCGCGGCCTCGTACGCCCGGTGGACATCGATCATCGACGTCATCTCGGTGATGGCGTTGACATTGGACGTCTCGATCATGCCCTGCATGACTTCGCTTTCCTGCGCCGGCTCTGGAACCTGGTCGGTTTCGAACAGACTGTCGCGGACCTTCTGCAGGATGCGATTGTCGGCAAACTCGACAATGCCCAGGCGGCCGATCAGCTGATCGCCGAGCCGGATGACCCCATCCTTGCTCACCGTCAGGTCGCTTCCGCCGCTCGGGATCAGGATGGGATTGCCCTGGGTGTCCAGGATCGGGTTGCCGTCCTGGGTAACCAGCCGATTCTGCTGATCGAGCGTGAAGGTGCCGTTGCGCGTGTACTTCGTACCGCTGCCGTCATCGACCTGGAAGTAGCCCGGGCCGTTGATCCCCATGTCGAAGGTGTTATGGGTGACCTTGAGGTTGCCCTGGTGCTGATCGGTTGCCGTGCCCTGGTCGATCACGAAATCCATCGTCTGCGTGAACGGAGCCTTCTGCGCGTAGGTCTGATAGATCATCACTTCCCGTTTGAACGCCGTGGTATTGGCGTTCGCGACGTTGTTCGCGACGACCGACATCTGCCGGCGCAGAGCAGTCTGTCGGGAAAGGGCGATATAGACCGGGTTATCCATGGCTCGCTCCGTACTCTCGTATGCATTTGTTGATGGCCAACGGTGTTCGTGAAAGGCAATGCAGACTGCGTGCCAAGTAGCGGTGAACAGCGCCGTGCGTGTCCGGTGGAGGTCTCGGCGGATCCGGCGACAACTGCCCGGCAGGAAATTCCGGGCAACCAATATCCTCGACATAAGGGAGGTGCGGCCGGTTTGGATTTATCGGTGAAAGGTGTCCCAGCGCGTCTTGGCGTGGCGTGCTTTCGGTTCGGCCGGCGATCCGGTAAGATTCACCGAGTCGGCACTCGCCTTGCATGAGGTGACCCGGCGGCGCGGCATCGCATCCGCGCCTCGGAGTGAACGGAGACTGGAATGGCTGACGAAGCACTCGACGACATCGATGATGTTGGCGGGGAACCGAACAAGAAGAAGCTCAGCGGCAAGCGCCTGATCGTCTTCGCAGCGATTCTTCTGCTTGTGCTCGTCGGCGGCGGTGTCGGCGCGGCGTTCATGCTTGGATTGTTCAGCAGCCCTCCGCCGCCTCCGACGGAGGAGGAAGGTCATGCACCGGCGCCGGTTGCGCCTGTGCAGCAGCGGGCGTTCTTCTTCGAGGTTCCCGATCTGATCGTGAACCTGAACACCAACGGACGGAAGTCGACGTTCCTGAAGATCAAGATCGCGCTGGAACTTGAGGGTCCGCAGGACGTTGATCGGATCAACGAGGTCCTGCCGAGGATCTTCGATAACTTCCAGGTCTACCTTCGGGAACTGCGTGTCGATGATCTGAATGGATCGGCGGGGATGTACCGGTTGCGCGAGGAGTTGCTGCGCCGGGTGAACATCGCCGCGCGGCCGATCAAGGTACGAGACGTTCTGTTCAAGGAAATGCTGGTTCAGTAAGGCGGCAGACATGGCGACCAATGACGATCTTGCGGCCGAATGGGAGTCGATGTCGGATGACGACGGCGAGGAAGTCGGCGCCGCCCGGGTTCTAAATCAGGATGAGATCGACAGCCTTCTTGGGTTCGACGAGGCCGGTGACGGCGACGGCGATACCTCGGGCATCCACGCAATTGTCAACTCGGCGCTGGTTTCATACGAACGCCTACCGATGCTTGAGGTGGTGTTCGACCGGCTGGTTCGCATGATGTCGACCAGCTTGCGCAACTTCACCTCGGACAACGTCGAGGTGTCGCTCGACAACATCACCTCGATCCGGTTTGGCGATTACCTGAATTCGATTCCGTTGCCGGCGATGCTGTCTGTGTTCAAGGCCGAGGAATGGGACAATTTCGGCCTTCTGGTTGTCGATTCGGCGCTGATCTACTCGATCGTCGACGTGTTGCTGGGCGGACGGCGCGGCACGGCTGCCATGCGCATTGAGGGCCGACCCTACACCACGATCGAGCGCAACCTGGTGGAGCGCATGGTGACGGTCGTGCTGAGCGATCTGTCGGCCGCCTTTGATCCGCTGAGCCCGGTGACCTTCCGGTTCGACCGGCTTGAGACCAACCCGCGCTTTGCGACCATTGCCCGACCGGCCAACGCTGCAGTTCTGGCGCGGTTGCGCATCGACATGGAAGACCGCGGCGGCCGCCTGGAGTTGATGCTGCCTTACGCCACCCTCGAGCCGGTGCGCGAACTGCTCCTGCAGATGTTCATGGGCGAGAAGTTCGGTCGTGACTCGATCTGGGAAACGCACTTGGCCAACGAACTGTGGAATACCGATGTCGAGTTGGACGCGGTGCTGGATGAGATCGTGATGCCGTTGCACGACGTGCTGAACCTGAAACCGGGCAGCCGGATCCTGCTGAACGCCATGCCGAATTCGACGATCGATATGCGATGCGGGAACGTGTCTCTGTTCAGCGGCAAGATGGGCCGGAAGAATGGCAGCATCGCGGTGCGCATCAGCAACCGATTGCGCAAGATGTAACGGAGAGGCCGCCGGATGAACTATGAGCTGGCACTCGACCTGCTGCTGATCGTGCTGTTGCTCGCCACCATCATCGACGTTGCGTTGCTGCAACGTCGCCTGACCTCGCTGCGCGCGGATCGGGAAGCCGTCGACACCGTGGTCGACCGAATGAACGAGGCGACGCGGCGTGCCGAGGCGAGCTTGAAGGGCATCCGGCAGACGGCCGAGCAGGCCCGGGCGACCCTTGATGATCCGATGACACGGGCCCAGGCGTTGCGTGACGAGTTGTCGTTTCTGGTTCAGCGCGCCGATGCGGCCGGTGAGCGTGTTGCCAGCGGATTGTCTGGCGCCGGAACCAATGCCGCGGCACCGGCGGCGCCGCGCCCTCGACCGGCAGCGAGAACCGGGAAGACTTCGGCCGAGCGTTCGTCAAACGGTGGCGATCGCCGAGGCGACGAGGAACTGGATGACGTGCGGTCGCAGGCCGAACGTGACCTGATGGACGCATTGAGGAACGCACGCTGACATGACATATGACCGCCGAGGACGGCCCGCACCGAAGGCCGGTGACGCCGCGGGAACAGATCGTCCGGGAGGGCCAGCCGTGGCTTCGCCGGACCCTATCGCTGCCGCCGCGCCGAATGCGGCGCGCATGGCGCGCGGTCAGGCGGCGAAACGAGCGTCGGCGGCCGCAACGCCGAAGCGGTCGGACCGGCGTAGTCGGTTTGTCCCGCGATTGCTGCCGTTGACGGTCCTGGCGGCCGCGCTCGTGTTGTCGGTGAAAGTCGGCACGGTCTGGGAGCACCGCGCAGAGGTTCCCTCGGTTTTCACCGTGAAGATGGCCGTCTCGGTCGGTGCTCCGGCGGCGGCGGGAGCGGGGAAGGCGGCTGCGGGTGTCCAACTTGCCGCGTCTGAAGGAAGTGCAGCGCAAAAGCCGACAGCCACCTCCAGCGATGGCCGGGTTGACCCGTTCGCCCTCGGAAAATCGCAGATCGAGCTGCTGCAGAGCCTTTCTGAGCGCCGCAAGGAACTCGACGCCCGTGAACGGGCCATCGAGCAGCGCGAAGGGCTGCTGGCGGCGGCGGAGCATCGGATCGAATCCAAGATCGGCGAGTTGAAGGCCGTGAAGGTCGAGATCGAAGGGTTGATCAAGAAATACGATGAGCAGGAAGAGCAGCAGATCGCCGGTTTGGTGAAGATCTACGAGACCATGAAGCCCAAGGACGCAGCTAGAATCTTCAACGAGCTTGATATAGACGTACTTCTGGCTCTTTTGAATTTCGAGTGGGCTATGCGGCCTGCGGGTTGATCCGGGTGAAGTCGAGTTTTCCGGCGATGAGGAAGAGTACGGTGCGCATGGTGGCGAACCGGGTGTAGCCGCGGGCCTTGCGTTTGGCGGCCTGAAACAGGCCATTGAGCGCCTCGATGAAGCCGTTGGTCTGGCGGGTCTGGGTCCAGGCGACGATGCCGTCGAAGTGCCTACGGATCATCCTGGCGACGTCTTTCATCGGCTCGACCTTGGAACGCAGGACGTTGGTGCACCACTGCTTGAGCATGGCGGAGACGACGTTGATCTGCTTGCGCTCGAGGATGTCGCGCAAATTCTCACGGTAGAGCCAGGCGCGCGGCGTGCGTTTGGTGGCGACCTGAGCGATCAACGCGTCAAGGTCGGCCCGGCCCTCGTCAGTCAGCCGGTCGCGGTCTTTGAGCAGCTTCCAGCGCAGCCCCTTGAGGCTCGGATCGGTTCGCTGCTCGATGCGCCTGGTCTGATCGACGGCGGCGGACGCATGGGCGACGACGTGGAATTTGTCGAAGGTGATGCGCGCGTTGGGCAACTGCCTGGCCACGCCCTTGATGAAGGCCGGCGACATGTCGATGCTCACCGAGCGGACCTGCTCGGGCATGGCTTTGTGCTCGGCCAGGTATTCGGCGAAGTGGGTGATGGTTTTGGCGTCCTTGCCTTCGGTGACGAACACCACCTTGCGCTCATCCATATCGGCGGCGATGGTCAGGTAGTTGTGGCCGCGCCGGCAGGAGGTCTCGTCGATCGCCACCGCCGTCACCGTCGACAGATCGGCCTCGGCCAGGGCGAGATCGACATAGCGCGAACAGATCGCATGGACGCGATGCCAGGACAGGCCGACCAGCTTGGCCACGGCGGCAAAGGTCATCTGCCGGGCCATGGCCAGCACCAGCGCCTCGAACAGCAGGGTGAAGCCGGCGAGCTTGCCGAACCACTCGGGCTCGACCTGCACGACCCGCCCGTCGGGCAGCTTCACGCGAGGCGTTCTGACCTCCAGGAAGCATTCGTGCTGGAAGAAGTTCAGATGCCGCAGGCGCTTGATCTGGGTGTCGTGGACCGGATGCACGCCTGCCACGCCGGCCGCCGGAAACCGTGTCCCGGCGACGAAATCGACACCGATCGTCAGGGTCTTCTCGGCCGCGTCGAAGTCGACGCCGTTGACGTACCACGGCTCGGCAATGCCCAAGGCCACCTCGAAGAGTTGGTTCTGCATGCCCCGCACTCGCCTCCAGAGCCCCACCTGCACCCAGCATGGCCAGGCGGGGATCGGCCATCAAGGACGCTTCGCGCCGCTGCGCGGTGGCCTCCGGCCATCCTTGACCGCCGATCCCCGCCTGGCCCCGCAGAAGGCAGGTCGGGACGAAGGGATGGTCTCGCCGGTCGAACAAAGGGATCGATGCAGGCCCGTCGTCAGGCCCCAGCTCGACAGCCGCTACCCACTCGGATTTCAAAAGAGGCGTACTTCTTGAGGTGTTTGAGCGGATGAAGGCGTCGAAGACGGCTCCCGTTCTGGCCGACATGGATCCGCTCAGGGCCAAGGAAATTACCCTGCGGATCGCCGAGCGTAAGAAAATGCCTGACCTGAATTGACGCGCGTACGCTGTTTACCTGCAGTTAACCGGCGTCGCGTAGCGTTGTGAAGAATACGGACGAGGATGGGGCAATCCTCGCTGACAGGCTCGATGGAGGATTTCGCCAATGACGGTCGACAAGAACATGGCGGTGCTAATCGTCGACGACTACAAGACGATGTTGCGGATCATCCGCAATCTGCTGCGCCAGATCGGTTTCAACAATGTCGACGAGGCGTCGGACGGGGCGACCGCGCTGCAAAAGCTTCGGCGTGACAATTTCGGGCTGGTCATCTCCGACTGGAACATGGAACCGATGACCGGACTTCAGCTTTTGAAGGAGGTTCGCTCGGACGAAAAGCTGCGAGGCACGCCGTTCATCATGGTGACTGCCGAAAGCAAAACCGAGAATGTCATCGCGGCCAAGAAAGCCGGTGTGAACAACTACATTGTCAAACCGTTCAATGCCGCTACGTTGAAGACTAAGATATCGGCTGTGCTTGGCGATTTCTGATTGATGAGGCCATGGAGTGTGTCATGACGGTCGACACCGCCGCCAGCACCTCCGAGCGTGCGCGTGCCGAGATCGAAGCCATCGATTCGGAACTGCAGTTAGCGTTTGATCGGATCCTGGGAGCCGCCGAACGGGTGGCCGTGGCGGCGGAGACGCTTGGTGTTGAGCACGCCTCGAGCATTCAAGCTGCGCTGACCGACATTTTTGAGGCTTCCAGCGTCCGCGACATAGCCGGTCAGCGTCTGTCAGCCGTGCGCCAGGCTGTTGACCATTTGACCGATGGCGAAACCGCGAGCCAATCCAGACCCGAAAGAAAACGTGACAAATCCTCGAAAATAGAGGAAAAACAGGATCACGGGTCGGCTTCGGAGAGCGGTTTGCTCAATGGTCCCCAGTTGCCCGGTGCAGCCAGGACCCAGACGGAGGTCGACGCGCTGTTCGACAAACTCGACTAGGCGCGCATGTCCTTGTCCCGGCCAACGATGCGGGAACCCGGTAAGGGGGCCAGTCAGCCCCTGTTCCTCAGCCTGTTTTTGCTGCTGTTGGCGTTTTTCATCCTTCTTAACACGCTGTCGACGATCGAACCCGGACGAAGCAATCGGGTGATGGAGAGCGTTCAGCGAGCGTTTCCCTCAGCGTACCGTGCTCAGCTTGGCGAGGGGGTTTTGGCTGGCGATCCTGGTCAGGTAATAGGGGAAAGTACCCGTGCGCAGATCGGCGCGATTTTCAGCCAGGTCTTGCCGATCGCGCGAGTGACGGTCGAACCGCACGGTAATCCGATCTACGTCCAAGCGCCGACGATGCGGGTGTATGCACCCCAAGCTGGGGGACTCACGCCAGTCGGGCGGGCGCTGGCTGAACGTCTGGCGCCGTTGTTGGCGTCGCCGCCAGCCGGTTCGGTTCTGGAACTGGAGGTTCTGTTTTCGGCTAGCGCCGACGATCGAGGGGCGTCGCGGGATGCGCGGTCTCGCGCGGTGTCGGATATGGTTGAATCGATGGTCGGAGCGGGCATCGAGCCATCGTTGATGGCTGCAGGCCTTGAGCCCGGGCAAACCGACACAGTGCGGTTTGTGTTCCGGACGCGCCCGGTTGCTGAGGCCGGTCCGCTGACCGGAGGGCAGTAGGGCATGCCGTTGGCTCGCATCCGTTCTGCGGTGGCCGCGCACGAGCGTGCGCTCGGCCGGCGGGCTGGGCGCAAATACGGTGGGGGACCGAGTTGGCTCGTGACATTGGTCGACTTGGTGTCGTTGATGCTGGCGTTCTTTGTGATGCGCTTCGCGATGACGTCCATCGAGTCGCCGCGCTTTGACGAAGCGGCGGCTTCGATCTCGCTGGCGTTGGGAATGACGGTGTCGATTGCCGGGGAGGCACCGCCTCGGCCGCTTGGAATAGAGACGGAACACCGTGGGGTCGGATTTCGCCTGAGCTACCTTGAGCCGCTGCTGACCGCCAAGCTCTCGGGCGACCCGGTTCTGCGGACGGCTCGGATTGTCCGGGCTGGCGACCGGCTGATCATAACCTTGCCATCGGACCTGCTGTTCGAAGCTGGACAGGCACGCTTGTCCACAACCGCCCGATCGGCGGTGGCGGAACTTGCAACGGCACTGGTCACGCTGCCAAACCGGATTGACGTGGTCGGGCATGCCGACCCGCGTCCAATTCCGCCCGGTGCGCCCTTCGGTACGAATCGAGCGCTGTCGCTGGCGCGAGCTGACGCGGTGGCGGTTGCCCTGGTTGACGCCGGCCTGTCGCGCATGCCAACCGTTGAAGGCATGGGCGACAGCCGGTTTTATACAATCGCTCCCACCGCTCCGATGGAGCGCCGGTACGCCTTGGCGCGTCGCGTCGATGTCGTGCTGTTTCCGGAACGCGCACCATGAGCGGTTGGGCGGCAATCCGGTTCGTACCGCTTCGCGCGTTGTCGGCAGCATTGTTCGCGGCACTGGTCTGGATCTCGCCGGTGTCGGCAGAACCGGTCGGGGTCATCGGGGCGGCTGAGGACGGCCTGGACCGATTGATCTTCGCTTGGCCTGGACCGGTGGAGTATTCGGCTGAGCGCTTCGGCGATACCCTGATGATCCGTTTCACTCGACCGATCGAAGGGCCCGTCGCCGAAGCGGCTGCAGGGTTGAACCGCTTTGTGCGGAGCGCCCGGATCGGCTCTGACGGTCGCAGTGTGATCGTAGAGTTGACCGGCAATCACCGGATGCGTACCGACCGCAACGGCAACCAAGTGATCGTCGATCTGATGGCCCGCGGCACCGATCCGGTCGTCGCGGCTCCAGCGCCAGCAGCCCCATCTTCGTCCCCGCCGCCAAGCACACCTGTCGCGGCCCAATCTTTGGCACCGACCGCTCCGGCAGAGCGTTCTCAGGCGCCTGCTAACGCCCAGGCTGCTCCCGAGCTTGGCGTGCGGATCGGGCGCCACCCGGACTATGATCGGATCGTGTTCGATTGGAGCGGTCCGGTGGAGTACACCGTCACCCCCGGAGCCGGAGAGGCGCGGGTACAATTCTCGCGACCGGCACGGATTGACGACGCCAATGTTCGACGGGAGTTGCCGGAGGCGTTGCGTGGCTTCGCCTCGCAAGCGACGGGCGACGGAACGGTCGCCACTATTCCAGTGCCGGCCGGCCGGTCCGTCGATGCCTTTCGGTCGGGATCCAAGGTCGTGGTGGATGTGCGGCGCGACGGCAAGGGGCAGGCGGTCGCAAAGGCGCCGGCGGCCGCGGCTCCCGCGCAACCGCAACAGCCGCCGCCGGCAAGCGCTAGCCCTGGTCCTGCAGCAAAGATTCCCCCAGCCACGGCACCGGCTCCAAGAACCGCGGTCGCTCCGCCGGTTCCTGCTCCGCTCAGCGCTCCGACGCCACGGATTGCCGACACAGCGCCACTGCCGCCAGCGCAAAGTGCGGGTGCGAAAGGGGCCGGAGCGGTGGGGGCGACGCCTGCGGCGCCAGTTCCTGCTGCCGGCCCGCCGCCACAGCCTGGGGGCGTTGTCAGTTTTGAGCGTGCGGGGACGGGTACGATCTCCGGGCCACCGCTCCAAGTGCTGGCATCGGTCGCCAACGAAGCGCTGTCGATTCGATTTGAGTGGCCGGACCCGGTAGCTGCCGTGGTGTTCCCGCGCGCCGGGTATGTCTGGGTGGCCTTCGACCGGGAGGCGACGCTCGACTTCTCGACTATTACCGGGGTTAACAATCAGATTGCCGGCCAACCGGAACAGATTCCGGTCGATATCGGCTCGGCCTTGCGCATCCCGGTCGTGGAGGGGGTGAACCCCCGTGTGTGGCGCGACGGCAATACCTGGGTGCTTGACCTGCAGCCGCAGGCCTCACGGCCGGACGTACCGTTGCGTGTCGATGCGCAGATGGTCAGCCCGCAGGGGCCTCGGCTCTTCATACCCATGGAAGGGGTGGGACGGCCGATCGTGGCGCTGGACCCGGAGGTCGGCGACGGGCTGTTCATGGTCCCTATCACGACGTTGTCACGCGGCATCGACGGAGACCGCACCTATCCCGAACTGACGATTCTGGCCTCGGTGCAAGGGGTGGTGGTTCGGCCGCGCCTTGACGGTGTCGAGGTACGGGTACTGCCGGACGGCGTAGCGCTGACGACGGAAGGCGGGTTGCTGCTATCGGGTCCGGCGCCGCGCACCGGCAGCGAGGCGTTTTCGGGCCGCGGTTTCGCCGGAATGCCGGCAGGGCTGCCGCCCGGACGGATCTTTGATATGAGCAACTGGCGGTTGGGGGACGCGAACGCGTTTCAGGATCAACGCCAGTCGCTCCAACTGCGGATATCCGAGGCCACCAGCATTTCGCGCAGTGGGCCGCGGCTTGAACTGGCGCAGTTCTATTTCGCCCGTGGTCTGGCAGCCGAGGCCATAGGGTTGCTTCGTACAATCGAGCAATCCGATGAAGATTTGGCCAAGCGTCCGGACGTGAAGGCGCTTCGCGGCGCGTCCGACTTCATGCTGGGGCGTTATGCTGAGGCGTCAGCCAGCCTTGCGGATCCGAATTTGAACGGCTTCTCGGAGGCGGAACTCTGGCGCGGAGCATCGGCTGCCGCGCAGGGACACTGGAATGAGGCAGTCGAGCACTTCGCGCGCGCTGGGGAAATTCCCGGTGGCTATCCGCGGAACTACACGACTGAACTGGCGTTGCTGGCCGCCGAGGCCGCGATCCGGGCCGGAGACTACCGAGGTGCCGGTTCGTTTCTGGACGTGATCGCGGAAGGCGCCCCGACGCCTGCTGAAAAGGCCCGGATCGACTTCCTGCGCGCTCGGGTGCTGATGGCCTCAGGCGATGAGGAAACCGCGCTGGACATCTGGCGAAACCTCGCCAGTGGCGAAGACCGCTGGGCCCGGGTCCGGTCAGAGCGGGCGCTGATCGAAGACGCATTGGCCAAGAACAAGATATCGACTCAGGAAGCGGCGGATCGGCTCGACCTGCTTCGCTATGCGTGGCGCGGCGACCGTCTTGAATTTGAACTGCTCCGAGAACTGGGCAAGCTCCGCCTCGGCGAGAACGACTACGAGCAGGGGCTCGACGCGCTCCGGCAAGCGGTAACGTTCTTTCCGAACAATCCGGAAACTCGCGAGGCGGCGCAGGACCTCACGAAGACGTTCAGCGACATCTTCACTCGGGGTGCTGTTGAGGGCATGACGCCGCTGCAAGCGCTGGCTCTGTATGACGAGTTTCGTGAACTGACACCGGTCGGACAGGCCGGCGACAAGATCATCGAAGGGCTGGCCGACCGACTGGTGCGCGTCGATTTGCTGGACCGGGCCGCACGGTTGCTGGACCGTCAGGTCAAGTTTCGGCTCCAAGGGGTCGAGAAAGCGCGGGTCGGTTCCCGGCTGGCGGTCATTCACCTGCTCGACCGGCAACCGGATTCGGCCATCAAGGCACTCGATGAGAGCGTGGCGCCGGGACTGAGCGAAGGGCTCGCTCAGGAGCGCCGCCGCCTGCGCTCCCGCGCAATCTTCGAGTTGGGCGACGCACAGGGGGCCCTCAAGCTCCTTGAAGGGGACTCGTCACGGGAGGCTGATTTCCTGCTGGCTGATATCTATTGGCGAACCCAGAACTGGGTCGAGGCGGCCAAGATCTTTCGCAAGCTCGTCGGTAACGCCGGTCTTGACGGTTCGCGCATCAAGCCAGATGCAGCGCAGTTCATCTTGAACTGGGCGGTGTCGCTGTCGCTGAGCGAGAACGCCGAGGGGTTGAACCGGCTTCGCCAACTCTATTCATCGCAGATGGACAACACGCCCTACCGGGAAGCGTTCCGCCTCATCACCAACAGCACCACCGGCCAGCCCGACGACTTCATGCGGTTGACGGAGCGCTTCGAGGAAATCGGCCAGTTCCAGGCCTTCCTGTCGAGTTACCGCGACAAGCTGAAGGAAGGCACGCTGAGCGCGACCAACTGACGGTCAGCCGGGGCCGACGCCGAAGCTGCGCACCAAGCTGCCGGCGATCATGTACCAGCCGTCGACCAGCACGAAGAAGATCAGCTTGAACGGCAGCGAGATCATCACCGGCGGAACCATCATCATGCCCATGGACATCAGCACCGAGGCGATGACCATGTCGATGATCACGAACGGCAGGTACAGCAAGAAGCCGATCTCGAACGCCCGGCGCAATTCGCTGATCATGAAGGCGGGAATCAGCACTTGCAGCGGCGCGTTCAGGCCGGTTTCGGCCGGGCCGACCTGAGCCATATCCTCGAACAGCCGCAGATCTTTTTCACGGACCGTGCGCAGCATGAAGCCGCGAAACGGCTGAACGACGGCATCGAACGCCTCGATCTCGTCGATCCGCTCTTCGATCAGCGGCTGAACCCCGTTGGTCCAGGCCTCCTTCAGGGTCGGCGTCATGATGAACCCGGTTAAGAACAACGCCAGGCTGATCATCACCAAATTCGGTGGCGACTGTTGGGTGCCGAGCGCGGTTCGCAGCAGGCCCAGGACAATGACGATCCGGGTGAACGACGTCACCATCACCAGAATTCCTGGGGCCAGCGACAGCAGGGTGACCGTCAGGACCAGTTGGATCAACCGGGCAGTGGTCGAGCCGCCTGGTTCGCCGAGGTCGAGAGTGAGTGACTGAGCGAGGACGGGGCTGCCCCATAGGAAGCCCGCGCACAGAACCAGGACTGCTGCGGCCGCGAACAGATAGGAACGAAGGGTCACGGCTTCGCCTCATGGTCATCGGTGTCGGCGAGGGTGCGGTCGAATGACAGTTGTTCCCGGATCCCGGCCTCGACCACCAGGCTTCGGTCCGGGCCGATCAGGATCAGGTGTTCGACGTCGTCGCGACGGACCAGCACAAGCCGGTGGCGGCCGTCCAGCGCACGGGCCTCGACCACCGATAGCCGATTGCCCGGTCCGCCCCGCCCGGCGCCCAGGCCGAATCGGCGCGATCCGTACCGGCGCGCCAGCACGTATAAAAGCCCGATCAGCCCCAGGACAAAGGCGAGAGATGCGACGAACCGGGAGTACTCCAGGATACTCATTCACCAATTGTCCGTGTGCTGGCCAGCCGTGCCAAGCCTGTCTGTACGATCCATCAGAAACCGCGGCGGCGACGGCCCGCGGCACTGCCATACGCGGCCGCGGCACGCCGTGGGTCTGTCTTGGTGCGGGGGGTGTCGTTGGCACTCGGCGCGGCGGCGCGTAGCCGCTCCGCCGCTGCATCGAACGCCTGGACCAGTCGGGCAAGCGTGTCGGCCATCGACCGGGCTTCGACAGGGGGAAGGGCCTCGGCCGTCGCGCACAGTTGCACGACCCGTCGCTCCAAGTCCGCGCGATCGCGCGGGCTGGTGACCGCCTCCGGGGTCCCGAGTCGGCTGATCGCTGCTTCAAGCTCGCGGGCTTCATCGAACAGCTTCTGCAGGGTTGTGCTGGTCACTGACGGTCTCCGGCAGCTTGGCCGTCGCTCTGCAGTGTGCCGTTGATGCGGTAGACATAGGTCAGGATTTCGGCCACCGCGGCGAACGCCTGCACAGGAATTTCGCAGTCGACATCGACGACTTCCAGGATCTGGGCTAGGTCGGGATCCTTGCGAACCTTCACGTCGTTGTCGAAGGCCAAGCGCAGGATCTGCTCGGCCAGAACCCCATAACCCTTGGCAATGACCGTCGGTGCCTGATCCGACCCGATGTCATGGCTCAGTGCGATCGAGACCTGCCGGTCGCGGCTCGGTGGTCGATTTCGGGTCGAACGGTCGCGATCCATGATATCCGGCTCCAGTTCCAGATTCACTATAACCGGTGGCGTGGGCAAGCGCATCGTCATGCGCGCCGCGTGTTGGCACGGACGTTGCTTATATCTGGAGCGAGACCACTGACGGCGTTCCGGCGCTGCTCCGGGTTCGACGAAGGAAGGGTAGGGCGATGGATCTCTCTGACATGACATTGTTCAAGATGGCCCGGCAGAAGATGTCGTGGCTTGGTCAGCGCCAGACGGTTCTCGCGCAGAACATCGCGAACTCCAACACCCCGAACTACCGTTCCAAGGAACTGCAGGCCCTCGACTTCGACTCGGCGCTCCGGGAGCACAGGCCGGTTCAGATGCAGGCGACCAACAAACTCCATCTCTCCGGAACCGTGGCACCGAAAGAGCACCGGGAGGAGAAGGTCCGGCTGAAGGACGTGTATGAAGTCAACCCGGACGGAAACTCGGTCATCATGGAAGAGCAGTTGATGAAGGTTTCCGAGACTCAGATGCAGTATCAACTCGCCGCCGGCGTCTATCAGAAGAACTTGAAGATGTTCCGCCTCGCGCTCGGCAGCCCCAGCCAGAATTAAGCCTTAGTACGCGATCGGGAGACGTGTCATGGACCTGACTAACGCGATCAAGATCTCTGCTTCTGGCATGCGCGCCCAGGGAACCCGGCTGCGCGTCGTAGCGGAAAACGTCGCCAACGCGGAATCCCTCGGCAATACCGCGGCGGACGATCCGTACCGGCGTAAGACCATCACTTTCGAGAACGAGCTGGATCGAAAGATCAACGCCGACATGGTCCGGATCTCCAAGATCGGACGCGACCAGGGCGACTTCAACATCGTCTACGAGCCGCATCATCCATTGGCCGATGACAAGGGCTACATCAAGATGCCGAACGTCAACACCTTGATCGAAATGACCGATATGCGTGAGGCCGAGCGCAGCTACGAGGCCAACGTCAGCGTCATCGAGTCGTCGAAATCGTTGATCGAGCGCACCTTGGAATTGCTGAGAGCGTGATGCCGATGGGCAGCGTCGCTTGAGGCTTGCTTTCGGCGGCACGCACGATTTGTTAAAGTGAACGCGAGGAGGACGAATCATGGTCCAGAACATCGGCGGTCCGTTACCACCGGTTGCGGGGGGCGGTGCCAATATGGCAAGCGGCCCAACGGCGGGAAACAAGGATTTCGCCAATTATGTTCGCGACGCCGCCTCTGAGGCGATCGACTCTCTGCATCGTGGTGAGGACGTGTCGAAGGAAGGAATCGCCGGCAAGGCGGATCTGACCGACGTCGTGGCGGCGGTAAATGATGCCGAGCTGACCTTGCAGACGGTTACCACGCTGAGAGATAAACTCGTCTCGGCGTACCAGGAAATTCTGCGCATCCCGATCTGATTGCGCTGCGCATTGATGGCCTGGGAATATTATGCCCACCCTGCATTTTATGCCGGGTGGATACCGGCACTGGTGTGAGCGGAGGCCGACGATGACCGAGGAAGATGCGCTCTCCATCGCCCGCGACGCGGTGCTGACACTGTTGACGATGTCAGGCCCGATCATGGCGGTCGCTCTGACCGTTGGGCTGACGATCGCGCTGTTTCAGGCCTTGACCCAGTTGCAGGAGATGACACTGGTCTTCGTGCCGAAGATCATGGTGGTGTTCGCGTCCCTGATGCTGCTGTTGCCGTTTATGCTGGCTCAGATCAGTGCGTTTTTCGAAGGTATTGCCGACAAGATCATCGGACTGCCGTGATGCCGTCCGCCGGCTGGTTCAGGCGGATGCGGGTGTCGGGAGCCGGCCGTGAACCTTGAGGAATATCTACCGCTTCGGATCTTCCAGATCATGCTGGTGTTTGCGCGCACCAGCGCCGTGTTGCTGCTGCTTCCGGGCATTGGCGAAGTCTTCATTCCGGTTCGGGTCCGATTGTTGTTCGCGGTTGCACTCGCTCTGGCGGTCGCGCCGGTGATAGCGCCGCAGCTGCCGCCGGAGCCGACCAGTGCCGCCGGCCTGCTGACGCTGGTCGTTGGCGAGGTCCTGATCGGCCTGTATTTCGGCCTGGTGGCGCGCATCCTGTGGCTGACGCTGGACACCGCCGGCCGGGTGATCTCGTTCTCGACGGGCTTGGCTTCTGCCACCGTCTTCAACCCGTCGCTGTCGGAGCAGGGGTCCGCGATCGGGCTGGTCTTGACGCTGCTCGGCATCATGATGCTGTTCATCGCCGATCTGCACCACATGGTGATCCGGGCCGTGGTTGAGAGCTATGCGGTGTTCCGGCCGGGTGGCGAGTTGATGATCGGCGATTTCTCCGAGGCGATCACCGAACTGGTATCCGGCAGCTTCAAGGTGGCGGTTCAGCTGTCGGCGCCGTTTTTCGTGTTTGGGCTGCTGTTCTTCGTGACGCTCGGTGTTCTAGCCCGGCTGATGCCGCAGCTGCAGATCTTCTTTATTGGCCTGCCGGCGCAGATCTATCTGGGCCTGTTCGTCTGGGTCACCATTCTGGGCGCACTGATGTCGGCGTTTCTGACGTACTATGCCGATACTGCGGCCACGTACCTGATCCCTAACTGAACGAAGCGGGCGATGTCGGACTCCCAGGACGACTCCCAAAAAACTGAGGAGCCAACCGGCAAGAAGCTCGGAGACGCTCGCAAGAAGGGACAGATTGCCCAGAGCAAAGAGGTCACCAACTTTGCGTCGTTGCTGGCGTTGACCTTCGCGGTGACGATCCTGGCTCCCTACATGGCCATCCAGCTCTACTCGTCGATGGCGGTGGTGATCGAGCACGCGGCGGTTGCCCGCATCGATGCCGGCAGCACCAGCGAGATCCTGATGGGGCTGGTGATCGATACCTTCCTGGCGCTGGCACCGACCCTGGGCACGGTGATGGTGCTTGGCGTGGCGGCTACCCTGGGACAGTCGGGGATTCTGTTCACAACCGATCCGATCATGCCGAAGCTGGAGAAGCTGTCGCCGCTCGCCGGCTTCAAGCGGCTGTTCTCCCTGAAATCGATCGTGGAGTTCATCAAGGGCATCATCAAGCTCGCGATTGTGGCATTCATCGCCTATGTCCTGATGTCGCCTGAGCTTGATCGCGCCGAAGAGCTTCTGACGATGGATCTCATCGAGGTCCTCAAGGAAATCCAGACGCTGGTCATTCGGCTGATGATGGGCGTTCTGGCGTTCATGGCCGTGGTGGCGATCGCCGACTACATCTATCAGCGATACGAGCATTACAAGCAGTTGCGGATGTCCCGACAGGACATCCGCGATGAGCACAAGCAGGCCGAAGGCGATCCGCAGATCAAGGCGCGTCTGCGGCAGATCCGTGCGGACCGGGCACGGCGGCGCATGATGGCGGCGGTCCCGAAGGCCGATGTGGTGATCACCAACCCGACCCACTTTGCCGTCGCACTGCAGTACGACACTTCGGCGATGGCGGCACCGGTCGTGGTGGCAAAGGGATCCGACGCGGTTGCGTTTCGGATCCGTGAGGTCGCGAAGGAACAC
Organism: alpha proteobacterium BAL199; assembly: GCA_000171835.1. Lineage (GTDB taxonomy): Bacteria > Pseudomonadota > Alphaproteobacteria > Thalassobaculales > Thalassobaculaceae > Thalassobaculum_A. Next base: position 198,805 of record ABHC01000005.1, on the reverse strand, counting down.
AAAGTTCCGATTGTCGAGAACCCGCCCCTGGCGCGCGCGCTGTTCGCCAGTGTCGAGATCGACGAGCAGATCCCAGAAACCTACTACAAGGCGGTGGCCCAGGTGATCTCCTACGTTTACCGGCTCAAGGGCCGGACGTTCGGCGACTGAGCGAAATCCGCATGGAAGCAGAGCAATTGCTTGCCAGCGCCGTCTCGATCGCGGCCGGAGCGGTTATCGGGGCTGGAGTGATGTGGTGGTTTGGCGCGCGGGACCGCAGCGCAACCACCGCGCCGACGCTCGCAGATGGTAGCGTGGCGCCCAAAGCGGTGTCGTCGAGCGATGCCGATGTGGTTCGCTTGCAGCTTGACGACGACGGCCGCCTTGGCTCCTTCGAGGGCCCGATCGTGACGCTTTTGGGCGAACAGGCCGGAACCGGCGGCGGTCGGGCACTTGCGCGGCTGCGGCTGCAGGTTCTGCGCCTGAAGGCTACGGAACAACTGGGCCCGGGGTTGACGGAAGGCGAAGCAATCGATGGAGAGGCGGGAAGGGTGAGCCCGACCTTCGAGGCTCTGGACGAGGGATACAGGGTGACATTGCGTCGCCTACCCGACACGCGGGTCGCAGCGGAACAGCCTGAGCTGCAAGGATCGCCGGAAGCCCTGATTGCGTCGGTGATGCGGGACGCGCCGATCGGCGTGGTGCAGTTGGACGGAGACGGGAGGATCATTGCACATAATCGATTCTTCAGCCGGTTAGCGGGTGACAATCGTCATGACGCGCTTGTCGGGGCCGGCTTTCTGGATTGCATTGTTCCGGTGGATCGGGAGCGGGTGTCGGCCGCGATGCAGCGCAGCGACCGCGATGATCCTGTGGAAGCCGGACTTGGTCCGGACGGGGAGGCGTATGTTTCGCTGTTCCTGCGGCGAGAGGCGGACGGCTCGGCCGAGCGCTCGATCGTGTTTGCGATCGACATCACGCAACGCCGCATCCTGGAGACCCAGTTCGTGCAGTCCCAGAAAATGCAGGCCGTCGGGCAACTCGCGGGCGGGGTGGCCCATGACTTCAATAACCTGCTGACGGCGATGACCGGATTCTGCGACCTGCTGTTGCAGCGTCACCGGCCGGGTGACCAGTCGTTTGCCGATGTCATGCAGATCAAGCAGAACGCCAACCGGGCGGCCAACCTGGTGCGCCAACTCCTGGCATTCTCGCGTCAGCAGACCCTGATCCCGCGGGTGATCGACGTCACCGAGACGCTGGCGGACCTGTCGCACCTGCTGCGTCGCCTGATCGGCGAGACCGTTACCCTGGAGCTCGTGCACGGCCGCGACCTGAAGCCGGTGAAGGCCGACGTTGGCCAGTTGGAGCAGGTGATCATCAACCTGGTCGTCAACGGTCGCGACGCCATGCCGTCGGGTGGCCTGATCCGCATGCACACCTCGCTGGTAACCACGGTCAAGCCGCTGCGTCAGGGCGAAGAGGCGATGGCGCCCGGTGAGTACGTGCTGATCGATGTGGTGGACAGCGGAACCGGGATTCCGCCTGAACACCTGGCGCGCATCTTCGAACCGTTCTTCACCACCAAGGAAGTAGGGCAGGGCACCGGCCTCGGCCTGTCCACGGCGTTTGGCATCGTCAAGCAGTTCGGCGGGCATCTGTTCGTCGACAGCACGGTCGGGTCCGGCACGACATTCTCGGTCTATCTGCCGGCGTGGTCCGGCGAACTCGACGCCGTCGTGGAAGCGGCTGACGGGCGGCTCGACTCCGACCTGTCCGGCACCGGGACCGTGCTGCTGGTGGAGGACGAGGATCCGGTCCGGCTGTTCGCTGCCCGGGCGTTGCGCAGCAAGGGCTACCATGTGATCGAGGCACGATCGGGCGAGGCGGCGCTCGAACTGCTGGAGCGCGAGGCGCCGCATCTCGATCTGCTGATCACCGACGTGGTGATGCCCGGTATCGACGGCCCTACGCTGTTCAAGATAGTGCGGGAGAGCCGACCAGGTCTGCCGGTAGTGTGCATCTCCGGTTATTCGGAAGACGCTCTGCGCCAGCGAATCGTCGACGCCGAAGGGGTGGCGTTCCTGCCCAAACCGTTCTCGCTGAAACAGCTGGCCGTTGCCGTGAAACGGACTGTCGGAACGTCGATCCCCACATCTTGAGTCTGCGAACCTCCAGGAATCCACGATATAGACGTGAACAAAACGAGAAAATGTACTTGATAATAAGAACAAAAAGAGTACATTCTGTCGGGCGCGGCGGCTGTGCCTCGGGTTCGGAAGGCACAGCCGTTAGTCTGGACAGGCCCGTTGCCGCGCCGGGTGCCCCGCGATAGAAGGAGGCGAGCCGATGACTGTGGCGCTGCGCGTAATCGAGAAGGACGGGATGGACAAATCCAAGGCACTGGAGGCGGCGCTCAGCCAGATCGAGCGCGCGTTCGGCAAGGGCTCGGTGATGAAGCTTGGCCAGCGGGAAGGGGCGGTCGAGATCGACACCGTGTCGACCGGCTCGATCGGCCTCGACATCGCGCTCGGGATCGGCGGCCTGCCGCGCGGGCGGGTTGTCGAGATCTACGGGCCGGAGAGTTCGGGCAAGACCACGCTGTCGCTGCATGTCGTCGCTGAGGCCCAGAAGGCAGGCGGTACTTGCGCCTTCGTGGATGCCGAGCACGCTCTCGATCCAATCTACGCCCGCAAGCTCGGGGTCGACGTTGACGAGTTGCTGATCTCGCAGCCGGACACCGGTGAGCAGGCACTGGAGATCGCCGACACGCTGGTGCGGTCCGGAGCCATCGATGTTCTGGTGGTGGACTCGGTGGCGGCCTTGGTGCCGCGGGCTGAGCTCGAAGGTGAGATGGGCGACACCCATGTCGGCCTGCAGGCCCGGCTGATGAGCCAGGCGTTGCGCAAGCTGACTGGATCGATCTCGAAGTCGCGCTGCATGGTGATTTTCATCAACCAGATCCGCCAGAAAATCGGCGTGATGTTCGGCAACCCGGAGACCACCACCGGCGGCAACGCGCTGAAGTTCTACGCTTCGGTCCGCCTGGACATCCGTCGCATCGGCGCGATCAAGGACCGCGATGAGGTGGTTGGCAACCAGACCCGTGTGAAGGTGGTCAAAAACAAGCTGGCACCGCCGTTCCGGGTGGTCGAGTTCGACATCATGTACGGCGAGGGCGTATCGAAGATGGGCGAATTGCTCGACCTCGGGGTCAATGCCGGGATCGTCGAGAAGTCCGGTGCCTGGTTCTCGCACGGCGGCAACCGGATCGGCCAGGGCCGGGAGAATGCGAAGACCTTCCTGCGGCAGAACCCGGACGTGGCGCAGATCATTGAGCGCAAGATCCGTGAGAATGCCGGGCTGGTGGCCGACGCCATGCTGGTCGGCGACCCGGATCCGGGCGAGGGCGACAGCGGCGACGACGCCTGACCGACCGGTCGCCGGGCGGCTAGGGAAGCGGTGTTCCGTTCCCTGGACAGCCGGGCGGTGCGTCGCTACAAGCGAGGGCTTTCCTTGGCGGGGGCGCGGTTCGATCGAGCCGCGCTTTCGCATGCCGGGGCAGTGCTGGCTGGAGATTCGCCATGGCGACGACGAACGATATCCGACGCGTGTTTCTTGACTACTTCGCTGCCCACGGACACACGGCCGTGGAATCGTCGCCGCTGGTGCCGCGCAACGACCCGACATTGATGTTCACTACCGCCGGGATGGTGCAGTTCAAGAACGTCTTCACCGGGGCTGAAAAACGCGATTACGTCCGGGCCGCGACCGCGCAGAAATGCGTGCGCGCCGGTGGCAAGCACAACGACCTGGAGAATGTCGGCTACACTGCGCGCCACCACACCTTCTTCGAGATGCTCGGCAATTTCTCCTTCGGCGACTATTTCAAGGAGAACGCGATTGAGTATGCCTGGAACCTGATCACCCGGGACTTTGCGCTGCCGAAGGACCGGTTGCTGGTCACGGTGTACAGCGAAGACGAGGACGCAGCCGCCCTGTGGCGCAAGATCGCCGGCCTGCCCGACGACCGGATCATCCGGATCGCGACCTCCGACAATTTCTGGGCGATGGGCGATACCGGTCCGTGCGGCCCGTGTTCCGAGATCTTCTTCGACCATGGTCCGCACATCGCGGGCGGCCCGCCAGGCTCCCCGGACGAGGATGGCGATCGGTTCATGGAGATCTGGAACCTGGTGTTCATGCAGTTCGAGCAGATCACCAAGGATGAGCGGCGCTCGCTGCCGCGGCCGTCGATCGACACCGGCATGGGGCTGGAGCGGATCGCGGCGGTGCTGCAGGGCAAACACGACAACTACGACACCGACACCATGCGCGCGCTGATCGAGGCGTCGGCGCACGCGTCGAACACCGAGCCGGACGGTCCGTTCAAGGTGTCGCACCGGGTGGTGGCCGACCATCTGCGGGCCAGCGCGTTCCTGATCGCCGATGGCGTGCTGCCGTCCAACGAGGGCCGCGGTTACGTGCTGCGCCGGATCATGCGACGGGCGATGCGCCACGCCCACATCATGGGCTGCACCGAACCGTTGATGCACCGGCTGCTGCCCACCCTGGTCCGCGACATGGGCGGGGCCTATCCGGAGCTCGGGCGCGCCCAGGCGCTGATCACCGGCACTTTGCAACTGGAGGAGACCCGCTTCAAGGACACCCTGGGGCGCGGCCTGAAGCATCTTGAAGAGGCGACCGGCAAGCTCGGTGACAGCCAGGCGCTGCCGGGCGAGGTGGCCTTCAAACTCTACGATACCTACGGCTTCCCGCTCGACCTGACGGCCGACATCTTGCGCGGCCAGGGTCGGACCGTGGATCAGGCCGGCTTCGACACGGCGATGGACGCGCAGCGCGCGGCGGCGCGCAAAGCGTGGACCGGATCCGGCGAGGCGGCGACCGACGCGGTCTGGTTCGAGGTCCGCGAGAAGACCGGAGCGACCGAGTTCCTCGGCTACGACACCACGGCGGCCGAGGGTCAGGTGACCGCCCTGCTCGTCGATGGCAAGCCAGTGCAGAAGGCCGAACTTGGGGTCGAAGTGCTGGTGGTCGTGAACCAGACCCCGTTCTACGGTGAGTCCGGCGGCCAGGTCGGCGACACCGGAACGATCCGGGCGATTGACGGCGGTACGGCGGTGGTTGCGGTGGTCGATACCCAACGCAAACTGGGTGACGTGTTCGTGCACCGCGGCATGCTGTCGGGCGGTGCGTTGTCGGTCGGTGATGCCGTTCAGTTGACGGTAGAAACCGAGCGCCGGGACCGGACTCGGGCGAACCATTCGGCCACGCACCTGATGCACGAGGCGTTGCGCCAGCGACTGGGCGAGCACGTCGCCCAGAAGGGCTCGATGGTGGCCCCAGAGCGGATGCGTTTCGACTTCAGCCATCCGGCATCGATCGCGCGTGAGGATCTGGCCTGGGTCGAGGCCGAGGTGAACCGCCGGGTGCGCGGCAATTCCGAGGTTACGACCCGGCTGATGACCCCGCAGGCGGCGATCGACGAGGGTGCCATGGCGCTGTTCGGCGAGAAGTACGGCGACGAGGTTCGCGTGGTGTCGATGGGCGGGTCAGCCGACAAGGCCAACCGCGCGGCCTGGTCGGTGGAATTGTGCGGCGGCATCCACGTTCGGCGCACCGGTGACATCGGGCTGTTCAAGATCGTTGGCGAAAGCGCGGTTGCGGCCGGTGTGCGCCGGATCGAGGCGGTGACCGGTTCCGGCGCCCTCGATTGGATTGGAGCGCGCGAGGCGGCCCTTGGCGAGGCCGCGGCCGAACTGAAGACAACACCGGAAGACCTGCCGGCGCGGGTTCATGCCCTGGTCGAGGAACGCCGGCGGCTGGAGCGCGAACTGGTCGAAACCCGCAAGAAGCTGGCGGCCGGTGGCGGCGCCGCGGGCGAGGTCAAGAAGGTGGCAGGCCTTACTTATGCCGCACGGGCGCTGGAAGGTGTTCCGGCGCGGGAGCTGAAAGGCTTGGCTGACGCGTTGAAGAAGGAAATTGGATCTGGCGTGGTCGCGGTGGTCAGCGGGGACGAGGGCAAGGCGTCGCTGGTCGTTGGCGTAACCGCGGACCTGACCGGGCGGATCAGCGCGGTCGATCTGGTCCGCGTCGGCTCCGAGGCGCTCGGCGGCAAGGGCGGCGGTGGCCGGCCCGATATGGCGCAGGCCGGAGGGCCGGATGCGTCACAAGCCCAGGCTGCCCTCGATGCGATCGAGGCAGCGTTGGCCAAGGCGCCGGCGACCGCCTGAGAACGAGACGGATAACGGAGCACCGGATGGCCGAGACGACCCGCTTCGAGGGAACCGAACGCTACGTTGCAACCGAGGACCTGATGGTCGCGGTCAACGCGGCGGTCGCGCTGGGACGGCCGCTGCTGGTCAAGGGCGAGCCCGGGACCGGAAAGACCGTGCTGGCGCGTGAGATCGCGACCGCGCTCGGCAAGCCGCTGATCGAGTGGCACGTCAAGTCGACCACCAAGGCGCAGCACGGCCTGTACGAGTACGACGCGGTCGCCCGGTTGCGCGATGGCCAGCTTGGCGACGAGCGGGTCAAGAACATCGCCAACTACATCCAGCGCGGCAAGCTGTGGGATGCGTTCGCGTCGGACGAACAGGTGGTGCTGCTGATCGACGAGATCGACAAGGCCGACATCGAGTTCCCGAACGACCTCCTTCTGGAGATCGACCGCATGGAGTTCCATGTCTATGAGACCCGCGAGACCGTGGCGGCCCGGCACCGGCCGATCGTGCTGATCACCTCGAACAACGAGAAGGAACTGCCGGACGCTTTTTTGCGCCGCTGCTTCTTCCACTACATCCGGTTCCCCGACCCAGACACCATGGAACGCATCGTCGACGTGCACTTCCCGGGCCTGAAGAAAGAGGTTCTGCGGGCGGCGCTGACGGCGTTCTACGAGATCCGCGAGGTTCCTGGGGTGAAGAAGAAGCCGTCGACTTCGGAGTTCCTCGACTGGATCAAGCTGCTGGTGATCGAGGACATTCCGCCGGAAGCGCTGAAGGTGACCGACAAGAAGGACCTGATCCCGCCGTTGTACGGCGCGCTGCTGAAGAACGAGCAGGACGTGCACCTGTTCGAGCGGTTGGCGTTCCTGGCACGCCGGGAGGGCAGGGCATGACAGTTCGAGCAACGATGCTGGCAGTTTTGCTGGTGGTGACGGGGACGACAGGCCCGGCGATGGCCGGAAAGCTGATCGATGCGGCGCCGCAGGCGATGCGGGAGTATGCCGACCAGGCCGGCTACATCCTGGCCTCGGTCAAGGTGTGCGGCGGAGACCCCAAGGAAGAAGAGTATTTCCGAGGGCTGGCGCGTGACACGCTCGTCCAGCTTGGCGCCGACGATGACGACATCGGATTCCTCGATCACTATATGGCGGAAGCGGCGGTGACGGCCAAGCCGCGCAAGCGCGAGTGCCAGGACGAGAACGCGGTCCCGCTGACCGCCCAGTTGTTCAATCACCGCAAGTCCATCGAGAAGGCCTTGAAAGCGCAGTAACCAGTGCCGCGCACACCGGCTCTAGTGTAGCCGCTTGACCGCTGCTCTGGCGGAGGTCACAAGAGTCGGATGTTCACGCGGTTCTTCTACGCGCTGCGCGAGGCGCAGGTGCCGGTGTCGGTCACGGAGTACCTGACCCTGCTGGAGGCCGTGAAGGCCGGGCTCGCGGCGTGGTCGGTCGATTCCTTCTACTACCTGTCACGCGCCGCCCTGGTTAAGGACGAACGCCACCTCGACCGGTTCGACAAGGTGTTTGGCCATGTCTTCCAGGGGCTGGAGGCGCTTGACGAACTGTTCGGCAAGGAACTGCCCGAGGAGTGGCTGCGCAAGCTGGCTGAGCTGAATCTCACGCCGGAGGAGATGGCGAAGGTCGAGGCGCTGGGCGGCTGGGACAAGTTGATGGAGACCCTGCGCCAGCGCCTGGAAGAGCAGAAGGGCCGGCACCAGGGTGGCTCGAAGTGGATCGGCACCGCTGGGACCTCGCCGTTTGGCGCCAACGGCTACAATCCCGAGGGTGTGCGGATCGGCCAGGACGGCAACCGCAACAACCGCGCGGTCAAGGTCTGGGACAAGCGCGAGTTTCGCAACCTGGACGACACGGTCGAGCTTGGCACCCGCAACATCAAGGTGGCGCTGCGCAAGCTGCGCAAGTTCGCCCGCCAGGGCAGGCCAGACGAACTCGACATCGGCGGCACCATCCGACAGACCGCCAAGAACGGTGGTTGGCTCGATCTGCAGATGCAGGCGGAACGCCGCAACGTGGTGAACGTCGTGCTGTTCCTCGACGTCGGCGGCTCGATGGATCCCTACGTGAAGCTGTGCGAGGAGTTGTTCTCGGCCGCCCGGTCGGAGTTCAAGCATCTGGAATACTTCTACTTCCACAACTGCCCGTACGAACGGCTGTGGCGCGACAACCGGCGCCGCCATGTCGAGCGGATTGACACCATGGAGGTGCTGCATACCTTCGGCCCCGACTACAAGGCGGTGTTCGTCGGCGACGCGGCGATGAGCCCGTACGAGATCGCGGTCGCCGGCGGCAGCGTCGAGCACATGAACCCGGAACCGGGTGGGGTGTGGATCCAGCGCCTGCTGTCGCATTTCCGGCGGTCTGTTTGGCTGAATCCGGTCCAGGAGCGGTTCTGGAAGTACACCCAGTCGGTCGGAATGGTGCAGGAATTGATGGAGAACCGGATGTACCCGCTGACCCTCGGCGGGCTGGACGGTGCCATCAAGGATCTGAACGCATGACGGCGGAGCGCCTCGATCCTCGGCTGCACGCCTACCGGTTTGATTTGGCCGGGATCGGTTTGCAGGGGCGGGTTGAAGCCGCTCGGTTCGTCGAGCCGACAATGGCGCGCATCGGCGTCGGTCAGGCATCGCTGAAAGAGGAGCCGTACGACGATGCCCGGCAGGGCAGCGAGTTGCTGTACGGCGAAGCGGTCGACGTCTACGAGCGTGATGGGGGCTGGGCGTGGGTCCAGAACCGCACGGACGGCTATGTCGGTTATGTTCGCGGCATCAGCCTGATCGAGCCAGGGGCCGAGCCGACCCATCGGGTTGCGGCCCTGCGCAGCTATCTGTTCGGCGGTCCCGACCTCAAGCTGCCGCCTCGCGACCTGCTGCACATCACCAGCGCCGTTGCGGTCGTCGAGACCCGCGACGACGGCTGGTGCCGGCTGGCGGACACGGTCGGCGGCAGCGGCGGCTGGCTGTGGGCGCGGCACTTGACACCGCTGGGCGCGACGGCCCGCGACTGGATTGCGACTGCCCGCCGGTTCCTGGGTGCCCCCTACGCCTGGGGCGGCCGTTCGTCGACCGGCCTCGACTGCTCGGCCCTGGTCCAACTGTCTCTGGCTCGCTCCGGCCTTGCCGTGCAACGTGACAGTGACATGCAGGCGCAAACCCTTGGCACGGCGGTCGAAGGCGGCATGGATGCGGCACAGCCCGGCGACGTGCTGTGCTGGCCGGGACATGTCGCTTTCCTGGTCGGTGGCGGCAAGATCCTGCACGCCAACGGCCACCACATGGCGGTTGCGGAAGAGAAGTTGAGCGACTTCCGCGCGCGCACGATGGAAAAGGTGGGTGACGTGCGGGCGGTTCGGCGTCCCGCGGTGGGCGGCAAGGGGTGAGCACCGGAACGTCGGCGCTGCTGCCCATGGCTCCGGCACCTGCCGACTCGGTCCAGGCCACGCTGACCGCGACGCATCTCGGCGATTCTGACGTCTTACTGCGGTACTTCATGTCCCTGCGCTCTGCGGTCGATCCGGCGCTGGCGCGCCAGTACCCGACCTTCACCGGCAAGCGTTACCCGCTGGGCCGTTGTCTGGAGATCCGCGACGCGGTGTTCGCAGTGCTGCAGGAGCGCGTGAATGCCCCCCAGGCCGATGCCGATGCCGTGATTGCCGACTTCCTGCGGCGCGGCGGATCGGCGCGCAAGATCTGGGGCGTGCTGCGCGACACCTACTTCCAGAACGCGATCCAACTGGGAACCTGGTACGTCGACGTTGCCAACGACACCGTGGTCCCGACCAAACCGCCGGTCGAAATCCTGCCGATTGCTGACGCCGACATGGTGGCGATTCGCGACTACCGGCACTTCGCCGCGATCGCCGAGAAATACTGGAAGACAACGATCTATCGAAACTCGGTTTTCCCGCAGATGGCGGCGATCTTTCCGCTGGTCTGCGTGAACGCGGAAGGGGCGGCATGGCTGGCCGCCGCTTCCGACCAGGTGGTTGAGCTGACCCGCAGAAACGCCTTTCAACCGTCGCTCGACGCGTTGGCGGCGTTTCCCGAACCACCGGCGCACGGCGTCGCCCTACTGACCCGGCTGGCGGCGCGGGAGGTCGACCCGCTGCTGGATACCGACGGAGATGCAGTGCAGTGCGTGAAAGCCTGCATCGCCGAGAGGCGGCACGACGATATCGACTACCGCCAGCGCTGCGTCGCGGCGTATCGGCGCCTGCGGGCGGCGGTTCCGTCGGTATGAGCCTGCTTTCGTTTCAGCCGACGGGCGAGCGCTGAATGTCCGGGCGCATCGACAAATCCTGGACCGTGTTCGACAGCCTGGAGAACGCGCAGCACGATCGGTGTGTCGATCTGTTCGCGCGGCCGGATGGCACTTACGGCTTCGAGGAGTTCCGGCGGGACCCCGAGGACCAGGGCGAATGGACACCGGTCGGATACTATTCCGTTGCGGTTTATGCCTCCAGCGGAGCGGCACTTATGGCTGCTGAGCAGGCCGTGGCGTGGCTCGCGGAAAGCCAAACAGACGCCAAGCGCCGCCGCTAAACCGTGCTCTCCGACCGCGGGCTGTCGGGCACGTCGACGGTGATCGTCGCTTCGGCGCCGGCCTCTAGCCGGTGGAACGCGTCCTGCGGGCGGTCGAGGGCGAAGGTCTGTTCGCGGGTCAGTCCAAGGTACAGGCCGCGCGCGACCTTGTTCACGACGCCATGGGCCACGATCACGTGCACGCCGCCCATGGCCTCGCATTCAGCCAGGAACGGCCGGACGCGGTCCTGGACGTCCTGGCTGCTTTCGCCGTTCGGGTAGCGGTAGTTCCACGGGTCGGCGTTGCGCCTGGCCGCCTCCTCCGGGTGCGCCCGGTCCAGGGCCCCCCAACCGGGGAAGCCGTCCCAGTCGCCGAGCGTGATCTCCTTCAACCGGTCGTCCCAGACAATCGCCTCGTAGTCGACGCCCAGATGCTCGGCGACCATCGCAGCCGACTGGCGGGTGCGGCCGAGCGGGCTGGCGACCAATCGAAAGCTCGTACCGTTGACGAGGCCTGCTAGACAGTGGGCCACCGCGTCGATCTGGGCGAGGCCGAGACGGGTAAGGGGCGCATCGAGTTGACCCTGCAGCCGGCCGATCCGGTTCCAGGTGGTCTCGCCGTGCCGGAGGAGGTAGAGCGTTGCGGGCATTGGTTATCGCTTAGCCCAACTGACGGCGCCGAAAAAGGCCCTATTCCGCAGCGACGCTTTCCGATATGCCCGGTGCCGACGGATTCAGGAGGATTCAATGACTCAGCGCGCGATTCTCGACGACCTGCGGCACGACGTGGCTGAACTGGAAGAGACCGGGATCGTCAAGGTCGCCGTGCATGGCTGGGGCAAGCCCGGTCTGATCCCGATGTGGTTCGGCGAAGGCGACCAGCCGACGCCGGCGTTTATCTGCGACGCCGCTGCCGAGGCAATGCGCCGGGGCGAGACGTTCTACACCGACCAACTCGGCATCCTGCCGTTGCGCGAGTCGCTGGTGCGTTACACCAAGCGGACGTTCGGCGTCGACGTGACGACGTCAGAGGTCGCGTTGGTGACCGCCGGCATGTCGGCGCTGTACCTCGCCATGGACATGCTGATCGAACCGGGTGACGAGGTCATCGCGGTCGGCCCGGTGTGGCCGAACATCTACTCAACCGTCGAGGTTCATGGCGGCGTGGTCCGGCATGCCTCGATCGATCTGGTCGACGGCGAATGGATGCTCGATCTGGACGCGCTGTTCGCGATGGCCAGCGAACGTACCAAGGCGATCTTCGTGAATTCGCCGGGCAATCCGACCGGCTGGATGATGGAGAGCGACGAGCAGCGCGCGCTGATGGACTTCGCGCGCGCCAGGGGCATCTGGGTGATCGCCGACGAGGTCTATCACCAGTTGGTGTTCGATCGCGACGTCGCACCGTCGTTCCTCCAGGTGGCACGACGTGATGACAGGCTGCTGGTAGTGAATTCGTTCTCCAAGTCCTGGTTGATGACCGGCTGGCGCATGGGCTGGCTGACCCACCCGCCCGAACTCGGGCCGGTTATTGCCAAGCTGGTGCAGATCACCACCTCGGGCGTGCCGGCGTTCCTGCAGCGTGCGGCGATTACCGCGCTGGAGGATGGCGACGAGGTGACCAAAGCACTGCGGGCCCGCTGCAAGATCGGCCGCGACCTGGTGTTCGACCGTCTGGAGTCCTGGCCGAAGCTGCGGCTGGCCCGCCCGAAGGCGGCGTTCTACGCGTTCTTCGCGGTCGAGGGGATGACCGACAGTGTGGCGTTCGCCAAGAAGATCATCGACGACGCCAATGTCGGTCTGGCACCGGGCTCGGCGTTCGGGCCGGCTGGTGAGGGCTATCTGCGGCTGTGCTTCGCCGCCAGTGCCGAGACCATCTCTCGCGGTCTGGACGCGCTGGAGCCGATTCTGGGCACGGGCGCAGACCAGCGCCGGATAGCCTGAACGCATCGGTTTCGATGTGCTGCGCGTCCGGTTGAATTGGCGTATCCTGACGGCATGAGACGGAGGCAGATGGGATGGCGTTGAGGCCGACAGGGCCGGGAGAGCCGCAGGTTCCGGCGCCGCGTCTCCGGCCGGCGTCTGTTCCGACCAGTGCGCCGACGACCCGGCCATCCGCGACCCCGCGTCGCGAACCCGGGTACCGGCTCAAGACCGCGACATCCCCGGACGAGATCGACCGGCAGATCCAGCGCCTGATGTCGCTGATCGCCAACGACAACATCGATCCCGACGCGCCGCCGGGCAGCTATCTGAACCTGCTGGTGTGACCGCTACCCGAGTGCCGGTACCAGCAGTGCGACGCCCGAGACGCCGAGCAGCACCAGCAGCACCCGCGCGAACATCTTGTCGTCGATCCGCCGATACAGGTTGAAGCCGAGCCACGCCCCGAGCCAGATCGCCGGAAGCGCCGCCACGAACAAGCCACCGACTTCGGCGGTCAGCCGGCCCTGCCATGCATAGGTGCTGATGGTTACCGTGTGCATGACGGTGTTGAACAGCTGGAAGATGCTGCGTTGCCGGTCTTTCGGCCAGCGGCGCAACGAGCACCAGATGGTCGGCAACACCCCGGAGAGCCCGGCAAAGCCGCCGAGCACGCCGCCGGCGAACCCGACCGCCGCGTCGGCGAACCGGTTGTCGACCTTCAACACCGGCAGCCGGCCCGACACCAGGATTGCGACCGAGTACAGGACCAGCAGGGCACCGGCAATGTGTCGGAAGGTGTCGGCCGACAGCACCGACAGCAAGGCAGCCCCGAACGGTACGCCGCATACCCCGCCGATCAAGAAGGGCAGGGCGGCACGCCAGTCCAACCGGCGCCAGATCATCGGAATCACGATGAGTTGGACGGTCAGGGATGCGGCAACCACCAGCGGCGAGACTACCGTCGAGGGCAGGACGTGCGCGTACAGTCCGAGGGTGGTGGCGGCGAACGCGAAGCCGGCGAGGCCGCTGGCGGTCGCTCCGATCAACGCACCGACGATGACGACAACCAAGACCAGGGGTTCGGCTGGCACTGCCTCAGAACCGCTCTTCGCCGTGCTGGCGATGCGGATCGGGGAAGTCGCGATACAGGGCGAAGACGGTATTCTGCACGAGCGAGTTCACGCCGTGATGGAAACCCTCCACCGGGTCAGCGCGACTTGAAACCCGGGTGAATGCCGCGTCGAGTTGGGCTAGGTCTCGGGTCTCAATCCAGACGTGAAACTCGCCAAGCCCCGGAGCCCCGAGCCCGAGCTTGCGGCGGGTCACGCGGAACGTCTCGATCAGTCCGCTGTCTCGCAGGTTTCCGAGGTACTTGTCGACGGCGGCCACGAAGGTCGTGTCGCGTACGCCGGGCTTCAGATCGCACCAGATATGGTAGAGGTCCACGCGGTTTCCCGATCTTCTCCGGCTATCGGGTTGGAAAAGCGGTGACTAGCCGGCAGGCACCGCCACCCATCGCCTCGAGAATCACGGTGATGCCATGGGCCGGAAACCCGGATCCGTTACCTCGTTCGACCAGGATGCCAATGGGTTGCTCGAATGCCATCCGCACCTCGGCGCGTTCACCGGCCTTGGCCGACCGCGCCCAACTGTCATAGTCGGATTCGTCCGGGCGCAGGGCCGCGGAAATGACCTGCCGTGCGGTATGACGATCGGGAAACGAGCTGGTCTCGGGAATCGCTGGATCAACGACCAACCGAGCCGTCAACTCGCTGGTGTTGCGCCCAACATGGCGATCCATGGTGTCGCCGCCGAGTTTCTCCTGTTCCTGCAACCAACCATCGTTGAAGGTTGCAGGAACGCATTTGGCGGCGGCCGGAGCCGCCGCCAACATCAGTGCGCTGAGAATGACCGCGCCACCCGCTTGCCGCCGCATACAAGACCCTCGGTCAGTTCATGGCTTTCTGCAGATTCTCATCCAGTTTGCCAAGGAACTGCTGGGTTGTCAGCCAGGGTTGGTCGGGGCTGATCAACAACGCTAGGTCCTTAGTCATGTGGCCGTCCTCGACGGTGTCTACGCAGACCTTCTCCAGCGTCTCGGCGAAGCGCCCGACCTCTGGCGTCTCGTCGAACTTGGCTCGGAAGGACAGGCCGCGGGTCCAGGCGAAAATCGACGCAATCGGATTGGTCGACGTCTCCTTGCCCTGCTGGTGCTGGCGGAAGTGGCGGGTCACGGTGCCGTGCGCCGCTTCGGCCTCGACGGTCTTGCCGTCCGGGGTCATCAGAACTGAGGTCATCAGGCCGAGCGATCCGAAACCCTGGGCCACGGTGTCGGACTGCACGTCGCCGTCGTAGTTCTTGCAGGCCCACACGAAATTGCCGGACCACTTCAGCGCCGAGGCGACCATGTCGTCGATCAGCCGGTGCTCGTAGATGATGCCCTTGGCCTTGAATTTGCTGGCGAACTCGGCGTCGAACACTTCCTGGAACAGGTCCTTGAAGCGGCCGTCATAGGCCTTGAGGATGGTGTTCTTGGTGGACAGGTAGACCGGCCAGCCGAGGTCGAGCCCGTAGTTGAAGCAGGCGCGGGCGAACCCGATGATCGACTCGTCCAGGTTGTACATGGCCATCGCCACGCCGCCGCCGGGGAAGTCGAACACGTTGAAGGTCATCGGCTCGCCGCCGTCTTCCGGCTGGAAGGTCAGGGTCAGCTTGCCCTTGCCGGGAACCACGAAGTCGGTGGCGCGGTACTGGTCGCCGAAGGCATGACGGCCGATGACGATCGGCTGGGTCCAGCCGGGCACCAGCCGTGGGACGTTCTTGCAGAGGATGGGCTGCCGGAACACGGTACCACCAAGGATGTTGCGGATCGTGCCGTTCGGCGACCGCCACATCTTCTTCAGGCCGAATTCGGCGACGCGATCTTCGTCGGGAGTGATCGTGGCGCACTTCACGCCGACGCCGAATTCCTTGATGGCGTTGGCGGAGTCGACCGTGATCTGGTCGTCGGTCTTGTCGCGAGCCTCCATGCCGAGGTCGTAGTACTTCAGATCGACGTCGAGGTACGGAAGGATCAGTTTGTCCTTGATCATCTGCCAGATGATCCGGGTCATCTCGTCGCCGTCGAGCTCGACGATCGGGTTTGCCACCTTGATCTTGGCCATCGAAAGCTCCCAATCACATACAAAATCGCCCACAGGACCGGTGGGCGCGGCACAATATCACCGAGGCCGCCCAAAGCAAGCAAACCAAGCGGATGACAGGCGTCCTACAGCCATTTGGCCGACACGTCGGTCGACGGCGCGGGGAAGGTATCGATTGCGTCGAACACCGCGCCGACCGTCGTGACGACCCGGAACAGTTTGCGGTTCTCGGCCCGCGAGAAGCCCGACTCGATCGTGTGGTCGATCAAGGCCAGCAGCGGCTGCCAGTACGCTTCGATGTCCACCAGGACCACCGGCTTGGTTGAAAGTTGCAACTGCGACCAGGTCAGGACCTCCAGGGTTTCGTCGAGGGTGCCGAGGCCGCCGGGCAGCACCACGAACGCGTCTGAGCGTTCGTACATCTCGGCTTTGCGCTGGTGCATGCTGTCGGTGATCACCAGTTCGCTGACCGCGCCGTGACCAACCTCCAGATCCATCAGGAACCGTGGAATAACGCCGGTGACCCGCGCGCCGCCTTCGAGTGCCGCATCGGCGACCAGCCCCATCAGGCCGACCCGTCCTCCGCCGTACACCAGTTCGTCGCCGCGGGTGGCAAGCAGGCGCCCGAACGCCGTCGCGGCGTCGCGATAGCGCGTGTCGACGCGTGCCGAAGAGCCACAAAAGACGCAGACGCGAAGCGGACGGTTGGTGCTTGGAGATGATGTCATGACGCCGTCTTTGGCATTGCTCGCCGGCCCGGTCAACAAGTGTGCGCAACCCCCGCCGATTGTATCGAAACTGTGACGGGTTTAAGGTCCGACAGGCAATTAAGGGCTTACGGATCGATGGTCGCAAAACCGGTCACCGTTGGCGTCGTCGGGGTAGTCGTCCTGGCGTCCGCACTCGTGTTGAACTACTTCGTCCTCCCGGGCGAAGAAGCCGAGATTGCGACTCCGGCAATAAGGCCCTCGGTGCCGGCAACAGCACCCCCGAAGGCATCGACCGCTGCGCCGAAAACGGCGACGTCGACCGTACCGTCCCAACCGTCGACGACAGCGGCGCCTGCAACACGTCAGGAACTGCCGTCGGCTCCCAGCTTCGACATTGTCCGGGTCGACCCTGAAGGCAATGCCGTGATTGCCGGCAGAGGGGCGCCGAACAGCGAGATTGCAATCATCGACGGCGAGGACGAGATCGGTCGGGTGGTGACCGATGATCGTGGAGAATGGGTGTTTGTGCCGCCGGCGAAGCTCTCGCCGGGCGAGCGGGTGCTGATGCTCCGGGGATTGGACAGCAAGGGCAAGGAGTCGACCGAGGCGGTGGTCCTGGTGATCCCGGAGAGGGGCAAGGACATCGCAGGACGACCGTCGGCCGAACCGAGTGTACCGCTCGCCGTGGTGGTGCCGCGGGATACCGGTGCCGCAGGCGGCACCGCCGTAGCCCGAGTGCTGCAAGCGCCGTCCGCGGGGCCGATCGAGCCCGTGGCCCCGTCGAAGTCTGCAGCGCCCACTAAGCCTTCGGCGCGCGCCGAAGCCGCTGCGGGAACCGAGACCAGCAACGCGCCGAAGAGCTCATCTCAGGATACGACCGCGGCCGCCGCTAAGCCCGTGGACAAGGTGCCTGGATCAACGTTGGCGGGAGGCGCCCTGACTCGAGGCTCTGCTGGAGCCTCGGTCGCGGCGACAGCACCGGTAGCATCTGATACGTCGACAACCGGCTCTGCATCACCTGAACCGACAAGAACGGCTTCGGCCGAGCCCATCGTGTCGGCCTATCCGGAACCGGCTCCGCAGGACAAGCCGGCGGAAGGAACTAAGTCGGGTGATGTCGCGGTGGACGTCATCGACTACGACGACAAGGGCGAGGTCGTGTTCAGCGGCCGTTCCGAGCCGGGTGCTCGGGTCGAAGTGTTCATCGACAACCGCAAGGTCGGCGATACGGCAGCTAACGCCGAAGGGCGTTGGAAGATGCAGCCGGCCGATCCGGTACCGCCGGGCTCGTATCAGCTTCGGGTCGACAAGGTCGCGCCGACCGGCACCGTGGTGGCCCGAGTGGCCTTTCCGTTCGTCCGCGCCAATCCGTTGACCGAGTTGCCGAAGGGTCGTCTTGTGGTAATCCAGCCGGGCAACAATCTCTGGCGTATAGCGACACGGGTTTATGGATCGGGCGTTCGGTATGTCGAGATTTTCGACGCAAACCAGGACCAGATTCTCAACCCGGACCTCATCTTTCCCGGTCAGGTGTTCGGCCTGCCGCGTGTGAACTGATCCGAAGAGGGTTCATTGCTCGACAGCATTCTGGTTCCGATCGCCCGGGAAGGGCGACCGTTCATCGCCGCGTTTGCCGTGGTCACGCTGGTCCTTGGCATGATCGCTGGGTGGCTGGTGGTTCCTGCCGGCATCCTGACGGCATGGTGCGTCTACTTCTTTCGGGATCCGCACCGGGTCACCCCGACCCGCGCCGGTTTGGTGGTCAGTCCGGCCGACGGCTTGGTCGTCTCGGTGGCATCGGTTCCGTGGCCGAAGGAACTGGCCATGGGCGACGGTGAAGCGACCCGGATCGGAATTTTCATGAACGTCTTTGACGTGCATGTGAACCGGGTGCCGACCGACGGCAAGATTACCAAGTTGGCCTACGTTCCGGGCGCGTTCTTCAACGCTTCGTTCGACAAGGCCAGTGAGCACAACGAGCGTCAGCTGGTAGCCATGGAGACCCGTGACGGCCGACCGCTCGCCTTCGTGCAGATCGCCGGGCTGGTCGCGCGTCGCATCGTTTGCCGGATTACCGAGGGCCAGACCATGCTGGCTGGCGAGCGGATGGGAATGATCCGGTTCGGCAGCCGGGTCGACGTTTACCTGCCGGCCGGTGTGGCGTCGCTGGTTACCGAAGGGCAGCGCTGCGTCGCGGCCGAGACCGTGCTGGCGGATCTGACGTCAGAGGAGCAAGCCCGGAGCGGAGAAGTGCGATGAAGCGATTCCGTCGGCGTCGCAGCCCGCGGTTCAGCGGGCAGTCGTTCAACAAGCTAATCCCAAACATGATCACCGTGCTGGCGGTTTGCTTCGGCCTGTCCGGGGTGCGCTTTGCGCTGGCCGGAAAATGGGAGCTTGCCGTAGCCATGATCGTGCTGGCGGCGGTGTTCGATACGCTCGACGGTCGCATGGCACGCCTGCTTCGGGCGCAGTCAAAGTTTGGTGCGGAACTCGATTCGCTGTCGGATTTCGTAAGCTTCGGCGTAGCGCCTGGCGTGATCGTGTTTCTGTGGGCGTTGGAGCCGTTGACCAGTTTCGGTTGGATGGCCGTGCTGTTCTACGCCACCTGCTGCATGCTCCGACTGGCGCGCTTCAATACCCGTCTTGACGACGACAAGCCGTCATTTGCGTACAACTATTTCACCGGCGTACCGGCTCCGGCCGGCGCCGGTTTGGCCCTGTTGCCGCTGATGCTGGACTTCCAGGTCGGTCTCAGCCCAGTCCAGGCACCTTGGCTTGTGGCGGTTTGGTTGGTGGTGGTCGGCTTGCTGATGGTGAGCCAGGTTCCGACCTTCTCGTTCAAGCGGATGAAGGTGCCGCAGCCGATGGTGCTGCCGATCCTGATCGGCGCTGGACTGGTCATTGCCGGCGTCGTCAGCGCGCCGTGGTTCATGCTGGCATTGCTGATCATCGCCTATCTGGGCTCGATCCCACTCTCAGTCATCGCGTACCGCCGGTTGTTGAAGGAGGCGGAGCAGATGGCCGCCGCTGCGCCGGTCCCTCCCGAGCCGAACGGCGTGGCTGACTCCGTACCCGGTGCGACCGAGCCAGGCCAGGGCGACCGGCCGACCAAACTGCACTAGGCTGCGGCCGGCATGTTCGACGCGGCCCTGCGGCGAGTGATCGATCCACCGCTCGATGTATTGGGGTCGAGCCTCGCCCGGATGGGTGTCTCGGCGAACGCGGTGACTGTCGTCGGGTTTTCCATCGGCATCATGGCGGTACCGGCGCTGGCGTTCGGCCGCTACGATCTCGCCCTGGCGCTGATCCTGATCAACCGCCTGGGGGACGGCCTGGATGGCGCCATCGCCCGCAGCGTCGGCGCGTCCGATCTAGGTGGCTACCTCGACATCGTGCTCGACTTCATCTTCTACAGCGCGGTGGTGTTCGGTCTGGCACTCGGCCGGCCGGATCAGGCGGTGTGGGCGGCGTTCCTGATCTTCAGTTTCGTCGGCACCGGCGTGTCATTCCTGGCCTATGCGATCATCGCCGCCAAGCGCGGCGCCGAAGACAAACGCCAGGAACGAAAGTCATTCATCTACCTCGGCGGCCTAACCGAGGGGGCGGAGACGATCGCCGTCTTCGTCTTGATCTGCGTGCTGCCGGACCTGTTTCCCTGGATCGCCGCGGTGTTCGGTGCGATGTGCTGGATCACCACGGCCACCCGGATCACCGAGGCGGTTCGGGTGTTCCGGGACTGATCGTCGACCCGGTCATTCGGCGGCGCGCGGCAGATCGTAACCGGCGGCCGCGCCTTCGTCGGCAGTCGATCGATCACGGCGCTCGACATAACGTGCCTTCAGATTGCGCCAACCGGTGCCGACATTGGCCCGGAACATCAGGGCGGCCGGCGTCACCAGCAGCGTCAGGACCGTGGCGAATGCCAAGCCGAACACGATGGCGGTGGACAGCGACACCCACCATTGGGTCGACGGCGCCCCGTAAGTGACCTCGCGCGTGACGAAGTCGATGTTCATCTGAAGCACCATCGGCATCAGACCGAGGATCGTGGTGATCGTCGTCAGCAGGACCGGGCGCAACCGTTGCGCTCCGGTCCGCAGGATCGCGTCGCGAACGTCCGCATTGTCCTTCTTCAGGGTGTCGAAGGTATCGATCAGCACGATGTTGTTGTTCACCACGATGCCGGCGAGGGCGATGACGCCGATGCCACTCATCACGATGCCGAATGGGTTACCGGTAACCAGCAGTCCGATCATCACGCCGATGGTCGACATGATCACCGCCGATAGGATCAGCAGCGCCGAATAGAAGCTGTTGAACTGGGTGACCAGGATGATCGCCATGATGAACAGGGCGACACCGAACGCCTTGACCAAGAACGCCTGGGCCTCCTGCTGCTCCTCGTCTTCGCCCTTGAAGGTTGCCTCAACGATACTCGGCACGTTGGCGTCCTGCAGCCAGGCCCGAAGCTCCTGGACCTTGTCGTTGGGCAGGACGCCCTCCACCACGTCGGCGCGCACGGTGATCGAGGGTTGACCATCGATGCGGCGGATCTTGCCGACCTTCGGCTCGGGCGTCACAGTTACGAAGTTTCCGATAGGGATCAGACCTGACGCAGTCTCCATCTGGATCTGATTGAGCTGGTCGAGGGTACGCATGGCCACCGGATAGCGGATGACGACGTCGATCTCCTCGTCGCTGTAGTCCGGCCGATAGTCAGTGATCTTCATGCCCTTGGTCACGAGTTGGACGTACTGGCCGATCAGGCTGACATCCGCGCCGAACTTCGACGCCTGGGCGCGATCCACTGTCATGCGCCACTCGATTCCGGGCACGTCGCGGGTGTCGTCGACATCGACTAGGCCGGGCATGCTGCGGAACCGGTCCATGGCAATATTGGCGGCCGTGTCCAGAGCGTCGCGATCACGGCTGCGCAACTGCAGCTGGACCGCCTTGCCCGTCGGAGGGCCGCCCTCCTGCTCGCGCGGCTCGATCCAAATGCCGGGCAGGTGTTTGGTGCGTTGGACGATGGCGTCGAGGATCTCGCGGGCCGGCTTTCGCTGCTGCCAGTCCTTGAACTCGATCTGCAGAGTGCCGATCACGTCTTCGGCAATCTCCTCACCAGCACCGCCGCCACCGGTGCGCTCTCCAATGAAGGTGTAGACGGACTTGTAGCCGCCGACATCAAGGACCTCGCGCTCGACCGGCAGCACCAGGCTCTTTTTCTCTTCGATCGAAAAATTGCCGCGTGCGTGAACGTGGATCATCGCGATATCGGGTTCGACGTCGGGAAAGAATTCCACGCCGTTGCCGTGCGTCGCGTAGTAAATCTGCACGCCGACCAGAGTTCCGAACGCGGTCAGCAACACTAGGCCCGGCCACCGCAGGGCGCCCTTGAGGACTTTCAGATAGAATCCGGTGAAACCGGTGATCTCGTCGACGCTTCCGGTCTCGGCGGCGGCAAGTTGCTTTCGGCTACGCTCGTCCGGTGCGCTGGCCTTGCCGATCAATCCGCCGAGTGCCGGAATGAAGATCAACGCCATCAACAACGACGCGGCCAGGGTCGCCAACAGGGTGATCGGCAGGAATTTCATGAACTCGCCGACCACACCGGGCCAGAACAGCAACGGAAAGAACGCGGCGAGCGTGGTCGCCGTCGAGGCGATGATCGGCCACGCCATGCGCTTGCCGGCTTCAGCGTAGGCGGCCGACTTCGGTAAACCTTCCGCCATCTTGCGGTCGGCCAGCTCAGTCACCACGATCGCGCCGTCCACCAGCATGCCCACGGCCAGAATCAGGCTGAACAGGACCACGATGTTGATGGTCAGGCCGAGAAACGACAGCACCAGCATGCCGAGGAGAAATGAGCCTGGAATGGCGATGCCGACCAGACCGGCCGATCGCAGGCCCATGGCGGCCACAATCACGATCATGACCAGCAGGATCGCGCTGGTGACGTTGTTCTGCAGGTCCGTCAGCATCAGCTTGATCTGATCGGATTTGTCCTGGCTGAACGTGACGTCGATGGTATCGGGCAAACCGCTGGTCGCCTCGCCCACGACCGCCCTGACGTCGGAGATGGTGCTGATGATGTTGGCGCCGGTGCGTTTGGTCACCTCGATCGCGATTGCAGGTTGGCCGTTCAGGCGGGCATAGCTGCCGCGGTCCTTGAACCCCTGCTGCACGGTCGCGACATCGCGGATCCGTACAACCGCGTCGCCCTGTGCCTTGATCGGCTGGTCCAGAATGTCCTGGACACCATGATACAGCCCGGGGACCTTGATCGGGAATCGGCCGGATCCGGTGTCGAGAGTACCGGCCGCGATCAACTGGTTCGATCGCGAGACCGCCTCAAGCACCGTCGTCGCCCGCAAGCCATAGCTCTCCAGGCGAAGCGGATCGATGACCACCTCAAGCAGTTCCTCACGCTGGCCGGTCAACTTGGCGTCCAGTACGTCCGGCAGGCCTTTGATCTCGTCGCGTACGTCGCGTGCCATCAACAGCAGGTCGCGCTCCGGTACTTCGCCGGACAGCGTCACGATCATCACTGGGAACAGCGAGAAGTTGACTTCGTGAACCGTCGGCTCGTCGGTTTCCGACGGCAGTTCCGGCTTGGCGATGTCAACCTTTTCGCGGACATCGTCGAGCGCGGAGTCGGCATCGAAGCCGGCATCGAATTCCAGAACGATATTGGCGCCGCCCTCGTGCGCGGTCGACCGCATCTCCTTCACGCCGACGATCGATCGCAGTTCCTGCTCCATCGGGCGGAGCAGGAGCCGCTCGGCGTCTTCGGGGGATATGCCCTCGTGGTTCAGCAGGACGTAGATGATCGGGATATTGATGTCCGGATCGGCTTCCTTCGGGATGTCGATGTAGGCGACGGTACCTGCGATGAGGATCAGCAGCAGTGCCGACAGGGTAGTCCGGCTACGGTGCAGCGCGGCATCGATGATCGCCCTCATGACTGCGGCGCCTTGGCGGAGGCTTCGACCGGGGTGACGAGGTCGCCATCCTTCACCAACTGCTGGCCGACCGTGATGACCTGCGCCGTCTCGGCAAGCCCGACGACCCACGCGCCAGCGCCGTCGGAGCCGATTACCCGAATTCGACCAAATCGCGCGACGTTGCCACTATCGACGGTCATGACACCGATCTTGCCCTGATCGTCGAGCAGGAATGCGGCCGGAGATACGTGGTGGGCCCGAACGGTCGGCAGCGGGATCAGCAGTTCGGTCGTCATTCCCTCGCCGATGCGGCCATTCGGATTGGCGAATTCAGCCTCTACCTTGAATGTTCGTGTCGCAGTCTCGGCGACCGAGGCGGTGTAGCTGATGATGGCTGCCCGTTCCTCTCCACTCGCCAGTCGAGCGGTCGCCGTCATTCCGTCGGCGAGGGCCTGCATCTGCTGTTCGGGGACATAGACGACGGCACGGAGGGGGTCGAGTTCAACCAAGGTCGCGGCGATATCGCCAACCTTGAGGTAGTCACCGACTTCCATCGGACGTTTGTCGAGAACCGCATCGAACGGCGCGACGATCCGGGTACGCTCGATATCGACGCGGATGCGGGCTTCTTCGGCACGGGCATCCTGGTATTCGGCCAGCGCCTCTGCGCGCTTGGTCTCGGCTTGGTAGCCACTGGCCGCCAATTTGCGGGCTGCGTCATATTCGATGCGGCGCTGCTCAACCCTGGCCTTCGCTCGCTCGAGCTGTGCCTGCCGGTCAGCCTCGTCCAATTGGAGAATCACATCGCCGGCCGCAACGCGCGCGCCTCTCGCGGGGCCGATCTTGGCGACCCGGCCATCCGTCTCTGCGCGAATCTCGATCGATCGTGCGGCCATGGTCTGCCCGGATGCGCGTATGACAGCCCGGTAGTCTGCCGCACGGGAAACGATGATTCGAACCCGCGTCGGAGCCGGCTGCTTGGCGGTATCGTCTGCCGCTTCGCTGGCTGCGGTGGCGGGTCGGTCGGAGACCTGTCCGGACAGAATCCAGCCGACCGCTCCCAACGCAATCACGGTTGCCAGAACGATCGAAGGGTTCACGCGCATCGTAGAAGTCCTTGCTCGGCCGTTACTCGGCGGCCTGGGAATGTTTGCTTAACCCGGACAGGAGCGGCCCGCGGTTTCGAATGAGATAGTCGGCGGCGGCGCGGTATACCTCGACGCCGAAGCCCGACACCAACCACCGTCCGGGGTCGATTTCGGCTCCGGACGTCAACCGCTCGGTCCGGCAGGAATCGATGTGATCGGCTTGGCTGCTGTACGACTCGATGTAACGGTCGATCAAGGCGGCAACCCGATCCGGCGGGAGCTCCCGGGCGAAATACAGCAAAAACAGCATGTCGGACCGAAACTGGTCGTGTTCCGGTTCCTGACCGATCGCCCGATGAAATGCGGCGCGCCCGGTCTGTGTTAGACGATAGACCTTCTTGTCAGGCCGTCCGTCCTGTTCGTGCGCCTCGGCGACCGCCATGCCATCGGCCAGCAGTTTGGAGAGTGCTGGATAGATTGAGCCGAAGCTGGCCCGTTGGAAGTGCGCAAATGGCCCTTCCTCGAATGCTTTCTTGATTTCGTAGCCGGTCGCCTCTCCCTGGAACAGGACGGCAAGGCACAGCGTCTTCACGTCCATTGAAGGGCAATCCGATCAGCTTGATTCGTATCGGGCCGATATATGCTGATGCGATATACTACTTCAAGAGGGTGAACCACAAAGAAAGCGGCGGCACGTCCGCGCCGCGCCGCCGCAAATGTCGTTTTCGAAGGTGGAAGACGGGCTCAGAGCGGCTTCAGCTCTTCGGCCGCCATCTTGCCGTTCCGCTGCGGCTTCATCTCGTACATGATTGCCTGGCCTTCGTTCAGGCCCTGCAAACCAGAGCGCTGCACGGCAGTGATGTGAACGAATACGTCAGCACCGCCGTCGTCCGGCTTGATGAATCCGTAACCCTTCGTGGTGTTGAACCACTTCACCGTACCAGTCGGCATTCGATACGCACTCCAAACGCGACGCGTCCGCCGGAGATTGCAGAAATCATCTCCTCAGGACGCTCGAATGCCGCTGCAGCACGCGAGTTCGGTCACGCAAGCGCAGGGCGACGTCTCGCCCGGCTCCTAAGGCGATGCTGATCCCGAACGCTGGAATCATGACGGAATCCATACGCCGACTCGCGTTCGCTGTCGATGTCGATGTGTCAATGGTTTTAGTTGCTTGTGCGACGATTCAGCCCCCGGCACAGTCGGCCGATGAGATTTTTCCTTTTCACACTGATGGTTGCGTTGCTTTGCTCGGCAAGTGCCTCGGCTCGCGAGCAACTCAACCTGCACTTGGCCTTCAGCTCGCGAACGCCGCTGTATGGAACCCTAGCCACCCGCCTAGTCGCAGAGGTTTCCGAGCGGTCCGGCGGCCAGTTGCGCCTGCGGCCGCACGAACCGGGGGCGATGGTGCCGAGGTTCAGCTATCTGGATGCGGTGGCACAAGGGTCGGTCGACGCCGCGTGGGGAACCCCCGCGGTGCTGAGCGGCCGAGCGCCGGAAGCCGCGCTCTTCACCGGCGTGCCGTTTGGCCTGGATCCGGCGGCGCATCTGGCTTGGGTCAGGGACGGCGCCGGTCGCCCGCTCTACGACAGCCTGTACAAACGATTCGGAGTCGTAGGACTGCCCTGCGCGTCAGTTGGGCCGGACGGCCTGGCTTGGCTTCAAGCCCCGTTGGATGAAGCGGCGCCGTTCCGCGGGCTGCGGGTTCGGGCGTTCGGCCTGCCTGCCCGCATTCTCGACGCTCTGGGGGCGGGCAGTGCCATCGGGTTTGGCGCGGATCTGGTCGTCGGTCTGGGAACGGGCGCGTTCGATGCCGCCGAGGCGAGCGTGCCGGCTGCCGACGTGGCGTTCGGGCTGCACAAGGTTGCCCCGATCTATCTTTACCCGAGCCCGATCCAGCCGACGACATTGCTCGATCTGGTAATAAACGGCGAGCGCTGGCATCGGTTGTCCGCCGATGCCCGTGCGACGCTGATGGAGGCATGCAGCGCGACCGCCGAGTTTGCCGACGCGACCAACCTTGAGGCCAACGCTGCCGCGCTGCGGTCGATTGTCGAGGCGCGCGTGGCGGTATCGGCTCCATCGGACGCGACGGTGGCGGCGCTGCGAGGGGCCTGGATGGCGGTACGTAGTCTAGAGGGTGCATCGTCTGATCGGTTCACTGCGGTCATGCGTGCCTATCCGGCAGAGCAAAACTGACTGCGTGTCCTGTTTGCGGCGTCCCGGGACTCCACCACCAGCAACAGGGATGCTACGACCCTCTCTTGCCAACAGGGTCGAGCGACGATGATCGATATTCTGAGCCTTGGGCCCGACATCCGTGCCATGTGGCGACGCATGCTTGCGGAACCGGCTGAAGTGTCCGTCGCCGATGAGACCCTGCGTCAAGCAATCATCGGGCTTGAGCCAAACGCCCTGGCAAAGCTGTTCAGATGGCAAAACTGTGTCCGCCCCGATAACGAATCGTCCTATTTGCCGAGCCGCGGTCAGCGATTGAGTGAAGGCCGCAGCGTTCGGCTGAGCACGCTGCCCCGGACCGAACGGGTGCGTAATGTTGACTTCGGTGACGGCCTGACGTTGCGTTTTACCGACGACCACCCCGCGGCCCGGGTGTTCATGAGGCGGGTGTTGCCGTCCCGCGGGCTGCACGAGCCGGAACTGGTCAATTATCTCAAGAGTACCGTCAAGCGCGGGGATCTGATCGTCGATATCGGTGCGCATGCCGGTTATGTGTCGTGTTTGGCAGCCGCGCTTGGCGCAACCGTCATCGCGGCCGAGATGCAGCCGACGTTGATCCCGATCATTCAGTTGAATGCGGCGATGAATGGTCTCTGGCGGGTTCACACTCTGTGTGCCGCACTTGGCGACCGGCTCGGGATGGTCCCGGCCATGCGCGTGGGTCCATCGCCTGGCTTTCAGGCCAGTGTCGGGCAGTGGGAGCGGGAAGACTATCCATTGAGCAGCCTCAACCACGACTGCATCCCCTGCATGACACTGGACAGTCTGTTCCCGGCGAAATCGCCTCCGACACTGGTGAAGGTCGATGTTGAGGGCGCGGAAGGGCTGGTGTTGAAGGGTGCCCACAACCTGATCGAGGCTAGGCAGACCCGGTTCATGGTCGAGGTCCATGGACACCTGATCGGCGGGTTCGGCACGACACTGACCGAACTCCTGAAGCCGTTCCCGGAAGATTGCTGGTCGTTGTCGATGCTGACCGCCGATGGCCTCGTACCGTTGTCGCGCGGGCGTTTCGTTGACCCTGCCGGCCCGATCGCCACACACGCTCACAACGCTCCAGTGCTGTTCGAGCCAGTGCAGGCGTAACGGTTTGTTGCGGGGAACCTGGACGATGTGACAGACAATGCCAAGAGTGCTACGAGGCAGCCGTCTGAGTGAGACAAGGGGCATGATGACCGACTTGAGCAGCATCGGGCCGGACTTTCGCGCGATGTGGCTGCGAATGCTCGAGAACCCCGCCACGATCTATGTCGGACACGACATCCTTCGTCAGGCAGTCAGCGGGTTGCCGCCAAGGACTATGGTCAAGCTCGCAAAATGGCAGAACTGTGTTCGACCCAACGCCAACTCATTGCTGTTGTACGAACGCTGTCACCGGTTGTTACCTGGACGCGAAATTCGTCGGCGTGTGCTTCCGCGAACCCAGAGCGCCCGGACGGTCGATTTTGGCGATGGTCTGACGTTGCGCTTTACGGACGACAATCCGGCAGTGCGAATGTTCATGAACAAGGTCATGCCGCCCGGAGTGCTGCATGAGCCAGAGTTGGTCAACTATCTGAAGAGAACCGTCAGGCACGGCGATCTGATTGTCGATATCGGGGCGCACGCCGGTTACGTGTCGTGTCTGGCGGCCGCCCTGGGGGCGACGGTGATTGCCGCGGAGTTGCAGCCTACCTTGATACCCATCATCCAGTTGAACGCAGCCTTGAACGATCTCTGGACGGTCCACGCGTTGTGCGCAGCGCTTGGCGACCAGTCCGGATTGGTGTCGACGATGCGAGCCAATCCGTCGCCAGGGTTTCAGGCCAGTGTGGCGGCCTGGGACCGGGCGGACTTTCCCCTGACCAGCGTCAACCATGACTGCGTCCCCCGCATGACCTTGGACAGCCTGTTCCCGGCGGAGCAGCGCCCGAGTCTGGTGAAGGTCGATGTGGAAGGCGCGGAAGGGCTGGTGCTGAAGGGTGCGAGCGACTTGATCGAGGCGCGACAGACCCGATTTATGGTCGAAGTCCACGGACATCTGATCAATGGGTTCGACACCACGCTGGCCGATCTTCTGGAGCCGTTCCCGGAAGACCGGTGGTCGCTCTCGATGTTGACTGCCGACGGCCTCGAGTCACTGTCGCGCGAGTTGTTCCTCGATCCGGCAGGCCCTACCTCGGCGCACCGGCACAACGTGCCGGTTCTGTTCGCGCCGATATAACTACTTAGTCCCAAGTTGCAGTAAGATCGATCGAGACCGATCTCGTCTAGTGGATAAAATCTAACACTGGAGTCCCGTGGAGGATTCCAGCGGGTTCGGTGGCATGCGAGTCTGGCGCATGGGTACCGGGATCAGCTTCACCATCAGTTCTGCCGATCGGGCTCGTCTGGAGGCGATCGTGGCGGACCGCAACAGTCCACAGAAGCACGTCTGGCGCTGCCGGATCGTCCTGCTCACCGCCGCGGGTCTCGGCACCAACGCCATCATGCGCGAGGCCAGCGTGGCCAAGACCGCGGTCTGGCGCTGGCAGCAGCGCTTCGCGGAAGAAGGCGTCGCCGGCCTGCTGCGTGACAAGACACGGCCGTCGCGGATACCGTCGCTGGCGGCCGAGGTGACCGAGCGCGTCGTCGCGCTGACGTTGACCGACCCGCCGGCCGAGACGACCCACTGGACCGCCACCATGATGGTTGAGCAGATCGGCGTGTCGGTCAGCTGGACACCCGCAAAAACCTGCCCTGTTTCGTCGTGATGTGATTCCCTTCTTGGAGTTGGTTTTGAGAGGGTCGTATGGGTCAGCCGGGATTGTTCTGACTTTTGGAGCATCTTGAGCGGTTGAGCCGGGACGGGGATCCGCTCGACGTCTTGGAGGCGACGGTGGACTTCGAGTATTTCCGGGGTTGGCTGGTCGAGGGGCTGGGTTATGGCGACGGCTCGAAGGGTGGCCGTCCTCCGTTCGACCCGGTGTCGATGTTCAAGGTGCTGATCCTGCAGGCGCAGCACAATCTGAGCGTTAAGCGGACAGAGTTCATGATCCGGGACCGGCTGTCCTGGATGCGCTTTCTCGGCTTCGAGCTTGGCGGCCCGACGCCTGACGAGAACACGATCCGGCATTTCCGCAACCGGATGATCGAGACCGGCACCTTGAAGCGGGTGATGAAGTCGTTCGACTGGCAGCTGAAGAAGAAGGGCTACATCGCGATGTCCGGCCAGATCGTCGACGCGAGCCTGGTGCCGGCGCCGAAGCAGCGGAACACCGAGGCGGAGAAGGCGGCCATCAAGGAGGGACAGTCGGCCGCGGAGATCTGGCCGGATGAGCCGAACAAGGCGGCGCAGAAGGACGTCGATGCCCGCTGGACCCTCAAGATCGGCGGGAAGATGCGGTACAAGCCCGACGGAACGCCGCTGCCGCAGATCGCGACACCGGTCTTCGGCTACAAGTCCCACATCAGCATCGATCGGCGGTACGGCTTCATACGGCAGGCGACGGTGACATCGGCGGCAGCACCCGACGGGCGGCAGTTGAAGGTCCTGGTGACGACCGACAACCTCAGTTCCGAGGTGTGGGCCGACAGCGCCTATCGCTCGGCCCGCAATGAGGCGTGGCTCGCGGGCCGGATGTTGACCAGCCGGATCCATCGACGCAAACCTGCCCGGCAGGTCGATGCCGTCGGCCACGGCCCAAGCCAATGCGAAGAAGTTGTCAGTCCGCGCCGCTGTGGAGCACGTGTTCGCCCATCAGAAGATGCGCTTCGGGCTGTTCATCCGCACCATCGGCCTGGCACGCGCCGAGGCCAAACTGACGCTGGCCAATCTGGCCTACAACTTCGACCGGCTGATCTTCCACGAGCACCGCGCCGCCACGGGATGAGGTCGCCACGGGACGACTCTGCTCAAAATCCAGAAAATCGGCCTGGATCATCAAGATCCAGGGCAATCAGTACGGCTCAGCACGCCACTCAAGGTCACTCACCGACCAATACAGCGGTTCTTGCGGGTGTCCAGCTCGGTGCAACGGATCTGGCGCGCCCATGGCTTGGCCCCGCATCGGGTCCGGCAGTTCAAACTGTCGAACGACCCGATGTTCGTGGCCAAGCTGCGCGACGTGGTCGGGCTCTACGTCGACCCGCCGGCCCATGCGATCGTGCTGAGCGTCGACGAGAAGAGCCAGATCCAGGCCCTCGACCGCACCCAGCCGGGGCTGCCGCTCAAGAAGGGCCGCGCCGGCACCATGACCCACGACTACAAGCGCCATGGCACCACCACCCTGTTTGCCGCCCTGAACGTGCTCGACGGCACCATCATCGGCCGCAACATGCAGCGTCACCGCCACCAGGAGTTCATCCGCTTCCTCAACGCCGTCGAGGCCGAGGTCCCGGCCGGCAAGGTCGTACACGCCATCCTCGACAACTACGCCGCCCACAAGCACCCCAAGGTCCGGGCCTGGCTCGACCGCCATCCGCGATGGACGTTCCACTTCGTGCCGACGTCGTGCTCCTGGCTCAACGCCGTCGAGGGCTTCTTCGCCAAGCTCGCCAGGCGCCGCCTCAAACGCGGCGTGTTCCGCTCACTCGCCGACCTCCAAGCCGCCATCAACCGCTTCCTCGACGAGCGCAACGCCTCAGATCCGAAGCCCTTCAACTGGACCGCCGATCCCGAGAGAACCATCGCAGCCGTCAGACGCGGGCACCAAGCGTTAGATTCTATCCACTAGATGTTTGTTCTAGAGACGGTCGAAGAACGGGATGTTGGGGGTGGCGGCCCTTAGAGCAGCAGAGCGCGGGCTGAGAAATTGCCAGAACGCGAGAGTTTGAGGAATGAGCTGGGCTCCCATAGACATCAACCATTCCGCCGACTGGGTCGCCTCAGTGGCGTTGGCAAACAGGTTGTCGGCGGTGCCGACGACAGAAGGCCAAAGCTTCGGCCAAATCGAGGCATTCCCGCCGAGTTCAAATAGATACGCTGTGGTGTCCTGAGACCGACCGACGATGGCATAGGCATCTTCCTGTATGCACAACTCGATCGAGTCTGCTGGGAGAGGGAGGGTGCGCCAGAGCGGAAGCGGTCGGCGTGGCAAAATCCGAGAATCGGCGGGCCGAAGTTTTTCCAGGCGTCGGACAGTTCGTGTGGACAATTGATCGAGCCCTTCGGTCGGCGCTCGATCGTCATGCGGCAGTGCAAGCTTTCCAAATAAACCAGAACTGCGCTGCGCCCAATCGCGGGATCGATAGAAATCACGATGCCCGGACCACAGAACTGCTATGTCAGTTCCAAGATGACGAGCGTTCTCGACGATAGCTTCCAGAAGTCTCGTGGCCAGCCCTTGTCGACGTTGTTCGGGCGCACTGCACACTAAACCGATCATGCAGCCGGTATACTGCCGGCCATCTCGGTTTAATTGAAAGTTCCGAACGCAGGCCATAGACAGGACGTTCTGTTCAGAATCATCGATTACCGTTACAATTCGACCGCCAAGAGATCGCTGAAACCCGGCCGGGTAGCGGAGAACCAGTGAGGTGTCTAAGTTCCGACCATAAACAAAGGTACGGTCTGCTAAATTGATCGCTTGCCGCCGCAAGGATACTTCGCGTGAACCCAATTCAACAATGCGGCCTTCAGTCATCGTTACCAACCAGATTTAATCGTATCTGCTATGTGGTTTCTAGCAATCTCGTCAACCCACCAACCAACTGGTATGCATATAATTTTATCGATTATAGAATCCAATTGTGGGAGAAAAGATCGATAACTTTCTACGGTGCTGTGTTTATCATTTCGTTCGTGGACCTGACTAACCATTATGCCTGACTCGGAAAGTTTTCGCCGGAAGTCCTCTCGTCGCGAAACTTTAATTGTATATATCCAATAAGAGGATAGACGATCTGTTGCGTTTTCCAACAATTCAACGCCGGGCGTATTCTGAAGAACTGAATTGTAGAATTTAGCGTTGTCTCGGTGCTGTTCGACAGCTCTATCGGCAAATTCGAGATTGGAGAGTCCAATTGTCGCCGAGATATCATTCATGTGAAACTTGAATCCCCATTCTGGGACATCATTCTCGCACCGAAAATCCCCTCGCGGGTCATCACGATCAATTCCATACCAACGTAGCAACTTGCCACGCTTGAATAGGTCCGTGTTCGGTGTGACCAAGAGGCCACCATCTCCACAAGTTAGGTGCTTGATAGCCTGAAAGCTAAATGCCGCAAGATTACCGTGGCTGCCGATAAACCGGTTCTTGTACGTGCTTTTCCAAGCATGCGCGCAGTCTTCAATGACCATTGGGCGAAAGCCTAAATGAGGTGTGGCTTCGTCCAGTATTCTACCAAGTGCGTCTAAATCAACCGGGTAGCCACCCCAATGGACCAAAAGAATGACTTTAGTTCGCGATGAAAGCTTCTGCTTGAGATCGTCCAGCGACATGTTGGCATTATTCGGATCGACATCAACCCAGCGTAGCTCGAGCCCATTGCCCAGCACCGGCCAGTTCGTTGCCGTGCAGGTAAGCGGCGTGGCTAGTGGATAAAATCCGACATTAGAATCCCGCTCAGAATTCCCGCGGGTTCGGTGGCGTGCGAGTCTGGGGCATGCGCACCGGGATCAGCTTCACCGTCAGTACCGCCGATCGCGCCCGCCTGGAGGCGATCGTGGCGGACCGCAACAGCCCGCAAAAGCACGTCTGGCGCTGCCGGATCGTGCTGCTCACCGCCGCGGGCCTGGGCACCAACGCGATCATGCGCGAGGCCGGGGTCGCCAAGACGGCGGTCTGGCGCTGGCAGGAGCGCTTCGCCGCCGAAGGCGTGGACGGGCTGCTGCGGGACAAGACGCGCCCGTCGCGGATCCCGCCGCTGGACCCCTCGGTGGCCGAGCGCGTCGTCGCCCTGACCCTGACCGATCCGCCCGGCGAGACGACCCACTGGACCGCCGCAACGATGGCGGCACAGACCGGCATCTCGGTTAGTTCGGTGCAGCGGATCTGGCGTGCTCACGGTTTGGCCCCGCATCGGATCCGGCAGTTCAAGCTCTCGAACGACCCGGAGTTCGTGACCAAGCTGCGCGACGTG
Source organism: alpha proteobacterium BAL199 (assembly GCA_000171835.1). Lineage (GTDB taxonomy): Bacteria > Pseudomonadota > Alphaproteobacteria > Thalassobaculales > Thalassobaculaceae > Thalassobaculum_A. The sequence continues at coordinate 164,945 of ABHC01000005.1, read as the reverse complement.
GTCGGGCTCTATGTCGACCCGCCGGCCCACGCCATCGTGCTCAGCGTCGACGAGAAGAGCCAGATCCAGGCGCTCGACCGCACCCAGCCCGGCCTGCCGCTGAAGAAGGGCCGCGCCGGCACCATGACCCACGACTACAAGCGCCATGGCACCACCACCTTGTTCGCTGCCCTCAACGTGCTCGACGGCACCGTCATCGGCCGCAACATGCAGCGTCACCGCCACCAGGAGTTCATCCGCTTCCTCAACCACATCGAGGCCCAGGTTCCGGCCGGCAAGGTGATCCACGCCGTCCTCGACAACTACGCCGCCCACAAGCACCCCAAGGTCCGCGCCTGGCTGCACCGCCATCCCCGCTGGACCTTCCACTTCGTGCCGACCTCATGTTCCTGGCTCAACGCCGTCGAAGGCTTCTTCGCCAGGCTCGCCAAGCGCCGCCTCAAGCGCGGCGTCTTCCGCTCTGTCGCCGACCTCCAGGCCGCCATCAACCGCTTCCTCGACGAGCACAACGCCTCAGATCCGAAGCCCTTCAACTGGACAGCCGATCCCGACAAAATCATCGCCGCCGTCAGGCGTGGGCACCAAGTGTTGGATTCTATCCACTAGCACCTCATCTCCGGGCTGAAGGCCGGGCCATATGCCGTGAAAGCCCTCTCCGCTCGCGGGACGCTTCAATAAGTGGAGAGCCAAATGGAGAGCTGAAGTCCCAGAGTTGACTGTCAGCAGGTTTTGTATCCCAAGTTCTTTCCTGAGCGCGCTCTCGAACTCTTCAACACGCGGCCCCTGGCCGATGTACCCGCTTTGCAGTGTTTCTGCGACCCGTGCTGAAGCGTCTCCAGACATCCCAACCTTGAACAACGGAATCATTCTACTGAGTCCCCTCTGATGCCAGTTTCCAACGCGTTTCATCGCCAATCCAGCGCTCGACAGCATCGACCCAACTCTGCGCTTCTTTCGATTGGAATGATCGTCGACTGGCTTTGCCGAAATGGCTGAACATGGGCCGTTGTCCCAAGCAATACACCTCCGACCCCCCAGGTAGTACAGTTCCGTCGGTCATTCGTCTGGGCAGATCATGAGCCAGCAACCCAGATTCAGTCATTGACTGAAGAGGGAGGGCGAGGCCGTCCCTGCCGGCTTTGCGAACACGCACTGGCAGATCGAAGCCCGTGTCGAGGAGCCAGAACGCACCGTCCGGGACACCGGCTAGACGGGTTAGTTCAGGATCATCAAGCAGGATCGGCATAAAGCCATTCTTCTCAGCCATCTGCTCGTGTCTGAGGAAGTCAATGCCGGCTTGCGGGTATGTCCCGGTCGATGTTGAAATAGGGGAGCAGGCGTTGCCCGCCTTGAGCCATTAGGCTCGGGGTGTCGAATCCGCGAAGGAGAGCAACGCCATGAAGAAAGCTACCAGATCTGCCGGCGTGGTGCCGGCGGCAATCGTCGATGAGGCTTGGCAGGAAGTCGGAGCCAGCTTCGATCGTTTCTGCCTGACGGCGGGCCTGGCGACTTTGGCGACGATGATGGATGAGGAGGCGGCCGAGCTGTGCGGCCCGCGCTACGGCCGGGCTGCTGGGCGAGACGGGTATCGCTGGGGCAAGACCAAGGGGAAGGTCGGCTTCCACGGCGGCAAGGTCGAGATCGATCGTCCTCGCGTTCGTGCTCGCGACGGCGGCGAGCTGGCGCTGCCGAGCTGGGAGGCGGCGCAGTCGGAAGACCTGCTCGGCAAGTGGGCGCTGAACCTGATGCTGATCAACGTCTCGACCCGCAAGTTCGGCCGCGCCGTCCGCCTGCCGGGCGGCGACATCCCGGCGGCCCCCGGGTCGGGAGTGTCGAAGTCGGCGGTGTCGCGGCGGTTCGTGGCGCTGTCGGCGGAACGCATGAAGGAATGGATGGCCGCCGACTTGTCCGCCCTGGACCTGCTGGCGATCCAGATCGACGGCATCCACATCGAGGAAGACCTGATGCTGCTGGCCGCCGTCGGCATCGACGGCATCGGCGACAAGCATCCGCTCGGCGTGATCGAGGGGGCCAGCGAGAACGCCGCCGTGGCCCAGGCGCTGCTCGACAACCTGGTCGGCCGCGGCCTCGATCCCGCGGTCTGCCGACTGTTCATCATCGACGGCGCCAAGGCGCTGTCGAAGGCGATTCGCAACACCTTCGGCCGCGACACCCCGATCCAGCGCTGCCAGGTCCACAAGGCCCGCAACATCGCAGAGCGCCTGCCCAAGTCCTTGCAGGCCGGCGTCCGCAAGGCGCTGCGTCAGGCCTGGGAACTGGACGACGCCGACAAGGCCGAGAAGCTGATCCGCAACCTCGCCCGTCGCCTGGAGCGCGACGCCCCGGGCGTGTCGGCCAGCATCCTGGAGGGCCTCGACGAGATCCTCACCGTCACCCGCCTCGGTCTGCCAGTCGAACTACGCCGGTCGCTCGCCTGCACCAACATCATCGAGAACATGAACGGAACCGTCCGCCGGGTCTGCCGCAACGTCAAACGCTGGCAGGACGCGGCCATGGCGCTGCGCTGGACCGCCGCTGCCATGCTCGAGGCCGCCAAGGGTTTCCGCCGCCTCAAGGCCCACAAGCAACTCCCGAGCCTGCGCCGAGCCCTGGCGGCCCACCAGGACAGGAACGCGATCAACCACGACCTTGAACAGCAGGCGGTCGCCGCATAGCATCGTCAACCAACAGCGCCTGCCGAGCAAATTTCAACACGGCGAGGGACATCCCCCGGCTTGCCGCATAGAGGCGACATCGAAGAGGCATGCGATCACGTTGGGAAAACGTTGATATTTGAAAATTGGCTTTGCAACTCCTTGTGGGAGCGCTAGATGCTCCACAGGAGTCTGTGGATATGCCGTACCAACAATGACGACCGTCTCGCTCAGTAAGTTAACGAGCCGCCTATCCCATCCATGATCAAGGAATGCAGCATCATTGTCGCATAAAATTGCCAGTTTGGTTTCGAATGACTGATACAAAATTTGAAGGCCGCGACAATGCGCAAGGCCATTTTTCATGCGACCATCGGGAAGTCCAGTGATGTCGACGGTACTGATATGACAGTTGTATTCTTTAGCAAGAGAATCATAGCTGTTACGTTCACAGTTCTCTGGTATTGCTAGTGGATAGAATCCAACACTTGGTGCCCACGCCTGACGGCGGCGATGATTTTGTCGGGATCGGCTGTCCAGTTGAAGGGCTTCGGATCTGAGGCGTTGTGCTCGTCGAGGAAGCGGTTGATGGCGGCCTGGAGGTCGGCGACAGAGCGGAAGACGCCGCGCTTGAGGCGGCGCTTGGCGAGCCTGGCGAAGAAGCCTTCGACGGCGTTGAGCCAGGAACATGAGGTCGGCACGAAGTGGAAGGTCCAGCGGGGATGGCGGTGCAGCCAGGCGCGGACCTTGGGGTGCTTGTGGGCGGCGTAGTTGTCGAGGACGGCGTGGATCACCTTGCCGGCCGGAACCTGGGCCTCGATGTGGTTGAGGAAGCGGATGAACTCCTGGTGGCGGTGACGCTGCATGTTGCGGCCGATGACGGTGCCGTCGAGCACGTTGAGGGCAGCGAACAAGGTGGTGGTGCCATGGCGCTTGTAGTCGTGGGTCATGGTGCCGGCGCGGCCCTTCTTCAGCGGCAGGCCGGGCTGGGTGCGGTCGAGCGCCTGGATCTGGCTCTTCTCGTCGACGCTGAGCACGATGGCGTGGGCCGGCGGGTCGACATAGAGCCCGACCACGTCGCGCAGCTTGGTCACGAACTCCGGGTCGTTCGAGAGCTTGAACTGCCGGATCCGATGCGGGGCCAAACCGTGAGCACGCCAGATCCGCTGCACCGAACTAACCGAGATGCCGGTCTGTGCCGCCATCGTTGCGGCGGTCCAGTGGGTCGTCTCGCCGGGCGGATCGGTCAGGGTCAGGGCGACGACGCGCTCGGCCACCGAGGGGTCCAGCGGCGGGATCCGCGACGGGCGCGTCTTGTCCCGCAGCAGCCCGTCCACGCCTTCGGCGGCGAAGCGCTCCTGCCAGCGCCAGACCGCCGTCTTGGCGACCCCGGCCTCGCGCATGATCGCGTTGGTGCCCAGGCCCGCGGCGGTGAGCAGCACGATCCGGCAGCGCCAGACGTGCTTTTGCGGGCTGTTGCGGTCCGCCACGATCGCCTCCAGGCGGGCGCGATCGGCGGTACTGACGGTGAAGCTGATCCCGGTGCGCATGCCCCAGACTCGCACGCCACCGAACCCGCGGGAATCCTGAGCGGGATTCTAATGTCGGATTTTATCCACTAGATGAAAATGTAATCTATTTGAGTTTAAAGCAGTTTTTCGTGCAGTTGAGATCGCAAATCGAGCGAATTCCTCGGCACCTGGTGCGCATGGAATTCCAATTGTTATCAATTCATTGAGAGTAAACAAAGCGACCTCTGAAATAGTCTGCTAATTTGAACCATGGTTGCGATGAAGATATTGGAAGCAACTCCGATGGGGTAACGCGGATGCCACCAACGGCTGGATAAACAGTCCTACGAGCCTTTTGACAACCAGAATCATTGGCGTGCGGCGCGAGTTGATATTGCATGCATACATGAAGCTCTTTTCTTGCCAAATGACCGGTTTGCGGACTTGAGATCAAGCTGATCTGCGTCCTGGGGTTGTTCCTCGATCCTGCCGGTTCTGTTCGAGCCTTTGCCGGCTTGGCAGCGAGCCGGCCTGCGACTCAGAACGTCTCCACCCACGGACGAAGCTCGATCTCCCACGACCAGGCGCTGCGGTGCTGGCGCAGAACGTGGAGATAGCTCTGGGCGATGGCGTCGGGCTCCAGGAACGCGTCGGGACCGCGAGAGGCGTCCGAGTAATTCGGTCCCGCGATGCCGCCGTCGATCACGAAATGCGCTACGTGGATGCCTTTAGGCTGGAGTTCGCGAGCCAGCGACTGGCACAGCCCGCGCAGTCCGAACTTGCCCATCGCGAAGCAGGAGGAGTTGGCGTAGCCCTTGACCGCCGCCGAAGCGCCGGTCACCAGCAGCGTACCCTTGCCCTTCGGCAGCATGCGGTTGACTGCCTGCTGGGCTACCAGGAACCCCCCATAGGGTGCGACCATCAGAGCATCGCGCACTGCGATCGGGTCCAGATCCTGGATCGGGCCGCGTACCCGTGCTGACGGGTTGAATACCACCACGTCGGGTTCGCCCAGATCCTTGTCGACCGCGGTGAACAGAGCGGCAACGTCATCCGGATCGGACACGTTGCAGCGATAGGCTCGGGCGCCGGTTTCGGCGACGAGCGCATCGAGCTTGCCGGGCGAGCGCCCGGCAAGTGCGACAGCCATGCCTTCCTTTGCGAACAGTCGGGCGAGCGATGCGCTGAGACCTGAACCGGCGCCGACGATCAGGGCGGTTTCCTTGGCCATCAGGTTACTCCTTTTGCTTGGGCTTGCTCGGGGCCGGGCGGATCACCGGCCACGGCTCCGGCATCTCGCCGACCGGGACTTCGATCACCGTCGGGCGGCGGGCCGCGAAGGCTTCGCGCACGGCGGTCTCCAGCGCCGCTGGTGTCTCGGCGCGCCGGCCGTCGGCCCCGTAGGCTTCGGCCAGCTTGACGAAGTCCGGGTTAGTGAAGGTCGAGCCGATGACCCGGCCGTCATGCAGTTCCTTCTGCATGCGCAGCACGTTGCCGTAGGCGCCGTCGGCGAACACCACGGAGACCACCGGCAGCTTGTGGTGCACCGCGGTGGCGATCTCGTTGGCGGTAAACATGAAGCCACCATCGCCGTTGACCGACAGTACCGGCTTGTCCGGATTGGCGACTTGCACGCCGAGCGACGTGGCGTACCCGTAGCCGAGCGTGCCCTGATAGCCCGGCGTGACCATGGTGCGTGGCGCGTACACCGGGAAGCCGATGCGCGCGACATAGGCCACCTGGGTGAACTCGTCGACGAAGAATCCGTCTGCCGGCAAAGCCCGGCGCAAGGCGCCAAGAAAAGCCATCTGCGGCCCGACGATCCCCTCCGCTCGAGCGTGATGCTTGGCGCGCAGGGCGGTCAGTTGGTCGGCGCGGGACGCCCGCTTGCGGTTGTGGCCTGCCACGGCGTTCACCAGGGCACGCGCCGCGTCGGTGGCGTCGGCGACGATCCCGACCGCCGGCTTGGCGATCCGGCTGATCTCGGTCGGATCGACGTCGACGTGCACCACCTTCACGCTGTCGTCGAGGCCCCAGAACATCCGTTCGATCTGCATGCGGCAGCCGATGGCGAGCGCCGCGTCGCAATCGCCCCAGTACTCGTTGCCGGCCGGATGGTTCAGGGCGTAGGGCTCGCGCTCGTCGACGATGCCACGGCCGTTCTGGTAGGACACCACCGGGGCCTGCAGCATGGCCGACAGCTCGCGGATTTCCACGGCCGCGTCATAGGCGCCGCCGCCGACGAAGATCATCGGTTGCTTGGCATTCCCTAGGATCTTGGCAGCCGCCTCGATCTGGTCCGGGTCGAGCGCGGGCATCGGGTCCGGTTCGCCGATGATGGTCGGGCCGACCGGTGCCTTCATCGCCAGGATGTCCATCGGCACCTCGAGAGCGACCGGCCGCGGCCGACCGCTCTGGAGCTGCCTGAACGCCTCGGCGACGGCGCTCGGCGCCTCGCTCGGGTGGTTGATCCGGGCGGCGTGCTTGGTTAGCCGCTCCAGGATGCCCAGTTGGTCGGGTATCTCGTGCAGCATGCCGATGCCGCGGCCGATGGTGTCGGACGGGATCTGGCCGGTGAAGGCCAGCACCTTGGCGCTGCAGCCATAGGCCGTTGCCAGCGCGGCACCGGTGTTCAGGATGCCGGGGCCAGGGACCACGGCGTAGGCGCCGATCTTGCCGGTCGACTGCGCCCAGCCGAATGCCATGTAGGCCGTGCCCTGCTCGTGCCGGGCGTTCAGCACCCGGATCTCGTTGCCGTGGTCGTGCAGAGCGTTGAAGAAGTGGTCGAGCTGGATGCCGGGCAGGCCGAAGATCGTGTCGATCCCGTGGGCGATCAGGGACCGGACGACGGCCTCGCCGCCACTGATGGTGTTGGCTGATGTCATGATGCTCTCCGATGGACGAGGCGCCATGCTGGCGCCCGACGCGGGCGAGGGCAAGCCGTCACCGGCAAAAGATTGCGGCAATCCGGGCATCGCACCGGACACGCGCTTGCCTGCCATCGTTGAACCGGTGACAGTTCGCCTTCATTCGCCATGAGGACACGATATGCTCCCGTTGCACGCGCTGACCGCCGCCGAACTCACCCAAGCCTATGCCGACAAGAGCCTGTCGCCGGTCGAGGTGGCGGATGCAGCTCTGGCGCGGATCGAGGCGTGGGAGCCGCACGCCAACGCGCTGTATCGGATCCATCACGATGGCGCTCGGACTGCTGCCATTGCGTCGGAGGCGCGCTGGCGCGCCGGCAAGCCGCTGTCGCCGCTCGACGGGGTGCCGATCACCCTCAAGGAAAACATCACAACAAAGGGCGATCCGGCGCCGATCGGCGTGGCGATCGGCGACCTGACGCCGAAGACCGAGGACGCGCCGGCCGCTGCCCGGGTGCGGGAGGCTGGGTGCGTATTGCTCGGGAAGACCACGATGCCGGACTACGGGATGCTGTCGTCCGGACGCTCCTCGCTGCACGGCACCACGCGCAATCCCTGGCGGCTCGACCGCAACCCGGCCGGATCATCGTCCGGGGCTGGGGCCGCGGCGGTGGCCGGCTACGGCCCGCTGCACATCGGCACCGACATCGGCGGTTCGGTGCGGTTGCCGGCCCACCATTGCGGCCTGTTCGGGCTGAAGCCGTCGCTGGGACGCCTGCCGGTGTATCCGCCGTTCATGGGTCGGGCCGCCGGGCCGATGACCCGCACGGTGCGGGATGCGGCGATGCTGATGTCGGTGGTGACCGGACCGGACGTGCGCGACTACATGAACCTGCCCCACCAGCCGGTGGACTACGCCGGCGAGTTGGAAGGTTTGTCGGCCAAAGGGCTGCGGATCGGCCTGATCCGCGTCATGGGCACCGGCATCGACCCGGAGCCGGGAGTGCTGTCGGCAGCCGACGATGCCGCCAAGGCGCTGTCCGCCGCCGGTGCGGAGGTGACGGAGATCCCGTCGTTCCTGACCCCGGACATGCTGGAAGGCATCTGCCGGTTCTTCGAGGCCCGCTCGTACAACGACGTGATGGCGCTGCCGGAATCGGCCCGCGCCAGGATCCTGCCGTTCGTGCTGGAGTGGTGCACGTGGCGGGCCGGGACGTTCTCCGGCGCCGACGTGATGAACGCCTACATGCAGGTCATGGCGATGCGCGAGGCGGCAGTGAAGGCAGTGGCGGCGTTCGACTTCGTGTTGTCGCCGGTCGCACCGATCGTGTCGTACCCGGCCGACGCCCACTCGCCCAACGAGGACTCGCATAACGCGCTGGCCCACATCGCCTACACGGTGGCCTATAACTTCTCCGAACAGCCGGCCGCGTCGGTGAACTGGACGTTCACCGGCGACGGGCTGCCGGTCGGCGTCCAGGTGGTCGGCCAGCGCTTCGACGACCTCGGGGTGATGCGGCTCAGCCGGCTGATCGAGCAGATTCGCCCGGAGCAGAAGGCATGGCCGGAACCGCCGCGCTGACCCTTCGTGGCTCGCTGCTCTCGCACCTCAGGGCGACAGAGATAAGCATTTGATAGGTGTAGTCTATCACCCTGAGGTGCCGCGCAAGGCGCGGCCACGCAGGGCGCTCACGCCTCGCCGTAGTGGATCCGACGGTAGGCGCGGGACGGGATCAGGTCGTCGATCTGGATGTCCCACAGCCCGGCGGTGTTGGCCGACTGGTGTTCCTGGAACAGCGCCGGGCAGCGTCCCATCTCGCTGACCGTGGTGCCGCGCAGGCCGAAACCGGTGGCCACCCCCGCGAGGTCGCCGCGGCCGTGGATCGCCTCCTTTGCCTCGATGCCGTTGGCGCGGAACTTGTGGAACTCGGCGCCGTAGCCGCCGTCGTTCATGATCGCGACCAGCATCTGGATGCCGTGCCGGCGGATGGTCTCCAACTCCTGGACGTGCAGGTACAGGCTACCGTCGCCCTCGATCAGCAGCACCTTGCCGTCGCCGCGGTCGGCCGCGACGCCGATCGCCGCCGGCAGACCGGAGCCGATGCCGCCGAAATCGCTGATCACATGATAGCGGTCGTTGGCCCGGCCGCGCATGTGGGTCAACGCGATCGAGAAGTAGTGGCCGGCGCCGATCACAATGTCCCAGTCCTTCGGCACCACGGCGTCGAGTTCCAGGATTGCCTTGCGCGGGTCGAGCAACCCGGGCTGCGGGGTGAACTGCTTGGCGTCGGGCACGTCGGCGGCGATGGCGGCGGCTACCTCGGCGGTACGGAATCCGGTGCGCGCCACGCCGCGCTTGTCCAGGGCGGCGACGATTGCCTCGGCTGCCGACCGTGCATCGGCGCGGATGTGCAGGTCGGCGGTCCGCAGCCCCTGCCACAGCCCGCGCGGGTTGGTGTCGATCTGCACCACCTGGGCGCCGGGATACAGGTAGCCGGCCTCGGTGGTGTAGTGGCCGAGTCCGGCGCCGACGCCGATGATCAGGTCGGATTCGGCGAAGCGCTCGCGGGCGTAGTCGCTGGCGAAGGCGCCGGCGATGCCAATGGCGTAGGGGTCGCCCTCGAACAGCCCCTTGCCGAGCAGCGAGTTCGCCAGCAGCGCGCCGGAGCGTTCGGCCAGGGCCTCGAGCGCGGCGCGGGCGTCGGAGCGTGCGGCACCCCGACCGGCGATCACGATCGGCCGCTGGGCCTCGGCAATCAGCTCGACCACCTTGTCGACCATCACCGGGTCGGGGCCTGGCCGCTGGGCCGTTGGCACGAAGCCCGCCGACGGCATGTACTCCGCAAGGTAGGGGTAGTCCTTTTTCTGCAAATCCATCGGCACCGACAGCACCACCGGCCGGCGCTCGACCTGGGCGATGATGAAGGCTTCGCGCACGTTGTCGAGCAGGCGGTCGATGCTCTTGATCGCGATGTAGTGGGCGCCGGTCGCTAGGGCCAGCGGTGCCATGTCGATCTGCTGCAGGTACCAGGCGGCGCCGATCGGGGCGTCGCCGGCGAACACCACCATTGGGGTGTTTGCCCGCGCCGCCATGGTCAGCGCGGTCATGATCTGGGTGAAGCCGGGGCCGCAGGTGGTAGACGCGACGCCGACACGGCCGGTGGCGCGGGCGTAGCCGTCGGCCATGGCGCAGGCAGCGTGCTCGTGCCGGGCGTGGATCACCTTGACGCCCGGCTGCTCGGCCATTGCCGCCGACCAGTACATGTTGGCGTCACCCATCAGGGTGAACAGCACCTCCACGCCCTCGGCGACGAACGCCTTGACCAGCATGTCGGTGACCTGGAGCTTGCGCGCGTTCATGACTTCCCCCTGCCGAAGAGCGATTTGAACCAGGACAACAGCGCCCGCCACAGCAGACTGCCGGCGCTGAGCTCAGTTGCAGTAGTGCCCGCCGGCGCGGTTGCCGGCGCCTGCGAATCGTCGCTCTCGTGCTCGGAGCCCGGCGCGGCGACCAGATTGGTGAGGTTGGTCGAGAACTCGGCGAGCAGGGCGCGGGCGACGTGCACGCCGCCGGCGTTGGCGAACGCCTCCAGCGGCCCAGTGACGCTGAAGCTGCCGTCGACCGTCAGCACCGTCTCGGCCGTGCCGGATGCGGATACCGTTCCGGAAGCCAGCGCGTGCGAGGCGCCGCGCTGGTCAATGCCGCGACCCTCAATGCTGCAGGTCCGGTTCGCGTGGTCGTAGGTCAAGGCGACCTCGCCTCGGAAGGTCGCGACCGTCGGGCCGAATTTGACCCGGATCGAGCCGCGCCACAGCCCGTCGCCCTGGTCGGGGGCCAGTTCGGCGCCGGGGATGCAGGACGCGATCAGCGCCGGGTCGCTCAACAGCGGCCATACGGTTTCGGGGGGCGACGGGATCGTCGTCTGTTCGCTCAGGGAAGGCATGGCACCTGGGTCGGGCCGGAGGCAGGACAGATAGGATAGACCCTGTCGGCGCGGGAGGGAACCGGGTGGGGGCCGTCGCCGACGCCTTCGATGTCAGTACAGGGTCCAGACCAATGCGAGCGAAAGGGCCGGGAAGCAAACCAGCAACGCGACCCGGACGATGTCGGTCAGCACGAAGGGCAGGGCGCCCCGGAACGTGTCGCCGATCGGGACGTCCCCGGCCATGGAGTTGATGACGAACAAGTTCAGCCCGACCGGTGGGGTGATCAAGCCGACCTCCACGACGATCAGCACAAGCACGCCGAACCACAGGGCGAATTCCTCGGGGGTCAGGCCGAAGTCCAGCGCGCTCATGGCCGGGAACAGGATCAGCACGGTCAGAAGCACCATCGACAGGCTGTCCATCACGCAGCCGAAGACCAAGTAGAGGAGGAGCACCAGGACCAGCACCAGCCAGGGATCGAACGCCTGTCCGGAGACGAAGGCCGTGAGTTCCTGCGGCAGCCGGGTGGTGGCAAGGAAGGTGTTGAAGACCGCGGCGCCCAGAATGATCATGAAGATCATCGCGGTCGACGACATGGTCGACAGGATGCAGGTCTGGAACGACGCGCGGGTCAGGCCGCCGTTCAGGAGCGCGATCAGTCCGGTACCGGCGGCGCCGACCGCGGCCGCCTCGGTCGGTGTGAACACGCCGATGTAGATCCCGCCGATCACCGCCGTGAAGATCAGGATCACCGGCCAGATTCGCAGCAGCAAGGCAAACCGTTCCAGATACGGGACGCGCACCGTCGGCTCGCCCGCAGCACCGCTCGTCCGCGCGATGACGTAGATCGCCAGGATGTATCCCGCCGCCGCCAGCAGGCCGGGCAGCAGCGCGGCTGCGAACAGCTTCGCGATGTTTTGCTCGGTCAGGATCGCGTAGATCACCAGGATCACCGACGGCGGTATCAGTATCCCGAGAGTGCCGCCGGCGGCGAGAGCGCCGGTCGCGAGGCTGCCGGAACAGCCGAACCGGCGCAGTTCGGGCAACGCCACTTGGCCCATGGTGGCTGCGGTCGCGAGCGAAGAGCCGCAGATTGCGCCAAAGCCCGCGCAGGCGCCGATGGCAGCCATCGCGACGCCCCCGGGCCGATGGCCGAGCCAAGCTTCCGCCGCCTTGAAGAGAGCGGCCGACAGCCCGCCCACCGTGGCGAACTGGCCCATCAGCAGGAACAGCGGAATGATCGAGAACGAGTAGCTCGAGAAGGTGCCGTAGGGCATGTGCTTGAGCTGGGCGAGCATCAACAGCGGTGTGCCGTTGATCACGACGCTGCCGAGCACGCCGACCCCAAACATCGCGACGCCGATGGGGACCCGCAGGAAGATCAGCGCCAGCAGGACCGGGAACGACCAAAGCCCGACTTCAAGGGGGCTCATCCGTGCCCGCCCCGCAGTCGAACCAGGCTGTCCCCGGCGCGCCAGACCGCCGCGATGCAAAACACCACGGCGCCGACCAACCCCAGCGCGTAGGCGTGCCAGGTCGGGATCGCCAGAATGAAGGTGGTCTCGAAGTATGCCTTCTTGTCGAGCATTCCGACCGCCAACCGCCAGGTCAGGAGAACGGCTGTTGCCAGGATTGCCAGGTCAATGAGCGCATCGAGCAGCCGATTGAGGGGCTGGCCGAGCAGTGGCGTGAACAGTTCCACGGTGGCGTGCCCGCGGTTTAGGTGGCACCACGGCAGGGCAGCGAACGCGGCAAAGCCGATGCCGATCTCCACCAACTCGTAATCACCCGGGATCGGACCGAGGCCGAACACGCTGAACGCGCGCCCGACGATGCTCACGCAGGTCATGCAGACCAGCGCGACCAGGACCAGTCCGCCGGCGAGCGCCGTCCAGACCGCGAGCCGTTCGACGGCAGCCTTCAAGCGACCCTCGCACCGTCTGGAATAAGCCTGGGCCGGGCGTTCAGCGCCTCGATACTGAATCCGGCGATCTGCTTGTACTTCTCGGCGCGGGCGGCAAGCTCGCGGTGGGGAACCACGTCCTCGATCCGCTCGAAAACGCCACCGCACCGGTCCTCCACCAACTGCATGATGGCGTCGGGTCCGCTGCCGCGGTTCGCCAGGGTGACCTTCTCGGTCTGGGGGCGGACGATCGCCTCGTAAGCCTGCAGCGCGTCCGGGCCGACACCGTGCTCAAGGAACTGCGCGCCGATCACCCGTGCGTCGACGACGGCCTGGCTGGCGCCGTTCGAACCGACCGGGTAGGTCGGGTGCGCGGCATCGCCCATCAGGGTGACGCGCCCATCGGTCCATCGGTCAATCGGATCGCGGTCGACCATCGGATACTCGTAGACCTTCTGTGCACCGCGAATCAGCGCCGGTACGTCCAGCCAGTCGAAGCGCCAGTCTTCAAAGGCCGGCAGGAAGTCGGCCAGATCGGCCGCGCGGTTCCAGTCCTCCTTGCGCCATCCCTGGGACGGGTCGACGGTGCGCTCGGCGATCCAGTTGATCGTTGCCTTGCCGGTCGCAGAGTCGGGACCGGTGATCGGGTAGGCGACCACCCGTTGCCGGTCATGCCCGGCCAAGATCATTGATGCTCCGGTCTTGAACGGCGCGGCCTCGGTGGTCGCGCGCCACAGGATCGCGCCGCCCCAGATCGGCGGCCCTTCCGCCGGACGCATCTGCCGGCGGACCGCGGAGTGGATGCCGTCGGCTGCGATCACGACGGCGCTCTGGACCGATCGGGGTCCGGAAGCGGTCTCGATCTGCAGAGCGGCGGCGCCGTCGAGGTTCGTAAACCCGGTCGCCCGTGCGCCGGTGACGACGCAGTCGGGGCCCGCCCGGTCGACAAGCGCCTCGTACAGCGCCAGCTGGAAACGGCCGCGGTGGACCGAGAACTGCGGCCAGCGGTAGCCGGCGTCGAGGCCGCGCGGCTCGGTCCAGATCTCAAGCCCGGTACGGGTGTAGAAGCCGTAGTCGCGGGTCCGGATTCCGACCCGGTCCAGTTCTGCCTGCAGGCCGAGGTCGAACAGCTCGCGGACTGCGTTCGGCTGGAGGTTGACGCCCACGCCGAGCGGCCGGAGCGTCGGCGTCGTCTCGAAGATCCGGAACGGAACGCCGATCTGATGGAGGGTCAGGCCGAGCGTCAGGCCGGCGATGCCGGCTCCGGCAACGATTACTGTCATGGTCGGTATGGCGGGCCAGTCAGGCCCGCCCCTCCGTCGTTCGGGTCACTTGCGGTACTTGTCGATCAGAGCATTCGCCCGGTCGATAGTAGCCTGCCCGTCGATGCCGCGCTCGGCGACCTGCTTGATCCACTGATCGACCACGGGTCCGGCTGCCTTCTTCCAGCGCGCGACCTCGGTCGCGTCCAGTTCCGTGATCTTGGTGCCGTTGCCGACAGCGATCGCCCGGCCCGGGGCGTCCCCGGCCAGCATCTGTTTCGCCGCGAGGGTTGTCAGGGCCATTCCGGACTGTGCGTCGATGATTGCCTTCAGGTCGGCCGGCAGGGCTTCGTAGCGGGCCTTGTTCATCGCCATGATGATCGTGGCGGTGTACAGGGCCTCGTCGCCGGAGAACTCGGTCGCGTATTTCACCAGTTCGCTCAGCTTAATCGCCGGGGTCACTTCCCACGGAATGACGGTGCCGCTGACCACGCCCTTGGACAGGGCCTCCGGGATCGCCGGCAGCGGCATGCCGACTGGCACCGCGCCGAGGGCTGAGAGCAGGGAGTTGATTACCCGGGTCGGCCCGCGCAGCTTCAGGCCTTTCATGTCCTCCAGGCGGGTAACCCCGCCGGAGCTGTGGATGACGCCAGGGCCGTGCACCCATGCGCCGAGCATCTTGACGTCGCGGTACTCGGTCGCCTGCAGGTCGGTCTCGACCAACTCCCAGAAAGCCTGCGAGGTCGCCAGCGAGCCGCGCATCATGAACGGCAGTTCGAAGACTTCGGATGTCGGGAATCGATTGGGCGTGTAGCCGGTGACCGTCATGATGATGTCGGCGACGCCGTCGCGGGCCTGGTCGTACAATTCGGGTGGGCGACCGCCGAGCGACATGGCGTCGTAATGCTCGAACTTGATGCGGCCGCCGGAGGCCTTCTCGATGGATTCTGCCCAGGGCTTGATGACCTTGGCCGGCAAGGTTGCCGGTGGCGGCAGGAATTGGTGCAGGCGGAGCGTGACCTCCTGGGCCTGGCTCGGCGCAGCGCCGAGGGCAAGCCAGAAGGCGGCCGCAGCGGCGGCGCAAACCTGGGTTATTTTCATCCCGTCCTCCCCTTGAATTGCTTTTCTTGTTAGATACTTCGTTTAGATCATAAACAATATCGTTTATTAGGTAAACGAATCTTGCGAAGCGATAGACTGTTTGCGACCGTTCCGTCTCCGGGTACCGCAGGACGCATGAATGACCGACCGAATGACTCCCGAGTTCCCGCCGCTGCGCTACGGCATCCTCCATGACCTGGTCGGGCACCTTCTGCGTCACTCGTACAACCGAGCCTATGCGGCGTTTGAGAACGCGTTTTCGGACGAGGGCATCACGCCGTTGCAGTTCATGATCTTCGAACTGGTCCAGAACAATCCGGGCGTGACCCATTCGGACATCGCCAAGGCCATGGGCACAGCGGCGTCGGTGGTAACCACAACGCTGAAGCCAATGCTGGCCGACGGACGGATTACGAGCGCTGTGAAGGCCAGCGATACCCGGAAGCGGGTCTACGAGGCGTCTGCTGCGGGCCTGGCATGGTTCGACCGGATCCGACCCGCCATCGGCCGCAGCGAGGACCAACTGACGGCCAGCCTCAGCGCTGCCGAGCGCACCGAGCTGCTGCGAATGCTGCGGTTGCTGCTTGGCATCGAGACGGTGAAGGGGATCTCATGACCACGCCTCCGGAGCTTGCCCAGCCGACGCTTGCCCACCTGTGCGACTTGACCGTCGAACTCGACCCGGTCCGCGAACTCGGTACCGGTCGAGCCGGTGTGCGGCGGATCATCCCGATCGTCGGTGGCACGGTCAGCGGCACGCGCCTGTCGGGTCGGATCCTCAATCTCGGTGCCGACTGGCAGACGGTCTTTCAGGACGGTGTCGCCGAGTTGGACGCGCGCTACGCGATCGAAACCGATGACGGTGCGCTGGTCGAGGTTGCCAACCATGGCTACCGCCATGGCCCGGCTGAGGTGATCGACCGTCTGCGGCGGGGCGAGGACTGCGACCCGGCCGAGTACTACATGCGGACTACAGCACGGTTGGAGTCCGGTGATCCGCGCTATCGGTGGCTCAATCGGATGGTGTTTGTCGGCACCGGCGCCCGGCTTGCGGCGGCGGTCCGGATCACGCTGTACGAGGTGCTCTGAAGGCGGCGGCGTCGGGCATCCCATTTCTAGTTTATTGTTAATTTCATCTTCATTCTTCGGAAATACGCTCACGCTCGGATCTGTCGTCGCGAGCCGGCGGTCGGCATTCGCGCGCGGGTAGGGCGGACGAAGTATCCCCGGGGAGGGAACATGCGCTATTCGGTCTTTGCGATTCTGATCGCCGTGGCGGTGGTCGGAGCGGCCATCGGTGCGGCGGGTATCTGGTATGGCTGGCTGGCCCTGGCGATCGCCGGTCCACTGACCCTTCTGGGGGTCTATGACCTGCGTCAGACGCGGCACAGCCTGATGCGCAACTACCCGATCATCGCTCACATGCGCTGGCTGTTCGAAGGCATCCGACCGGAGATCCGCCAGTACCTGATCGAGAGTGACGCCGACGCGTTTCCGTTCAACCGCGAGCAGCGCTCGCTCGTCTATCAGCGGGCCAAGCAGGCGGTGCAGACCGTGCCGTTCGGGACCCAGCAGGACGTCTACAAGCCGGAATACGCCTACTTCACCCACTCCCTGGCGCCGGTGCACCCCCACACCTTCGATTTCCGGATCCCGGTTGGTGGTGACGCCTGCCTACAGCCCTATGCGATCTCGCTGTTCAACGTATCGGCGATGAGCTTCGGTGCGCTCAGCGGCAATGCCATCCAGGCGTTGAACAAAGGAGCCAAACTCGGCGGCTTCGCCCATGACACCGGCGAGGGCGGCATATCGCGCCATCACCGCCAGCACGGGGGCGATCTGATCTGGGAACTAGGGTCGGGTTACTTTGGTTGCCGTGCCGCCGACGGCACCTTTGACGCCGAGAAATTCGTCAAGCAGTCCGCAGATCCACAGATCAAGATGATCGAAGTCAAGCTGTCCCAAGGGGCCAAGCCCGGCCACGGCGGGGTGCTGCCGGCCTCGAAGATCACCCCGGAGATCGTCGAGGCGCGCGGCATCCCGATGGGAATCGACTGCGTCTCGCCGGCGGCGCACCCGTCGTTCTCCACCCCGGTGGAGTTCGTGTACTTCTTGCAGAAATTGCGCGAGCTCAGCCTGGGCAAGCCGGTCGGCTTCAAGCTGTGCGTCGGTCACCCCCACGAATTCATGGCGGTGGTCAAGGCGATGATCCAGGAGGACATCTATCCGGACTTCATCGTGGTCGACGGCAGCGAGGGCGGCACAGGCGCGGCACCGGTGGAGTTCACCAACAGCGTCGGCATGCCGCTGCGCGAGGGACTGCATTTCGTCAACATGGCGCTGATCGGTGCCGGCGTGCGTAATCGCATCCGGCTCGGCGCCAGCGGCAAGATCATCTCTGGCGCCGACATCGGTACCGCCTTGGCGCTTGGTGCCGACTGGTGCAATTCCGCACGCGGCTTCATGTTCGCACTGGGCTGCATCCAGGCCCGGTCCTGCCACACCAACCGCTGCCCGACCGGCGTGGCCACCCAGGACCCGACCCGCCAGAAGGCGCT
The DNA here is from genome assembly GCA_000171835.1 of alpha proteobacterium BAL199. Taxonomy (GTDB): domain Bacteria; phylum Pseudomonadota; class Alphaproteobacteria; order Thalassobaculales; family Thalassobaculaceae; genus Thalassobaculum_A. The sequence goes on along the minus strand of ABHC01000005.1, from coordinate 147,162 downwards.
GGTGGTGCCGGACAAGGCGGCCCGCGTCGCCAGTTTCCACAAGAATACCCTGATCGGCTTCGGTGAGATGCTGGGTGCGATGGGCCTGGACCGGCCGGACCAGATCACCGTCGACGTGCTGCACCTGCGCACCTCCGATCCGGCAAGCCTGCTGCACCACCGTCTGGCACCGCTGCAACTGTCGCATCCCGAATGCCCGATGCCGTTTGCCCGGCCGTGGGCGGAGGCCCAGACGGTCAGCTTCGCGCGATCGGAAGGGCCGAAGTCCGACCGGGCAGCGCCACCCAGAGCAATCCACGCCACGGGTTGACCCCGTCATAGATCGCGGTGAAGTCGCGTGCCGGGTCGCGCTGCATCCGCAGCCGATCCATCACCGCCTGGGAGCGGATGTTGTCGGGAGCGGTGAACGCGACGATCTCAGGCAGGGCGAGCCGGAGAAAGGCGTGGTCCAGGGCGGCCGCGGCGGCTTCGGTAGCATAGCCGCGGCCCCAGGCGCGGCGCACCAGGCGCCAACCGATGTCCCAGCCGGGCGCCAAGGGATGGTCGGCAGGCAGGGGCATGACGCCGGCATAGCCGAGGAAGTCCCCGTCCTGGGACTCGACCGCCCAGCGGCACACGCCGTGCCCCTCATACGCGGCGATATAGCGGTCGAGCTTGGCGTCGCTGGCCGCCCGGTCGATCGGCCCGCCGAGGTCGGCCATCACGGCGGGATCGGCCATCAGCGCCGCGAAGGCGGGTCGGTCGGTCTCCTGCCATAGCCGCAGACGGGTGCGTGGGGTGTCGAGTACCATCGGATGCATTGATTGCCGTTCACTCCGCCGTGGGCCGTGGGACGCCTTCAGCGCCGGTAGCGCGGCGTGTCGGGGACCCGGGCGCTGCGAAGCCGGGACTCGCGCCAGATCATGTAGAGCCCCGAACCGGTGATGAGCGCGATGCCGGCCAACGCCACCCCATCCGGCCATTCGTTGAAGACCAGGATGCCCCACAGCACGGACAGCGGGATCGCCACGTATTCGAAGGGAGCGACAACTGCGGCCTCAGCGATCCGGTAGGCTTGGCTGATGCCGAAGCCGCCGAACGCCGACGCCACCCCGATCGCGACCAGCACACCCCAGTCGCCGCTGTCGGGCACCACCCAATTCCGGAACAGGAAGTCGAGCGAGGCATCGCCGGTGTCCGCAAACCGACCGTCGCCGAACAGCAGGCCCATGCCGGCGGACACCATGATGAAGGTGAGCTGGATGTAGAACGACATGGCCAGCGCGCTCTCGGTTCGGCCGATGTAGCGGGTCAGCATGTGCAGCGACGCGTAGCCGAACGCGGCTGCGACCGGGTAAAGAGAAGCGAACTGGAACACCTCAGTCCCGGGCCGCAGCACAATCACCACCCCCAGGAGCCCGGTCGCAATCGCCGCCCAGCGGCGCGGCCCGACCCGTTCCTTCAGGAAGACGACCGAGAACACCGCGATCACCATCGGTGCCACGAAGAAGATCGCGACCCCTTCCGCCAGCGGTAGGGTGGCGATCCCGAGGAAGAACGACATGTTGGCGAACACCACGCAGGCGCCGCGCGCCAGATGCAGGCTCAGCCGTCGGGTCCGCAGTGCCGCGAACCCGCCAGACAGCGGCAGCAGCACCGCCAGCAGCACGATGAGGCCGATGATCGCCCGGATCAGCACCACCTGGTGCAGCGCGTAGTCCCCGGACAGGAACTTGATCGCCATGTCGTTGATCGAAAAACAGAACACGGCCACCAGAGCCGACAGCGTTCCGAGCAGAGTGGGGTTGTCGGTGAGCGATTTGATCATGGGTTCATATGATAGGGCGTTGGGTTTCGGCTCAGCCGGAAATAGCAGTATCCGGGCATTTTCCGCCGGATTCGATGTGCCGACTTGGCGTCCAGTCGAAGCTTTTCAGGAAACCGGCCGATGCTCCGAGTCCGTCGGACCTCGGCCGCCGATCAGTCCCAGTCCGGGGCGAACGCCGGGTCGACCAGCCGGCGGTTCTTCGTCAGCGCGGCGATTGCCCGGCGGTCATCGTCATCCAGGGTGACGGTCCAGGCGTCCAGATTGGCCTGCTGGCTCTGCGGGCGCTGCGCCTTCGGAATGGCGGCGACTCCGTCCTGGTCGAGCAGCCATTTCAGCGCGACCTGAGCGGGCGAGGCATTGTGCTTGGCGGCGATCCCGACCATCACCGGGTCGTCGGCGACGATGGCGCGGGCGATCGGGCAATACGCCACCAGCGGCACGTTCTTGGATTGCAGGTAGCCAAGCACCGCCGACTGGTCGAGGTAGACGTGGTACTCGACCTGGTTGCAGGCGATCGGCGCACCGATTTCCTCGATCGCCTGACGCAGCAGGGCCACGGTGAAGTTTGCGACGCCGAGGGCTCGGATCCGACCCTCCTCCTGGAGGCGCGCCAGGGTGGTCAGGGTCGCACCCAGATCCATGTCCGGCGACGGCCAGTGCACCAGATACAGGTCGACGTAGTCGAGCTTCAGCTTGCCGAGGCTGCCGTCCAGGGCGCGGCGGATCGCGTCGGGCGCCAAGTGGTCGTGCCAGGCCTTGGTGGTGACGTGCAGGTCGCCGCGCGGCAGCCCGGCAGCGGCGATCCCGGCGCCGACCGGCTCTTCGTTGCCGTACATTTCCGCGGTGTCGACGTGCCGGTATCCCATCGCCAGCGCGCTCTCGACCGCGGCCTGGCCGGGCGCGTCGGTCAGCTTGAAGGTCCCGAGGCCAAGCTTGGGCATGGTGATGCCCTGGGTGGTGATGGTTTGCATGGGCGGAGTCCTCAGTTTCTGATTGTTCGGTCGGCGGTTGCGAGCAGCCTATCAGGCGGCAACCGGCAGAAGCGAGCGGCCGTCGCGCGCCACCACTTGCCCGCGTTTGAGTACGAGGCGGCGCATCGGGTGGAACGCCACGGCCTCGGCTGCGGTCTCGGCCTCGACCATCACCAGATCGGCAGCCGATCCGACGGTCACCCCGTAGTCGGTGACCCCCATGGTCTGCGCCCCGCCGTAGGTCGCCATGCGCAGCGCCACTTCCAGGCTCGAGTCATCGCGGAAGCCGGAGCGGTAGGCCAGCAAGAAGGCACGCTCCAGCATGTCGCCGGTGTTCAGCGGCCCCCAAGTGTCGCGCACCCCGTCGGAGCCGGACAGCAGACGCACCCCTCGGTCGTGCAGCAATCGGACCGGCGGGAACGGTGTCGGCCCGGACGGCGCGTGGGTCATGATCGCGATGTCCTGGTCCAGTAGGTCGTCGACCAAGCCGTCGAGCCGTGCCGGCTCAACCATGCCCAGGCAGAAGGCGTGGCTGATCACCACTTTGCCCTTCAGACCGAGCGCCCGGGTGCGCTCCACGATCATGTCGATGGTGACCGCGCCCAGATCGCCGCGGTCGTGCAGGTGGATGTCGACGCCGCAGCCGTGCCGGTCGGCGATCGCGAAGATGCCGTCGAGCTGACCCTTGGGGTCGCGGTCGACCCCCACGGGATCGAGCCCGCCGATGGCCTCGGCACCCTCGCGCACCGCCTGCTCCAGCAGCTCTAATGTGCCCGGCTTGATCATCACGCCGGTCTGCGGGAACGCCACGATCTCCACGTCGATCCAATCTCGATGGCTGTCGCGCATCGCCTGGATGCCGTGGAAGTGGGCAAGGCCGATGTCCGGGCCGATGTCGACATGAGTGCGAACATGGGTGGTGCCGCGCGCAACCATATGACGGAGCAGCCGGGCGCTCTGCACTTCGGCCGACAGTCCGAGAGTCTTCAACACCCGACGCTCGTTTTCGATCTTGTCGATCAGCGTCGGCCCGGCCTGATGAGGATGCCAGGGCGTGCCCCACAGAGTCTTGTCGATGTGAGCGTGGGCGTCGACCAGTCCGGGGATGATCAGGCAACCGGTGCCGTCGAACACCTCTGCGCCGTCGGCTGGAAGGCCTGATCCTATTGCCGCGATGCGGCCGCCTCGTACGGCGACGTCGCGCGGCGCATCGCCCGCTCCCCAGACACGGACATCGGTCAGTAACAAATCGGACATCGGACTCCCCGCGATGGACTTTGATCAACGAACTGGCGTGATGCGCGTACCGAAGCGATCGGTGTGCTGGATGGTTGAGCGGAAACGTTAGTTCAGCGGGAGCGCTTGAGCCAACGCGATCGATAGCGCCTGGTCGGAGACGCTCAGCGTGCACGTGGTTCGGTTGCCGCACCGCCGACGCTCGGCAACCGTAGCCTACCCTGGTGCGTTGTTCTGTCCAGGAGCTGGCGTCAGGCCGTCTGGGCTCATCACGCACGGACGAGGAGACGCATCATGAAACGGCTCATACCATTGACACTTCTCGGATGCATCGGCGTTGCAACACCAGGCAACGCGCTGGTCGCGCTGCCGGCGATTCCGACGACCGTCATGGCGACGTCGGGCATCGTCACCGTAGCCTATGACGAGCGGGTGGAACGCGCGCAGAGTTGGTTGAACCGGCTCGGCTTTGACGCCGGTCCGGTCGACGGATACATGGGAAGCCGGACCCGATCGGCGATCAGCGCCTACCAGCGGTCCCGCGGACAGGTTGTGACGGGAACGCCCGATCGTTCCACCATGCGCAGCCTGCGCGAAGAGTATCGGGTGGCGACCGGGGCGGAACCGCGTGACAGGAACTCGTCGACAGCGGCCGCGGAGACGAACACGGCCGTTGCGAACCAGTCGTCGCTTCCAACCCCGGGGGCGACCCAATTGGTCGTGGACACCCAGGTCGAATTGCGGCGCCGCGGGTATGACGTTCCAGTGGTCAACGGGGTCATCGACACCAAGACTCAGGACGCGATCCGGACCTTCGAACGCGACCAGCGGCTGCTGGTTACCGGTCAGCCGTCCGCCCTCCTGCTCGAGCGGATCCGCTCGACCGATGCCGCGCTGTCACGCCGCGACATGATCCGCTTGATTCAGGCGACGCTGACCGAGCGTGGGTACCAGCCCGGGCCGTCCGACGGTGTGATGGGCCAGGCCACCATCAACGCCATCCGGACCTATCAGACCGATGCCGGCCTGCCGGTCGACGGCGTTGCCGATGCCGCCCTGTTGGCGTCATTGGACAAGCCGAAACCGGTCGTGAGCAACGATCGAGTCAAGCCTGCCGCGCCGGTCGGCGAGGTGACGCTGATGGACGAGACGTTCGCCGACGGCGACTATACCCGCGGTGTCCCCTGGCAGGTGCAGCAGGGTTCGTATTCCGTGCGTGACGGTGTGCTGCACAGCGAGGTCGTGACGGCGGTGAGCACCCAGGGAAACTCGCCGGACGAGGTGGTGATGAGGGTGCTGAAGGGTGTGCTCGGCGGAGCAGCCGAGGCGACGTCTCAGGCGCAGTCTTCGGCCGCGGTAATCAGCACGGCCGTCGCGCTGCCGAACGAATTCCGGATTCGCATGCGCCTGTCGACCAAGGGCGAGGCCGGTGCCCGCTTCGCCTTCGGCCCGTATCAGTCGCAGCTGAACACCGGCTATGAACTGGTGCTTGACGACTTTCCGCGGGCGGTCCCGAGCATTCTGGCGATACGGCAGGGATCCGAGATCCGCGTCGTTCGTCGAGGGACGGCCGGTACCGATTTTGCGGACGGACGGATGCACGATGTCGATTGGGTTCGTGACGCGACCGGCAACATGACGGTGTCGGTCGACGGAAAGATCGTGCTGCAGACCCAGGACTACGGCTTCTCGCAGCCGTTCGATGGTCTGGTGATGGTCAACGCCCACGGGTCGTGGTCGGTCGACCAGGTTCAGATCAACGCGCCGGTCCACTGAACTGGTGCAGCGGTGGCGGTCGGTTGGGTGCCGCTTCGTTGAGCGCGCTCAGACCTCCGCCGCTGTCACAATGCCGCCGGGTTCCTTGAATCGGGAGTACCGCAGGGCCGACAGGTCGACGACTGTCGGCTCGCCCCGCACCATCTGGGCCATGGCGTAGCCGAGCCCCGGGCCGATTCCGAAGCCGTGGCCCGACAGGCCGGTTGCCAGGAACAGGCCGGGCACGGCGTCGATCGGTCCGAGCGCCGGCACCTCGTCCGGGGTGACGTCGATCATGCCGGCCCAGCGTTCTGCCGGCACGGCCTCGGCCAGCTGCGGATACAGCTGGCGCGCGGTGCGCATGACGTCGTCAAGCAGGACGCCGTCCGGGGTCGGGTCGAGCACGCGCACTGCCTCGAACGGGCTCATTTGGTCGTCGCGCCACCGCCGCTGACCCCAGGCGTCGAAGAACGGCCGGCCGAAACGGATCTTCATGATCCGCCATTGCGCGCGCAGGGTCGGCGCGAACGACCAGAAATGTGTGAAGGCGGCCGGGATGATGTCGAACTGCGCCGCCCCGCTGCGGGCGACGGTGTAGCCGCCGTCCTGGCGCGGCCGGATCGAGGCGCCGACCCCGCCGAACGTGCTTTCCGACAGCCGAGGCGCCGATGTCGTGCGCTGCACCGATGAGCGCACCGCCAACTGCGGCAGATCGAGGCCGATGTTCTCCAGGAACGGCCGCGACCACACGCCGCCGGCCAAGACGACGGACTGGCAGGCGATCCGGCCGTGTTCGGTGACGACACCCGATATCCGGCCGGCCTCGCGGTCGATGCTGCGCACCGCGGTGTCAGTCAGGATTGTGGCCCCGAGCCGATCGGCGGCGCGGGCGATCGCCGGCACGGCTTTAGCCGGTTCGGCGCGGGCGTCGCTGGCGGTGTGCAGGGCGCCGAGGAGGCGGCGGTCGGTGCGGCCGAGCATGGCGTCGGCTTCCGCCGGGCTCAGCATCCGGCTGTCGAGCTGGAAGGTCCCAACACTCTCCAGCCAGGCCTCGTGCCGCTGCAGGTCTTTCTCGTTGTCGGCAAGGTAGGTGACGCCGCCGACCTTGAAGCCGATATCCTCGTCGAGTTCGGGGATCAGGGCGTGCCAGCACCGCAGGCTCTCGATCATCAGCGGCATCTCGCGCAGGTCGCGGCCCTGCTTGCGGATCCAGCCCCAGTTCCGCGACGACTGCTCGCCGGCAATCCGGCCCTTCTCGCACAGCGCCACCTTCACTCCGGATCGGGCCAGATAGTACGCGGTGCAGACACCGGCGATGCCGCCGCCGATCACGACGACATCGACGGAGGTTGGAATGGTTGGGACAGGTGCGGTCATCAGAGTGAAAGTCCAGGACGGGTTGCCAGGAAGGGTGGCTGGAAGGGCAGGCGACTAGCGCAGGCTACCCAGCCAACTCGGCTTCGGCTATGCCCGTGTGTAATAGCGCCGTGCCACGGCCGTCCAGCGACGGGAGACCGTTACCGGCTCCCGTCGCCTTGATCGCTATCCGGCCAGCTTGTCTTGCGTCTTGGTGTCGAAGTCACTCGCGTCGTGGCGTTCGTGAAGCTGCTCGGCCGGCTCCCCGGACCGCCGGTTGACGATCCGCCCGCGCTTGACGGGATCGCGCGTGGCGATCTGCTTCTGCCAGCGGACGACGTTGGTGTAGGTGTGGGCTTCCAGGAAGGTAGCGGAATCGTTGTAGATCGCGCCGGGCAGGGTGAGGTTTCCGTACCACGGCCAGATCGCCATGTCGGCGATCGAGTATTCGTCGCCGGCCATGTACTCGTTGTCAGCCAGATGCCTGTTCAGCACGTCCAACTGGCGCTTCACCTCCATGGCGAAGCGGTCGATGGCGTATTCGATCTTGAATGGCGCGTAGGCGTAGAAATGGCCGAATCCACCGCCGAGGTACGGCGCGCTGCCCATCTGCCAGAACAGCCAGTTCAGGGCCTCGGTCCGCTTGGCCGGATCCTTCGGCAGGAAGGCCCCGAACTTCTCGGCGAGGTAGAGCAGGATGGCGCCCGACTCGAACACCCGGGTCGGCTTCGATGTGCTGTGGTCCATCAGCGCCGGGATCTTGGAGTTCGGGTTGACCCCGACGAAGCCGCTGCCGAACTGGTCGCCGTCACCGATCTTGATCAGCCAGGCATCGTACTCCGCGCCGCTGTGTCCGGTCGCCAGAAGCTCCTCCAGCATGATTGTGACCTTGACCCCATTGGGCGTCGCCAAAGAATAGAGCTGCAGGGGATGCTTGCCGACCGGCAGTTCCTTGTCATGGGTCGGCCCGGCGATCGGCCGGTTGATGTTGGCGAAACGACCGCCGTTTTCCTTGTTCCATGTCCAGACGCTCGGTGGCGTGTAATCGGATGCATTGCTCATGGAATTTTTTCCGTTCCTGATTGTGCGTGATCACAAAAGGAGCCCTGAGGAGGCTGTTGCAGAATCACCGGTTCCACCGACGATCTCCGCTTGACCCACTGACGGGGTCCTGATTCCGTTGGGAGAGGCAATTTGAAGGGGGGGGAGATGGCAAATTTTTACCGAGAACCAGATCGTAGGCAGCGGTTTCTTCTGCCGGTGGACATGGCGGATTGGGTTCCGGACACAGACCTCGTGCACCTTCTTCTGGATGCCGTGGGTTTGATGGATCTATCGGCATTCGAGACGCACTACCGGAAGCGTGGGTCGGGAGCGCCACCGTTCGCGCCGAGGATGATGGTTAGTCTCCTTGTTTATGCGTATGCGAACGGGCAACGCTCAAGCCGCAAGATCGAGCGCCTGTGCGTGCGGGATGCTGGGTTTCGGACGATCGTGTGCGCCGAGGTTCCCGACCACAGCGTGATAGCGCGGTTCCGCAAGCGGCACCGGGGCGACCTGGAGACCCTGTTCGTGGAGGTCCTGAAGCTGTGTCATGCGGCGGGGCTGGTGCGGTTGGGCGTGGTGGCGCTGGATGGGACCAAGGTGAAGGCAAATGCGTCGCTTGCGGCGAACCAGACCTCGAAGTCCCTGGAGGCGGAGGTTGCCGCCATGCTGTCGGAGGCCGAGGCGATCGATGCCGCCGAGGACGGGATGTTCGGGGAGGGCCGAGGTGACGATGTTCCCGTCGGGCTGAGGAAGCCGTCAGATCGGCTGTCCCGTCTTCGCTCCTGTCATGAACGTCTCTTGCGCGAAGCCGACCATCAACGGGTCGAGCAGCAGGAGAAGATCAACGCCCGGATTGCCGAGGAAAAGGCGAACGGAAAAGCCAAACGCGGGCGGAAGCCGAAGACAGCCGAGGCGGTTGTCAAGGAAGAGGCCAAGGCCAACGTGAGCGACCCGGACAGCCGGATCATGAAGAGCCGCAAGGGATATCTCCAGGGGTACAATGCCCAGGCGGTGGTGACGGCGGACCAGATCATCCTCGCCACCGATGTGACGAACCAGGCCAACGACGTTCGCCAACTGGCCCCGATGATTGCCCGGACCCTGACGATGATGGAGGCGGTGACCGGCGACGAGGCGGTGCTGGGGGTTGGCCTGTTTGACGCGGGCTATTGGTCTGACGAGAACGCGGCCACGGAAACAGCGGAATGCGAATACCTGATCGCCACCACTAAGGATTGGAAGCAGCGCAAGGCGATGCGTGATGCTCCACCACCCCGGGGCCGTATACCCAGGGACATGAGTGCCCGTGACCAGATGGAGCGTAAGCTCCTGACCCAACGGGGCCGAAAACTTTACCGGCTGCGCGGCCAGACCGTGGAACCGGTGTTCGGGCAAATGAAGGAGACCCAGGGCGCAGACGGATTCATGATGCGCGGGGAGCAGGAGACCCAGGGTGAATGGAACCTGCACTGCGCCGCCCACAACATCAAAAAACTACACTCGGAGTCCGTCCGCAGAGGAAGAAAGGGTGGAAAATGGCTCTTGAACTGAAGCAATTGGACAAGAAAAATGCCGTCTGAGGGCAAAATCACCGGATAGCTGCTTCATGCCGTCAAGCCAGACTCATTCAGCAACAGGCTCTGAGGGCTCGGTCAAGGATGGCTCGACGCGATAGATGGGGCGCAGGTTGCCACGCCAACACCCGCTGGAACCAGAATTCAGCAATTCGCCCGGGACGATGATGCGGATCCCGAAGGCACAAGAAACCTTGCCCGGTTGAATAACAAAGATGAGCCGTTAATCGGGGTCGGCGCCGGGTTGGGAGCCGTAGGTTGCCGTTGGCGCCCGCCCTGTGAACGGGTAGCTGAACTGGGCGAGGAAGCCGCCAGGGATAGGCTTCACCGTGCCGTAGGTCTTCGGCCAGCGCTTCGCGGGCAGGTGGAAGGTGCCGAACAGCAGATCGAAAATTGGAGTGTGGGCGCAGTAGTTGCGGTCCAGTGCCTCGGCATCGGAGGCGTGGTGCCAGTGGTGGAACTGCGGCGTCACCAACACGTAGCGCAGCGGCCCCAGGTGCAGCGCAAGGTTGGAATGGATCACCACGCTCTGCACTGACACGAAGATGATGTAGGCGAAGATGGTGTCCTGCGGGAACCCGAGCAGGAAGATCGGCACCAGGATCAACGAGCGGGTGGCCAGGATCTCACCCAGGTGCAGTCGCGAGCCGGACAGCCAGTCCATGTGGTGAGGCGAGTGGTGCACGGCATGCAAGCGCCACAGGAACGGCACTTCGTGGTAGGCGCGGTGGGAGACGTACTCCACAAGGTCGGCGGCCAGAATCACCAGAACGAAGCGCAGTATGGCCGGCAGCGCCGCGACCTCGGCCTGCAGCCAGGGACTGACCGCCCAGCCGAACAGGCCGTGCGCAAAATGCGTCGAGGCCAGCAGGAACGCCCCGATCAGCAGGTGGTTGACTCCGAAATACAACAGGTCGAGTTGCCACTCCGGGCGCAGGATGGGCTGCTTGGCGACGACACTCGGGAACACGCGTTCCAGCGCGATGAAGGCCGCTCCTGTGAAGAACAGGTCGAGCACCAGCCAGTCGAGTCCGAGATACGCGTTCGGCTGGGTGAACTCCGGCAACGGCGCATAGGGTCCGCCCAGCAGGGTGGCAAACAGGATAGCGCTCAAACCGATCGCGCCCTGGTACTTGCGGCGGTTAAGGCACAGGCTGATCACCGCCAGGAAGACGCCGGCTACCATGGCAACCGCCAACACCAGCCGCAGCAGGTCGAGATAGGCACTGTAGTAAGCGCGCAACTCCGGCGTGCTGAGCCATCCAGGATAGCGCAGGCATAGCACCGCCGCGACGCTCAGCAGTCCGACCGCCACTGCCGCCCCGCCGCTGATCCGCCCTTCGCCCAGTCTGGGAGCGGGTGCCGTATCGGTCATGTGCTGTCCCTCCATCACCCGCTCACGCTGCACCACCAGCGGGAGTTTTACTCGACATTCACCGGATGGCCATCGGCCCCCAGTCAACACCATAACCGGATCGGCCTGCACCGGCGGGTGAAGCCACACCGGCGTCTTGTGTCAGATGACCGTGTTGAGTACCGGAGATGGCTGGGTAAAGGTCGGTTCCCCCCGAAGACAGTTCGGGAGCCGCGTTCGCACCGGCTCCCGAATGTCACGGACGATCACTCGATGCGCATCAATACAGGGCGACAGGATTTCCCGGCGAGCCGGTGGCGCCCTTCATTTTCAGTGGAGACCAGACGAACAGGAACTCGTAAGCCTTGTCGGCGACTAGCTGGCTCAGGTCCAGGTTCTCCAGGTTCCAGATACCGCGTCGGGTTTGCATCTGCAGGTGGCACTCGAACGGCTTGTCGGCATTTTCGCCTGGAACCGCCTCGACCGCCCAGGTGTCGGCGCCGGTCAGTATGATCTTGCGTTCGGCGAGATACTCGCACGCCGAGATTCCGAAGCCCGGTTCGCCGGCATTGAAATTGGCAACCCGCTTGGATTTCTCGGCGGCGTCAAACTTGTCCCAGTCCTTGGGATGCCAGATATTGCCGTGGCCGGTATGCAGGAAGACACAATCACCTTCACTGATCGGCGCGATCCCCTGGTTCTTCACCATGGCCGCCACATCGGCGTCGGTGATGATACCGGGATCGCCTTTGCCCGCGGGGATCGGCAATTGGCCACCGCGCAGGGCTACCGCATCCAGCAATACGCCGCGACAGACAAAGCCCTTCTCGGCCACGTGCTCCACGCCCAGCGGCCCCATGCCGTAGGCGCCGGCACTCTGGTCCAGAATGCGGCCGTTGTAGAAGAACATGCCTTCTGACGTGATCGTGCCGATGTGGCCGGGGCCGTCGAACTGGGTCCCGATTTGGCCAATCTCGGTCGCCAGATACTCATCGTTGTAGACCAACTGGTGTTCGCCGAACGGTCCACCGGTCGGAAGACCGGGAATGGTCATCCGCCAGCCGCGAGAGCCGAAGGCCGGAGCATCGCCGGCATAGACTTTTCCAAGAGTTGCGGTTTTCCCCTGTTTGACCAGTCCGACCGCTTTCAAGACCATCGCGGGGGTCGTTCGATTGACCGATCCGGCCTTGTCGTCCGGTCCCCAAGGACCCGGCGCCCATTTTTCTTTCAGTGGATCGTCATTCACGCCTGCGGCACTCAGCGGCGCTGTTAGAAACAGAGCCGCCGCAACAGCGGCAACTGTGCCAATATACCTGTTTGATCGCATCTCTACCTCCCGTTCTTAATTGATTGAATGAGGTGCGCTTTGATCGAAGGAAAATATTAGCAACACTCTATGGTTGGAGTCACTATTTGCGCTGGCTGAACCATTCAGCATCCCGCATGTACATACGTTCAAGGGTTCGTGTAGCGGCCAGTTCGGGCCGATACCTTTTGGCCAGATGCTGGCATCGTCACATCGTGGGCATCAGGCTGAGTACGCGGGATTTTGCATGAGGTGCGGTTGAACGGCGACGTTTCGACCAGCACCGATCGCGCTCGAAATTCTCGTCGACGCGACGGCTCCCGGACGAGATGCCGATGGCGACAGTGCGGTCTACCGTTCGGCCAAGCTCTTGTCCGGTGCGGCAGTGACGATCGATTTCAGATCCGCAGTCGGCGTCGACAAGATCGCTGGATCCGGGGTCGGGCGGCCGAGCCCGCTGACGCCCGCGAATGCCCGTTCCATTGCCTCGGAGGCGTCCAGCAGTTCAATGTCGCCGCCGAAGCGGCCGACCACCTGCAGGCCGAACGGCATCCCATGGTCGTCCACGCCGCAGGGCAGTGCGATCGACGGGTTGGTCGCCAGGGTGATGACGTAGGTCAGCGCCAGCCAGTGGTAGTAGTTCTTCAACGGCGCGCCTTCCAACTCGGCGAGGTAGAGCTCGCTCCACGGGAACGGCGACACCGGGGTGGTCGGGGCCATGACCAGGTCGTAGTCCTGGAAGGTCTCCTGGAAGCGGCGAAAGATGCGGGTCTGCTCGGCGTGCGCCCAGGCTGCGTCCGCCAAGGACATGGCGGCGCCAATCTCATAGTTCGCCCGGATGTTCGGCCCCAGTTGTTCGCGGTCGCGCTCATAGGTGTCGCGGTAGCGGGCCAGGAAATTCTGCGCGCGGACGACGTCGAAGCAGCGATCAGCCTCGCCAAAGTCGAACGCGACCTCGTCGACGGTGAGAAACAGGTGCCGCATTTCGTCCATGCGCTTTCGCATGACAGAGCGGATCTCGGCGCTGACCGGGCACTGACCAAAATCGGTGGTCCAGGCGACCCGCAGCCGGCCGAGGTCGGCGGGCCGGCTGGCGACAATCGCGTCGGGGTTTATGGGCTGGGACAACGGATCCCGGCTGTCGACCCCGACCTGGGCGGCGAACAGCATCCGGGTGTCGGCAACGGTGCGGCCCATCGGCCCCAGAACCGAGATCGGCGTCCAGCCGAGCTGTCGGCCGTCCATCGGCACCAGACCCGGCGACGGGCGGAAACCGACAACGCCGCAGATCGCGGCCGGAATGCGCAGAGAGCCGCCGGTGTCCGAGCCGGTGCAGATCGGCAGCATGTCGCAGGCCAGTGCCGCGGCCGAACCGCCGGACGAGCCGCCGGCGATCCGGGTCGGGTTGAACGGGTTGCCGGTCGCTCCCCACACTGGATTGCGCGAATTGGCGCCGGCACCGAACTCCGGCACATTGGTCTTGGCCGTTACGATCGCTCCCGCCGCCCGAACCAGGGCGATCTGAGCAGAGTCCCGCGCTGGAACGTGGCTGCGGTACAGCGGCGAACCATGGGTGGTCAGCACGCCCTCGGTATCCTGCAAATCCTTCACACCGACCGGCAGGCCGTGCAGCCGGCCGAGTGCGTCGCCGCGCAGCACTGCCGCTTCGGCAACCTTGGCTTCCTCTCGGGCACGCCCGTAGGCCTTGGCAGCGATCGCGTTCACCGCCGGATTGACCGCTTCGATCCGCTCGATGCAGGCCTCGAGAAGCTCCACCGGCGAAATTTCCTTGGTGCCGATCCGCCGCCGCAACTCGACGGCCGACAACGCGGTCAGGGACAATGATGTCACGGCAGTGGCCTCCGTCGGGGTCAGAAGATCAGGCCGGGTGTGGTTTCCGCGTCGAGCGGCCAGATCGGGCGCTGGATCTTGGTGTAGGTGAGCTTGGTGTAGTCGCGGGCCAAGGGAGCATCGGACTCCACATAGATCACCTTCTTGGCGATCGGGCCGAACGCCGCCATGAAGTGGTTGGTCGACTTCACCACCAGGAGCTTGCGGGTCAGCGGGTCGATGCCGAGGTTGGTGAACAGCTCCAGGCCGAGCGCCTGGGTGCGGTTGGTGATCAGAACGATGTCGATGCCGCCGATGCGCACGGCGGCGCAGTCGCCGAGGGTCACCTTGGTCGGCCCGAAGCTCTGCCAGCAGTCGCGGGCCAGGGCGGTGACCTCGACCATGGCGTCGACCGGCTGCCCCGAGGCCGGGCCGATCTTGCCGCCGAACCGCAGCGGGAAGCGGGCACCCTGTCCCCCATCGAAGCACAGCTTGACCGCAATCGGATCCCAGATCGGGCCGATCGCCGCGTCCTGGGCGTCGGCCGCCATCAGTTCGCGCAGGATCGTGGTGTTGTCGGACGGTGCGCCGCCTCCGGCGTTGTCGGCCGGATCGGCGATGACCACCGGTGCGTCGTTGAAGTCGATACCGGTTTTGACGCCGACCTTTGGGCTGAAGAATTCCGGCATGGTCTTGCCGCGCATCGACACGAATTCTTCGCCAAGCCGGGTGGCAAGCGCGTCGGCCTTGGCCTTGTCGCCATCGGCGACCACCAGGATGCGGCCGGTGAGTTCTTTGACGTCGGCGTAGGGGAAGCAGTGGATGGCCGAGACCGAAAGAATGCCGTCCTTGCCTTCCAGCGCCGTCATCCGGTCAACGAAGCCGCGCATCAGCGGCAGCGTGGTCGGATAACTGCCGATCTGCCGGCAGTCGTACAGCGACATCACCGGCTTGACCTCACCGCGCAGGGTTCTCAGCACGAGAGTCAGCAGATCCTCGGCGCGGTCGACCACGTCGGTGTGTGGGAACTCCTTGTAGCAGATGATGATGTCGGCGTTGCGCACCCGCTTCAGGGTCATGTGGCAGTGCGGGTCGTACTCCACGCCGATCACGCATTTCGGTCCGACGATCGCGCGCGCACGCTCCAGGAGGTCACCCTCCACGTCGTCATAGCCGTGTGCGACCATCGCCCCATGCAGACCGAACAGGATGCCATCCAGCGGCAGCGCGGCGCGCAGCTGCTCCAAGACCTCGTCGCGCATGAACTCGTAGTCGGCTCGATTGACACTGCCGGCCGGGCTGGCGGCGAAGCAACTGCCTTCGATCAGGGTGAAACCGTCGGCAGCGGCACGCTGGCGAGCCACGAACAGCGGAGCGGTGCACATCCGCGGCGCGTCCTCGGGGTGCTCGCCGGGCCGCAGGAACACGCTCTCCTTGAAGCCGTCGATGCTGGTCGGAAGCGGCGAGAAGGTGTTGGTTTCGGTCGCGATGGTGGCTGAAAACAGGCGCATGGGAGGCTCCGATAGGAATGGAGAACGTGACTGCGGCGCGTGCTAGATCGTGCGGGACAGCGGCCCGAACGGGCCGCCGACGGGTCGGAGATGACAGGCCACCCAATGGTCGGGTGCGACTTCGGCAAGCGGTGGAGTTTCGCTGCGGCAGCGGTCGACCGCATAGGGGCAGCGGGTATGGAAGTGGCAGCCGGGCGGCGGGCGCACCGGACTCGGCACATCGCCCTGGAGGATCAACCGTTCGCGCTTGATCGTCGGATCCGGCAACGGAGCCGCCGCCAGCAGCGCTTCGGTGTAGGGATGCAGCGGGGTCCCGAACAGATCGGCATTGTCGGCGGTCTCGACGATCCGGCCGAGATACATCACCGCAATCCGGTGACCGATGTGCTCGACCACTCCCAAATCGTGCGAAACGAACAGGTAAGCGAGGCCAAGATCTTCCTGCAGGTCGATCAGCAGATTCAGCACCTGCGCTTGGACCGAGACGTCGAGCGCCGACACCGGTTCGTCGGCAACGATCAGGCTGGGATTAACCGCCAGCGCTCGGGCAATGCCGAGACGCTGGCGCTGACCACCGGAGAACTCGTGAGGGTACTTGGCAGCCGCCTCTGGCCTCAGACCGACCCGTTCGAACAACTCGGCGATCCGTTCGGCCAGTGCAGCGCCGGTCGCGAGGTCGAAATTGGTCAACGGCTCGGAGACGATGGCCCCGGCGGACAGTCGGGGATTGAGCGAGGAGTAAGGGTCCTGGAAGACGATCTGCATCTGCCGGCGGTGAGCCCGGAGTTTGCTCTCGCTCAAATCCGAGATGTCGACACCGTTCACCTCAATGGTCCCGGCGGTCGGTTCCAGCAACCGCATCACGGTCTTGGCTACCGTCGACTTTCCACAGCCGGACTCGCCGACAAGACACAATGTCTCGCCCTGGCGGATCGTGAACGACACGCCGTCGACCGCGTACACCTGGCCGACGACGCGCGACAGCACACCGCGATGCACCGGGAAATGCTTCTTCAGTCCTTTGACCTGCAGGACGGTTTCACGCTCGCTCATGGGGATGCTGTTGGTCATCTCGGCGTTGCCGCAACACGCGCGGCCTCCCAGCAGGCGGCGATGTGGCCTGGGCCTTGGGTCTGCAGAATGGGTGTTTCGAGCGAGCAGCGGTCGACGGCAAAACTGCAGCGCGGGGCGAACGCGCAGCCCTGGATGTCCTCGCGCAGCGACGGCACGATTCCCGCGATTTCCTGCAATCGACCACGGGACGTGATCTTGCGGCCTAGGGTCGAGCGACGCGGGATCGAGTTCATCAGGCCGCGGGTGTAGGGATGGACGGGATTGCGGAAAAGTTCCTCTACCGAGGCCTCCTCGACCTTGCGGCCAGCGTACATGACGATCGCACGTTGAGCGGTCTCGGCGACGACCCCCAGGTCATGGGTGATCAGCACGATGGCGGTGCCGAGCCGTTCCTTCAGTTCCAACATGAGGTTCAGGATCTGCGCCTGGATGGTGACATCGAGGGCGGTGGTCGGCTCGTCGGCGATCAGCAGTTTCGGGTTACAGGCCAGCGCTATGGCGATCATGACGCGTTGGCGCATGCCGCCCGACAGCTGGTGCGGATACTCGCCGGCCCGTTGCCGCGGATCGGCGATCTTAACCACGGACAGCATCTCCACCGCCTGGTTCCAGGCGGCGTCCCGGCCGAGCTTCTGATGGATACGCAACGACTCCGCGATCTGCGCGCCAACCGTCACGACCGGGTTCAACGACGTCATCGGTTCCTGAAAGATCATCGACATGCGGTTGCCGCGGATCCGCCGCATCTCGCTCTCGGGCAGGGTCGTCAGTTCCTCGCCTTCGAAGCGGATCGATCCGCCGACGATGCGGCCAACGCCGTCAGGCAGAAGGCGCATGGCCGACAGCGCGGTCACGCTTTTGCCGCAGCCGGATTCACCGACGATGCAAAGGGTTTCGCCGCGCCGGACGTCGAACGAAACCCCGTCGACGGCGCGGACCACCCCATCTCGCGTGAAGAACCGCGTCTGCAGGTCGCGCACCGACAGAATGATGTCCGGGTCGGGTTTCACGGCAGAGGCGGTGCTGGAGGATGAATGATCCACGGTGCCTCACATGCGCCGGGCTATGCGGGGATCGAGGGTGTCGCGCAGCCCGTCCCCCATGAGGTTGATCGCCAGCACCGTGATGGCCAGCATCACCCCCGGAAAGAAGATGATCCACGGCGCGATCTGGAAGTAGGTGCGGCCGAGCGAGATCACGTTGCCCCAGCTCGGAATCTCCGGCGGGGTGCCCGCGCCCAGGAACGACAGGCCGGCCTCGGTCAGGATCGCCGAGGCGCAGGCGTAGGTCGCCTGGACGATCAGCGGCGCCAGGGTGTTCGGCAGGATGTGGCGCGTCATGATGGTGCGCGTGCGGGTGCCGCTGGCAATCGCCGCCTCGATGTAGGGCAGGCCGCGGACCTGCAGGACCACGCTGCGCACCAGCCGCACGACCCGGGGGATTTCCGGGATCGAGATCGCGATGATGACGATGGTCAGGCTGGCTTTCATCAACGTGATCAGGGCAATGGCCAGCAGGATCGGCGGGATCGCCATCAGCCCGTCCATCACGCGCATGACCACGTTGTCGACCTTCCGGAAGTAGCCGCACAGCACGCCGATGAACAGGCCGGCAGCGGTTGCGATCGTGGCCACCGAAATGCCAACAGCCAGTGAGATCCGAGCGCCATAGACGACACGGCTGTACACATCGCGTCCGAACTCGTCGGTGCCGAAGGGGAACTCGGCCGACGGTCGGCGCAGCCGCTCCAGCGGGTCGAAGCCGAGCGGGTCGTCGGCGATCCAGGGCGCGATCAGCGCGAGCGTTGCGAGCAGGCCAAGTATGAGTGCGCCGATGACGATGGTCGGGTTTCGGCGGATCCAGTCGAACCGTCGGGTGGCCAAGGCGGTCGACGCGGCTTCGGAGAGCGCTGCCATCGTTCTCCTCCTAGTACCGGATGCGTGGGTCGAAGAAGGTGTAGCTGATGTCGATGAGCAGGTTCACCAGCACCTTCACGGCCGCGAACAGAATGATCAGCCCCTGCACGATCGGATAGTCGCGCTTGAGGATCGCGTCCACCGTCAGCCGGCCGAGCCCGGGGATGTTGAAGACCGTTTCGGTCAGCACGACGCCGGAGATCAGCAGGGTCAGGCCGATGCCGATCACCGTGACGATGGGCACCGCCGCGTTCTTCAGCGCGTGGTGCAGCAGGACGCCGGGCGTGGCGACGCCCTTGGCGCGCGCGGTGCGGATGTAGTCCTCGGAGAGGACTTCCAGCATGCTGGCCCGGGTGATGCGGGCGATGAGGGCGGTGTAGACCATGCCCAGGGCAATCGCCGGCAAGGTGATCGACCGCAGGGTCTGCCAAACACCCTGCGACAGTGGCTTATATCCTTGCACGGGCAGCCAGCGCAGTTCGATCGCGAACACATAGATCAGCAGATAGCCGACCAGAAAGACCGGAACGGCGAAGCCTAAGACCGAGAAGCCCATCACCACACGGTCGACCAGCGTTCGCGCTTTCCATGCCGCGATCACCCCCATCGGAATGGCGACGGTGATGGCAACCACCAGGGTTGAGACCGCCAGGACCAGCGAGGGTTCCAGACGCTGCTTGACCAGGGTCATGACCGGCAGGTTGGAGAAGATCGATGTGCCAAGGTCGCCCCTCAGCAGGTTCATGACGTAGATGCCGAACTGCTCCCAGATCGGGCGATCGAGGCCGAGTTTCCGGCGGACCCCCTCGATGTCGGCGGGTGACGCGTCGTCGCCGGCGATCACCGCCGCCGGATCGCCCGGCGTCAGGTGCAGAAGGAGGAAGACGAACAATGCCACGACGATCATGACCGGGATCGTCGCCAGCAGCCGCCGGACGATATAGGCGGTCATCGATCACCCTCGTGGCCCGTCAAGCGCATGTGTGCCGCCTCGTTCAGGTGCTGTAGAGGGTCCGGCCCAGAACGGCGGGCCGGCGGTCTTCCGCGGTCGGTCGCCGGGCCGGTTTGCACCGGCCCGGTAACCCAGGGCTCACTTCTTCTCGATGTTCCACATCGGCGGTACCGACGGCACCGACAGCACGCCGGAGATCATATCCGAGCGATACGCGACCGGATTGCGCCATTGTGCAAAGGAGATGTAGG
The DNA here is from genome assembly GCA_000171835.1 of alpha proteobacterium BAL199. Lineage (GTDB taxonomy): Bacteria > Pseudomonadota > Alphaproteobacteria > Thalassobaculales > Thalassobaculaceae > Thalassobaculum_A. The sequence goes on along the minus strand of ABHC01000005.1, from coordinate 127,222 downwards.
GAACCTGATCGTAGGCCCGCTTGGACAGCTCGACCGCCAACCGCTTGCGGGTATCGAGGTCTGGCGCGAAGGCCCACTCCTTGCGCAGGTCCTCGAACACCGAATCACAGGGCCAGCCGAACCAGGCCTTGTCGCAGCCCATGCCGATCGAGGTGTGGGTGATCGGATTGGACGACGTCAGCACCGTGGTACCGGTGATGAAGATGTTCCAGCCACCTTCCGCCGGGACCTCCTTCTTGGCGCGCCGGGCTACGACCGAACCCCAGTCCATCGCCTGGACGTCGAGATTGAGGAAGCCGGCCTTCCGCAGCTGCTGGATCATCACCAGATTGGCCGGGTTGATGTAGGCGTGGTCGGTGGCGTGCAGGATGGTGATCGGCTCGCCGTTGTAGCCGGCTTCCTTGAACAGCTGCTCGGCCTTCTTGTAGTCCTTCGGCCCGCTGTAGGGCTCGCTGCCAGCGGTCGTCTCCATGGCGACGCCGCAGCCAAAGTAGGAATAGCAGAGGGTCTGCAGATTTGGGTCGGCGGCTATGGTGTTCAGATAGTCGGCGTTGTTGATGATGTAGTACATCGCCTGCCGCGCCTTCACGTTATTGAAGGGCGGGTGCAAGTGGTTGAGCTGCAGGATGCCCATCGTGCCGGCGGCCGGATGAACCTCAAGCTTGATGTCGGGATTGGCTCCCAGCAACGGCAGGAAGTCGGGCTTCGGGTTCTCCAGGTAGTCGATCTCGCCTGCCATCAGGGCCGACTGGGCGGTTTGCGGGTCGGACATCCAGATGAACTCGACCCGGTCGACTTTCACGACCTTGCCACCGGCGTGACCGGATGCCGGCTCCTTGCGCGGCACGTAGTCCTTGAACTTGACGTAGACCGTCTTGTTGCCCGGGACCCACTCGTCGCGCTTGAACATGAACGGTCCTGAGCCGACCACTTCCTTGATCTGCTCAAACGGATCGACCATGGCTTCGGCTTCGCGCATCACGAACGGGATGCTGGTGCCGGTCTTGGCGAGGGTATCGATCAGCAGGCCGTAGGGCTCGCTCAGCACCCACTCGAAGGTCTTGTCATCCTTCGCCGTGAGCGACTTGGTGTAGCTCATCAACTGCTTGCCGGCGCCGTCGCGCTTGCCCCAGCGGTTCATCGAGGCGACCACATCCTTGGATGTGACCGGCGTGCCGTCGTGGAACTTCAGTCCGTCGCGCAGCATGAAGGTATAGGTCTTGCGGTCGTCACTGACCGTCCAGGTATCAACCATCTGCGGCTGCGGCTGAAGTTCGGCATCGCTGGAGAACAGCGTGTCGTAGATCATCAGCCCGTGGATGCCGGCGATCGTCTGTGTGGTCCAGAACGGATCAAGGGTCCGCACGTCCGCGTGCATGACGGCGCGGAGAACTTTTTCCTGGGCAAGGGCCTGCAGGGATCCGAAGGCCATGGTTGCCGTTAGAAGCGCAACAGCCAACCTCAAGCCCGACCGTCTCATTCGAGTGAGCATACTCGTCTCCCGTTGCTGTAATAACGGCGGTCAGGCTGCCACCAAGATCCAGAAACTCGATCTGGAACGACCCCCTTCCGTGAGCCCTCGGCGTCCGATTTTTTCGGGTAACCCTCTTCGCCAATGACGATGTTGTCAGATATTTTCAGTTTGGTTAGGGCAAGTGAGTCAATGCTTTTCTTCGAGGACTGCGATCATCGCACCGGGAAGTCTTCGGCGGTGAGTTGCGGGAGAGTTCGCGTCGACCGATGGTTCAGATTGGCCTTGCCGCGTTAACACGCCTGACGTGTGTCCAGGTAATGTCAATGCCCTGTAACCAATTGTTATTATTGCCTTGTGATGCTCGGAGAAAGCGACCTTCGTTCGGCGCGTTCGTCAGCGAGACCGCACGGCGATAATAGTTGCACCTAGCGTTGGACGGCATCGACCGTGAGGATCTGACAGCGACAAGAACGGAAGGGTAATCGAGATGGCGGCATGGATCAGGATGATACCCGATGACGAGGCTGACGAAGCTTTGCTCGACGTCCTCAATCTTGCCCGCACGCCGCACGGCACCGTGGACAACGTAATGCGGGTCCATTCGCTGCGCCCAAGCACCATGCGCGGCCATGTTGTCTTGTATCGCGCCGCACTGCATGACGGGGCGAACACGCTGCCGACCTGGTTTCAGGAAACGATTTCTTCTTACGTTTCGATCCTGAATGACTGCCCGTATTCCCTCGCCAATCACTGGGCGAACGCTCGCCATCTGATTGCGGACAACGCTCGTGCCGATCGGATCGAAGCTGCCCTCCACGCCGGACGACCCGAGGATGTGTTCGATGGCCGCGAGCTTGCCCTGCTGCGGTATGCCAGCAAGCTGACGCTTGCGCCGGGCAGGATGGAGAAAGCGGACGTGGATGCCTTGCGCGACGCTGGGCTCGATGACGGTGAGATTCTGGAAGCCAACCAGATCATCGGCTACTTCAATTACGTCAACCGCTGCCTGAACGGACTTGGGGTGACGACCGACGGCGACATCATCGGCTACTACGGCAAGGACTAGCTATCCCGGTTCCACCGCGTGAATGGCCCGCGTGGCAGAAAGCCTCAATCGGCCGCGGCGTCACGTCGGCGTGGTCGCGACCTGGAGTGGCTCCAGCCCGATCGACGGTTTGCGGTTCGGTTTCCGGTGTTTTGGCCTGCGACAGTGCACCGATCGCATTTGGTTGAGGGTTGCCGGATCATCCGTCGTGACTGGTGGCGCCGGCTCTGACGAGGTCATGAACCAGTGTGTCCTTTCGGACCATCGGCGCAGGGTAGGCTTTGCGGCTGTGGGTCAGCCCGAGCCCAAGCAGCGTCTCCGCCAGCTTGTAGCTGAGCGGTCCGGGATTTACCAAAGGCACCGGCAAACGCTCTGCCAGATACTCGGCGGCCTGATGCATGGTGGTGGAGCCCAGGCAGATCACGTCCGCTCCGTCCTGTTCCACGCACTGCATTGCGACCTGCAGCATGGTTGGAAAGGTCGCATCTTCCTTGCCTTCCGTCAGATTCACGAAGTCGGGTTCCACGTCGAACGATCGTACGGACGCGCATTGGCGCTCAAAGCCGTACTCGCGGATGACCTTGCGGTAACGCGGCAGCGCCGGCTTCCACTGCGCCAGAACGGAGAACTTCGCGCCCAGCGTCATGGCGTAGAGCATCGACGCCTTGCCGGGGCCGATGACTGGAATGGACAGGACCGATCGCAACGCGGCCATGCCGCTGTCGCTCATGGTGTCGATGACGACCGCGTCGAAGCCCTCGCGCTCCGCCGTCAGGCCGGCTTCGTAAATTCCGAGATCCATCAGCAGCCAGTCGTGCGGGCTCATGAACGAAATCGAACTGAACTTCACCGGCCGGAACACCAGTTCGGTGTCGGGGTCGAGGGTCACGTGCCCGGTTTGCGCGGCACGGCGCGCGACTCCTGCTTCGTCGAGCGGGAACGGGTTGATGACGAGAACCTTTGGCATGATCTAACCCTCGCTCGCCAGGGCCGATGCGCCCATCGCGGCGATCGCGTCGGTTCGTGGCGTCAGCGGCGTCGGGTAGGTGCTCTTGGAATGACTCAACCGCAGCCGGATCGCGGTATCGGCCAAACGATAGGACAAGGGGCCGGGATTGATGACCGGGACCGGCAAGCGCTCGGCCAGGTAGGCGTGGGCCTCGTGCATGGTCGTGGAGCCTAGGATGATGACGTCGGCACGGTCCTGTTCGACACACCGCGTCGCGACCTCCAGGAGAACCGGAAACACCTCGTCCTCGCGTCCGCCCAACAGTTCCTGATTGTTCGGCTGGAGATCGGCCGACCGGATCGAAGCGCAGCGGCTTTCAAGCCCCAACTCGGCCAAGGTCCTGGTGTAGAGCGGGCGCCAGCGATCCCACATGCAGACGATCGAGAACCGCTCGCCCAGCATGAGGGCGGTCAACATGGCGTGGCGGCCGGGCCCGATGACGGGAATGTGCAAGACCGAGCGCAGGGCGGATACGCCGGAATCGCTGACCGTATCGATGCACACGGCGTCGTATCCGTCGGCTTGCGCCTTTTGGCCCGCCTCAAGAATGCCGATGTCGGCAAGCAGCGCGTCCTGCTGGCTGACGTAGTTGGCTGGGGCGATGCCGACGGCTTTGAAGTCGAATGCGATATCCGGCCCCAGCTTGACCGAGCGGAGCTGGGCTTTTCGTTTGCCGAGATTCTCCGCGTCCATCGGGAATGGGACAATAACCAGGACTCGTGCCATAGCGTGGCTGCCTTTCCCGTTCGATACCGAATTGGGTGAAGGGTTGGACCAATCGGATGGTCACAAGCCGCGGCGGCGGCGTCCAGGCCCAATGTGCAACGCGCCACCCTTCCAACATCAGGTGCAGCGACGATCACAAGAGTTGCGATCTGCTATACCGCCGAGACTGGTGCCCGCAGGTCCTGCCGTGCGCTTGGCAATCCCTCCGGGATGTCGTCTCCTCCGGGCGGGCACCAACACAAAGGACGACAACCGATGACGAGAAACGAAGGTGGATGTCTTTGTGGCGGCATTCGTTACGCAACTCTCGCGAAGCCGAGCCGGGTCACGGTTTGTCACTGCAGGTTCTGTCAAAAGGCCACGGGTTCGGCCTACATGGTTGAGCCGATCTTCGGCAATGATGACTTCGTCCTGCTGACCGGCTCGCCCAAGACGTTCGATCAGGTTTCCGGAGGATCCGGAAAGGTGGTTCACGTCCACTTTTGCGGAGACTGTGGCACCAAGCTCTGGCTGAGCTTTGAGCGGTTTCCCGATGCGGTCGGCGTCTATGCGGGCACGTTTGACGACCCGTGCTGGTTCTCGGTCGACCATTCGACGTCAAAGCATATCTTTTTGGGGGTTGCGCGCTCAGACACCATCATCCCCGCAGGCCTGCCGACCTTCGTTGAACATGCTACGACGAATGGCGGAGCGCCGCAGGAAACCAAGGTATTCGAGGCGCATCACCAGATCGGATCGTAGGGGATTCGACGCGAGCGGCAAAGTGTGCCGGACGATCCATGACATCCATAACGGCCTCTGACGGCGGGATGCGCTCGCGGCGGCGGGCATCGCTGCCGCGGCTATCCCATGGCTCCAATCAATGAGACCTGAGCTCAGCAGCAGGCATCCTGAAGGACGCGATTTCGGCCCGACGATTTCGCGGCGTGGAGAGCCAACTCGGCTTGCTTCATGACAACTGGCAGTTGGTCCGATGGTGGATCGGCGGCTGGAGTGTATCCCGAAACCCCGGCGCTGAACGTGACGACCCCGTGCTCCCCAAGGTCATGAGCCATGGCGTGCTCGCGAGCGAAGCCAGGGCGGCATCGAGCAGCCGGACGGCCTGCTCCGGCGGGGTGCCGGGAAGGACGATGGCAAACTCCTCACCGCCGTACCGGCACACGAGATCACCGGGACGTCGGAAGCGTTGAGCCAGAATCTGGGAGACCTGCTGGAGCACCATGTCTCCATGGCCGTCGCCGTGATGGTCGTTCAGACTTCTGAAGCTATCCAGGTCGACCATGGCGAAGCTGATTTCCTCGCCATGCCGGGCCGCTCGCCGCAATTCCGTGAATGCCTGCTCGTCGAAGTACCGGCGGCTGTAGAGACCGGTCAGCGCGTCACGGATCGTCAGCCAACGATGCTGCAGGGCTTCTTCAATAAACATTCCATATTCGACCAACAGTTCCAGATCGTCGGCTGCCATGTCGCGAGCGCCCGGGTCGACGACGCACAGCACTCCGACCACCTGTCGCGACGGGCCAAACACCGGTACTCCGCCGTAGAATCTCAGTTCGGGCCCCTGTGACACCATCGGATGGACGCGGAACCTTGGATGCTTCGACAGGTCATGAACCGTGATGGCCCGCTGCTCTTCGACAACCAGCGAGCAAATCGCGGAGTGCTTGTCGACAAAGCGGTGATCCAGGTTGTGATGGGCAGCGACATAGAAACGATCACCCAGATCCAGAAGAAATGCCGCGTACTGAGTCTTGAATGTGCGGGCAGCAAGCCGCGCCGCGCGAGCTAAAGACGGATCGGCCGGCTGATCGACGAGATTGAACAGGTCGGACTGAGTCCGGGACACCGAATGGCTTGAATTGATCACTCTGGCCCCTTGGAAAATAACGTGCGGAGCATAGAGAGGCATTTGTTAACGCATCGTTTACGGTCGAATCATCAGCGGGACGATCGACCGGAGTGCTGATTTGAACGCTCGGTTGGATGTTCCGGCTGGCGGTTGACGCTCACGGTTTGCCACCCTGCTTGCTCGGCCGTGCAACGCCGTGTGACATCGATATGCCTATTGTCGGTATGCTGGAACCGCGTGCACGACGGACTCGGTCGGGCGTGGAGACAAGGAGCGGTTTGCCGGTGACGATAAGCGACAGCGTGCTGTGCAGCGCGGTTCGACGCCAGTTGATTGACGAGCCGGCGAGCGAGGATGGTTGGGCGGACGGCATTCGTGCGCTGACCGACAATCGGACGATTTTCCGTTGGTTCTGCCGGCTGGCAACGCTTACGACCCAGCCCGACGGCGACGCACTCCGCAAGGCAATCGGGGCGACCCGCGCCATCGGTGGCAAGGAGTTGAGCCGCTTGGCGAATTCCGGTGGGCTCTCGGACCGGCTGATCGTTCCGTTCGTGGCGGTGTCGATGATGGTCAATGCCCGACTCGACATCCCCAAGATCACCGCCACGCCGTATCGATTCGCGGATATGCAGGGGCACTTCGAGAAGGCGATCTCGCTGCTGTCGGAAGAGACCATCCCGTCCACGGCGCGGGAGGCCTTCGAGATCATGGTCGGCAAGCAGTACATTCGCGCCATCCTGTCCGACGCCGGATACCTCGCCGAGGCTGCGCAGATCGGCCAGAACGTTTCGGCCTATACACGCTGGATGCGCAAGACGGTCTACGGCGCGGAGGTGCGCGGTGTCACCGATCAATGGACGTTCGCGATCGGGCACATGGTGGTGCTTGCGTATCTGATCAAAGGCCAGGATCTGCAGGTCTTCGATTTCAACAGCGTAAAAGTCTGGCGCGGCCGGATCGCCAATCGGTTCCTCTGGGATCAGATGTTGGGCCTGTCCCGGAACCTTGAGGTTGTCGAACCCGGTTCGGTGTTCGCCGACAACCATTCCAGCCAGAATCTGGAATGGGCCGATGGCCGTTTCGTCGACTATTTCGAGGCCTGCGGGGTTGTGGCGGACCGGGCCGGGAATGCGCGGGGCGCGATCCTCGATCGACCGTCATCGTTGCATCCGGCTCTGGTGCAATTCTTCGATGCCACCGGCATCACCCCGGACGACCGGATCGTCACGGTGCACTGCCGGGAAGCGGGATATCGGGTCAACGAGCGCCATGATCTGCGCAATGCCAATGTCGTCGAGTACCTGCCGGCGCTGAAGGAGTTGGTCGAACAAGGCTATCGGGTCATTCGTCTGGGCGACCGGACCATGACGCCGTTGCCGGTGACCGATGGCATCGTTGACTACGCGATCTCTGCGCTGAAATCCCCGGAACTGGATGTTCTGTTGCCGGCGATGGCGGCGTTCCACATCGGCTCCAGCTCAGGTTTGTCGCTGGTGCCCTTGCTGTACGGCACACCCTGCTTGTTCCTGAATTGGTACCCGTTTGATCTGTTGCCATGGGGCAGGGGCAACTGGACGGTGCTGAAGCCTATCGAGGCGCTGGCGGATCGACAGCCGGTGATTGACCGAGCTTCGTATGCTGCGCTGGGGCGGATGCGGGAACGTCGGTTGCTGAATTCCTTCGGGTATGACGCGCGTGACTTGAGCGGGTCCGAGATCAGCGAGGCCGTGATCGGGTTCGCCCGAACCCTCGATCCGGCAATCCCCGAACCGGATCCGTCCGAAGACAACATCAGCCGGATCGTTGTCACCGACCGTGGGGGGCTGCGGGACCTGGCATGAGCCGGGCCGGCGCGCTGCCGGAGCATGGGCCGACGGATTAGACCCGCTGGCGGATCACGCTCCTGACCGAGTAGCGGCTGGCCGGATACAGGTTCAGCGAGACCTCGAAGGTGGCACCGGTGTGGGCGACGTAGCGGCGGCTCACCATCAGGGCCGCATTCTCCGCCTCGGCGGCCAGCAAGGTTGCGTACTCGCCGGGAAGATCGGTTGCCGAGATTGCCTGCTCGACATAGTCCAGCTTCAAGGCGTTCCGGGCCAGAACCACTTCGTAGATTGCATCGCTACCGGAGTGGATGGCGTCCCGCTCCGGCTTGAACAACTCCGGCACCAGGACTTCCGACCAGCACAACGGCTTGCCGTCGGATCTGGTCGAACGCACGCCGGCAACCCGGTACCAGCGCCTGCCCGGCAGGTCGGAGAACCCGCCGATCGTGCTGTCCACGATCGACACGAAGCCTTCGTGCCGGATGTCGAGGCGGGTGTTCTGCGCGAAATCGAGCAGTCCCTTCAGGTCGCGCAGGCTGTGCACGTACGGCGCCACTGGACGATCGGCCAGGACGACCGTGCCGGTCTTGCGCCGACGGCCCAGCATGCCCTGTTCGGCCAGCAGCTTCAGGGCCTCGCGGATGGTATGGCGGCCGACCCTGAAGCGGTCCTGCAGTTCCATTTCGGTCGGGAAGCGCGTGCCGACGGGGAACCGACCCGATCGGATCTCATCCGTCAGAAGCTCCGCAAGGTCGCCATGCCGCGAGGTCGAAGCCGGCCCATCGGTCATTGAGTTCGATGCCTGCGAAGTTCGTGGGACAATGCAGGATAAGCCAATCGGCGGGCCGCGCAAAGTGTGCCGCCGCTCTGTCTACGGTTCTCGTTATTAAATTCGAACAAATATGCTAGTTTTGTTCGAAGCAGCTGCCAATTGGAGGCCTCATGTCCGTCACCTCGTTGACCCGAACAAATCCAGTCCAGGCCGAGTTGCCGACAACCGAGCGGCTTGCGTCGTTCGTGGTGAGCACGGCGGTTGATGGCGCTGTTCTGAAACAGGCGACACCGATCGTCCTGGACACCCTGGCGGTGACGCTGGCGGGTGGTGCTGAACCGGGAGTCCGGGCTTTGATGGGAACCTTGGAATCCCACACCGGTCCAGGTGGCGTGGCGTCATTCTGGTCGGGGAACCGCCATCGCGCCGACGATGCGGCCTTGCTGATCGGGATGGCGAGCCACGTGCTGGACTATGACGATGTCAGCATGCTGGCGGTGTGTCATCCCAGCGCGCCGGTCCTGTCAGCGCTGCTGGCAACGGCGTCGCGCGAGCGTACATCCGGCCGTGCGCTGCTGGAGGCGTTCGCCGTCGGTACCGAGGTGCTGATCCGCCTGGGACAGGCAATGGGGTTCCGTCACTATACGCTCGGCTTTCACGCGACTGCCACCCTCGGCACGATCGGTGCCGCCGCAGCATGTGCCCGGATCATGGGTCTCGATCGCAGGCAGACCGCACACGCCCTTGCCATCGCCGCCAGCCTGGCATCTGGGCTGCGCACCAATTTCGGCTCGATGGTCAAGTCGCTGCACGTCGGTATCGCGGCGTCCAACGGCCAGAAGGCGGCGCGCCTGGCGGCAGCCGGCATCGAAGGCACGTCCGAGGCGTTCGATGGCGAGGGGTTCCTGAACGCGTTTTCCGGTGGCGAGATTGACGTCTGGCCGGATGGACTGGCGCTGGGAGCGCCGTTCGCGGTTGCGGAGCCGGGCTTCGAGCAGAAGCGCTATCCGTGCTGCTACCTGTTGCACAAGATCATCGAGGCGACCCTGGCGCTGCGGCGCGAGACCGGTATGACGCTGGCCGACGTCAAGTCGGCGCTGGTCCAGATGCCGAACGGCGGTACCAAGCCGCTGATCCACCCGCGGCCGACGTCGGGCCTGAACGCGCTGTTCAGTGCACCCTATGCCGTGGTCGCCGGATTGGCCGATGGGCGCATCGACCTGAAGAGCTTCACAGATGAGGCCGTCCTGCGGCCTGAGGCACAGACCCGGTTGGCGGATGTGACGGTAGTCGAGGATGACACGCCCTCGAAACACGGAGCGGACGTGGGCGCGGCACCGGTCACTGTGACTCTGACGCCGGCATCGGCATCGGGCAGCAGCGTGTCGCGAACGATCACCGCGCTGCCTGGCTCGCGGCAGGATCCGCTGACCGACAGCCAGTTGCGGGCCAAATGGAACGATTGCCTGCAACGGGCAGGGGGTCGTGCTCCGGCCGAAACGCTCCAACGACTATTCGATGAGGGCAAGGCACTCGCCGATGCGCGCAGCATCGACGGTTGGTTGGGACGGCTGACCGAGGCGGTGTCGGCGGATTGAGCAGCCTCTGTCTGTCACGGCTCAAGCCAAGGCGTGCCTCAGCGCATCGGCCACGTAGCGCTGGGCATTGACCGCATCGTCGATCGCCGGCGCCATGCCGAAGAAGCCGTGGATCATGCCGGGGAACAGCTTGTAGTCGACTGGCGTTCCAGCGCTGCGCAAGGCGTCGGCGAACCGGACACCTTCGTCGCACAACACGTCGCATTCAGCTGCGACGATCACCGCCGGGGCAAGTCCAGCAAGGCTCGTCGCCTTGATCGGTGAGGCACGCCAGTCGTCTGCGTCCTCGGCTCCGTTCAGATAGTGGCTCCGGAACCACCGCATAGCGGCTTTCGTCAGCACGCCATACCCGGTCGCGTAGCGCTCGTAGCTGTCGCCGCCAAGACTGTAGTCGGCCACCGGGTAGATCAGCGCCTGCAGCTTGATCGGCGTGTCGCCTTGGTCGCGCGCCCGGATCGCCACAACCGCCGCGAGGTTGCCGCCGGCGCTGTCGCCGCAGACTGCGGTTCGTTTGGCATCGGTTCCAAGTTCGGAGGCAGATTGCACTGCCCAGCGATACGCGGCCCAGGCGTCGTCGACAGCGGCGGGAAAGCGATGCTCCGGGCCCATCCGGTAGTCGACAGATACCACCACGGCGCTGCTGCCGTTGCACAGGTTGCGGGCGACAGCGTCGTGCGTGTCCAGGTTGCCGAGCACGTGGCCGCCACCATGAAAGTACACCACGGCCGCGAACGGGCCGTCACCGCGTGGCCAGTAGATCCGCACCGGTATGGTGCCACCCGGTCCCGGTACGGACCGATCTTCGGCCCGGGCGATCGGTGCGGACGTGCCGCCGCGTGCTTTCGCCATGGCATCGAACACCTCGCGCGCCTGCACGGGAGCCATGGTCTCGATCGCCGGCAGCTTCGCGTCGGCCAGCGCCTTCAGGGCGAGCTGGATCTGGGGATGCAGCGCCATTGATCGAATCCTCCAATCATTTTGACCAACGACCCCGACCGGTTCGGGCCGGATGCATTCACGGCCCGCCAGCGTCGTTGCATGTCGACAAACGCGGCGGTGAGGGTATGTTCGAACAAATAAGCACACAAGACGCAGACAAGGACTGAGACCGACAAACATCGATACCCGCGCAAGTATTCCAGGGGATGAAACGATGACCGACACCGAAGCCAAGACCGTCGGGCGCCTGACGGTTCACGATGACACGCTCGATGTCGCCATCGTCGGCGGAGGATTGGCCGGTCTCTACGCCATTCACCGCATGCGCGGGCTCGGCCTGACTGCCCGGGTCTACGAGGCCGGCAGCGGGGTCGGGGGAACCTGGTTCTGGAACCGCTATCCGGGCGCTCGCTGCGATATCGAGAGCCTGGAATACTCCTATGCCTTCTCCGAAGAGCTGGATCAGGAGTGGCGTTGGCCGGAGCGCTACGCCACCCAGCCGCAGATCCTGTCCTACATCAACCATGTCGCAGAGCGTTTCGATCTGCTGCGCGATGTGCAGTTGAACACGCGGATCGCCGCCGCCGAGTTCGATAGAGCGACGGACCGGTGGACCCTGCGCACCGACAAGGGTGCTGTGGTTTCTGCCCGGTTCTGCATCATGGCGACCGGCAACCTGTCGACCCCGAGGGTTCCGGACTTCAAGGGCTTGGAGACATTCAAGGGAAACTGGTGCCACAGCGGAATGTGGCCGGCCGAAGGGGTGGATTTCAGCGGCCAGCGGGTCGGGATCATCGGCACCGGGTCGTCGGGGATCCAGATGATCCCGCTGATCGCCCGTCAGGCCAAACACCTGCACGTCTTCCAGCGCACTCCGAACTTCAGCCTGCCGGCGCAGAACGGCCCGATGGAGCCCGACCGGGAAGATCCGCACAAGGCAAGGTACCCGGCGCGTCGCCAGGAGGCCCGGATGTCCGGATTCGGCGTGTCGGGATATCCATCGCCGACGCAGTCGGCTCTGGACGCTCCGGCCGAGGAGCGCCGACGGCGGTACGAGGAGCTCTGGCAGCGCGGCGGCAGTATCGGCTTTCTGACCTGCTACAACGACTTCCTCGTTGACGCGAAGGCCAACGAGACGGCGGCCGAGTTCGTGCGCGAGAAGATCCGCAGCATCGTGCGGGACCCGACCGTGGCCGAGATGCTGGTGCCGATCGATCATCCGATCGGCACCAAGCGACTGTGTCTCGATACCGGGTATTACGAGACCTACAACCGCGACAATGTCTTGCTCGTCGACGTGCGCAGCGCGCCGATACAGGAGATTACCGAGCGCGGCGTGCGCACGGCCGGCCGGGAGTACGAACTGGACGCGATCGCGTTTGCGACCGGCTTCGATGCGATGACCGGCGCGCTGCGGGAGATCGACCTTCGGGTGAAGGGCGAGGCCGCGCTCGCGGATGTCTGGGAGGCCGGGCCCCGGACCTATCTCGGGCTGTCGGTTGCCGGATTCCCGAACATGTTCCTGGTCACCGGCCCGGGCAGTCCGGGCGTGAAGAGCCAGATGATCCTGTCGATTGAGCAGCATGTCGACTGGATCACCGATCTCATCGCATACGCGTGCGACCGGTCCATATCGCGGATCGAAGCGGAGCACGAGGCTCAGGACCGCTGGGTGGCACACGTCAACGAAGTTGCCGACAGCACGCTCTATCCAGTGGCGAACTCCTGGTACGTGGGCGCCAACATTCCTGGCAAGCCGAGGGTGTTCATGCCCTATGTCGGAGGGGTCGGTGTCTACCGCCGCAAGTGCGACGAAGTGGCGGCCAATGGCTATCAGGGTTTCATACTGTCGGGCAGCCGGAGTCTGAAACGGGCCGGATAGGCCGACCGTCGGCGACGTATCCGGTTATCCAAAGCGCGATCATCGAAAGGAAGTCCTGTGGGCAAGCTCGACAACAAGGTGGCGATCATTACCGGTGCCGCGGGCGGGATCGGGGCAGCGGCAGCGCGGATGTTCGCGGCCGAGGGTGCGAAGGTGATGCTGGTCGACCTGGACGGCGACCGGCTGTCCGCCCTGGTGCGGTCAATCGGCGAGGACAAGGCCGATCATGCGGTGGTCAATGTCGCCGACGCCGAGCAGGTCAAGGGATGCATTGCCCAGACCGTTGAGCGGTTCGGCGGCGTCGACGTCGCGCTGCTGAACGCCGGGATCGAGGGCAAGGTCGCGCGGATCCAGGACCAGAGCGACGACGATTTCGACAAGGTGATTGCGGTGAACGTCCGCGGCGTCTGGCTGGGGTTGAAGTACACGATGCCGGAGATGGTCAAGCGGGGCGGCGGTTCGATCGTCATCACCGCGTCGACCGCCGGGATCCGGGCGGTACCGGGGATCTCGCCCTACATCTGCAGCAAGCACGCGGTTATCGGGCTGATGCGTTCGGGCGCGATGGAAGGGGCGCCGTCGAAGATCCGGGTGAACACCGTCAACCCGTCGCCGATCGAGACCGCGATGATCCACCGGCTCGAAGATTCCTATAACCCCGATCGCGGCAACCGCCAGCCGATGGCTGAGTCCACGCCGCTGCGGCGCTACGGCCAACCGGAGGAGGTGGCGCGGATGATGCTGTTCCTGGCTTCCGACGACGGGTCGTTCTGCACGGGCGGCGTCTACATGGTCGATGGGGGAGTGTCGGCCGGGCGTAGCTGATGCGGCCTTTGAACCCTTGCCGACGTCATTAATCCATGCGGTAATGTATGCATTGATAGTGTTGCCTCTTCACTTTCCATGGAATATCCCACATGTCCGAGAGCCATCCTTCGACAGGCCGTGACGGCTATCGCATCGCTGTTGTGCCGGGAGACGGCATCGGTCCGGAAGTAAGTGCCGCAACGGTGCGGGTGCTGACACAGGCGCTCGGCACCTCGTTCCCGATCGAATTCCGGGACTATGACGCCGGGGCCGAGTGTTTCCGGCGGACGGGTACGGCTTTCCCCGAGGCGACGCAGGTCGCCTGCCGTCAGGCCCATGCGGTTCTGCACGGGGCGGCGGGGCTACCGGACGTGCTGTTCCCGGACGGCACCGAGGCCGGGCAGGACTTCTCCATGAAGATCCGGGCAGCCCTCGACCTTTATGCCAACGTTCGCCCAATCCGGTTGATGGAGGGCGCACCTCGCCGTCTGGTCGGCAAAGGTCCGGACGACATCCGATTCACCATCGTTCGCGAGAACACCGAGGGGCTGTACGCCGCCCGCGGCGGCGGCAACATCATCCGGGGTCAGATCGCGACCGACACGCTGGTGATGACGCGCGAGGGTGTGGAGCGGATCGTGCGGTACGCGGCGGAACTGGCGCGTGACGGCCAGGGCGCGCCCGCCGACGGGGTCAGGCGCGTGACCATCGTCGACAAGGCGAACGTGCTGCGCAGCTATGCGTTCTTCCGTGAGATTGCCGACGGTGTTCTCGCCGACTGTCCGGGGATCGAAGTCGAGCATGTGATCGTCGACGCCATGACCGTCCACATGATCGAGCGGCCCGAGCACTTCGACGTCATCGTGTGCGAGAACCTGTTCGGAGACATCCTTTCCGATCTCGGAGCCGCGATCATGGGCGGGATGGGCTTGGCTCCGTCCGGCGAGATCGGCCGGGACCATGGCTACTTCCAGGGGTCCCACGGCTCGGCGCCGACCATTGCCGGGAAGGGGCTCGCCAATCCGATCGCCTGCATCCTGTCCGGCGCGATGATGCTGGACTGGCTGGGCAAGCGGCATTCGGATCCGGCGTTGACCCGAGCGGCGGAGCGGATCCGCGAGGCGACGGGCGCGGTTCTGAAGGCAGGCCGAGCGGTAACGCCGGACATTGGGGGAAGCGGCTCGACCGAGTCCTGCGCGGCTGAGATTTGCGCGACGCTGGGATGAGGTCGGAGCAAGCGGCGTTCCGGCGAGCGATATACCGTCGCACTGAGCGGATGATCTCACGGTTCAGTGGGCCAGTATGACTCCCGGATCGGCGGTGGCACGATCGGAAACCGCTCGACGAGCACACCGGCAAGTCGGTCGAATTCGGCGCGTTCGGCATCCGAGTTGAGTGTGTGTCGACGTTCGTTCAGCAGGTCGGTCAGGTGAGTGGCAACGACGCGAACTCCGTCCGGGTCGACCTCGTGCAGCAATTCCAGAAGGTGGGAGATCGGCTCGAGCGGTAGCGGGGTCGGCTGCTGTATCAGCGTGGACAGACGGGCAAGGATTGCCCGGATGACCACCAGGGTTGACTCACTGTGATAGTTGTCCGTGTGGTCGCTCTCGCGCAGCGTGATGACGGCGCCCGCCGCGCGGTCGAGCGTGGCATTGTCGTCGCTGTGCAGGACCTCGGGCTGCAGTCGGTCCGACAGGCGCTGCACGAGAATGTCGCGGGGTGCGTGCCACCCGGTCGCTTCACTCAGTCTGGTTGCGATGGAAAGGCTGTCGATCGGCCGTTCGGGAAGCGGTCTCAGGCCCAATAGGTCGATGGTCAATTCGGTGGCTCGGCGGCCGGTCTCCCAATGGTGGCTCGCTTCGTCGTGGTGGTGATGAGTCCAGACAGCGACGGCAATCAAGGTGGCTAGGGTGATCGTCCCGAGCGCGACCGTGACCGTCGGGAACGGCGTCTGCAGCCCAGCCACGAATGCCCGCATTTTGTGTGGGCGACTGCTGCGACGCAGCTCCAGCCCTCGGCGGAGTGTTCGCCAGGCTTGCGCAGGCAGGCCCGGCGGTCGTGTCGGTCGCAGGTCCAGATGCCGCGCCCGGTCGGCCGTGTACCGGTCGTATGGATGTCGGCCAGCAATCAACTCGTAGCCGATTACCGCCAGTGAGAAGATGTCATCGCGCGGCTCCGCAGAGGCACCGAGCAGCATCTCTGCGCTGGCATATGCCGGCGTGAGAGCGCCGCCGCTGACATCGCGGTCGCGCTCCTGGTCGAGGCGTGCCTCACCGTGGACGACCTGCGCCGCACCCAGGTCTAGGATGCGGGGGTCCCCATTCTCGAGCAGAAAGATGTTTCCGGGCTTCAGGTCGGCGTGCACGAGGCCTCTGGCGTGCGCGTGGGCGATGGCGGAACCAATTCGCGTCAGGATCCGGCGCGCGACCGGCCAAGGTGCGCCGGTTGCAAACTCCCGTCGCATCGCCGTGCTAAGACTCTGTCCTTCAAGGTATTCGAGTGCGAGGAACGGTTGAGCGTCGATCCAGCCCTGCGCCAGGACTTTCACGAACCCGCGATGGCTCAGGGACCAAGCGTTGTCTGCCTCTCGGGCAAAGGTCTCAACCATGTTCGGGTCGTCGACCAGCGATGACCGCAGAACCTTCAGCGCGACGAGTTGGCCGTTTCGATCATCAATCGCCCGATAGACCGTCGACATACCGCCGACCGCAATCGGGTCTTCGATGACATACCGGTTCGCGCAGAGCGTGCCTTTGGGCAGTTCGGAATCGGGACTGGATTCGGCCTCGACCTCAGTCCCGGACGCGGTATCCGGATCATCGTTGGCAATCGGGTCAACCGGGGGCTCGCTCTCAACTCCGCGCAGGACGGTCTCGTCGACCTGGTTCTGATCGGGAGGGATGTCGAGCCAGGCCGGGCTGACAGCGTGCTGTGTCGACGTGCGGGCTACGTGGATCGAGAAGGCTCTGAGCGATGTCAGGGCCGCGCGCGAAATCGAGCTATCACCGGTGAGGCCCTGCAGTACTTCGTCAAACAGAGCGCGGGCACCCGGGCCGTAGGTCAGAAGTGAGGCGAGTTCGCGACGAGCGGAGCTGTCATCCGGTGCCGCTGCAAAAAATCGGACAGCTGACGCCATCCGTTCGCGGAATGCCTCACGAATGTTGTCCGTCATGATGGCGGCTCCCGGTCCGACAGATTCACGGCGATCGCCGTGACATCGTCCGTGGCGCCACGCGCCTGTGCGAGATCAACGATTCGCCGGACGGTGTGTTCGGGGTCGTCATCCACAAAATCGGCCAGTTCGTCGACAGCAACATGACGGCTGATGCCATCGGTGCAGAGCATGAAACGGTCGCCTGCTTGAGCCTCGATCGCCAGACGGTCGATGTCGGCGACTCCTGTGACGCCGACGGCTCGGCTGACCATGTGGGAGGCTCGGTGGGCCTTGGCCGCAGCACGATCGATCTCTCCGCGATCCAACATCTCCTGCACCGGTGTGTGGTCCCGCGTTAGCAGGAATGCCTCGCCGTCGCGGATCAGGTGGATTCGACTGTCACCGCACCACACGCACATGACGTAGCCACTGTGAGCGACCAGAACCGCGGCCGTGGTGCCGATCACGACGCTCGGCCGGACCGCTGCTCCCCGGTGGAACAGCTCGCTGTTGGTGGCGGCAATGGCCTCGTCCACGGCACGGGCAAGGCTGATCAGCGAGTTTTGGGCGGTGATTCGACCAAGATCTCGGCAGAGAGTACGGCTGGCGATATGCCCGTCGGCGTGACCGCCCATACCGTCGGCGACCGCCCACAGGCCGAGATCAGGACGGTCGAGGCATGAGTCCTGGTTCTCTTGGTGACGCTGCCCGCAATGGGACAATGCCGCGGACCGCCAGGAGTAGGATGGGTTCAGTCCTGCCATCCCCAGTCCTTCCAGGAACCCACCAGCATTCCTCGGGCGGCCTCCGGCGGAGGTAGCCCGGCGAACAGGATCGTGTTCGCCGGGCGATCATCGTAACTTGGATGCCACCAGATCGAGTAGCCGCTCACGGCATCGGCGAGAAGCGGGAGGGCAAGGGCCGCCGCCAGGCCGGGACCGCCGATCTCGTCGGATGGCGTCGTCGCCATACGAACGCCAAAGCCGACCTTTGGGTCGGGGCGCCAGTGCTGGCGGGCAGCGAGACCATCATCGACAGCCGCTGACGGCGTTGGCAGGCTCTCGACGTGGGTGACGAATGCTTCCGCGGCCAGACTTCGTCCGATCGCGGCCAGGACCAGCGCCTCCGCTCGCTCGAAACCCTCCGCCCAGGTCGTTGCCATGTCGATGGCGGTCATGCCGTCCGGAATCTCGACCACCACGGTCATCGGAAAGCTGCGGCCAATGCGGTCGACGCTTGGCACCATGACGCCGGCTCGGCTGACCTCGCCGATTGCTGGAGACGCAATCGCGAAACGCCAGACCGGCCCTGACAGATAGTGATCGATCCAATCGTCGTTGCCGTCCCGGGCACAGGCCGACATGGCGGCGCGCAGCCAACCGTCCCACGCCTCGACGAAGGTCCCTGGCAGGTTCCGGGACAGAAAGTCGCCCAACGCGGGGATCTTGCCGTAGCAGCCTGGCATGTGCCTCTCTCAATCAGCCATATGATCAGCGGCCGGCACGCGTTTCGATGCCGATCGCGATGGCGTGCAGGCGAAACGAACCCGGCGATCGTCCTGGCGTCAAAGGCCGGGCTGACAGCGGAACTGGGCCAACTCAGGCAACTCGAACGGGTTGTTGATGCTGTCGGCACCCAACTCGAACGTCGCCTTCATGTCGCGGATTGCGATGGGAAGCACGAACTTGTCGGCAAGCCCGGTCTTCTTCAGCTGCAGTTGGTCGAACAACCGGAACCAGGCCCATGGCCCGCTGGTCTGGGTGCTGGTTGAACTTCCGTTGGTGTCGGTCATCGTAACGGTGATCTGCTGGCTTGCGCTCGGATCGGGCCATGTGAGGCTGAACGTTCGCGGCGGCTCATGACGGTACGTGATTATCTGCGATCCGGTGTCGATGGCGATCCGGGCGGCTTGCGCATCGAGGTAGGTCGGCTTCAAGGTAAAGCTGACGGAGGGCGCCGGCGTGCCGCTGCGGAAGAACGTCGATCGCACCACCGAGGCGTTCTGCAGCGCGTTGAGGAATGGCGCAGAAAGGTTCAACCCGTCGCCCTGCACCAGCAGGTTTTTCCAGGGCCGGTTTGTCGTGTCGATGAAGTCGGCGAGGTAAGTGCTCTGGAACGTCTCAAGCGTTCCACCCGGTCCGAAGAACGTACCGAAGTCCTTTATCGTGGTCTCATCCTGACCGTCCCGGTAGACCGGGTAGCGGCTGAGAATAGCCCGCGTGCATTCGCCGACCACGTCGCGTCGCCACTGATCGTTCAGGTAGCCCCGGGCCTCTGACAGCATCGCGGTCCACAGCCGCGGCGGCAGATCGGCTAGGACACGCCGCAGTGGCGCCGGCTGCGACACCGCCGTCGTGGACAACTGCGACAGCGCGTCGCGCTGGTCCTTTGCTTTCAGACGCTGCCGGACCGCGTCAAACGACGCCTTGCCGACATCCGACGCTGTGTCGATGGCGTTGATCTGCCCGTATGCCGCAATGATCTGCTGTTGAATGTCGTTGATGCCGGGACGCTGGTTGTTGGCGCCGCGTATCAGTGCCTGGATGTCGGAGAATGCCTTGCTGATCGGAGTGCCGGGCCAACTCTGCGGTGATCCGGCCTGACTGGCGGCTCCCGCAACCCGAGCCGCAACCGACTCCGCCGCCGATAGCGCGGAAGCGGCTTTCGCGCCTCCGGGTACGCCTTGCGGGATCTGAGAACTGGCACCGTTGCCCAACGATTCAACCTGGAAACTCAGATCGGTGTTGTCCGCGACCACATTCAGGAGCCGGTTGATCGGCGATTGGGTGCCGGAGAGCATGGCGAGAACGGAGTTGGCATCGCCGATGTCGCGCAGGTCACGCAACTCGATGTCGTCGAGGAACCGGCGCCAGGTGGAGATGTAGTTGTCGGTGTATCGTTTGGTAGCGGCATCCAGCAGCGACGACAGGTCCTGTTCGTTGGCGGCCTTTGCCTCGGGGCCGACGATCCAGTCGTCGCTGGTTTGGTTGCGGCCCAAGGTGGGCAGCTTGCGCAGGAAGATGTTGTAAAAGCCTTCCGACGTATAAAGGTACGGAATGACCGGCGCGGTGCGGGACGGCGACCGGCGGACCAACATCTGCAGGCCATCCAGCCCGACGATGTCGCTCAGGTCTTTGCTGGCGAAGCGGTTGCCTTCGGCTTCCAGCGCTGTGTAGATCTGGTCGATCGGCGGGACACTGATCAGGGTACGACGCGCCGCCGTGATGACCTCCTGCTTCAGCGGCTGCTCGCCGGGCCAAGCGTCCAACAGCGACTGGGCGTGCCGATCCACCGCTGCCCTCAGATCGGGGCGCAGTGGGAATCGTTGTTCCAACTCCAGAGTCAGCCAACGTTCCATGGCAGCGCGGTCGAACTTCTCGGGGCTCCCGAAGCCCAAATAGAGCGACAGCAACTCGGTCACTTCCTCTGCGTCGCCACGCTTGGTGGCGCGTTGCAGAGCTGCTTCCAGAAGGCTCCTCATTGGCGGCAGCATGATCTGCCGCAGCAGCCTGTTGTATGCATCTCCCAAGGGCCGGCGCAGCCGTGCGTCGGAGTCGAGATCGATCCATTCGAGGCTTTCCTCGATCGTGCCGCGGTGAACTAGGTCCAGCATGTGCCGCATGGCGTTGAGCGGTACGAGTGCGGTCTCCACAGTCGGGGCGGCATTGAACGCAACGATGCCCTTGCTGACGGTGTCGAAGTCGGCGTTGAACTCTTCGACCTCGGATTCAGCCTCGACGTGCCCGCGGTACCACAGTGTGCCTAGCCCAAGCACCGTGAGAGCACAGGCCGCATAGACGCTGAGATAGGTCAGGAAAATTCGCCGCTCAATCGTCCGGTTCCGGCCGACCAAGCCACGCTCACCGATAATGACTTCGGTGAGAAGCCGGGTGATGAAGAAGGCCTTGGCCGGGCCATGATGCGGTGACGATTGACCAGCATCGAATCCGAAGGCGCGTGCATAGGCGGCCTTCATACGGTCGATCGGAGTTCCTTCCTGGGTGCCGCTGGTGAAATACATCCCCCTGAACAGCGGCTGCATGGAATAGCGGTTGGGACGGAACACCTCCTCGATGAAGTTCTCCAGCAGGGGGCGAATCCCGGCGACCTGCTCGGGGAAGGCATAGATCTGCCGTCGCCGATCGTCGCTGCGTTCCTCGTTCAGGCGTCGTGGGACGTGGCTGCTCAGCCGTTCCAGCAGTCCGTCGATCTGGCTGTGGAGCGCGTTGAGCGCGGCTGAACTGGTGCTCGATTTGTCCATCGGCAGGGTTACGCCCCAAACCTGCTCGCGTCCCTCTTCGTCGAGATCCTCGAAGAATTCCGCAAATCCGGCGACCAGGTCGGATTTTGTGAACAGCACATAGACCGGCATTCGTATACCGAACCCGCGCATGATCTCCTGCAGGCGGGCTTTGACCGCCTCGATGGTGCGCTTTCGTTCCTGTTCGTCCTGAACCAGGATGTCGGCAAGGCTGATCGCGATGATCACGCCGTTGATCGGCTGGCGGGGGCGGCTTTCCTTGAGGATGTTCAGGAAGCCGCGCCAAGTCGACGCATCGGACGCTGCGTTGACGTCCTGGGTGGTGTATCGCCCAGCGGTATCCAGCAGAACCGCTTGATCGGTCAGCCACCAATCGCAGCTGCGCGTACCGCCGACGCCCTCGATAACCTCCACCCCGAGGCGCTCGGCCAACGGGAATTCCAACCCGGAATTACGCAGGATCGTAGTCTTGCCGGCGCCGGGCGGGCCGATGATCAGATACCAGGGCAGATCGTAGAGGTGGCGGCCCGATACGGAACTCTCTTTCAGCGCGGACATTGCGTCTTCGAAGCGCTGCCGCAGAACCTCCAGATCGTCGTCAGCTGTACCGTCCGTCATGGCGGTCAGCGAATGGCTGCTTGTTAGGTTCTCGATCATCTTCCGATTCAGGCGGCGGACCCGCCAGAAGCGAAGGAGTTCCAGGCCGACGAGCAGCAGCACGATTCCGCCAATCGTAGAGATACGGGCCATTGGCGAGGCAAGCGGGATGCTTTTGAAGATGTGGATCTGCGGTCCGGCAAACCAGACGATCACGCCAAGTGCGATGAGCCCGAGCAGGATGACCATCGTGCGGCTGAACAGCATGCGGCCGATAGCGGAGAGAATACTCATCTGCGCTTATGACCCGCGTTCGGATGCAGCGATCATCCTGGCCTTCTCGAGTACCGGTGCCTTGATCTGATCCAGGCGCAGATCGAACAATGTGAACATGCCGAGGATCACCGTGCCGGTTAACGCGAGTACCACCCACATCGGCACGACATGACGCAGCCCACGGCCGGTCCTCACGCCTTCCCAGTCGACGCTCAAGGGGCGGGGTGTGCGGCTGCGTTGGCGGCCGATCTCACGATGCAACTCGTGCCTTAGGTCCGCCAGTTCGGCATGCCCGTTCTCCAGCACCCGATAGCGGCCCTCGAATCCGAGAGCCAGCACCAGACCGATCAGTTCGTTAACGTCGAGGTTGCGCGCTGGGTCCTGGCGCAGCTTCTGAAGCAGGGCAAACACCTTCTCCCCGCCCCATGTTTCGTTCTGGAAGATCGATAGCAAGCTGCGCTGGCTCCAGACGCTGTCGCCACCCCAGGGCGTCAACAAAACAGCTTCATCGAGCGCCGAACAGAGCGCATAGCGCGCCGACAGCACATGATCGTTGGGGCACCCTGCGGAGGTGGCTCGCTGCTCGAACAGCCGGATCTCTTCGATGACCTTCCGCTGCAACTCTGCGACATCCGGATGTTCGCTGGTGGCTGCCAACTCGATCATCAAGTCGAACAACGTGCCGGCTGCGGCAATCAACGGGTTCTTCGGGTAGGCGTTTCGGCTTTGATACGACTTCAGATCGACTGACCCGATCGTGCCTGGGGTTGCTCCAGGGCGGAGCAGCGGGCGGGGTGATCCTCCGGGCGTCGGCGGCAACGTCCGCCTCGGGGTGCCGGGGCGGGTTTGGACGACCGTCGGATCCTCATCGATTGCGGTCGGCGGACGCACGGCTCAACTCTCCCGTATGGCCCAGAATTCCAGGCGAATGCCTGGAAACTCACCGGCAACATGAAATGCAAACGAGGCTGACCCTGACAGTTTCGACCAAAGCTCGGACTGTCGGTCCAACTCGAAATAGGCGGTGTCGCTGTGATACGGCACTTCTCGTGGAGCCACTGGCAGCGCCTTCAGGGCAATGCCTGGAAGCTGCAGGTTGACGAGGTTCCGGATCTCCTCGACCGGCCCGATCTTCACCTGGTTGGGAAACGAGCGCACGATATCGGCACTGTCGACATTGGCACGGACCGCCAGGACAAATCGTGCCTGCCGCAACAAGTTCTGATCGGCAATGATCGAGACGTAGACGCCGTACTTCCGGGCTTCGATCGGCAACTGCTGTGCCGAGCGTTCGGTGACAATGCTCAACGCCTGCCGAATATGCCGAAGGACCGGCCCGAAGCAGGTGTCGAGTTCGTCGTGGACATAGTTCGGAAAGGCCGGTGGTCGTCGCGCGCCGTCGAACGTCGACAGTTCACCGGCAAGCTGCAGGGCGCTGGAGTACACGACGTCCGGGTGCAACGGGCGCATATGCAGCAAATGTTCGAACAGCGGCTCGAACCGATTGATCAACTGCAGCAGCAGAAAATCGGTCAGGGTAGACACGCCATCGGCACGCGCCGGATCGACCATCACCGCCAATGCTTCGCCCCGGCGCCGCAGGAGTGCGGCGATCTCGCTGAGGAAACGGCCAAAACCGGCGTCGGCCCCACAGTCGAGCGCCGGTGCGAGAAAGCTGTCGTCAAGGACAACGGCACCGTCGGAGCCACGTTCTTTGACCCGGGCAACCGCGAGCAGCACCAAGTCGTCGACCGGCTCACCTTCCAGAACCAGCCGAAGGTTTGGAATAGCCAGCTGAACGTCGATTTCGTCCGATGTGCGCTGGGTGCTGTTGCGAAGGCTGCGTCCGGCGGACTGGAAGCGCGGGTCGATGCGCCCGTCGTCGTCCGGATCGATCTCAGGCCCGTCGCCGCTGCGAACCGGCAGAGCCAGATAGACCCGTCCGTTTGCGAAATCGGTCGGAACGTCACGGGGCCTGAGGACGCGACCGTGAGCAGGCACCTCAACCGGCGTGCCGTCTGGCATGACGGCGCGCAGTCGGGTCAAAGCGATCTTGCCAAGCGCAAGCGCCTGGGCGTCGAGTTCCAGCGCGGTCAAACCCCAAGAGTAGGAACGCAGGCTCGCCACCCGGGATTCGACGTAGGCCTCCAAATAGCGGTCGTGCTGTTGGAAGTGGTGGGGACGCATGAACATCCCCTCGATCCACAAAGGTCTATTTTCCGTCGCCATGCCGGTCCCGTTGGTTGCTGATCCCGGTCATCCCGAATGTTCCGACCTTCAAAAGATTTTCCACCAACTCGAACTCGGACGCTGGAGGGAGACCGACAGTGAATCGACACTTACCATAAAGGCGTTCTGATTTTCCGGGGTCGCTGCCTCAATGACACGCCATGTCGCATTGTCGATGTCGCGAAAGCCGGCAACAATACCAATATACCGCGTTTCCGGGCTGACCGTGTCGTCATAGGTGAGCTTGCCGCCTGGCTTCACATTGAACTCTTTCTGACCCAGAAGATCGCCGCCGAGAACCTTGCGGTCGTTGTAGAATATTTCCGAGAATTCGGCTGCCTTGAACGCACTGTCGGACTTGAGCTGGTAGATGCGCAGCACGACGGGAGAAGGCTCGGATGAACTGTTCGGGTTGATCGATCCGGTTGCCGCAATGGTCATCGACACCGTCGTCGGATCCGGCGTTGATGACCCGCAGCCGACAAGCACCAGGATGGCTGCGAACACCACAGACCACCTAAAGCTCTCGGTCGTCGATCGCAGCCGATGCCGCATTCTCTGTTTCCCCCTCAACACGGGTCTACTTAAGACGATCGATCTCTCGATGATACGCCGTCAAAAATGCGGCACCGAAGATTTCTCGAACCGACTCTGCCGATTGCGGCGGATGCCCGCTCGCGAATCGGTCAAGCAGGGCCTCAAGCGCAGCGGCTGCTGCGGAACTGTTCGCGGACAGTGCCGCAACCGACTGTCGGGTTGCGGCGTCCAGGGATTGGGACGGGTCGACGCCGTTGGACAACGACTGCTTCAACGCGGCTTCACCCGACCGGAACACCAGGAACGGGTTGTCCTGGTCTTGCCCGAAATCGTTCGGATCGATGCCCGCTGCCCGGGCCAGGACGTTGCGCGCGTCGAACGCTCCGGCAATCCCGAGCGCTGCCGACCGTGCGGCACGGCCTACCATTTCAATGGTGCGATGCGAATCCAGCCCCTCCAGTACACTGCGATCAAGGCCCAACCCCGACGCCAGGGCGGTAAGCGCCGCGTCGGCAGCTTGTGCGCCGGACGGCAGGCTCGTCATCTCATCGGGCTCCCGCGCGATCGGACGGTCGGCAGGGGGAGAAGAGGACGGCGATCGCGGGGCCGGGGACAGCGGCTCAGGTCCGTTCCCGGTTCCCGGCACCGGTCGGAGCAGAGGGACATTGTCGGGGAGCATGCTTTCAGCTGCCGCTGAAGCAGGTGGGGCAACCGGCTGGGGTAGCAGATCGTCCAAGTCGTCGTCCGGCAACAACGGCCGTGTTGCCACCGGAGGCGCGGCGGGTGGGACGGGCGGACGGGCCGGCGCCATCCCGGGCGGCGGAGCAGCTCTTGCGGCAGGTGGTCGATCTGCCGGCGGGGCTGAGTCGGGTAGAAACGCATCGAAGTCGTCAGGCAGCTTCGACGCGGGTGCCGCGGTCGCTTGCATCGGTGGGGCCTTCGGCTCCAAAGGCCTTGGTTTCGGCGCCGGTCCTGCAAAGTCGATGTCGTCCGGAAGTTCCGCTCTGACTGCAGGCGCGGCCTTGCTTCCGGACACGGGCGCAGCCGGACGGGGCGGCGGCGGAGGGATCGGCTCCTTGCGCAATGGCGGCGGATCCGAGGCAGATCGGGCACCGGTGGATGGCGGGGCTTTGGGACGGGTCATCGGCGGTTGGTCGAACGCGTCGTCCGGGATCTCCAGGCGACCAAGGCGAGGCTCGTTACCGCGCCGGTCGACGACGTCCAGGATGTCCTTTGGCGGATGTGTTCCGACGCCTCCGAGCAAGGCTGACCCTACGTTCACCGACATCGTCACGCCGGAGCGTTGCGATGCAGCGCTGTCCCCCAGCTTGACCGCAATTTCGTAGTCCCCGAGCACCAACCGGTCGCCACTCGAGAGAACGGCATGCTGGTCGCGGCCGAGCGCGGTGGCGGCGCCATTCACGAACACGCCGTTGGTGCTGATATCGGTGATCCGGAACTGGCCGTCGCTGCAGTCGATCTCGGCGTGCCGCGACGAGATGTATCGGTTTGGGTCCGGTAGGACCCAGGAATTGTCACGTCCCCTGCCGATCGACCCGCCTGCTTCCGTGAACGTATGCGACTGGGCATCGCCCATCAGCGATTTCTGGAAGCTGATGATCTCCAGGGTCAATTCCATCTGACGAGCTCCGACACGAGTCTCTCCGGCGGTGGCGGCGCGGCCGATAACGAACCTCGCATTACCCGCCGCCAGGAGCAATCGTGTTGACGCAGGTCACCCGCCATCATCATTGCCGGTGATCGGGATCTCGAAATGCATGGAGGCGCCGGGGGCGACACCAGCCCCGGAACGGACCTCGATCGATAGAACCGGTTGCCCGTCGTCATCGTCGCCCAACCGGACTTCGACGCTTGATCCTGACCCAGTCTCACCAATCAGTGAACTGAGATAGGCGTCGACACGATTGCGCAGTTCGGTCGGCTGAGCCGCGCTGAACAGTCGGTCTGCATTCCACTGCAGGCCGTGCACAACTTGCGACTGGAACAGGGTGGTCGGCAGCGCGGTCTCGAATGCCGAGTCGCGATCCCGTGCCCTGCGGACCGATGGCATGCGCAGCAGACGTGCCTGGTCGCGGCCGCGCTCGGCGACCAGGGTGATCAATCCGGCGCTAGCGATGCTGTCGGCCGAGTTGACGGAAAGCAAAGGATGCACCGGGCTTTCCAAGTCGCCGATGCCGCTCTCCAGAATGACGAGATTGTCGACGGCCGTGTCGGTCGTCCCGCGCAGGTAAGGCCAGCCTGTTGCCGCAGCCGCGGCGGCAAGCAGGGCGGCGACTGCCGGGGCGGCACCCACGCCAAGCGGCCGACCGATCCAGCGGGAGCCGCTGGCCGGCGATGCTCGATCGTGAGGGCCGTCATGGGCGTCGCGCAGCGCAAATCGGCTTAGACAGAGACCGAGCCAGGCAGTGTCCGGGGCGTCGCGCAACGACCGCCAAGCGGTGTATCGGTCGTCGGCAAACCGCGTCTCTGGGTCATGCATGACAGCCAGAGACCCCGATCCCGCTTCGCCCGCAAAATCCGACCCAGCGTTCGTGAGAACGACGGAGCGTCTCGAAGCGCCGAATCCCGCCAGCCGACGCAGCCGCGCGATATCGCGATCGCTGGCGTCGTAGTCATTCAGGTCCACCACTAGACGAACCGGGCCTACCGGGTCCAGATCGTCTTCTGGAACCGTGGATTCCAGTGCATCGGCCACCGCGTCAGCGTCGGCTTCCACTACGTCGATCGTGATCCGCGCCTGTTGATCGATCCGTCGCGCCAGGAAGCGTAGCGCTGTCCACCCACGTTCAAGGCATCGGAAGTCCGGATGATCGAGCACAGCGGCGATCTGAGCGGAGAGAATGGCCTCTAGACCTTCCGGGGCCGCGCTTGACGATGAGGCCGGCCGCTTGGAGCCACGCGTAACCTCGGAGATGAATCCGCTCAGCGCCCGGCGGGCCGGGTCGTCAATAGGCTCGGGCTTGGCTCCGGGAGAGGCTACGGATCCATCGACCATGTCGAGCAAACGATCGATGGAGTCGTCGCCGGAGGAGTCGGCCTCACCCTGCTCGGACCCTTTCGACTGGGCCGGTGTTGTGGGCTCTTGCTGCTGATTGGTGGCCTTGTCGGACAGCGCTCGATGCACCGCTGCCAGATCTCGGAGTCCGTCTGCCGTGCCGTCAGACCGGGGGGCGTTCCGGGCGGCAAGCACGCGTTTGAATTCCGGGACCGCTTTCGCGACGGCGGCGGGTTTGAAATCGCGCCGATGGCGAAACGTGAGATGAATCCGAAGTTCAGTGCCATCGGCTCGCAGAAGATCCGCTGCTCGAATCGTCAGGGTTGGAGCGGTTCTGTCCAGGAGGCCGGCGACGCCACCGGCGTCCAGTCGATGAACCTGGCTCCGAGGCAGGCCGAACCGACCAACAACAAGGATTCGCAACGGCAGGGCACGGAACTGCAGCGGCTTGCTGGGGCCCGACGGAGCTGTTTTGCCAGGTCCCTGAGGGGTGGTGCTGGGAGTCATGGCGGGGCTCGCGCTCGATGTCACAAGACTTCAGTAAGCCCGGATTGTCAGCTTGAAGCAACCACTTGCCTTCTCGACACCGGGTGGCGAATCCCCGACACTATTGGTGTGGTCGATCACAATACAGTTCCAGCGAAACCTACAGGAACGGCGCGGCAACCGTGTGACGACGAGCATCCGACCCTGCGTACCGGACCAAGGCGGGTGTACGGCGGTGCCGTGCCCACTGGTCACCCCGAACGCGGCCGTCCTGTCGGACACGGTGGTGATCCGCTCGGTCGCCTGATCGGTCAGACGATCGCTGGCCGATATGAGATTGATGCGGTTATCGGCAAGCGTTCGGCCGGCGTCGCGTATCGTGCGGTGGATCGGTTCTGGCAGGTTGGTGCCGAGGGTCATCGCACGGTTACGATCACGGTCCTAGACGTCGAACTGAGCAAAGACCCTGGCGCGCTGCAGCGCGTTCTGACGATCGCCGGACAGATTCGCGACCTACAGCACCCGTTGTTCGATCCGGTTCATGAAGTCGTTCGGGACGCTGACCGGATTTGTGTGATCACCGCCCATCGCATCGGTCGGACCCTGTTGAGTTTGATGGGCAGCGGCCCCGATCTGGGTTGGCCGCTGCGGACGGTGTTGCCGATCGGTCACCGAATAGCCGACGGGTTGTCGCACGCGCACCGTGCCGGACTGTTTCACGGCGCGCTGGGACTGGACACCGTCGTGATGTCCGCCGACGACGAGGTGCACGTGCTGGAGTTGGGGCTGGCCGGAGCCCTGAGATCGGGCGGATCTCCAGACGGGATTGGCGTGCGCGGTGATGTGTTCGGGCTGGCGCGGATCGTGCTGGTGCTGTTGACGGGCGCTTCGGTGAACAGCCAGGCGCGGCCGGTCCGGCCTGCCGGGCTGAGTGAGTCGTCTTGGCAGGCGTTGATGCATGGCTTGGCGGGGAGTCCGGTCGGTGGTTGGGAAACCCCCGAGGCGTTCATGGTGTCTCTGGAGGATCCGGGCTGGTTTGGTCGGCTAGTCCGGCGCCGGTCCCGGTAGTGCCGATCCGGCTCGGTAAGGCTTGGTTAGTGAGGCTGCCTGACATTACCATTGGGCACCGGAAGCAAATCACTGAGGAGCGGGAATGGCATCGCAGGATCTGTCCAGCAGCGGACTCGGCCGAAATCCGATCCCCGGTGCGGATCCGGCGGGCGAAAATGTCCGGTACGAAGAGGAGTTCACCCGGCTCGAAGACGAGATCGGCAAAATGCAGAGCGCCGGTCCGGCAGCTGTCGACTGGCCGAGCGTCGCTTCAATGGCAAGCGCGATCCTGTCCAACCGCTCAAAAGACCTTCTCGTCGCCAGTTGGCTGACCATCGCGCTGAATCGCGAGGAGGGATTGCGAGGCCTGATCGCTGGCATCGACGTGATCCAAGGAATTGTCGAGACCTATTGGGACGACTGCTTCCCGCCAATCAAGCGAATGCGCGCAAGGGTCGGGGCGATCGAATGGATCGCCGAACGCGCCGGGACCAGCTTGGCCGATGTTACCGCCACACCGGACAATGCCGAGGGGATCGTCCAGCTCTTCGACGCCGTTGACAGCCTGGACCGGACGTTTTCCGAGAAAGCGGACGGCGTCCAGGTCAACCTGGGCGACTTGCTTCGACCGTTGCGTAACCTGAAGCGCGATGCCGATTTCATGATTGCCGAGGTCGCCAAGAAAGCGGCCGCTGTGGCCGAGGCCGAAGCGGCCGCTAAGGCGGCAGCCACCGCTGAGGTTGTGCCGCCGACGGAGGCAGCGGCACCGGAAGACGACAGCCTGCCTGCCGCACCGGTCGAGCCGGCTTCGGCTGCGCCGCCCGCACCACCACCGGCAGCGCCTCCCGCGGCGGCCGCTGCGGCGGTCCCTCCTCCAGTCGCCCCGGTGACAGTCCCGGCGGCGTCGGGCCCGGAGATGGACCGGGCGATCAATACCTTGCGGAGCAACGTGGTCGCCATGGCCAGGGCGATCCGGTCGGCAAGTCCCGGCGATCCGAGATCCTATCAACTGTTGCGCAGCGTCCTGTGGCTTCCCGTTCAAGCGCCACCGCCGGACCAAGATGGGCGTACCATGCTGCCCGATCCGACCCGCGAGCTTGGGCCGGTTCTGGCAACGCTGGCGGGTGCCGGCGACCCCTTGAAGCTTTTGGAGTTCTGCGAGAGCAATGCGGTGGACCGGCTGTTCTGGCTGGATCTGCACCGGCATTCGGCGTCGGCTCTTGGCGCTTTGGGTCACACCGCGGCGCTTGAGGCGCTGCAGGGGCAGACCGCTGCATTTCTCAAGCGGTTCCCCAAGGTGGTCGGGCTGGCATTCGATGGCGGAACGGCCTTCGCCGATGCGGCAACCCGGATGTGGATCACCGACGACTTGATGTCCAGCGGTGGCCCCGGTGGCGGAGGTGCCGGCGACGGACTAGGGGCCGACTTCGCCGAAATCCGGTCTAATGCCCGCGCGCTGGCTGCCAAAGGAAATCTTGGCGACGCTGCCGTAGTGTTTGAGGACGCTCGAAATCAAGCGGTGGGAGAGCGATCGCGGTTTCTCTGGGATCTTGAGAAAGCCAGGCTGTGCATGGACGCCGGCCGGCCCGGTCTGGCGATGTCCTTGTTGATGCATCTGGACAAGTTATCGTGCAAGTTTAGTCTCGATATCTGGGATCCATCGGTCTGTGTGGATCTGACGACGATGCTGCTTCGCGGTAGTTCGCCGGATGCGGGGACCGAAGCGGATCCGGAATGGGCGGTGCTCCGTCGTGAATGGACGACGCGGCTGTCGCGACTGGACATGCGGGCGGCGGTTGAATTGGGTGAGTTTTCGGTGCAGGCCGGGACAGAGTAACGTTCGGTCGACCGATCGACCGACGGGCGTTGAGGAGGGAAGGGATGGCACAAGAAGGATCCGTGGCTCCGAAGGAGCGCGTGAACATCCGCTACAGGCCGGCGACCGGAGACGCAAAGGAGGAAATCGAGCTTCCGATGAAGCACGTGATCCTTGGCGATTTCACGTTGCGTGCCGATGAGACGCCGCTTGAAGAGCGTGAGCGGGTCAACGTCAACAAGGACAATTTCAACGACGTGATGCGCGGCATGGATCTCAAGGTCGATGCCAATGTAGCTGACCGGCTGTCCGATGAAGCCGATGCCCAGATGAGCGTTCACCTCAAGTTCGACTCCCTCAAGGATTTCGAACCGGAACAGGTCGTCAATCAGGTCCCGGAGCTGCGCAAGCTTCTGGAGCTTCGGCAGGCGCTGGTCGCCCTGAAGGGTCCGCTCGGCAACACTCCGGCGTTCCGCAAGGCTATCCAGAGCATCGTCGACGACGAAGGCGCCCGCGCGGCGTTGCTCAAGGAACTCGGGGCCGATGAGGCCGACAAATCCTGACCGGCGTCCATGCCGGTGCCAAGCGGTGCAAGCCGACAGATATGGCCGGCATAATGGCCGGATGTGAACGGAGGGGTGATCGTGTCGTCGACTGATACAGAGAACCAAGGGGCCGCTGCCCAAACGGTTGAGTCGGACTCGCTGCTTGATCAGATCATGCAGGAGACCCGATATGCGCCGAACCAGGAAGGCTACGATGTCGCCCGACAGGGGGTCGCGGCCTTCATCGCCGAACTGATCAAGCCGAATCAGGCGTCTGCCAAAGTCCAGGCGGGCATGGTCGATCAGATGATCGCGGAGATCGACCGCAAACTGTCAGCGCAGGTCGACTCGATCCTACACAACGACGACGTCAAGAAGCTGGAAAGCGCGTGGCGCGGGCTGAAGTTCCTCGTCGATCGGACGGATTTTCGCCAGAACATCAAGATCGAACTGCTGAACGTGTCGAAGGATCAGCTGCTTGAGGACTTCGAGGACGCGCCTGAAGTCGTTCAGTCGGGCCTCTACAAGCACATTTATACCGACGAGTATGGCGTGTTCGGTGGCCAGCCGATCGGGGCGATCATCGCCAATTACGAGTTCGACGCCGGCTCGCAGGACATCCAGTTGTTGCGCTACGTCTCCAACGTCGGCGCGATGGCTCACGCACCGATGTTTGCCGCGGCGTCCCCAAAGATGTTCGGGGTCGACCGGCACGAGGATATCGCCGGCTTGAAGGATCTGCAGGCGATCTTCGAAGGCCCGCAATACGCCAAGTGGAATGCTTTCCGGGAGACCGAAGACTCCCGCTACGTTGGCCTGACCGTGCCGCGCTTTATGCTGCGCGAGCCGTATGGCGAGGACTCCAACCCGATCAAGGCGTTCAACTACAACGAAGAATCGGACGGTGAGACCAACAATTATCTCTGGGGCAATGCCGCTTTCGCGTTCGCGTCGAGGCTGTCTGACAGTTTTGCCAAGTATCGCTGGTGCCCGAACGTGATCGGCCCGCAGAGCGGTGGCGCGGTCGAGAATCTGTCAATGCACAACTACCAGAGCATGGGTCAGAACGAGACCAAGGCACCAACCGAGGTGATGGTCTCGGATCGCCGTGAGTACGAGTTGGCGGAGCAGGGCTTCATTGCGCTGGTCAACCGCAAGGGCGCCAACAACGCCACCTTCTTCTCGGCGAATTCGGTCCAGAAACCTAAGTATTTCGGCAACACACCTGAGGGTAAGGCCGCCGAGACCAACTACAAACTCGGCACCCAGCTGCCTTACATGTTGGTCATCAATCGGCTGGCGCATTACATCAAGGTGCTGCAGCGCGAGAACATTGGCAGCTGGAAGAACCGTGGCGAGCTGGAAAGCGAGCTGAACAACTGGATCCGGCAGTATGTTTCGGACCAAGAGAATCCGTCGGCCGAAGTCCGCAGCCGTCGACCGCTTCGTCGCGCCGATATCAAGGTCGAGGATGTCGAGGGCGAACCCGGTTGGTACAGCGTCAGCATGGCGGTTCAGCCGCACTTCAAATACATGGGCGCCGACTTCACGCTGTCCCTGAAGGGCAAACTCGATAAGTCCTGATAGCCCATTCCCCCGCGGTTCGGTCCCCGGTTTCTCCGGCAGACTGGACCGTGGCGGGGTGGTGGTATCGGGAAGGGGTAGCGTGATGGCTGAACGGACGCTGCTACAGCGGCTGATCGACGACGAGACTCCGGTGGCGGGGCGTCCGTTCGATACGTCCGTGGCAACACAGTCGATCGTCGACTACCTGCAGATCTTGATGAACACCCGACAGGGTGCGGTGGGGACCCGTCCGGATTTCGGCCTGCCCGATTTCAACGACATGGCGAGCGAGTTTCCGGCGGCGGTGCCGGCGATTGCGCGCGCAATCAAACAACAGATCGATACGTTCGAACCGAGGTTGCGCAACGTCGTTGTGCGTCACGTGCCGGATCCCGACCGTCCGTTGAACCTTGCCTACCGTATCAAGGCGGAACTCGCGGTCGAGGACTCCGATGATCCGGTGACCTTCGAGACGGTTTTCGGAAGCGACGGGTCAGTACGAATTCGATGAGCATGAACCGATATTTCCAGGACGAGTTGGCGTACCTCCGAGAAATCGGAGACGAGTTCGCACGCGAAAATCCTCGTCTGGCACCGTATCTCGCCCGGGAGAGCCGAGACCCGGATGTCGAGCGGTTGTTGGAGGGATTCGCCTTTCTGACCGGGCGATTGCGCGAAAAACTGGACGACGAACTGCCGGAGGTTGCGCATTCGCTGATCGAGTTGGTCTGGCCCAACTATCTGCGCCCGGTCCCGGCCATGACGGTCATCGAGTTCTCGGTAATCCCCGGAGCGGATGCCGGGGCTCCGGTGGAACGGGGCACCATGGTGGCGTCACGCGAAGTTGGCGGCACCACATGCCGGTTCCGGACCGCCTATGACGTTCATTGCCTGCCGATGTCTGTCACGGGGGTCGAAGTGGACTCCACGCCGACGACCAGTCGGTTGACCGTTAAGTTGCAGATGCTCGACGGCGTGGATCCGACGCAGATCGACGCCGATCGGCTGCGTCTGTTCTTGGACGGCGCCAGCGACGTCACCATCGCCCGGGACCTGTATCGGGCTCTGATGCAGGATGTCCGGTCGATCGGTGTGCTGGGCGGTGACGGAAGCCGGTTTGCGCTCGATGCGAAGGCAGTTTCGCCGGTGGGGTTCGATG
This sequence comes from alpha proteobacterium BAL199, assembly GCA_000171835.1. Taxonomy (GTDB): domain Bacteria; phylum Pseudomonadota; class Alphaproteobacteria; order Thalassobaculales; family Thalassobaculaceae; genus Thalassobaculum_A. The sequence goes on along the minus strand of ABHC01000005.1, from coordinate 92,600 downwards.
TCGACGAAGCGGTTCTGCCCTATCCGCCGAACGCGTTTCCGGGGTTCCGGATCCTTCAGGAGTACTTTGCGTTTCCTGAGAAGTTCATGTTTGTCGACATCCATGTCGGCAACCGGTTGCGGACATTGCGGGGTCCGCAGATCGAACTGAAGTTCGAATTCTCGCGGCCTTTGGATCGCGGAGGTAAGGCCAGCCGCAGTACCGTTCGCCTGAACTGCACGCCTGCCGTAAACGTCTTTGACGACGATGGCGAGCCGGTCAATCTGGATCACCGCAAGTCGGAATACCGGGTTCGCCCGATGGGCGGAAGGGACCGGCAGATCGACGTCTACGGTGTCGAGAAGGTGGTCGGTTGGGTGCGCGGGCGCAACGAGCAAGTGGTCTACAAGCCATTCGCGTCGTACCGACCGATCGTCGGCAAGGCCGGTGATGAAGTCTATTACCGAATCAGGCGGCGCGGAGCGGTGGCCTCTCAGACGGTTGACGCTTACATCTCGTTCGTCGACGCCGAGAGCCGGGCCATTCCGATGGCGGCGGAAACCGTTTCAATTGAACTGAGTTGCACGAACGGTCGAGCACCGGAGGCGCTGGCGGTCGGTGCCATCGACCAGCCGACCGCAACGTCACCAACCTTTGCGACCTTCCGGAACCCGATCGGCGTGACCGCCCAGACTCCGCCGCCGATCGACCGCAATCTGTTGTGGATCCTGATTTCCAACTTGGCGCTGAACTACAGCAGCTTGGCGGACATTCACGCGCTGGGCAGAATTCTGTCCACCTACAATGTCCGGGCGCAGGTTGACGAGCAGGAACGTCGGCGCATGGAGTTGCTGCTTGAGGGCATCCAGTCGGTCCACTCTGAACCGATGGATTGGATGCGAAGCGGTGGGGTGTTGCGCGGCGTGCGGTTCATGCTCACCGTCCAGGAGAGCAAGTTGGGCGGGGCTGCCGAGTTGTTCTTGTTCGGAACGGTGTTCGACCGTTTCCTCGACATGTTCTCGAACATCAACTCAGTGCATCAACTCACCATCCAGGGCGTCGAGAGGAATGTGAGATATCAATGGGGCGTGCGAACCGGGCAGAACCGGATTCTGTAATCGATGACCTGATTGCGAACTGCTTTCGCTTCGAATTCTTCCAAGCGGTGTCGTTGGCGCGTCTTGCCCTTGGCTCGGTCGACGATGGACCGGTGTCGGGGAGGGATTCGGTGGCCGGTTTGCGTTTTCGGGCCACGCCGACCATGGGCTTCCCGGCAACCGATATAACCAGTGTCACCCGGACCGAGGACGAACAAGGCCGATCCCGGTTCGAGATCGAGGTCCCGTTCCTCGGCCTGTACGGGCCGTCGAGCCCGTTGCCTGCGTTCGTCACCGAGCATGTAATCGCGCGTGATCGCGACAGTGCCACGCTGCGCGACTTCCTCGATCTGTTCAATCACCGAGCCATTGAGATCGTCTACCAGATCTGGCGCAAATACCGCCATGCCGCCACCTACCGGTCGGGCGCGACCGATCCGATTTCCGGGTATGTGATCGCGCTGATGGGAATGCTGAGCTTGCGCTCGGCCGACAGTCCCTTGTCGTTGGAGTCTCTGCTGCCGTTTGCAGGTCCGCTGGCGCTGGCCGGCCGCTCCGCGATGATGCTGGAAACGCTGATATCGCACCAATTCAACGGAGTGCGAACCCGGGTCGAAGAATTCGTTCCGCGCCGGGCGACCGTGGATGAAGCTCAGAAATGCCGTCTCGGGGTGGCGAACTCAACCCTCAACGATGATTGGGTGCTCGGTGACCAGGTTCCGGACATCATGGGAAAGTTTCGCCTGTGGATCGGGCCGATGAGCATCGGGGAGTACCGCGGCTTTCTGCCCGGTCAGCCGAACCGCAGACGACTGGCTTCCCTGGTGGAGGCAACCATCCGTTCCCGTCTGGAATACGAGATCGTCCTGATTGTGCGTGAAGATGACGTGTCGCCGTGGAAGCTCGGAAAGCCGACAGCGCTTGGCTATGACGGCTGGCTTGCCGGAGGCGAACAGGTCGAGAATGTCATCCGTTCCGCAGCTTAGGCGCGGTATCGGCGTCGAACGAATGAAGAGGGAGGGAGAGCCATGATTTCCGTCGAGCTGAAGCCGCTGCTGGGCCGGCTGAATCCGTATACCAAAAAGGCGCTCGAAGCGGCGGCCGGTCTGTGCGTGTCCCGGACCAATTACGAGGTTACGGTCGAGCATGTGCTGCTGACCATGGTCGACGACACCGAGCGCGACTTCCAACTCATTCTGCGGCATGCCGGCATCGAGCCGGCCCACCTCAAGCGCGAACTGCAGCGCGAGGTTGAGGGCCGCAAGACCGGCAATACCGGTCGACCGGTGTTCTCGCCGGTGCTGATCGAATGGATTTCTTCGGCATGGCTGTTGGGCTCGGTCGAACTCGGCCTAGGTCAGATCCGGTCGGGCCTTCTGATTGTTGCGCTGCTGGCCGATCGGTCACGGTTCGGCGGCGGCCGGTATCTGGACCTTCTGGATGACGTTAACGTCGACGAACTTCGGCGCAAGCTGCTGGATATCGTCGATGGCTCCAAGGAAGAATCCGCGGCGATGGGGTTGCAGAAGCCGACGTCGGGCGGCGATGGCAAACCGGGCGCCGCGGCTGGCATCAGCGAAGACAGCGCCATCGGCCGGTTCTGCATCAACGTTACCGAGCAGGCGCGATCGGGCAAGATCGACCCGGTGTTCGCTCGCGACCGCGAGATGCGGCTGATCGTCGACATTCTCGGCCGGCGGCGAAAGAACAACCCGATAGCGGTGGGTGAACCGGGGGTTGGCAAATCCGCGATCGTCGAAGGGCTCGCCCTGAAGATCGTTGAGGGCGACGTGCCGGAGTTCATGCAGAATGTTGAACTGCTGAGCCTCGACCTGGGCCTGCTGCAAGCCGGCGCCGGCGTGAAAGGCGAGTTTGAAAACCGTCTGCGCGGCGTCATCGACGAGGTCAAGGCATCGCCCAAGCCGATCGTGCTGTTCATCGACGAGGCGCACACCCTCATCGGTGCGGGCGGCACCGCGGGCGGCAGCGATGCGGCCAATCTGCTGAAGCCGGCGCTGGCGCGGGGTGAACTGCGCACCATCGCGGCGACCACATGGTCGGAATACAAGAAGTACTTCGAGAAGGACCCGGCGCTGACCCGGCGTTTCCAACTGGTGAAGCTCGACGAGCCGTCACCGGACGACGCCGTCACCATCATGCGCGGTATTCGCGGGATCTATGAAGGTGCGCACGGCGTCTACATCCGCGACGACGCGGTCAGCGCCGCCGCTCACCTGTCGGCGCGCTACATCTCCGGCCGGCAGTTGCCGGATAAGTCGGTCGACGTTCTCGATACGGCCTCGGCGCGGGTGAAGTTGAGCCAAAGCGCCAAGCCGGCGGTCGTCGACGATGCCGAGCGCCGGATCGCGACGCTCAAGCGCGAGCTGGAAGCGATCGAGCGGGATCTGGCGTCGGACAACCTGGATTCCGACGATCGAGTGACCGAGCTCAACGAGCAGATCGCCAAGGTCGAGGCCGAATTGGTCACGCTTGGCGAGCGCTGGAACAAAGAGCGTGGGTTGGTCGACCGCGTGCTGGCACTGCGCGCGGCGCTGCATGCCGGATCGACGCCGGATGACAAGGAGCCGACAGCGGAACCCGACGCAGAGGATGCTGTTTCGGAGGACGATGAAGCTCCGGTGGTCGAAACGCCGGCCGCGGACATCCCAAGCGATCCGGTGGAGATCCGGCGTCAGATCGATGCGACCCGGGCCGAACTGGCGGCGCTGCAGGGCTACGACCCGTTGGTGCACTATGAGGTCACATCCGATTCAGTGGCCCAGGTCATCGCGGATTGGACCGGAGTTCCGCTTGGCAGCATGGTCCGCGACGAGGCTAAGAACGCGCTCGGCTTCGCTGAGAGCATGAAGGTCCGGATCAAGGGGCAGGACGATGCCATCGCGGTCATTGACCAGGGGATCCGGGCGGCCAAGGCCGGGCTGAACAACCCGAACGCACCGATGGGCGTGTTCCTGTTCGTCGGCTCGTCCGGTGTCGGTAAGACCGAGACCGCGACCGCCGTCGCCGACCAGATGTTCGGCGGCGAGCGCTTCATGATCTCGATCAACATGTCGGAGTTCCAGGAGAAGCACACCGTGTCGCGGCTGGTCGGCTCGCCTCCGGGCTATGTCGGGTACGGTGAGGGTGGGGTACTGACCGAGGCGGTCCGGCAGCGGCCGTACTCGGTGGTGCTGCTCGACGAGGTCGAGAAGGCCGACCTGGAGGTCATGAACCTGTTCTACCAGGTGTTCGACAAGGGCACGCTGTCGGACGGTGAGGGCCGGGAGATCGACTTTAAGAACACCATCGTGTTCCTGACCAGCAACCTCGCGACCGACGTCATTACCGAACTCGGGATGCGCGATCCCAAGCCGTCGGTCGAAGAGCTGACCGAAGCGATCCGTCCGCAACTCAGCCATCACTTCAAGCCGGCGCTGCTGGCACGCATGCAGATCGTGCCGTTCTTCCCGCTGAAGGCCGAGGCGTTGGGCGGCATTGTGCGCCTGAAACTCAACAAGGTTGGGGACCGGCTACGCAGCAGCCAGAAGATGCGGTTCGAGTATACCGACGCGGTGGTGGAGCAAATCACGCAGCGTTGCACCGAGGTCGAGACCGGTGCCCGGAACATTGACCACATCATCAACCGCACCCTGCTGCCGGAGATCTCCACCGAAATCCTGCAGCGGCTGGGGGACGAGCAGGAGGCATCGGCGCTCAAGGTGGGTATCGCCGAGGACGGCAGCTTTACCTACGACTTCGAGGCATAGGGTTCAGGTCGGCTGGAGCCGGTTGTCGGTCAGCACCATCAGCAAACCGACAACCGGCTGACGGCCTTCGTCGCGGAGTTCAGCCGTTTCGGCCAGACGGGTGTTCAACCCGACAGCCCCTGCCGTGGTTTCAATGTAGTCGCGGCGATGGGCGTACCGACCGTGCCGTTTCAGCTCGAACGGTGCCGCACCGGTTCCTTCCTCAACCGAGATGGCGAGAATGCCTCCCGGGACCAGCGCGCGACGGGCACCCGCAAGCAACCGCTCCAAGCTGCCGAAATAGACCAGGACGTCGGCCGCGACGATCAGATCGTAGCCAACGTCAGAGCGTTCAAGGAACGTCTCGATGTCGGCTTCCGCGGTGACGTCGTAGCCGCCCTTCTCAGCCAGCTTGGCCAGCATGGCGCCGGAAACATCGACACCGGTCAGGTGGTCGAACGCGAAGCGATCACGCAGCGCCGCGCCCATCAATCCGGTGCCACAGCCTAGATCGAGGACCCGCCCGAACCGCCGACGCGGCGGCTCCGCCCGGCCGATCGCCTCGCTGAGCGCGACCGGCGTGCGGTAGCGCAATCCTTCGGTCAGGTGGTGATCGAATCGCTCGGCATACTGATCGAACAGCTCGCGGACGTAGTCGATGGGAGCAGCGCGCGAAGCGTGGCCGGTAAGCGAGTCCAGCACGTGCCGCCAGGCGGTGAACTCCGGGGCCAGGACGATGGCGCGCCGGAGGCTGTCCGCCGCGTCGTGGTCTCGGTTGGCGTCGCGCAGCGCGCATCCCCGCTCATAGTGCACTTCTCCGACGGTGGGTTGGGCGCATCGCAGGCGATCTAGCCGCGTCAGGGCGACCTCGGGATGCTCTGTCGCTGATTCAAGGTGATACAATGACAGCCCTGCCGACTGGCTCGTGGGATCCAGAGCAATGGCACGATGCAGTGCCCGTTCGGTCGCTGGGACTGCCGCGGCTTCACGCATCAACGTCATTCCCAGATTCACGTAGAGACCGGGATCGGCCGGTGTCAGCATGGTGGCGCGACGGTGAGAGGTCGCTGCCCTTGGCCAGTCGTGCGGCGCCAGGAAATTGCCAAGGTTTGACGCCGCCTCCGGTGCATTCGGGGTAAGCGACAAGGCACGGCGCAGGGCGTCGGTGGCGGCCGCAGTTTCGCCAAGGCGGCCGTGGGCGACTGCCAGATTGGTGTAGATGGCCGCAACCCCGGGCGCAGCCCTCGCGGCGGATCGCAAGAATGTTCGGGCAAGCATCCACTGTGATTGCCGCTCGGCCGACGCGGCCGCCAGAAACAGGCTTCGTGGATCGGCCGCTAGCAACGGTGTGAGGCGGGTGAACCGACGGGTCGTTCTGCTGGGGTCGCGCAAGCTGGTGGCCGCCTCGGTCAGCATCAACGATTCCGTCTTCAGGTTCGGCTCCCACACCAGCGCGCGTCGGGCTCGGTCTTCAGGTGTCTGATCGGTGCTTGTCAGCGACCCGATCAGGCGGCCGAGTTGCTGGTCGAAACGCCGCCACCGGCCGGCTCGAGCGGTGTCCAGCGGCCTGCGAACCCGCTGCCAGGAGGCGGTGTTGACCGGATGGGACGAGCGGCTGAACTCCAGACATGCCGGGTCCCAGTCGAGACCACACTGGGTGAGCACGTGAGTCAGGCCGGCTTCGGGGTCGGCGACCAGCCCTTCGTAATCGACGTCCAACAGACGCGGATCGCCGAGACCGTGCCAATGCGACATCAAGGACTGATACAGCCGAAAATGGTGACCGAGATCGCCGAGGTCGGTGGCGTAATTGTGGCCGAGGGCGAAGTCGGTCAGATAGCACGAAACGCAGGTATCGAGAGGGTCCCGGACCAGATTGAGGATCCGTGCTCCGGGAAAGATCTTCAGGATCGGGCCGGCAAGCAGGAAATTGGCCGGCAACTTGTCGGTGAACACCGTCGCGCCGGACGACCGGTCCTGCATCAACTCCCTGTAGCGTGCGGCAACCCATGCGTAGTCGGCGGGCGCAGCAGACGCCAGGCAGTCGGGGAAAGGTTGGCCCAGGCGCCGGGGCAGGTCACTGAACAGCAGGGACTGCAGCGTCACTGTCTCGCCACCGGCGGTTACGTCTGAGTGCCGTGACAGCATCTGCTCGAGCATCGTGGTGCCGGATCGCGGCATGCCAACGATGAATATCGGCCGGATGTCGGCTCGAACGTCAGATCCGGGGCGATCCCACCAGGAGGTTCCGCAGACCGCCTGGATCGATGCGAAGAACTCGGTGTCGCCGGCCGGGTCGTATGGCTGGATCCGCCGCCTTATCGCGTGGGCCGCCGATACCGCGGCGAATCCTTGCTGGGTGTCACCGAGGCGATCCAGAACACGTCCCAATGCATGCAGCAACCGCGCTCGCAGACGGTCAGGTAAGCCTGACTGCCGAAGCCGTGCGGACAACTGTGCTGCAAAAGTCGGACATTCGTCGTCATCCGCCAGATCGGCCTGGGCAATCAGGGCGGTTGGTTCTGTCGGCGCGATGAGGCGGGCACGATCAATCGAACGCCGTGCAGTTTGGAATGAACCGGCATCGCCGCTCAGCAATCCTGCCGTAGTCCACCCAACCGCGTGCTCCGGTGCCAGTGCAATGGATGCCCGGATATGATGAAACGCGCCGGCACGCTCTCCCAACTGGCGAAGCAGAAAGCCCAGATCATGCCTGCTCGCCCAGTGATTTGGATCATCGGCAAGCGCTGATTCAAACAATACCTTCGCACCGAGGAGATCACCGGCGCGATAGCGTGCCTGGGCTTCGATGTGGGATTCAAGGGCAGCCATCGTTCAACCCGCAAGCCGGAGCCGCCGAGTATGCTCAGCGGCTCCGACCCTGTCGGAATTCTCGATCAGGTGTTCCAGTCGTCCGCGCCCGACGTTCCGGCAACCTCATGAGTGGTCGTGATCTTCTTATAGGAGATCGATACGTCTTCCATGTGGCCGATCGACCCGTTCGCCGTGTCCAGAGCGTTCGGGAACCAGGGCGTGACTTCGGTGATCAATGCTTCCTCCAGTTCGACGGTGTAGTACTGCTCCTGAGAGTCCGTTTTGGAATTCAGGGGTGGGCGTTTCTGCGTAGGAGATTGCCGCCCATGGCGACGAGGATCATTGCCTCGGAGACGTCGATGCGGCTCTCGTAGTCGCGCACGAGGCGCCGCCACCGGACCATCCATCCGAAGGTTCTTTCGACGACCCAGCGGCGGGGCAAGACCTTGAAGCCATTCTGGTCGTCGGACCGTCGGATGACCTCGATGACGAAGTCGAGGTAGGCGGCCTTGTCCATGAGTTTCAGGCGGTCGTAGGCGCCGTCGGCGAACAGGTGCTTGACCCAGGGCCAGCGCTTGCGGATGCCGTCCAGGATGATCTGGGCACCGGCGCTGTCGGAGATGTCGGCGGGCGTGAGGTTGACCATCAGCAGTCTGCCGTCGGTGTCCACGGCGATGTGGCGCTTGCGGCCGACGGTCTTCTTGCCGGCGTCGTAACCCCTTTGCGCGCCTGGGGCCGGGGCCTTCACCGTCTGGCTGTCGAGCACCCCCGCCGAGGGGCTGGCCTCGCGCCCGGCCCGCTCGCGATCGACCATCAAGGCCAGATCGTGGATGGTCTGGAACAGGAAGCGGCGCGCCAGTTCACGGAACCAAGCGTAGACCGTTTGCCACGCTCCGAAGTGGATCGGCAGCATTCGCCAGCCGCAACCGGAGCGGACCAGATAGCGCACCGCGTTCAGCACCTCGCGGAATTCGACCTCGCGAGGACGCCCCATACGACCCGGCTTGGGCATGAGTGGCGCAATCCGCTCCCATTCCTCGTCCGTCAGGTCAGACGGGTAGCGCTTGGTTTTCTTCGCAATCTTGGCCATCCGGCCACGGCTCTGATCGGTCCACATCCACAGCTTGAATCAGATAATCGCCCACGGCGAAACCCCATCCAATGACTTCCAAAACAGCCTCTGAGTACCGCCGGACGAGGTGCGGAAGAACTTGAAGATTGCCTTCTTGATCTGTTCGCCGGTGGCCAAGGCCTGCATGATCATCGGCGAAGACTTATCCATTACCTTGGTGAAGGTGATTCCGGTGTGAATGCGACGGCCGGTCGGTTGACCCGACTGCGGGTCCTTCGGGACCACGATGTTCATCTTGAACGCTTGGACCTGGATCTCGTTCTCATGATCCGATTTGGACAAGGTGCCGATGGAGTCGGCGCCTGAGGCCCCGCTGGACATGTCGCCTTGATTGGCGCCGCTCAGCGTCAAATAAGCAGGTATTGGCATTGGTCGTTCTCCCTCTTCATCTGCCGGTCACGGTCGAAACCCAGTGTCTGGCGTTCATGTTCACAATACTTAGCGAGAATTCTGGCGTCTTGGAGGCTGTTGCAGAATCACCGGTTCCACCGACGATCTCCGCTTGACCCACTGACGGGGTCCTGATTCCGTTGGGAGAGGCAATTTGAAGGGGGGGGAGATGGCAAATTTTTACCGAGAACCAGATCGTAGGCAGCGGTTTCTTCTGCCGGTGGACATGGCGGATTGGGTTCCGGACACAGACCTCGTGCACCTTCTTCTGGATGCCGTGGGTTTGATGGATCTATCGGCATTCGAGACGCACTACCGGAAGCGTGGGTCGGGAGCGCCACCGTTCGCGCCGAGGATGATGGTTAGTCTCCTTGTTTATGCGTATGCGAACGGGCAACGCTCAAGCCGCAAGATCGAGCGCCTGTGCGTGCGGGATGCTGGGTTTCGGACGATCGTGTGCGCCGAGGTTCCCGACCACAGCGTGATAGCGCGGTTCCGCAAGCGGCACCGGGGCGACCTGGAGACCCTGTTCGTGGAGGTCCTGAAGCTGTGTCATGCGGCGGGGCTGGTGCGGTTGGGCGTGGTGGCGCTGGATGGGACCAAGGTGAAGGCAAATGCGTCGCTTGCGGCGAACCAGACCTCGAAGTCCCTGGAGGCGGAGGTTGCCGCCATGCTGTCGGAGGCCGAGGCGATCGATGCCGCCGAGGACGGGATGTTCGGGGAGGGCCGAGGTGACGATGTTCCCGTCGGGCTGAGGAAGCCGTCAGATCGGCTGTCCCGTCTTCGCTCCTGTCATGAACGTCTCTTGCGCGAAGCCGACCATCAACGGGTCGAGCAGCAGGAGAAGATCAACGCCCGGATTGCCGAGGAAAAGGCGAACGGAAAAGCCAAACGCGGGCGGAAGCCGAAGACAGCCGAGGCGGTTGTCAAGGAAGAGGCCAAGGCCAACGTGAGCGACCCGGACAGCCGGATCATGAAGAGCCGCAAGGGATATCTCCAGGGGTACAATGCCCAGGCGGTGGTGACGGCGGACCAGATCATCCTCGCCACCGATGTGACGAACCAGGCCAACGACGTTCGCCAACTGGCCCCGATGATTGCCCGGACCCTGACGATGATGGAGGCGGTGACCGGCGACGAGGCGGTGCTGGGGGTTGGCCTGTTTGACGCGGGCTATTGGTCTGACGAGAACGCGGCCACGGAAACAGCGGAATGCGAATACCTGATCGCCACCACTAAGGATTGGAAGCAGCGCAAGGCGATGCGTGATGCTCCACCACCCCGGGGCCGTATACCCAGGGACATGAGTGCCCGTGACCAGATGGAGCGTAAGCTCCTGACCCAACGGGGCCGAAAACTTTACCGGCTGCGCGGCCAGACCGTGGAACCGGTGTTCGGGCAAATGAAGGAGACCCAGGGCGCAGACGGATTCATGATGCGCGGGGAGCAGGAGACCCAGGGTGAATGGAACCTGCACTGCGCCGCCCACAACATCAAAAAACTACACTCGGAGTCCGTCCGCAGAGGAAGAAAGGGTGGAAAATGGCTCTTGAACTGAAGCAATTGGACAAGAAAAATGCCGTCTGAGGGCAAAATCACCGGATAGCTGCTTCATGCCGTCAAGCCAGACTCATTCAGCAACAGGCTCCTTGAAGCCCAGTTTCATGACAAGTGTGTAATGTGGTCTGATTCTGATATCTGCATCGGATCGAAGCTAAGCAATCGAGTCAAGTATCTGGCGGCCTCGGACAGGCTCTGGCATGGTCTGGTCCTTGCCTATCCGGTTGTTACCCACACCCACTAAATGTAGGGTGAGTCCATTCTCCCGAGTAGAGCCCGTCGAAGGTCGGCGCTGCGGCCCCGCCGGCGATTCCGAGCAGTGAGCGGAACGAGTTGAACGGATAGAAGCGCCGATTGAAGCGGAACGTGAACTCGTTGAGGTAGGCTTGCAGATGCTTGGCACTGACGCCGTGATGGATGCCATTGATCCAGGTCTTCAGATTGGCGAAGACCAAGTGGATGATCGGCAGGAATTCCTCTGCGATCTCCGGGTCTCCGCATTCGGCGATCGCGTGGTGGTCGAATCCGCGCTTGCGAAGCCCGGCATAGCCGCTCCAGTCGTCGGTGACGATCAGCGATCCGGGAGCAACGGCGTTTTCGACGAAACTGCCGAGCGAATTGGCGCTGCGGTCGGGGACGACGGCGAGACGAACGCGTCCCGCGTAGCGACCGTCTTTCCGATTGTCGAGTTTGGTTCCCGGCTTGCGGCGACGCACCTCCACGGCGCAGGAGACGAGAACCTTGTGATGGACTCCCCGGCCCTCGCCTCGGGTGCGCCCTCCAACCCACGTTTCATCCACTTCGACATGCTCTTGCGGCTTGCCGCCAATCTTGTCGCGCTCTGGGCGCACCATCGCGGCGCGGAGCTTGTGAAGGATGCCGAATGCAGTCTCATAGCGCGACAGGCCGAGTTGCCGTTGAAATTGAACGGCCGACATTCCGGGCGTCTGGCTGGCCATCAGGTAAGCCGCCCAGAACCAGGTCGACAACGGCGTGTGACTGCGCTCCATGACAGTCCCAGCCATCAGGCTTACGTCTTTGCGACAGGCGCGGCAGCGCAGAACGCCCGGACGCGCCTCGAAACGGAACGGTTCGCCGACAACGCCGCATCTCGGGCAGACGAACCCACCATTCCAGCGGGCCTTTTCGAGATATGCAGCACAGGCCGCGTCGTCGGGAAAAAAGCACTGAAATTCCGGCAGCGACTGCGGAAACGGCAGATCTTCTCGGGCCAGGACATCCATGCCAAACGCTAGATCTAGTGGGCATGGGAGTCAACCGGATAGGCAAGGTCTGGTCAATGTCCAAGGGGCGGCGACCGAGGAGCGGATGACGATCGTAAAACCCATGCGGCTCGGCCTTCTGAGCCGGGCTCAGCGGGAGCCGCCGAAGGTCTACTTCTTCGTAACCGCGCTGGGCTATTTTGATCTTCTCGATCCAAGCGACTTCGATCTGGAAACCAAGATGTGGCCGATGACGGCCGGCGCGCTCGGTTCCATTCCCCTCGACGTCGGCATGCCGAAACCGAGAGGCGAGGTAGTAATGATCGGCGAGGCCGCGGCCCCGGGCGGGCAGGCAGTGACGCAGATGGCGGTGGAGTTTGCGGTCGGGTCGGTGCGCAAACCGTTAACCGTCTTTGGCGATCGCTACTGGGAACTGTTCAACGACGGGGCGGTGTTCACGAAGCCACTGCCGTTCGAGCGGATGCCGCTGGTGTGGGAGAGGGCGTTCGGTGGCCCCGACTTTGCCGCGAACCCAACCGGCACCGGCTACGCCGCGCAGGCGGCGTTGTCCGAGGGGCGGAGGGTGCGGCTTCCGAACATCGAAGACGCGGCAGATCTGATCCTGGACGTGGCACACGCGCCGCAGCCGGTCGGCGTCGCCCCCATGGACGTCATGGTGCCGGCACGGCAGCGCTACGCCGGTACCTACGACGATGCCTGGTTGAAGAACCACCACCCGGGCCATGCCGTCGACTTCGACTGGGCCTTCTACAACACAGCTCCATCCGATCAGTGGGCGACAGGGTTTTTCGCCGGTGACGAGCGTATCCGGATCGCCGGCATGCATCCCGACCATCCGGTGATCCAGAGCCGCCTGCCGGGCATGCGGGTCCGGGCGTTCTTGAACCTTGAGCGCGACGGAGCCCGGACGCTGACCGAGACCGAGATGCGGTGTGAGACCGTGGTGCTGTTTCCTGGCCAATTGAAAGGCGTGGTGATCTACCGCGGTGGGTGCGAGATCGCCGACATCGACGGCAAGGACGTGGCCGATACCCTGCTGGCCTATGAGCGCCTTGGCGATCCGCCGCGCTCGGTCGAGCATTATGCCGGCACGCTGAAGGAGCGAACCGACCCTGAAACAGCGGCATTGAGCTTCTTCAATGAGAAGCCGCTACGGCCCGACATCTCGGAAATCGACCGGGCAGACCGTTCGGCCGAGCGCGAGGCACTGGCGGCCGAGCGCGAAGAGAAGTGGGACAAGCGCATCGAGGCGACGGTTGCGCAGGCCTACAAAGCAGTGGGGGCGCTGCCGCCGTTGCCGGGGTCGATCCCGAAGCCGCGCTTGCCGATTGCACTGCCGACCATCACGCCCGGCGACATTGAGCGGATGGACGTCGACATGATGGGCTTGTCGAAAGCGCTCAATAACCTCAAGGCGTATGGTGATCAGGAGATTGCGAACGCCAAGCAGCAGGCAGCTGTGTTGCTGAAGGAAGTGAGTGGCGTGGTGGCGGGGCCGGGCGGCAGCCTGGTCGATGCCGCGAGCGCCGCCAAGATCAAAGCAGCCGCGGCGGCGTTCCCATCTCCGCCGGACGGGGCCCCGCCGGTTCTGCCGGGCGGCATGCCGTCCCTGGAGTCCCTGCGCGCCGAACTGGTGCCAGAGGGCGAAGCCCCGCCGGCAGAAGATCCGTTCGCTGACATCGTGGCCGCCCTGCAGGCGATCCGGGCAGTCGAGGGCCCGTTGTCGGACGAGGAGAAGGCGGTGTTGAAGGCCCGAGCCGAGGGCCGACCGGAAGGCCGCATGACCGCGCCTCTGATCGAGCAGGTCAACGGGATGGATCTGACGGCCGACGGCCAGGTCGAGCCACCGACCCGACCGGTCGATGCTGCCGATCCCGAGGGCGTCGACGCATTCCTCAAGCAACTCGGCCTCGATGGACCCGCGGGCGACGCGATGGCGGCGGTCAACGCCAAGATCGACGAACTCGGTCCGCAGACATCCGGGATGGTGAAGCCGCTGATGGCGGCCCAGCCGACGCCGCCCGCGATGGATGAGAAGGCGGCCATGGCTCAGGTGCGGGCCAGCGTCGAGGACGCGGCCGGCAAGCTTGAAGACGGATTCCTGGCCGGACGGCGGATCAGTCCGGAGCCGTTGGCACCGCTTGAGCCGATGCGGGTCGAGGCGTCCGCCTTTCTCGGGCAGGCGGTCCGGGAATGTCTGGCGGCAGGCGGCAATTTGTCCGGTCGCGATTGGGCCGGTGCGACGTTGGTCGGCGCCGACTTCTCGGGACTCGACTTGAGCGGGGCGCTGTTCGAGAAGGCCGACCTCACGAACGCGAATTTCCGCGGTGCGGCGCTGGAGGACGCGGTGTTCACCGGTGCCGTTTTGACAGGTGCGGATTTCTCCGACTGTGCGATGCGCGGCGCGAACCTGTCGACGGTCGAGGCTCAGGGCACTCGGTTTGCGCGGTCGGACCTGACCGATGCGCGCCTCGTTGCCGCGAAGCTGGTGGAGGCCGACCTGTCGGCAACCACGATGGAGAACGTGATCGCGCTGAACGCCGATCTGGCGCGCGCCGATCTGTCGAAAGCCCGGCTCACCAAGGTGATCTTCATGACCGCCGCCCTGGTCGAGGCCGTGCTCGACGGTGCCGAGTTCCACCAGTGCATCTTCCTTCAGGCGACGATGGATCGCCTGTCGGCACGCGGCACCACCTTCGCGCGGTCGGCGCTGGTAGCCTGCACCCAGCGCGACGGCGACTATACCGGGGCGAATTTCTCAGGTACCGGCAGTGTCGGTGGTGCCGTCTATGACGGCTCGGTGATGCGCGATCTGATTGCGCCGGGTTCCGGCTGGAACTCGGCCAGCATGATCGGCGTGGATCTTCACGCCGCCCAATTGGACAGCTCGGACCTGGGCAAGGTGAATCTGACCGACGCTCGGCTGACCCGGGCTTCGTTGCGCCGTGCTGTGCTGGTGGAAACGGTTCTGGCGGGGGCCGATGCCGGTGCCGCGACGTTCGCCGAGGCGGTGCTGCGCCGGGTGGACATGCGTGGGGCTAGCCTGCGGCACGCCAACCTCTACCGCGCCAATCTTGACGAGATGGATCTGACCAACTGCGACCTCACCGGTGTCAACTCCTTGGGAACCAACCTGATGCGGGCTGCCAATGTCGCCGGATGAACTCGACGCGATCCTGAGCTACGACGGCGAGGTCCTTCAGGAGTCGTTCGTCGGCTGGTCGTTTGCCGGCCGGTCGGTGCCGGCGTCGACCTTCTTCGAATGTGATTTCAATGGCGTGGATCTGTCGGGCGTGCGGATGGACGGCACGACCTTCCTGCAGTGCCGTTTCGTCGGCGCTCGGTTCGCCGGCGGCACGCTGAAGGCCGCGAAGTTCGTGGATTGCGACCTCAGCCGGGCACGGTTCGACGAGGCGGAACTGAGCGAGACCTCGTTCCTGAAGTGCAATCTGGCCGAGGCGCGCTTCGACCGTGTCTCCGCCGACTCCATGACCATCGTCACCGGTCAGGTGACGGGGGCGTCTTTCGCCGGCGCGCGTCTGATGCGGTGTGCCATCTTGGAGGCAGAGTTCCGAAAGTGCGATCTGACCGAGGCCGACCTGGAGCGGGTCATGGTGACGGGCACGGATCTGCGCGAATGCCCGTTGGCGGGGATACGGCTGGACACCGTCATGTTGATGGAAGCTCAGTTCGACGGGTTGGATCTGTCCGGCCTCACCCTGGCGCGTTGCAACTTCATGAAGTCGTCCTTCGTCGGGACGAACCTGTCTGGGACCGAACTGACGCAATCCAATTTCCAGGATGCGGTGCTCAGCGGCGCCACGTTGTCCGGCGCCCAGGCTCCGATGTCGCTGTTCATCAAGGCCGACCTGACCCGGGCCGTTATGTCGGATATGAACCTGACCTACGCGATCTTCGACGGGGCGGCGCTGGACGGTGCGGTGCTCGATGGTGCGGTGCTCGATGGGTGCCGCATGGAGCTTGCTCAGTTGAAATCGGTCTCGGCTCGCGGCACGCGGTTCCGCGGCGCCGACTTGACCAATGCCGACACCTCCTATGCCGACCTGACCGGCGTGGATCTGTCTGGCGCCAACGTCTACCGTCTGAACGTGCACGGGGCGACCTTCGAGCCGATCGCGCACGGCAATGGACGGGCGACCATGCTGGGCACCGACCGGGACCGCGAGATTGCCGAACTTTATGACCCGATCGCGGTCGACCGCCGGCTGCGACAGCAGCAACGCTAGAGGAGGGGACGATGGTGTTCTTGAACGCGCAAGGTCCGATCCCCGCCCTCGGGTTCGCGTTTCCCGACGTCTGCCTGACGCCGGTGGTGGTGCCGGTCCCGATTCCTTATCCGAACTTCTCAATGCGTCCGGTTTCGATACCGACTGTGTTCAACGTCTTCACCATGATGATGCCGAACCACAATCTGCTGACCATGCAGCCGATCACCATGGGCGACAATGTCGGTGTGAACCTGGGGGTGGCGACCGGCATGGTGATGGGGCCCAGCCAAAACTATTCCTCGTCGTTCAAGGTGATCCAGGGGGTCTCGCCTGTGACCCGCATGCTGGACATTTCGGGCCACAACGGCATGAGTCCGAACATGGTTGGCATCTCGATCAGCCCGGCGCAACCGGTGGTGATGGTTCTGGCCTGACAGGGCAGCTGCTAGGGGGATAGCTACAGGGCGGCTGGTTCGCTCAGTCGTAGCCGAAGGATGGCGTTGGTCGCCAGGTCGAGCACTGCGTCGCCGGTCACCCGCAGTTCCCCGTGCTTGAATTTCGCTTCGCCGTGGAACGACAGGAACAATGCGTCGCGCGGGCCGTAGTCATCGCGCTGCAGGTCGCTGCCGACCACGGTGAGGCCGGCCGACGGGTCGTCGGTGACGTCCATCGTTGCCGAGAACGGCTTGGTCGGGTGCTCCGGGGCCTGCAGGGCGGCATCGAACATCGCCGGCAAGACTCGACGCAGCCCGGACAGCAGCGGGCCGGCGAACTCAGGCGGATTCGAGAGCGAGGGCATCCAGGCTTCGGTCTCGGTCATGCGGGGTCTCCACTCGGCGTGGGGGCGGCGTCCGGTGCGGCGGGCGCGGCAGCCAGTGCGGCGCGCAGGGCTTCCAGCGCGGCGGTCCAAGTGCCGTCCACTGACTGCCGGAATGCCCGGCTGTTCGGATACCACGGCGATGGCTGGCTGCCGTTTGGCCAATACCAGGACCCGTTGCAGTCGACCAACACCCAGGTCTCAACGCCCAAACTGCCGGCGAGGTGAGCAACCGGCCCGTCCGGTGTCACCAGCACGTCGACCTCTTGAAGGGCCGTGGCAAGGTCGAGGAAGTCGGTGATCGCTTCACCACGGTCGGCGATACCTAAGCCGGTCAGAAGTTCACGGGCTCCGTCGCGCAAGGGACTGGTCTGAAGCGACACGATCTGGACCCCGGGGACGCCGGCCAGAGCTTCAAGCAGGCCTGACCGTGGACCGGGACCTTCCCACCAAAGGCCGATCCGGCGCAGCGACGGGTCTTGGGCCGTTTCAACCGCACCCAACTCAATCGCGAAGCTCGGCAAGGTGGTTGCCGGATGATCCGGTGTGACCCGCAACCGACGCGGCAATGCGTCCAGGAGCAGGGTCGGCACTCCATCCTCACCGAGCTCGGCAAGGTGCAGGTCCGGTGATGGTACCGCCCGGTCGACACCCGGTATCGACGTGAACAGCCGTGCCAGAACCGGCGGGCAGATCACCGTCAGCACCGCTCCCCGCGCTGCCAGCGCCGGAACGAAGCGAGTGGCGAACACGCTGGTAGCGGCGTCGATGGCAATCAGTCGGATCTCCATGCCCGAGAGGTCGACGGAGGCACTCAGGTCGGGTTCGGCAATGGGCAGCGGAGACAGCGACGCCAGGGCGTCGAGCTTGTCCCAGGCGGCCTCGTACCGACCCCGCATCAGCAGAAGTTCCGTTGCCAGGACTCCGGCGGCCCCTGGTTTGACGCTTAGATTTACGGCGCGGTCGGCAGCGGCCTGGGCTGCATCGAGTTGATTCTGCCGACGCAGCAGCCGGCCCAGCGCAAGGGCGATGTCGGGGCTTTCCGGCGCCTTGCGCGTCGCGTTTGCCAACTCCTGGCCGGCTTCCGTGAGACGGCCGAGTTCCATCAGCATGGTGCCGAGCGAGAGTTGCAGCGCAGGGTTCCCGGGCGCCTGACCTGCCGCCCGACGCATGATTTCCAGCGCCTGGTCGCAATGCCCACGCTGCAGCAGGATGTCTGCATGGTTGGCCATCAGTTCCGGGTTCATTGGGTCGTGCAACTGGGCTTCGTCCAGCAACGCCTGCGCGGCGTCGAGCCTTCCGGCCTTCTTGTGCAGAATGGACAGGTTGTTCAGGGCGCCAACGTGATTCGGCTCGATCTCAAGTGCGGATTCGTACGCCTCCGCGCCTTCTGCGGACCGCCCGACCGCAACCAGCACATTGCCCAGATTGAAGCGTTGCGCCGCGGAGTCCGAGGCCAAATCGACGGCACGGCGTTGCGCCTTGAGCGCGGTTTCGCGGTCGCCACGCGCCAGCAGGGTGCTGGCGAAGTTGGCGTGCAACTCGGGCTGGGACGGTTCCAGATCCAGGGCGCGTCTGAAGCAGTCCTCGGCCTCGATCAGCTTGTTTTGCGCCAGATAGACCACGCCGAGGTTTCCGACTGTCATTCCGTCGGTCGGGGCAATGGCGACGGCGTGCCCGATCAATTCCAGCGCCCGTGACACCTCGCCGCCGCGCAGGGCGATGGTCCCGAGGCCGCACAGCGCCCGCACGTGGGTCGGCTCGGCGCGCAGGAGATTCTCGAAGATCGCCTTTGCTTCCGTCACCCGGCCGGCGGCCAGATGGCGGCCAGCGACTTCGGCGGGGTCGCTGCGCATCATCGTTGACACCGGGTTAACCCATGGTGATGCGTTCGCCGTTCACGCGCACATCCTCGCGAGCATCCACCAGCACGATACCGGCACGCTGCGTCAGGGCCGACCGCGCCTCCAGCATCATTTCGCCGGCGGTCACGGTCTCGGTGCCTTCAACGGTGCGCGACGCGGTCTTGGCGTGGCTGAACTCGTGGTCGGCCGAGCGCCGCAGAGTGCGGGCAACGACGTCCAGCCGTTCAGCCACCGCGTTCAAGGTTCGGCCGGCGACCTGGGCGACCCGGCTGCGCAGGGTAGTGCGGTCGGCGTCCATCTCCAGCGTTTCGCACCGCACCGCCAGTTGCGGCTGGGACAAGGTTACGGCATCGGTGCCGGGAACTGAGAGGACCGCGGGCGCATCCGCCGTACGGCTCAGGACTGCCAGAACAATTGCTTCGCCGTCGACCCCAACGACCAGAACCGTATCGCCCGCCATCGGTTCGATCAGGCAACTCGGCGCGCGCCGGCCTCGCTCCAGGCGCTCGTCGATCAGGATGACCGGGGTGCTGCCGTCGATTTCGGTGACCTGGCCAACCAACAGGGCTGCTTCGGCCGCGATCTGAGGCCGACCGTCTGAAGAGAAGTGTCCGTCCATGGTCGTTACCGTGTTGTTGGTTAGACGTTTACTTTGGTTCCCAGGTAAGCGCCGATGCTCTCGATGTCCGCCTTGATGTTCCGCGCCGAGACTTTCGCTGATTCAGACACCAATGCCAACGGACGGACCACTGCGTAGGCAGCATAGTTGCCGACGTATGCGGCCGCGTTGGCGAGCTTCAGAACGCTGTCGAGTTCCACGGCAGGGCTGGTCGAAAATTCAAAGAGCGGGCCAATTCGCACGTCGAACGACACGCCGAGAAAGACATCCAGCTTGATGCCTGCGGCAATACCGATCGCGACCGAGAGATTGATCGTTATTTCCGTGCCCAAGGTCATCGCGATCGCGGCGCCCATCATGAAGTCGGCAGTCGATCCCCAGGTCTGCGATACCGCTACCTTGTTGTTCTTCTCCCAGTTGCTGCCCTCCACGCCGAGCCAGAGATCGCCTTGGATAGCGAATTTGGTGTGGGAATCAGATCCGATGAAGATCTCGCCGGCCGGAGCGGACGTCGCAGGCGAAGAGTTGTCCGTAATGCCCGATTTCTTGATGTCGATGCTGAGGCCTTTGGCGACGATCTGATACTCGCCCTTGCTCACAGCGTTGTGGGTGGCTGCGCTCATCCGGAGCTTGCCAGCCACATAGTCCAGGCGATTCACGTCTACCTGAGTGTAACTCGAGCCCGCGATCAGCGAGGTCCGGTCGCCGGCCGTGTATTCGAATAGTCCGTCGCCACCGGCGGAACCGCCGCCTGTCATGTCGGACATCCCGGGCGTCCGGGTGTCCTCAGAGGTGTCGGTCGGCTCCGAGCCGAGCCGCCAGTAGCTGTCGGTACCGGATGTCACCTGGAGGCGGGCATAGGATGACGTCGCTCCTCCCGAGGTTTGGATGTCGGCTTCTGCGCGCTGAGCTGCCAGTGCCTGGGCGGTCGGCTTCCCGGGTGCGGTTGCCGAGCCGTTCGTTCCTTCCAGCGCCCGCTGCGGGGCCAGCGTGGCGCCGGTCCCCGCGCTGCCGCCACCGCCGCCAGAGGCTGGGCCATCATCGATCTCGAACAGCGCACCGCTGGTGGTGCGCAGCCGGTTCATGGTGTTGCTGCCGGAACTGACCACGCTTGGGAACTGCTGGTTCTGCATGGCGCCGACGATGATTGGCCGGTCCGGGTCGCCGTTGACGCAGGCCAAGATCACCTCGGTGTCCTTGAGCAGCGGGAAGTGCATGCCGGTGTTGGCGCCGCCGTAGGGCTCGGCCTTACGCATGTAGCGCGACGCCTGGCCGGCGGCTTCGCCGCGCTGGTCGAACTGCTGGCGGATCTTGTAGCGGCCGGTGGAGTCGATCTCGGCACGCTGCCCTCCGCCGGCGGCATCGACAATGGCGTTCGTCAAACCGGGGATCTTCGGCTTGGGCGTGACCCGGGCCGGCCGAAACTCGACCGCCTTCGGTTGGCATTCGAAGCGGTTGCGATAGGACGTCTGATGGTCGGGCCCGGCGAACTCGGCGATGCCCGGCAGAGCCTGGGTCGCCTCGTGCTCGATCCAAGTGACCAAGTAGCCGGCATTGAAGTCGGAGTGGAAGTGGTCGGTCAGGTCGAACACCGCGCCGGCAGTCAGATGGACGCTGTCGCTCTCACCGTCGAACACTCGCTTGCGGCTGGCCAGTTCCTGGGCCCGCACCCGGGCCAGGTCTCGGCCTTCCTGCGGGTTGCGAAAATGCGAGCCGTACTCCACGACGACGCCGTGTCCGTCGGCATCGACCACTTCGTTGACTTCGAGCGCCAGATTCGGAATCCGATAGTTGTAGTCGCGCAGGCACACCTGGGCGGGCACCAGATTGGTGCTGCCGGTGAACCGGAATACGCCGGCCGCACCAGTGTTGGCGAGACCGCTGGGCGGGCGGTAGGCGATGTCGCCGGATCCTTCGATCGGCGGGAAGGTGATCCGGGAATCGCCGAACACGACGGTGTCCCGTCCGTTCTCATGGGCGAAGAAGTAAAAAATTCCGTAGTGTTCGCATAGCCTGGAGATGAAGGCGAAATCGCTCTCGTCGTACTGCACGATGTAGTCGCGCATCGGATACTGTTGGCTCAGCCGCAGCTCGAAGTCGTTCAGTCCGAGCCGTCCCGACACCTTGGCTGCCGGCGCGCCCTTGAGCGACCCGGCCGTCAACTCGTCGTTCAGGACTTCGCGAACCGACATCTCGGCGGTGGTACCGTGGATCTGGTTCTGCCGTGTCAACGCCAGTTTCTGCAGGCGCGGCACCAGGATTATCCGATAGATATAGTCGCCTTGGGGGGTAATGCCCTGCAGTTCGAGCCGCTCGATCATCCCGTAGATCTTGCGGGACTGGTCGAGGCGACCCAGGGTCAGGCAGGCGCTCTGGCCGACGACGCCGGCGGCGTCCAGGTCGGCATTGCTGGACACCGTCTCGATCTCGAAGCGGAATAACTCGGAGATTGCCTCGCGCCCGCGCATCCTGAACACCGTGAAGGTGTCGGGTTCTTGCCCGTCCACGGTGAAACCTAGGCTCTGGGCGTAGTCATCCGCCATCTGCCGTCTCCTCTGCGTGTCTCGGCCATCGCATCGGTCGTCGGTCCGTCAGGGGAGTATGGCAACCCGGCATCCGGAACGAAAGCTTTCTGCCGGCAGGGCTACAGCCATAGGCTGATCCGCGTTGTCGATGCGGTGCGGTTGGAAGGGCATCACCGGCACCTGATAAGTCTAAAAAATGTTACGTCAATACAGTCAGAGTCCTCGCCGTAAAGCCGACGCCGCCAGTAGTTACCGCAATTGCCTCCTGCTTAACGTCCGCAACCGTCGCTTCCAGTTTGACTGGAATAGTTTCTATTTTAGTAACTGCAGTAACGTCTACTTCAGATAGATTGGCCTTAATTTTTGGGGATTATCCCCTTGACGCAAGTACGACCCGGACCTATATACAGGGTGTCAACGGGAGGCACCCATGTCCGAGAAGTTCACAGTTCGCGATTTCTTCAAGCGGTTCCCGGATGACGACGCGTGCCTCCAGCATGTGATGGAAGTCCGCTTCGGTGCCCGCCACGTTTGCGCGGCTTGCGGCGTCGAGAGCACCTTTCACCGGATCGCCAAGCGTAAGGCGTATGCCTGCGCCGCTTGTGGTGCCCACCTGTACCCGTGCGCCGGTACGATCTTTCAGGACAGCCGCACGTCCCTGCAGACCTGGTTCTACGTGATCTTCCTGTTCGTCACGACCCGGCACGGTGTGTCAGGCAAGGAGATCGAGCGGACGGTCGGCGTGACGTACAAGACCGCGTGGCGGATGGGCCAGCAGATCCGTCAACTGATGGAGAAGGCTGACGGCTTCGACCTGATGCGCGGTCACGTCGAACTGGACGAGGCTTACGTCGGCGGCCATCGCCCCGGCAAGCGCGGTCGCGGTGCGGCTGGCAAGACCATCGTCATGGGCATGAAAGAGCGTGGCGGCCGGATGTCGGCGGAAGTCATCCCGAACATCAAGAAGGCCACCCTGCGCGAAGTAACCCTGCGCAACGTCGAGCCGGGCTCCATCGTGTCGACCGACGAACTGATGTCCTACGGTTTACTGGACGGCGACGGGTTCAAGCACGGGACCGTGAAGCACGGCGCCAAGGAGTTCGCCTATTACGACTATCGGCACGACGCTACGCACCACACCAACAACGTCGAGTCGTTCTGGTGGCTGTTCAAGCGCTCCATCGCGAGCACCCACATCCACGTCTCTCAGAAGTACATGAACCGGTATCTGGCCGAATTCACGTTCCGCTCGAACTATCGCCAGATGCGGAACGCGATGTTCGATCTGCTGATCGGGGCGGTGTAACCACCGTCTTGATCAGTCGATCGAATGAGGCGCGGTTAGCCACAACGCCCCGCGCATCCTCCTGCGCCATGAACTCGTCTAATCGGCCCGTCCGACGGGCCTCTTCCAGAGTAAGTCTCATGATGCCTCCGCAAAGCGCCTGAATTGGTCGTCGGTCGCCTGCATCGGGACGATGTTTGCGACATCGCCGACCATTTGGGCCTTCTCGCCAAGTTCATCGACTGATTTGACCACAGTGTTCAACGATATCGATTCATCAACTGCTCTAATGTCGCTAAACATCATGAACTTGTTTGACGCCGAGTTGGCGTGATTTGTCATATATTCGAATATCGCGCGCCTTCTGTTGGGGAACACGACCACGTTGTGTGCCGGCCACGCTACATGGCGACCAGAAATCTCCGCGCTCCGCGTGACGATTTTCTTCCCGAACACCTTAGCAATCCGGTCAAAAATCCGTTCATTCTGGCTTCTGCTCTGAACGTCGGCAGCACGGCGTACAGCTTCGGCTGCGGCCCGGCTCGATGCGTTGCCAACACAGGCAACTGCCGATTCAAGGCGCCCAATCGGCACCCACAATGCGAAGATCGCATAGCCGTCAAATCCGACGCTGAACTCATCTGCCGCCTTAGCCGCAGACGACCCATAGAACTCTTCGGCCGCCGACAGTTCCGCTTCGACAAGCCCGTAGCCCATATCGGACACAAGAACCTTGTCGCCGTTCCGCTCCACCTGCACAACGACCATGGCGCCGCTCGGATACATGATCGGCAGGTCGACGACGACGCGCCCATCCATTTCGCGCGCGCCTGCGAGCCGCACCACGGCTTCCCGGACGCGCTCAATAAGTACCTGAGTGCTCGTCGTGATGTTCATAGCAAGCGCCCCTGATCTCCAGGGTTGGGGATGTCGCTCCCATTTATGATGTTGTTTCTACTACATACTAACGCCAATGCGGTAGGGAAATCGGCGGGTGGAGTCTCGATCCGTCGAGCCTGTTCAACAGCGCTTGCACGCAACGATTTGTCGGATCGAAGGCTGTCGTAGAACAGATGCTCGTGGGTCTCGCCGGCAGCGAGGATCAGGCCCGGAAGATCCCCGGTGCCATACAACTTGTTCATGTGCCCGCGACGCGGGCCAAGTTCAAGGCGGTAGAGCGGTACGTGCGTCCGGCCAGCCGGCAGATCGCATTCTAGCTGGAATGTCGCCCTAGCCAGCGAACCTGGATAGACGGTTATCCTGAACTGCACGCCACGAGGAACGCCCCCTGCCACATCAACTCGGCACTCTAGGCAGCGCCGCTGCTCGTTCATATTCTTGGATTCAACGCTGCGCCATCTGAATGG
This sequence comes from alpha proteobacterium BAL199, assembly GCA_000171835.1. GTDB lineage: Bacteria > Pseudomonadota > Alphaproteobacteria > Thalassobaculales > Thalassobaculaceae > Thalassobaculum_A. The sequence goes on along the minus strand of ABHC01000005.1, from coordinate 67,931 downwards.
TCGCAGCAGTTGCTTCTCTTCTCGAAAGATCCGGTCGGCTATCTCAAACGCAATCGGCATCCGCCGATGGAACCACAACCGAGGATTTTACGCGAATCCAAACCGATGGGCGCAACCTATAGCGTCGACAGAAACCCCGTCAGAGGTGACGGGCCTCCCCTTGCGTTTGATAGGCCGAATCTATCGCAGTCAGGACCAGTCCTGATCGTAAGGAAGACCAAGGCGGATCGCCAATGCCTGCTTCGAAACGCCAAGAGCTTTCGAAAGCGTCCCTAGTTCCGTTTTCCCGTCATCCTGAAGACGATTCACGAGCGGCCAAGGCATCAAAATCTCGGCGGCGTAGCGGTTCGCTTCCCGCTCAAGTTCGTTTGAGAGGCAACGGTAAAATTCGTCGTCCTCAATGCCGCTCGCTGCTTTCCCTCGATGCAGCACAAAGTGCGCAATCTCATGAGCAACCGTGAACCTCTTACGGGCTGGCGGATGGGCAGAATTAACGATGATCGCATAGCCAGAGTCCCCGCCGATCTCCTCGTCACGGCGAAGGACGCCGGAGACATGTCGACCGAGATCATCTTGGTAGACATTGATGCCCAGATCACGCGCAAGCGCGCCTACGTCAACGGGGGCGGCGCTTTGGTGCCGCCTTATTACCTCCAGCGCGCTGTCTGCTGTCTCCCCCGGGAACCTGGGGGAAGTCGGCATCCGGGCCAGGGCCGCCACCATCATCGTCTCCCTCATCTACTTTCTTTGTCGTTCGGCGAGCCGCATCCTCACGCCTAAGATCATCCAACTGAGCGCGGACCATCTCTTTGAACCCATCATGCTCAAGAGCCTTTGCCACTGCCTCGGGAACGGCTTCATCCGCCTTCTTCAAGGCTAAACTCTGAATCGTATTGTATCCCCACACCCCGAGAATGGCTATTCCGATACCCAGCGCCGTGATCACGACGACTGCCGTCGTTAGCAATATGGTGATCAGATCGATGAACTTCCAACCTTCCGGCGCGTCATCAATCACGTGAGAGCCTACAAACACCAAACCCAAGCCGATGATGACTAGGGCGGTTATGTAGACGATGAACTCAAGCGGCTTCATGCGGGGAGTGTGCAGCAATCGCCTTGGGAGCGTCAATTTCGTGAGATGCGGGCTCGCCTCGATCTCATAAACCTGGGTTCAAGCGAGTGCACCCCGGTGCACCGATCAGCCTGATATGGCTTGCATGCGTTGGTGCCAAGGCGATACGCCGCACCACCGACAATGCCAGCATTTAGACAGGTGAAATGCTACCATTGAATCCGACACCGGATCGGACTCGGCTCTCATTGATCTCATGAGACGACCTTGGTGCGACGCAAGTCTGCGGCGAGGCGCTACGCGCTACTTGCTCTCAGGGGATAATCTCCTAATTTTTTGCCCGTTCACAAACGCGACCTTGGAGCCAACCGTATAGTCCAACACCGCACCGGCCCGGAGCGTGACGTCGAGACCCAACCGTATATCCAGTTTCAGAACCGCAGAGATATCGACCTTGCCTCCCAACGTTATCCCCAAGGCGTCGCCCAGGGTCATCGCGATGCTGCTGCCCATCATGAACGCGGCGGTGCTGCCCCAGGTCTGGGTGATCTTCGTGCCATTGGTGCGGGTGATTCCATCACCGGCAATCTGTTGCGAATAATGGCCCCCGACGACCTCCTTGAAATTGTTTGCCGAGGTCAGCACCAAATCGCCCGCGGCGACGTCCGCCGGCGACGAATTGTCGGTGATCGCGGCGGTGCTGGCCTCGATGGCGACACCGTTGGCGATCACTTGGTACTGCCCCTTGCTGACGGCGTTGTGGGTGGCGGCGCTCACTCGCCGCTTTCCGACGACGTAGTCGAGGCTGTTCTTGCCGACTTGGGTGTAACTTGAGCCGTTGACCAGCGAACTATGGTCCCCGGCGGTGTACTGGAACAGGCCGGCAGATCCGGCGGCCTTGCCATCGGTCATGTCCGACATGCCGGGCTTCCGGGTGCTCTCGGAAGTGTCGCCCGGCTTGGAGCCGAGCCGCCAATAGCTGTCGGTCCCGGCGGTCACATGCAGCCGGGCGTACGACGACATTGCTCCGCCGGTGGTCTGGATATCGGCTTCCGCGCGCTGGGCTGCCAGCGCTTGGGCAACCGGCCCGTCCCGGACGGGCGCCGGTCCATCGACCCCTTCGAGCGCCCGCTGCGGGGCCAGCACAGCGCCCGATCCGCTGCTGCCGCTTCCGCCACCGCTGGCCGGCCCGTCGTCGATCTCGAACAGCTCCCCGCTGGTGGTGCGGATTCGGTTCATGGTGTTGTTGTGGGAATTCACCACGCTTGGGAACTGCTGGTTCTGCATGGCACCGACGATGATCGGTCGATCCGGATCACCGTTCACGCAGGCCAGAATTACCTCGGTGTCCTTCAGCAGCGGGAAGTTCATGCCGGTGTTGGCGCCGCCATAGACCTCGGCCTTCCGCATGTAGCGCGACGCCTGGCCGGCGGCCTCGCCGCGTTGGTCGAACTGCTGGCGGATCTTGTAGCGACCGATGGAGTCGATGTCAGCGCGCTGGCCACCGCCCGCGGCATCGATCGTGGCGTTGGTCAATCCGGCGATCTTCGGCTTTGGGGTGACCCGGGCGGGTCGGAACTCGACGGCCTTCGGCAGACATTCGAAGCGGTTTCGATAGGACGTCTGGTGGTCGGGGCCGGCGAACTCGGCGATGCCGGGCAGGGGCTGGGTTGCCTCATGCTCGATCCAGGTGATCAGGTAGCCGGTGTTGAAATCGGCGTGAAAGTGGTCGGTCAGATCGAACACCGCGCCGGCGGTCAGATGAACGCTGTCGCTTGCACCTTCGAACACCCGCTTGCGGCACGCCAGTTCCTGGGCGCGCACCCGGGCGAGATCCCGACCTTCCTGAGGGGTACGGAAATGGCTGCCATAGTCGACCACGACGCCGTGACCGTCGGGATCGACCGCTTCGTTGACTTCCAGCGTCAGGTTGGGGATCCGGTAGTTGTAGTCGCGCAGGCACACCTGAGCCGGTATCAGGCTGGTCCAGCCGGTGAACCGGAAGACGCCGGCCGCGCCGGTGTTGGCGAGGCCGCTGGGCGGGTGGTAGGCAAGGCTGCCGGGTCCTTCGATCGTCGGGAAGGTGATCCGGGAATCGCCGAACACCACGGCGTCCCGGCTGTTCTCGTGGACGAAGAAATAGAATATCCCGTAGTGCTCGCAGAGCCTGGAGATGAAGGCGAAATCGCTCTCGTCGTATTGCACGATATAGTCGCGCATCGGATAGGCGTGGGTCAGCCGCAGCTCGAAATCATTCAGGCCGAGCCGCCCTGACAGTTTGGCGGCCGGCACCCCGTGGAGGGCGGCGGCTGTCAGTTCGTCGTTCAGGACCTCGCGGACCGACATCTCGGCCGTGGTGCCGTGGATCTGATTCTGCCGGGTCAATGCCAGCTTATGCAGGCGCGGTACAAGGACCGCCCGGTAGATGTAGTCGCCCTGGGGGGTAATGCCCTGCAGCTCGAGCCGCTCGACCATCCCGTGGATCTTGCGGGACTGGCCGAGCCGGCCCACGGTCAGGCTGGCGCTCTGGCCGACGATCCTTCCGGTTGCCAGGTCGGCATTGCCGGACACCGTCTCAATCTCGAAGCGGAATAACTCGGAGATTGCCTCGCGCCCGCGCGTCCTGAACACCGTGAAGGTGTCGGGTTCTTGCCCGTCCACGGAGAATTCCAGGCTCTGAGCGTAGGCATCAGACATCAGCCCTCTCCTTGTGGTACAGGACTGCGGGAACATTTTTCGTTTCAGCCATCGATTATGGCTGCATACAGCGTAGAGCGATAGTTATCAGCGGGATCGGCGATGGATGCGGACGCTCGATCTCTTGTGCACAAAAAGGCCGTTTCAGACCCAGATCCGCTATACAGTGACGTCTGCGGCGGTAACCTTTGCTTCTACGGTTCCGACGGAAGCTTGAACAGCTTTCTGGTCCACCACGGCGGCTGCGGTTTCAAGTTTGGTCGCTGCGGCCTTGATATCGGCAAGGACAGTCGTCTTTACCTTAGTCGAATTGACTTTGATTTCGGGGCCGATCACGAAGGTGGTCTTTCCGGCTAAGGCATAGTCAAATACAAATCCAAGACGAAGCATGATGTCCAAGGCCAATCGAATATCGATCTTCAAGAGCCCGGTGATATCGGTTTTGGCGCCCAGCGTGACTCCTATGGCGCTGCCAAGGGTCATCGAGACGGTGCTGCCCATCATGAAAGACGCAGTGCTGCCCCACGTCTCGGTCACCTTCGTACCGTTGGTCTTGGTGATGCTGTTGCCGGAGGTCGTTGCCGAGGCGTTCCCCGTGACGTTTTGTGTGAAGTTGCCGGATGCCGTGATCACGATGTTGCCTGCCGGCGCGTTGGCGGGTGACGAGTTGTCGGTGATTGCGCCGGTAGTGGCCTGGATGGCGACGCCGTTTGCGATGACCTGATATTGCCCCTTGCTGACGGCGTTGTGAGTGGCGGCACTCATCCGTCGTTTGCCGACGACATAGTCGAGGCGATCGACACCGACCTGAGCGTAGCTCGACCCGGCAATTAGTGAACATTGGTCTCCGGCAGTGTACTCGAACAATCCACCAGCGCCGGCCGCGCCACCGCCGGTCATGTCGGACATGCCGGGTTTTCGGGTGCTTTCTATAGTGTCGGTTGGCTTTGCGCCCAGCCGCCAGTAGCTGTCGGTGCCGGCCGACACGCGCAGGCGCGCGTGGGGTGATGACGAGCTGATAGCGGTCTGAGTCTCGGCCTCTGCGCGTTGAGCCTTGAGCGGTTGCGTGATGGACCGGTCGAAGTCGGAAACCGGCGCGTCGTCTCCTTCCAACGCGCGCTGTGGTGCCAGCGTGACGCCCGTCGCGCCGCTGCCGCCAGGACTGCTGGAGGCCGGCCCGTCGTCGATCTCGAACACTGTGCCGCTGGTGGTCCGAATGCGGTTCTTGGTGTTGTTGAGGGCGTTCACCACGCTGGAGTATTGATCATTCTGCACGGCGCCAACGATGATCGGCCGGTCCGGGTCGCCGTTGACGCACGCCATGACCACCTCGGTGCCCTTCAGCAGCGGGAAGTGCATGCCGGTGTTGGCGCCGCCGTAGGGCTCGGCCTTGCGCATGTAGCGCGACGCCTGGCCGGCGGCCTCACCGCGTTGGTCAAACTGCTGGCGGATCTTGTAGCGACCGGCCGGACCGATCTCGGCGCGCAGACCATCTCCGACAGCGTCGACCACGGCGTTTGTCAAACCCGTGATCTTCGGCCGTGGGGTAACGCGGGCAGGCCTATATTCCACGGTCTTCGGTTGGCATTCGAAGCGGTTGCGATACGAGATCTGGTGGTCCGCTCCGGTGAAGTCGGCAATGCCGGGTGTCGCCTGGGTCGCTTCATGCTCGATCCAGGTGACTAGGTAGCTGGCATTAAAGTCGTTGCGGAAGTGGTTGTTCAGATCGAACACCGAGCCGGCTGTCAGTTGCACACTGTCACTGGCGCCCTGAAATACCCGTTTGCGGCAGGCCAGTTCTTGGGCTCGAATCCGGGCCAGATCACGGCCCTCCTGTGGGGTTCGGAAATGGGCGCCGTATTCCACGACCACCCCGTGGCCATTGGTATCGACCAATTCGTCGACCTCGAGCGTCAGGTTGGGCATCCGGTAGTTGTAGTCGCGCAGACACACCTGGGCAGGCACCAGGCTGTTGCGACTGACGAACCGAAACACGCCGGCCGATTGCGTGTTGGTGAGACCGCTGCGCGGTCGGTAGGCTATCTCACCTGGCTCACCAATCGTCGGGAAGGTGATCCGGGAATCACTGAACACCACGGAGTCCCTATCGTTCTCGTGGGCGAAGAAATAGAAAATCCCGTAGTGCTCACAAAGACGCGAAATGAAGGCGAAGTCGCTCTCGTCGTACTGCACGGTGTAGTCGCGCTTCGGGTAGGATCGGGTCAGTCGCAGCTCGAAGTCGTTCAAGCCAAGCCGTCCGGAAACTTTCGCTGCAGGCGCCCCCTTCAAGTCGGAGGCGGTCAACTGGACGTTTAGAATCTCACGAACCGACATCTCGGCCGTCGTGCCGTGGATCTGATTCTGTCGTGTCAACGTCAGCAACTGCAGGCGTGGCACCAGAACCAGTTGGTAGATGTATTGGCCCTGTGGCGTGATGTCGTGCAGCTCGAACTGCTGGACCATGCCGTAGATCTTGCGAGACCACTGGAGGCGTCCCACGGTGAGGCAGGCTTTCTCACCGATGATCGCATCGGCATCCAGGTATTCGTTGCCGGACACGGCCTCGATCTCGAAGCGAAACAGTTCCGAGATGGCTTCGCGGCCGCGCATTCGGAACACGGAGAAGGTGTCGGGTGCCTGACCGTCTACGGTGAATTCCAGGAGCTGAACGAGGGTGTCGGCCATCAGCCTTCTCCTTGCTGTAGTCCAACTACCAGGCCAATCGTTGTGTCGCTCAGCGATTATGGCGAGAAGCGACTTCGAGCGATAGTTGTCCGTCGGATCGACAATGGACACCCACTGGCGATCACCCGCGCATGCCTATTCGACCGCTCATCGGCTCTTAGACGGTGACGTCGGCGCCGGTAATCTTTGCCTTTATGCTCCCGACGGCCGCTTGAACGCCGTTCTGTGCCACGGTGGCCGCCGCTGTCAGCAATTGCAGCGGCGCGGCACCGACCTTGGCGGCAACCGTCGTAATCTCGGAGCTCTTGGTGGTGATGTCGCTGATGGCGCTCAACTCGATCGCCGGACTGGTCGATAGTTCGAACGAAGGGCCGATCCGGAATGAATAGGCGATGCCGAGGAACAGCTCGAACTTGATTCCGGACGTGATGCTGATCGCCGACGACAGATTGATGGTTATCTCGGAGCCCAACGTCATCGAGATCGCGCTGCCCATCATGAATGAAGCAGTGCTGCCCCACGTCTGGCTGACCTCCGTGCCATCGGTTCGGGTGATGCTGTCGACAGTGACGTTCTGATTGTAGGAACCGCCGATATTCTCAGTGAGATTGTTTTTCGAGGTCAACACGAGTTCGCCGGCGCCTGCCGATGACGGTGAAGAGCTGTCGCTGATGGTGCTGGTACTGGCCTCAATGCTGACGCCGTTGGCGATGACCTGGTATTGGCCCTTGCTGACGGCGTTGTGGGTGGCAGCACTGATCCGGCGCGTGCCGGCCACATAGTCGAGTCGATCGACATCTACCTGGGCGTAGCTCGATCCCTTGATGAGCGAAGTCTGATCCCCGGCGGTGTATTCGAACAACCCTCCGGCTCCGGCTGAACTGCCGCCGTCCATGTCGGACATGCCGGGCGTCCGGCTGTCCTCTGTGGTGTCGGTGGGCTCCGAGCCCAGCCGCCAATAGCTTTCGGTACCTGCGGTGACCTGGAGTCGAGCGTAGGACGATGTCGAGTCGCCGGAAGTCTCGATCTCGGACTCGGCTCGTTGAGCGGCAAGAGGTTGCGCAATCGACCCCTGCGTCGTCGGATAAGGCATGTCGGTGCCCTCCAGCGCCCGCTGTGGCGCCAGCGCTCCGCCCGACGAAGCGCCGCTGCTTCCACCACCGCTGGCCGGTCCGTCGTCGATCTCGAACAAGGCGCCGCTGGTGGTGCGCATGCGGTTCTTGGTGCTGCTGCGGGAGTTCACGACGCTCGGGTACTGCTCGTTCTGCATGGCGCCGACGATGATCGGCCGATCCGGATCTCCGTTGACGCAGGCGAGGATCACCTCCGTGTCCTTCAGAAGAGGGAAGTGCATGCCGGTGTTGGCGCCGCCATACGGTTCGGCTTTTCGCATGTAGCGCGACGCCTGGCCGGCACCTTCACCACGCTGATCGAACTGCTGGCGGATCTTGTAGCGACCCGAGCCATCAATCTCGGCGCGCTGACCACTGCCGCTGGCGTCGACCGTCGCGTTCGACAGGCCGGCCATGCGGGGCTTGGGCGTCTTTCGAGCGGGCCGGAACTCGACGGATTTCGGCAGGCATCCGAAGTGGTTCCTATAGGCCGTCTGGTGGTCCGGCCCGGCAAACTCGGCGATGCCGGGCAGCGCCTGGGTCGCCTCATGCTCGATCCAAGTGATCAGGTAGCCGGCGTTGAAGTCGCTGCGGAAATGTTCCGTCAAGTCGAACACCGCGCCGGCGATCATGTGCACGCTATCGCTGCGACCCTGGAACGATAGCCTGTGGCTGGCCAGTTCCTGGGCTCGGACTCGGGCCAGATCGCGTCCTTCCTGGGGGGTCCGGAAGTGAGAGCCGTAATCGACGACCACGCCATGGCCGTCGGCGTCGACCGTCTCGTCGACATCCAGAGTCAGATTGGGCAATCGGTAGTTGTAGTCACGCATCCAAACTTGTGCGGGCACAAGGGTCGAGCGGCCCGAAAATTGGAACACTGCGGCGGCAGACGCGTTGGCGAGGCCGCTGCCCGGTCGGTAGGCGATGTGCCCCGGACCGGAAACCTGTGGAAAAGCGATCCGGGAATCGCCGAACACCACGACGTCGCCGCCGTTATCGTGGGTGAAGAAATAGAAGATACCGTAGTGTTCGCACTGCCGGGAGATGAACGCGAAGTCGCTCTCGTCGTACTGCACGATGTAGTCGCGCTTCGGGTAGGAGTGGGTCAGCCGAAGCTCGAAATCGTTGAGGCCAAGTCGACCGGACACGCCGGCGGCCGGGGCTCCCTTGAGGGCACTGGCCGATAGCTCATCGTTCAAGACCTCGCGTACCGACACCGGCGTGGTCGTCCCATGGATCTGATTTTGCCGCGACAGCGTCAGCTTCTGAAGGCGTGGGACCAGGATCGCTCGATAGACGTACTGGCCTTGCGGGGTACTGCTGAGCAGTTCGATCCCCTCAAGCATCCCGTGAACTTTCCGAGTGTGCCCAAGCCGCGTGATGGTCAGTGCCGCGTCCTTGCCCGCGAGTGTCGGCAACGCGATTCCGGAATTGTCCGATACAACGTCGATCTCGAAACGGAACAGCTCCGAAACGGCTTCACGGCCGGTCAGCCGAAAGACGGAAAAGGCATTGGATGGCTGGCCGTCGACCGTGAATTCCAGGCTCTGAGCATAGGCATCGGCCATGGTCGATCATCCTTCCCTATGTCGCGCCTCTACAGCACTTGCAGTGCGTCGGCACCGACGATAGTAACCCGAACTCCCAGCCTCTGCTCCGCCCGTGGAGTTGCGACCAACACACCGGAAACCGGCTGGACATCACGCAGTCGGCGGCCGCGACGCAGAGTAATGTGATGAGACGGTGGTGAGAACCCCGTGGTGGGGTCGAGGTCCATCCAACCTTCCGAGGGATTCCATATGGACAGCCAAGCGTGCGGTTGGCTCACCTCGAAGCGGGGGCCATCGTCCGGTTGCCGAATCAGGTAGCCGAGGACCAAGCGCGTCTCAAGTCCGCGGGCTTGCAGGCATCCGGCGGCCAGCCGGGCATAGTCCTGGCAAACCCCTCGCTTGGCGGCAAAGAACGCCGGAACGGAGATCGTTGCGTCTGAGGCGCTTGGATCAAAGGTAAAGGTTGAGCCGATCAGTTCCATGAACGCCGCGACGTCGGCGGGGTTCGGACGCGCGTCGGGCAAGGCTTGGCGCGCCCAAGACCAGATCCCGCCATCGGATTGACTCCATCTAGGTACGGCAAGCGCCTTGCCGTCTGGCTGCGGCCACGGGCGAACGGCCGGAGCGTCCGGCGACCAACGTATTCTGCTTTGGCTTCGAAGTTCGATCCGCTTCAGAGGCCCGGTCACCAGCAGATGCTCGACCGGATTGCCGTTGGCGTCGGTCTTCTGGGATCGGCGTTCCGGACGCGGATGGCAGAGCACGTCGCTTTCCAGGACCGTTTGCGCATCGTCGTCGACCGGCTTCAGGCGGGCGCGAACGGAAAGTCCCTCAACGTCTCGATCGAAGTCGTAGATAGTCTCGTGCGTTACCCAGATCTCGCGTGGCATCGCCAGCCTGCTCGTTTGCCGGTTCACGCTAGTGGTGGGAATCAGACAGATGAAACCCGTGCATCAGCAAACGCATGGCGGAAATCTGCCGATCCAGACGGACTCACCCGTTTGATTTTCACCACTAGCATGAGAACGCCGGCTTGTAGACCCGTTCTGAGATCAAGGCATCGTAGACATCGGCGACTGCCATCAACCGACCCGCCAACGGGATCGCGTCGCCCTTCAGTCCTTGCGGATAACCGCTACCGTCCCAGCGTTCGTGATGGGTCAGAGCGATTTCCCGGGCGAGGCTGAGGAACGTCAGGTCGCTGTGTCCCATCACCCGTTCCGCCGCCTTGATCGCCTCGTAGCCGATCGTGGTGTGGGTTTTCATCACTTCGAATTCGTCCGGTGTCAGCGGGCCCGGCTTCAGCAGAACCGAGTCCGGAATGCCCACCTTGCCGATATCGTGCAACGGCGCCGAGCGGTGCAGCAGATCAATCGTCTCCGAATCGAGGAACCGCGCAAACTTCGGATGATCCCTGAGACCCTCGGCTAGAACCCGCACGTAGTGTTGGGTCCGGCGGATATGGTTGCCGGTCTCGTTGTCACGGGTCTCTGCCAGCGACGCCATGGCGACGATGGTGGCGTCGCGGCTCGCGCGCAGATCCGCTGTCCTGCGCTGAACCTCGCTTTCCAGCGATGCGTTGTGATGGCGCAGCAGGTCGTTGGCCTGTTTGAGTTGCAGGTGGTTGTGGACCCGCGCCAGGACGATCGGTGGGCTGATCGGCTTGGTGATGTAGTCGACAGCGCCCAACTCAAGACCGCGGCGCTCGTCGGCCTGATCGGATCGAGCCGTCAGAAAGACCACAGGGATGTCGCTGGTCGATGGATGGGCTTTCAGACGCCGGCAGACCTCATAACCGTCCAGTCCGGGCATCATTACGTCCAGCAGCACGATGTCTGGCTGCGGGGCCGTTGCCGCGATCGTCAGAGCGCGTTCGCCGCCGTTGGCCACTTTGACGCGATAGTGATCCTTCAGAAGCCCGCTCATCAGGACGAGATTGTCCGGCGTGTCGTCCACTACCAGGACGGTAAAGCGTGATCGCGCATCCTGGTTCATCAAACCGTCTCTTTGGCGCCGGATTGCAGATCCACGGCCGCGCAGATCGAACGTGCCGTTTCGAAGTCAAACTGGTCGATCGCCGAGGCAAGCGCGGTGTAGCGTTTGCTCCCCAGCGTTTCGCGGAGGGCGGCGCCGTGCGCCGCGAACAGGTCCTGTGCCTCAGCGTCATCATCGGCCAGCAGATGTGACAACGCGTTGAGCGCCTGTATCGCGGATTCAGTAGTGTCGCCTGACGGCTGCGGCTGCGGCTCGGCGACTTCCGCAAGGGCGGCAATGCCGTGAAGAACCGGTTGCAGGCTGAGATCCAGGGCTTCGATCAGTGCGCCAATGCGCGGTGCAGGCTCGCCCGTGCGGATCGCGACCTCGACCGCTTCAGCGCACTGCGCGACTGCTGATGCACCGATGTTGGCCCCGGTTGAGCGTGCCGTGTGGGCCTCGCGCTCGGCTGTGGCGGCCTCACCCTCAGCCAGGGCACTTCGAATGCGATGAACAACCTGTGACTGGCCGTCCAGGAATCGGCTGAGCATGTTCAGATATCGGTCGCGTCGACCAAGCACGCGGCGAAGGCCGGCATACAGCGCGCACAGTACTGCGAGCCCGGCATAGGTCACCGCCACGGCGACGATGGTGCCGGTCGACCCGATCCAGGCGATGAACAGGTACCCGGCGCTCAGGGTGCCGGCGATGCTGCCCAGGGTTCCGAGTGCGTACATCCGCCCGATCACTGGACCGGGGTCGTTCGGCCGCTGGTCGACCGCCAACCGGGTCACGATCGGTGCCACGATCCCGACGAACAGGCTCGGTAGCAGGAACAACGCCGTGCACAGCAGGATCACGGCCGGGACGTCGCCCATTCCGCTGCTCAGCAGCGGGCCGGAGATCATCCGCAAGAGGCCGAGGGATGCCAAGCTGCTGACGCTGGCGAACACCAGGGCGAGCGACAGCCGACGGATCATAACCGTGTCGGACGCCTGGGCCGTCGCCAGTTGTCCGCCGATCCAATGTCCGGCCGACAGTCCTGCCAGAACGACAGCGATGATCGCCGTCCAGGTGTACAGCGACATCCCGACATAGGGCGCGATCAGCCGGCCCGCGACAATTTCAACGACCAGGCCGCAAGCCGCGCTGAGCAGCAGCGTCAGGTCGAGGATGATCCGGCGCAGCACGGCCGGGCGACTCGTTGCAGCCACGGTCATCGTCCAAACATCTCGGCGCTGATGCGGTCGTACCAGACGACCGAATCCGTATAGTTGGCCTGCCGGATCGCTGCCGGCTCATCGGTATGGCTGATGGTCTCGGAGGTCGCGGCGATCGTCGTGCCGTTCGGCCCATACTCTCCTGCCACCTTCACGCCATCGCCGGCAGCAATAAGGCTCCAGCAGGCGCTGGCATAGCGGGTCGGCGGGGCGGCCGTCCCGCTGAGATCGCCAACAATGGCCAGGGCGACGACCTTCGCCTGACTGTTCGCGGCGAAGCCGGACTTGGGCATGTCGCCGGCGATGCAGGCGTCACCGATCACAAACACCGCATCATCGAGGGTTGAGCGCATGGAGTTCGGGTCGATCGGACAGAACCCAGTGGAGTTGGTCAGCCCGGCATCGACAGCGACGGCCGCCGCCCGCTGTGCCGGGATCACGTTGACCAGGGTGCCCGTGAAGTCGTCGAAGTCGGTGGCCACGGTGCCGGTTGTAGGGTCAACGCCTTTGATGCCGCCATGCACGTCGGGCCCATACCACTCGATCATGCCCGGGTAATGCTTCTCCCAACCCTCCGCGAACAGCGCCTGCTTGGAGAACTTCGGCTTCGGATCGAGGATGATGATCCGACTGGCCCCAAAGCCTTTGGCCTTCAGCCGGTGCGCCATCATCGATGCGCGCTCGTACGGGGCAGGTGGGCAACGGTACGGGTTCGGCGGTGGGACGACGACGATCTGCTGCCCGTTTTCGATCGCGTCCAGCCTGGCCTTCAACAACTGGGTCTGCGGTCCGGCCTGCCAGGCGTGCGGCATGATCTCGCTGGCGGCTTTTGAATAACCCGGCACCGAGTCCCAGATCAGGTCGATGCCCGGCGCGACCACCAGCCGGTCGTAGGTCAGATCGCTGCCGTCGGCCAGGGTGACCCGCTTCGCCGCACGGTCGACCGCCGTTGCCCGGGCATTTACCACCGTTACGCCATGATTGGCCGACAGGTGCTGGTAGCCATGGGTGATCGACTCAAAGCTGCGGAAGCCACCGAGATGGAGGTTGGAGAAGATGCAGGTGGCGTGGCGTCGATCCGCTTCTATCAAGACAACTTCGATCGCACCGGAACTGTCCTTGGCGATGAAATGCGCCGCGGTGCCGCCGCCGGCACCACCGCCGATCACCACGACCCGAGGTCGCGTCTTTGCCCGCAGGACAGTGGGGGCTGCCAGGGTGGCGAACGCGGCGCCGGCGTAGCGGCCAAAGCGGCGACGGGAAACCCGCAGCATGGCTGGTCCTCCTTGGCGCGCTCCAGGCCAGTGAAACCGATCTGAAGTGCCGTGCCCCAGTGTCACCCGGCATGTCGCCGATGGCGAGCGAAGTTAGTCGACCTTGGTGGCCGCTTCGCTGTCGCTGTCGCCGCCGCCGTCGGGGGTCACGTTCAACACCCGCGCTCGTGAGGTGATCGTCACGTCGGCTTTACAGTCGCGCATGCAAGGCTCGGTCGGTGCCGTGTAGTGGGCTTCCTGTTGTCGGGTATCGTCGGTGAAGTTGGCTTCGTTAGGCAGGCGCACGTCGGAGAAGTTATCGCTCGACAGTACGAACGCGTCATCGGTCACCACATCGTTCAGGTACAGCAGGTAGGCGGTGATCGCGTACACCTCGTCATCGTTGAGCGACCGGGCGTCGCCATACGGCATGGCCCTGCGGACGTAGTCGTAGACCGTCGACAGGTACGGCCAGTACGAGCCGATGGTTTTCTCCGGTCGGTCGTTCTTCAGCGTATCCCGTCCACCGGCGAGAACCGGCCAGCGCCCTGTGCCTTCGCCGAAATCGCCGTGGCAGGACGCGCAGCGCTCGGTGAACAGCACCTCGCCCTGGGCGACGGTGCCTTTGCCGGCAGGCAAACCAGCGCCGTCAGGCCGTACGTCGATGTCCCAGGCTGCGATCTCATCAGGCGTTGCCACCCGGCCGAGGTGAAGAACGCCGTGCGTCGGGACCGGTTGGTCGGCAGATGTTCCGGTAGCGGTCTCGGCGGCTGTCGCAGGAGCAGGGCTTTCGGCTGGTGCCGCAGTGGTCTTGGTTTCGGCGGGTGCAGTCGCCTGTTTCGAGTATTCCGCCAGATAGGCGATGGCGTCAGCCCGGTCGTCGGCGTCCTTCAGGCCCGGAAAGGCCATTCGGGTACCCTTCACCGCTGTGCGGGGCGACTCGAGGTAGGCGTCGAGGGTTTCGACGGTCCACACCATGCCGCCGGCTCCGGCGTCCTGCATCGCCTTGGAATACTTGAAACCGTCGAGGGCCCCGGCGGTCCGACCGATCAACCCGTTCAGATGCGGCCCGATGCGGTTCTTGGCGTCGTCGCCGACCTGATGGCAGGCCGCACATTTCTTGAACACGGCAGCACCCTTCTCGGGGTCGCCAGCGGCCTCGACCGGGGCAGCGAGCAGCAACGCTAGGCCGCACAGCAGGGCGAGTTCAGGAAACTTCAACATTCTCGACCGTCCCGTCGGCTTTGACATGCCAAGTCTGGATGCCGTTGTTGTGGTAGATCGAGTTCGACCCGCGGGCGGCCCGCAACGCATCCTTGGTCGGTTGCACGAACCCGGCTTCGTCGATCGCCCGGGACTGCAGCAGCAGCGGCGAGCCGTCCCAGTCGAAATCCAGATAGAAGCGATGCAGCGCCTTCGGCAGGCTGACCCCGTCGAGCCGGGCGGTCGTCCAGTTGCGGCCGCCGTCGAGCGACACGTCGACCCGCTTGATCCGTCCGTTCCCCGACCACGCCAAGCCGGAGATCACGGCCTTGCCGCGGCCGTGAGTAATGGGCGCTTGCGGGCTCGGACTGGTGATCACCGACTTCACGTCCATCACCCAGGTGAAGCGCCGGGCGGTGCCGTTGGCCAACAGGTCGGTGTATTTCGAGGTTTCCTCGCGCTGCTGCCAGGGCTGGTCGCCGACCTCGATCCGGCGAAGCCACTTGATCCACATGTTGCCTTCCCAGCCGGGAACGACCAGACGGACCGGGTAGCCCTGTTCGGGGCGCAACGCCTCGCCGTTCATCTTGAAGGCGACAAGGCAGTCGTCGAGCGCCTTCTCCAGCGGGATCGACCGGGTCATCGCTGACGCGTCGGCACCTTCCGGCAGCAGCCACTTGGCCGACGGCTTGAGGCCGGCTTCGTCCAGCAGGTGCTTCAGCCGCACGCCAGTGTAGACCACGCAATGCACCATGCCATGGGTGTACTGGCAGCCGTTCAATTGGGCGCCGCGCCACTCCATGCCGGAGTTGGCGGCGCACTCCAGGAAGTACACGTGGTTCTCGCGCGGGAACCGCATGAGATCCTGCATGGTGAAGACCAGCGGAGTGTCGACCAGGCCGTTGATCATCAGCCGGTGCTTGGACGGCTCGATTTCGGCGACGCCGGCGTGGTGGCGTTCGAAGCACAGGCCGTTCGGCGTGATGATGCCGTCCAGTTCGTGCAGCGGCGTGAAGCTGACCGAACTTTCCCGCGAGGCTGTCAGCCATTCGACGTCACGCCGAACCACCTGGGACTCGAATTGCGACGGCGTGCCGTATGGGCGGCTGACCACGCCGTCGCCGAGATAGCGGTTCCAGTCCTGGACCTCGGTGATCGCCGGGTCGCCAGCGGCGGACGCGGAGCGCCCAACCCCCAAGCCGGAGGCGACGGCGGCACCGCCGGCCAGCAGGCCGGATGACAGGAACTGCCGGCGGCTGGCGCCGGGTCGGTCGGTCTTTGGGCTCTGCGGGGTCATCGTTGGCTTTGGCGATGCTTGGTGGCTCATGACGTCACCTTGACCGAGCGGTTTTCTTCCAGGCGAACGACCGGATTACGGGCGAGATAACCTTCCACCACGTCCCAGATCGGCGGACCCTCGGTCGCCTCGTTGACCGATGCCCAGCCGGCTACCACGTATTCACGCTTGGGATCGATCGCTTCGCCAGTCTTCAGCACGGTCATTTCGGAGATCCGGCTGCCGATGGCGGCTGTTGGGTTGATCCGATAGCCCATACCGCCGACCCGGACCATGTCGCCGCCCTGCTGGTAGTACGGATCGGCGTTGAACAGGTTGTCGGCGACGTCCTCCAGGATTTCCTTCAGGAAGGCTCCGGTCATCGGCGAGCGGTACGCCGCCGGATAGGTCATCGCGCAGGCGTTGTGCAGGTCCTCGACCGTGACGTCGATGCCGGGCACTCGGCCGGCTAGCTTGCGGTCGACGTCGAAGCCGTTGTGCGAGAGCAGGACGACCAATTCCGCACCTTCCTCCCGCACCGCCGCGACGTTCTTGGCGACGTCGTTCTCGCGGATGCCGAACGACCAGTTCGGGAACATCCAGCGCGGGTTGGCGATCGGCGTGTAGGGGAATGCCTGTCCGACGACGCCGACCTTGACGCCCCCGCGTTCGACGATCCGGTAGCCACCAGCGACGAGTGCGGTGAAGGTCCGGATGCTGGGCACGCGGACGGCGTAGGTGACGTTCATGTCGGATCCCTCCTGAGTGCGGTGATAGTGCCGTGTCTTGAAGGTGACGTTGCAGGTCGGTCGGTGGAAATGCCGGGTCTCTATGGTGTCGATGCAACGCGAGCATCCGCGACCTGATTCAGCGACCAGCTGGCGTCACGGCTTCTCGACGGTGGTGAGCAACGCCTTGATCCGCCATCCGTCTTCGGTCTGTACGCACAGGACGCTGACGAGAAATGGGATGGCGTCGGGCTGAGCAGCGGAGCCGATCCGCAGCGTCAGGGGCTGGTACAGGTAAGCACTGTCGGCCGACAGGTCGATGAACCGCCGGCGCTCCCGGTCCGGGATGACCTCCCAGACCTCCGAGGCCTGGAAGCGGCTCATCCGCTCGATCATGGTCTCTGGGCCCCAGAACGCCTTGCCGTCACTGACCCAGACGAAGGCGTCGGTCGGCACCAGAAGAGCCCGCACGGTTGTCAGGTCATGACGGTTCTGGGCGGCGACGAACTGTTCGTACAGGGCGGTAACCTCATCCGCCGGGGCCGCATGGACCGGGGTCGAAAGATAGCTTGCCGCGACCAGCGCGGCTGCGGCGATCACCGGACGGATCATCATGACGCATCTCCTTGCGTACTGGACATGTGGGCCCGCCGGCGTGGCGGGGACTGGCCTGAAGATCGGGGCGTTCGCTGGTGGAATCGAATGCCGATGCGCTTTGAAGATGATGCGCGTTCGCTATGCGTGCGGAGCCGAAGATGGGAAACTGCGGTCTGGCACAAGCGTCGACGCGGGAGATGGGGAATGTCGAACAGGGGAATGGTGGTGTGTCCGCAGCCGGAGGCCGCCGAGGCCGGGATCGAGATCCTGCGTGCCGGGGGCAACGCCGTCGATGCTGCGATCGCCTGCGGGTTGGCGCAGACGGTCGTCGATCCGCTGATGTGCGGCATTGCCGGCTTCGGCAGCCTGGCGATCTACAAGCCGGCGGAAAGCGTTCACGAGTACCTGGATTTCCACGCTCCGGCGCCGAAAGCGGCCCGCCCGGACATGTGGGCCGATCTGGTTGAGGGCGAGACCCGCGACGGCTTCGGCTTCGTGCTGAAGGGCCAGGTCAACGACCTCGGCTATCAGTCGATCTGCGTGCCGGCATCGTTGCGGGCATATGAAATGGCACACCGGGCGCATGGCCGGCTGCCGTGGAAGGCGGTGTGCGAGCCGGCGATCCGCTGGGCGGAGGACGGCTATTTCGTCCGGCCGGCGATGTACTCGTTCTGGCTCGACGAGGGCACCATGGGGCGGGCGTCGAGCGCCGATCGGCTGGCTTACAGTGCGTCAGGGCGTGCCATGTATTGCCGGCCGGACGGCTCCCCGAAGCGGATCGGTGCCCCGCTGCGCAACCTGGACTATGCCGCCACCCTACGGCAGATCGCCGAGGACGGCGCCGACGTGTTCTATCGCGGTGAGATCGCCGACCGGATCGTTGCCGACATGGCGGCACACGGTGGGTTGATCACCAAGGCCGATCTGGAAAGTTACCGACCGAAGCGGGTGGCGCCGCTGGACGGCACCTACCGGGGCCGACGCATCGCCACCAACCAGCCACCCGGCGGCGGAATCATGCTGCTGGAGATGCTGAACATCCTGGAGCAGTTCGATCTCGCCGCACTCGGCCACAACACGCCGGAGTTCATCCGAGTGGTGTGCGAGACCATGAAGCGGGCGACCGTGGACAAGGACCGGTTGGTCGGTGATCCGGCGTTCGTCGACATCCCGATCGACCGCCTGACCTCCAAAGTGTACGCAGCCGAACTAGCCGAAGACATCCGACACGGCGTGAAGGCGGAGGTCTCTCGGCTGCAGCCAGCGGACGTGGTTCCCAAGGACACAACTCACGTCTCGGTGGTCGACGCCGACGGCAACTGCGTGTCGATGACCCATTGGACGGTTTGCAGAACTGGCTGGCGTGTAGCCGGTGTGCGTGATTCCATCGCGGTGTTGTCGATGGGAGGCGTGGAATGGTCGGTCAGCCAGGGTTCTTCGATCTCGATGATCGTCTCGGAGTATTGAGCAAGACCGGTGATCCTCTGGAGCGCTTGGCCAGGGTGGTCGACTTCGAGATCTTTCGACCGGAACTGGACCGGGCCTTGGGCCGCTCGGAGCGCTCGAAGGGCGGCCGTCCGCCGAGCGACGCGGTGCTGATGTTCAAGATCCTGGTGCTGCAGGCGCTCTACGGGCTGTCGGACGAGCAGGCGGAGTACCAGATCCAGGATCGACTGACGTTCATGCGGTTCCTGGGGCTGGGGCTCGGCGACGCGGTGCCGGATTATTCGACGATCTGGCGGTTCCGCGAAGCGCTGGTGGCAGCCGGTGCGATCGAGGCGCTGTTCGCCCGGTTCGATGCGGCGTTGAAGGATCGCGGCTACTTCGCGCTTGGCGGCCAGGTGATCGACGCCTCGATCGTCGAGGCGCCGAAGCAGCGCCTGAGCGACGCGGAGAAGGCTCGGATCAAGGCCGGTGCGACGGCCCGCGAGATCTGGCCGGACCGTCCGGCCAAGGCTGCCCACAAGGACACGACGGCGCGTTGGACGGTCAAGCGCGGTCGCCGTAAGCCGAAGCCGGGACGCGACGGGCCGGTGGCGACCTCCGAGCGGAGCGCCGAGGCACTGATGATCCCGATGTTCGGTTACAAGAGCCACGTCAACATCGATCGCCGCTACCGGCTGATCCGGCGTTGGACGGTGAGCCATGCCGCGGCACATGACGGCGCGCGGTTGCCCGGCCTGCTCGATCCGGACGCCTTCTCCAGCCCGGTGTGGGCCGACACCGCCTACCGCTCAAAGGTCAACGAGGCGGCGATCCGCTCGGCCGGCCGCCGGTCGATGGTGCACTTCAGGAAGCCCAAGGGGCAGGCGATGCCGGAGCCCCACCGCCGCGCGAACCGGGCGCGGTCGAAGATCCGATCGGCGGTCGAGCATGTGTTCGCCGAGCAGAAGGCCCGCATGGGACTGTTCATACGAACCGTCGGGATCGACCGCGCAACCATCAAGATCGGGCTCGCCAATCTGGCCTACAACATGCGCCGGCTGATCTGGTTGGAGACGACATCACAAGCGACCTGACGGGCAGCCTGGGAGTTGTCAGCACCTCCGACAGGTGGAACCCCGCCTCCGAACTCATCCACAAACACAGGAGCCGTGCCTCGACGGCTGGATCACGACCGAGATCAAATCAGGCCCTCACCGCAGACCGGTAGATCAAACTGTCCCATTCCCTAGGCATGCCATCGGGCGTGATCACCGACGGACTGGGCTTCATGTACAACGGCTGCATGGGGGTGTTCGACCCGCGCCCCGGCCGGGCCGGCAGCATCGCGCCCGGCAAGGCGCGGTTCAGCGCCATGTGCCCGACCATCGTGTTCGAGGACGGCAAGCCGCTGCTGGTGCTGGGCGCGCCGGGCGGAACGCAGATCGTGATGGGGGTGCTGCAGGCGATTCTGAACGTCATCGACTTCGGTATGACCATGGGAGAGGCGGTGAGCGCGCCGCGGTTCTCGTCGACCAGCAACGCCATTGACGTCTCGAACCGGATCCCGCGCTACCTGATGCGCGAACTCGAAGCGCAGGGCTATGAGGTGATCCGCAACCCGTTCGGTCACACCATCGGCTGGGTGCACGGCATCCGCATCCTGCCGGACCGGCTGGATGGAGCGGCCGATCCGGGGCGGGACGGCGTCGCGCTGAGCGCTGGCTGAGAGTGGGTCACGGGGATGACGGCGGCCGGTCCTTGCCCAGGCCGAGGGCGAGGATCGCGCCGCCGAGCATGGCGGCCGAGCCGATCAGGAAGACCTCCAGGTAGCTGCCCCGGCCGTTGAACAGCGCGACCAGCCCGTAGCCGCCGACCATCTGGCCGGTGCCGACCGCCAGGACCATCCAGCGCCAAAGCCCCAGCATCGAGCCGGAACCCATGGCCTGTTGCGCCCGTCCGGCGATGACGGCCGACAGACCGGGCTGGGCGCCGACGACCAGGGACGAGAAGATCACCGTTGCCAGGCTGGGGGCAACCAACGGCAACGCAATGCCGAGCGCCAGGCTGGCGAACACCGCCGCCAGCGCATGCGAGAACCCGATGCGGTCGGCCAACCGGCCCCAGGCCACGGTGCCGACGACCGCCCCGACACCGAACAGGGTCCACTGCCAGCTTCCTTCGGCCATGGACCAGTTCAGTTCGCGCACCAGGTAGTCGACCCAATAGATCGAGTGCGGCACCAAGCCGACCGAGAACAGGCCCTGGGCGATCACCAGTCGGATCGCGTCGGTGTTCATCCGGCGAGGCCGGGGTATGGATTGCGTCTGGGAGCCGACGCCGACCGGGCGAAAGGCACGCGATCGGGCGCTCCAACCCCAAAGCCCGAGGACCAGACCGACGGCGCCGATCGCGGCGGCGCCGATCCAGGCCCAGACCAGGCCGCGATCCAGCAGGAACGGCAGGGCCGCGGCTGAGATGAAGATGCCTAAGCCGACCCCGGTGAACGCGATGCCCGCTGCTTGGCCGAGGCGGCCGGGCGGCGCGTTGGCGGTCACCGTCGCGATCGCCAGGATCATCATGACGGCCACCGTTATGCCGAGCACCCCGCGGCAGGCGATCAGCCACACGAACCCCGCCGGCACCGCGCTGGCGCACAGGGCGATGAACGACAGGATGAGGCAGGTTCGCAGGATCGCGAACGCGTCGGAACGGCGCAGCAGCCACGGCACTGCCAGTCCGCCGACTAGATAGCCGCCGAGGTTGGCGGCCCCGACATAGCCGGCCTCCGGCGGAGACAGCGCTCCGGATTGGATCAACGCCGGCACCATGGGTGAGTACGAGAAGCGCCCTAGCCCCATCCCCACCAGCAGCGTCGCCTGGGCGCCGATGGCGGTTCGGACCCAGACGGGGATGCAGGCGCCGAATGCAGTCATCGATTGGTGCTCATGGGATCGGTTTCGTCAGAAGCGAGCGGATCGTTCGGCGGGTGAAGAAAGGTGGACGTGCTATGACCGATGCAGTGTCGTGCGTTGGGGCCGCCGGCGTCCAGCAGTTCCCGGCGGGACACGCCGTGACGGCAAGGAGGATCGATCGTGACTGCATCGGATCGTTGGCCGGACTGGTCGTCGTTGCCGGAATCAGGGCGTTCGGCAGCGCTTTCTCGGTGTCAGAGCCTGGCACGGGCGCTTCAAGAGCAACTCGATGTCTTTGTGGAATTCGAGGTTCCGGCACCTATGCCCGCGGGTGGTGCGTTGGTCGGCCTACCGTATGCCGTCAAGGATATGATCGCTTCGGCGAACCGCCGTCCGTCCTGTGGCCTGCCTGCCGCTCCGGATCTCGGGACAACGAAACAGGCGTCGGTTCTAACGCTTCTGGATCAGGCTGGTGCGGTTCGGGTCGGATTCACCCGCATGACCGCGTTGGCCTATGAGCCGTCGGGCGCCGGAACGGCGAGAAATCCCTGGAATACAGCGTTCGCACCAGGCGGTTCGTCCTCCGGACCGGCGGCCGCCGTGGCATCGGGGGCGGCGGTCGTCGCTCTCGGCTCAGATACAGGCGGTTCGGTACGCATCCCGGCCCAGGCCTGCGGGGTTACCGCCTGGAAGCCGACCTGGGGCCTGGTCCCCGTGGACGGAACCATGGCGCTGTCCCCCAGCCTGGACACCATCGGTGTGCTGGGCCAGAGCGCGATCGAAATCGCTTCGGTTGCGCAGGTCCTGACCTCCGGACAGGTCGTTCAGTCCGACACGTCGCGGCCGACCATCGCGGTCGTCGTGGACGCCCTGTCGGCCTGCGAGGAGCCGGTGCAGCGAGCGTGTCGCGATGGCATCAACCAGCTTCTGTCAGCCGCCTCGTCTGATCGTCGGGTCGATGCATTGGAGTTCATGCGGGAGATTGGCGAGCAGACGTTGCTCGTGATGCAGGCCGAAGCGTGGCGGACCTGGGCGCCGGTCATCGAGCAGGGCCGGTGCGATCCGGTCATGGCCAAGCGCCTAGCCAAGGGAGGCTCGATCGGCGATGACCAACTCGCGGACAGTCTGGCAGCGCGCGGCGAGGCGGTGAAGGCGGCGGAAGACCGGTTGTTCGCGGGAGCCGACTTCGTCGTTCTGCCGGTGATGCCGGTCCGCACACCGCCGTTGGTCGAGGTAACACCGGGCTCGCCCGAATTCACGCCTCGGACCCTGTATGCCCTCAGCGCCTACACCCGGTTCGTGAACTATCTCGGCTTTCCGGCGGTGGCCTTGCCGGTCGGTTTCGATGATCGCGGACTGCCGGTCTGGCTGCAGATCGTGGGTCGGGCCGGAAGCGATGGCGACCTGCTTGCCCTCGCCATCCGTCTACAGTCGGCGACCGCCTGGCACAATGCAATTCCGACTGAAATCAATGAGATAAGCGGGAAATACTACCAACGGTGATGTTCGGCTCGGTCGTGCCAGCCTTTGCTTTTCGCGCTCATTGTATACACAATGGTGTGCGAGGCATGTCGTCCGACGCGTCCACAGCAAGGGGAAAATCCAATGTCATTCGCTCGAATGCTGACCGTCGCATCGGCGGTCGGCCTGCTCTCGATGTCCGCGGCGACCGCGGCCACCTGGGAAATGCCGACGCCGTATCCGGAAGCGGAATTCCACACCAAGAACGTTCGCCTGTTCGCCGAAGACGTCGCCAAGGCAACCGGCGGCTCCCTGACGATCAACGTGCACAGCGGGCAGTCGCTGTTCAAGCACCCGGAGATCAAGCGCGCCGCCCAGACCGGGCAGGTCCAGATCGCCGAGATGCTGATGGCGAACCTGCTGAACGAGGATGCGATCTTCGGTGCCGACGCCGTGCCGTTCCTGGCGTCGAACTACGACGAAGCCGCCAAGCTCTGGAAGGCACAGAAGGGCATGGTCGAGGAGCGGTTGTCAAAGCAAGGGTTGAAGCTGCTGTACGTCGTTCCGTGGCCGGGGCAGGGCTTCTACACCAAGAAGCCGATTGCCTCGCTGGACGACCTGAAGGGTGTGAAGTTCCGGACCTACAATTCGGCGACGGCGGCGATGGCTGAGCTGGTCGGCGCGATCCCGACGATCGTCGAGGCTGTCGAGATTCCGCAGGCTTTCTCAACTGGCGTGGTTGACGCCATGGTGACGTCCGGTGCCACCGGCCTTCGCACCAAGGCCTGGGATTTTGCCAAGTACTTCTACGACCTCAACGCCTGGATGCCGAAGAACATGGTGTTCGTGAACGAGCGGGCATGGCGCACGCTTTCCGAAGCTGAGCAGAAGGCCGTCCTGGCCGCTGCCGCCGCTGCAGAGACGCGTGGTTGGGCGATGAGCAAGGAAGTCTCCGACACCAGCGCCAAGGAACTGGCAACCAACGGCATGACCGTTGAAGCCGGTTCGGCCAAGCTGGTTGCCGGGCTCAAGGATGTCGGCGCCAAGATGGCGGCCGACTGGGAGAAGAGTGCCGGTGTCGACGGCACCAAGCTGCTTGAGGCCTACCGCAAGTAGCACCGGCTCGTGATGCGCCCGCCTGGATGCTTCGGGCGGGCGCATTGTTTTGATGCCCCATCGGAGGTCTGTTGATGGACCGTCTGTTCACGGTTTGCGGCGCGCTTGCGGCATTCTTCCTTGCCGGCATCTGTGTGCTGGTGCTTGCCCAGGTCGTCGGCCGGCTGATGGGAATCGCGGTTCCGTCGGCGGACGAGTTCGCCGGGTATTGCCTATCCGCTTCGTCGTTCCTGGCGCTCGGCTACGCGTTGCGCAACAACAGCCACATCCGGGTGACGCTGATCCTCGACCGCCTGCCGGCCAACCGCCGCCGCATCGTCGAAGCGGCATGCGTTCTGGGCGGCCTCGTGCTGAGCCTGTTCATCACGTTCTACACCGGCGAGATGGTCTACTACTCGCTGGCCTTCGGCGACCTCACACAGGGGCTGGTGCCGATCCCGCTGTGGGTGCCGCAATCCGGCATGATGATTGGCGTGACCGTGCTGACGCTGGCGTTTCTCTGCGACGGTATCCGGGTGCTGCGCGGCCTGGAGCCGACCTACCTGGTCGCCGCCCGTGCCGATCGTCAGGCGAACATCAACCAGGAAATGATCTAGGCCATGGACGCAGGCATCCTCGGTGCGTTCCTCGGCCTGGTTCTCATCCTGCTTCTGGCGGGCGGGTTCTGGGTTGGCATGTCGCTGTTTGCCGTCGGCATCCTCGGGATCGCTGCGTTCTCGTCGGCGCCGGCCGGGGCGATCATGGCGACCACCAGTTGGGGCCAGTCCTGGTCGTGGTCGCTGACTGCCCTGCCGCTGTTCATCTGGATGGGCGAGATCCTGTTCCGGACGCGGCTGGCGGAGGACATGTTCAAGGGTCTGGCACCATGGATGACCAAGATTCCCGGACGCCTGATGCACGTGAACGTGGTCGGCTGCGGCATCTTCGCGGCAGTCTCCGGCTCGTCGGCGGCGACCACCGCGACGATCGGCCGGATCACCATTCCGGAGTTGGCGAAGCGCGGCTATGACGAGCGCATGAGCCTGGGTACGTTGGCCGGCTCGGCCACGCTTGGCCTGCTGATTCCGCCGTCGATCATCCTGATCGTGTACGGGGTGGCCGCTGACGTGTCGATCAGCCGGCTGTTCATCGCCGGCGTGATCCCGGGGCTGGTTCTGATCGCCCTGTTCATGGCCACCATCATGGTGTGGTCGCTGTTGCACCCGTCGAAGGTGCCGCCGGCCGAGTTCAACATGTCGTTCGGCCAGAAGCTGCGGGCGACCGGAAACCTGATTCCGATCATCCTGCTGATCGTCGGCGTCATCGGGTCGATCTACGTCGGGATCGCCACAGCAACCGAGGCGGCGGCCGTCGGCGTCGCCGGCGCCCTGCTGCTGTCGGCAGTGACCGGTTCGCTGAACTGGGAGACGTTCAAGAGCAGCTTGCTTGGTGCGACCTGCACGTCCTGCATGATCGCCTTCATCCTGGCGGGCGCGGCGTTCCTGTCGGTCGCGATGGGGTTCACCGGCATTCCCCGCCATCTGGCGGAATGGATCGCCGGCATGCAGTTGTCGCCGATCATGCTGCTGTTCGCGCTGACGCTGTTCTTCGCGGTGCTCGGCTGCTTTCTGGACGGCATCTCGATCGTGGTGCTCACCGTGGCGGTGATCATGCCGATGGTCGAGCAGGCCGGCATCGATCTGATCTGGTTCGGCATCTACATCGTCGTGGTGGTCGAGATGTCGCAGATCACGCCACCGATCGGGCTGAACCTGTTCGTGATTCAGTCATTGACCGGCCGAGACCTGTTGTATCTGGCGCGTGCCGCCCTGCCGTTCTTCCTGGTCATGGTCGTGATGGTCGTCCTGCTGATCCTGGTCCCCGAACTGGCAACCTACCTGCCGGCCAAGATGACCCGCGGCTAACCGCCGCCTTTCAACTGGGCCTGGGTGCCCGAACCGAGCCGAGGTGACGTCGAATGTGGTCGAACCCCCGCATTCCTTTCCAGTTGTCGAGCGATCGTCCGGCCCTGCGCCCGTTCCAGGGCAAGCCGATCATGGTCAACGTGGCGATGAACATCGAGTACTGGCCGTTCGACCGGCCGATGCCGCGCGGCGTGCTGCCGCCGCCGCATGGCAAGCCGAGCGATCCACCGGACGTGGCCAACTTCGCCTGGGTCGAATACGGCTTGCGCAGTGGCTTGCCGCGCATCATGCGGGCGTTGGCGGAACGCGGCATCAAGGCGTCGGCGCTGATGAACGCCCAGGTCGCTGATGTGTACCCGACCGTTGCCGACGCGGTGCTGGCAGCCGAGTGGGAACTGGTCGGCCACGGCTGGTTCCAGCAGTCGCTGAAGCAAGTCGACGACGAGGAGGCGGTGATCGTCCGCTCGCTGACCCGGCTGCGCGAGTTGTCAGGCCAGAAGGTGCGGGCGTGGCTCGGCGCCGGTATCGGCGAGACCTTGGATACGCCGGACGTCCTGAAGAAGCATGGCATCCAGTTCCTGCATGACTGGCTGCTCGATGACCTGCCGTGCTGGATGCGCACCCGGCATGGCCCGATGGTGGCGATGCCCTACACCTTCGAACTGAACGACGTGCCGATCTACGGCGTCCAGCACAACTCGACAGACGAGATCTATAAGCGCCTGGAAGCGACCCTGGCGGTGTTCGGGCGTGAGGCCAAGACCCAGCCGCGGGTGCTTACCCTGGCCCTGCACCCGCACCAGATCGGCGTGGCGCACGTCGCCCATCAGTTCGATCGCTGCCTCGACCTGTTAATGGCCCGGGACGACGTAGTCTTCATGACGTCGAGCCAGATCGGCGACTGGTTCGTGGAGGCTGACGGCACTGGGGGGGCTGCTGTCGCGGCCTACAACGACGGGCCGCCGGATTAAGCGGCTTTGGCAGCTTGAAGGGTGACCACCACCTGGGTGCCTTGACCCTCTGTGCTGTCGAAGTCGATCGTTCCGCCCATTGCCTCGACCAGGGACTTTGTGATGGCGAGCCCCAACCCTGCGCCCTGTTCCTTGTTGATGTAGGGGCCATGAACCTGGGTGAACGGTGTGCCCAGGTTGGCAATATCGGCCGCCGGAATACCTATCCCGCGATCTTCGACGCTTATGCGGACCCAGCCATGTGAAGCCTGTTCCGCCGACAGGAGTACATCCGAGCCCCTGTGGCTGAATTTAATCGCATTGGTCAGCAAATTGATTAACACCTGTAGTATTGCACGCCGGTCTGCTAAAATGCAGGTGCCCGGGGATTCACGATAATTGATGTGAATATCCTGATGATTGGCGATCGTTGTTGTGATCGTTTTGAGTTCTTCAAATGTATCAGTAATAAGTATTGGTTCTAGAGCAACAGATCGATGTTTGGTTTCAAGGCGTGATAGATCGAGAACGTCATTGCTTGCCTATCCGGTTGACTCCCATGCCCACTAGATCTAGCGTTTGGCATGGATGTCCTGGCCCGAGAAGATCTGCCGTTTCCGCAGTCGCTGCCGGAATTTCAGTGCTTTTTTCCCGACGACGCGGCCTGTGCTGCATATCTCGAAAAGGCCCGCTGGAATGGTGGGTTCGTCTGCCCGAGATGCGGCGTTGTCGGCGAACCGTTCCGTTTCGAGGCGCGTCCGGGCGTTCTGCGCTGCCGCGCCTGTCGCAAAGACGTAAGCCTGATGGCTGGGACTGTCATGGAGCGCAGTCACACGCCGTTGTCGACCTGGTTCTGGGCGGCTTACCTGATGGCCAGCCAGACGCCCGGAATGTCGGCCGTTCAATTTCAACGGCAACTCGGCCTGTCGCGCTATGAGACTGCATTCGGCATCCTTCACAAGCTCCGCGCCGCGATGGTGCGCCCAGAGCGCGACAAGATTGGCGGCAAGCCGCAAGAGCATGTCGAAGTGGATGAAACGTGGGTTGGAGGGCGCACCCGAGGCGAGGGCCGGGGAGTCCATCACAAGGTTCTCGTCTCCTGCGCCGTGGAGGTGCGTCGCCGAAAGCCGGGAACCAAACTCGACAATCGGAAAGACGGTCGCTACGCGGGACGCGTTCGTCTCGCCGTCGTCCCCGACCGCAGCGCCAATTCGCTCGGCAGTTTCGTCGAAAACGCCGTTGCTCCCGGATCGCTGATCGTCACCGACGACTGGAGCGGCTATGCCGGGCTTCGCAAGCGCGGATTCGACCACCACGCGATCGCCGAATGCGGAGACCCGGAGATCGCAGAGGAATTCCTGCCGATCATCCACTTGGTCTTCGCCAATCTGAAGACCTGGATCAATGGCATCCATCACGGCGTCAGTGCCAAGCATCTGCAAGCCTACCTCAACGAGTTCACGTTCCGCTTCAATCGGCGCTTCTATCCGTTCAACTCGTTCCGCTCACTGCTCGGAATCGCCGGCGGGGCCGCAGCGCCGACCTTCGACGGGCTCTACTCGGGAGAATGGACTCACCCTACATTTAGTGGGTGTGGGTAACAACCGGATAGGCAAGCGTCATTGATCAATGACAATAGATGTTCGCCGCTGGTTCGGATATTGGTTGCGTATTCAGGGTACTTGGCGTTGCGAATACGCCCGTGCAACTCGCTCTCGATCATTGTCGAGAAGCCGATGACGGCGTTCAGCGGAGTACGCAACTCGTGACTCATGGCAGCCATGAATTCGGACTTCGCGAGATTTGCTGCTTCCGCCAACTTTCGCTGGCGTTTTTCTTCAGCCAAAGCCCTTGCAAGGCTGTCCTCAAACTGCCGGATCTCCGTCATGTCCCGCAAGATCACGGTCATGGTCGAGGCGCCGTCCACTTCAACGCGTGATAATGCTGCTTCAATCGGGAACAACTTGCCGCTTTTGTGGACTCCGGAAACGTTCAGCCACGTCGATGCGTTCGTATGACGGGTTCCATCTTTGAGGAAGCGGGCCATCAGATTTGCGTGTTGTCCACGCTTGTCTGCTTCGATCAGGCGGTCAATAGGACCGCCGAGCATGTCCTGTATATCCCAGCCAAACAGCCGTTCGGCGTGCTGGTTAAAGGTCACGATGTTGAGGCGCTCATCTACGGTGATGATGCCGACCATCGCTGTGTCGAGGATTGCCGCGAGGCGTTCCTTCAACTCGTCCGCCTGACGCTTGTTGCCGCGCTCGCGCTCCAGCGCGAGCGCGAGGCTCAAACCCGCGATGACGATGACGATGTTGCCAATCTGAGTACCCAAACGATGCAGATCAATATCGGCAACGATGACGGTGTCGCCGAATCCGGACGCGGCGTTCACAGCCGACATAATGTTGATCAAGATCAGCAGGCCAGAAGTGAACCCAGCGCTCAGGCGGAACGATGACCAGATGACAGGCAGCATGAACAAGGTTGCCGATTGGATGCGCGTGACCTGGATCAGGCCGAAATAGAAGTCAAGCATCGAGATCAGGACAACAACCGCCACCGCGCCGCATGCGTGGATCTGCACTCTGCGACTGGCCCGAAGCTGTGCGCTCATCTCCGAAAACCGAGCGAGGAACAGAATGAGTGGCGGCGTGAAGGCAACGAGGCTTGTCCAATCGCCCAGCCACCATTGCAGCCAGTTCGATGGTGCTTCCGCGATGCTCAACCCACCGAGCGCCACTGAGCTCGCGATGCCCAACGCCGCCCCGAACGCGGCTGACACTGCGGCGAGGCCCGTCATGTTCGCTAAACTGGCAAGTGGGGCTGTTCCATCTGACAAGCGAAATCGCTCGATCAGAAACGCCAGACTGAGGGCTTCAAGGGAGGTGCCAGCAGAAACGAGCGTTGCCATCAGTAGTGCGTCGTATTGCAGAAGTGCGATGGGTAGGTCGATCAAAATAATCAGGAAAAAATACCGCTTGCCGAGACGCAATAAGAACACGGTTCCGATCGCGATCGGCGGATACCAGAGCGACGCGCCTCCACCGTCTTGTAGCGAGAAAACCAAAATCCCTGAAGATTCGTATAAGAGCCTGTTGCTGAATGAGTCTGGCTTGACGGCATGAAGCAGCTATCCGGTGATTTTGCCCTCAGACGGCATTTTTCTTGTCCAATTGCTTCAGTTCAAGAGCCATTTTCCACCCTTTCTTCCTCTGCGGACGGACTCCGAGTGTAGTTTTTTGATGTTGTGGGCGGCGCAGTGCAGGTTCCATTCACCCTGGGTCTCCTGCTCCCCGCGCATCATGAATCCGTCTGCGCCCTGGGTCTCCTTCATTTGCCCGAACACCGGTTCCACGGTCTGGCCGCGCAGCCGGTAAAGTTTTCGGCCCCGTTGGGTCAGGAGCTTACGCTCCATCTGGTCACGGGCACTCATGTCCCTGGGTATACGGCCCCGGGGTGGTGGAGCATCACGCATCGCCTTGCGCTGCTTCCAATCCTTAGTGGTGGCGATCAGGTATTCGCATTCCGCTGTTTCCGTGGCCGCGTTCTCGTCAGACCAATAGCCCGCGTCAAACAGGCCAACCCCCAGCACCGCCTCGTCGCCGGTCACCGCCTCCATCATCGTCAGGGTCCGGGCAATCATCGGGGCCAGTTGGCGAACGTCGTTGGCCTGGTTCGTCACATCGGTGGCGAGGATGATCTGGTCCGCCGTCACCACCGCCTGGGCATTGTACCCCTGGAGATATCCCTTGCGGCTCTTCATGATCCGGCTGTCCGGGTCGCTCACGTTGGCCTTGGCCTCTTCCTTGACAACCGCCTCGGCTGTCTTCGGCTTCCGCCCGCGTTTGGCTTTTCCGTTCGCCTTTTCCTCGGCAATCCGGGCGTTGATCTTCTCCTGCTGCTCGACCCGTTGATGGTCGGCTTCGCGCAAGAGACGTTCATGACAGGAGCGAAGACGGGACAGCCGATCTGACGGCTTCCTCAGCCCGACGGGAACATCGTCACCTCGGCCCTCCCCGAACATCCCGTCCTCGGCGGCATCGATCGCCTCGGCCTCCGACAGCATGGCGGCAACCTCCGCCTCCAGGGACTTCGAGGTCTGGTTCGCCGCAAGCGACGCATTTGCCTTCACCTTGGTCCCATCCAGCGCCACCACGCCCAACCGCACCAGCCCCGCCGCATGACACAGCTTCAGGACCTCCACGAACAGGGTCTCCAGGTCGCCCCGGTGCCGCTTGCGGAACCGCGCTATCACGCTGTGGTCGGGAACCTCGGCGCACACGATCGTCCGAAACCCAGCATCCCGCACGCACAGGCGCTCGATCTTGCGGCTTGAGCGTTGCCCGTTCGCATACGCATAAACAAGGAGACTAACCATCATCCTCGGCGCGAACGGTGGCGCTCCCGACCCACGCTTCCGGTAGTGCGTCTCGAATGCCGATAGATCCATCAAACCCACGGCATCCAGAAGAAGGTGCACGAGGTCTGTGTCCGGAACCCAATCCGCCATGTCCACCGGCAGAAGAAACCGCTGCCTACGATCTGGTTCTCGGTAAAAATTTGCCATCTCCCCCCCCTTCAAATTGCCTCTCCCAACGGAATCAGGACCCCGTCAGTGGGTCAAGCGGAGATCGTCGGTGGAACCGGTGATTCTGCAACAGCCTCATAAGATAATCCAAAGTATTAGTGAAATTATAGATAGTTGGATTTTGGGGAAGTTCATTGCTAATTGCGAATGTCAACATGAAACATGGCAAACATGAGCAGTATGCAGTTTTCACGAGAATCGGTTGTGAAAGGAAGAATGAGGTTCTCGACCGCCCGAATTGGATTGTTCGGTCGAATGTCGGCCGGACCAATTGTCCATACCGGCACCCTCTCGATTGCGGATGTTCGGTACCGCTCGAGGAACTCGATATTGCTGGCTAGATGGGGCAGCGCTTCATCCAGCCAGCGGCCGGTCGGATCAGTCTGAATCTGTTCGACAACCCTTGTTCCGACCAGACGAAATTTCATCCGGAATGGTGCCAGGGTGACGTCAAGAAGCCAGATATTCGGCAGAAAACTCGGCCAATCCAGAGGATCGAATGCTTCCCAGGGCGGTGCGCCGGTCAGGAGTGCGATATCCAGTGATTGTATAGGGCGATAGATTGTGCATGCCATCGCGACGAAGGGGCGTGCTCGACCAGCCGTGCTTGCTTAATAGGTCGTGGGTTCGCCATTGACTGACGGTGGTGCATGCATGCCCCTTTGCGTTGGCTCACCTTGACCGGCAGTGGATCGCCGTCCGTCGATCAACCTGAACTAATTCTCGCATTGCAGGCCAATGGCCTCCGCGTGGGAGGCTGCTGCGCGCAAATGTTCAAATTGAACATGTTTCTGCGCCAGCAACGCCTGTAGCGCGTGCTTATCGGTGATAAGTTTCGGTGATTATCATCATCGTATAACTATAGTATTAATTGCCATGATTGAAGATTGTGGACTGTACGTATCGGTTAATGTGAACTCTGATCGGAGTGATTGTCACCGTCCTTTGGCTTGAATGTCGGAGGTGTTATTCGATTGTCGGTCGTCGAGCGGATCAGCGATCCGTGCATTTCAACGTCAGGCCACCGTCCACCACGATCTCGGCGCCGGTGACATAGCGAGCGTCGTCGGAGACCAGGAACAGGCAGGCTTGGGCGACGTCCCAGCCGGTGCCCATGAAGCCCATCGGGATCCGCGAGTTGCGCCGGGCGATCAGCGTCTCGGAATCGCCGCCGCTCTGCTGTCCGGCCAGATAGGCCTCGACCATCGGGGTGTGCATCTGGCCGGGGATCACGGTGTTGGCTCGGATGCCCTTGGGCGCGTATTCCAGCGCCACCGAGCGTGAGAACCGCACGATCGCGGCCTTGGCGACCTGATAGGCGATCTGCTGCTGGCCGGTGAAGGTGACGCCGGACGTGGAGCCGATGCTGACGATGGCGCCCCCACCGGCTTTTTCCATCTCCGGGATCGCGTACTTGGTCGCCAGGAACACGTGACGCAGGTTCACGTTCATCTGGGCGTCCCAATCTTCCTCCGACAGGGTAACCGGGCCGCCGGGCTTCGCCGCACCGACGTTGTTGTGCAGGATGTTCAGCGCGCCGAACGCCTCGATGCAAGCGGCGACCATCGCCTTGACCTCGTCGGACTTGGTGACGTCGCACACATGGGTGGCGCAGACGCCGCCCTCGGCCTCGATGATCTTGCGGGTTTCGGCCACCGCGTCGGCGCGGTTGTCGACCAGCAGCACCTTGGCACCCTCGCGCGCGTACAGCGTGGCCGATGCCTTGCCGTTGCCCCAGCCGGGACCGATCGACCCGGCGCCGGTGACGATGGCGATTTTGCCCTTGAGACGGTCAGTCATGATCGATCCTCTGGAGTTGATGTCACTTCGGGCTGATCTTTTCCCAGATCAGCACGCGCTGGCGGTCGACGCCGCCGACCTGATCGATCGGCGGACGCAAGACCATGCGCTCGCCCTCGAAGCTGACCTGACGTATCTGATCGATCGCCATGCGCGATGGGTGCGATGCTGCATCGGCTTTGGTGATCAGACGCGTGCCGTCGAAAGTGAAGTTGCCGCAGTACGAGGCGTACTCGCGGTCCGGCTGCTCGTCCGGCATGGCGGTGCGTCCGTCACACAAAACCGCCATCATCCGGCCTTCGGCGTTGAAGGTGACCACACCCATCGGGCTTGGGCCGTAGGGTTGCGGCATGGCGTTGCCGTCCAGATCGTGGGCAGTGGTTTCCACCAACCGCCAAGTACCGACGATGTCTGGCATTTGCTAGCGTCCGTCTGTCAAAATGATCGGCCGGCCGATCGAGCCGTCCAGGGAGGAATTCCATGATCTACGAATTCAGAACCTATACCACCCCGATCGGCATGGCACCGGAGTTGGCCCGGCTGTCGGGTGAGATCGGACGCAACATCCGGAAGGATGATTACGGCAAGCTGGAAGGCTACTGGCTGACCGAGATCGGCCCGCTCAACCAGGTCATGCACCTGTGGTCCTACGCCGACCTGAACGCTCGCCAGGAACTGCGCACCGCGCTCGGCCAGAACGAGGATTGGCGGACCAAGTACCTGTCGGTCGCCGGTCCGCTGATCCGGCGCCAGGACGTTCGGCTGATGTGGGCGATGAAGCCGGTGGTTGCCCCAACCGGAACCGGACATGTTTATGAGTATCGGTTCTACCGCTGCAGGGTCGGCAAGTCGCGGCCGTTTGCGGAGAAATTGCGCGACGTGCTGCCGGCGCGGGAGAAGTACTCGAAGAACGTCGCCATCTGGCTGACGGAGGCCGGCCAGCCGAACGAGGTCTCGCACCTCTGGGCCTACGACAGCCTGAACCACCGGGCCGAGGTGAGGGCGGCTGCCTTGCGCGACCCGGACTGGCGGGAGTTCCTGAAGAACGGGCCGGAAATGCTGGAGGAGATGCACTCCTCGATCCTGATGCCGTCGGCGCATTCACCGATGAAGTAACGGCGCCCGGCGATTGAGCGGTCGGTTACGTTTCCGCCCGGTCGCCGGCCAGCGTCTTGGGGCGCAGTACGGCGAAGGCGACGCGGCCGAGCAGCATGGCCGCCGCGACGTGCAGGAAGCCCAGCCCCCAGCCGGCGGTCGACATCCCGCCGGCGAGATCCAGGATCACCCCCATCGCCAGCGGGCCGACGAAGCCACCGGCGTAGCCGAGCATCGAGTGCACCGCCAAGGTGGCGCCGCGCCGGCCGGGATCGGCGCTGCCGGCCGCTCCGGCGGTCAGCGACGAGGAGTCGAGCCAGATCACCACGCCGTAAATCAGGATCAGCACGACCGCCAACTCGTAGGAGAACGGTCCGAGAAAGCCGATCAGCGCGGCGCAGACCGCCGAGGCGACCATCGCGACACGCACCAGCCGCTGTCGGCCGAGCCGGATCGAGACCTCGTTGCCGGCGACGCTGGCCCAGGTGCCGACGAGGCCTACCAGCGTGATCGCCGCCGTCGCCGGCAGCCACGGATCGCCGCTGCCGGTGGTCAGTGCCACCCAGGCAAGGAAGGCGACGCCCCAGCCGCGCAGGGTGTTCATTTCCCAGGTGTGGACGCAGTAGGCGAGCGCGTAGGCCATGGCTGAGCGGTTGCGCAGGACCGGGGCGAAATCGAACAGCCGGCCGGTTGGCACCTCGGTCTTCGGCTCCTGCGCCGGAGCCGCCAGGCCGACGATCAGCCACGCGATCGCCGCACACCCGGCCGACGCCCAGAACACGGCTTGCCAACCGAGCAGATCCTCGACGATGCCGGTGAACGCGAACGATGCCGCACCGGCGACACCAATGCTGAGCGCGTGGCCGGCGACCGCCCGCGACATCAGCTTGCCGTCGACCCGGTCGGCCAGAAGTTTCAGCCCGGTCATGTAGGTGCCGGCCCAGCCGACCCCGGCCAGCACCCGGGCGAACGCGGCGGTCCAGAACCCATCGGCGAGGGTGGCAAAGCAGACATGGCCGAGCACGGTTACCGCCACGCCGAACAGATAGACGCGCTTGGGATCGACCCGATCGGTCAGGGTCACCAGCACCGGCACCGAGACGGTGTAAGCGAGATAGAACAGGCCGGTGATCCAGCCGGCATCAGTGTTGTCGATGCCCCAGGCGGCCATCCGCCCGGGAATCAGCGCCGGCCAGGCATACGCCCCGATCTGCGCCAGGATCTGCGCGGCACACACCACCGCAACAAGGCGGCGAGGGGAGATCGTGCGTGTGGTCGCGGTGAGCATCGGATGGTTTGGGTGTGCTGTTTCGCTTTATCCCCGCGCGGGTAGCGCAAGTTCGCGGGCCAGCAGGCTGTAGCTGTTGCGGCGCGCCTGTTCGTCATGGGTCCAGGTGACGATCGCCAATTCGTCGACACCGGTCCGCTCGGCCAACTCGCGGATGCGGTCCGCAACCTGGGGCGCCGCGCCCACGAAGGCGGTGCGGCGCAATTCGTCGATCCGCGCCATCTCGGCTTCCGAATAGTCGTAGCCCATCGCCACTTCCGGCGGGTCGAGCGGCAGGTACAGCCCGCGGTCGCGGTACAGCTGCCAGCGGGCCCGCGAGCTGTAGTGGTGCTGCGCCTCGTCCTCGGTGTCGGCGGCCAGCGCCCACACGCAGATGCCGGCGTTCGGCTCCGGGTGCCGTTTGCTCGGCCGGTAGGTCTGTCGGTAAATGTCGAGGGCCTCCTGTCCGCCGCGACCGTCGGTGAAGAACCAGGCGAAGCTGTAGGGCAGGCCGAAATGCGCTGCCACCTGGGCGCCGTACAGGGAACTGCCGAGAATCCACATTTCCGGAGCGGTTTCGCCCTTCGGCATCGCCTCGACCACGCCGAACGGATGATTCTCGGCCAACGGTTCGCCGTGCACCCAGGCCATCAGGTCGGCGACGTCGTTCGGGAACTGCGCCGGCCGTTCGTTGGCCATCGGGTTCAGCGCGAAGGCGGTTCGGCCGTCCGACCCGGGAGCCCGGCCGAGCCCGAGGTCGATCCGCCCCGGTGCCAGGGCGTCGAGCACGCGGAACTGCTCGGCGACTTTCAGCGGCGCGTAGTGTGGCAGCATCACCCCGGCGCTGCCGACCCGCAGGTGCGTGGTGTGGGTGGCGATCGCGGCGATCAGAATCTCCGGCGCGGTGCCGACGATCGTCGGATGACTGTGGTGCTCCGACACCCAGAACCGGTGGTAGCCGAGGGTGTCGCAATGCTGGGCGAGCGCCAGGGTGTCGCGGATCGCGGCCCCTTGCGGCCGGCCGGCGGCGGCAATCGACTGGTCGAGAATGGAAACACGCACGGCAAATCACTCCTGGTATCGGTCGGCACGACGCTCGATTAGGCGTCGCCTCGGAAAAGGTAGATCGGGCTCGACCACGCGTTGTAGCCGTCCTCGGTGGTCACCCGGATCCAGATCGGGTTGTCGCCCGTCGGCTTCAGGGCGAGGTCGAACGCATGCTTCAGATGATCCTGTCGGCAGATATCGGGCAGCCGGGCGATGCGTATCTGACGCTCCAGGCCGCCGGCTTCCACCACGGTCTCGTCGATGCCGATGTCCGCGAGCCGAAAGCGGCCGCCGGCGTGATCGGTTCCGATCGTCAGGTCGCCCGCTGCGTTGGACAGCCATGCGTCGAAACCGATGAAGTTTCCTGTGGTCAGGACGTCGAACGCCACGGTGTTGTCGTCATGCTGCGCCAACAGACGGTCGTGGTTCCAGGCGTTGATCCGCTGGAACCGTTCGATCCCGGCACCATCGAACCGGGCTTCGCCCTTCCAGGTGGTCTGGCGTCCGCGGCCGCGGTACTCGGCGCCGTGGAAGGTCACCCGGATGCGATCGCCCAATTCGCTCTTTGAGTAACCCCGGACGCTGTCGACGACGTCCGGCCCGTTCAGCACGTCGACCCGCAGGATCGGGGCGTGGGCCGCGACCTCGACGTTCAGCCTGCAGGTTCCGTCGGTGGTTTGGACGATGTCGCCCATCACGGCGTGGTTCACTTCCTGCGACCCGGACTGCCCGTACCGTGGGTCGGTATCGAAGCGCCGGCCACCGGTCGGCAGCGACACCCGGACGTCGAGGAACATACGGCAGCCGGTGGTGCCATAGTGATGCCGTCGACGGAGCGCTTCGAAGATCCCATCGCGCGACAGCGTGTCGGCCAGGAAGCAGGTCAGGCCACCGCGCGCGCCGAACTGCGAAGCGCCCGGATAGCTGGCGCCCGGCCGGCCCTTGTGACCGTCGCTGTTGCACACCAGCCCCAGGCGGTAACCGCGCGCGAAGCTGTCCTTCATGATCCATTCGAAGGTGCCCCAGTCGGAATGGACCTCGACCGCCGTCCGCAAAGTGCCGCCGTCGTCGCGCGCGATGTCGGCGGGCCGGCCGCCGACATGGGCGTACAGCACGCAGTCTTCGTTCTTCAGCGATTCAAACAGCTCGGTGGTGGTGTTGGCGTCGTTGTCCAGGTCCGACCGGTCGACCAGCAGGGCGTGGGACGACCGCCGGATCGTCTCGCCAGCCTTGCGGAAGAACACGTTGTGATCGCCGCCCATCGGGGTGTTGCCAGACCATTCATAGCCGGGAAACGCCACGAAGCGGCCTGGATCGTCGAGTTCGGACGTCAACGTGTTGATGCGCTGCCAGAAGGCGTTGGTAATCTGGAAATCGTTGGCCTGATGGCTCATGATGTCGAGGAACGCCAGATCGCGGCCGAACGCGAAATATTCCTCGATCGGGTTCACCCCAACGGTCTCGCCGCTCTGCCCGTGCAGGTCGCCCCAGAAGCCGGTCGCCCCGTCGATGCGGACCACCAGCGGGTTCGATGCGGTTAGTAGTATCCCGTCAGCGTCGAGAACCCGGATGCGGACGACGCCCTCACTGCAGGCGACCAGCCCGTCGATGCGAAGCGAGCGCTCTCCCGCCGGGAAATCGATCCGGCCGGGCAGACCCTGAACGGTTCCGTCGGCTTCCAGACGCAGGGCTCTGCCGGCCTGATGTGACGGGTTACCCCACAGATCCTCGGCCTTGAGTCCGAGAGCGAATGAGGCGCCCGGCTTGCCGTGGGTCGGTAGGATTGCTTTCCAGCGTTCCGGCTTCCCGGCAACGATCGCGACGTGCGGACGATCTGGCAGCGGGATGAAATGTCCCGTGGCGCAAGGGTCGGCCAGGACCCGGAACTCGTGGGCGCTCTCGCAGAAGGTCTGCAGCTGCAGACCCGGCGAGCTGCCGGACCGGTCGCCGAACGTCACGGTGATGGTGTCGCCCTGGTGCAGGGAGCCGCCGCCGACGATGATCCGCAGCGATCGCTCCCACGGCCGCTGGTGGCCGTTGCGCTCCGGCACGACGGTCAGGCGGCAGTACTTGCTGGCGCGGGCTGAGACGAAGTTCATGGCGGTGGGATCGTCGACCTGGAGGCGGCCGCCGTCGTTGGGAAACCGCTGCACGATCTTGATGCTGCCGCTGTCGTCCAGCCCGAACCGGCCGACGGTGTAGGTCAACACGATGGTCTGGAACGACCGCACTTCGAACGGTCCGGGCGGGCTGATGCTCGCCGATCCGTACTCGTCCGCTGCCCGTCCCGGGTGAACCACGGGCCAGACGTCGCCCATGTTTTCGTCATTGATCAAACCGCCCGCCATCGAACGCTCCCTGGCCAGAGATCCCTATCCGAACACCTTTTTCAGCAGATCGGTGGTGCGGGCCGCCGGGTTGTCGCGGATCGCGGCCTCTTCCTTGGCGAGGTAGAAGAACACTCCCTTGAGCGCGGCATCGAGGGTGTAGTCGGTCAGGCCACCCGATGCGGTCGGCACCCCGGGAATGGCCTTGGCCTGACCCATCATGGCATCCAGGCTTTTCACCGCGCCGACTTGCGACAGCTGGGCGTCGACGATCGGGTGCATCCGGGTCTTCAGCGGGCTGGACATGGTCCGCTGGAAGTATTGAGTGGCACTGTCTTTCGGCCCGTTCAGGATTCCGGTCGCGTCGTCGAGGGTCATCTGCTGGATCGACTCCACGAACACGTCGCGGGCCTGCGGCGCGGCGGCTTCGGCCGCCCGATTGAGTTTTAGTTCCAAATCATTGGTCAAGCTTGAGTAGCCAGTCAGGTCCAGTGCCTGCTTCACCATCTTCAGCGATCCGGGCAGCGGGATATGGATGTTGGGATCGCCGAAATACCCGTCGGTGCGACCGACCGTGTCGACTGTCCGTCCGGTAGCGACCCGCAGCGCCTCTTTTAGCCCACTGGCAATTTGGCTGTTGGACAAGCCAGCCCCAAGGCCACCCGAAGAACTGGAACTGCCGCCCAAGCTCGGCGCTTTGCTGCCGCCGAACAGGCTGCCAGCCTTGTCGAGCAGCGACTGAGCCCATGCGGGCGTGGCAACGCAGGCGACGGTTGCCAATGCGGCGGTCAGGAAGGTTCGGCGGAGCATGTCGATGGCCTCGCGGTGGAGGGGGCAGCAGTCGGCAACAGCGTATCATGATGTCATCCGTGCCGTCGTGAAACGGCCAGCAGTGCTGCAGCACCGGTCAGTGGCGCGATTGCCGCAAGCGCAAAGGCGGTCGGATAGGAGTTGGTCGCTACCACCATCGCGCCGAACGCAGCCGGCCCGACGATGTAGCCGATGAACGCAAAGAAGGTGGAGCCGGCAGTTGCCTGTCCGACCAGGGCATGCGGAACCTGGGCTGCGACTTCGGACAGATACACGCCGTTCCAGCTAGCGGCCGCGAACCCGGCAACTCCGGCCAGCCCGACGATGGTCCAGACCGGCCATGCCTCGGACAGGCACGCAACACCGGCGGTAACGGCGGCAGAAGCAAGCGCCAATGCGGTCAGCGTCCGGCGGGCCGAGCCGATGCGGTCGGCGATCCAGCCGACGACGACGCGTGCCACGACCCCGACGATCTGCATGACGGCAAACGCCAATCCGGCCACGGCCAGGGAGTGATCCAGCCGAGTGACCAGGAAGGTGACGAAGAATGCGAACAGGCAGCCTTGGACGACCGCGAAGCAGAACCCGGCATAGGTGGTCGCCAGCATCACCGGGCCGAAGGCGACGGCGCGGAACGGTCGCATCAGGCTGCGGAGATGCAGGGCCGCGGCCAGGCTCAGCGGATGACTTCTATCGCGCTCGGCGTCGATGGTGGCGCGCACCGGCTGGACCAGCACCGCCGTCAACAAGGAGAGGGCCGCTGCCACTCCGCAGGCGAACCGCCAGTCGCCGACGAGCAGCAGCGGCGGGATCAGCAGTCCGGCGACGGCACCGCCGAGCGGGACGCCGGACTGCTTGATGGAGAAGATGAGGGATCGACGGCCAGCCGGTGCATGGCGGTTCAGCAGATCGCTGCCGGCCGGTGGCGACGGGCCGTAGCCGACCCCGACCAGGAACGCAGCCAGCAGCATCGCCTCCCACGACCCGAGAACGGTCGCCAGCAA
The DNA here is from genome assembly GCA_000171835.1 of alpha proteobacterium BAL199. Classification (GTDB taxonomy): domain Bacteria; phylum Pseudomonadota; class Alphaproteobacteria; order Thalassobaculales; family Thalassobaculaceae; genus Thalassobaculum_A. Next base: position 26,852 of record ABHC01000005.1, on the reverse strand, counting down.
GCCGATCGCGCCGACGCCGGCGCCGATCTGGAGGCTGCGCACCGGCCCAAAGCGCGGTAGCAGATCGCCGCCGGCAAGCAGGTACCACATCGTTCCGAGCGACCCGACCGAGGCCAGCAGGCCGATCCGCTCCGGCGCTACCCCGGCAGCGTCGGTCAGCGCCGGGCCCAGTATCGGGAAGATTCGGGTCAGGAACGCGCTCGACGTCTGCATCAGCAGGGCAGCGCCCAGCGCGGTCAACCAGAGCGGGACGTTGCGCATCAGCGCCATACGAAAGACGGGAAGAGGCGAGTTCGGTAGGTCATGTGCGGGCTCTGGCAGATTGCATCACCGTGTCCGCGCCGTCTCTGGTTTCCAGGTCCAAACCACCATACCCGCTGCCCGAACGAGCGCTGTTCCTGATGCAGCATTTCATCAACCGCAAAGCGACATCGATGTGCACGACGTTGACCGGATCGCCTTTTTCGCGGAACCAAGGTTTCATTAAACTAATATATATTAATTAGTTATGTACTTTTATTAATCTAATTTGGAAGAAATAGTTGCCACAGCAGGCCACGGGCTGATCACAACGCCGCGGTGGCGTTGGCGGATATGTTGGTGGACGCGTGTGAATCGCGGCGATCCACCGTGCGGTGGCGCGGCATCCCCTGCCGGAAATCGGCAAAGCTCACACGTCGATGCAGTTATCGGAAAGGAGACGTCCGATGAACACTGATAAGCAGACCGAAGAGCGAATGCGTGTCGCCCGACGGAACTTTCTTGCTTCATGCGGTAAGTACGCGGTGGTGACACCGGCCGCGGTGACGCTGCTGGTGGCTGCCTCGCGGCAGAACTACGCAACCGCCGCATCCGGCGGCAGCCCGTTCCCGCCGCCGGGCAATGGCGGTGGACACGGGCATGGACACGGGCATGGCCATCACCACTGGAAGAAGAAGGGCAACAACGGATACGGAAATGGCGGCCGCGACGGAGTACCCGGCCGCTCGAACCATCAGGACATCACACGCTAACCAAGACATCCGGTAGTCGCCGGATATCGACACAGCGGCAGCCGCGTCCGAGACGGCTTCCCGGTTCTGGGGCACCTCACGGACGCGGTTGTCATGTCGTTGGCGATGCGGAACGCCAACGGCGGTCCGCTCTCTTCCGGCTCAATGCATCATCGAAACAGCCGCGCGATCGTCTGACGGACATCGTGGCGCTTGAGGTACTGCCACGTGTGGCGACCATGCCAGGTGAGGGGTCCACCGCGGTCCCCGTAGGTGGCGCGCATACGATGCCAGGCGAAGGCCGCGCGGAGATTTCCAACCAGAATGAACACACCCTCGAGCGCGGGCAGATGCAGTTGCAGGAGGCATCGCTGGGCGTGGCGTTGCCCGGCCGTCCCTGGAGCTCGGCACAGCGGCCACGGCAATCCGAAAAGCTCGTCGGCCAGGGCGAGATAGCTGTCGAGCGCAGGGGTCAAACGATGTTCCTGCATGCACAGGTCGATGGACAGCCAGTCAACATCGGATCGATGCAGAGCGACGATCGTCGCGAAATCATACAATTGGCCAAGTGACACATGGTCTCGATAGAAGTTTCCGAGATGATGGATCTGGGCGTGCAGCAGCGTGTGCAGGACCCGGTGCGTGGCACTTGGCAACAGGATCGTGGCGTTCTCCACGATCGTCGGTCGGGCGTCCGAGAACACAGAGACGGCCGGAAGGATGTACCGCTGGTCGATCAGTTCCAGATGCAGGTCGACCGCTGCCGGATCGCCCTCGCGCTTGAATTCGCCGACGGCGTGATGTCCTTCGGGATAACGGTCCGCGATGTGATAACCGAGGGAATAGAGGGTCTCCTCCGCGGTTGTCCGCGCGGACATCGGCACCACGATGTCGATATCGGACATCATCCGAGCGGCCGGGTCGCGCTCCCGGTCGGCGAACAGCGACAGCGCTCCCTTCAGAACGAGTGGCCGAATGCCACGGCGGTTCAACGTCGCGATGATCTCGACGGCCTGATTTCGGATGATCCCGTTGCGGGCGCCGTTGCTGTGATGAAGGAGTTCAAGATAATGGCGCGCGTCGTCGGGGATGGTATTGAGGACCCCTGCGTCCTGCAGTGCTGATCCCAGGGCGGGCGCCAGCCGATGTTCGTTGGCCAATCCGATCACCGGTATCCATGCGTCGGAGTCCAGCGTTGCGAGGATCGCGCCACGGCGGCCCGGATCGAGATGCAATCCGTCGAGCAGGGCCCGCAGCGCCGCTCCACGCCTAGTCACCAACCCGAGCATCAGTCCAGCTTTCGAAACAGGCGGACACTATCGGCGAGCGATGCGTATCGCATCTCGAAGCAATCGATCCCGGCGATCCACTGGATGAGCCGTTCCATCAGTTCTGGACTCAACGGGTGTTCCAGAAAGTAGGCGCACTTCATCAGGCGCGTCAGTGCCGTCGCCGGGGCGAGTTCCTCGAGAGACCCGCGGCCGGCACCGGCGTCGTAGCGGGGGAACACGATCCGGTGGACCGGATAGCGGTCTCGATCCAACGGGTGTGGATTTCGGGACAGATAGCGAACCGCTCGGCCGTCGGATCGAAGGTTCACCGGGCTTTGGAGCAACTCGGGGAAGGCGTCCGACAGGATCGGCCAGGATCCGGCCTTGACGCCCAAGGCGCCGCACAACGGTCGGACTTCCAGGGTGTCGTTGCTCAGCAGAACGGTGTCGTCGCACAGGGCGCGCCAGCCGGCAGCGGCAAGCCCGGACACCAAGGTGCTCTTCCCGGCCCCGGCCTCTCCCGCCAATAGGACGCAGCCTTCGCCGACACTGACCGCGCCGGCGTGGATGGCGCACAAGGCGTCCGCCCGGTGGACGGCGGCGTGAGCCAGGATTGTGTGCACGAGAGGAGCGACCTCGTCGATATGGCCGCATCGAACCTGGCCGACGTCGACCTGCGACACCACAAACCCTCCGTCGTCGCGGGCAACCACCAGAACGGCATCCGGTCGGGCGACGGGCGCGGTCTGCAGGTGGCGGATCACAGGGTCGACGGCCTCACGAAGTGTCGGATCGCTGAACGCGATGGCGAAGGTGGTATCCAGCAATCGGTAGGCAGCCTCACTCGACGGTACGATCGTTGGCACTGCTGGGGCCGGCGCGTCGCGGTCAAACTCCACCGGCTCGGGCAGGGCACTGGGCAGGGCGGAGCCTGGGGTGTCGAACAAGCCGGCGGTACGCCAGCTCTGCACCGCTTCGTCGATACAGTTCGCCGCCCGTCTGGCCGAAAGCCCGGTTCTCTGTCGCAGTTCGGACAGAACCTCGGCGCGGGAGTCGAACTCGGCAAGACAGCACCAGACCAGGGTGGCTGCCGGTGTCGCCGAAAACAGCAACTGCCTATGCGCGTCCAGCAAGAGCCCCTGACTGCCCATGAAGTGCAGGCTGACGTGGTCCGGCAGCTTGGGCAGAGTCCGCTTGTCGGTCTCGTTCTCGGTCATCTGAGACATGGTTTTGCTCGCCCGTCGCCGTGTCGCTCGAACTACACGTCGGAAAACCACCAAAATTGGCAGAAGTTCCCGATTGGCGGGCGCGCTCTTTTCAATCCTATTGGCGGAGATGCGCTGGAGGACGCTGCAATCTCATGGCAAGTCGAACAAACGGCCCCACCCACGGATGACGGACGGATCGCGGCCGGCGGCGCGGATCGCTCCCCAAAGCGCGACCGAGACACTGTCCAGCAGCGTGATTCCGAGCTCGGTCTCAAGAGCTGGAGCAAGCCGGGCCCCGCGCAGGTTCGTGCAGAGCACGACCACGGCGGTCGCTCCGTCGGCGGCCACCTCTCGGATCATCCGTTCGATGGTCGCCTCGGTCACTTCGGCGAATGCGAAATTCTCGGTGATGTCGAGACGGCGGTCGCTGCGGCAGGGGTGGCCGGCGTCGGCGAAATTCTTGCGGACCCGGGCCTGGACGTCCTCGATGTATGGCGTGACCAGCCCGAAGCCGTCGGTGTCGAGAAGTTCGAGCGCCTGGAGGGTGGCCTGCACCGCGGTGGTGGCGGCCAGGCCGGTCTCGTTTTCGATGGCTTCCACCATGACCCGGTCCTGCTCCGGGCCGAGCCAGCCGGCCGAGGTTCCGTTCCAGCAGATTGAACCGGCCTTGGTTTCGGCCAGCAACCGAGCCGCTTCCAGCATCGGTGCTGTGTCGAACTGCCCGACCGATCCGCTGCCCATCGAGATCTGGGTGACCCGGATCCGTGCCGCATGGGCCGTTATGTCAGGCGTGTCGGCCAGCATGGCGGCCGTCATCGGCTCCAGCACAGTGTTGGACGACGGCGTGATCATGCCGAGCCGCAGGGTCGGGATGGTCATGTCTCTACTCCTTGCCGGATGGGCGGCGGTTACCAGCCCAGGGCATAGGTCGGTCGACGGTGATCCGAGGCGGCGACCATGGAGCCACCGGGACCGGGCACGATCGCGCAGATCGATCCGGCAAGATGCGTGCGCTCCGGCCATGGGCTCATCTGGTGACCAAGAGCCTTGAGACCAGCAACGCTCTCCTCGGCGATCCGCGCCTCTGCCTTCACCATTCCTGGAAAAGCGGGATGCGGCTCGAAGGTGTCGGGCTGGCTGTAGGTTGCGACGCGCGGTTGCTCAACGGCGACCTGCGGATGCTGCTTGAACACGAGCAGGTTCAGCAGGAACTGGGTCATCGCCTGGATCTGCACGTCGCCACCGGGGGTGCCGAACGGCATGGCCCGTCCGTCCGGGCTGATCCACATCGCCGGGTTCGGGGTGAGCCGGGGCCGCTTGCCGGGAGCGACGCCGCTCGGGTGGCGCGGGTCGCCCCAACTCGCCGAGCCGCGCGATGACGGCACCAGCCCGGTGCCGGGGATGACCTGGCTTTGATAGGACACATCGCTTGGCGTTGCCGAGAACGCGTTGCCCCAACGGTCGACCGTGCAGACGTAGGACGTGTCCGGCGGCGGCGGCGGATCGCCGGCGCCGACCAACGCCGGCTCGCGGACGGTGGCGTGTTGGATGCCCGGCGGGGGCAGATCCGGGTAGGCGCGGTCAGGGCGTAGCGCCGCGCGGCGCTCGTCGGCGTAGACCGCGCTGATCAGCCGCTCGACCGGCACGTCGACAAAGCGTGGATCGCCGAACAGGTGCTCGCGGTCGGCGAAGGCCAACTTGATGCTCTCGATGACCAGATGCAGGTGCTCGGGGCTGTTGTGGGTCAGGCTGCCGAGGTCGAAGCTCTTCAGCAGGTTGATCACCTGGATCAACGTCGGGCCCTGGCACCAGACCCCGCAGGCGAGCAACCGACCGCCGGCAAAGTCGGTCGCCACCGGCGAGTCGATCGAAACTTGGTAGTCGGTCAGGTCGCGCTCGCGCAGCAGGCCGCCGTTGGCTTCGTGAAAGGCAACGATCTGCCGGCCGAGGTCGCCGCGATAGAACGCGTCGCGGGCAGCGCCGAGCCCGGCTTCCCGCCCCCGGCTGGCCGACGCGGCTTCTTGGTCGACCATGTATTGCAGCGAACGTCCCAGGTCTTTCTGCCGAAAGAGATCGCCGGCCTGCGGCAGCTTGCCGCCCGGCATGTAAATCGCGGTGTTCGAAGGCCAGCGCCGGTATTCGGCTTCATGCTCGGCGATGACGCTGGCGGTAAGTCGATGCAGTGGAAAACCCTCGCGCGCCAGCCGGATGGCGCTGTGCGCGACCTCTCCGAAGGACATGGTGCCAAACTGTTGCAGTGCCTGGATCCAAGCAGCCGGTGCGGCGGGCACGACGGTACGCAACAGCCCGTGCGGTATCGCGCCACCGTGTTCGCGCATGAACAGGTCGGGGTCGAGGCCTCGGGGCCAACCACCGAGGCCATCAATCGTGATGGTTGTTCCCGACGCCGGTCGGATCATGATCGGAGCAACGCCAGCGATGTTGACGAGATCGCTTTGGACGACGCCGAGCGCGAGCCCACCGGCCACCCCCGCATCGACCGCGTTACCGCCAGCTTCCAGCACCATGAAGGCGGCATGGGCGGCCAGGTAATGTCCGGCGACCGCCATGTGTCGGGTGCCGGCAACCTCAGTTTTCCAAGGTTCTATCATAGGGAGAGTTCTCCGTGGAATGGTCCGGGCGGCAGGACAGGCCCAACCCATCCTGCCGCGAAAGAAGGCAATCGGTGAAGGCATTTGTTGAACGGGCAGTCACATTGACGGCACGGTTTTTTTGACCTTTGCTTCGCGGGTCGCGGCGCATGGTCGAGGAGACCGAACGTGGTCCAAACTCTTTTCCGGAACTTCCAGATGCTCGATCCCGAACGCGATGAGGTCGCGGGCGGCTTCGAACTGCTGGTTGAAGGCGAGCGGATTCGCGAAGTGTCGGACCGGCCGATCAAATCCGACGGCGCCACGGTCGTGGACTGTGGCGGTCGTACTCTGATGCCTGGCCTGATCGACAGCCACGTCCACGTGGTGCTGAGCGAGGTGTTCCTGCGCACGCTCGAGAACATGCCGCTGACCCTGATGACCGCGCACGCGATGAAGCTGATGCGCGCCATGCTGGATCGCGGTTTCACCACGGTGCGCGACACCGGCGGTGCGGATTGGGGTCTGAAGGCGGCGGTCGATCAGGGACTGGTCCCGGGTCCCCGCCTGTTCATCGCCGGCAAGGCAATCGGCCCGACCGGCGGCCACAGCGACGGCCGGCGGCGCACCGATACCGGTCCCAGTTGCAATTGCTGCAACGCACTGGTGTTTTCCATGGGAATCGCCGACGGCCCAGACGAGGTGCGCAAAGCAGTGCGCGAGGAGATGCGTCAGGGTTGCGACCACGTGAAGATCATGATGTCCGGTGGCGTTGCGTCGCCCTACGATCCGATCGACAGCCTGCAGTTCTCTCTCGGCGAAGTCGCCGCCGCAGTGGAGGAGGCGCACGCTTTCGGCCGCTATGTCTGCGCCCATGCCTACACGCCGGAAACCATCACCCGTGCCGCCAAGGCCGGGGTGCGCACCATCGAGCATGGCAATCTGATCGATGATGCTTCCGCCAAGCTGATGGCCGAGAACGACATGTTCCTGATTGCCAATCTGGTAGCGTACTACGCCATGCGCGAGCGCGCGGCCGATCTCGGCATGATACCGGAGATGCTGGAGAAGAACGAAATGGTGATCGACGGCGGCCTGCGGTCGCTGGAGATCTGCAAGCGCGCCGGTGTGCCGGTGGCTTACGGCACTGACCTGCTGGGCCAACTCCAGGTCGAGCAGACCCGCGAGTTCGAGATCCGCTCCCAGGTTCTGTCGCCAATGGAAATCATCCGGTCGGCCACGTTGATCGGAGCCCAGGTGCTGCGTCGCGAAGGCCAGCTTGGATGCCTGCGGCCGGGTGCCTATGCCGACCTGCTGGTGATCGAGGGCAACCCCCTCAAGGATCTCAGCATCTTCAACAAGCCGGAAACCAACCTTGCTGCCATCGTCAAGGGCGGCAGCTTCCATAAGAACACGCTGCACTGACGCCTGCTTCGCCGGCCCCGTTTCTGGGGTCACCGGCCGACCACGACGCTAGACCAAGGACGATGCCTAATGGTCCAGACCGGTGCTTTCCTGTTCCGTAACCTGCGCCTGTTGGACCCGCGCTTCGACGAGGCACGGGGCGGCTATGAAGTGCTGGTCGAAGGCGGTCGCATCTGCGAGGTGGCCGACGGCCCACTGTCGTCGGCGTCGGCCACGGTGATCGACTGCGGCGGCCGGGTCTTGATGCCGGGCCTGATCGACTGCCACGTCCACTGCATGCACAGCGAAGTGTACATGCGGCGCATGGAGGATGTGCCGCTGACGCTGGCGACCGCGCGAGCCGCCGTCCGGCTCCGTTCGATGCTGGATCGCGGATTCACCACGGTGCGCGACACCGGTGGCACCGACTGGGGTGTGAAGGCGGCGGTCGACCAGGGATTGATCGTCGGCCCTCGGCTGTTCATTGCCGGCCGTTCGATCGGCCCGACCGGTGGGCACTCCGACGGGCGGGGACGGCAGAACACCGGCTATCCTTGCTATTGCTGCAACGCCTTCGCCAATCTGCGCGAGATCGTCGACGGCGAGGACGCTCTGCGCCGGGTGGTGCGCGAACAGATGCGCCAAGGCTGCGACCACGTGAAGATCATGGTTTCCGGCGGTGTTGCATCGCCGTTCGATCCGCTCGACTCGCTGCAGTTCTCGGTCGGCGAGATCCAGACCGCGGTTGAAGAGGCCGAGGCATTCGGCCGTTACGTCTGTGCTCACGCCTATTCGGCCGAGGCGATCGACCGGGCGGTCTCCAACGGCGTGCGCACGATCGAGCATGGTAATTTGATCGACGATGCCCGTGCCGAGTTGATGGCTCGCGAAGGCGCTTATCTGGTCGCCAACCTGGTCGCCTATGTGGCGATGAAGGAGCGGGCGGCGCAGTACGGCATGCCGGCCGAGATGCTCGAGAAGAACGACATGGTTCTGGAGGGCGGTTATCGCTCCCTGGAAATCTGCAAGCGCGCCGGGGTCAAGGTCGGCTACGGATCGGATCTGCTGGGCGCCCTGCTGGAAGACCAGAGCCGCGAGTTCTCGATCCGCACCGAAGTGGTATCCCCGATGGAGGTTATCCGCTCGGCCACTACAATCGCCGCCGAGGTCATCCGGCGCCCCGGCACGCTGGGCGTGGTCGAGCCGGGGGGCTGGGCCGATCTGATCGTGGTCGACGACGACCCGCTGAAGGACATAACGTTGCTGGAGGGGCAAGGCGCCCATCTGGCCGCGATCATGAAGGGTGGCGCCTTCCACAAGAATCGGTTGGCGTGAGACGGATGGGCATGACGAGATGAGAGGGGCACTCGCTATCGACAGTCGAAAGCTCGGTCGGTGGGCGCTGCTCACAGCGGCAACGCTGGCCATGCTCTACATTCTGGCACCCCTGATTTCGGTCACTTGGCTGTCATTCTACGAGCAGGAAATTCCATCCTTCCCGCCGGAGGGGTATTCGCTGCGCTGGTACAAACTGATCACCGGCAACGCGCGATTCGTCGATGGGCTGCTGCTCAGCGTCCAACTCGGTGTAAGCGCCACCGCCATCGGCCTGTTTGTCGGCGTGCCGGCAGCGCTGTGCCTGTCGCGCTTCCGGTTTCCTGGCCGCGAAACGCTGAACAACCTGCTGCTGCTGCCGTTGATGGTTCCGGGCGTCGTTCTCGGAACCGCCTTGTATGTCTTTCACGTTGAGGCGGAGATCGCGACCGGCGGACGCTTCGCGATCCTCGGCTCGACCCTGGGCCTTTTGTCGGGCCATGTACTGGTGGTGATCCCGTGGGTGGTGCGGCTGGTCCTGGCCAGCCTCGCCGGGTTCGACCGGACGCTGGAGGAGGCCGCACAGAATCTGGGTGCCGACCGGTGGACCACCTTCCGTCGGATCACGCTGCCGGGGATCCTGCCGGGCGTGGTCGCGGGTGCGATGTTCGGGTTCGTGGCTTCGTTCGGGAACCTGGAGATGAGCCTGTTCCTGGTCGGACCGGGCCGGACGACCCTGCCGATCGCCATTCTGCAGTACCTGGAATGGAAGATCGATCCGTCGATTGCGGCCGTGTCGGTCGTACAGATTGTGCTGATCGGAACGGCCATGCTGGTCACCGATCGCTTCGTCAAAATCAGTCGAGTGGTGTGAGGAAGCGATGGCCCGCCTTGAATTGAATCAGCTGTCCAAGCGCTACGGCGATTTCTTCGCGGCCCGGGACGTCACCCTGGATGTTGCCGACGGCGAGTTCCTGGTGCTGCTCGGGCCATCCGGCTGTGGCAAGACCACGACGCTGCGGATGATCGCCGGGTTTGTCGAGCCGACCTCCGGTGCAGTGCGGATCGGCGACAACGACGTCACGCAGTTGCCGGCCTGGAAGCGCAACACCGGTCTGGTGTTCCAGAGCTACGCGCTGTTTCCGCACCTGACGGTGGCGCAGAACGTCGCGTTTGGACTGGAGATGCGCAAGGCGCCGAGATCCGAGATCACCCAGCGGGTGGGCGAGGCGCTGGAACTCGTGCGTCTCGGCCATCTGGGGGATCGTTTGCCGCGGCAGTTGTCCGGCGGGCAGCAGCAGCGGGTGGCGCTGGCTCGGGCGCTGGCGTTCCAGCCCGATGTGCTGCTGCTGGATGAGCCGCTGTCGAACCTGGACGCCAAGCTGCGTCAGGAAGTGCGGGTCGAGATCCGCAAGCTGCAGCAGTCGCTGAACCTGACAACCGTGATGGTGACCCACGACCAGGAGGAAGCCCTCACCATGGCTGATCGCCTGGTGGTCATGAGCGAGGGCGCGGTGCGGCAGGTCGGCAGTCAGCGCGATCTGTACGAGCGGCCGGCTGACCGGTTCGTGGCGGGCTTCGTCGGGCGCAGCAGCTTCTTGAGCGGGTCGTTGGAAACGCCGGAGCGGTTCCGCAGCGCGGGCGGGATTGCCGTAGCCTGTCGTCCTTCGACGGTTGCAATCGGGCCGGCCACCCTGGCGCTTCGCCCCGAGCGGGTGACGGTGACGCCGGAGGCTATCAGCGACGTCGAGAACGGTTTTGTCGGCGAGGTCGAGTTCGTGTCGTATCTGGGCGGCCTGATCGATCTCCACGTCCGTCTGTCGCCGAGCGATCTTGTGATTGCGCAGATCCCGAACCGCGAGGACGGGTTCATGCCGAGGACAGGCGACAAAGTGCATGTGGGTTGGACGGTGGCTTCGGCCTCTGTCTTCCCGGGGAGCGGCGACGACGCCGACTCCGCGGATCTTTAGTCGGAGCAGCTCTGCCGGCTGAAGGACGTTGGAACAATCGGTGAGCCAACAGGACAGGGAGTGCCAAAAATGAAGACGAGCAAGTACGGGATCGGGGTATCGCGCCGGACGCTGATGCAGGGTGCGGCGGCGATCGCGGGAACGGCGGCATTGGGCCGCGCCGGCGATGCGCTCGCGCAGTCCAAGGGAAAGATCGTCGTCGGTACCTGGGGCGGTGACTATGCGCGCCTGCTGAACAAGAACATCGAGCAGCCGCACCTGATCGCGAACGGCTGGGAAGTCGTCCAGGATCAGGCGGGTGATCCGCAGCGCCGTGCCAAGATGCAGGCAGAGCGCCGCCTGCCGCGTGGCACCAGCGACGTGCAGGGCCTGTCGGCTCTCAACATGTTCCAGATGTTCGAAGCCGGCATGACCGACGAGATCGACTACTCGCGGCTGAAGAACGCCAAGAATTTGCTGCCGTCGATGAAGTACAAGTACGGAATCGGCCACATCTATTCCGGCAAGGTGGCGGTCTACAATCCCAACGTCCTCAAGACCGCGCCGACCAGCTACAAGGATGTGTTTGATCCGAAGCACGGCAACAACCTCGGCATCATCGATATCCAGTACCAGTACACGCTGGTGGCGGCGGCTCTGGCGGCTGGTGGCGGTGTCACCGACATGGATGCCGCCAAGAAGCTGCTGCTGGAGGTTCGCAAGGCCGGGGCCCGCATCTACCCGACCAACGAGGCATTCGCGCAGGGCCTGAAGGCCGATGAGTTCGGTGTCGGCGTCATGTGGAAGGCCCGAACGGTGCAGTGGCAGGATGCCGGGATCAACGTGAAGTCAGTGACGCCCAGCGAGGGTGCGCTGGCTTATACGTCGGGCTTCGTCATTCCGAAGAACGCGCCGAACAAGGACGGCTCCTATGCGTACCTCGACGCGATGATGGAGAAGTCGGCCCAGGAGGCCTTCGCGGTCGACATGGGCTACAACCCGACGGTGACCAACGCGGTGGTTGCGCCGGAGCGCAACGATCGCATCGGCTTCACGCCGGAGCAGATCGCGAAGCTCGTGGACATGGATTTCGGCTTCATGACCGACCATGACGTCGAGTTGAAGGAATGGTGGGACAAGGACTTCAAGACCTGAACACCGCCTGAGACTTAGCTTGTCCGCTTTGTTCCGCTCCCGTGTAGTGGGGGCGGAACGGGCGGCGGCAGCTTGTTGAGGAACGAGGAAGAGCCTGATGGCAACAGCGGCGACTACCGCGGTCAGCGTTGAAGAGCGTGGCGGTTCACGGCTCTCGGCGGCGGCGCTGATCGGTCCGGCGACGTTCATCGTTGCCGCGGGTTTGCTGATCCCGATTGTCATCCTGTTCCGCTACAGCCTGAACAAGTTCGTACCCCGCCTGATGATGGTCGATGCGCTGACCATCGAGAGCTACGTCAAGTTCTTTACCGACGCCTTCTACCTGGGTGTGTTCTTCACGACCGTGAAGGTCGCGATGATCTGCACCATTGCCTGCCTGATCATGGGATTTCCGCTCGCCTACGCGCTGGCGCGGACCCGGACCCGGTACAAGAACATCCTGATCATGCTGGTGGTCCTGCCGCTGTTCGTCGGCAATGCCGTGCGAGCGGCCGGCTGGATGACGCTGTTCGGCAGCAAGGGAATGATCAATGCCGGTCTGGTCGGCTTCGGCCTGGTCGACGTGCCGGTGCAGATGATGTTCACCGAGGGCGCCGTGATCGTCGGCATCATCGCGGTCAATCTGCCCTTCATGGTGCTGACCCTGCAAAGCGTGATCGAAAGCATCGACCGGGCGGTCGAAGAGGCAGCGTTCAGCCTGGGTGCCGATCCCTGGCACATGTTCTGGCGCGTGCTGTGGCCGCTGGCGTTGCCCGGCATCGTCGCCGGCATCATCCTGACCTTCATCCTCGGGATGAACGCTTACGCGACTCCGGTGCTGCTCGGTGGCCCGGAGTTCAAGATGATGGCGCCGCTGGTGTTCGGGCAGATGCAGCTAGGCAACTGGCCGTTCGGTGCCGCAGTCTCGTTCATCCTGATGACCACGACCCTGGTGCTGACGGTGATTGCCGGCCTCAGCCTGCACAAGCGCTACCGGCGTTAAATCTTCGCCACGCAGCCGTCGAGTAGGGCGGTAAGAGCCGCCGGGTCGAGGCTGCCGGTCCGGGCAATCGCCACCAGTGAACTGATTGTTGGCGCCGAACCGCCCTCGGTTTCGATGGTGTGCCGGCGACCGACCATCTGGAACACTGCGCGTTCGGCCGGACGGTCGCTGAAGGCGATGACGCCCTTGGCGCGCAACAGGGCCGCCGGAAGCCGGCGGACCGCCACGCGGAATGCGTCACGGTCCAGCGGGGTTGGGCTCTGCCAGGACCATGCCTGGAACTCTTCCCCGTGGTCGTGGTCATGGTGATGACCATCGTGATCGTGCTCATGGCGATGTTCTGGCTCGGCGACGCGTGCAGGGCGGTCGCTCTTTGAGCCGAACAGGATCTCGAACGGCACCTCGGCGAACTGCGTCGGCAGGAACCGGGTGTTTGGCACCGGGCCGAGCAGGGTAGACGTGACGGTCGCCAGATCCTGCGACGTAGCGATATCGCACTTGTTCAGGATCACCATGTCGGAAGACGACGCCTGCTCGATCGCAAGCTCGGTCGAGGCGTAGTCCAACTCGCGGAATCCGACGGCGTCGATCAGGCAGAAGATCCCGTCGAGGGTGACCCGTTCGACAACCGATGGGTCGAGCAGGGCGTCAGCCACGGCGATCGGCCGTGACACGCCGCTGGTCTCGATCAGCAGGTGGTCGGGTGCCGGGTCGAGCGCGATCAATTGGCTGATGGCCTCGACCAGATCGTCCTTGATGGTGCAGCAGATGCAGCCATTGGCGAGCGACACTTGGTCGACCCCGGTCTCCACCACCAGATCTGCGTCGATGTTGATGGCGCCGAAATCGTTGACCAGCACGCCATAGCGCACGCCGTGCGGGTCCGACAGGATGCGGCGCAGCAGGGTGGTTTTGCCGGCGCCGAGGAACCCGGCCAGCACGGTGACCGGCAACTTGCTCGGAGTATCGGACAGGGTTGTCATGGTTAAGTCGCGGGGTCTGTTGGCAGGCTGACAGTGTGGCGGCTGCGGCCCCATCCGGCGGCTCCGGCGACTGCGCGTTCCACGTCTTCTTCCAGCATCAGGCCGTCGCGCACCAACGCTTCGGCCGCTTGCCGGATTGCGCTGACGTAGGCTGCCGCGCTCGGGTAGCGCTCCAGAACCGATGCTCGAGGGTCGCCGGTCCGCATTCGTTCGTCCTCGGTCTCCGGCAATGGGATGTAGCTGCCGGTGATGCCGACCATCGCGCCGCGCCCCAGCTCAGGGCGGCGCAGGTTCCAGCCGACATAGGTGCCCAGCGGCGCGGCCACCATCGGCGCGCGTACCCCGGCCCGGTCGTTGCCGTCGGTGTCGCCGGCCGGGACCAGGATCGGATACTCTTCGTCTGCAATCACCTGGGGCGGCTCCTCGGTCAGGCCGCGGTCGACGTCGGGTCCGAAGTCGAGCCGTTCGAGCCTGCTGGGCCCGCGCGGCAGGGCAACCCCCGGGATCGCTGGGAAGCCGGCGCGCCATTCCTCGACCGGTACCAGCGTTCCGTCGCGCCGGGTCGGGGTGCGGCTCGGTGGCGGCGGAGTGCCGTGGGTCGCCCAGCGGTCCAGCGCGTCCAGATTCGCGCGGAAGAACATCGTGGTGGCGACGGTGTTCTGCAGATTGGCCGCGATGCCGTATTCCGGTTTGGCAACCAGCGGCGAGGCGTAATGCTGCGAGCTTGCCCAGCAATACACCCGCACCGTTTCCGGTTGCGGCAGATCCTGGCCCTGGGTGTCGGTGATCACCAGTGACGCCCGGCGGTGCCAGTACTCCGACGAGCTGTCGGTGTGGATGACCAGCGGGTCGGTCTCCGGACGCTTCAGGATCGCGTCTTCCTGCCCGGTCAGGTGGTCGGTGGAGCGGGCGTAGGAGAACGGGAACCGGTCGACCACCGTGTAGTGGTTCTCATGCTCCTGTCCCGGCAGGACGGTCAGGTGTGCAAACCGGTGATTCATCCACATCTTGCCGCCGCCGGCAACGTGCGGCAGCACGCCGTCGAACGTCCGGCGGCCGGCTTCGTCGGCGTTGAAGCCGAGATGGATGAAATCGCGGATGCAGCGACCGGTTTGCGAGCGGCCCCAGGCGTAGCCTTCTCTATCCGTCCGCCGCCCTCGCGCAGCGGGTTCGGATGCCCCTGCGTCCCGGTCGCCGTGCTTCAGAAACTGATGAGTCGCGTACCGCAGATGGCCGAGACCAGCACCCGAGGGTCGCGCGCCTCATACATCAGTTCATAGATCCAGCCGGTCTCGAACCCGGCGTGCAGGTACAGGTGAATGTCGGAGGGCACCACGGCCCGGTCTCGTCCGAGCCCGTCGACCGCCGGCGATTCCTCCAACCGGGCGAACGACCATGCGTCGTGAGGAATTGCTTCGCGTGGGCTGGCGGCGTAGCGACGCCGGGTCAACCGCGCCTGTCGGGTGTCCAGCGAGACCGTGGGGTAGCTGCGCGACGGCGCCAGCCCGCTCAGCGGCATCACCGATACGCCTGGGGCGTTGACAATGTATTCGTTGCGGACAGTGCCGGTGATCGGATTGCCGTTGTCGGTGACGACGGGCACGTCGAGCAGCATGCGGCCGTCGCCGGGCAACAGATCGCCCTGCCAAGCCAGCCAGGCGATGGTGTAGCCGCGCCGCATCAGAAAGCCGTTGCCGGCATGCTCCAGGGCGGTCGGGCTGCCCGAGCCGACCGCGTCGTTGAAGAACTGCAGCGCGCGCTTGTTGCCGCGGTTGCCGTAGTCGAAGAACACTCGGCGATTGCCGCGCGCCATCTCGACCGGTTTCAACAGACAGAAATCAGCCGTGTACTCGACCAGTCCGTCGCTGTTGCGCGGTGCCTTGTCGAGATCGGTGACCGTCGGATGGTTGCCGTTGACCGGATCGGCCCAGAACCGAACCCGGCCGGTCAGACGCTCATAGGCTCCGGAATCACCGAAGGCATGGCCGTCGGCGAAGGTGCGACGGTCGTCAATCGATAGGGCAAGACGCGCGTTCATGACGGGTCGTCCTAGCAGTGGTCAGATGGGAGTTCGCGGCATCGACCGATACCGGCGGAATGGAACAAACCGGACGATACGACTGGAGCGTCGAGGGGTGAACCGTCTTTGTTACGGCACGAAGGTGCTGAACGGGGCGATGGTCACGCCGTTCGCTTCCAGCGCCTGGCGCAGCCCACGTGCCATATCCACGGCGGCCACGTTGTCGCCGTGCACGCAGATGGTGTCGATGCGGGCGGGGATGCGCTTGCCGGAGGTCGAACGGATCGCCTGTTCGTCCAGCATGCGCAGCACCCTGTCCTTGGCTTCGGCCGCGTCGTGGATTACCGCACCGGGCTCACTGCGTGGTGTCAGGTTGCCGTCGTCATCGTAGGTGCGGTCGGCATAGACCTCGTTGGCGACCCGCAGTCCGGCCGCCTTGGCCGCGATGTCGAGCTGGTTGCCGGGCATGATTGCCAGGATCAGGTTCGGGTCGGCCGCCTTGACGGCATCAGCCACCACCCCAGCCAGCTCCGGGTCGACGGCGGCCATGTTGCCAAGGCTGCCATGGGTCTTCACATGGGTGATCGAATACCCGCCGGCCTTGGCCATGCCGGCCAGGGCGGCGATCTGGTAGACGAGCATGTTGCGGATGCTGTCGGGCGAGTCGCCGCGGATCTGCCGGCGCCCGAAGCCCCAAAGGTCCATGAAGCCGGGGTGCGCGCCGATTGCGACGCCATTGGCCTTGGCCAGGGCTACCGTCTTGGCCATCACGTCCGGATCGCCGCCGTGGAAGCCGCAGGCGACATTGGCGGTGCTGACAATCTCCAGCATCGCAGCGTCCTCGCCCATCGTGTAGGCGCCCCAGCTTTCGCCGAGGTCGGAGTTGAGGTCGACGCGGTCTGTCATGTGAGGCTCCTGCGGCACGGATTGGCCATATAGTTGATGCCATGCCCGCCGCCGGTTCAATACAGTTGGCAGGACCGATCCATCGACACTCGGAGATTCGATCAATGACAAGCCTTGCGGCCGACCTCGTTCTGCGATCGGGCAAGATCGCCACCATGGACGCCCAGGAGCGCTTTGTGCAGGCAATGGCGGCGCGCGATGGCCGGATCGTCGCACTGGGTTCGAACGGCGATATCGACCCGTTGATCGGACCGGGCACGCGGGTGATCGATCTGGACGGCCGCACGGCCATTCCGGGGATCGTCGACAGCCATTGCCATCCGGACGCCTACGCAGCGCGCCTCGCGTCCTGGGAACTGCTCAGCCCCGACCGAATCCACAGCCGTGAGGCGCTGCTGGCACGGATCAGCCAGGTGGCCGACAGCGGCGGCGCGGACGACTGGATCGCCGGTTACCGGTTGAACGAGAACAAGTCCGGCGGCTATCCGACCTTGTCCGAGATGGACACGGCGTCGAAAGGGCGTCCGCTGTTCATCCTGCGCACCGACGGGCATATCGGGCTCGCCAACAGCCGGGCGTTTGCGCTGTTGGGAATCGACGAAACAACACAGCCGCCGGAATTCGGGCAGTTCGACAAAGACCCGCAGACTGGCAAGCTGACTGGTGTGGTCCGTGAGACTGCGGCCCATCTCTTCCTCGAAAAGATCCACTCCGGCGATACGTCCGAGACCATTGCCGACGGTCTCGAACGGGTGTTCGCCGAGTGGACCCGGGTCGGCATTACCTCAGTCTATAACTCCTTGACGCCCTCTCACGCGGTTGCGGCCTACCAACTGTTGAAGGATCAGGGACGGCTCGGTATGCGGGTCGGAATCATTGTCTCCGGTCGGCAGGACGGCTTGGTCGAGTCGTTTGCCAGATCCGGCATCCGCTCCGGCTTTGGCGACGACTGGGTACGGGTAATCGGCGTCGAGTGGTGTCCCGACTGCTCAACCTCGGGGCGGACCGCTGCCTATTACGAGCCGTATGTAGGCCGCAAGATCGAGGGCGAACCTGATCCGAACACCGGGATCCTGCTCTATGAGTTGGAGGACTTGAAGGCGCGCGCGCTGGTCGCTCATCGGGCCGGGCTGCAGGTAATGATCGAGGGCGTGGGCGATCGCGGGATCGACTTCGCACTGGACGCGATCGAGCATTGCCTGAAGCATCATCCGGTCGACGATCACCGGATGCGGGTCGAGCACTGCTGCTATGTGACGCCGGAGATCGAGGCGAGGATCAAGCGGCTTGGCGTGATCGACAGCTCCGCCACCGGCTTCATGTACGAGCTGGGCGATGCCTACGCCGCCAACCGAGGTCAGGCGGCGATGGCACGGATGTGGCCGCACCGGTCCCTGATCGATGCCGGCATTCCCGCTCCTGGCCATTCGGACGCGATGATTGTGAAGGCGAACCCGTTCCTGGCGCTGTGGTCGATGGTGAACCGCAGGTCCGACACCGGCGGTGATCTCGATGCCAGCCAGGCAGTAACCCCGACCGAGGCGCTGCGGGCCTATACATGGCTTGGCGCCTATTCCGGCCGGGAGGAGCATCTGAAAGGTTCGCTGGAGATCGGAAAGCTCGCCGATGTGGCGGTACTCGATCGTGACTACTTTTCCATTTCCTTCCCGCTCTCGTCGCCGTATCCTGCCTGGCGGTCGCCGGCCCGGCGTATAAATCCGCCAATGCCCAGGAAACCCAGCCACCGCAGGTTCTGGTGGACGCGGCGGCGGATGTGGTCCTCGAGATGTCGGCCGACCCGCACTATCCGGAAATCGCCGAATACCTTGATCGTGCGAAGGCGGTGATCATTGTGCCGCAATTGCTCAAGGCAGGCCTGATCATTGGCGGCGAGGGTGGAGAGGCCGTGGCTTTGGCGAAGAGAACCGGTGGCGGATGGACCGCGCCGGCATTCTACACGATGGCCGGCGGCAGCATCGGCCTGCAGGCGGGCGCTGAAGCGAAGCGGGTGATCATTGCCGTGATGACCGACAAGGCTCTGAACAAGCTGATGAGCAATCAGCTTGAGGTCGGCGCCGACGCCAGCATCTCGGTGGGGACCGTCGGCGGCGGTGTGGGAGCGAGTTCGGTCGGCTCGATGGAGGCCGACATGGTCACGTTCTCCCGTTCAAAGGGCCTGTTCGGCGGCGGTTCGCTGGACGGAACGCTGATCAGGCCGCAGCCGGAGAAGAATGCGGCCTATTATGGTGCCGGCACTGATGTGAAAGCGATCCTGATCGACGGAACGGCATCAAACGCCGGCGCGGCTTCACTGCAGTCGGCGTTGTCGGCCCGCTGACCAATTTCCAGCAAGCCATGTTTGCGTCGTGGTGGGGTGCGTGGACAAGGCCTTGGCACAACCAGTCGAGTGGCTGTCATGACCAAATCCAACACTCCGCTACCCGGCACGGCACAGCCGAAGGCGGAGCCGCCGACCGTAGGCGAGAACCTATCGTCGTCCGCCGACGTCGTCCTGCATCCCGACCATACGGTTGACGAAGCGTTGTTGCGGCTGCGGGAGAAGGGCCGGTTCTTCGCTCCGGTCGTTGATGGCGATGCAATCGTCGGAGTGGTGACGGAAAGCCGTCTGGCCGCTGATTGCGGAGACGACAGCCAGGAGATCGCCGTTCGGGATTGTATGCGGGCGACCGTGCCGTTCCTATACGCCGACGACGCGCTGTCGTTGGCCGCATCGATCGCCGCGCAGACCGAGATCGACCAGTTCTGTGTGGTCAACCACGACCATCTGCTGCTTGGAATACTGTCGGTTCCGAAGACGGCGACCGGGGTGCCGGCCGCGCCACGCCGGGTTGATCCGCAGGTGATCCGCCGCAGGCTGGCCGTCACACCGGGTCGTGCAGCTTCCGCCGATCCGGGCACACTCGGCACGTATGCGGAAGGTCCGACCCTGTATGTCGACGGCCGTGCGGCTCGCGAGCCCGAAGATCGGCCGATCGTCAGCCTGCGCCGACGGCGCCACCAGGCAATGCGCACCAAGTTGTAGGCGGAACCCGCCCATCGTTTCAGACAACGAAGAGCGTATGGCCGTGGCCTCAAACCGAATTGTCAAAGGTACTGTGGACCTCTTGCGGCCTTTTTAAAGAAACTCCCGGGGGATCGCGATCACCCAGTTTCGTGACGCGAACGGCACATCGTTCTCGAACGCGTCAAGGTCGGCGCTGAACTGAAACGCGTCCGCGGTGGAGGCGAGGCGGGTCCGGCAGTCGATCCGGATGTTCCAGCCATCGCGGCGTAAGGTGGTCGTCTGCGCCATCTCCGTCTGAGCGGAGAGGGGATCATCCTCCAGAATCCGGTATCGCTTCATCAGGGTGTTGCCCAGATCGAGGCCGATTTCCTCAATGCGCGCGAGGGACGCTCCGCCAAATTCGCCCCCGTCACTTTTGAGGGTGTAGGTCATTTCGTTGGTCGTCAGGTCGGTCTCTATCCGGCGCTTCATGTCTAGATGCTGGAGCTTCTTGTGGCGGCTCCCCGGAGCCGACGCGGGCGGCCCGAACGGCCGAAGGCCCTCATCGTCGGCGGACGGAGGCCGGATCGGAATCTCGAAGACTCCCGAGCCGATCCGGACCGACAGGGTGACAGGTTTTGGCGCGGGCCAGATCATCGGCCAGTAGGAGGTGGACAATGCCAGCCTCAGGGAATGTCCGGCGGGCACGGCCTGCGCCAAGTCATCGAGCAGCATGGTGACCTGATACCAACGGCCAGGCTCCAACATCTCCGGAGCTTCGTGGCCGGCGCGATGGCACAGGTTGAGGACACCGAACGAGATCCGTGACGACGCGCCGTCCGGCCGGATGTCGCACAGCCGCGCAACCAACGAGGCGACCGGCTGATCCGCCTTGATGTCCAGGGTCAACCGGGGGGACCCCATGATCTCGATCGGCGCTTGCAGGCTGTCGCTGGTGAAGACCAGTGATCCACCGTCGTCCGATCGCTGATCGCGCGGAGCCTCGCCGTCGGATCCGAAGCCGCACCATTCGCCGCCACGCGATCCAAGGGTCTGGGGTGAACTGAACCACTCTTCGTCGTCCTCGCCGGCTTCATCCGCCAGATGCCCCCAATCGAGGTGGAACAGCCGCTGGGTGATCCGATGGCTCGGCCACTCCGTTTCTGCGACCCACCGCCCGGGGCGCACCTTGTGCTGAGGGAGTGGTGGTGCCGACTCCTGCATCCAGACCCGCAGGACCGGCTCGTCCATGATCCCGGTGTCAATCCCCTTCAGCCAGTGGTCCCACCAGCGAACCGCCTCCTGCAGGTACCCGATCGCGGGGCCGGGTAAGGCGTCGTGCGGGAATGCGTGTGCCCAGGGTCCGATGAGCCCCTTTACCGGGACCTTCAGATTGGCGACCAGGCGGGAAACCGCATTGGTGTAGCCGTCCGCCCAGCCGCCAATGGCGTAGACCGGGCATTGAACGGCGGCGTAGTCGTCGCAGACCGAGCCGTGGCGCCAGTACTCGTCGCGGGCCTGGTGCCGCATCCAGAGAGCCGGAAACGGCTCCAGGGCATCGAGCCGGGCCCGCCAGGCCTCGCGCCAAGTATCGCCGACGATCTCGGGGTCTGGCGGCAGGGCGTTGTTCATGATCAGGATGGAGCCCCACTGCATATTCTCGTTGAGCAGGCAGCCGCCCTTGTAGTGGGCATCGTCGCTGTAGCGGTCATCGGCGGCGCACAGTGTGATCACCGCCTTCAGGGATGGTGGCCGCAGGGCGGCGATCTGCAGGCTATTGAACCCACCCCACGAGATGCCGGTCATCCCGACGGCGCCGTCGCACCAAGGCTGCGCCGCGATCCAGCCGATCACCGCCAGCCCATCCTCGTGCTCCGCTTGGCTGTACTCGTCGCGGATCAAGCCCTCGGAATCGCCGGTTCCGCGAATATCGACCCGCAGGCTTGCGTAACCGGACAGCGCGTAGAACCGGTGCATGGGTTCGTCACGGGACCGCGTGAAGTCGCGCTTGCGATAGGGCAGGTACTCCAGGATCGCTGGTACGGGCCTTTGCTCGGCGTCACGTGGCAGCCAAAGCCGGGCGGCAAGCCGTGTGCCGTCCGGCATTGGAATCCACAGATTCTCGATTTCCGTGATCCGGACCAAGTCCGCTTCGGCGAAGCCTTCGGATGCGTCATTCACCGGCGGAACTCTCGGTGCGTGTTCGGCGCGCCTTGGCGGGGGTCAGCTGCTGGGTCGACCAGAAGCTGAGGGCGAGCCGCTCGCGCATGCGCATCCCGAGCTCGAGATCGAAAGTGTTGACGATCGCCAGCCGGAACCCGCCCGGCGGCATGGCGTGCCAGGACGGGGGGCGGTCCTCGTGGAAGGTGATCTGAACGCTCTCGACTCCGGGTGTGGCGCGGATCTCCTCCAACAGGTCTTTGGGTGGATGCGCGTACTGCAGGCCGTGACCGCCGAACAGCACCACGCTGTAGCCGTCGCGCCGCACGGAGTCATCATAGGACCATGTGCCTTTTTCGTACAGGCCGATCAGCGATTCGACCCACGGTCTGCCACCGTAGAGGTCCGGCCATTGGTCGGCGAACCGGAGATGGACCTCGATGATCTTCGCCCCGATGGTCTCGAAGTTCATCATCCCGCTGTAGTCCGGCAGATGTCGCCTGATCCAGTCCGTCAGATAGGCCTCGATTGCGGGCCTGGTCTCGGCCAGCACCACCCAGTAGTCGAACATGCCGCCGTCCAGGGCCTTGCCGATCGAATGCCGTTGCCACTGCGGAACGCCGTTGACCACCGCCACATCGGTGGACACGTGCTCGCCTTCGAGCAAGGGCATCCAGATATGGCCCGGACGTTGATTGGCCTTGTATTCGCGCGCGGTACGGATGATGCGGCTGCCGATCCCCATCCCGCGCATGTTGAAGACCGGTTTGGAAAAGACGGGATACGCCGGCGGCTCCAGTCCGTGAGGCCCGCACCGGAAGTCCTGGCTCTCGGCGACCCGCAGCTTGTCGTAGACCCATCGGTGCGTCGGGAACCACTGCCAGGCGTCGCCATCCTCGGTCGGAACCCGCACTGCTTCGGGGCAGGCGATGCCTTCGAAATACTGCAGCCGCCATGGATCGGCTTCGAGTATCGGCATCGTTCCCTCCTGCGGTTGTCAAGGTCTCCGGTGAAGATACGCACCGTTCGAGGGTGACGCGACGCGGCACGATGCTCCAGCGGAAACTTGGAAGTCCGCGTGCGTGCCGGTCGACCAGCGAGGTAGATGGCACAGCGCGAGGCGCGGATCATCCTCGGCAAAGTGGGCAGAGGCACCGACCCGGCGGCGGAGCGTGCTCGGGTTGCGCGAACGATGACGGTCGCGGACCTTGCCGAGCGGTTCCTGTCGCGGCTCGATGCCATCCGATCGACCCGCTATACTAATGAGGCACGACGGGCCGTCACGCGTGACGTGCTCCCGAAGATCGGTCGCCTGGACGCCGTCCCGATCTTGGACGCCGGCCAGGTGAATGACGACGCTCAGGAGCAGGCCGAGGGTGTCGACTGCACATAGAAGGTGGTGTTCAGCATTTCGCGCATGTCGACCGTGCTCGGCCGGCGGGATCAGCAGCGCTACCAGCGACCACTCGCCATCCGTCGTGTCGCTCGGGTAACGAAGGCCGTGGCGCGCGGCAGCATGGCGATGCTCAGGCTTCCATATTCGACACCCCTTCGGCTCAGTTCAGGCGCCGGGGAAGGAATCCCGATCGATTCCAACGACTCAACAACTTTGTGGATCGACTCTCAATCAGAATAGTCCAATAAAATGGGGAGCCACGACGACGGATGTCGACGCTCGTCTATGACAAAATCCGGTTCACGGCTTCAGAATCGAAGTACTTTCCAATTCTAAGAATATCCTCTCGCACATTAATTGGTATTTCTATTGTCTTCTCTTTGGATTGCCGTGACATTCTATTGAAAGATTCTGGGTGAATTTTTGAATATTCCTCCATTTTTTCTACTACTTCCTGCCCTCGTTGCTTATTCCAATTGTACCCTAGATATCTGATCATTGACTCCAGAGATTCAAGCCAATCGA
The DNA here is from genome assembly GCA_000171835.1 of alpha proteobacterium BAL199. Taxonomy (GTDB): domain Bacteria; phylum Pseudomonadota; class Alphaproteobacteria; order Thalassobaculales; family Thalassobaculaceae; genus Thalassobaculum_A. Next base: position 2,992 of record ABHC01000005.1, on the reverse strand, counting down.
CCCTCATGTCTTTAAAATCATAGATTTTATAGCCCATTACATTTGAAGATGCTTGCCAGCTATGGGCAAACTCAAAAAGTTTCATTGTGTATCGGTCACTTATATAAGCAAGGCTATCCGCCGAACTTAATGCTCTATTTGTATAAAATTTAAAAAATTTATCCGTGAAGCTGCCTTCGAGACGATTCGCTTTTGACGCTATAACATCAAATATGTTTCGAAATATGATAATCGGCTTTATATCTACCGCATGCATTAGAACTATTAGCTGCAAACTGGGGGCCCAGTGCGTCTGGATCACGGCTTTCTCTGGAAACAACTTCTTCAGCTTTTCGAAATCGTACTCAACAAAAACTCCTGAATCGATCATATTTTTTCCGTGAGCAGATGCGTGCTCACGCTCAAGATAACTAGAAATTAAGTAACCGATATAGGTGCTTCCCGATCTCGGCGACGCACAGATAACGACAGGTCGCCTCGGTTCTCCATGGATTGCAGTCGGGGTAACTCCAAGCATCTCTTCAATGCACAGATCTTTCCAGGTTTGATGAAATTTCGATACCTTTTCAGACTTAATGTTTACATTAAAGTAGATGCGTTCAAATAGGTCCTTTCTTTTATCTAAATATATCCTAATTCTCTTATTGTCCACTTTTCTTAACGCTTTCCAAATGAATAAACTCCCCTCTAGAGGCTGTTGCAGAATCACCGGTTCCACCGACGATCTCCGCTTGACCCACTGACGGGGTCCTGATTCCGTTGGGAGAGGCAATTTGAAGGGGGGGGAGATGGCAAATTTTTACCGAGAACCAGATCGTAGGCAGCGGTTTCTTCTGCCGGTGGACATGGCGGATTGGGTTCCGGACACAGACCTCGTGCACCTTCTTCTGGATGCCGTGGGTTTGATGGATCTATCGGCATTCGAGACGCACTACCGGAAGCGTGGGTCGGGAGCGCCACCGTTCGCGCCGAGGATGATGGTTAGTCTCCTTGTTTATGCGTATGCGAACGGGCAACGCTCAAGCCGCAAGATCGAGCGCCTGTGCGTGCGGGATGCTGGGTTTCGGACGATCGTGTGCGCCGAGGTTCCCGACCACAGCGTGATAGCGCGGTTCCGCAAGCGGCACCGGGGCGACCTGGAGACCCTGTTCGTGGAGGTCCTGAAGCTGTGTCATGCGGCGGGGCTGGTGCGGTTGGGCGTGGTGGCGCTGGATGGGACCAAGGTGAAGGCAAATGCGTCGCTTGCGGCGAACCAGACCTCGAAGTCCCTGGAGGCGGAGGTTGCCGCCATGCTGTCGGAGGCCGAGGCGATCGATGCCGCCGAGGACGGGATGTTCGGGGAGGGCCGAGGTGACGATGTTCCCGTCGGGCTGAGGAAGCCGTCAGATCGGCTGTCCCGTCTTCGCTCCTGTCATGAACGTCTCTTGCGCGAAGCCGACCATCAACGGGTCGAGCAGCAGGAGAAGATCAACGCCCGGATTGCCGAGGAAAAGGCGAACGGAAAAGCCAAACGCGGGCGGAAGCCGAAGACAGCCGAGGCGGTTGTCAAGGAAGAGGCCAAGGCCAACGTGAGCGACCCGGACAGCCGGATCATGAAGAGCCGCAAGGGATATCTCCAGGGGTACAATGCCCAGGCGGTGGTGACGGCGGACCAGATCATCCTCGCCACCGATGTGACGAACCAGGCCAACGACGTTCGCCAACTGGCCCCGATGATTGCCCGGACCCTGACGATGATGGAGGCGGTGACCGGCGACGAGGCGGTGCTGGGGGTTGGCCTGTTTGACGCGGGCTATTGGTCTGACGAGAACGCGGCCACGGAAACAGCGGAATGCGAATACCTGATCGCCACCACTAAGGATTGGAAGCAGCGCAAGGCGATGCGTGATGCTCCACCACCCCGGGGCCGTATACCCAGGGACATGAGTGCCCGTGACCAGATGGAGCGTAAGCTCCTGACCCAACGGGGCCGAAAACTTTACCGGCTGCGCGGCCAGACCGTGGAACCGGTGTTCGGGCAAATGAAGGAGACCCAGGGCGCAGACGGATTCATGATGCGCGGGGAGCAGGAGACCCAGGGTGAATGGAACCTGCACTGCGCCGCCCACAACATCAAAAAACTACACTCGGAGTCCGTCCGCAGAGGAAGAAAGGGTGGAAAATGGCTCTTGAACTGAAGCAATTGGACAAGAAAAATGCCGTCTGAGGGCAAAATCACCGGATAGCTGCTTCATGCCGTCAAGCCAGACTCATTCAGCAACAGGCTCTCTAGTGGATAGAATCCAACACTTGGTGCCCACGCCTGACGGCGGCGATGATTTTGTCGGGATCGGCTGTCCAGTTGAAGGGCTTCGGATCTGAGGCGTTGTGCTCGTCGAGGAAGCGGTTGATGGCGGCCTGGAGGTCGGCGACAGAGCGGAAGACGCCGCGCTTGAGGCGGCGCTTGGCGAGCCTGGCGAAGAAGCCTTCGACGGCGTTGAGCCAGGAACATGAGGTCGGCACGAAGTGGAAGGTCCAGCGGGGATGGCGGTGCAGCCAGGCGCGGACCTTGGGGTGCTTGTGGGCGGCGTAGTTGTCGAGGACGGCGTGGATCACCTTGCCGGCCGGAACCTGGGCCTCGATGTGGTTGAGGAAGCGGATGAACTCCTGGTGGCGGTGACGCTGCATGTTGCGGCCGATGACGGTGCCGTCGAGCACGTTGAGGGCAGCGAACAAGGTGGTGGTGCCATGGCGCTTGTAGTCGTGGGTCATGGTGCCGGCGCGGCCCTTCTTCAGCGGCAGGCCGGGCTGGGTGCGGTCGAGCGCCTGGATCTGGCTCTTCTCGTCGACGCTGAGCACGATGGCGTGGGCCGGCGGGTCGACATAGAGGCCTCTTTTGAAATCCGAGTGGGTAGCGGCTGTCGAGCTGGGGCCTGACGACGGGCCTGCATCGATCCCTTTGTTCGACCGGCGAGACCATCCCTTCGTCCCGACCTGCCTTCTGCGGGGCCAG
>ABHC01000006.1 GCA_000171835.1 alpha proteobacterium BAL199 | reverse complement strand
TGCGTCGGAGTCGACGCTCAGGCTTCTTCAGGAAGCGCCGTGGCGACCGACTTGACCATTTCCGTGATCCGCTTGCGCAGGTTCGGGTTTTTGATCGAGTAGTAGGCGCGCACCAACTCAAGGGTCTCGCGACGCGCCATCGGATCGGCTGGATTCTCTTCGTACTCGTCCTTCGCACCACCGGCCTTCATGCGGCGCGGCGAATGAGCGGCCGTATCGTCCGAGATGTCGTCGAAGAAAAAGCTGACTGGCACATCCAAGATCTGGCCGATATCCCAGAGCCTGGAAGCGCTGATCCGGTTGCTTCCGCGCTCGTACTTCTGGACTTGCTGGAAGGTAATGTTCAAGGCATCGCCAAGCTGTTCCTGGCTCATGCCAAGAAGCGTACGGCGCAGTCGGACACGGCGGCCGACGTGAACATCGATCGGATTGTTGTTGGTAATCTGGTAGTTCGGATCGTCACGTCGATTTTCGGCTTTCACTTGTGCCATGTGACTAATTTAACCTCCACGTCGCAATGCATTGCTAGAACAACTACCAGCATATGCTGAAATTTCAGTTAACGGTAGCGCAGCAACCCGGCAAATCTATCAGTACTTTCCACAGTCAACCGCCAGTACTTGACCGGCAACCGACATCACGGACCCGAGAGATTCGCAGCAGCCCGCCGCTCCCGTCGCCAGCCCAACAACCGTCGCGGGCGGTATAGGGTTCCCAGAATTGGAACGCAATCAAAATGACCGTTCAATGACGGTCCAGGCACTTAGACCCAGGGGCAATGGCTGTTCGATGCGCCGAAAGTGGCGCTTTCGGCGAATCGCGACAACCGGAACGGGGTCAATTCAGAGACGGTTTCCCCGCGTACCAACTGCCGAGCGAGCAGCTTCCCGACCCCCAGCATCTTGAAGCCGTGGTTGGAGTCGGCGACCATGTACACATTGTCCGCTACCCAGTCGAAGATCGGCACGTTGTCGGGCGTGAACGCGCCGATGCCGCCATTCCGCCGCTCCCGGAACTTGTCGCGGTTGCCTTCAAAGCGGCCCATCAACTGTCCCATTGCCGCCGTCATGTAGTCGGCGAAGGAGTCTTCCGCCTGGTAGGCGTCGCTGGCGTGGCCGTACGGCTCGACCAGCGCCTCTGCGCCGATCTTGATCGGAATGGTGCCGCCCTGGATGCCGTAGCTGTCCATCCGCTCGGCGCCGTTCTTCCAGTACACGTACAGATGGTCGTCCAACTCCTTGCCGGTGCGCGGGTCGACAACCGGTGTGTTCATCAACTCCACATGCAGCACCGGCGGATCCCGGTCATCGGCGGTCCGGTAGGGACGGTCGGTGTAGACCTCGCCTTCCAGCAGACGCCAGTACGTCCACATGTCCTTCTCGACGGTAGTGCCATCCGGATAGCTGCACGCGATCTGGTCGCCCCGTCCCAGCATGTCCCAATGCTTCGGAGTCCAGGCTCCGAGGCCCCACACCACCACGTCGACGCCGATCGCACCTTCCGGCGTCAGCACCCGCGAGACCCTGCCGTTGGCCATGTCGTAGCCGGTCACCTCGACCCCGGAGTAGATCCGCACGCCGCGCTCGATGCATTTCTCGGCCAGACCCGAGATCGCCTGACGGGTGCCGGCGTATCCGCTCGGATATTCCATGTGGCAAACATCGATGCCATCGGTCTTGAAGTCCGGCCAGAGCCGCTTCAGGAAGACCTTCGCTTCCTTGCCGACATACAGGTCCGACCGGTAACCGACTGCGTTATGATGGGCGACCATCTTTTCATAGTCGGCAAGCTGGTTACCCTCGCCGGCGGAGATGTAGCCGACCTGCTGGAACCCGAACCGCACCGGATCGGCCATCCACACATCGACCGAGTGCCGCAGGATCGCATGCAGGGGTTCGGTCATGTACATGTTGCGCACGCAGCCGCAGGCGATGCCGGAAGCACCGGCGCCGGGTGCGGTCTTGTCGATCACGATCACATCACGGCCGGAACCCCGACCGGTCGCCTCCAACTCCATCGCGAGATGCCAGGCGGTCGACAGCCCGTGCACGCCGGCCCCCACCACGCAGTATCCGATCGAAGACGGCAGTACCTCGGTCATGAACTCTCTCCCAGTCGAAGCCGGCCGCTGTCGGGCCGGAGTGTTGGCAGTATTCGTGCGTCTTGAACCCGACGGGGCGCTATACCGCGCTGCCGGGGTGCCGCGGATGATCGCGCGGCGAAATCAACCAACGCCGGGCTACTTCGGCGTACCCCGACAGCCGATAGCCGCCGTTGCGCTCCAACACCGCCTCACGATTGGCGCGGTAGATCTTGGGCAGCACGAACCACGGCAGACCCGGCCGCTCATGATGCAACGCATGCAGGTTGTTGGACAGAAACAACCACGCGAGCGGACCACGACTCTCGACGATGGCGCTGCGGTGCGCCGGATCGGTTGCCAACCGGTGTTCCGCGAACGACCGCAGCAGCATCAGCGAGGTGGCAGGCCACACCACGGCCAGTATGTAAATCCATAGCGGTACACCGAAGCCGAGGTCGACAACGACGGCGACCACGGTGGCGGCCATCGCATGATGCATCCAGTCACGACGCCGGGCCTGGTCGCCTCGCCATATCGCTCTCGCCTCCGAGAGCGCAAACCGAGCCACGGTCCACGGTGGCCCCAGAACCAGTCGACCGATCAAGGTATTGAGCGACCACAATACGACGCGCCCAACTGGACCGGTGGTTCGCCACTCCTTTTCGGTCACGTAGAAGCTCTCGGGATCGTCGAGCGGGTCCGTCAATCGTTCGTCGACGTGATGCTGCAAGTGGGTGGCTCGGTATCGCTCGTACGACAGCCACAGGGCCAGAGGAGGACCGGCGATCCAACGGTTCAGCCCCGCGTTCGGCGTCGGGTGCCCGTGAATCACTTCATGCTGCAGCGAGGCTTGCCAGGCCACGCACCAAGCAACGATCGGCGCCCAGACCACCAGTGGAACCGAGCCGCTAGCCGCGGCCAACATTGCGCCCGCCCAAGCCGCGTATATTCCGGCTGCCAGCACTACGGTTGGCCATTCGACACGCTCCGCCCGCCGGGGAATCGTGGCGACTGGCGGCGTGGTGGTAACGGCAAACCCTGCCCCGACGGCTTGTGCCACAGGCTCCGCCGTCGCGGTGGACGTAACGGAGTCGAAAGATGCTGTCTCATGAGTTGGTATCATGAGAGCGACGCTAGTTCACTGAACTCCGTTGTGACAACGCGACTTCACGAAACTTATATGCTAGTTGGTGATATATTCTCTATATTGGTGATTAATTACCCGAACGATGTACATGTCAGCCAACCCGACACCTCCCGACAAACGCTTCACCGTCCAGTTGTTCCGGGAGCGGTTGGAGCAGGCCATGGATCGAGCCGGCACCACGCGCGCCGCGCTGGCCCGTCGCATCGGCGTTGATCGGTCGACCCTGTCGCAAGTCCTGTCATCGGAAAGCGTCCGGCTGCCCCGGGCCGACACCGTCGCCGCCATCGCCAGCGCGCTGCAGGTCAGCCTGGACTGGCTGCTCGGCCTGACCGAGAGCAATCAGCTCGGCGCGGACATTCTGGAGCGGGCACCGGAGATTTCGCCGCGCAGCCGGGCGCCGGAGGATGAGAACCTGCGCCGGTGGTACGCCGAATCCGCCGGCTACAAGATCCGCTACGTCCCGACCAACCTGCCCGACCCGCTGAAGATCACCGAGGTGGTCGGTCATGAATACCGAGAGGCTCAGGGATTGTCCGCTGATCAGGCCATGCGCCGCTCGCTGGACCGACTGGACTATGCCCGCCAACCGGAAACCGACATCGAGATCTGCACGTCGATCCAGATGCTCCGCGGCTTCGTGCTGGGACAGGGCATCTGGGAGGATCTGGACATCGAGATCCGCATCCGCCAACTCACCCACATCGCCGACCTTATCGACGAACTGTACCCGAGCCTGCGATGGTATCTGTACGATGGCCGCTCCGAGTACGCGGTCCCGGTTACCATCTTCGGTCCCAAACGCGCAGCGCTCTACGTAGGCAACATGTACCTGGTGTTCACCACCACCGACCACATCCGGGTACTGACCCGGCGGTTCGACGATCTGATCCGACGCGCCGTGATCCAGGCCCACGAGGTTCCGGCGTTCGTGCGCCGCCAAATCGACGAATTGAAGGACAGCGCCACATGACCGGTATCGCCGCGCTCTCAATGTACGATCTGCCGGAGATCCGCAAAGCGACCGATGCCTGGTGGCAGACGATTGCTGCGTCGCTTCGCGCCGAAGGTGTGCCCGACGTTCCGTCAACGCTCGACCGCTCTCGACCGGTCTCGGCAATCTGGCGTGACCCGCTGTTGGTGTTGAGCCAGACCTGCGGCTATCCCCTGACCCACGAGTTCGCCCATGCACTGACGGCGATCGCCGTTCCGACCTATGCCGCTGACGGCTGCACTCCCGGGCGTTATCGCAGCGCGTTTCTGGTTCGGTCGGACGACCCCGCAGCCGAGTTGGACGATCTCCGCGACCGACGGGTTGCCGCCAACAGCCCGGACTCGCAGTCCGGCTGCAACGCGTTGCGCGCCGCGATTGCTCCGTTGTCCCGCGGTGGACGGTTCTTCTCTGAAGTGATCTGGAGCGGAATGCATCGCGCCAGCATCGCCGCCGTGCGATCCGGCAAGGCCGACGTCGCAGCGGTCGATGCAGTCTCCTTTGCCTTGATTTCCCGGCACGCTCCTGATGAAACCAGCGGGTTGCGGGTGCTTGACTGGAGCGCCGATGCGCCCGCCCTACCCTACGCGACGAGACGCAGCATCGATCCCGTCACACGAGCGCGGCTTACGGCCGGCCTCGTTCGCGCCGCCGAAGACCCGAGTGGCGCCGACGCCCGTGCGACACTGTTAATCGATGGTCTTTCCGAGGTCGACGACCGCGACTATTCGCCGCTTCCCGAGATGCGCAAGACTGCAGAACGCCTCGGCTACCCGCAGCTCGCCTAGAGCTCCGCGAACGGTTTCGGTTCGACGTCAGCTTGTTCATACTGCGGCCGTTTCAGCTGGAGGATCGAACCATGCACAAGAGCCGTCTGGGAGCCTTGGTGATCGACTGCAAGACGGATGATCTGGCCGAAGCGACTGCGTTCTGGACCGGAGCGCTTGGCTACAGCGCTGCCCCCGATCAATCCGATGACCGATACGTCAGCCTGACCGGTCCAAGCGGCGAGGTGAAGATCATCTTGCAGAAGGTCGAACACGACAGCCGCGTGCACCTGGACGTCGAGACCAACGACATCGACGCCGAGGTGAAGCGCCTGGTCGGCCTCGGCGCGACCGAGGTAGCTCGACTGAAGGGCTGGGTGGTGCTGGAGGCGCCGAGCGGGCATCGGTTCTGCGTGGTCAAGCCACAGCGTGCGGATTTCCAGGCCAACGCGACACCGCATCCGTGAAGCGGCACTGACGTGCTGCTGATCTTCGACGTCGACGGTACGCTGATCGACAGCCGGGCCTTCATCCTGGAGTCCGCCCGGCGGACTTTCGCGGGCGGCACGATCCCCCATCCCGGTGACGACGCGTTCCTTGCCACCATCGGCCTGCTGCCTGAACGCATGATGGACCGGCTGTTTCCGGAGCGGACCGAGAACGAGCGGCACGGTCTGGCAGAGCGGTTCATTGAGGCATTCTGGGCACTGCGCGCCGAACGCCCTGATGCCGAGCCCCCCTACGCTGGGATAGACGGTTTGCTCACGAAGCTAACCGAACTCCGTTTCACCCTTGGCATCGCCACCGGCAAGAAGCGCGTCGGGGTCGACCACATGTTCGTCCACACCGGTTGGGGCGACCGGTTCGCCACGATACAGACCGCCGAGAGCGGGCCGAGCAAGCCCGATCCGACGCTGATCCGGAACGCCCTGGCCGAAACCGGCCACCCGGCCGGCGACACGGTGATGATCGGCGACTCGGTCTTCGATATGGAGATGGCGCGCGCCGCCGGCGTGACTGCGATCGGTGTCGGTTGGGGCTACAACCCGCTCGAAGCGCTTGCCAAGGCCGGTGCCGACCATCTGGTCGACAGTGTATCCGAACTCGACGACCTTCTTGCTACGCTGCGCCGGCCGGAATGACCGGCGCCTCGACGTCCGGTCCTGCGTAGCCGAAGCGTGTCGCAGTCTCCGCGGTACATTCCCAGATCAACCGCCGCTGTTCCGGCGTGAACGGCTGGCGGTAGTAATCCGGAACGCGAATCCGCTGCTCAGCCATATCCGGCAATTCCTTGCTGTGCAGCCCGGCATGCCGCTGAACCCACAGCATGACCTCGCCCGGCGCCCGACATAGATCCTCGAACCGCACCACGAAGGTCGCGTCCCGGACGCCCGGATCGGCGTCGCAGACATCGGCCACATGCCGATAGATCATCGACCAGTACCGGGCCCAGCCTTCGATCTCTTCCCCGGACGACCACAAGCGCTGGATACGCACGATGGCGTCTTGGTCGCCGACGTTGATCGGGCGTAAATCCAGGCCAAACTCGTAGTGGCCGGCCCGTCGCATATGACGTCGCGCTCGCAGGTGTTCGCGCCCGACCTGCTGGAAACGCTCGTGCTGCCGCATCAGCGACGCGACGTGGCTGACCGGATCCCGGATCGGAACGATGAACCGCGCATCCGGAAACAGCCGCTGCAGATAGCCGAGGCGCGTGACGTTGTAATTGCCCTTCGCGAGATACCGGCGTCCCTGACGCATCCAAAGCAGCTTGCGAAGGTGATCGCGATAGAACGCATCGAACTCCGGATTGCCGTCATCATGCCCCAGGACATTGCTGACCGCAGGATTGTGAGCGTCTCGGAAGAACGTCATCCACAGGACTTCCTCGAAAGCCTCGGGACTCTCCGCCGTCACCGCGATGCCATCGCCGTGCGCGCGCTCCTGCGGGCGTTCCGGTGCCTTGGCGTTGGAGTCCACGAAGCGGTTCCAGAACCACGGGACATGCACCATCGGAAAGTCCCGGTAGCGGTGCGTGACCACGTCCGGATGACGCGACAACAGCTCCAGCAGCACCGTGCTGCCGGCCCGGGCCAGACCGGTCACGTACACCGGGCGGTCGATGGCCTGGTCCGCAAGCTGGGTTTGCAGGCGCCGGGTCTCGATGTCGCCCAGCCGGGTCCACGCCTCCGGCCAGCGCTCAACCAGCCCGCCGAGGATGTCGAGCCACGCCGGCACATGGTACCGGGTATCGTCGTCCGCCCTGTCTGCCATGCGCTAGATCACCTTCCGTGCCCATTTCGCGAACAGCGCGAACACCATGAACACCGCAAAGAACGGCGCTTCCCAACTACGGACCCAGCCCGGCCCGACGTTGAGGACCTCGATCCGCGGCAGATCGATGTCGATCCGGTCGAGTGGTCCTTCCTTCGGCAGATACCCAGCCGGATTGCCGATCAGCGCGTTCCACCACTGCCATTTGTGGATGGTCGGAACCGGCGCCGGCACCGCCGCGCTGACCACCGGGCGGTGCGCTTGGTCCGTCACGATGACCTGGCCGACCGAGCCTTCCTGCCAACGTGCTTCCAGGGATGCCGGTTCAGCTTTCACCGCCACCGGCTCGCCCGGACCCGGCAGACGCGCACTGTAGGCGCCGTCCAACCAGACCAACAGCGCCAGCATCGGCAGCGAAGCCGCTATTGCCGCCGGAAACACCAGCAGCAGCCGACGTCCCGACGCCCGGATCATCTGCCCCATCAGCGGCATGGCGTCCTGAAACTCTCCGTCGAATCCGGCCAGTTTCGCCTGGGCGTGCCGCAGGTCCTGCGCCGCCGCCGTGATGCGCCCCTGCGGGGACAGCAGGCGATACAGTTCGATCGACATCCAGGCGCCGAACGCCGCCCACAGGCACAATCGCAAGATCGGCGGCATGAAGTCCGCGAGCGCGCTTTCGACGGCGCCGAACAGCGGTCCCGGAACGTCCAGAAGGCCCATGGTCATGGCTCATCCTCACGAATTGTGAATACCGCGGTCGTGCATCATGTCGTCGGTGGTGTCCGATGGGTTGCGGTCGCGCGCCGCGGCCGACTGCTTCTCGGCGGCCCGGCGCCGCAGCAGTCGCCGGACCGGCCAACTCAGGGTGAAGGCCATGATGGTCCCGATCGCCACCAAAATGGCCCAGAACGCTGCTGCCAGACTGAGCCCGGCGCCCGGGCCGACATAGGCCGACGCCACACTCGGCATGCCGGCCAGAGCGACGATGAGGCAGAGAGTTGCGGTGTCACGTGTCTTCATGGGTCAGTCCTCCGTTGCGGGATCCAAGTGGATCGGACGGGCTCAGAGCACACCGGGTTCGAAGAAACTCGGCTCCAGGCGCTCACCACCGGCGATGATCGGAATCCATTCATTGTTCTCGCCGCGGCGGATCGGGTTCACGTACTCCCAAACCACCTCACCGGAGCGCGTGACCTCCAGCAGCCGGCCGCCGTTCGACTCGTTGATCAGGGTGTTGCCGTTGGGCAGGCGCTGCTGGTCGGCCCGGATCTCGCTGTCCAGCGGCTGATCATCGGTCCCGCTGTACTGCCAGACGATCGCAGCCGTTCGCGGATCGATCTCGAGCACCCGCGACTTGCCGCTCGGCTGGTCGAACCGGCCAAGATTGTCGAAGATCAGCAGGTTGCCATTGGGCAGGATGTCCGGGTCATGCTGGCCGTACCAAGGCCCGCGCAGCGCCCACACGATGTCCTCGCTCTCGACATCGAGCACGACGACAGCGCCGATGTCGCGGAACGACAGCAGGACCTGACCGGGCTTCGTGCCCGGGATCGCCGCTGCCATTTCCGGGGTCAGCACCTTTACGGTGTTAGTGTGCAGCGGGTCGGCGAGGGAGTGTGCCGGCACGGTGTGCAGCAGATGCAGGAACCGCGATCCAGCGACCGCTTCCACCAACGAGACCCGTTTCAGCAGCTTACCTTCGGGGCTGAGGATATCCAGGAAGTCGTCCAGCCGGGTCGCTTCCAGGTGGTCCATGCCCTTGAGCGCCTTGGTGCGGTTCTCATGGGTCAGCGCGTAGATCGCGCCGTCCGGGCCAACGTCGAAATCGTGGTGGGTTCGTCCAAAATACGACCACAGGACGTTCGACTCCCGGTCAAGCTTCACCATCCCGTAGCCATAAGGCGTGTCGCCGGCGCCCTCGTAAATCGCCAACAGGTCGCCGTTCGGGAATGCCTTCAAGCGTCGGAAGTAGACGTTCTGGTCGGGCAGCGGGTTGCGGACAGGAGTCGCGTCGGACCACACCGTGCTGTACGGCCGGGTCCAGCTGTGGACCAGCGCGCCGTCTGATGACAACAGATAGGCGGTCGCTTTATGGCCGGAGCTGTACAGCGTATAGCCCGGCTGTACGCGCGCCGTGTCGTTGACGACGACGCCGCGCGCATCGGTCCGCGCGTCACGCCACAGATCGGTCTGGGTGATATCGCCGTACTGCGTCCACTTGGCGTACAGCGCCATGCCGCCGTTGTAGGCGTCCTTCAGCAACGGTGCCGGGAACACACCGAGGATCGCGACAGTGACGCCCCCAACGAACAACAGAAGCGCGAATCCCCCGATGGAGATTGCGCGCATGATCCGGTCGACACCGGAGAGCGAGTCGCTCGAATAGTCCTCAGTATGCGAAGCCATCGTCCGACCACAGCAGTTGCTACCTGCTGTTAACGACCGAACCAGCGTCCTGTTGCATCCCGAACGTCCTACGGGTCACAGGTTCACGGCTTGATTACAGCCGCGCACGATCCCGCGCACGCATCCCACGAATTTGACACAAGGACGTCCTTGAACGCTCAGTCAGCCGTCAAGATGGCCCGCGCCAGCGTCACCAGATCTTCGTCGGTCGGCTGTACCGCGTTGGAATCCACCATCGGCTTGTTCTCGACAGCGACAGTCACGGTGACCAGGCGAGCCACATCCGCCTCTCCAAGACCGTCACCCACGAGAGAGACCGGCAGTCCCACCGCCCGCAGCAGTTCTTCGAACCGGGTCGCCCCCGCCATCGCCAATTCGCGTTCATCGGTTGTGCCGCGCGGATCCACGCCAAGCGCCAGAGCCACCGGAGCGTATAGATCGGGGCGCGCGGCGCAGGCCCACGGCAGAGCCACCCGCATCGCCAGGGCGACCGCCCGGCCGTGATGGACATGAGCCAATGTGCCGAGCGCATGCCCGAACGCATGGGCGATCCCGGTTCCGCAGGCGTCGATCGCGACACCGGCGATGGCAGATCCAAGCGCTACGCGGCCCCTCGCTTCCAGGTCGCCCGGCTGGGCAATGACCCTCTGCAGATTGCCGGCCACCAACCGGATCGCCTGCAGTGCCATTCCCTCCACCACCGGCGTAGCCCGGCGGTGGGTGCAGGCCTCGATCGCGTGCACCAGCGCGTCGAGCCCGGTTGCCGCGGTCAGCGGCGCCGGCAGGCTCCGCGTGACCATCGGATCGAGGATCGAGAGATCGGCCTTGAGCGTCGGCCCCCAGGCCCACACCTTGCGTCCCTCGCCAATGCCGTACACCGAGGTGCGGGTCATTTCCGCACCGGTTCCCGAGGTCGTCGGGATCAGGATCTTCTTGATGGGCTTGTCGGGCAGCGGCCGCGCCATCACCGCGTAGCCTTCGGCCGGAATGTCGGCAACCGCCACGCAGGCGGCAAGCTTGGCGACATCCAGGGGTGAGCCGCCGCCGAGCCCGACGATCAAGTCGGCGCAGATCGCCCGCGCCCGCGCCGCAGCGGCGTCGATCGATGCGGCGCTTGGATCGCTGCGGACGTCGGAGAACAGTTCGACGAGATGACCGGCGGCTCGTAGGCGCTCCGCTACTTCGGTCGGCAAGCCAGTCGCCATCAGCCCACCGTCGGTCACGATCAGCACTCTGGCAGCCGGGCCGACGAGGGCCATGACATCGCCGGGAAGCTGCGCCAGACGATCGATCCCGAAGGTCATCGACGGCGACGGATCGTGGGTGAACGCTTCAAGCATGGCCGCCTCTCGAATGGACAAGCGCGACACTGCCTGATTGCTTGGAGACGTACGCGCGCAAGAGCGTCATCGCGCGTCGCTTCCAGCATTGAGGCCACCTGGCTTCGACTGTGGCCGGGTCAGATCGGCCCGGCTCGGCCCGCCGACAAATCGGTGATCCGTGAAGCGTGAAACGGCGCGTAGCCCCTTTCCTCGTTGACCCGCGCGCCCTTCATCAATTGCGAGTAGGCCGGCAAGGCATGGAACGGGATCGCCGGGTTGGCGTGATGCTCCGCATGGTGCGGCATGTTCCAGGCGAGCCAGCGCACCGGCGCAATCGACACCGTCGACCGGGTGTTCGCCCACATGTCCTTCACCGAAGGACAGCCCCAGTGCTCGCTCAGCAGGTACAGACGCAGGAATGGCTGGCCGAGCAGCGCCGGCACCACCCAGAGCTTGAGGACAAGGTCTGTGCCGAGCGCTGCGGAGCCGATCGCCAGCGCCGCGTACAGCGCCAGATACACCCGAGCCTCGAGGATTGCCCGCGCCCGCAACCGATCGTCCAGGAAAGTGTCAGGCGCAATGCCAAACGCCCGCCGTATCAGGCCACGGATGGTCCGTTGCCAGTACTCGATCCCCGACACGACCCAGACGTAGCCCAGCAGCGTCGTCGGCTTGGGGCTGGCGAGTTCCGGGTCGCGCGCCGGGTCCTGGGTGAAGCGGTGATGCGCGAAATGGAAAGCCGCGAACCACCGCGGCGGCAGGATCAGTAGGAACCCCGCCAAATCACCGACCCAGCGATTCATCCAGCCACTTTTGAACGCCGTACGGTGCACGGTCTCGTGCAACGGTGCGAACAGGAACACCATGATGATCCCGTGCACGACGGCCGGCAGCAGCCACCATCCACCTGGAGCCGCTAGAACGGCCGCACCGGTCGGCACCAGCAGGCCGAGATGGGCGGAAATTCGACGGAGTCCCGGCGCATCGTGACGCTGCGACAATTTCTTGAGAACCGTCGGTTTCGGAGGTATTTGCTGTTGCAAATCAGTCACATCAAGCTCGTTTCCCATCGACGACAATACTTTTTGCGCCCGCTCACAAATTTTCCACTTGCCATATGCAGCGCGGGAGACCAGATTTTGCAGTGCAGCACGACTGCCCAACGTGCTGCTTTACTTCTTGGGCGTTTCCTCCCTTAACTCGGGCCGCCGCAAGGCGGCCCTTTTTTCTGCACCGCTTGCTGCACTGCGGGATTCCGGCCCGTCGGACGGGTCATGCTATCCCTTGGTCGCCGGCTTTGCCTACAGGCGTCAACGGCCGAACGGTGCGTGGCGGACCAACGGTGGTCGGGCAATTCAAACCAAGCCGGAAAGCCTTGCCGGGCCCGCGGCAGCCGTGTCATCGGCAAGATCTGCCGTCGACCGCCGCCCTAAAAGCTAATCTATTGATTTAACACCATATTGCCGAGCTCGGCTGCGTGGCCCGAGCCTTGCGTTGTCTTCAGCGACCGAACACTAATCGCTGGAGCAAGCCAATGTCCGACTACGATCCGCGCGCCATCGACACCACCACCGCATGGCCCGCCGTCGTCGACGGCCCAGCCCCGGGCATTCGGAGCCGCTCGGCGATCGATATGTGCGGCCGTGCCGCCGGCCCGATCGAGATTGCCCCTGCAAACCAGAACTCTCCGTTCGACGACGAAGCCGACATCGGTGGCGGGCAGTTGTTCGACCAGTTGCCTCGGGTGATCCGCGAAGCAGTCGACGAGTGGGCCGCCAAGCTGATGGCGCAGCCCTGGCGGTTCCGCCGCGAAGTCATGGGCCATTTCGCCAAGGTGTTTGCTGATCAGTTCGAGGCGAACATTCCGGATATGACCGAAGATGCGTATGAAGGCCTCAAGGAGATCGGCTTCACTTGCTTGCTGGAGCGTCTCGAAGACGGTCGACCGATCGCCGACCTGGATCAGGCACGCATCTACCTGGACAGCGTGCATGACCACCACAAACACGCCGCACAGATCTTCCTCGGCCAAACCACGCCGCGCGCGCTGGTCATCAACTGAGCCTTGTTGCCCCCCCGTCCTGCGGGACGGCCTCTTCGCCTAGCTCCCTCCCTCAACTCGGCCGTTCCCACGGGAACGGCCGTTTTCTGTCGGAACCCCACCGTCCAGCTACGAAACGACGGCGTGACGCAATGCAGCCCGCGCCAGCAGGCGAGTGGAGTCGAGCGTCGGCAGGGGCGAGTTGCTGTCATCCATGATCAACGGGATCTCGGTGCAGCCGAGCACCACGGCATCGCAACCGCCGGCCTTCATCTTGCCCATGACGCGCTGGAACGTCGTGACTGCCTCCGGCCTGAAGATGCTATTGACCAGCTCGTCCATGATGACGCGATTGATCTCGTCGCGATCAGCCATTTCCGGGCGTGCATATTCCAACCCGAGCGCCGACAGCTTCTCGGGATAGACCTCGCTGTCGACCAGCCAGCGCGTGCCTGTAATCCCGATGCGCCGCATTCCCCGCGCCGTTGCTTCCTCCGCGACCACCTGGGCGATGTGCAGCCAGGGCAACGGCGACCGCGCCGCGACATACTCGAAGGCCTGATGAATGGTGTTGTCCGGGCAGATCAGGAAATCGGCACCGATTGCCGCGAGCTTATGGGCCGAAGCGAGCATCAGATCCCCCACACCCTGCAGGTCGCCACGCTCCAGGCATCTCACGTAGTCGGCCAGCGACGGCGTGTGCATAGAGACCTCGGGATGTGCATGCGCCCCCATCAGATCGGCGCCTTCGACACAGATGGTCCGGTAGCACAGCGCCGCCCCTTCAGCGGAACAGCCGACGATACCGATGTGCTGTGGCATGGCAGTCGCATCCTTTGAAATGACAGAGAGTCGACCGTTCGTCAGAAAGGCCGTACGGGAGATCCGGACTCCAAATCGTCGCGTCGTGCAGTCAGGATTTCAAGGTTGGCCCGGCCGGGATCACACAAAAAAGGGGCCGCCCGGAAGCGGCCCTCGAAGTTGGGGGGGAATGAAACGGCTCGTCGCGGTCCTCAGCGGCGAACCATGCCGGAGACACCAACGTCGCCAGCCTCGATCGCGGTCTTGAGGATGTCGAGACCACGAGCGAGCTCCTCATAGGTCTCGCGGTAGCGGGTCAGCTCGCGGACCTCTGTGTCCTGAACGGTTGATTTTGCCGGATTGCCAAGATCGAGAAGCTTGGCGAGGTACCGCCCCTTGATGCGCGCGGCGAGCTTGGCCACCCCTTCGATCTCGTTCGGATTCACATCCATCACGATGTCTGCCACGGCCCGGCGCGACTCCTCGGCTGAAAATCGCTCGAACTCGCGAATGTATTGGGCGGCATTGACCCGCCCGTGCTGCGGCAAGCCTTCGTGGAGCCACGAAGCCTTACCGCGGTTCCTGGCCGCCGCTACGTTTTTGGCAGCCGGTTTGCTGGAGAGCACTGCACGCGCCTGGGTCGGCGCCGGAACCGCCCGTGCCGCTTCAGGCTTCTCGGCCGCCTCCCGCACCGCCCGCAGCCGTGCCGGCGAGCGTTCTGCCGCCGCGTTCACGTTGGCGGGTGCGGACCGGGGTGCCGGAAGCTTGGCCTGTGCTGCCCGCTCGTTCCCGGTCTCCGGGAACGGATCCCAGTCGCCGAGGGTATCGATGGCGGCTTGGCCTTTCTTCAGCGCAGAGGCAAGCGACATTTGCGTCTCCCTGGTTTCATCCGCGCGCCGGCCGATTCCGTCGCGCTTGTTCTCGCAACAGACAAAGCAATTGGCATGCCAGCCCGACATCTGACGTTGAACCGTCGCCTGTCGATCCGGCGTCTGATATTTTCCGCGCCAAGATTTTTTAAACGCCGCCGCAGTGCGCAGGGAGGAAGAATGGTCGCGGTCATCGAGGGGCTGCTGTCCAAGGAGCAGGTACAAACCATCGCCAAGCGGCTGTTCGGCGCCCAGTTCGTTGACGGCACCCTCAGCGGTGGCCCATTGGGCGAAGCCATCAAGAAAAACACCCAGGTGTCACCGCAAAGCCCCGAGTACCGGGAGTTGTCGCAGCTGGTGCTGGGCATCATGCGCCAGAACGATCAGGTCGCGATTGCCGCCCTGCCCAAGCGAATCCTGTCGCCGATCTTCGCGTCCTATGTGGAGGGCAACCGGTACGGCGAGCATGTGGATGCCGCCCTCATGGGACCGTACCCGGGCATGCGCACCGATCTGTCGATCACCATCTTCCTCAACGACCCTGGCGCCTATGACGGCGGCGAACTGGTGCTGAAGACCGCGTTCGGTGAACAGATCTACAAGCGTGCCGCCGGCGATGCCGTGCTCTACCCCACGCACTATGTCCACCGTGTGAACCCGATCACCCGCGGCCGTCGGTTGGCCATCGTGACCTGGATCGAGAGCATGGTGCGGGATCCCGCCCGGCGCGAGGTCATCGAGGATCTCGCCGAGGCGATGGACAAGCTGGTCCGTGACGGCGCAGATGGCGAGATCATTCGCCGTGTGGAGAAGGCGCGGCTCAACCTGTTGCGCATGTGGGCCGACACTTAATCCACCGTCGCCTTGACCCGCCACTCTGCACGCGCGAGCATTTGCGCCGGAGCCGGCACCGGACCGGTTCAGATCGAGGAAATGCCATGGAGACTGGCCGCGCCTCCGCGCTTTTCAAACGATTGGCACGATCCAAGCCGAGCGCACCGGCCGACCTTCCGGATTTCTCGTACGCAACCCACGAACATCCGCTGCTCAAGCGCTTCGTCATCCAGATCGTGGAGCGGTTGACCGGCCAGCCCAAGCTGAAGCGGCTGTACCTTGAGCATCGACTGGCACCGATTCCGGACGAGGACTTCTGGAGCGCCGCCGTCCGCAAGCTGCAGCTCAATCTGGTCTACGACCGGACCCGTTGGGACGCCGTGCCGAAGGACGGCCCGTTGGTCATCGTCGCCAATCACCCTTTCGGGGTGCTCGACGGGATCATCATCAGCTACATGACCTCCCGAATCCGGCCGCGCTTCAAGGTCCTGACCAATTCGGTGCTGTTCCGCGCGCCGGAGGTCCAGCCGTTCCTGCTGCCGATCGACTTTGCCGAGACCCGCGAAGCACTGGCGACCAACATCGAATCCCGCCGCCAGGCACTGCGCGAACTGTCGGAAGGCGGTGCCGTCGTGGTGTTCCCAGGCGGCACGGTGTCGACGGCGACCCCGCCGTTCGGTCGGGCGTTCGACCCGGACTGGAAGCCGTTCACCTCGAAACTGATCGCTCAGGGCAAGGCGACGGTGGTGCCGGTGTATTTCGAGGGTCAGAACAGTCGACTGTTCCAGATCGCCAGCAACATCAGCCAGACAGCGCGGGAGTCCCTGCTGTTCAAGGAGATCGCCCGGCGTATCGGAACCGACGTGCCGATCCGCATCGGCCAGGCCATGCCGTACGCCACGCTGGAGCGGTTCACCGACCGGCGCGAGTTGATCGAGTACCTGCGCCGCGTCACCTACGAACTTGGCGGCCAGGACCCGTCAAAGCGAATGAAGGGATAGCCGCGCGGCACCGACAGAGGCCGGTGCCGCGCGGGCGCATACGCTCAGCGCGCCGCCGTGACGACGATCTCGATCAGCACGTTCTCACCGAGATCGGCGACCCCGATTGTGGCTCGTGCCGGCAGATCGTCCGGTGCCAGCCATTCGTTCCAGGCCTCGTTCATAGCGCCCTTCTGGCTCATGTCGGTGATGTAGAGAGTGGCTGACAGCAGGTTCCTCTTGCTGGTACCGGCCTCGACAAGGACCTTCTCGATCTTCGCGAGAGCCGACGCAGTCTGGCCTTTCATCGACTGCGCCACGTCGTCGCCGATCACGCCGGCAACATAGACCGTACCGGCGTGCTCGACGGCGCGGTGCATGATCGGCGTGCGCATGTGTCTGGTAATCATCGGAGTCTCCTGGGGGATGGATTGTTCTGAATCACGAAGCGAAGCGCTCCGTGCCACTTGTGTCAAACGTCTTGCCGAGCGTAGCCGAGAGCGCCCGCAACCTGGTCGGGCAACTCGCCGCGCCGGCCCAAGGCATCGACCTTCAGCAGCATGACCTGGGTAAACGCATCACGGATCTCGCCGGACATCACCATCTCCAAGGCGGCGCGGAACGGCAGGCGGCGGATCTCCAGGACCTCGCCCTCGTCCGGATCGGTGGCGCCGGCGTCGAGATCCCAGGCTAGGAAACCGAAGCCGATCTCGTCGGTGACCGCGTTCGAAAAGTCTAGCTGCAGCAGTTCCTGCCAGCCCTGTGCGGTAATGCCGGTCTCCTCGCGCAACTCGCGCTTGGCGGACTCGATCGGCGGCAACGCCGGGTCGCCACCGCCTTCCGGCAGTTCCCAGGAATAATAGTCGCGTGGAAAGCGGTGCTGGCCGACTAGCCAGGTCGAGCCGTCGGTGTCGATCGGCACCACGCCGACGGCGATGCCTTTCATCCCGCACACGCCGTACAGGCCGGGGCTGCCGTCCGGGCGGATCACATCGTGTTCGGCGACCCCGATCCAGGGATTGTCGTACACTTGGCGGGTGTTCCGTATCGTCCAAGGCCCGCGGCGTTCCTGGTCGGCCATCTCGACCCCCGTGCAATTGCGGCGCGACCATACCGTTCGAATGGCGCAGCCGAAAGGGCACAACCATCGTTCCCGGCCACGCCGCATGGTCCGTTCGGCAACGGAGCGCGACCTTCTGCCCGATGCTCTCGACGCTCCGGGCCCCGTCGTCGTACACGAAGGGACCGGGTGCCGATCCGAGTGGCCCATCCGACGATCCGGAGACTGAGAGCCATGCAGGCAACGATAACTGACGCGCAGGCGAGCGCCTTCTGGATCGCCAAACCCGGCCATGGTGAACTCCGCACCGAGCCGCTTCCCGATCGCGGCCCGGGGCACGTGCTGATCGAGACCCTGTACACCGGCATCAGTCGGGGCACCGAGGCCCTGGTGTTCACCGGCCGTGTTCCGGCGAGCCAACGCGCCACGATGCGCTGCCCATTTCAGACCGGTGAGTTCCCCGGTCCGGTCAAATACGGCTAC
This sequence comes from alpha proteobacterium BAL199, assembly GCA_000171835.1. GTDB lineage: Bacteria > Pseudomonadota > Alphaproteobacteria > Thalassobaculales > Thalassobaculaceae > Thalassobaculum_A. Next base: position 208,547 of record ABHC01000006.1, on the reverse strand, counting down.
TGCTCGGTCGGTCGCGTTACCGAGGGGCCGACCGAACTGCTGGACCGCAATGTGTTCTGCCTGCACCCACACCAGGACCGCTACGTCGTTCCGGCCGACGCCGTCACGCTGCTGCCCGACAAACTTCCGCTGGCCCGCGCCGTACTGGCCGCCAACATGGAGACGGCGCTGAACGGGGTGTGGGACGCCGCCGTCCGACCCGGCGACCGGGTATGCGTCATTGGTCTAGGCGTGGTCGGCCTGCTGGTCGCCTGGCTGGCATCGCGGATTCCGGGCACCGACGTGCTGGCCCTCGACATCAATCCAGCCAAACGTGCCGTAGCGGAGGCGCTGGGGTTGAGTTTCGCCGAGACACCACCGATGGGCGATGAATTCGATGTTGTCGTCCACGCCAGCGGCCATCCGGATGGACTGGTATCCGCGCTCGGGCTCGCCGGTTTCGAGGCGTCCATCGTCGACCTCAGTTGGTACGGCTCGACCCCGGTAGCGGTGCCGCTGGGCGAGGCGTTCCATTCCCGCCGGCTGACCATCCGGTCCAGCCAAGTTGGCTCGGTCGCCACCGCTCAGCGCGGCCGGTGGAGCTATGGGCGGCGCATGGCCAAGGCCCTGGAACTTCTGGCCGACCCGGTTCTCGACATCTTGATCGATGGTGAAAGCCGGTTCGCCGATTTGCCGGCCACAATGGCGGCGCTTGCCGATGGCCGCGTGACCGCCCTATGTCATCGCGTCCGCTTCCCCGCCGCCGAAGGATGAGTGCTGCAATGTTCACCGTCACCGTCCGCGACCACGTGATGATCGCGCATTCGTTCCGCGGCGCCCTGTTCGGCCCAGCCCAGGCGCTACATGGCGCCACCTACGTGATCGACGTGACGTTTCGGGCCGAGACACTGGATCCGAACGGTGTGGTGATCGACATCGGCGCCGCCCATCAGGCGCTGAAGGACACCCTCTCCCCCTGGGCCTACAGCAATCTCGACGAGTTGCCGGAGTTTGCCGGTGTCAACACCACCACCGAGTTCCTGGCCAAGGCGGTGTTCGACAAGCTCGCCACTGCCGCACGAACAGGATCGCTCGGCCGACCGGCGTCGGAACTGGCCTCGATCGAGGTCGTGCTGAACGAATCCCACGTCGCGTCGGCCGGCTACACCGGCAGTCTCTGAGCCGGCATGGATCGCGCCCCGGTCTATTTCCTGATACCGGGCGATCCGGACACGCCGACCGGTGGGTTCGTCTATGGCCGGCACGCGGTTCGTGGCCTAGCCGAGGCCGGACGTCTGGGCGCAGTGGTCAGGATCGACGGCCCCTTCCCGGCAACCGACAGCGACACGCTGGCCAGAGCGGCGCTGGCGATTGCCGCCATCCCTGACAACGCCATCGTCGTGGTCGATGGCCTCGGCTTCGCGCCGCTGATCGAGGTTATCCAACCTCATGCCCACCGGTTCACCGTGGTCGCCCTGATCCACCACCCGTTGGGCGACGAGACCGGACTCGACGCCGACGAACGCGCCCGCTGGCTGCGTGACGAAGTCGCGGCCCTGGCGATCACGCGACGGGTCATTACCACCAGCCGGACGACCGCTACCCGCTTGGTCGACCTCGGGATCGATCAATCGCTTCTTCATGCGGTTCCACCCGGAGTGGATGAGCCGGTTGACTTGGCGTTCCGTGAAACGCGTCTCTCCGACGGACCGTTGCGATTGCTGACCGTGGCCACCCTGGTGCCACGCAAAGGCCAGGACCTGCTGGTTGGGGCTCTGGCCCATCTTGCCGACCGGCAGTGGAGTGCCGATTTCGTCGGGGATCCTCGCAACCCTGACTACGCACGCCGGTTGGCCGATCAGATTGCCGAGAGCCGGCTCGGCACGCGGATTGCCCTCCACGGAGCGGTTTCGCCCGATCGGCTGGAACCATTCTGGCGACGCGCCGACCTGTTCGTGTTGCCCAGCCGGCACGAAGGTTGGGGCATCGCCTTCGTCGAGGCGGTGCGCTGGGGCCTGCCGGTGATCGGCACCACCGCCGCGGCAATACCGGAGGCCGTGCCTTCTGAAGCAGCGATCCTGGTCCCGCCGGACGATCTGGGCGAATTGACTGCCGCCCTCGCCCGCATTCTCGATGATCCTGCCGAGCGCAAACGGCTGTCTGATGGAGCAATCCATGCCGCCGCCGGGCTGCGGCGGTGGTCTGATACTGCGGCTGAGTTCACCATCGCCGCGACGGAGGGATTGTGAGCTTCTCGGAGGACTGGCTGGGCCTGCGGGCCGGATTCGACACCCGAGCACGATCCCGCATGCTGGAAGGGCGGCTTGGATCGTGGACGTCGCAGCGCGTCACCCGAACCGGCCGGCCGCTGTCCGTGGTCGATCTGGGTGCCGGTTCCGGCAACAACTATCGCCACCTGCATCCCCGACTACCCGTTGAGCAGGCATGGACCCTGGTGGACGCGGACGCGGCCTTACTGACGGCAGCGCAGCGCACGGCACCAACCATGGCTGTCCAGACCATCGATCTCGCGACGGACCTGGAGGGCGCGCTGCCTGCCGGTACTGACCTCGTTACGGCGTCCGCTCTGATCGACCTGGTATCCGCGACCTGGCTGGAGCGTTTGATGGCGCGCGTCGATGCGCTGGGCGCCGCCCTGCTGGTGGTCCTGACCTACGACGGGCGGACCCTGTGGGAGCCATCCGAACCGTTTGACGATCGCGTGCTGGAACTGGTCAACCGTCATCAGCGGTCCGACAAGGGCTTCGGTCCGGCCCTCGGCCCCGACGCAGCCCTGGCGTTGGCACGACTGACCGGGCAGAGGGCGGTCGAGGAGACCAGCGACTGGATCATCGACGCAGGCGACATGGCAATGCGCCGGGCGCTGGTCGACGGCTGGGCGTCCGCTGCGCTCGATATCGCACCGGATGAAAGCGCGTCGATCAACAGTTGGCGAAGCCGCTCAATAGATCGACGTGCGCGGTTGACCGTCGGTCACGTCGATCAGTTACTCATCCCGCCGGCGTGAGGTCGAACAGTGTGTCGTCCCCCAAGGTGTAGCGCCGGCTGTCGAATCGGCGCGCACCGTCCATCGTCATCACTTCCGGCAACACGATGCCGGGCCGCCCCGAGCCAAGCAGGGTCGGCGCCACCAGAAGGTGCAACCGGTCGATGCATCGCGCATCAAGAAAGCTCGACGCGGTCTTCGCTCCCCCTTCCACCAGCACGATGTCGAAGCCGCGGGCCGACAGCGCGGCGAGGACGTCACGCGGAGACCGTTGGGTTTCCTGGTCACCGGACGTGTCGAGTCGTTCGGCCCCCGGTCGCACCGGCCCGCAGACCAAGGTCGGTGCCTGGCCATCCCGGAACAGTTTGCGATCAGCCGGCACCCGCCCGGACGGGTCGAGCAGCACCCGCACGGGGTTGGAGCCCTCGACCCGCCGGGTGGTCAGCGACGGGTCGTCGTCGACAGCAGTACCGGCGCCGATCACCACCGCGTCCACCAGGGCCCGCAGGCGATGCAGGTGATCCAGCGCCTCGGAGCCGTTCACGTAGTGCGAATGGCCGCTGACCGTCGCGATGCGGCCATCCAGGGTCTGGCCCAATTGCCCGATTGCCAGCGAACCTCGAGCGGCTAGGGCAACCAGGTCGAGCAGGGCCCCGCCGCCCGGCGGCAGGTCGTCACGGGTTCGAAGCGCATTCAACGTCCCGTCCAGGTCGTCGGACGGCGTTTCGCCCCGCCGCACCCTTCGCGCTTTCGCCATCGCCGCCCGGATGGCCGACCACGCCTTACTCACCGGGCGATGCCTTGAAAGGCGTGCAGTTCAGCGAGCAGCGTCCCCAACCGGCCTGCCGCCTGATTGAGCAGGGTCCGGCCGATCTCGACAGTCGCCGCCGCCGCGTTGCCGGTCGCCCCCGATAGGTTGAGATCCTCCGCCATCCAGCCCAAACCGGTCTCGCCTTCGACCCGCAGAGCCGAATGTTCCGCCGCGATGTCTTCGGCGACGGAGCGAAAATCGGCGGCTTCGCCGACCCGGACCAGATCCGGGCGGATTGCCAGCATCAGTGCGGTCTCAATCAGCCCGCCATGCCAGCCGAAGGCGCTCTCGCGCGCGTCAATCGCCGGATGCTCACCGATGAGCGCGAAGTAGGTCGAGCGCACCACGGTCATCCCAAATTCGGACCGCAGCCGCATCGCCACGATGTCGACCGGCGCTGTCTGACCGCCATGCCCATTCAGCAGCACCAGACGCCGGATGCCGGCTCGCGCCACCGCCCGACCAATCGCGGTCCACTGGGCAATCAGCGTCTCAGCGTCGAATGACAGCGTGCCGGCAAAGTTCGCGTGCTCGGGGCTGAGCCCGATCCGCTGGGTCGGCAGGCGCAGCACATCCACCGTGTCCGGCAGGCATTGCAGGGCGGCGTCGAGCACGCCGTCGGTCAGGATGGCATCGGTACCCAGCGGCAGGTGCGGACCGTGTTGCTCGACGGCAGCAACCGGCAGAACGGCGACCGCGTTCCGGTACGCGCCGTCCGCAAGGTCGGTTGTCGTCAGGTGTTCCCAGTGCCGACACGTCATGGCAAGACAGAACGCCGAGGGCGGACCGACGTCAAGACTGGGCGCTTCGTCTGCGTACGCGCCGTTGCTCAGATGTCAGGTCGCGAAGGCACGGTTTGATGCAGGGTCATCGTCGGTGCCAATGCAGCGGCGGGGCCAAGAACCGACAACGGAGCTGGCGCCATTGCGTCGGCGACTTCAGCCGTCGGATCGAGTTCCTCGGGCACCGCGCACAAACCGATGCGCCGAAGCCATCCGCCAAGCCGGGCGTTGGAGGTCAGCACGGCGAACGGCACCGCGAGCAACCACGCCGCCAGCAAGGGAGTGGCCCACGGCAAGGCTCCCGGTGCCCATGCCCACAGCGCGCCCGCGAACGCGATGCCACACAGTGTCTGCACCCACAGTCCACGCACCGCACGACCCCAGGCCACCGTCCGCAAGTCGCGTGCCTGCACATTCCACTGCACACGCTTGCCGAACATCAAGCAGATCACGAACACGGTCTGCGCCACGGCGATGACCGGAGACAGCAGCACGCCGAACACCAGTTCGACGACGGTACCCGCCATCATCCGAACACCACCACCGTAACGCCGCCGCTTGGCGGTAGACAGTATGACGTCGATCACCCCGAAGATCTTCGGGGCGAACACGATGGTCATCATGGTGGCGAACAGGGCCATGCCCTCGCTCGAGTTCGCGCGTTCCCAGACCGCTTCCATGAACGCGAAATTGGTCTCGGGAAACAGCGTGACCGCCACCATCCGCAGCATGCCGGTGAGCAAAAAGCCCATCCACATCACCGGCGACAGGTACATCAGGATCGCCAACGCCAGTTGCAGACGACCGAGCGGACGCCAGACCTTCCAGTTGATCAGCCGGAAGTACTGGATGTTGCCCTGACACCAGCGCAGGTCGCGCTTGATGAAATCGGGAAGCGTCGGCGGGTTCTCCTCGTAGGAGCCGCCCTCGATCGGCAGGACCCGCACCTCGTAGCCGGCTGCCCGCATCAACGCGGCCTCGACCTGATCGTGGCTGAGGATCTCGCCGCCGAGCGGCCCTTCGCCGGGCAGGCGCGGCAGGCGGCAGTGCTCGACAAACGGCGCCAGGCGCAGAATGGCGTTGTGGCCCCAGTACGGACCGCTGTCGCCCTGCCACCAAGCACTGCCGGTGGTGTAGGTGCGCATGCCGTGGCGCATGCCGAACTGGAAGATCCGAGCGAACGCACTGGCTGCCGGCAGGCCGATCACCAAGGTCTGCAGAATTCCGAGCCCCGGGTTGTGCTGCATCAGCCGCACCAGCCGCAGGATGGCGTCGCCGGACATAAGGCTGTCGGCGTCCAGCACCAGCATATGGTCGAACTCGGCGCCCCAGCGGTCGCAGAACGCTTCCAGATTGCCGACCTTCTGCCGGACATTGTCCAGCCGACGCCGGTAGTGGAGGCGCTCCGGATGCGGCGAGGTCAGGCGCCACTGCTCGAACCGCCGCTCCTCCTCTTCGAAGATCGTCGGCACATTGCTGTCGGACAGCAGAAACAGTTCGAACGCATCGGCCTGACCGCCGCGCGCCAGCGACGCCTCGACGGCGCGCAGGTGCTTGAACACCCGCTCCGGATCCTCGTTGAACACCGGCATGACGATGGCGGTGCGGGTGGTGATGGGGCTGCTGGTGTCTTCCAGCCCCCGAAGCTGCACGACCGACTGCAGCCAATCACGCTTCAGGTAGATCAGGGCGACGCCAATCACAGCGTTCCACAGGCCGATGACCACCCACGGCAGCGTGCCTCCGTAAAGCGCCAGGATCAGCACGTCGAACACGTCGATGCCATCGGCGCCGACCAGACGGGTCATCCACCCGAACAGCGCAAGGCAGGTGGCCGACACCAGGGTGAAAAACACGATTCGCCGACGCAACATGACGCGCGAAGTATCCAACGCCGAACTACTACTGGACCGCGACGACAGATCGATGCCGGACATCCCTAACGCCCCTTCATGGCAAATCGGCCCAGGTGCCGAACAGCCCGACCGCGCATGACTATGTGGGTCTGTTTCCGTGGAATCCAGATACGCGGAAAAGGCATGACGGGATCGTGAGTCGATATGACCTGTATCGCTTGACCGACCGGCGGCATCTGTGTCGAGAACCCTCACAATCCCGTCAGCAGGGGTGATCCGAGTTGATTGGCCCGCCGGGCACCCGATCTCTTAGGTTGATCCGGTCTACAGCACTGAAGGCGAGGTTTTCACATGGTGGCGAGCGCCCCCGCACCAGGAGGTCTTCGGGTACGCGACCCGCGGCTCGACTTCTTTCGCGGCGTCGCAATGCTCATCATCTTCATCGCGCATGTTCCCGACAATCTGTGGAACGAATACATCCCGGCGCGGTTCGGCTGGTCCGACGCCACCGAGATGTTCGTGTTCTGCTCCGGCTTTGCCGCGGCAATCGCGTTCGGGGGAACCTTCGTCAAAGCCAGCTTCGGCTATGGCACGGCGCGGATCGGGTATCGGGTCTGGCAGATCTATGCGGCGCATCTCGGCATGTTCTTTTTCATCGCCGCGCTTGTGGTCGTCGGAACCCGCCTGCTCGGCAACGACTATGTGGAGCAACTGAATCTGCACTGGTTCATTCAGAATCCGATGGACGGGCTGATCGGCCTGTTCACCCTGAGCTACGTCCCGAACTATTTCGACATTCTACCGATGTACATCGGCGCCCTGATCCTGGTGCCGGTAGTCATGGCGCTGTCACGGATCCATCCGTGGGCAGGGCTGACGTTCTGTGCGGCCTTGTATACGGCCAATTGGCTGTACGGCTGGGGCGTGCCAGCCGAGCCGTTCTCGGACCGCGAATGGTTCTTCAACCCGATGGCTTGGCAGTTGCTGTTCTTCACGGGCTTCGGACTTTCGATGGGATGGGTGTCGCCGCCGCCGATTTCCAAGCCATTGTTGTGGCTGGCCGGCGGCTTCGTGGCGCTGACGATCCCGGCGGCGCATTGGGGAACCGCGCAGAACTTCGAGACTTTGCGGTCTCTGCGCGAGGTGATCTGGATGTGGCAGGACAAGACGGATTTCGGTCTGTTGCGCTACGTCCATTTCCTGGCCCTTGCCTATCTGGCCATTGCCTTGGTCAAAGGCCGCGAACATCTCCTGCTGGCCGATTGGGCCCGGCCGTTGATCACCGTCGGCCGCAACTCGCTGCCGATCTTCCTGCTGTCGATGGGTCTTGCTCGGATCGTCGGCATGGTTCTCGATGTCATCGGCCGTACTCCGCTGACGCTGATGCTGGTGAATTTGGGTGGCCTGTCGATCCTGATCGGCTTTGCGTACTGGTGCACCTTCCTGAAGCGCCAACCCTGGCGGCGGCGTGAGGCCGAACACGCCGCGCGGACAGCCGCCGAGCAGGACCGCCACGCACTCGCCGCGCGATCGCAGCCCAGCTATCCAGCAGGCGTTGCCCCCGCGGAATGACCACCCGGAGCATCCTCGCCGGTGTAGCGCTGTCCGCAACCGTCGCCGTGAGTCCGGCTTGGGCGGGCACGCTCGAGCACCATACGTTTCACAGCCCAGCGCTGGGTCGCGACCTGCCAACGGTCGTCTTACGTCCAGATCGTGAGGAAGGCCCGCTGACCGTGCTGTATCTGCTGCACGGATACGGCGGTGACCAGCGCGACTGGATGAACGCTGGCGTCCTGTCGACCGCAGACGCGGTGTTTGCCGAACCGGATGCCGTGCCGATGCTGATCGTCATGCCGGGCGCCGGCAATTCCTGGTACGTCAACTCGGCGCGCTACGGCAATTGGAACGACGCGATCGCCATCGATCTTATGGCCGCCGTCGACCGCCGCTATCCGACGGACACCCGGCGTGCCAGCCGCTTTGTTGCCGGACTGTCGATGGGAGGGTACGGAGCGCTGCATCTGGCGGTTCACCACCCGGACCGTTTTCGGGCGGCGGCGGCGCTGAGCCCGGCAATCTTCGAGGATATCGATGATGCCGCGGCGTTTCCGGACTTTCAGATTGAGTTCTTTGCCGGTGCGTTCGGCGATCCGCTGCAGCCCGCCGCGTTCAACGAGCGTAATGTCTTTGCGCCGCTGACAACACTCGCCGCCCGGACCAACGGAGGGCCGACCGCCTTCTATCTCATGACCGGGGACGACGATGGTTTCGGGTTGTGGCGCGGCACGTTGCGGTTCTTTCGAGCCGCTCGTTCAGCCGGGCACGCAGCCGAACTGCGCGTCCACAACGGCGACCATGAATGGCGTCTCTGGCGTGACGAGTTGGCGCCCGTGCTGCGGTGGATCGGCGCGGTGGTCCGCGCCGACCGTGCCGCCGCTCAGTGAGTGGTGACGCCGAACACCTCGACCTCGTCGGTATCCGCCAGTGACCAGTCATCGCCATAGGCGTCGACCAGTTCCTCGTGATCGGCTGACAGGATCGCAGAGCTCATCAGTTCGCCGGTCACCGGTCCGTAATCGTCTGAGAACTTCGGCAAGTGTCGCATCTGTCCCTCCTGGGTGCAGTGCCGTGTACTGATCAAGGCAACGCAAGTAGTGTGCCATCGGTTCCTTATTGAACGATGCGCCAGCTACCATCGGGCTGCCGACAGGCCGTGCCGTACGCCTCCTGGGAGCGGCCACCGACGCGAGCTCGCGTGGTGTACTCCCGGCAGAAGGTGCCGGACGCCTCGTAGGTTCGAGTCGGGATCATCGTGTACTGCGCACCGGCATCCGGGTTGTTCCAGACCACCGGACGTCCGGTGTCCGCCAGTTCCAAGGTCTGGTTCGCACAGGCCGCGTCCGCCGCGTCGAGCGAGCCACCGATCTCGGTTCCTAGCAGCACACCCAGCAAGGCGCCGCCGGCGGTTGCCGCCAGTTTGCCCGAGCCCTGGCCGAACTGCGCGCCGGCAACCGCGCCACCGGCACCGCCCAGGATCTGCGCCATCAGGGTCTTGTTGCCGGTCAGCAGGGACCGGTCGCAGCCATATGACGCGCCCCGGGTAACGATTACCGGCTGTTCATAGTAGGTCGGCCCGGCGTAGCGGGTCGGCTGCTGATAATGGTGATAGACGTGCACGTCGCGTTGCCGATCACGATGCTTGTGCCGGTGTTTGTGTTCGTGCTTGGCGCGCCAGCCATGCGCCGGCGCCCACGACGGGGGATCGGCATAGGCCGTGGCGACCGGGGCGGCCGTGATCATCAGAACCGCCGCGGCGGTGGCAAAACGGCGAGAGATCGGTCGCATGGCAACCTCCGTTCATGTTGACGCTGGCAGACGAACCACCAGCTGAAATCCCGGTTCCCCATCGTCCAAACGGCGCCCGGTCCGATTTCCGTCGCCCGCCCGACCGGGAGCAGGCATCGTTTCGCGGCAACCCCGGGAGGCCCCATGCGCAGTTCCACCCTGATCCACATCGTCGGGTGCCACGCCGAGGGCGAGGTCGGCGACGTTATCGTTGGGGGAGTTGCCCCGCCGCCGGGCGCCACCTTGTGGGAGCAGTCGCGGTTCATCGCCCGGGATGAGAAGCTGCGGAATCTGGTGCTGAACGAACCGCGCGGCGGGGTGTTCAGGCACGTCAACCTGCTGGTCCCACCCAAGGATCCTCGGGCCGCCATGGGCTTCATCATCATGGAGCCGGCCGAGACGCCGCCGATGTCCGGCTCGAACAGCCTGTGTGTTGCCACGGTCCTTCTGGAAACCGGCATCGTACCGATGACCGAGCCGGTGACCACGATGCTGCTGGAGGCGCCGGGCGGCCTTGTCGAGGCGACAGCGACCTGTCGTGGCGGGAAGGTCGAGCGCGTGCGGATTCGCAACATTCCATCATTTGCCGACCAACTGGACGCCACGCTCGAGGTGGCCGGCTGCGGCACCCTGACCGTCGACACCGCGTTCGGCGGCGACAGTTTCGTGATCGTCCCGGCGGCCGATCTTGGCTTCGCGCTGACACCTGATGAAGCACGCGACATCGCAGCACTCGGCACCCGCATAACGGCGGCGGCGACCGAGCAACTGCCCTTCAGCCACCCCGACCTGCCGGAATGGACGCATTACTCGTTCTGTCAGGTGGCGGGTCCAGTCTTCCCGCTCGGCGAGGGATATACGGCCAAGAACGCCGTCGTCATCCGACCCGGCAAGATCGACCGATCGCCGACCGGCACCGGGTGCTCGGCACGCATGGCGGTGCTGCACGCCCGCGGGGAGCTCGCCGTCGGGCAACCTTTCGTCGCCACGTCGCTGATCGACTCCCGTTTCGACGGGCGCATCGAGGCGGTCGAGCGGCGCACCGGCAAGACCTGGATCACGCCGTCGATCGAGGGACGGGCCTGGATCACCGATACCCGGCAGCTGATGGTCGATCCAGACGATCCGTGGCCCCAAGGCTACCGGTTGAGCGACACCTGGCCCGGCGCCTGAGACCTAAAACAACTACGATTTCCGAAGAGCGGCGGCCGAACCATTCCGGTCTGAAGTCGCCCTCACCAGCATTAAAATCCAGCAATTGTCGGAACCTTCCCGCGCGGGAAGGTGATTCCTCCCAGGCGTGACATCGGCGCGTTGCCGCCACCTGACACTCGCCCCGGAGGAAACCGTGAAAGGATCCTACATCCGATTCCTGGCGATGATCGCGACGTCGACAATCGTCATGTTCGGCCTGATGTACCTGAACACCTACGATATCGATCACGCGTTCTTCAGTGAAACCCGCAGCTACATGGCGCTCTACATGGGCGCCGCGACGGCCGTGATCATGTTGGCCTTCATGCTCGGCAGGTACACCAACCGCGCGGCCAACATCACCGTGTTCACCGGCAGCATCATCGTCTTCGCCGCCGCGTTGTTCCTGGTGCGCAGCCAGGAGACCGTTCAGGACGTTTCCTGGATGAAAGCGATGATCCCGCATCACTCGATCGCGATCCTGACTAGCGAACGCGCTGAGATCAGCGACCCGCGCGTGCGCAGCCTGGCCCACGGAATCGTCGAGGCGCAACGCCTTGAGATTGCCGAGATGAAGGCCCTGATCGCCGACCTCGACGGCGGGCCGGCGGCAACGCCCGAAGTGGATGGAAAATAGCAATCAAGGAGATATCCGTGACGGAAGGAGAGACCATAACCGCCCGCCTCTACCGGATGGTCATGCCGGACCATGTCTGCCCCTACGGCGTGAAGTCGAAGGATCTGCTGGAGCGCCACGGTTTTGAGGTCGACGACCATCACTTGACCACCCGCGCCGAGACCGATGCGTTCCAGGACCGGCATGGGGTCGACACCACGCCGCAGACCTTCATCGGTGACGACAGGATCGGCGGCCACGACGCGCTGCGCGCATACTTCGGTCAAAACGTTCGGGATGATGACGCCGTCACCTATCAGCCCGTCATCGCCGTTTTCGCGACGGCTGCCGTGATGGCCCTGGCGACCAGTTGGGCTGCTTTCGAGTCCGTGCTGACCCTGCGGGCTGCCGAATGGTTCGTCGCCTTCAGCATGTGCATTCTCGCCATCCAGAAGCTGCGCGACGTCGAGGGCTTCTCGACGATGTTCCTCAACTACGATCTTCTGGCACGGCGCTGGGTGCGCTACGGCTACATCTATCCGTTTGCCGAGGCGCTAGCCGGTGTGCTGATGATCGCCGGTGCTCTGACGTGGTTGGCCGCTCCAGTGGCGTTGTTCATCGGCACGATCGGCACGGTGTCGGTCATGAAGGCGGTCTATGTGGACCGCCGCGAACTCAAATGCGCCTGCGTTGGCGGCGACACCAACGTGCCGCTTGGCGCCATCTCGTTGACCGAGAACGTCATGATGGTGGTCATGGCCGTGTGGATGGTGGGAAAAGATCGTTTCCTCTAGGGAGCGAGGCTCGTTCCGAATGCCCAGCATTGGCAGGTCAAACAGCCCGACCTCTTAGCAATTCATTCATCCGAATCAGCGAAAGTTTGGGGACCACCCGCTCGGGAGCGTCCCATGACCAAGCCGGAAAACCTCGACGGCATCACCCTCGACCTGATCCGCGAGACTTATATGGAAACGGCGCAGGAGACGATGGAACGCGGCGGCTCGAAGCTGCAGGCACACATGGAAGCGATCATCGCCGCCTCCATGTATGTCGCCGCTGCCATCGGGATCGAGGACGATGACGCCAAGCGCCTGGTCGTCCAGGTGGTCCGCAGCGACGCTGAGTTGGCGCTCTAGGCGCCGGTCAGCCCGGCCCCTGCCAGACCATCGCGAAGCTGACCGGATGGCTGCGGTACTTCGCGTACCACTTCGGCTTGACGCCCGCCCAAGCGTCATCGACCACCCCTTCGATCATCTCGCCAAGCCGGAGACCGACGGCGTGGGCGGCAGCCACATGGTCGCTGGCGAGATGCACATGGCTTTCGATCGCGACAGGTTCGCCCGGCGATCGGTCGAAGTGGGTGGCAATGCCCATCATCAGGAAATGCGGGTGATACCCGACCAGGACGAAGCGACCGCCGGGCGCCAGCAACCTCCGTGCTTCGGCGTACAACGGCCGCAGATCCGCCAGATGCTCGTCGACCAGCGACGTGACGACGAGGTCATAGGCGCCACCGTCGAAGCCGGTCGCTGAGAGATCGCCCAGGACCAACCGGTCGTGAGCCCCCTTCCTCCGTGCCATCTCCAGCATCTCCGGAGTGCAGTCGATGCCATGCATCACTACAACGCCGGCCTGCTTCAGCCAAACGCCCGTCCGGCCGGTGCCGCAGGCCAGATCGACCGCCCGTTGGCACGACTGCCAGTCGACGCTCGATAGGCCGGCGAGCAGGCGCAGATCCAGCAGATCGACGACGGTGTTCTCGTAGGTCGCTGCCCACTCGCCGTATCCGGCCTTCACCGGAACGGTGTCGTAGTGGCGGGTATCGAAGGGACGGAAGTCCATTGCGGCGCTCATTCGTTGAGGAGGGGCAATGTTAGCGCACACCGACCGGCCGTCGCCGCGCATAACTTATGCATCAGTTCGGTCTGGCACAGTCATCTACCGGTTTTCCTGGGAACCGCCGATGGCCGGAGATACTTTGTTCTCACCCTGGGTCGCATCACGACACCGGCGCACACACAGCCCTTGAGATGCCAGCTTGTCCAACCTCCAACAGACCTCACCGTGCCAGACCTGCGGCGCCTGCTGCGCCTATTCGCGAAGCTGGCCGCGGTTCACCATCGAGGACGACGAGGACATCGCCCGCATTCCCCGCTACTTGGTCGACGACGATCAGGGCGGCATGAAATGCCAAGGTGACCGGTGCGCCGCGCTGGACGGCGTCATCGGGGTGGCAACCGCCTGCTCGATCTACGAGGTGCGCCCGGTGGTCTGCCGATCCTGCCAGCCCGGCGACGAGGAATGCCTGATGGCGCGACGGCGGCACGGAATGGCGCCGATTGAAGCGGCGATCGAGTCGTAAAGGCGTCGACATCCCAGGCTTGCCCGCACAAGCTTCGCTGCCGCTGCCGACCAACCGACGGAGCCCGCAACCATGGATCCGATCTACATCACCTATCTGAATCGACTGGACGTCGAGGAACTCAAGCTCACCAACGATGAGATCCTGGACGCGATCGAGACCGCGCTGGCCGTACAGGGCCGCGGCGAAGCGGTCATCGAACCGCGCATGCACCTGGAGCCGAAGGTGGCGAACGGCCACTTCAATGTGCTGCGCGGCGCGCTGAAGCCACCGGTCGATCTGGCCGGCGTCAAGGTGGTCGGCGACTTCGTCGACAACTACACGCTGGGGTATCCGTCCGAGCTTGCCGTGCTGCTGCTGATGGACCCGCGGATGGGCGCGCCGCGGGCGATCCTGGACGCCAGCGGCATCACCGACATGCGCACCGGCGCGGTGACCGCGATCGGCGCCAAGTACCTGGCCCGCAAGAACTCCAAGATCCTCGGACACATCGGCGCCCGTGGCACCGCGTACTGGAACGTCCGCCTGCTCGACCATCTTTTCGACTTCGACGAGATCCGGGTGCATTCCCGCCGCCCGGAAAGCCGCGATGCCTTCGGCGAGCGCTTGACCCGGGATCTCGGCAAGCCGGTGATCGTCACCGACGATTGGAAGACCTGCCTGGAGGGAGCCGATATCGTGGTCGAGGCCTCGCGCCTCAGCCAGCCCGAGCCGATCCTGAAAACCGACTGGATCAAGCCCGGCGCCCTGGTGATTCCCTACGGCACCATGAGCGCGGTCGAACTGTCGCTGACCGACATCATGGCCAAGCTGGTGGTCGACGACTGGGGGCAGTGCAAGGGCGGTCAGTTCGGCAGCCTGCGCGCCCATGTCGAAGCCGGCAAACTGTCGGAGCAAACCCTGCACGCCGAACTGGGGCAGATCGTTGCCGGCCTGAAACCCGGCCGCGAGAACGACGCCGAGACCATCCTGTTGTGGCATCGCGGCCTGTCGCTATCCGACATCGCCCTGGGCCATGCGATGCTGGAGAAGAGCCAGCGCCTCGGCATCGGCCAGCGTCTTCGCTTCGCATGACCGCCACGGCGACACCCATTGGCGATGAGCCGTTGACCGCGCGGGCGGTGGCGACCGTGGCGCGCGGTCAGGCAGAGCCGGCGCTGACGGCTGCTGCCCGGCAGCGCATCGTGGACAGCCACGCCACGTTGCTCGAACAGACGGCAGCTGGAACCAGGATCTACGGCGTCACCACCGGGCTCGGCGCGGTCGCCGACACCACGGTCACCGCCGACGATGCCGAACGGCAGCGCCGCGTCGTGCTCGGACGCTCCGTCGGGGTCGGGCGCATCGCCACTGACGACGAAGTGCGAGCCATGATGATCGCCCGTCTCGCCGGTTTCACGGTCGGGCGTTCCGGGGTGTCGCCGCCGGTTACCGAATGCCTGCTCGCCCTCTTGTGCCAGCGGGTGCACCCCATCGTGCCGATGACCGCCTCGCTGGGCGAAGCCGACCTGGCCGCCATGGCGCACATCGGTTCGGTCGTGGCCGGCGCCGGCGAAGCGCGCTGGCGCGGCGAGGTCCTGGCCGGCGGCGATGCCCTTGCACAGGCCGGGATCACACCGCCTGCGCTCGTTGCCAAGGACGGTCTGGCACTGGTTTCGTCGAACGCGGCGTCGGTCGGCCTTGGCGCCCTGGCCGTTATCGAAGCGTTGGAGACGCTGGGCGGCCTGATTGCGTCAGCGGCGCTGTCGTTCGAGGGATTTCGTGCCAACGTCGCGCCGTTGGACCCGAAGTCGGTCGCGCTGCGACCGGCGCCGGGACAATCGGCAGTAGCTGCCGAGCTGCTCGGGTTGCTGGCCGGTGGTGATCTGATGCAGCCCGGCGCGGCGCAGCGTCTGCAAGACCCGTTGAGTTTCCGGTGCGTGGCATCGGTCTACGGCAGTGCGGCTGCCGCTTTGAAGGCAGCCATCGCGGCGGTCGAGTTGGAACTGAACACCTCCGACGACAACCCGGCGGTCGTTCCGGGCGTCGGCGTGGTTCCAACAGCCAACTTCGACTCCACCCATCTGGCCCAGGCGTTCGCGACCCTCAACTTGGCAATTGCCCGCATCGCACCGACGATCGGCATGCGCACCCACAAGCTGCTATCCGACAGCATGAGCGGCTTGCCGCGCTTCCTCAGCCCGCTCCAGAACGGCCACAGCGGCTTTGCGCCGGTGCAGAAGACCGCTTCGGCCCTGATGGCGGAGATTCAGCACGCTGCCATGCCGATGCCGATCTGGGTAATGCCGGTCGCCGACGGGGTCGAGGATGTCGCCACCCTCGCCCTGTCGACCGTCGAGAAGACACGCGAGATCGTCGCGCGGATCCGGTCGTTGGCGGCGATCGAGTTGATGATCGCCGCTCAGGCCTGCGATCTGCGTGATAGTCCTGTGCTCGGTACCGGAACCACCGGAGTCCATGGCGCCGTGCGCGAGCGTGTTGTCATGCTGCACGACGACCGGGCGACCGCCTCGGACATCCACGCCCTTGACGCGCTCATCGCCGAGGGCCGGTTCGAGACGATCGCCAACGACCTGCTGACCGCCGTCTGAGCGTCGGTCAGACTGGGCCGGTATACTCGCCGCGCGCCGGGTAGTTCTTCGAGATGGCGAAATCGAGGGCCGAGACCAACTCCGAGAAGTGCGGACGCACGAACGGCATGGTCTGTACCGAGCCGTAATACAGGGTCTGCTCCGGCGTCACCATAAACAGGCCGGGCTCGGCGAACAGCGCCGGCTCCTCGATGCCGATCGAGGTCGTGCCGCGCGACGTCGAGATGTACAGCCCCCACTCGCGCGCCTTGGCCAGCGACATGCCGTAGCCGAAGCGCAGCGCCTTGGCGCCGATCTTGTCGGCCATGCCCTGGGCCCGGTCTTGGGTGTCGGTGCTGATCGCGATCGTGCCGACCCCGCGCTCGGCAAACTCCGGCGTGCGCTTCTCCAGCTCGGTCAGGTAGTTGGCGCAGATCGGGCAGTGCAGGCCGCGATAGAAGCAGATCACCGTGCCGCGCTCGGTCTTCTCCGTGCCGAGATCGAAGGCTCCGTTGGACAGCGTTTCGACCGACAGGCCGGGGGTTTTCTGGCGGGGCATCAGCATTGAAAATCTCCTGAGCGACGGAATGGGTACTCAATCACGCTATCAGACGATACAGTCTGAAAAAGACTAATAATCCGATCAGGGCACCCAATGATTCGCTACGATCGCCTGTCGAGCCTGATGGCCCGTTTCGAGATGCAGGTCGCCGACGCCGCGCCGGGGACCGGCAACCTGCGGATCCTGGGGGAGTCGGGCACCGGTGCGCCGACACGAGTCACCCTTCATGTGCGCGGTTCGCCGGAACCGGACATGCCCGGCGAGACCATCCTGATCGAGGCCCGGGCAAGCTGGGGAGGCGATGCGAACCCGCTGGTCGCTGCCCTACCCACCTGCATGTCCCTGTCGATCGGCGACGATACCGCACCGTTGATCGGACTGCTTCTGGCGGAAGCTCAAGCTGCCCGCTGCGGCTCCGGGGTCGTCCTGAGCCGGTTGGCCGAGGTGCTGGTGATCCGGTTGCTGCGCGCCGAGATTGAGCGTGGCGCCACCGGGTCCGGTCTGGTCTCCGGCCTTGCCGATCCGCGACTCAGCCGGGCGATTGTCGCCATGCACGAGGCACCCGGCCGGCCATGGGCGAACGTCGGTTTGGCTGCGATTGCCGGGATGTCGCTCAGCCGGTTCACCGAGGCGTTCCGGACTCGGGTGGGTGAGACCCCGCAGGCCTACCTTCGGCGATGGCGCATGACCTTGGCTCGCCAGGACCTGGATCGCGGTCACCGGGTACAATCGGTGGCCCGACGCTATGGCTATGCCAGTTCCGAAGCGCTCGCCCGTGCTTTCCAGCGCCAGTACGGCGTCAACCCGATGGCCGTTCGGCACAACCCGCAACCGGTCGAAACGGCCGCATCGCAAGCTTGACGACCGCCGGTTCCGAACGAGTGGTACGTCAGGCTAATATGTTTTCCGCATCCGCGAAGGCCCCTGGACCCGAGTGCAAAGAGTCATCTAGACTCCCCCCTTCAATACTCCTTAACAACGGAGGGGCTCATGACCTGGGGACGCTCGATCGCACGCAGCCTGTTGGCAGCGGCGGCGGCGGTGCCGATGATTGCGGGGCTTACGACCGCGACACCGGCAGCGGCCGAGACCACGTTGCGCGTGGTGATGCATTCGGATCTGAAAATCGTCGATCCGATCTGGACCACCGCGTACATCACCCGCAACCACGGCTATATGATCTACGACACGCTTTTCGCCATGGACGAGAAGCTGAATGTCACGCCGCAGATGGTCGATACCTGGAAGGTCAGCGACGACAAGCTGACCTACACCTTCACACTGCGCGACGGCCTGAAGTGGCATGACGGCCAGCCGGTGACCGCCGAGGACTGCATTGCCTCGATCAAGCGTTGGGGCGCCAAGGACTCGATGGGGCAGAAGCTGCTGTCCTTCGTCGCCGACATGAAGGCGACCGACGCCAACACCTTCACCATGCAGCTCAAGGAAGCCTATGGTTTGGTGCTGCTGTCGCTGGCCAAGCCGAGCTCGAACGTTCCGTTCATGATGCCGAAGCGGGTCGCCGAAACCCCGCCGGGCGACCAGATTTCCGACTACATCGGTTCCGGTCCCTTCAAGTTCGAGAAGGACCAATGGAAGCCGGGCGACAAGACCGTCTATACCAAGTTCGCCGACTACAAGCCGCGCAGCGAGCCCGGAAGCTGGGCCGCCGGCGGCAAAGTCGCCAAGGTCGATCGGGTCGAGTGGATCTCGATGCCGGACCACCAGACCGCGGTGAACGCCCTGGTCGCCGGTGAAATCGACGTTCTCGAGGCACCGCCGCACGACCTGCTGCCGATCCTCGAAGGATCGTCGGACGTCGCCCTGCTGAACACCAACCCACTCGGCAACCAGTACATGTTCCGCATGAACTGGCTGCACCCGCCGTTCGACAACCAGAAGGTCCGGCAGGCCGCTATCGCCGCGCTGGCCCAGGAACCGTTCCTCCAGGCGGTGATCGGCAACCCGAAGTACTACAAGGTCTGCCCGGCAATGTTCGTGTGCGACACGCCATTCGCGTTCACCGAAGGTGGCGATGCGATGGTCAAGTCGGACTTCGACAAGTCGAAGGCCCTGCTGAAGGAAGCCGGTTACGACGGCACCCCGGTGGTGCTGATGCACTCCACCGACCTCGCCGTTCTGACCAACCTCGCCCCGGTCGCGGCCGATCTGCTGCGCAAGGGTGGCTTCACTGTCGACATGCAGTCGATGGACTGGCAGACCCTGGTCTCTCGCCGTTCGAAGAAGGAAAAGCCGGCCGAAGGCGGCTGGAATGCCTTCCTGACCTCATGGGTCGCGGCCGACATCCTGAACCCGATCTCAGCCGCCGGTTACAACACCGGCTGCGACAAGGGGTGGTTCGGCTGGCCGTGCGACGAGGAGATGGAGAAGCTTCGCAACTCGTTCTCGACCGAGACCGACGAGGCGAAGCAGAAGGATCTCGCCAAGCAGATCCAGATCCGGGCAATGACGATCGGGACCCACGCCCATGCCGGGCAGTGGTACCAGCCAACCGCCATTCGTTCGGACAGGGTTGATGGCATGTTGAACGGCCCGGCTCCGTTCTTCTGGAACATCTCCAAGAAGGGCGGCTGATCGCCGACGGCATCGGAGCACGAAGAGTAATGGCAGATATCCGAGGGGAAGACCGCGCATGTTAGCCTTCGTCGCGCGACGTCTGCTGGCCACCATCCCCGTCCTGGCGATGGTGGCGCTCTTCGTGTTCCTCATGCTGCGACTGACGCCGGGCGATCCGGCGGCGATCATCGCCGGGGACAACGCCACCCCAATCCAAATCGAGGAAATTCGCGACCGCCTTGGCCTGAACGACCCATTGCCGACGCAGTTGGTGATCTGGATCGGCAAGTTGTTGCAGGGTGATCTGGGTGAGTCGTTCTTCTTCAAGATGAAAGTCACCGACCTGATCATCCAGCGGGTGGAGCCAACCTTGGCTCTTGCCACCACGACCATGATTCTCACGCTGCTGGTCGCGATTCCGCTCGGGGTCGTCGCCGCCTACCGACAGGGCGGCTGGCTGGATCGGGCGGTGATGGGTCTGTCGGTTGCCGGGTTCTCGATCCCAGTATTCGTGCTGGGTTACCTGCTGATCTACATCTTCGCCGTCGAGCTGAAATGGTTCCCCGTGCAAGGCTACAAATCGATCTCGGCCGGGCTCTGGCCATTCCTGCACCGGTTGATCCTGCCCAGCATCACGCTCAGCGTGATCTACATCGCGCTGATCGCCCGCATCACACGCGCCAGCGTGATTGACGTGCTGGGCGAAGACTACATCCGGACCGCCAAGGCGAAGGGACTGACCAATCGTGTAGTCCTGGTCCGCCACGCGTTGCGCAACGCCGCCGTCCCGATCGTCACCATCGTCGGAATCGGCATCGCGCTGTTGATTGGCGGCGTGGTGGTGACCGAGAGCGTCTACAACATCCCCGGCCTTGGCCGGCTGACGGTTGATGCCGTGCTCGGGCGCGACTATCCGACGATCCAGGCTGTGATCCTGGTGTTCTCGTTCGTCTACGTCCTGATCAACCTGCTGATCGACCTGTCCTACACCCTTCTCGATCCCCGCATCCGGTACTGAGAGGGCGCGCGAAATGACAGCTCCCGATCTCGTCGATTCTGCCGCCCAAGCGGCCGCGTCGGCCCAACGACCGAGCCTGTTTCGACAGATGCTCCGCAACCACAGCGTCACCTTTGGTACCGTGGTGTTGTTGGCGATGGTCATCCTTGGCCTGGTTGCCCCGTACCTGGGAACCATCGATCCGGCCTCGATCGACCCGGTCTGGCGCAACAAGGTTCCC
Source organism: alpha proteobacterium BAL199 (assembly GCA_000171835.1). Classification (GTDB taxonomy): domain Bacteria; phylum Pseudomonadota; class Alphaproteobacteria; order Thalassobaculales; family Thalassobaculaceae; genus Thalassobaculum_A. The sequence continues at coordinate 187,648 of ABHC01000006.1, read as the reverse complement.
GGCACGGAACGGACGATCACACTGCCGTCCGGGGAAGATGTTGCGTTCATCCACCGAATGGGCACCGACTCTCTTGGCCGCGACCTGTACAGCCGGGTGATCTATGGCGCCCGCATCTCACTGATCGTCGGCCTGTTCGTCGCACTGATCTCGGTTGCAATTGGACTGACGATCGGACTGGTATCCGGCTACATCCGCTGGCTCGACGGCATCGTCATGCGGGTGATGGACGGGTTGATGGCAATCCCGAACATCCTGCTGGCCATCGGCCTAGTGTCGCTGTGGGGCGCAGGCGTCGTCACCGTCATCATCGCGATCGCCGTCCCGGAGATTCCACGGGTCGTGCGGCTAGTCCGCTCGATCGTTCTGTCGATCCGTGAGGAGCCGTACGTTGAGGCGGCAATCTCCGTCGGCACACCGTTGATCCCGATTCTGTATCGCCACGTGCTCCCGAACACCGTCGCGCCGTTGCTCGTCCAAGGCACCTATGTCTGCGCCTCGGCGATCCTGGTGGAGGCGATCCTGAGCTTCCTGGGCGTCGGCATCCCGCCGGAAACGCCGACCTGGGGCAACATCATGGCCGAGGGTCGCGTGCTGTTTCAGGTGTTCCCGCACAACATCATGTTCCCAGGCGTGTTTCTGGCGCTGACCATTCTGGCGGTGAACCTGCTGGGCGACGGATTGCGCGACACGCTCGATCCGCGCATGGCCAAGCGTTTCTGAGGGGTAGCAGGTGGGAAGCGCCGCAATGACCGACCGGCCGGTTCTGGAAATCACCAATCTGACCGTGAAGCTGCCCAAGGGGGCCGACCGGGAACACGCCATCGAAGACATCTCGATCAGCGTCCGGCGCCGCGAGATCGTCTGCCTGGTCGGCGAGTCCGGGTCGGGCAAGTCGGTCAGCGCGTTCTCGGTGATGGGCCTGCTGCCCGGCCGGGACATGGCGCCGATCGCCGGTTCCATCAAGCTTGAAGGCGAGGAACTGATCGGCGCCGACGAAGCGCGCATGCGGGACCTGCGGGGCGCCCGGATGTCGATGATCTTCCAGGAGCCGATGACGGCCCTGAATCCGACCATGACCTGCAGCCAGCAGATCGAAGAGGTCCTGACAACCCACACCGACTTTGACGCTGACGAGCGGCAGAAGCGGATCCTGAACATTCTTGAGCAGGTGCAACTGCCCGATCCGCCGCGGATGGCGGCGTCGTATCCGCACCAGCTTTCCGGTGGCCAACGTCAGCGGATCATGATCGCCATGGCCCTGGTGTTGGAACCAGCGCTGCTGATCGCCGATGAACCGACCACGGCACTCGATGTCACGACCCAGGCGCAGATCCTGAAGCTGATCAAGGAAATCCAGGCCAGCCACGACACCGCCGTGCTGTTCATCACCCACGATTTTGGCGTGGTTGCCGACATCGCCGACCGGGTGGCGGTGATGCAATGGGGCAAGGTGGTCGAGGAGGGAACGGCCGACGACGTGCTGCGCCGTCCGACCCACCCCTACACCAAGATGCTAATCGGCTCGGTTCCCAGCTTCACACCGCGGGTCCGGCCACGCCAGATCGACGCGCCGGTGGTCCTTTCCACCGACAATCTGTCCAAGACCTACAGCGGCGGCGGATTCTTCCAGAAGGCCCGGCCGGTACGGGCTGCGAACGCCGTGACCGTCGAGATCCGCCGAGGCGAGACCCTTGGGATTGTCGGTGAGTCCGGTTCCGGTAAGTCGACGGTGGCGCGGTGCATCGCTCGCCTGATCAATCCGAGCGACGGCCATGTCTACTTGGACGGCGACGACATCGCCAAGGCATCGCCATTCCAGCTCCGCAACCTGCGGCGGCGGGTGCAGATCGTGTTCCAGGATCCGTACCGGTCGCTGAATCCCAGGCGGACCGTCGGCGCCTCGATCATCGAAGGTCCGATGAACTACGGCACCAGCCAGAGGGACGCGATGAAGCGCGCCCAGGAGTTGATGAGCCTGGTGCGCCTCGATCCCGGCAGCTTGGACCGCTACCCGCACCAGTTCTCCGGCGGTCAGCGTCAGCGCATCTGCATCGCCCGAGCGCTCGCCATGGGTCCCGACCTGCTGATCGCCGACGAAGCGGTCTCCGCCCTGGACGTGTCGGTCCAGGCTCAGGTGTTGGATCTGTTGGATGACATCCGCCAGCGCCTCGACCTCGCCATGCTCTTCATCACCCACGACCTGCGTGTCGCCGCCCAGGTCTGCGATACGGTGGCCGTGATGCATCGTGGCGAAGTGGTGGAGTACGGAACGGCGGCCGAGGTCTTTGGGGACCCGCAGCACGACTACACCCGGTCGCTGTTCGCCGCCGCCCCGGGCCGCGGATTCGCGTTCGGCGGCGCAGCGGCATAGAAGCAGGGTGTCGGCAGTGACAATCCAGGCGACCGGTGAAATTATCGGCGGATGATCGGATCTGCCATCAGCGACACGCCAAGCGTTATGTTCCTGTCGGTGGACATGGTGCGGTCAAAGCAATTGAAGACGGCCTACATCCGCCGCCAGGAATCCTGGCTGCCGCTGTTCCGCGACCTGTTTGAAACCTTCCCGCTGATCCTGGTCGGCAAAGTGGCGCTACGGTTCGCCGAAGAGATGCAGGTTCCCCAGTACCGAGTCTGGAAAACGCTCGGCGATGAGATCATTTTCTCGACGCTGGAGAGAGGTGACAAGGCGCGGGCCCTCCTGCTCGGCGCGTTTCATGACGCAGTGTCCGAATTCGACGGTCGTAACCAGGAGATGGGTGGTTACGGCGTCAAGGGGTGCGCCTGGAACGTCGTGCTAGGCGGCATGAACGAGACAATCGCGATACCGGAGATGGCGTCGGCCGATGGCGCCGAGTACGAGGACGTCATCGGGCCGGACGTGGATTTCGGCTTCGTGCTCGCCAAGCACGGTCGAGACGGTCAGACCATTGTCGATGCCGATCTAGCGCGCGTGGTCGACCGATGTGATGCCGAGGTCGATCTGTGCGCCATCGTCCACAACAGCTTCGACACGCCGTTCCGGCTTGAGGCATTGGCACGAACCTTCCGGCTCGCCTCTCGGCGCGGGGCGTAGGCCGCGCTGTTCTGAACGATGCTTACCCGCTGCTGAGAACTGATTTCGGCAGCATGACGTGAATACCCTTGTGCTCGTTCACCAGTTGGGTGACCCGCACGTCGGCGGCGAGGCTCATCAGCATGAACGCCTGGTGGCGCGACAGGTTCGACGTCGCGGTCACCCAGTCAATCATCTGGCGCAGCGCGTGGCTGGCCGCATCGTCGAGGTCGGGATCCATGCCCATGCTGATCCGGTGCGTCGGCGTCTCCGCCCGCGGATAGGTCCAGCCCAAATCCTTACGCAGGATGACCTCAACGGTGCCCTCGAGCGCCGTCTCGATCGCGGTGACGCAGACCTCGCCATCGCCCTGTACCCCATGGCCGTCCCCAAGCGACAGCTTGGCACCATCGGCAAACACCGGCAGGTACAGCGTGGCTCCGGGGATCAGTTCCTTGTTGTCGAGATTGCCACCGTGGGCGCGTGGCTGAATGGTTGAAATCGTGCCCCAGCCAGGGGGTGGGGCAACCCCCATGACGCCGAAGAACGGCCGCAGCGGCAGTTCGGCGCCCCAGGGTAGTCGGCCGACATTGCGTTCCCGGTCGAGCGCGATGATCATCTGCTCGCCGGTCGGGAAATCGTTCGGTAGCGCCCCCGCCAATGGCCGCACAAACGTGTAGCCCCAGTCCTGTCGCAGCTTGATGTCCAGGATACGAATTTCCAGCACGTCCCCTGGCACCGCGCCGCGCACGGCAATTGGCCCGGTCAGGATATGTCCAGGCAGCTTGCGTGGAGCGTGTTCGTGGATTGCAAAAAGTTCCGGAGGCACGTGGAAGCCGTCTCCGGGCAGATTGGCCGGCCCACCCGATACCGTCTCAACGGTGATCCGATCTCCGCTGTCCACCGTCAGTGCCGGTTTCAACTCCGCATCAAACCAGCCCCAATGAACCGTATCAGGACCGGCGCCCAGACGATGATGCGCCATACCGATCTCCCTCACCTATCCAGCGGTTCGGGATTATGGACCGCGTTCGAAGCGGACGTCGACCCGTGGCGGCTCGCGCATCGCCGATACCGAGGCTGCATCCGACGCCACGCCCAACGTCTGACAGATTTCTGCCAGCCCGGCTGCCGGATCGGCTTCCAGGCGATCTTCTTCAACCGTAATGATCCGCTCCAGCGGCACCCCGAAACCGCCGACCCGAGCCTGAAAGGCGGTCAATGCGTCGCGCGCGGCCGCGATCACCCGCTCGATACCGATCGCGCCGATCGCCGCGGCAGCGGCTTCAGCATTACGGACCAGCACCAATAGCGATACCGGCGGCGGATCCTGGAATGGAAACAATGGGCCGGACGGATCGTGGAGGATCACCACGCGGGCACCGGATGCGGCCCGGACGCTGGCAAACAACCGGCCCAGTTCTGCGGCCCCTTCGGCTCGGCCCAAACTGACTAGATCAAGCGTACTCGCCCCGTCGACGTTCGCTCTGCTCCTCCGGATTTTGGTCCGGGCCGCCTGGAACAGGTGTTGGCCTATTTCTGCCGCCGAAACCACCGCAATCTCGGGATGACGCCCCGAGATACTCCAGCAGTTCGGCCGGTCTGGTGGCCGGGCCGGCAAGCAACAGGATATCTCCCATACGGCGGCTGTCTCCCTGTTGCGGATCAAGGTGGCCCGCAGTCCTTCAACAGTGTCTCGCGAACCGGCGCGCACCGCAAGCGGTGGTAGAAGTACTCTCTGAATCGTTGTTATTAAACATACTCTTGGAGCAAAGCTCGGAACATGACATGTTCATAATGATACTACGTGGAACAGGTGGATGTCGGATATGCAGCCGCTCGCTGCCATATAATCTCAGTGGATCGACGGCACGGGGACGGTCGTCGACCTGAAGGCCCGGCTTGGTCGCCTCGGCGACGACGTGTCCGCTTATGCACTGCATACACTCGGGTGGGTGCGGATCGTCCAGATCTCCCGATACTCTGAATTCAGCTTCGACGCACGATCCGCTCGTGACCTGACGATCGAAGCTTTGATTGCCGCCCTCAGGCGCCACGCGCGGTTCGACAGCCATCAATTGCTGCGGATCGAAGTCTATGACGGGGAGAACTGGCAGCAGCAAACCTCGTCCGAGGTAGAGTCCCTGGTGACCTTCGTGCGTTATGCCTGCGCCCGGGCCAGCACCGGCGATCCGGCAGCCGTGCTGCACCAAATCCCCTATTCGATCGATCGGATCTGGACGCTGGGCGACCCGCAGGTTCGGGCCGTGGCCGAAGCGTGGCGCAGTACCGCCGGCCTGTTGACCGATGAATTGGATACGGCCATTGGTCGCGACTGCCCGGACCGAAGCGTCAAGGTCATGGTGCCGACGGAATCGACCTTCCGCTTCGATCGTTACCGCAGTTCGCCAACAGGTCCATGGGACCGTAACGTCTGGGACCGGTTCATCGGGGAGACGGTTCGCGACATCGTCCCCGACCCACTGCTGGCAACCTCCGTGACGCGTGCCGGAGAACTCGTTCTGCGGTCCCGAACTCCGCGGCTGGAACGTTGCAAGGGGCCGGTACTCGCCACCGAGGGGCTTCGCAACTTCGCGTGGTACCGCATCAGCCTCCCGGTATGGCGTCCGGAGGATGACCGAACGCAGACGCCGCACGGCGTGCTGATGATCCTATCCCCCGACTGGCGCGAGGATGACGCGGCTTAGGCGCGTGCTTTTGCAGCGGCTGCTCCGATCTCGTTGACCCTCAACCGGGTGCCTCCACCGATCAATTCGTCGATCTGCGCAAACGTCACCGCCGACTCCTTAGCGATCAGGAACATCTCGGTTCGATCCGGAATGTGCGGGCGGATCCAGCGTATCCGGTCCAGCACGTATTGCGAACGGTACCGCTGCTTGACGACACCGTGGTCGACGATGCCGCGCTCCACAATGCTGACCGTGGTCTGACGCCCCCATCTGGCGTGGATGACGCTGCCGCCCAGCACACCCAGGACCGTCGGAAGGTTCGACACCCGGCCTCGGTAGTCCGGGCGAACCCACATCGCACCGACCCAGACCACAGTATCGTCAATCGTCGAAGCGTACCGGTCGGCCTCGCCCTCGATGAGCAACCGCTCGCCACGGGCCATCTGCTCCACGGGATTGGCGTAGAACAGGCTGAGCGTTGTGAGGTGGTCGGCCAAGGTGGTGACACCGAAACGATACAGCCGAACCGCGTAGGTCGCGACGATGCCCGCGGCGTCCCGGACCACGAAACCGATGGCATCGCCGGGTCGAAACGGTTTGACCTTCGGGTCAAAGGCATTCGGCACGAACTTGCCAACCGACCGGACCAGACCATTGAAGTGTTCAAGGTCGCAGGTGACCTGCAGATCCAACCCGGCGGCATGGAAGTCCTGATCGAACAAGGGGAACACAGTTTCCAGTGCCGCCCGGCGATCAAGCACATCGCCGTGGATCGGCCCAATGGAAGCGAGCAAGGGTGTTTCTGTCATGGCCCCCTCTCCAGAAGTCACATGGGGTACCGGGACATCCGGCTCCGCTGTAACCTTAGGCTGCACTGAGGCCGCTCACGACGGAGCGCATGCGAATCGGCACAGCGATTAGGGGGATTGATCGGGGTTAATTTCGCGCTAGCCGCGACTCGGATTTCATGAATTTGACCCCGACATGCTGACACGGGACGCTATACTGGTCCGAGGAGGTTTCCATGCCTGACCAATCGACCGACGCCATCGAGAGTTGGCACGCGCACGTCTACTTCAGCGCCGATACGCGCGAACCGGCTCGCGCATTGTACGACCGCGTCACGGCGAGCTTTCGCAATGTGGAGATGGGGCGGTTTCACGAGCGGCCAGTCGGCCCGCATCCGATGTGGAGCTATCAGATCTCGTTTGCCCCGGCAGCCTTCACCGAGATTGTGCCGTGGCTGGCCTTGAATCGCGGCGAGTTGGACGTGTTCGTCCATCCGAACACCGGCAACGGTCGTGCCGACCACTCAGCCCATGTGATGTTTCTGGGAAAGTCCTATCCGCTGGATCTATCGATCTTCAGCGATTGATCGATCAGGCGGCGGCGCGCTCGCCGGCGTGGTCGTCCGCCCGCTTGTGACCGCGATTGGCTACCATCCGATCGTGCAGAACGGTGATCGTCCGGCTGCCGGTCTTCACGAACAGGAACGGCAACAGGCCGTGCACCAGACAGGCAAGGCCCGCCAGCACCATGCGCCCACCAAAGCTGAACGCCACGCCCATATGCTCGGGATAGCTTTCGCCAACCGATTGCGGATGCTCGGTGAACAGGCCAGCCATATCTCGATCCTCCCAAATCGCGTCACGCCTTCATTGTGATGGTCAGAATACCGGCGATTCCGCGAAAAGAGTTTGCGATCTTTCCATATTTTAGCACTGTCTGTAGAATAATATTCTATGGACGACCTCGATCGAAAAATCCTGACCCTTCTGCAGGCTAACGCAGACTTGGCGCTGGCTGACATTGCCGAGCAGGTCAGTCTGTCGACGACGCCCTGCTGGCGGCGGATCCAGAATCTGGAGAAGGCCGGTGTGATCCGCGCCCGCGTCGCTTTGCTGGACGCCGCCAAGATCAACCTCGGGGTGACCGTGTTCGTGCGGATCCGAACCAACCGACACGATCTGGAGTGGCTCGAACTGTTCGCGCGCGCGATCGCCGACATCCCCGAGATCGTCGAGGTCTACCGGATGAGCGGTGACATCGACTACGTCCTCAAGGTCGTCGTCCCCGACATCACCAGCTACGACGCCATCTACAAGCAGTTGATCGGCAGCGTTCCGATGATGGATGTCAGCTCGAACTTCGCGATGGAGGAGATCAAGTTGACCACTGCTTTGCCACTCACTTACGTGTAGCGGATCAGCCGTTCGGCCGCCTGGGAAGATCCAGCCTTCGCCACACCTCGTCCAGCGCCATCACCAGACGATCGATCGCATCGTCATCGTGCAGAGGGGTCGGCGTGATCCGCAGCCGCTCGGTGCCGCGCGGTACGGTCGGATAGTTGATTGGCTGCACGTAGATCGCGTGCTCGGTCAGCAACCGGTCGCTGGCCAGCCGGCACAAACCGGCGTCGCCGACCAGCACCGGAACGATATGGCTCGGGTTGTCCATCACCGGCAGCCCGGCCTCGGCCAGACGGCATTTGACCGTCGCGGCACGTTCCTGGTGGCGTTCCCGTTCGATCCGGGACGACTTCAGGTGTTCGATGGCGGCCCGGGCACCGGCGGCGACATGTGGTGGCAAGGCGGTCGTGAAGATGAATCCGGAAGCGAAGGACCTCACGAAATCGACGAGGTCGCGGCTTCCGGCGATGTACCCACCGAAGCTGCCGAACGCCTTCCCGAGTGTACCCTGGATGACGTCGAGGCGGTCGGCCACACCGTCGCGTTCGGCGACACCGCCGCCGCGTGGTCCATACAATCCGACCGCGTGCACCTCATCCAGATACGTCAGCGCTCCGTGACGCTCGGCGACGTCGCACAGCTCGGCGATCGGCGCGATGTCACCGTCCATCGAGTACACGCTCTCGAACGCCACCAGCTTCGCTCGATCCGGCGCGACCTCTGAAAGCCGCCGATCCAGATCAGCCGGATCATTGTGACGGAAGATCACCTTGTCAGCCCGGGAGTGGCGGATGCCCTCGATCATCGATGCGTGGTTGGCGGCGTCGGAAAACACCACGCAGTTCGGTAGCCGCGCTGCCAGGGTCGCCAATGCCGCCATGTTCGCGACGTAGCCCGACGAGAACAGCAGCGCCGCCGGCTTGCGATGCAGGTCGGCGAGCGACGCCTCCAACAGCACGTGATTGTGGTTGGTGCCGGCAATGTTGCGGGTGCCGCCGGCCCCGGCCCCTGACTTCGCCAACGCGTCCTGCACGGATCGCAGCACCTTTGGATGCTGTCCCATGCCGAGATAGTCGTTCGAACACCAAACCGTCACTTCCGATACTGCGCCGTCATGGTGATCGGCGCGTGGAAACGACCCGGCGCGACGCTCCAGGTCCGCGAACACCCGGTAGTTGCCGTCCGCCCGCAAGCTATCGAGAGCGTCGGCGAAGAACCGATAGTGGTCGACCGGCGTAGCCGCCGCCGTCGAGGCCGCCATCACCGGTCGGGCGGAGTGTGCCATGGTCGTGCTCCTGCGCGGCGTCAGCCACCAAGTTCGGCAAACTGTCACCGCTGGCTGTCGGAAGTGCCGGTAACAATCGCGTGTCCGAACCGCAACCGGGCGTTACGCCGCACCCCGGTTGCCGTCACCATGCACGAAGCTACTGCAATCGGTGCGCACTAAGGATATCGTCAGTCAATACAACCGTACGACGCAAGGACGTCGATCATGTTCGACCGCCCCTATTTCGACAACCAGCGCACAGCCTTCGGCGATGAGAAAATCGCGCGGTTCCTGTCGATGTTCGTGCACGAGTTGTCGCAACGCCGGGCGGCACTTGACGTTGCGGCACGGTGCGGCAGGCGCCAGGAGCTTGCCGATCATGCCCACGCCGTCGCATCGGTGGCCGGCAGCCTGGGGTTCATGACCTTGGTGACAATTGGCCGTCGGCTGGAGGAAGAGGTCGCAGAACTGCCCGCCGACGAGTTGAATGACGCGCTCGGCGAATTCAGGCAAGCGATCACCGCGGCGACCGGCGTTGCCGTGGGCCTGGCCGACGAAATGGCCGACGAAATGGCCGACGGGGCCGACGCCGGACGCCACGCGTCCGACACATAGTGCATTGGCGGCCGTTAAGCCTGCCAGATGACAGGAAACATCTCGCAATCCATGACGTCGCCGTGGGCTAGACCGGGATCGGCGGTTGGAAAACCGACTTCACCGGGCCGCACGCAATAGCGCGCGTCGTCACCCGTCCAGCGGGTCGCCAGAGCGCGCCGACGGTTGGCACTTCGGTTCCCGGGCGCGCCGTGCACGATCATCGCCTGGAACACCAGACAGTCGCCCGGCTCCAGCGCAAAGCGCAGGATCCGGTGCCGATCGCGCTCCCTCTCGATGTCGGGGAGCGGCGGCAGGCCGGTGTCGGCATACAGCGTGCCGTCGGCAAAATGATAGGGGCTGAACTCCGGCCAGGAATGCGGTCCAGCGACGTACTCCACGCAGGTATCCTCTGCGACCGGATCGAACGGCACCCACAGCGAGCACACTTGGCGGCCCGCGACTGCCCAGTATGGCTGATCCTGGTGCCATGGGGTGCGTTCCGAGGTTCCAGGCTCCTTCACCAGGAGTTGGTCGTAGAAGAAATTCACTTTCGAGGCCCCCATGATGGCGCCGGCGATCTCGGCCGCAGGGGACTCGAACACGAAACGACGGAACGGCTCGTGACGCCGCCACATCTCAAGGTCGCCGAAGAACCGACCGCCGGAGCGCGCGTATTCCTCGCCGTGGCTGCCCGGTTCGGCCATCGCACGATCGACGGCCTCACCCATGAACGCGATCCAGTCGGCATCGAAGACTCCGCGCAGGCAGACGATGCCGTCGCGTTCGTAGACGGTGATGGCTTCAGTCGGAACGGGTGCGAGCGGGCGTCGGTTCATGCCGCGTTTTTAGCAGAACGCCCTGGCTCAACGAAGCGGCAGGAAAGCCTCGATCAGGCCGCGAAGTTGACTGCCTGTCCGCGGGGCCGCGTAGTTGTCGGCCGGGGAACGGATCCGGAGCCAGCCTGACCGGACGCCGCAGCGCCTGCGAACCGCGGCGGCAGCCCTGACGACGAGGAACTCCGCGCCGGTCCGGTGATGATGATCTGAAGCTGGTCCACCGGATCGGATGCGCCGTCGCTCATATCGGAACTCCTCGTACGTCGTTGCAGCTCCACAATGCCGGACGGTGATGAAGGAAGCCTTGGCAGACAGGGTGAACGAAGGGTTAACATTGGCACCCTACCGACCAGGATCCCGACATGACCCGCAACATCCCGCCCATTGACGGCGAACGCTTCTGGAACACCCTGATGGCATCGGCCGAGATCGGCAAAGGCACGCGCGGCGGGCTGGCCCGCCTTACGCTGTCGGAGTCTGATGGACAGATGCGGGACCTGTTCCGGTCCTGGGTCGAAGCCGACGGTTACTCCGTCACGGTCGACCGGCTCGGCAACACCTTCGTTCGGCGCGGAGGTATCGACAACGACCTGCCACCGGTGCTGGTCGGCAGCCACCTGGACACCCAGGCGGCAGGCGGTCGGTTCGACGGCATCCTTGGTGTCATGGCTGGGTTGGAAATCCTGCGCGCCCTGGACGATGCGGGTATCGCCACTCGGCGATCGATCGAGGTGGTGAACTGGACCAACGAGGAAGGCGGTCGGTTCCCGCCACCGATGCTGTGCTCCGGGGTTTTCGCGGGAATCCACGACCTCGACTGGGCGCTGACGCGAACTGATCAGGCCGGCATCACGGTGGCGCAGGCCCTGGATTCGATCGGCTGGGCCGGGGATGTGCCGGTGGGTGGCCGCGATCTGGACAGCTACTTTGAAATCCACATCGAACAGGGCCCCGCACTGTGGGAGGCGGGCGTCCCGCTCGGCATCGTCGTCGCCCCCTACCTTGCCCGTGGCATGCGGATCGAAGTCACTGGTGAGAACGCCCACAGCGGGCCTACCCCGATGGCGCGCCGCCGCAACGCCCTGGTCGGTGCCGCCAGCGTCGCACTGGCAGTCAACCGGATCGGCCACGCCTATGCCGACCGGGAAGGCAAGTCGACCGTGGCCCGGCTGGAGGCGTCGCCGAACATCCCTGGCATCATCTCTGACCGGGCAACGCTTTTCGTCGACTTCCGCAGTCCGGACCCGAAGCTGACCGCCGAGATGGAGGAGCGCATCCGGGCCTCCTTGCCGGACTGCGCCGCCGAAACCAACACCGAGATCGCCGTGGGCGACTCCTGGACCTTCGGGGAGACCTCGTTCGATCCGGACCTGATCAACTTGGTGCGGCGCAGCGCCGACGACCTGGGCGTGCCGTACCGAGAGATGATGAGCCAAGCCGGCCACGACGCCTACCACCTCGCGCGGATCACGCCGACCGTGCTGCTGTTCACGCCGTGCGATGACGGCATCAGCCACAACGAGGCGGAGAACACCCGCCTGGAAGACCAACTCCCTGGCCTGCAGGTGCTGTTCAGCGCCGTGCTGGCCCGCGCCAATCGATAGGAGACAGGCATCATGGCTGGTGATCCAAAGTTTCAACCGGTCGACGCCGCCGTCGTGCCGCGCTTCGCCGATGTCGCCACCTTCATGCGCACCAAGCGCCACGGCATCGATCCGGAGGTCGACATCGCGCTGGTCGGCGTGCCGTTCGATCTCGGCGTGAACTACCGCACCGGCGCCCGCCAAGGTCCGTCCGGGGTGCGCGAAGCGTCGCGCCTGATCCGCCGGGTGCATCCGACCACCGGGGTCTCGCCGTTCGACATTTGCAACGTCGCCGATCTGGGCGACGCGCCGGTGAACCCGCTCGACAAGACAAAGTCGATCGCCCAGATCCAGGAATTCTACGAAACCCTGCGCGACAACCGGATCGTGCCGATTTCGATCGGCGGCGACCACACCATCCCGACCCCGATCTTACGCGGTTTGGTGAAGGACGAGCCGGTCGGGGTGCTGCAGTTCGACGCCCATCCGGACACATTGGCCGAGTTGTGCGGCGACACCGTCAACCACGCGACCTTCATGCGGCTCGGCCACAAGGAGGGATGGATCGACCCGAAGCGCACCCTGCAGATCGGCCTGCGCGGCAGCCGGTTCTCCGAAGGCGACATCCAGTACGGCATCGATGCCGGGTTTACGGTGATCACCATCGACGAGTTCGAGGCGATGGGCCGGGCCGCGGTGATCGCCAAGATCCACGAGGTGCTCGGCGACAAACCGTTCTACATCACCCTCGACATCGACGGCATCGACCCGGCGTTCTGCCCGGGCACTGCGGTTCCGGAGATCGGCGGCCTGATCCCACGCGACCTGCAGGTGATCCTGCGTTCGCTGACCGGCAAGCCGATCATCGGCGCCGACATCAGCGAGGTCGCACCCTGCTTCGACCCAACCGGCATCACCTGCGTCACCGCCGCCAACATGATGTTCGAGATGCTGTGCGCAATGGCACCGTCGGTCGCTCGCTGACAACATTTGCGACAATGCGTGCTGCCGGGCAGCGTGCTATGAACATTCCGTCGTCGCGACTGCGCGGAGGTTCGGACACACCGGTCGATTGTTGAGCGTCTCTCCCGATCGGCATCTGTTCGTTCATCCCCTCCCATGACATCCGGAGATTTGAGAGCCGACCGGCGGGTCGAGACGGCGCGTGCACTCCTGGACAGCGGAGATCCGACCGCTGCGCTGTCGGTGCTGGAGCAGACGCTTGAGTTGACCCCCGACTGGCCGGAGTTGCATTTCCTAATCGGTGAAGCCGCGGCAACATCGAGTCACCGCGACCGTGCGGTCGCGGCCTACGCACGCTACCTTGCACTCAGCCCCGACGACCGGCTGGGTGCCCTGCCCCACCTCGCCCTGCTCGGCGCTACGCCGCAGCCCGACGGTCTGCCACCGGCATATGTCGCCGCCTTGTTCGACGAGTACGCGCCGAGGTTCGAGCGCTCCTTGCTGATCGGTCTGGACTATCAAGGACCGGCGCAACTGCTACAGGCCATCAACTCGGTGAGCGGTTCGGATACGGTCTTCGGTTCGGTCCTCGACCTCGGCTGCGGCACCGGCCTGATGGGTGAACGCCTGCGCAAGGTCTGCGCCTGGATCGAAGGTGTCGACCTGTCGCCGGCAATGATCGCTCAATCGAGCAGCAAGGGAGTGTACGACGCGCTCCATGTCAGCGAACTGACTGCCTATCTGGCGAACGATACCCGCCACTTCGACTTGGTCACGGCCGCCGACGTGCTGATCTATCTGGGCGATTTGGCCCCGTTGTTCGCGGCGGTGACGCGGCGGCTGGTCGACGGTGGATTGTTTGCCATGACGGCCGAAGCGGTTGAAACCGACGCAACTGGTTTGGACCGAAGGTTGCGCCCGTCGCGCCGGTTCGCGCACTCCGCGGACTATCTGACACGCGTCGCAGGCGAACACGGGCTCGTCCAGCGGTGCCACAAGCGAACCGTCCTACGTCGGGACGGACCGGACGCGATTGAAGCTCATGTAATGGTGTTTGAGCGAGTGCGGGCCGGAGACCGTCTGCACGCACTATCGCCGGAACGTCCAGAACTTGTTCAGCAGGAAGTGCCAGAAGACCAGACCGCCGGTCACCATGACCTGGGCGACCAGATAGAACACACCAAGATGGTCGACCAGTAACGTCATCAGCAGACCGTTCAGGACCAGCCCACTCGCCGCGACGGCAAAGAACCTGGGACCGGCTGCCCGGTGGGCGCGATCGGACCGGAACACCAGCCGCCGGTTCAGGACATAGTTCACGAGTGCGCCGGCCAGGAAACCGATCACCGACGCCACAACCGGATCGACGCCGCCGAGTTCGACCAGCCCGGTCAACGCGGAGTAGTGCGCTACCAGTCCGACCATCCCGACGGTCGCGAAGCCCACGAACTGGCGGAACAACGCGCCGGCTTCGCCGGTCACCGATCGTCCCCGACCAGCAGCGCCCAAATATGCTCCACTGACAACGGCTCGTAGACAAACCGAACGCTGTGCTTTCCCGTTGGCACCGACGCTGCCATGAACAAGGCGTTGGCACGCCTCGGCTCCTGCCGCTCACCGTCGACATAGGCCACCCACCCGGGATAGGCGATGTCGTGCAGGACCACGAAGCCGGGCCGTTGGGCCGACACCTCAAGATCGACCATGTCGCTGGTCCGCTCGAGCATCCTGACAAATCCAGCGCGTCCACGAATTTGAGCCGGCTGAATCGGCGGCTCCGGCAGCGGATCGATCAGCGCTTCACGACGCCAATCCAGGCGCGGCAAGCTGCCTTGTTCGATCAGCGTATCAGGATCGTAACGCCGTGCACCCTCGCGGCCGATGAACAGGACCCGCGGCACTGTCCGCGGGTTCTCGTAGACCCAACTCCCTCGGAACCGCAAGGCTGGCCCGAAGGCCGGCGCGCTCGCCGGATCGATCTCTTCCATCGGTCCGCCAAGGATAATGATACGCACACCAAGCAGGTCCGCGAAATCGGAGCGGTAGCCGGTCATCAATGTCCCGAACCGTCGATCGACGGTATGCGAGTTCTGGTCGGACCCGACGGCCTTGTCGTACTCCGCTAGCCGCAGCGGATTGTAGCCAAGCGTGTCCTCGACGCCGATCGACATCGGCAGGTTCTGCCAGGCGCCGCCCAGGCCCAGGACCTCGACCCGCACTGGTCCCTCGTACAGCTCGATCTCAGCCACTTCGCGTTCCAGCCAGGCAGCGAGAGGCACGTCCTCAGGGTCGTCCAGAACCGTGAACGGCTTGATCGACATGGCGTTGAGCGGCGTGCCGACCGTGAAGACCCGCAGATCGATTACGGTCAGGAGGACCAGAACCGCTATCGCCGCCTTATGGCGTGCCGGATCGGCGCCAGTGTTTGACTGGACAGCCCAAACGACAGCCACGACCGCGACCATGACCATCACCGTCGTTACAGCGAGAACCGGCAATGTCTGGGTCAATTGGCCCTGGCTGTACGCCACGGCCGCTCCGATCCCCAACAGCACAGTCGCGACAGCCGCTTCCAGGCCTCGTCGCCACGTCGCCACTGCCGGAAGGCCCTCGCGCAGCACGCGGTCGCACAGCCAGCCGGCCGTCAGCGCCAGGGATGCGCCGAACAGAAACGTCGCGTCCGCCGGACGTCGAAACTTGTCGACACCCGGCACATGGTCGAACAGCACTTCGAATACAGGTGTGTAGTGACCCAACGCGTAGATCGCGAAGAACGCCGTGAGCGCCAGCAACAACCGGCCCTCACCTTTCAACAAACGCCCACGCAACAAACCAATCCATACGACCAGGACGATCGGGATCATCCCCACGTACAACTGGATGATCGTGCGATCGACCGGCAACTGCGGCGACCACAGTGTGCTGCCGGGGCCCCAATAGGTGGTGTGCGCCGACACCCCGCCGAACAGGTTGGGGATGACGGCCGTCAGAAAACTTTCCGGCGGGATCGACTGCTTGGCGCCAAACGCGAAGGCGAAGGACGGGCGGTTGCTGATCTCCGCAAACTCGATCGTGGCGAGTACCGGCACAATCGCCAGCAGCACCGCCACTGACACCGCCAAAAGGACAACCAGCAGCCGCTCCTTCACGAAGCCGGCCGGGTCAGGGGCCGAAGCGACGCGCGCGACAACGAAAGCGAACAACGCGATCAGGCCCAGGAAGGCCACCTGGTCGCGGCCGATGACCAGCATTCCGACGGCCAGCCCCGCCAGCAAAGCCCGACGGATTGTCGGTCGGTCCAGCGCCGCATCGAGCGCCAGCAGGACGACGGGAATAAAGGCATGGCTCTGCACCAACAGCGTATGCTGCAAGCGGGCCGAGGCTGACGCTCCGACCATCATCACGAGCCCCGCCAGCACCGCCGCCGCCGGGTGCCAGCCGCGTTGCAACCCGAACAAGGAGGTCGCCAGACCACCGATCAGCAATTCGATCAGCACCACGGCGTCACCGGCCCGTGCCGAGGGCTCGGGGTCGAGCGCAGCCAGCAACATGAAACCAGGCGACAGGATCATTGACTGCGGGTCGCCCAAGGCCGGACGGCCGCCGAAGCTCTCGGGCATCCATAGCGGCCAATCGCCCTGCGCGAGGTGCTCGGCGAGCCAGCGCAGCATGGCCAGGAAGTGGATCTTGGCATCCCACGGGATGGTCAGCCCGCCGACCAGCCAGGGCCAGGCCAGCACGACCCAGGCCGCCACAACCACCGCGAGGGCGATCAGTGCCTCCCGAAACCATGGCCGGTCCGCCAGAATCATCGCCGTGCCGGATCCTGGGCGACGCCGATCTCCAGAACCTCGTCGAGCCCGATCGACTGGTCGACTATGTACAGAGGGCGCCGCTTGACCTCGGTGAAAACCCGGCCGACGTACTCGCCCAGCACGCCGAGGGTGATTAGTTGGACACCACCGAAGAACGCGACGGCCACCATCAGCGATGCATAGCCGGGGACGTCGACACCTTCGATCAGCGTGCGGATCGCGATGAAGGTGCCGTAGAGCATGGCAAGCAACGACACGAATACGCCAATGTACGACCAGACCCGCAACGGCATGACGCTGAAAGCGGTGACGGCATCCAAGGCCAGCATCCACAGCCGCCAGAACGACCATCGAGAGTGTCCGGCGTGCCGGGCTTCCGGTGTGAACGGCACGGCAACCCGCCGGAAGCCGACCCAGGCGTACAGCCCCTTGCCGAACCGCCCGCGCTCGGGCAGCGCGTTCAACGCCCGCACCACCTGCTGGTCGAACAGCGCGAAATCGCCGCCGTGGCGCATCAGTTTGACTTCGCCGACCGCATCGAAAAACCGGTAGAATCGGCGGGTCAGCCAGCGCCGAACGCCCGGAAGCTCGCCCGATCGGTCACGCTGGCCGTAAACGATCTGCGCACCCTGCCGCCACTCGGCAACGAAGGTCTCGATCAGCTCAGGCGGGTGCTGCAGGTCGGCGTCCATCAACACCACTGCGGTGCCCCTGGCGTGGCGCAGCCCGGCCGCCAGCGCGATCTCCTTGCCGAAATTCCGGCTGAATCGCAGCGCCTTGATCCGCGGATCCCGGGCGTTCAGCGCTGACAGCCGTTCAAACGTCGCGTCGGTGCTGCGGTCGTCGACGATCAGGATCTCGAACGGCAGGCCGATCCGCTCGAGCACCGCCGTCAACCGCGCCAGAAGGGGATCGAAGTTGTCCGCTTCGTTGTACGCGGGCACCACGATCGAGATTCCAGCCCGATCAGGCCCGAGCGTCCCGTCATTCCCGGTCATGATCTCAGGTACCGTGTCCATCCAGTTCGCGGATACAATGGTCCGCGACGTCGCCCCGAGCGACACCTATCCCGCGTCCTGTGTTCCCGCGCAAGGTGGATGAGTACGTATCAACCCCTTCAAAAGCCTGTGATCCTGTGCGCCGACGACTACGGCATCGCGCCAGGCGTCAGCCGAGGCATCCGCGCGCTGGCCGCCGCCGGGCGCCTGTCCGCGACCAGTTGCATGACCCTGTTCCCGGAGTGGCACGCTGAAGCCGGCAGGCTCGGAGAACTGCTCGACCGGATCGACGTCGGCCTGCACCTGACATTGACCGATCACGCTCCGCTTGGAGCAATGCCGAAGCTGGCGCCCGGCGGCCGGCTGCCGCCGCTCGGTCGGCTGATCCGCCTCGCTCATTTCGGCCAGCTTGATCGGATCGAAATTGCCGACGAGATTGCCCGCCAACTCGACGCGTTCGAGTCCGCACTGGGCCGCCCCCCGGCGTTCCTCGACGGCCACCAGCACGTCCACCTGCTGCCGGTCATCCGCAACAGCCTGTTGGCGTTGTTCGAGCAACGCCTGGACAAGCGAACGACGTGGCTGCGATCCTGCTTCGAACCGGCGGCAACCATATTGCGCCGGCGGTGCGATGTGGCACGGGCGCTGGTGATCGCTCATCTCGGACGGCCGCTGCTATACAGGACCGCCAAGGCTGGTATCACCACCAACGCCGGGTTCAGCGGCGTGACCTCGTTCCGGCCGAGCCGTGCGGTGGACGGAGATTTCGCCGCCTATCTTGCCCATACCGGACGCCGGCCGTTGCTGATGTGCCACCCTGGCGAAGTCGATGACGTGCTGGCGGCGCGCGACCCGGTCCTGGCTCCCCGTGAAGCGGAGCTTGCCTATCTCGCCAGTGACCGGTTCGCCGAGCGGCTGGACCAACACCATATGGTACTGGCCAGAGGTCCTCATCCGAACGACGGACACGCAACGCCATCATGAACGAGCTTCTGTTCCCGCACGAACCGACCATTCGCCTTGGCGTGTTCGCCGGAATTTTTGCTGTTATGGCGCTATGGGAACTGGCCGCGCCGCGACGGCACCAGAAGATCGGACGGCTGACCCGGTGGCCCGGGAACCTCGGCGTCGTGGCGGTCGACACCATCCTGGTCAGGTTGCTGTTCCCGACGGCCGCCGTCGGGGTGGCCCTGCTGGCCGAAGCGCGTGGCTGGGGGCTGCTTGCCCTCGTTCCGGCGCCGGATTGGCTGGCCGTGCTTGCCTCGGTGGTCCTGCTCGACCTCGCCATCTACCTGCAGCACCGGCTGTTTCACGCGGTCCCGATGTTCTGGCGCCTGCACCGCATGCATCACGCCGACCTTGAACTCGACGTGACCTCCGGGATCCGCTTCCATCCGGTGGAAATCGTGCTGTCGATGGTGATCAAGCTCGGCGTCGTGGCGGCACTCGGCGCTCCGGCCGTCGCGGTGCTGGTCTTCGAGGTCCTGCTGAACGCGTCCTCGATGTTCAACCACAGCAATGTGCGCCTGCCGCAGTCGCTCGACCGGGTGCTGCGCTGGGTTCTGGTCACGCCCGACATGCACCGAGTCCATCACTCGATCGTCCGCCGCGAGACCGATAGCAATTTTGGATTCAATCTGCCGTGGTGGGACCGGCTGTTCGCCACCTATCGCGCCCAGCCCGAGGCCGGGCATCTCGGCATGACCATCGGCATCCCGCAGTTCCGCGATCCCGGCGAACTCCGGCTCGACCGGATGTTGCTGCAGCCGCTACGCGCCGATGACCGAGCCACCTCCGACGACCACAAGCCGACCAACTGACCCCGCCCGAAGTTCGTTTTCGACGGCCGGTGACGTCTCGCATTCGCGACCGAGGCCACTATCTGTTCCGGGCAGGTGCTACTGACGGACGGACAGGCCATGGAACTCAACGCCGATTTCACCCAGCGCGTGGTGATGCACGCCGATCAGATCGAATGGCGGGGCTCGCCAACCGCCGGGGTCAGCCGGCGTATGCTGGACCGCATCGGCGACGAGGTGGCACGCGCCACCTCGATTGTGCGCTACGATCCGGACAGCCAGTTCCCCGCGCATGTCCATGGCGGCGGCGAGGAGTTTATCGTCCTGGAAGGCGTGTTCCAGGATGATCGCGGCGACTACCCGGCCGGCTGCTACGTCCGCAACCCGCCGCAGTCGCGCCACACCCCCGGATCGGCACCCGGCTGTACCATCCTGGTCAAGCTGTGGCAGTTCGACCCGGCAGACCGCAGCCATGTGATCATCGACACCAACAGGATCGGCGCCGTGCCCGACGGCAACCGGGCGGGCGTATCGATCACACCGCTGTTCAAGGACGCGCGCGAGGACGTGCGCATCGAACGCTGGGCGCCTGATACGACGGTGTCGGTCGAGTGGGCGGGCGGTGCCGAACTGTTCGTGCTGGACGGCGGCTTCATGCAAGCCGCGGAGACGTTCCGGCGCCTCTCGTGGCTGCGGTTGCCCGATGACGGCACGACCACCGTCGAGGCGGGAGCCAACGGCGCCACTGTCTGGATCAAGACCGGCCATCTGCGGTTCGTTGCAGCGCCGGTCGACTAACCCCGAGCCGGTTTCAACCGTTCGACACCGATGCGACAGGTTCTCCCTTCAACCGGTGGCCGATGGTGACAATGGCCTCAATCGCCGGCACCAGTTCGCCACCGAGCGCGGTCAGCGAGTACTCCACCGACGGCGGCGAGGTCGGTTTGACCTTGCGGTGCACCACCCCGCGAGCCTCCAACTCCCTCAGCCGTGCGGTCAGGACTTTCGGTGAGACCGGCGGTATGTCGATCCGCAGTTCGCTGAACCGCCGCGGGCCCGCCCGCAGGCTCCAGATCACGTTGACCGTCCAGGCGCCGCCGATGATCGCCATGCACTCCGTCAACGGGCAGGACGGCGGCGGTTGCGGGCTTTGGTTTTTGCGGACCTTCAGTGGCACGGCTCACTCCCGGTTACCGAATGGAAACCTCAATAGTAAGTATCCAAAGGATATCTGATTTACAATAGCAACCATCGTTCATACCTGTCGGCTCGATCTCTTCAATCAACCGGAACACACGGAGACCGACCGATGAAGTTGTACTACTCCCCCGGCGCCTGCTCGCTGGCCGCCCATATCGCCCTGCGGATGACCGGCGCTGAATTCGAGATCGAGAAGGTCGACACCCAGACCAAGACGACTGCCAGCGGCGCCGACTACACGCGGATCAACCCCAAGGGCTATGTCCCAGCGCTGCAACTGCGGTCCGGCGACGTGCTGACCGAAGCTCCCGCAGTCCTGCAATACATTGCCGACCGCAACCCAGCCGCCGCCCTCGCCCCAGCACCTGCCACACTGGAACGCGCAAGGTTGCAGGAACACCTGAACTTCGTCTCGTCTGAACTGCACAAGGCGTTCAAGCCGTTCTTCGCCGGCACGCCGATCGCCGATGATGCGCGCCCGGCCGCAGAGGATGTCGTTGCCAAGCGCATGATCCACATCGAGGCGCTGCTGGCTGACGGGCGGGCGCACCTGGTCGGCGACACCGTATCGGTGGCCGACCTTTATCTGTTCGTCGTCGCGAACTGGTGCAATTTCATTGGCATCGACCTCGGTCAATGGCCGAACCTGGCGGCGTTCGTCGAGCGAATGGCCGCCCTGACGGCGGTGCGCGAGGCGATGACCGCCGAGGGCCTGATCCACTAGCCCGCTTCCGCGCGGAACGCTGGCCGACATCGGGCCGCGTTCCGCGCGCCACCCTCACATAGGACACTTTCAATGGACCCGCGCTACGCCGCCGCCGTCGATACCCTGTCGGACTATTTCGACGGCCTGTACCACAGCGACGCCGCCAAACTCGCCACGGTCTTCCACCCCGACGCGCAGTATGTCTGCGCCACCGAGGAACCGTTGCTGCAATTGACCATGCCGGAGTATTTCCCGATCGTGGCCAAGCGCCCTTCGCCGGCCAGCCGCGGCGAAGCACGCACCGATCGCATCGCCGCCATCGAGTTCGCCGGGCCGGTAACCGCCTTCGCCCGCGTCCACTGCTCGATCGGCCGGAAGCAGTTCACCGACTTTCTGACGCTGATTCTGGTCGACGGTCGCTGGCAGATCATCGCCAAGGTGTTCCACTTCGATCTGGTTGAACCGATGATCCCTGCCTGACCGCCGCTGAGCCCCGCTTCGCTGCCATCCAAGGATTCGAAACCATGACATTCACCACCCGTCTGACCGAACTGCTCGGGATCGAGCACCCCATTCTCCTCGCACCAATGGGCTCGGCCTCCGGCGGCGCCCTGGCTGCCGCCGTGACCTCGGCCGGCGGCTTCGGCTTCGTCGGTTCCGGTTACGCCAGCAGCGAGACCGTCCATCGCGAGATGCTGGCCGCCGGCAACGTCCGGATCGGTGTGGGCTTCATCAACTGGGCACTGCAGGACCGGCCCGAGGCCCTCGATGCAGCGCTGGAACACGACCCGGCCGCGGTGATGCTGTCGTTCGGCGATCCGACGCCGTTCGCCAGCCGGGTCAAGCAGGCCGGCAGCCTGCTGTTCTGCCAGGTGCAGACGCTCGACATGGCGAAGCAGGCGGCCGACGCCGGCGCCGATGTGATCATCGCCCAGGGCCGTGACGCCGGTGGGCATTCCGGACATGTCCGCGGGACCTTCGGATTGGTCCCGTCAGTGGTCGACGCGGTGGCGCCGATCCCGGTGGTGGCAGCCGGTGCAGTCGCCGACGGCCGGGGCCTTGCGGCCGCCCTGGTGCTCGGCGCGGAAGGCGTGCTGATGGGCACCCGGTTCGCCGCCTCAAAGGAATCGCAGTGGAGCGAGGTTCTGAAGCAAGGAGCGGTCGCCGCTGCCAGCGACGACACCGAACAGACCCGGGTGTTCGACATCGTGCGTGGTGCCGCCTGGCCGACGCATTTTCCGGGACGCGCAGTTCGGAACGCCTTCTCGGCACGCTGGAACGGGCGCGAGGAAGACCTTGCGAACCAGCGCGACGCCGAGAACGCACGCTACGACGCGACCGAGGCCGGCGATCTGTCGACCGGCGTGCTGTGGGCCGGTGAAGGCGTGGACCTGGTCAAGGACATCCCGTCGGCCCGCGACATCGTCCTGCGCACGGTCGCGGAGGCCCGAAAGGCCCTCGGCGCCAGTTGGCCGGGCTGATGCGGACGTGATTTCGCCAGTGTGCCGCTCGTCTTGTACAATGGGACGATCGGCATACTGGAGTGGAAGTCTGGATGGACGTTCTTGACGACGTTCTGGACACGCTCAACCTCAAGGGCGCGTTCTATTTTCGCACTGACTTCTCGTCGCCGTGGGCGGTCACCGTTCCGGATCTGAGGCAGGCTGCGCGGTTTCATCTGGTCGTTCAGGGCAGGTGCCATGTCGGCTTTCCTTCCGGCGCGTCGGCCGATATTGGCCCCGGCGATCTGGTCCTGATCCCTCGCGGTCAATCGCATGTTCTGGCGGACGTTGCCGGGCGCGAGGCGCCCCCGCTGGAGACGGTGCTCGCCGGGTATGACGGCCGGGGCGTCCTAGTGGTTGGGACCGGCGATTCCTCGGCGACCACCCAGATGGTCTGCGGGCACTTCACCTTCCGGGCCGGCGCCGACCATCCGATCCTCCGCGCCCTGCCAGAATATCTCGTCACGACCAACGCCATGCGGGCACGCCGGCCGTGGCTCGACGACATCCTTCGCTTGGTGGTCCGTCAGGTGTTCTCCGACACCATCGGGTCGACCGCCACCGTGACCCGGCTGTCGGAGATCGTGTTCATCGAACTGCTGAGGGTCGGGATCGGCCAGAGCGCGGGGCTGAGATCGGTGCTGGAAGCCTTTCAGGATCAGCAGATCGGCGGGGCGCTGCAACTCATCCACGCCGAGCCGGAGCGCAGTTGGACGGTCGAAAGCCTGGCGGCGTCCGTCGGCATGTCGCGCAGCCGATTTGCCGAGCGCTTCAGCGATCTCATGGGCGCGGGACCGATGAGCTACCTGACCGACTGGCGGCTCCAGAAGGCCCTGTCGCTGCTGGACGATGCCCGATGCAGCGTCCAGCAGGTTGCCAGCCGGACCGGATACCAGTCGCCGGCCGCCTTCACCCGCGCGTTCACCGGCAAGTTCGGTCTGGCACCGACGGAGTACCGACGATCACCTGATAATATTGCCAATCGTCCCAATAATGTTGCCATTGATCCCGAACATCAGCGCTCCAGTTGATCCAACGTCCCGACCCGCACATCTTCCCTCCTGTCATCACAACGCGTTCACAGGAGGTTCCATGCAACGCATCCAGCGTATCGACGCCGCCCAGGCCCCCGCGAAGACGGCGGCACTGCTCGACGCCGTCAAGAAGCAGATGGGCGGTGTCCCGAACATCATCGCCACCATGGCGCAATCGTCGGCCGCCCTCGGCGGTTACCTCGGTTTCGCCGGCGCCCTGGCCGGTGGCACCCTTCCAACCGCGATGCGCGAACAGGTCGCCCTGGCGGTGGCTGGTGCGAACGATTGTGACTATTGCGCATCCGCCCACACCGTCCTTGGCAGCAAGGCCGGACTAGCGTCGGACGAGATCTCCCGAAACCTGGGCGGTCGATCGACCGACGCCAAGGTTCAGGGAGCCTTGCGGTTCGCGTCCCGGATCGTCGCCACCCGCGGCAAGGTTTCCGACGAGGATCTCGCCCAGGTTCGCCGGGCCGGGTTCTCCGACGAGCAGGTTGTCGAGATCGTGGCCAATACGGTGCTCAACATCTTCACCAACTACATCAACCACATCGCCGAAACCGAGATCGACTTTCCGGTCGTGAAAGCCGCCTCCGCGGCCGCCGCCTGACGGCCGCCTCTCGTTTCGTTCCCAATATAAGGATCGCCCCATGTACAAATCGATTGCGACCGCTGCCGTGTTGATGGCCAGCGTCCTGTCCACCTCCCCTGCCCTGGCTGTCGACGAATACAACACCGCGCCCGGCCTGACCGCGGCCGGTGCCCCGCTCGGCCTGCACGGTGTCGACCCGGTGGCATTCCTCGACATCGGCAACCGGCTGGACGGTACCGCGCGCTACACCGCCATCCACGATGGTGTCGCCTACCACTTCGCGTCCCAGGAAAACCTGAAGGCGTTCGAGAAGAACCCGGCCCGCTACACCCCGCAGAACGGCGGATTCTGCACCTTCGGCGTTTCGGTCGGCAAGAAGTTTGACGGTGACCCGCGCTACGCCGCCGTTATGGACGGCAAGCTGTTCGTGTTCCTCAACGAGGAGATCTTCCAGGCGTTCCAGAAGGACCGCAGCGGCACGGTCAGCAAGGCCGCCGCCAACTGGAAGAAGATCCAGCACACCGCCGCCAAGGATCTGTGACGGAATGAGCGGGCGGTCCTTCGCGGCCGCCCGCTAGCCGCGCCGTTGTCAGTCGTAGGCGCCCATCACGTTCTGGTCGTGATCGATCACCGATCCGGTCATCACCCCGGAATCCGACGACAGCAGGAACAACACCAATCGGGCCACATCGTCCGGCTTGATCAGGCGGCCGAAAGGTTGGCCAGCCTCGGCGGCGGTCAGCCAATCGGCTGGCTGCCCTTCGGCGCGCTGCACCGCATCCTCGTTCGGCGTGTCGGCCCAACCGATGTTGATGGCATTCACCCGGACTCGGTCGCGCCGCAAGCCGTGGGCCAGGTTGCGGGTCAGTACCGCCAACGCACCCTTCGACGCGCTGTAGGGAACCAGCTTCGGTTGTCCGCCGTGGCTCGACATGGTCACGATGTTGACGATCCGGCCGGCGGTCGCGTCGCGGTGCATCAGCCGCACCGCCTCCTGGCACAGGAAGAACGGCGCCCGCACGTTGACCGCGAACAGCCGGTCCCACAGCTCCGGCGTCGTGTCATCGAGGGTACCGCGATCGGTCACTCCGGCTGCGTTCACCAGCCCGTCCAATCGGCCGAACGCGGTGTCAGCCGCGGCGATCACCGACCGGCAGGCTTCGACATCCGCCAGGTCGGCCCGGACGAACAATGCCTGGGAACCGGACGCGCGCAATTCCGCAGCCACCCGCTCACCACGCGGTGCGTCCCGTCCCGTGACGATCAGCCCCCGCGCCCCACGATCCGCCAGACGCCGGACGATGGCTTCGCCGATGCCCTGGGTCGAGCCGGTCACCACGAACACACCGCCGACAAGGTCGGCCTGACTGTTCCACGATGTCATCGGGCGAACTCCGGCGGCGGTTCGGGGAGGTCGTAGCCCGCCTCACCGGCCAGCGCGTAAAACTGCTCCGCCAGCCGCCGACCGCTGGCCATCACGATCGCCCCGCCGGTGACCCCGTCATTGGCGGTCAGGTCGTTGATCCAACCGCCGGCCGCCAGAACCAGTGCGGCGCCGGCAAACGAGTCCCAGGAGTTCATGTGGCCCTCGATGTAGGCGACGTAACGGCCGGCCGCGACGTGGGCGAGACCGAGAGCACCCGAGCCCGAGCGGTGATAGATGCCGCCCGAGTCGATCAATCGGTCGATGAACGACACCGTCGGCGCCTTGGGCACCCGGAACGAGAAGCCGACCTCGGTCAGGCCCGACCGAAAGTCCGCGACGTCGGCGGGTGCGATCGGCCTGCCGTTGCAGGCCGCGCCGCCGCCAACCGCGCCCACGAAACATTCCTCGGAACAGGGATCGACGATGACACCGGCGGCGATCCCGCCGTCGACCATCAGCCCGATCGACACGCACCATGTCGGCAGCCCGGACAGGAAGCACTGGGTGCCGTCGATCGGATCGACCACCCAGACCGGCCCTGACGCGTACGAGCCATCGCCACCGGTTTCCTCGCCGATGAAGCCGTCATTCGGAAACCGCTCCGCCAACGCCCCGCGAATCAGATCTTCGACCTCGCGGTCGGCTCGGCTAACCACGTCCTGCTGGCCCTTGGTTTCGACCACCAGGACATCGCGCTCGCGAAAGTACCGCAGGGCCAGAACGCCGGCCCGGCGTGCCACGTCTTCGGCGAAAGCCAGCCGATCCTGAACCTGCTGCGTCACCGCACCACGAGCTGTCATCGCCGATTTGCCTCAATTTCGGATGGTTATCGTCGGATTCATTGCAGCACGCCGATATATTTTGAACAATGTCGAACAGACGGATCGGCACGTGCGATCCGTCGCAACGACAAACCGCCGCCCGAGGCACCACGACCTGCGGGCGCATGGAGGGAAGCATGCATCGAATCGCACGGGTTGCCGGGCTTGGGGTGCTGGCCGCCGGGCTGCTCGGACTTGGCACCGGCCCGGCCACGGCCGCCGGCAAGCTGACGCTCTACTGCAGCCCGCAGATCGAGTGGTGCAACCTGATGGTCGAGTCCTTCGAGAAGGAGACCGGCATCAAGGTGGCGATGACCCGCAAGAGCTCGGGCGAGACCTTCGCCCAGATCAAGGCCGAGGCGAGCAACCCGAAGGGCGATGTCTGGTGGGGCGGCACCGGCGACCCGCACCTGCAGGCGGCCGAGGAAGGCCTGACCCAGGCGTATGATTCTCCGATGCGCAAGGAGTTGCAGGACTGGGCGCTGTCGCAGGCCAAGGCTGCCGGCGACAAGACCATCGGCATCTACGCCGGCGCGCTGGGCTTCGGTTACAACAAGGATCTGCTGGCCAAGGCCGGCCTGCCCGAGCCGAAGTGCTGGGCCGACCTGATCAAGCCGGAGTTCAAGGGCCACGTGCAGATGGCCAACCCGAACTCATCCGGTACCGCCTACACCACGCTGGCCACCATCATCCAGATCATGGGTGAGGAGAAGGGCTTCGACTACATGAAGGCCCTGCATAAGAACATCAACCAGTACACCAAGTCGGGTTCGGCCCCGATCAAGGCTGCTGCCCGCGGCGAGACCACGGTCGGCATCGTGTTCCTGCACGACGCCGTGACCCAGGTGGTTTCCGGCTTCCCGGTGGTGGTCGTCGCGCCCTGCGAGGGCACCGGCTACGAAATCGGCTCGATGAGCATCATCAAGGATGCTCGCAATCTGGACGAAGCGAAGAAGTTCTACGACTTCGCCCTGCGGGCCGACATCCAGGAACTGGCCGTGCAGGCCCAGGCCTATCAGGTGATGTCGAACAAGGCCGCCAAGCCGGCCAAGGAATCGCCGAATCTTGAGACGATCAAGCTGATCGACTACGACTTCGTGAAGTACGGCTCGTCGGACGAGCGTCGCCGGCTTCTCGAGAAGTGGGATACCGACGTCAAGCCGCTGCCGCAGTGATCGGCCGGCACCACTGACGTGAATGGCCTGGGAATAGGCAGGTACGTCCTCGGCTGGCAGCTGGTGGGATTGGCAGGTTTTCTGCTGCTTCCCTGGTATGCCGTCGAGGACGGATTCTGGGGATTCGGCTGGCTGTTCGACGGCTATCCATTCGACCCGGACTATGCGCCGGCGATCGTATTGCTGCTCCAGGGCGCCAAGCCCTGGCTGTGGCCGATCGCCGGGTTCCTGCTGTTGCCGGCGCTGGCGCTGGGCCGGCCCAGCACCGAACGATTCACGCAGAACGTGCTGCTGCTGGTAGGCGGACTCGGCGTCGCCTACATCCTCGGCCAGGGTTTCACGGTTGGCCTGCGCGGCTGGAACGCTGGGTTTCTGGAAGCCTGGTACGGCCCGCTCGGCGACCGGCAGTTCGGCATGGGCTACGGCGCCCTGCTCGCCGGGACCGGCCTGTTTTTCCTGTTCACGCTCGGCTGCGCCGCCCGCGGCGCGGTGAACGGCGACGGCTTCGTGGTCGGGTCGATCGGCCTGATCGTCATGGTCGTCGCCCTGTTCATCTTCTTCCCAGTCGCCCGCATCCTGATCAGCGCGTTGCAGACCAACGAGGGGCTGTTCTCGCTTGCTGCCCTGCTCGACAAACTGCTGACCGGCAAGATCTGGGGCCTGGACTGCGTCTACAGCCACCGGGCGTGCGGGGTGGCATGGAACTCCCTGGCGCTGGCGGTGGCGGTCGGTGCTGGAACCACTCTCCTGGGATTGGCCTTCGCGCTGGTGGTGACGCGCACTGGGTTTCCAGCCAAGCGGCTGTTCCGCGGCCTGACCGTGCTGCCGATCATCACGCCTCCCTTCGTCATCGGCCTCGCCCTGATCCTGCTGTTCGGTCAATCGGGCGCGATTACCCAGTTCCTGGAAGCTGCGTTCGGCATCCCGGCCAGCCGCTGGCTGTACGGGTTCAGCGGGGTGTGGCTCGCCCAGATGCTGGCGTTTACCCCGATCGCCTTCCTGGTACTGATCGGCGTGGTCGAGGGAGTCAGCCCGTCGGTCGAGGAGGCCGCCCAAACCTTGCGGGCGGATGCCTGGACCACGCTGCGCACCGTGTCGCTGCCGTTGATGCGGCCGGGCCTCGCCAACGCCTTTCTGCTCGGCTTCATCGAAAGCATGGCCGATTTCGGCAACCCGATGGTGCTGGGCGGAAATTTCAACGTTCTGTCGACTGAGATCTTCTTCGCGATCGTCGGCGCTCAGTACGACCAGGGCCGCGCCTCAGTGCTTGCCCTGGTGCTGCTGTTCTTCACCCTGCTGGCGTTCTACGCGCAGCGCCGTTGGCTTGGCCGCAAGTCCTACACGTCGGTCACCGGCAAGGGAGACGCCGGGATCGCGGTGCCTCTGCCCGGCCGGTTCGCCACGCTGATCTTCGGCGTCACCATCCCGTGGGCGGTCATGACCGCGGTGCTGTACGCGACCATCCTGTTCGGTGGCTTCGTCAACCTCTGGGGCCTCGACCATACGCTGACCCTGAGGCACTACATCGACGCGTTCGGCATCACGGTCGGCGACCACGGCTGGGTGTGGAGCGGCGGTGCCTGGAACTCATTCTTCACGACCATCGCGATCTCGGCGATCTCGGCGCCGCTGACCGCCGCCATCGGCCTGCTGACCGCCTACCTGCTGGTGCGCCAGCGCTTCCTCGGCAAGCAGGCTTTCGAGTTCGGCACCATGCTCAGCTTCGCGATCCCCGGCACGGTGATCGGCGTCAGCTACGTGCTCGCCTTCAACGTGCCGCCGCTCGAGCTGACCGGCACCGGGATCATCCTGGTGATCTCGTTCGTGTTCCGAAACATGCCGGTCGGGGTGCGCGCCGGCATCGCCTCGATGAGCCAGCTCGACTCCAGCCTGGACGAAGCGTCGCTGACGCTGGGTGCCAGCAGTTGGCAGACTATTCGCCGGGTTGTTCTGCCGTTGATGCGCCCGGCCATCCTGGCGGCCCTGGTCTACAGCTTCGTGCGGGCCATGACCGCGATCAGTGCCGTGATCTTCCTGGTCAGCGCCGAATACGACATGGCGACTGCCTACATCCTTGGTCGGGTCGAGAACAACGACTACGGCCTGTCGATCGCCTACTCCTCGGTGCTGATCGTCATCATGTTCGTGGCCATCCTGTTGCTGCAGTTGCTGGTCGGAGAACGCCGCCTCGGCCGCCGCAGCGCCGCCAAACTGGAAATCGGAGGACAACCCGCATGACGGTCTCGTTCGGCGGCCGCGCCAGCTCCGTCCGTTTCGAGGGCGTGACCAAGGCGTTCGGCGAAGTGGTGGCGGTCAACGCCATCTCCTTCGTGGTCGAGGCCGGCTCCCTGGCCACCCTGCTCGGCCCCAGCGGTTGCGGGAAGACCACCACCCTGCGCCTGGTCGCCGGCCTGGAACTGGCGACGGCGGGGCGCATCCTGATCGGCGACGACGACGTCACCGGTTTGCCAGCGACCCGGCGTGACGTGTCGATGGTATTTCAGTCCTACGCCCTGTTCCCGCACATGACCGTCATCGAGAACGTCGCCTACGGCTTCGTGGTTTCGGGTACGCCCAAGGCCGAGGCGCACGCCAAAGCCGAGTTGGGCCTAGAACTGGTCGGGCTGAAGGGCTACGGCCCGCGCCTGCCGAGCGAGTTGTCCGGCGGACAGCAGCAGCGCGTGGCTGTGGCGCGCGCGCTGGTGTTGGAACCGCAGGTCCTGCTGTTCGACGAGCCGCTGTCCAACCTGGACGCCAAGCTGCGCCGCCGGGTCCGCGAGGAGATCCGCGACATCCAGCAATCGCTCGGCCTGACGGTGGTCTATGTCACCCACGACCAGGAGGAGGCGCTGGCGGTCTCCGACAAGGTGATCGTCATGCGCAACGCCGAAATCGCCCAGGAGGGCAAGCCGCGCGAGTTGTACGAGCAGCCCGCCGACCGCTTCGTCGCCGACTTCATCGGTGATGCGAACATGGTCAGCGCCGACATTCTGTCGGTCGACGGAACTCATGCCCGAGTGTCGATCGGCGGGGTCGAGGTCCAGGTGCCGAGCCGTGGCCTGCCGGTCGGCCCGGTGCAGACCGCGATCCGGCCGGAATCGGTGCTGCTCGACACCCAGGGGGGTGAAGGCCTCGCCGGGACCGTGCTGAAGACCGCCTATCTGGGCAAGCATATGGAGTACACGGTGGACTCGCCGGTCGGCGAGCTGTTCGTGGTCGACGAACGGGTTCACGCCCCACTCGCGCCGGGCACCGGCGTGACGATCCGGTTCGGCGACCGGATTGCCCTGGTGGTCGGTTAGGGTGCTGCCATACGCCGGACGCTCGGTACGGCCGTGACTTCTTCACCTACCCACCGACCCGAGCCTAGAATGCAGAGATGAAGATCACGCTTCTCGGCACCGGTACGCCGGCACCCTCGCTGCGCCGCCAGAGTTCGGGTTACCTGTTCGACCTGGGCGGCGACGTGATTGTCATGGACCATGGTCCAGGGGCGCATAACCGGCTGCTCGAGGCGGGCTACAAGGCGACCGACGTCACCCACCTGTTCCTCACGCACTACCACTACGATCACATCATGGACTATCCGCGGTTGGTCCTGACCCGCTGGGATCACGGTGCGGACAGCGTCCCGCCGCTGAGGGTCTTCGGCCCGTCGCCGCTGCGCGAGCTGACCGACCGGCTGATCGGCGAGCATGGCGCCTTCGCCTGGGACATCGCAGCGCGCGTCAAGAGCCCGGCAAGCCTCGCGGTCTATCAGGCGCGGGGTGGCGGAACAGAACGCCCCAGGCCTGCTCCTGACCTGCGGGAAGTTTCAACGGGCGATGCCGTGGAGGGATGCGGCTGGACGGTCACAGTCGGCCCGGCCCGGCACGTCCAACCGCACCTGGCGTGCCAAGCCTACCGACTGGCAACCGATGGCACGTCGGTCGTCTATTCCGGCGACAACGGCGGCGTGTACGAGCCCTTCATCGAATTTGCGTCGGGTTGCGACGTCCTTATCCACATGAACCACTTCCTCTCCGGCACCGAACTGACCGCCGATTACCGCCGCATGACCGGCTCGCATCTCGACGTGGCGGAGACGGCGAGGCGCGCCGGTGCCCGGATGCTGGTCCTCACCCACCTCCTGCCACAGCTCGACCAGCCCGGCGTGAAGGAACGCATGGTCGCCGAAATGGCCGCGATCTACGACGGGCCGATCGTCGTCGGCGAGGACCTGATGACCGTTCCACTGGCACCGGCGGAGCGGCGACCGGCGGATTAAGAGGCAGGGGTGGACACCTGCTTCGGGTTAACTGAAACCCCAAGCCTAGAGGTAGGTGCCGTTGAGGTCGATGCTGGTGCGGTTGCCGAGCGCGTCGAAGGTCTCGTCGATCCAACGGTCGGCGCAGGCCCGACCAATCCCGTGCAGGTGGTGCAGGAACTGCGGATCCGGATTGAGCTTGCTGGTCAGTTGCAGGCTGCGCATGTAGGGCTCGTCGGCGATGGCGTGGATCAGCATACGCTTCATGGCGCCCGGCCGGATGGTACCGTCGTCGATCAGCTTGCTTACGAAAGCGATCGCCCGCATCTCGCGCATCAGCGACGAGTTGAACGACAGCTCGTTGACCCGCGACAGGATCTCGCTCGCGGTCCGCGGCACCTCGTCGCGGAAAATCGGGTTGATGTGCACGATCACCACGTCGGCCGAGTCGCAGTGGTAGATCAGCGGGAAGATCGCCGGATTACCCATGTATCCGCCGTCCCAATAGGCCTCACCGTCTATTTCAACCGTGGAGGCTGTTGCAGAATCACCGGTTCCACCGACGATCTCCGCTTGACCCACTGACGGGGTCCTGATTCCGTTGGGAGAGGCAATTTGAAGGGGGGGGAGATGGCAAATTTTTACCGAGAACCAGATCGTAGGCAGCGGTTTCTTCTGCCGGTGGACATGGCGGATTGGGTTCCGGACACAGACCTCGTGCACCTTCTTCTGGATGCCGTGGGTTTGATGGATCTATCGGCATTCGAGACGCACTACCGGAAGCGTGGGTCGGGAGCGCCACCGTTCGCGCCGAGGATGATGGTTAGTCTCCTTGTTTATGCGTATGCGAACGGGCAACGCTCAAGCCGCAAGATCGAGCGCCTGTGCGTGCGGGATGCTGGGTTTCGGACGATCGTGTGCGCCGAGGTTCCCGACCACAGCGTGATAGCGCGGTTCCGCAAGCGGCACCGGGGCGACCTGGAGACCCTGTTCGTGGAGGTCCTGAAGCTGTGTCATGCGGCGGGGCTGGTGCGGTTGGGCGTGGTGGCGCTGGATGGGACCAAGGTGAAGGCAAATGCGTCGCTTGCGGCGAACCAGACCTCGAAGTCCCTGGAGGCGGAGGTTGCCGCCATGCTGTCGGAGGCCGAGGCGATCGATGCCGCCGAGGACGGGATGTTCGGGGAGGGCCGAGGTGACGATGTTCCCGTCGGGCTGAGGAAGCCGTCAGATCGGCTGTCCCGTCTTCGCTCCTGTCATGAACGTCTCTTGCGCGAAGCCGACCATCAACGGGTCGAGCAGCAGGAGAAGATCAACGCCCGGATTGCCGAGGAAAAGGCGAACGGAAAAGCCAAACGCGGGCGGAAGCCGAAGACAGCCGAGGCGGTTGTCAAGGAAGAGGCCAAGGCCAACGTGAGCGACCCGGACAGCCGGATCATGAAGAGCCGCAAGGGATATCTCCAGGGGTACAATGCCCAGGCGGTGGTGACGGCGGACCAGATCATCCTCGCCACCGATGTGACGAACCAGGCCAACGACGTTCGCCAACTGGCCCCGATGATTGCCCGGACCCTGACGATGATGGAGGCGGTGACCGGCGACGAGGCGGTGCTGGGGGTTGGCCTGTTTGACGCGGGCTATTGGTCTGACGAGAACGCGGCCACGGAAACAGCGGAATGCGAATACCTGATCGCCACCACTAAGGATTGGAAGCAGCGCAAGGCGATGCGTGATGCTCCACCACCCCGGGGCCGTATACCCAGGGACATGAGTGCCCGTGACCAGATGGAGCGTAAGCTCCTGACCCAACGGGGCCGAAAACTTTACCGGCTGCGCGGCCAGACCGTGGAACCGGTGTTCGGGCAAATGAAGGAGACCCAGGGCGCAGACGGATTCATGATGCGCGGGGAGCAGGAGACCCAGGGTGAATGGAACCTGCACTGCGCCGCCCACAACATCAAAAAACTACACTCGGAGTCCGTCCGCAGAGGAAGAAAGGGTGGAAAATGGCTCTTGAACTGAAGCAATTGGACAAGAAAAATGCCGTCTGAGGGCAAAATCACCGGATAGCTGCTTCATGCCGTCAAGCCAGACTCATTCAGCAACAGGCTCCGTGTGGAACAGAAAGGGCAGACAGGCCGAGGCCAGGACCGCGTCAACCGAGATCTCCTCCTTGCCGAACAGCCGGATCTTGCCGGTCCGGACATTGGTCGCAGACAGGTACAGCTTCACCGGGCAGTGCCGCCGGATCGCCTCGAAGTCGATAGTCTCCTCGAGGACCCGGCGCAGCGGGTTGATGTTCAGCGGGTTCAACTCGTAGGGCGACATCACCCGGCTCATCAGGTCGAAGGCCAGAAACATCGGCGAGTGCAGCAGTGAGTGATCGTGCTGCATCCGATCCCAGAGCGTGGGCTGCAGCGGGCTCGCCGCTCCAACCTCTCCAACCCGCTTCCAAAACGCGGCGAGCGCCCGCTTGGCGCCGTCGCGCCCGTCTTCGATCAGCCCGAAGGCAAGAGCTGCGGCATTCATCGAGCCGGCGCTGGTAGCACTGATACCGTCGAAGCTGATGCGCTCGTCTTCCAGCAGGCGGTCGAGCACTCCCCAGCAAAACGCGCCATGGGCGCCACCGCCCTGGAGGGCCAGGTTGATGGCCTTGGTCGCAGCCGCCGGTGATCGTCGCGCTCTCGTTGGTTTGCGCTTTCCTTCCCCGGCCACGCTCACATTGACCCCCGGCTCAACTTGCAGACGTGCCGCGACTGATATGCGCCCTTGCAGTCTAACCTGACTGCCGTCGGAATCCTCGCTCCGCGTGTCGGACAGCGTTTGGAGCGACAAGAGCTAGTCGACGACGGGCAGTTCGGCGGCGGTTATCGCTCGGCACACCCTTATCCCTCAAACGGGAATGACCGGCAGGGTCAACCGCGAGGGACGGGCCGCATCGTGGTAGACGGTCTGCCGGGCCGGCCGCAGTTCGGGGTCGGACCAGTAGTCCCGGCCGGTATTGTGATTGCGGTCGAAGTTCGGAAAGTCCGAACTCGATACCGAGAGCCGGATGCGCTGCCCGCGTCGAAACAGGATGCCGACCGGATTGAGCCGGATGGTGTACTCGTACGCCCTGCCCGGCTCCACCGGCGACGGCGTTTCGTAGCCGTCCCGGAACTGCGCCCGCAGGATGCCATAGGTCAGGTTGACGCACAGTCCGTCGGCGTGGACGACCGCGAGCTTGGCGGTCCAGTCCGTGTCGGGCCCGTCCGTCGCCGCCCACAGCGTCAGTGTCACCGGCCCGATGACCTCCAGATCAGCGTCGAGCGGTGGTGTCTGGTAGACCAGAATGTCGGCGCGATGGTCGTGCGGCGACTGGTCAACCGGAGCCGCCTGAGCGTCCGCCGACATCAGCGACATGACGGGATCGCGCGGGTCATAGATGTATTGGTCCGGCGGTGCATCAGCCGGCGGCGGAGCCTGCGAAAGCACGCCATCGCCACGCACCGTGTTGGCGTGGCCGTTCCCCCACAGATGGAAATCGGTCCAGCAAGTGCGCGCCAGCGGCCATTCCTGCTCGCCGCGCCAACGGTCGGCGCCGAGGATGAATAGTTGCACCGGCGCTTCCGAGCCGATGCCGTCGTCGAGACCCTTGAACTGGCAGTCGTACCAATGAGCGATCATGCCGGCATAGCTGCGCGCCGCGTCGGTTCCATGGTCGACCGGACCAATGCGGCCATGGAACGCGGTGACGTCGTGGCCCCATGGCCCGACCACCAGACGGTGCCGGCCGCGCAGATGCGCCGGGCCGAGCATCGTCAGCCCGACGTAGTTGTCGATCGTGCCGACCAGCCGGTCCCACCAGCCGGTGATCATCATCACCGGCACCTGGACCTGGGGGTGCAGTTCGGTGAACCGCATGAACTCCTGATTCTGCGCCTGGTGGTAGGTCCGCAACTGATCGTCCAGCCCGGCAAACACATCGCCCTGTATGTCGCCGAGAGGCAGCCACCACAGGTATTTCGCCCGCTCGACCTGGTTCCAATGCCGCATCGCTTCGGCCGCGGTGTAGGGGCCGAACGGTGCACCGGCACGGCGCCTCATGTCAGCAGCCTGCATGTAGGTCCACTCCAGCCGACGGCCGGTCTCGAAGATCCCGAAGGTCATCGACAGCAGATTGGCACCCATGCCGCTGCAGAGTGCTGCGGCCAGGGACGGCGGCTGAGCACCCGCCAGCATCCACGACGCCCACGACGCATTGGAATGCCCCCACGTGCCGACCCGACCGTCACTCCATGGCAGCCGCGCCGCCCATTCCACGGTGTCCCAGCCGTCCTCAGCATCGAACGTCTCGGTCCGGTTGCGGAACATCCAGCGGTACTCGCCGTCGGATGCGTACCGGCCCCGATGGTCCTGGACGACCATGGTGTAGCCGCGCCGGGCGACGGCCAACGCATCGTCCACATAGCGCTGCTCGCGCTTGCCATACGGTGTGCGGTTGACCAGCACCGGATACCGCCCGCCATCGGCCGGATGGTAGACATCCGCGCGCAATACGGTTCCGTCGCGGGTGACGCACTCAAGGTCGCGCTCGACTACGATATCCGGAGTGACGGATGCAGTGCTGCTCATCAGAGAGCGCCCCGGGCCCTCACGAGGCCGGGAGCCGGACGGGCGTACCGGTCTCCAGCGACTGCTGCGCCGCGTCAGCAAGGCGAAGCGCTGCCAACCCGTCCTCGCCGGTCGGCGCCGGCTCCCTGCCCGTCAGGACCGCTTCGACGAATGCGTCAAGCTCGGCGCGATAGGCGGGGCCGTAACGCTCCAGGAAGAAATGCAGGATCGGGTCCCGCACGTAACCGGCAGCGGTGGCGATCTCGACCGTGGTGCCTCGCAGGTTGTCCGCCCGCAGCATACCCTTGGAGCCATGGCACTCGATGCGCTGATCGTAGCCATAGGCGGCCCGCCGAGAATTGCTGATCTGCGCCAGTCGCCCCGAAGCGGTGCGCAGGGAGACGAGCGCGGTGTCGACGTCGCCCGCGTCAGCAATCGCCGGGTCGACCAAGGCCGAGCCCATGGCGTGCACCTCGATCGGCTCCTCGCCGAGCAGCCAGCGCGCCATGTCGAGGTCGTGGATCATCATGTCGCGGAACAGCCCACCGCTGACCCGCACATACGCCAGCGGCGGCGGCGACGGGTCGCGGCTGGCGATCGAGACAATCTCGGGGGTGCCGATGTCCCCGGCGTCGAGCCGCGCTTTCAGGGCGGCGAAGCTGGCATCGAACCGGCGGTTGAAGCCGACCGCCAGCGGCACCCCGGCCGCCGAGGCCGTGCGAACCGCTGCAGTCGCCCGGGCGATGTCCAGGTCGATCGGCTTCTCACACAGGATCGCCTTGCCGGCGGCAGCCGCGGCCTCGATCAACGGGGCATGGGTGTCGGTGGAAGTCGCGATCAGCACCGCATCGATCCGGTCGGACGCCAGCGCTTCCTCGACGCTGCCAACGGACGCACCGTGCTGGGCGGCCACCGCCTGGGCGGCCTCCTCAGCTACGTCGGCGACCAGGCCCAGCCGCGCCTTGGGATGCGCCGCGATGTTGGCAGCGTGCAGGCGTCCGATCCGGCCGGCGCCGAACAGAGCGAAGGTAAGCATCGATCCTCCCAAGGGGCTCTCCGCCAGTGGCAGAGTTGTTTCAGCCACAATAATGCAGCCGACGGATTGCGAACGCCACGGCGATCCGGCACTGTCGGGGTCCTGATCGCATCGGCATCAACGAAGGCTGATGCTTGATCCGCCGAGCGCCACTGGATGGTGGGAGTTGCACCACCGCGCAATGCCAACGAAACATCGTTGGTGCGCGCAGTAGTGTGCCAATTTCAAAACGGATCTTGCAAAATCCCCAGAATAGTCCGATATCAACATCGCTATCGTTCACTGGAAGCCACTGACCGTCTCTCGAGGCTGCCGGTCTTTCTGAACTGACCGAAAAGCCACGGCCGCAGCATATCGCGTGCGGCAATATGAGAAGGAACACGGAAATGGCCGTTGGCACCGTGAAGTTTTTTAACACCACCAAGGGTTTCGGCTTCATCCAGCCGGAAGACGGCAGCAAGGATGTTTTCCTGCACGTCTCCGCTGTCGAGCGCGCCGGTCTGCGCAGCCCGAATGAAGGCCAGAAGGTTCAGTACGAGATCGAGAGCGGCCGCGACGGCCGGACCTCGGCCGGGAACATCAGCTACCTCTAAGTAGCTGCATTACTGCCGAAATTGTTAAACCCCGCGGGTTCGCCCGCGGGGTTTTTCTTTCTGCCTGCGCCGAAATTCTCCGGGGAGAATCTCCCCGTCCGGACGGCCTGCCTCGATCAAGGTCGTGTCACCATCACCTCGCGGCCACGCTCTTCAGGTTCGGAATCGGTGAGTTCGGCGGGAAACCCGGGCGCCCTCAGCTCAATCCCACAGGCTTCCTCGTGGCGCCGAACGATCATCGACGACCAGGCGCGCGGTCCGAACCGCGCAGCGCCGTCGCGAAAAATCTCCGTCAGCAATGGAGCCACTTCCAGCGCGACCCCGGCGTTGCTGGCAACGTTCTGGAACAGCCCGACATCCTTGAGCACCAGGTCCATGGTGAAGCTGATGTTGTAGCTGCCGTTCAGGATCACCTGCGTTTCAGTCTCGTGCACGAATGAATTACCCGACGAGATCCGGATCGCCTCATAGGTGGTGGCGAGATCGAGCCCAGCCTTGCCTGCAACCACCAGCGCTTCGCCCAGCGCGACCAGATTGGCCGTCGCGAGATAGTTGGTCACCACCTTCAGTTCGGACGCCGTGCCGAGGTCGCCGGTGTGCAGCACCTGTCGCCCCATCATCGTCAGGATCGGCAGCACCCGATCGAACGCCGACCGGGCACCCCCGGCTAGGATCGCGATGTTGCCGGTCGCGGCCCGATGGCATCCGCCGGATACCGGACAGTCCATCGGAATCGCCCCGAGAGCCGACACCAGTGCACCGAGTCGGCGGACCTCGTCGGCGTCGGTAGTGCTCATCTCGAGCCAGATCTTGCCCACGCTCAACCC
Organism: alpha proteobacterium BAL199; assembly: GCA_000171835.1. Taxonomy (GTDB): domain Bacteria; phylum Pseudomonadota; class Alphaproteobacteria; order Thalassobaculales; family Thalassobaculaceae; genus Thalassobaculum_A. The sequence continues at coordinate 148,108 of ABHC01000006.1, read as the reverse complement.
CGCGAGGACTCCATCGTCAGCTTCGAGCACCGCCGCGCAGATCGCCGGCGACGGTAGGCAGGTGATGACCACGTCAACAGACTCCGCCAAGACCTTGGCGCTGCCGGCCCAGGCAGCTCCACGATCCAGGAACGGTTTGGCCGCAGCCGGATCGAGATCCCGCACCGTCAAGGCGACACCGTTGCGCTGCAAGGTCCCCGCCAACTTGGCGCCGACATTTCCCAACCCGATGAACCCGACTTTCATACCAGCCTCCGGCTTGCGATCACGGAACGGGGGTGCCCTGCATCTCCAAGTGCAGTGCCGTTCCGGCATACGGATTGGCCAAGGCAACCGCTTCGTTCAGTTCGACTCCCAGGCCCGGCGCGGTGGGCGGCAGGACATAGCCCTCCTCCCAGCGGATCGGGGTCTGGAGGATCTCGGCGTGAAAACCGCCCCAGGTCCGGATGCTCTCCAGGATCAGGAAGTTCGGCGAGCAGGCCGCCAACTGGATGTTGGCCGCCCCCACGACGGGCCCGCAGTACAGATGCGGAGCGATCTGGGCGTAGCGGGTCTCGGCCATGCCAGCGATCTTCTTGGCTTCCAGCAGTCCGCCGACCCGCCCCAGATTCATCTGCAGGATCGACGCCGCCCCCTGCTCCAGCACCCGCGCGAACTCGTACTTGGTGGTCAGCCGCTCACCCGTGGAGATCGGGATCGAGGTCTGCCGCGCCACTCGGGCCATCTCCTCGGGAACCTCCGGCGGTGTCGGCTCCTCGAACCACAGCGGGTCGAACGGCTCAAGCTGCTTCGCCAGACGAATCGCCCCGGACGCCGTGAATTGGCCGTGGGTGCCGAACAGCAGGTCCGCCCGGGTCCCGACCGCCTCTCGGATTGCGCGGACGAAGGCGACCGATCGGGCGATCGACTCCAGGTCCGGCTGGCGGCCGTCGAACACCGTATAGGGGCCGGCCGGGTCGAACTTCACCGCGGTGAATCCGGCTTCGACCTCCTCAAGCGCCCGCTCGGCGGCGCGCGCCGGATTGACGTAGACATGGTCGGCGTCGGTGGTCTCGGGGTAGGCACTGCCCGACTTCGGATAGAGGTAGGTGTAGGTGCGCAGCCGTTCGTGAACGCGGCCGCCGAGCAACTCATAGATCGGCTGCCCGGTCTCCTTGCCGACGATGTCCCAGCACGCCATCTCAAGGCCGCTGAACACCCCCATCAGCGACACGTCCGGACGCAGTGAGTAGCCCGTGCCATAGACCCGACGCGTCATGGTCTCGATCCGCCGCGGGTCCTGCCCCTTGATGTGGCGCTCGAACACATCCTCGATCATGCGCACGACCGTGTGCGGACCGAAGGTCGCGACATAGACCTCGCCGAGCCCCTCGACCCCGGAATCGGTGATCAGCTTCAGGAAGATGAAATATCGCCCACCATGGTGCGGTGGCGGGTTGGCGACGACGAAGGTCTTCAGGTCGACGATCTTCATGGACGGTTCCTTGGCGACAGCGGGCGTCTCAATTGACGATCAGGGTCCGCAGGCTGTCAGGAGCCTGCGCGGCGGCGATCGCCTCGTTGATGGCGTCCAACGGATACCGGCCGGTGATCAGTTCGTCGAGCTTCCACCGCCCGGCACGGTACAGCTCCAGGATCGCCGGGACGTCCCGTTCGAGACGGACGGTGCCCATCTTGCTCCCCAGGACCCGCTGGTTGAGATTGGCGATCGTGCCGGGATCGAACGCCGCCAGCGCCCCGGTCGCCGGCATGCCGACCAGGACCACGCCGCCGCCCGCGCCGGTGATGGCGAACGCCAGATCGACTGCGGCGGTCGCTCCGACCGTGACGACCGCGTAGTCCACGCCTGCGCCGCCGGTCATCGCGCGGATCGCAGCCACCGGATCAGGCCCCATCGAATTCACGCACCGGGTGGCGCCGAACCGTTCGGCCGCCCTCAGCTTCGGCTCGGCCACGTCGACGGCGATCACCGGGTCCGCCCCACCCAACCGCGCCGCCTGAACGGCGTTCAACCCGACGCCGCCGCACCCGATTACCGCCACCGCGCTGCCAGGCTCGACCGCCGCGGTGTGGACCACCGATCCGTAGCCGGTCAGCACGGCACACGCGACGACCGAAGCGGTCTCCAGCGACATCTCCGCCGGCAGCCCGACGACCTGCGAGGCGTGCACCGTCACCTGCTCGGCGAAACCGCCGGTCCGCAACCCCTGGGCCACCGGTCGGCCGTCGGGGTGGCGCAGCGGGCTTTCCCCGTTCAGCCGAAACCCGCCGTCGCACAGGACCGGCAGGCCACGGCCGCAGGACCGGCAGGACCCGCAGGAGCGGATCAGGGTGACCAGCACCGGATCGCCGACCGTCAGGTCAACGGTTCCGGCCCCGACCGCCTCGACCACGCCGGCAGCCTCATGGCCGAACACCGTCGGCACGATCGGCCCCCACAGGCCCTTGATGTAGGCAATGTCGCTGTGACAGATCGCGCAGGCGGCAATCCGGACCCGCACTTCGCCCAGCCCCGGCTCGTCGATCGCCAGTTCCTCGACCCGCAGCGGCGACCCGGCCTCGTAACAGATGGCTGCCCGCATCGTCGCCTACCTCCGGTCGCCCACGGGGCAACGCTAGAAGGGACCGCTGACCGCCGACAAGCTAAATCGGCCCATCCTGCGGACTGCCTCACAACTGTCTGGGACTCCGGCCATGGAGGAAGCACCACCGACGGCCGAGTACGGCCGGTGCGGTGCGTTCCGGAAACGACCCGTACGGGCCCGTCGGCAACGTTGCACCGCTTCCACCGCATCCGTACGATGCTGACTGCATAGTACATCGGGGGCGATATATGCGATCGGCGCCATGCTTCTTGCGGCGGGTGAAGGCGCCCAGTGATGACGACTGCGGTTTGGTCAGCGAATTCGAAACACGACTCGATCGAATACTCCAGACATGATCGTCGACCTTCTGCCGCTGTTCATGTTCATCGTCCTGATGGCGCTGGTCCTCACCAGCTATCCGATCGCGTTCGTGCTGGGCGGGACGGCCCTGATGTTCGGCCTGATCGGCATTGCGTTCGACGTGTTTTCCTTCGTTGAGTTCTACAATTTTACCCCGCGAGTCTGGACGGTCGCGGACAACCTGCAGATCATCGCCGTGCCGCTGTTCGTGTTCATGGGCGTGATGCTGGAGCGATCGCGGATCGCCCAGGATCTGCTGGAGGCCCTGCAACTCATCCTGAAGCGGGCACCCGGCGGCGTTGCGCTGGCTGTGACCCTGATGGGTGTCATCTTCGCAGCGATCACCGGTGTGGTCGGCGCCTCCGTCATCATGCTGACGCTGATTGCATTGCCGACCATGCTGGCGGCCGGGTACCGGCCGTCGCTGGCGGTCGGAGTCATCGCGGCAGCGTCGACGCTGGGCATCCTGATTCCACCGAGCATCCTGCTCGTGTTTCTGTGCGAACTGATGCCGATGTCGATCGGGTACCTGTTCGCCGGCGCTCTGGTGCCGGGGCTTCTGCTGGCGCTCCTCTACCTTGTCTACATCCTGGTCTACACAATTGCCGTGCCGAGCGCCGGCCCCAGGCCGCCGCCGGATGGGGCGAAAACCGACTGGCCGGAGATCGGACACGCCCTCTTTCGCGGCATCCTGCCGCCGGCGGTGCTGATCGCGCTGGTCATGGGTTCGGTCCTGGCGGGGGTTGTCACGATCACCGAGTCCGCCGCCGTCGGCGCCGGCGGCGCGCTGCTGCTGGCGTTCACCCGCGGCGGGCTGACCCTGGACGGTCTAAGGGAATGCCTTCGGCGTTCGACCATGGTCATCGGCATGATCTTCTGCCTCTACATCGGCGCGACCGCCTTCGCCTACGTGTTCCGAATCCTGGGAGGCGACGACCTCGTCCACACCTTCATGGGCACCACGGATTTCGGTCCCTGGGGAATACTGCTGTTCGCGATCCTTCTGATCTTCCTCATGGGGTTCTTCTTCGACGTTTTGGAGATCCTGCTGATTGCCGTACCGCTGTTCGGGCCGATGATCGTGCCGCTCGACTTCGGCGCGCATATCGCCCAGCCGGACGTGATCTACTGGTTCGCGGTGCTGGTCGCGATCACGCTGCAGACGTCCTTCCTGACGCCGCCGATGGGGCTGTCGCTGTTCTACATCAAGGGCGTGGCCCCGCAGTCCGTCACCATGCGGCAGATCTATGTGGGGATCGTGCCGTTTGTGGCACTTCAGATGCTGTGCGTCGCGCTGGTCCTGGCGTGGCCGCAGATCGTCGTCTACCTGCCCCACCGACTGTTCGACCTGTAGGACGTCGGCGATGAAACCCATCCAACAGGCCGGCGTCTGGCCGCAACTGATCCGGATCGCACGCTGGGCCGACGCGCCTGCCGTCCTGATGGGCCGGGCCGTGTCCTGGCTGATCCTGCCGCTCATCGCGATCATCATCGTCGATTCTGTGAGCCGGAAGTTCCTGCGGAAGCTCCCTTTCGTCATCGAGAACAACCTGCACGGCTACCTGAACTCGCCGATCTTCCAGGACGCCGAGTGGCACCTGCACACCATCATCTTTCTCGGTGCGTTGGGCTATGCCTACAGCCGCAACGCCCATGTCCGGCTGGACATCTTCCGGCCTCGGCTCGGCGCACACGGACGGATGCTGGTCGAACTCGCCGGCGGCATCCTGCTGCTGGCGCCGTTCCTTGTGGTCTTCTCGTACTACAGCTGGGATTTCTTCATGAGCGCCTGGCTGAGCGACGAGAACTCGGGTCCCGCGAACGGCATCGACAATCGCTGGATCATCAAGTTCTTCGTCTTCCTGGGGCCCGTGCTGCTGTTCCTGTCGGGCCTGTCCTTGGTCCTGCGCCTGTGCGTCCGGCTGTTCGGTCCGGATGAACTCGCAGCAGCAGCCGACGTCGACAAGATCGCCGACAGCTCATTCTCGGCATTCAACTGATGGCTTGAAGAAAAGTGGTAGCGGAGGAGGGACTTGAACCCCCGACACGTGGATTATGATTCCACTGCTCTAACCAGCTGAGCTACTCCGCCACCGAGACCGGCATGGCCGGCGGACGGTCGATATACGCACGGGCCTCCGCCGTGTCAACGATCCCGCGGTGCGGCGCTCAGGCCGCCACGGTTCCGGCGGGCGCCTCGATCCCGCGGATCCAGCCGCCGCCCAGGACGCGGGCACCGTCCTCGCCATAGAACACCGCCGCCTGACCGGCCGAGACGCCGTACTGCGGCTGGTCGAGCACTACCCGGGCGCCGCCGGCCGCGTCGCCGTACACCGTCGCCGTCACCGGCGCCTGCACCGACCGCAGCTTGACCTGGGCGCGTGCACCCGATTCCGGAACGCCACCGTCCGCTCCCAGCCAGTTGACCTCACCGGCCAGCACAGTCTCGGCCGCCAGCGCCTCGCGCGGACCGACGATCACCCGTCGGGCGTCCGGGTCCAGCCGCACCACGTACAGCGGATCAGTCGCCGCTTCGCCCTCCGCACCGCGCCGGCCGCCAACGCCGATACCCCGACGCTGCCCGACCGTATAATGGATTACCCCGTCATGCTGGCCGAGCACGGTACCGTCCAGGTGCACGATGTCGCCGGGATCCGCCGCGCCGGGCCGCAGCTTCTTCACCACCTCGGCGTAGTTGCCGTTCGGCACGAAGCAGATGTCCTGGCTGTCCGGCTTGTCCTGCACCACGAGGCCGAGGCGACGGGCCTCGTCACGGGTCGCCTCCTTGCTCATGCTGCCGAGCGGGAAACGCAGGAACGCCAACTGCTCCGGTGTGGTGGCGAACAGGAAATAGCTCTGGTCCTTGCCGGGATCGACCGCGCGGTGCAATTCCGGTCCGTCCGGGCCGAGCACACGGCGGACGTAATGGCCGGTTGCCAGCGCCTCGGCGCCGAGGTCGCGGGCCGTGGTCAGCAGGTCGCGGAACTTGACCGTCTGGTTGCAGCGCACGCACGGGATCGGGGTTTCGCCGCGCAGGTAGCTGTCGGCGAAGTCGTCGATCACGCTCTCGCGGAATCGACTTTCATAGTCGAGCACATAGTGCGGGATGCCGAGCCGCTCGGCCACGGTGCGGGCGTCGTGGATGTCGGAGCCGGCGCAGCACGCCCCCTTGCGCGCCACCGCGGCACCGTGGTCGTACAGTTGCAGGGTGATGCCGACAACGTCGTAGCCGGCTTCCTTCAGCAGTGCCGCGGTCACCGAGCTGTCGACGCCACCGGACATGGCGACCACCACCCGGCGGGCGCTGCGCGGCCCCGGCAGGCCGAGATCGAGATCGGGAACGGTTGTGGTCATGACGGGGATATAGGGCCGGGAACCGGTATGACGCAAGCAACCACGGCGTCAGTTTCGGGCCGCAGCGTCGAGCCCCATCTGCCAGAAGCCAACTTCAAGGTCAGTTGCGAGACGGAAGGTCGCCGCCAGTGAACCGAACCGCGCCTCGCCGCCGCGGCGCGCCGCCAGCCGGTCAATCTGGGCGACCGACTTGCGCACTACCGCGCGGTAGTCCTCGCCGGAGTACATGGCGATCCACGCATCATAGGGATTGCCGGCGCCGCGCCGAGTGGCCGGGTCGGCCACCAGTCGGGCGCCGATCACGCCGTAGCCGATCACGCAGGGTGCCAGGGCGGCATACAAATCCAGCAGGTCACCGGAATGGCCGCGGTCCAGCACGAAGCGGGTGTAGGCGACGCAGGCCGGATCCTCGGGAACGGCCGCCATCGCCGCCTCGGTCATACCGAGACCGGCGCAATACTGCACATGCAGTTTCATTTCGGTATCGAGCAGAGCCGATACCGTTGCGGCCGCGGAACGCATGTCCTCCAGGTCGTCAGCCTTATAGACCGCCAGGGCGTACGCCCGCGCGAAGTGGATCAGGAACAGGTAGTCCTGCTGCAGGTAGTACCGGAACGCCGGCTGCGGTAGTGCGCCGTCCGCCATGCCGGCGACGAAGGGATGTCGTGTGTAGGCATCCCAGGAGGCCGTGCAGGCGTCGATCAACCGGGCGCAGAACGATCCGGCGGGGACGAGGTCGGTGCTGTCGGTCATCGAGAGGTCGATCCTGATCGTGAGAGTTCAGAGGGAGCGGGCGGTCGGCGACAGACGATCGCGCATCGCCGACCACGCGGCAACGAACCGGTCGACGTCCGCCGCCGTGGTGGTCCAGCCGAGGCTGATCCGGATGGCCTGCCCGGTGATCGGGTCGTCGCCCAGCATGGCGGCCAGCACGTGCGAGCGCTTTACCTTGCCGGAGGAACAGGCGGACCCGGCGCTGACCGCTATACCGGCGAGATCGAGCGTCATCACCTGGGTCTCGGCCGGCACGCCGGGCAAGCCGAGACAGGTCGTGGTAGCGACCCGGTCGGCCGCCTGTCCAAACACCCGCGCCTCGGGCGCCAATGCAAGCACCTCGGCCTCCAAGCGATCGCGCAGGACGCGGGCATGCCGCATCTCATCGCCGCCCGTTGCTCCGATCGCCTCAGCAGCTGCGCCGAACCCGGCGATGCCGGGAAGGTTTTCGGTACCCGAACGAAACCCACGCTCCTGCCCGCCGCCGACTGCCAGCGCCCGCACCACCACTTCCGGGCGGACTACCAGCGCGCCCACTCCAGCGGGACCCCCGATCTTGTGTGCCGACAGCGCGATCAGGTCCGCACCGGCGAGTGACGACGGGTCGAGCTTGCCGGCTCCTTGGACTGCGTCGACATGCACCAGCGCGCCGGCCGCATGTGCGAGCCGAACCACCTCGGCGATCGGCTGGATCACGCCGGTCTCGTTGTTCACCCACATCACCGAGACCAGTGCCGGCGCATCACCAGCCGCCAGCCGTTGCTCCAGATCTGCCAAGTCGACCCGGCCTTCGGCGCCGACGGTAATCCGCTGCGCACCGTCGGCGGCTGCCAGTACCGCGTCATGCTCGATCGCCGATACCAGACACCGCTGTCTGTTGGATCCACGCACCGCCAAGGCGTCCGCCTCGGTCCCACCCGACGTGAAGACCACTTGCGCCGCCGGCCGCCCGACCAAGGCTGCAACCTGCGATCTCGCCGTCTCAAGCCGTCCCCGTGCGGCGCGACCGGCGCCGTGCACCGACGACGGGTTGCCAACGGCACGCGCGGTCTGCACCAGCGCGTCCAGCGCCGCCGGCCGGATCGGCGTGGTGGCGTTGTGATCGAGATACACCGCGGCGGTCATGTCCATGTCCTCAGCACGCGCCTGTCGTACGAACCGCACCGCCCAACGTCAATCGCGCACCGAGATGACGGCATGTCTGGACTCCAAGCCGACGATGCCGACATTCAACAGAATCGACAAAACGACGCTCAACGCGCTATGTGCACCGCTTACGCTGAGTCCGGTCGCGAGGAAATGATGCCCGAGGTTACAATCAACGGTCCCGAAGGACGCATTGAGGGACGGTATCTGCACGCTCCGGAGCCGGCCGCGCCGATTGCGTTGATGCTGCACCCGCATCCGCAGCACGGCGGCACGATGAACAACAAGGTCGTGTACTCGATGTACCAGACCTTCGTGGCCCGCGGGTTCTCCACCCTGCGCTTCAACTTCCGCGGTGTCGGTCGCTCCCAGGGCGTCTACACCGGCGGCGAAGGAGAGTTGTCGGACGCGGCGACCGCGCTGGACTGGCTGCAGACCTACAACCCGAATGCGAAGTACTGCTGGATCGGCGGGTTCTCGTTCGGCGCCTGGATCGGCATGCAGTTGCTGATGCGCCGCCCGGAGATCACCGGCTTCGTCTCGATCGCCCCGCCGGCCAACATGTTCGACTTCACCTTCCTGGCCCCCTGCCCGGCTTCCGGCATCATGGTCCAGGGCGACCAGGACGACATCGTCACACCGGAATCGGTGAAGAAGCTGGTCGACAAGCTGTCGGCCCAGCGCGGCATCACCATCACCCACACGGTGATCAAGGGTGCGAACCACTTCTTCGGCCAGCAGATCGATCAGTTGACCGACATCGTCGGCACTTATCTCGACAAGTCGATGGCCGCCCACGACAAGGCGTCCGCCTGACCGATCTCAGTTCGGCTTTGGCCAGAACCGGCCGCCGGTCATCGGCCTCGGAGCGCGTGTCGTTCCCGGGAAGCTGATCGGCAGGCCGAGGCGGCTGCGGACCGCCAGATAGGCGAAGGCCTGGGCTTCCAGCGCGTCGCCGTCCCAGCCCAGCGTGTCAGCGTCATCGACCGGTACGCCGAGCCTGGAGCGCAGACCCGACATCACAACCGGATTCCGCCGGCCGCCGCCGCACACAATCCAGCGCGCCGGTCGGACGGGAAGCCAATCAACGGCCCGGACCACGGCCGCCACCGAGAACGCCGCCAGCAGCGCCGCGCCGTCGGCAGCGTTCAATCCGGTCGTCGCACTGTCTGAGATCGAGGCGAACTCGTCCCGATCCAAAGATTTCGGCGGATTCCGCCCGAAATACCCGTGTTCCATCAAGCGGTCCAGCCGGCCGCGATCGACCTGCCCACCCGCCGCCAGCACGCCGTCGACGTCATACGGCCGACCAGTCATCCGTCGGCACCAATCGTCGAGCGGGGCGTTGGCCGGCCCGGTATCGAACGCCAGCAGGTCGTCGTCGCCGGGACCAATCCAAGTAACGTTGCCGACCCCGCCCAAGTTCAGCACGGCGACCGGTCGCTCCAGGCCACCGGCCAGCGCCCGGTGGTAGGCCGGCGCCAGCGGTGCGCCCTCACCGCCGACCGCAACATCGGCGTATCGCAGGCCATCGACCACATTGATGCCCAAGGTTGCCGCCAACCGCGCGCCATCACCGATCTGGCGGGTGATGCCCTTGTCCGGCTCGTGCCGGATGGTGTGGCCGTGGAAGCCGACGAGGTCGACCAGGTCCGAGGACAATCCGGCCTCGTCGAGCAGGCGTCGCACGGCCGCAGCGTGCCGATCGGTCAGTTCACGCTCAACGCCAGGCACATCGCCACGCTCGCCCAGGACCGACCGCAAACGCGTTCGAAACTCATCATCGTACGGGATGGTGACGGCTGGTCCGGTCTCCACGCGCGATTGCCCGTCGGTGCGGATCACAGCCGCGTCGATGCCGTCCATGGACGTGCCGCTCATCAGGCCGATGACGGTGGTCAGATCGGTGGCTTTCATCTGTCGACCATCCCGCGCCGATAGTCGACTGGCAAGCGCTGCGTGTGGTACATCCCGTCGCCCTGCGCGGACTTGCAAGACGGATCCGAACCATGACCACGCCCCGCTCCGACTTCCTGAAGGCGATCACCGATCGCGGCTTCTTTCACCAGTGCACCGACCTGGAAGCGCTGGACGCCGAATTCTCGTCGAAGATGGTCACGGGGTATATCGGGTTCGACTGCACCGCCGACAGCCTGCACATCGGCTCGCTGCTGCAGATCATGCTGCTGCGCTGGATGCAGAAGACCGGCCACAAGCCGATCGTGCTGATGGGCGGCGGCACCTCCAAGGTCGGCGATCCGTCGTTCAAGGACGAAGCACGCAAGCTCTTGTCCGAAGAGGACATTGCCCGCAACAAGGCCGGGATCCTGCAGGTCTTCGACAAGTACCTGGCCTTCGGCGACGCCGCGACCGACGCCGTCATGGTCGACAATGCCGACTGGCTGGACAAGCTCGAATACATTCCGTTCCTGCGTGACTACGGCGCGCATTTTTCGGTCAACCGGATGCTCAGCTTCGACTCGGTCAAGTTGCGGCTGGAACGGGAGCAGTCGCTGAGCTTTCTTGAGTTCAACTACATGATCCTGCAGGCGTACGACTTCCTGGAGCTGCGCCGCCGCTACGGCTGCGTGCTGCAGATGGGTGGCTCGGACCAGTGGGGCAACATCGTCAACGGCGTCGAACTGACCCGCCGGGTCGATCAGCAGACCATCTTCGGCCTGACCTCGCCGCTGATCACCACGTCGTCTGGCGCCAAGATGGGCAAGACGGCCCAGGGCGCGGTGTGGCTGAACGCCGACCGGTTGAGCGTCTATGATTTCTGGCAGTTCTGGCGCAACACCGACGACGCTGACGTCGGGCGGTTCCTGAAGCTGTTCACCGAGATGCCGCTGGACGAGGTCGCCAAGCTGGAGGCGCTGGGCGGCACCGAGATCAACGAGGCGAAGAAGATCCTCGCGACCGAGGTGACCGCGCTGTGCCACGGTCGGGCCGCGGCTGACGACGCGGCGGAAACCGCCCGCCAGACCTTCGAAGCGGGCAACTCCGCCGAGGGCCTGCCAAGCGTGGACGTCCCGCGCTCCGAGTTGGCGTCTGGCCTCTCGGTGGTCGAGGCGCTGCGTCGGGCCGGTCTGGCCGCTTCGAACGGCGAGGCGCGCCGCCTGATTCGCGGTGGCGGTGCTCGGGTCAACGACCAACCGGTCGACGACGAGAACGCAACGCTCGGCGAATCCAGCCTCGACGGTGACGGCGTGATCAAGCTGTCGTCGGGCCGCAAGCGCCACGCCCTGCTGAGAGTGGCGTAGTCGTCACAACGTCCTCCGACGCGTGACGAGCGCACTTGTCACGAGATCGGACTGACCGCCATACGCCACTGGCAAAGGCTGTCGAGAGGACGTGCGTGATCTGGCCAACGACGCCCGCCGGCGGGACGTCTCAGCGCCCCCGGTCCTCACGCTTCAACGGGTCAATCTTTTCCGTCGACGGTGGCTCGACGACCGGGGCGTCGGCCGGACGTTCAGCGGTGGACAACAGGTCGCGTAAAAACCCCGGCGCAAGCGCGGTGAGCGGGTTCACCGAGACCTTGGGGGTGTCCAATTTGCCGCGAACCCGGAACTCCGTCGCCAGCAGCCCCTCGCCTTCGCCGCCTGTCAGCAATTCACCGAACACCGGAATCTTGTCGATCAGTCTGGACAATGAGTATGCGGGGGCAATCAATCCGACGAAGTCGATCAGTTCCGACGACCGGTCATAAGCTCCTTCAGCCTTGATACCGAGGCCGGGTCCGTACGCCACTCCGTTGCGCGCTTCGATACGCTCCGGCGTCATGGTGAGATCGACGCGCATCCGGGCAAACCGAATACCGTCGCCGCGCAGCAGGTCGGCTAGTCCGGTGAACGACGCAACCGACAAGACACTGGCCAAGACCGGCGCCTGGACCACATGGAACTCCTCGATCCGGGCGGTCATCAACAGACCGTCTTCCAGGCCGTCCCCAGTCAGGCGACCATCCACCCCGAGCCGGCCGCCGCGGATGGTATCGACGATGTCGAGGGCCCGCAGGAACTCGCCTGCATCCTCGGCCCGCAGGGTCAAACGGCGCTGGCCGTCAATCGGCTGCACGGTGAGGGCGGCATACCCTTCACCGACACGCCCGCGCAAATCCAGTGACTCAAGCCGCTTGCCGGTGCTGCGAACCGCCAGGGTGGCCCGCGTGAAGGTCGCCTTTTTGGTCAGCGTCAACGTGTCCGCCGCCACCCGCAGGTCAAGCGCCAAGGGGTTGGAGGGCGCCTCGTCCGCCGTCTTGGGTGGGTCGGTTGCCTCATCATCCGAGTCGAGGATCGGCGACAGATCGATCGTCGGACCACGCAGCGCCAAGCGCCACTCGCCGTTGTTCAAACGCTCGATCCGGCCGGCCGCGTCCGTCCGACCAAGGCGCAGCCGCGCGACATCGATGACCTTCAGACGTGCGCCGGGGGCAAGGGTCGCCACCGCCTGGATCGCCATGTCTCCCGCCTGCAGATCGAATTCGTCGATCGAGACCGGGCTGCCACCGCGAACAGTCATCCGTCCGCGGATCATTCCGCTGGCGCCCGCCGGCTTTTCCCATCGGATGTCCGGGAACCGTAGGGATGTGTTCTGCAAATCGGCGGTGAAGCGTACCGTTTCGACCCCATCCGGGCGGATTTCCGACTCCGCCACCACCGCCATGGTACCGTCGATCGTCTCACCGAGATCCAACCCGAAGGCCGCAAGACGCTCCCGCGTCGCTACGGTCTTGATCCGGCTGCGGCTGGTGTAGGAACCGCGGCGGTGGAACCGCTGGTCGAGCGCGACCTCCGCCTTGGCACCCAGAACGGTTCCCGTCCCCGACAGCTTCATGCCGGCGCCGTTCAGGTCGAGGGTCAGTTCTGCGTCATCCAGGTCGTGCCCCGCCACCACGCCCGGCAGGTGGACGTTGGTGAGATTCGCTGCCGCAGCCAACTTCACCTGCTCTATCGTCAAGTCCTTGCGCAGCAGGAAGTCGAAGCGCAGCCGGGCGCCAGCCAAGCCGGACACCTCGTCAGGCTTGAGGCCAAGCTTCTTCGGGTAGCCGAGCGGCTGGTGATCGATCACTCGCAAGGCATCGGACAGCGGACCGCGCACCGCGACGTCGATGTCAGCGTATTCGACCTCCACCACCAGTCCCCGGATCAGCACACGCGACCGATCCAGCGTCAGCCGGTCCAGGCGGCCCGCGGTAATCGTAATATCGAAGCTGTCGGCATCGTACACCGCGGTGCCTTCCACGGCGGTGACCGGCGGCAGCGGGCGAAAGTAGTGGGTCGTCACTCCGGTGAAGTCGATCTTGCCGCCGATCGTATCGAGGCGCAGCGTTCCGACGTCCGTCGGATCGAGCCACGCCTCGGCATGCGCGGTTGCCCGCGGCACAATGCCATCGCGCAGGTTTTCGGTGACCCATTCGCGTGCCGGTGGGGCGACAATCTCGGGCCAATAGCGCTCAAGATCATTGACCGGCATCTTCTCCGCCACGGCGTCAAGCGTCACTCCGTAGCCCGAACCGGCGCGCAGCGCGGTCGCCGACAGCGCGACCTTGGGTCCGCCCAGATCAAGCGTCCCGTCCAGCTTGACCTGTTCAAGGTCAGCACCAGCGGTGATCGTTGCCGTTCCGCCGGCAAGATCGACCGGCCGGTCGATCAATCCGGGTATCGAGACCCGACCGGGGCCGAACTCCAACTCGGCGGAACCGGAAAGACCGACGCCGGTAATACCTGTCGCGATGCGCACTGCACCGCTCACCGGCACCGAAATACCCCTAAGCCGTTCCAGGGCAGGGTGCAGCGAGACCAAGGCATCGACCGGCAAGCCGTTCAGCCGTGCCTCCACGTCAACACGCCCAGATGAATTGCGATAGCCGCCATGCCATTCAACAGGTGTCCGCGCTCCCGCATCCCAAGCCACCGTGGCCTCGCCGTGGAATGCCAACCCGTCCCGTGTCCGCACCAATGCGGCGACAACGCCTTGGGCTGTAACCGACACTCCCCGTTGATCGTCAACCAAACGGATTCGGGCGCCGGATATGTCGATCTCAAGCAATTCCGACAACGGGCTGTCAGGGGTTGTTCCCGAGAACGCCTGCAGCAGGCCGGACAGATCAAACTCGGTCGCCGGCCCGTCGCTCTCCGGCATCAGGCGCCAACCGCCGTCAGCCGTCCGCACCACGGTGACCTTCGGATCAATGACATTGATCCGCTTCGGCGCCAGCCGGCCGGCCAACAGCGCCTTGGGACTGAGTGCGACCGCAATCGAATCGACACGTGCCCGGATGCTTCCGTCCGGCTCGATCATCGAGACGTCGGCGGCAACGACATCGAGCGCCCGATTCCAGCCGTTCCAAGACACTTGGGTGACGCCGACCTCGGTTCGGAACCCGGCGTTCGGCGGGCTCAGCATCGTCTCGACGTAGGGTTTCAACACGTCGAGAACGATCGGCCCGTCCGACAGGCGCCAAGCCAGCACCGCACCCACAAGAACAACCCCGACGACAAGCGCCAGAACGACCTCAAGGCAAACGACAGCGATGCGATGAATCACGGAACCGGAACCCCGTCGGCGGGTCTTGGAGCTATCCTCCCTGATATCACGTTCCTCCATGGGCGACGACGCCCCGTCTTGACCGCGGCGCGCCGATCTCCGCACTGTGCCCTTACTGCCGAAACCGTTGTCCCGAGAGTGTGTTGACCTTCCAACTACAGCCGCGAACCCCGCCGATTCCGATTGATCCCAACGCCGTGCGCGTCGGCATCGAGCGCTGGCAGGAACGCGCGGCCGAGCATGGCGGTTCCGAGAATCAGGACGCAGCCATCGCCACCCTCGCCGATCCCGGTTGCCGGGCCCTGATTGAAGGCATCGTCGCACACAGCCCCTACCTCACCCGCGAAACGCTTCGCGAACAGGCCTTTGTCGTCGACATGCTGCGCGACGGAATCGATGCCGGCATCCGTCGAGTATGGTCCGACTTCGAGGCTGTTGATCCGTCAGGCAGCATCGATGCCGTGATGAAAGGGCTTCGTATCGCCAAGCGACGCGCTGCTATCGCCGTTGCTGTCGCCGATATCGCAGGTTTGTGGGACCTGACCGAAGTGACCGGAGCGATCTCGGAGTCGGCTGAGCGCGCGCTCACCGTGTCCTGGCGTCATGCCCTTCTGGAGCAGATTCGACGCGGCAAGCTGCCGCTGGACTCGAATGCCGACGATCCGATCATCGGATCCGGTCTGGTGTGTCTCGCGATGGGCAAGTTTGGCGCCCGCGAACTCAACTACTCGAGCGACATCGATCTGATTGTGCTGTTCGACGATGCCTTGCCGGCCTATGCCGAGCATTGGGAGTTGCGGCAGGCATTCGTCAATGCCACCCGGACCATGGTCAAACTGATGGAGGAGCGGACCGCCGACGGCTACGTATTTCGTACCGACCTGCGCCTGCGCCCCGACCCCAATTCGACCCCTCCGGCGGTGTCGATGACCGCAGCCGAGACCTACTACGAAAGCATGGGTCAGAACTGGGAACGCGCCGCCATGATCAAGGCGCGACCGGTCGCCAGCGACCCGGAGTCCGCCGACAGCTTCCTGCGTTCCCTGCGGCCGTTTGTCTGGCGGCGGCATCTCGATTTTGCCGCCATCCAGGACGTGCATTCGATCAAGCGGCAGATCGCTGTGCACAAGAAGGGCGCGGTGATCAAGGCCGAGGGCCAGAACGTCAAACTGGGTCGAGGGGGCATCCGCGAGATCGAATTCTTCGCTCAGACCCAACAGCTGATCTGGGGCGGGCGCGACGCACGCTTGCGCGCCCGCGGCACCGAAGAGGCTCTGGCGGCGCTGGTCCAGGCCGGCCGGGTCCGCAGCGAGGTTGCCAACGCCCTGAAGCTTGCATACCGCTTCCTGCGCAAGGTCGAACACCGGATCCAGATGGTCGACGACAAGCAGACGCAGATCCTGCCGGACGATCCCGCCGAACTCGACCGGTTTGCGGCCTTCCTGGGCTACGAGGACCCAAAGGGTTTCCGTGGCGATCTGGCCCACCATCTGCACACCGTCGCCTATCACTACGCGCGCCTGTTTGAGGAGGCTCCTGCCTTGTCCATGCCGTCCAGCGAAGCCGGTAGTCTGGTGTTCACCGGCACTGACAACGACCCTGAGACCGTCGCCACTCTCGCCAGCCTCGGATTCGAGGATCCCGGCGCGGTCGCCGAGACGATCCGGGACTGGCACCGCGGCCATACGAGAGCCACGCGCAGCGAGCGAGCGCGTCAACTGCTGACCGAGTTGACGCCGGCCCTGCTGGAAGCCCTGGGTCGGATGCCACAGCCGGATCAGGCGCTCCGCCGCTTCGACCGGTTTTTGGAGGCTCTGCCGGCCGGCGTGCAGTTGTTCAGTCTGTTCCACGCCAATCCGTCGCTGATCGACGTGATGGCTGAAATCCTGGGCATGGCGCCGTCGTTGGCCTCGCAACTCGGCCGCGAGCCGGCGCTGTTCGAAGGTGTGCTGACTCACGACGCAATGCTGCCGCTCCCCGATGCCGATGGCCTGGCCGCCGAGCTTGAGCGCCATCTGGCAGCGGTCGACGACTATGAGGTGGGTCTGGATACCGCCCGTCGCTGGACCGCTGACCGGCGGTTTCAGGTCGGCGTGCAGATCATCCAGGCGCATCTCGACGCCGACCACGCCGGCGAGACGTTCTCCGATATTGCCGACGCCACCATTCGCTCGTTGCTGCCGCTGGTCGAGACCGAGTTTGCCGAGCGTCATGGTCGCCTGCCGGATGCAGACACGCCCGCGATCGCGGTCCTGGCACTCGGCAAATACGGCGGGCGGGAACTGACCCACGGCTCCGACCTGGACCTTGTGTTCATCTACGACACGCCGCTGGACAGCGAGTCCGACGGTGCGAAACCTCTGATGACATCGGCCTACACGATCCGACTTGGCCAGCGCCTGATCTCGGCGCTGTCCGCCAAGACAGCCGAGGGCGCTCTCTACGAAATCGACATGCGGTTGCGCCCGACCGGCAATAAGGGACCGGTCGCGACCAGTCTGGAGGCCTTCGAGAAGTATCACGCCGAGGACGCCTGGACGTGGGAGCGCATGGCGCTGACCCGCGCCCGCACCGTCGCCGGCCCGGCGGCCCTGCGAAGCCGGATCGAACAGCATGTCCGATCGGTCCTGACCGAGAAGCGCGATCCCGACACCTTGCTTGCCGACATTGCTTCGATGCGGGCTCGTACCGCCAAGGAACACCGCTCAGCCAACCCTTGGGAGGTCAAGCACTGGCGCGGCGGCCTGCTGGACCTGGAGTTCATCGCTCAATATCTGCAGCTTCGCGAGGCGCACCGGCATCCAGAGATCCTGGACGGCAACACCGCCGAGGCGTTCCGCAAGCTCGGCGCGGCCGGACTGCTGGCCACCGAGGAGGCCGAGTTCCTGGCGAACGCCACCCGGATCTGGCGCAACCTGCAGGGGCTGCTCCGGCTGACCGTCGGTCGCAATTTCGACCCGGAGTCGGCGCCGGAAGCGCTGAAACGGCGGCTGGCGCGGACCGGTCGCGCCGTCGATTTCCCGGCACTGGAACGCAACATCGAGCGGGCCGGCGAAACCATCCGGGCCGCCTTCGCCCGGCACATCGGCGAACCGGTCGAGCCGGAGTGATCCGGGATCGCGTCAACGAGGGAAGCGGCATGCGTGTCTGCGTGTTTGGACTGGGTGCCATCGGCGGCCATATCGCCGCCCGGCTGGCCGCCGATGGCCATCAGGTCTCGGCGGTAGCGCGCGGCGAAACACTGGCTCGTGTCAGGTCGGAAGGTCTGGTGCTGAGGAGCCGCGGTACGACCTTCAGCGCGCGTTTAAACCTGTCCGACGATCCCGCGGCCCTTGGTCCGCAGGACGTGGTGATCTCGACGGTCAAAACCACTGCCTTGCCTGACTTGGCCGCCAGCGTAGGGCCGTTGCTCGGCCCCGACACGGTCGTGGTTTTCGCGCAGAACGGCATCCCCTGGTGGTACGCCGACGGCATCGCCCCGCCTCGTCCACAACCGCCCGATCTGCCGCGCCTCGATCCTGCTGGGGTGCTTGCCGCGGCCGTCGCGTCCGAACGGACCATCGGGGCGGTGATCCACTCTTCCAATACGATGATGGAACCCGGCGTCGTCCTGCACGAGAACGACTCGCGGAACACCCTGCTGATCGGACGACCCGATGACCGAGGGGATGCATCGGTCGACGCCCTGCGCAAGATGTTGAACAGCGCCGGCATCGACTCACCGCCGGTTGCGGACATCCGGCAGGCGATCTGGGACAAGCTGCTGGTGAACATGACGGTGTCGATCATCTGTCTGATCACCGGGCAGCGCGCGACCGTGGTGCGCGACGACGAGCGGATCGGTGCGATGTTCGTGCGAGCGGCGCGAGAAGGCATGGCGGTAGCATCCGCCCACGGCATCGACGTCAGCCAGTTCGAGCCGGAAGCCTTTCGGCCGAAGGCTCCCGATCACATGCCGTCGATCCGCCAGGACTATGACCGCGGCCGGCCGCTCGAACTCGACACCATGCTGCTCGCGCCAATCGCGTTCGCCCGCGCCGCTGGTATCGATACACCCACTCTCGATGCACTGGCCGCTATCGCGGTTCGCCAGAGCCTCGACCGGCAGCTTCAGCGAAACGTGTGAGCGGGTGAGAGTTTTGCTCATGCGCGGATGAGAGTTTTTCATCCCACGCCCACTACGATATCAGCCAGGATGCCGGCTCACGCCGGGGTCCCGCTTCGGCCGACGATGCGCCCACCACGGAGGATGCTATGCCCTATGCCTATATCGTTGCCCAGGTCGACGTGAAGGACGCGGCCGCCTACGAGGAATATCGGGCACAGGTTCCGGCAACCATCTCTCAGTATGGCGGCGAGTATCTCGCCCGCGGCGGACAGGTGGAAGTCCTGGAAGGCGAGCCTCCGCTCGGCCGGGTCGTCATCCTGCGGTTCGCCAGCCTGGAGCAGGCCAAAGCCTGGTATCACTCGCCGGAATATGCGGGACCGCTCGCCATCCGTCATCGCGCGGCAGTGAGCCGGTCGATGCTGGTCGAGGGAATGGAGTAAGCCCATGCCCCGTCTTGCCGGCCGCCAGTTCCTGAACATCCCCGGGCCGACCAACATCCCGGACCGTATTCTCCAGGCCATGCATCGGCCCGCCCTGGATTTCATGACGCCCGAGTTCTTCGACATCCAGATCGAGTGCCGGGACAACCTGAAGAAGGTCATGAAGACCACCGGCGAGGTTATGATCTACGCCTCGTCCGGGCACGGCTCCTGGGAAGCGGCGATGACCAACATCTGCTCGCCCGGCGACACCGTGCTGATGTGCGAAACCGGCCGTTTCTCGGAATCCTGGGCCGAGATGTGCCGCGCCTTCGGGCTGAAGGTCGAAACCCTGGAGAACCCGTGGGACCGCGCCGTCGATCCCAATCGGGTCGAGGACCGGCTGCGCGCCGACACCGCCGGGACCATCAAAGTCGTGGCCATCGTCCACAACGAGACATCGACCGGCATGACCCACGACATCGCCGGCATCGGCGCGGCGATCCGGGCGACCGGGCATCCAGCGCTGCTGATATCGGACACGATCTCGTCGCTCGCCTCCATGGATTTCCGCATGGATGAATGGGGTGTCGACGTCGCCGTCGCCGGGTCGCAGAAAGGCCTGATGCTGCCGGTCGGGCTCGGAATCTCGGCGGTCAGCGAGAAGGCGCTGGCGATGACCAAGACCGCCACGCTGCCGCGTAAATACTACGACTGGAACGAACTCAAGACCGGAGAGAACGGCACGCTGCGGTTCGCCGGTACGGCACCCAGTCATCTGTTCTTCGCCATGCGCGAAGGACTTCGGATCCTCCTGGAGGAGGGGATGGATGCGGTGTTCGCACGCCACGCCCGCCTGGCCGAAGCGACGCGCCGGGCGGTGCGAGCCTGGGGTCGCGGCAACGGCCCGACCCTGTTCGGGCGAGACGACCACGCCCTATCGAATTCGGTGACCGCCGTTTCGATGCCCGATGGCTTCGACGCCAACGTGTTCCGCGGCAAGCTGCTGTCCGAAACCAACGTGGCGTTGGGCGGCGGGCTTTCGAAGCTGAACGGCAAAGTCTTCCGGATCGGGCACCTCGGCGATCTCAACGAGCCGATGATCCTCGGGTGCCTTGCCTCGGTCGAGTTGCAACTGAAGCGCCAGGGCATCCCCCATGGAGTGGGCGGCGTCGACGCAGCGGTCGAATATCTCGCGGGGACGTGACCTCGGCGGGGACAAAGCCGCTTGACGGACCGTTAACGGGTGGCGTGGCATGCTGCGCCTTTGACGATAGTAACGAGTCTGCCTGACGTGACGACCCGGCCGTCGCCCGATGCCCGTGTGTTGCTCGGTACCGACGGTGCCGAGGCTGGAGAGGTTTGGCCTCGGCTCTTGTTCGCACTCGACCATACCCAAATCGCAGTGGCCGTATGGGATACCGAGGATCGGTTGGTCCACACGAACGCCCGCTTCCGTGAACTGTTCGCCCACACCGGACCGTTCGACGACCGACCCGATTTTGCAACGATCACCGAACGAACGCGTCGATTCTTTCGAGACGATCCGGTAATCGAAGCCGCCGCCGATGAGCGCCTCCACAGACGCAAGCGGGGCAATCCGACTGGGGAGTTCCTGTCGGTTGAGAACCGGGTGATCCGCTTCCACGACATCCAGACCCCCGACGGCGGCGCGGTCACCATCTACGAGGACATCAGCCGAGAGAGGAGCGTCGAAGCCACGCTCAGCGCCCTGGCCAAGACGCTCCCCGGCGCAATCTTCGAACTGCGCCGAGGAGCGGGAGACATTGCTTGCACCTACATGAGCGACCGGATCCTCGAATTGACCGGGACTCCATCCGAGGCATTCATCGCGGACTGGGGCTGCGCGCTGGCTGATCTGCTCGCCCAACCGGACACACACCGTTTCACCGAGGGCCTGAACACCTCAGCCGAACAGCTCGACGAGTTGAACATAAGACTTCCGCTTGCTCGGCCCGCCGGGTCCACGCGTTGGCTGCGCGTGCGCGCAGCAGCGCGCCGGCTGACCGATGGGACCACGCTGTGGTCGGGCATTTTCACCGACGCGACCTTGTCGGTCGAAAGCACCGCCGCGCTGGCGCAGAGCGAACGGCGGTTCCGGGACATCATCGACATCGCCTCCGACTGGGTCTGGGAGACCAATGCCGCCGGACAGATCACGTTCGTGTCCGATCGGTTCGTCGAGATCTCGGGCATACCAACGGACCGGATAGTCGGTCGGACCCGGCGAGAGCTGCCGTTCTACGATTGGGACGATCCCGGCCTCCAGGCGCTCGAGGAAGATCTGCGCGAACGCCGGCCAATCCACGGTCGACGCATTCGAATCGGCACGCCGTCCGGCGATCGACAGGTCTCCCTGCGCGGTCGGCCAATCCTTGGTGATGACGGCACCTTTCAGGGATACCGAGGCACCGGCACGGATGTGACCCGGGAGCATGAGTACGTCCAGCGACTGCACGACGCGATGGTCGAGGCGCAGGCTGCAAACCGGGCGAAGTCGCGGTTCCTGGCGAACATGAGCCACGATCTGCGCACTCCGTTGAACGCGATCATGGGATTCAGTGAGATCATGCAGGCTGAAGTCTTCGGACCGGTCGGGCACCCGCGCTACGCCGAGTACTCCCGAGACATCCGAACCAGTGCTGTTCATTTGCTTGAATTGATCGACGATCTTCTCGACCTTGCCCGGATTGAGTCCGGCCGGATCGAGATGGTCAAAGAACCTCTCGTCATCCGCGACATCGTCGACGAGGCTATCATGCTGGTGGCTCCACGATGCGAGGCTCGCGGTGTGTCATTGACCGTCACAGGCGCGGCCGACGCTCCGGTCGTCCACAGCGACGGGCGGGCGGTGAAGCAGATCCTGGTCAATCTGCTGACCAACGCATCGAAGTTCACCGAGCGTGGCGGATCGATCGTCGTCGACATCAAACCGGATTCAACCGGAAACGTGTGGGTGTCGGTTTGCGACGACGGTTGCGGCATTCCAACGGCCATGATCGACGAAGTGACCAAACCCTTCGTGCAGGCGTCGGAGACTGCCAGCCGACCGCGTGATGGCGTCGGCCTCGGCCTTGCAATCGTGCGATCGCTGTCCGAAGCGATCGGGGCGAAGTTTCAGATTGAAAGCCGGATTGGCGAAGGCACGACAGCACGGGTCCGGCTACCGTCGCCGAAGAGTGCCTGACGACGACTTACCCCGCCTACTCCGCGGCCTCGGCGCGGCTCAACGGAACCCCCATCAACCCCATCCGATCGAACAGCGCGTTCGTCCATCGCTCGATCCCGTCGTTGAACAACTCGAAGCCCTTCAAGTGAGCGCGTTTCGGTTGCGCCCCGGGCAGATGAAGACGATGCCCGCCCCCCAGGTTCCAGCGATGGATCATCGCCAGGGTGATCTCGGGATGAAATTGCAGCCCGTAGACCTTCTCGCCAACCCGGAACGCCTGATTGGGGAATGCTCCGGTGCCGGTCGCCAGCGGGGTCGCACCACGCGGCATCTCGAAGCCTTCGCGGTGCCATTGGTAGAAGAACCGCGAGTGCTCGAACAACTCTTCGGCGCCCGGCACAGGTTCAACCCTGGTATAGCCGACTTCCACATGGTTCTGCGGATGCGGCGTCACCGAGCCGCCGAGCGCGCGCGCCAGGATCTGCGCGCCGAGGCAAATCCCGAGATACGGCACACCGCTGTCCAGCACCCGGTTGGTGTAGTCGATCTCCCGGCCGATTCCGGCGAGGCAATGGTCGTCATTGGCGCTCATCGGTCCGCCGAACACGACCACGGCCGCGTACTCGGACGGATCCGGGGGCAAAGGATGATCCAGGCACGGACAGAGACGGTCCAGCGTGTAGCCACGTGCCTCCAGAAGTTCCCCGACCCGGCCCGGTGTCGAGTGCTTCTGGTGAACGACGATCAGCACCTTGTCTGGCATTACTGCTCCCCACCCCGTAGCAGGAATTCGCGGCCGACCTTCACGCGCGCCTCGCCTTCGTACTCGATGATATCGGCGGTCGCGTAGGTCTCACTCCACTTCTCCGGCAGATACGAGCCGGTGCCGATGACATCCACCGGCGCCTTGGCCAGCGCCATCACGCGGCACTTCTCCGGCCCGAAGCCAGACGATGCCACGATCCGGACCGCCGGGAAGCCGGCCTGATTGAGCTGCTCACGGGCATGCCAGATGGCGGCGGCCGAAACGCCCGTGCCGATCAGCGACTTCAGCTCGGCTTCCGAACGGTAGCCTCGGATCGCCTCGGGCGCGTTGCGGTCGAGCACCCGGTAAGCCTCGGCCATATCGAGTCCCTCGATGTAGCGGCCGCCGTGGGTGTCGAGGCGGATAGCCAGGCGGCCAGCCGCTGCAAGGTCCGGAAACCGTCGACACACGGCAAGCGAGTCGACGATCTCCAGGCCAAAGTAGTCGACCAGCACCGTCAAATTCTCCGACGGGTGGGTTTCGTGAAACATCTCGGCCGCCCGTACCGTCGATCCGGCATAGCCGATCAACGCATGCGGCATGGTGCCGAAGCCGCGCTGCTGGGCGAAATAATGCGCGGTCGCGTCAGAGGCGTTGCCGATGAATCCCTTGGCGCCAACCTTGTTGCGAGCCTTCGCTGATCCGACGCTGGCGCCGTAGGCGACGATCTCGGCCATCTCTGTCCCGGCGCAGTGCCGGGCGTCCATCGCCAGAAACGCCGTGTTCGGCAACTCCACGCACATGGTGTAGGCGTTGTAGGCGGATACACAGGCGGCACCCAGCTTCTGCAGGTACTGAGTCTCCAGGTCGACCAGATGAAACAGCGATCCGGTGACGTATAGGATCGGCTCGCCGGCGCCGACCCATGCGCCTTCCTTGTGGGTCACCTCAATGTCGAAGGTCACCCCCCGGGCCGCAGCCATCGCCTGGATCCACTCGACCGCCAGGCGCGGGGCACAAGTCACCGGGCGGCGCATGAAAATCGCGTAAGTCACCCGTTTGTCACCGAACCGCGCAACGCAATCCTTGGTGCGCAGGAAGTACTTATCGACGTAACCGCCAAGCGTCTCGTTCGTCGGATGGCGGGTGGTCGACAGCCACCGATCACCCTGTTCGGGCTCGGGCAGAACCGGCTCACCGTCCAAACGCTCAACTACACTCATCACCGGCTCCCGGCCGTTGGGTCACCCACGATAGCGCGGTGTCCCGCGGCGCGACAACGGTAGCGGGATCAGGAGGCCGCCTTAAGTGGCGCTGCTGCACCAGTGCGGCGCCTTCTCAGCATCTCTGCAATCAGGAAAGCCAGTTCCAGCGACTGCGACGCGTTCAGCCGCGGGTCGCAATGGGTGTGGTAGCGATCGGCCAAGGCATGCTCGGTGATCCGGTTCGCACCGCCGATGCACTCGGTGACATCCTGACCGGTCATCTCGAAATGCACGCCGCCGGCATAGGTGCCCTCGGCCTCGTGGACTTCGAAAAAGCCGCGCACTTCCGCCAGGATCCGGTCGAACGGCCGGGTCTTGTAGCCAGTCGACGATTTGACCGTGTTGCCGTGCATCGGATCGCACGACCAGACGACGTTGCGGCCCTCGCGCTCGATGGCCCGGACCAGACGCGGCAGCGCCTCTTTGACCTTGTCGGAGCCGAAGCGGGCAATCAGGGTCAGGCGGCCAGGGTCGTTGCGCGGGTTGAGCGCGTCGACCAGCCGGATCAGGTCGTCCGGCTCCAGGCTCGGCCCGCACTTCATGCCGATTGGGTTGTGGATGCCACGGCAGTATTCCACGTGGGCACCGTCGAGCTGCCGGGTGCGGTCGCCGATCCACACCATGTGGGCTGCGGTGTTGTACCAGCCCTTGTCGTCGGTGATGGTGTCCTTGCGGGTCAGCGCCTCCTCGTAGCCGAGCAGCAGCGCCTCGTGGCTGGTGTAGAATTCGGTCTCACGCAGCTGTTGGATGTTGTCCGGAGTCAGCCCGCACGCCCGCATGAACGCTAGGCACTCGTCAATGCGCGCGGCGATCTGTTCGAACCGGTCGTTCTGCGGCGCGTCCGACAGCGACGACAACGTCCAGCGGTGGACTTCCTCCAGATTGGCGAAACCACCCTGGGCAAAGGCGCGCAGCAGGTTCAGCGTGGCCGCCGACTGGTTGTAGACCCGCAGCAGCCGATCTGGATCCGGCGTCCGAGCCTCGTCGGTGAATTCCATCGCGTTGATCATGTCGCCGCGGTAGCTGGGCAGCGACTTGCCGTCGATCACCTCGACATCGGAGGAGCGCGGCTTGGCGAACTGCCCCGCCACCCGACCGACCTTCACGATCGGGCAGGCCGCGCCGAAGGTCAGAACCACCGCCATCTGCAGGAAAACCCGGAACGAATCGCGGATGTTGTCGGCCGAGAACTCAGCAAAGCTCTCGGCGCAATCCCCGCCCTGCAGCAGGAACGCCCGGCCGGCGGCAACCTCGCTGAGCGACTTGCGCAGACGCTGCGCCTCACCGGCGAACACCAGCGTCGGATAGCCTCTCAGGGTCTTCTCCACCTGGTGCAGCCGATCCTGGTCCGGGTATCCCGGCTGCTGGTGGATCGGCTTCGAGCGCCAGCTTGACGGGCTCCATTCGCGCATCATCGCACCCTCCCTGGGTGGTCGTTCGACGGATTTTCGCCGGTTCTATCAGCCGCAACCGGCCGCTGCCAGCCGATTCGGGTCGCATCGCATTGCGCAACGCCTCGGCACGCGGCATCGTCACCTCAGCCCTTTCGCCTTGGAGAGCATCATGGCCGACGACTATCTGCCCGCCATCCCGACCGTTCAGGTCGACGACGACCGCGTCCGGGTAACCGAATGGCGAATCCCGAAAGGGGCCGCCACCGGCTGGCACCGCCACGAAATGGCGTACGTCGTCGTGCCGATCGAGGGCGGCCGCCTGAAGATCGCCGGCCCGAACGGCGACAGCCCGGCCGAAATGGTCGCCGGCCAGTCCTACTCCCGCCCGCTCGGGGTCGAGCACAACGTCATCAATGATGACGACCATGACATCGTGTTCATCGAAGTCGAGATGAAGGGCTGACCACCGGTCGGCGGGTCGCCTCCCGCCCGCTACCGATGCATTCCCCCTTCGATGCGCCAGATCGGCTATAGTCGATGGCAACACCCGTCGAACCGATCAGGCAGGCATATGCCCAGTCTCGAACCGTCCGCGTATGTCTGGCACTCGTTCTACGCGATCATCAACGCGATGCCGCGGTTCTGGCCGTTCCGCC
This sequence comes from alpha proteobacterium BAL199, assembly GCA_000171835.1. Taxonomy (GTDB): domain Bacteria; phylum Pseudomonadota; class Alphaproteobacteria; order Thalassobaculales; family Thalassobaculaceae; genus Thalassobaculum_A. The sequence goes on along the minus strand of ABHC01000006.1, from coordinate 121,560 downwards.
ATCTGGTGCTTGAGGACTTCCTGCACCAGGACCTGTTCTCCGCCCTGATGACCAGCCGGTTCGAGACCGCGTTGACCCGCCGGAACGACCCTGCCAAGGCCGGCATCTCCAGCGAGAACGAGCGGTTCAACATCCCGGTGGTCGACGACCGGGCGGCTGCGGCAACCGCTCTGCCGGCGCTGGAAGCGCTTTGGAAGACCCTGTCCGACCAGCGGATCGTCACGCTGCTGATGCAGAAATTCGCCGAAGACATCGCCAAGCGGCACACCACCGCCGATATACCGGTGGAGCCGGCACTGGAGGTCATCGAGGACCGTTCGGGCTACGCCTTGGCGCCGCACACTGACACCCATCGCAAGCTGGTCACCACCCTGATCTACCTCGCCGAACCGGGCGCCGACGAGACCCTGGGAACCTCGATCTATGCCCTTGAGGACCCCAAGAAGCTCGGCCCGGAAGTGCGCAACGGCGCCCGTATGCCACGCGAAGCGTTCGCCGCGGTGTCCCGGGTGCCCTATCGACCGAACACCGCGCTGATCTTTGCCCCGGGCATGCAAAGCTTCCACGGCGTTGAAGCGGTGGCGCCGGGCAAGACCCGGCGGCTGGTGCAGTTCCAGGTCAACCAGAAGAAGTGATGGCGCGCTTGGCGGAAAAGCCGGTCGAAGTCCGCTCTCGCAACATCGAACGACAGGGTTCGCCCAATGTCCAATGACCTTCCCGCGCAGATGCAGGCCCACATCGACTCGGCCGACAACTACTACAAGCAGTTGCCGCGGGTGAACCTGCAGGAGGGTGGCACCACCGTCGTCTACCGGACCACCAACAAGGTGTCGGCGCTCCGTGTTCTGTCGCTCTACCAAAAAGAACCGGAGACCATCGACTGGATCTCCAGGATGTCCGCCGAGGATATCCTGTACGACATCGGCGCGAATATCGGGTTGTACACGATCTGGGCCGCGGCAACGCGCAAGCTTCGGGCCTACGCCTTCGAGCCGGAATCCGGCAGCTACGCGTTGCTGTGCGGAAACATCTTCGACAATCGGCTCGGCGAGCGGGTCCGGGCCTACTGCCTCGGCCTGTCGGACAAGACGGGGTTGAGCGAGATCATGCTGACCTCGCCCGATCCCGGCACCAGCGGCCACCAGGTCATGAACGCGATGACCGACACCATCGTTCCGCACACCCGGCAGTTCCCGCCAGGGGTGGTGACCACGACTCTCGACCAGTTGGTGTTCGAGCACGGCCTGCCGTGCCCGACCTGCATCAAGGTCGACGTTGACGGCCTGGAGCCGGCGATCGTCCACGGCGCTACCCGGGTCCTGGCCGACCCGCGCGTCCGCAGCGTTCTGATCGAGTTCAACCTGCGCGACGCGCTTCACCTGCAGACGATCGACCGCATGACCTCGGCCGGCTTCACCAAGGACGATGCTACCCACCAGAAGGTCCAGCAGAAGACCACCGGCGGCAACGCGTTCATCGGCAACATCATCTTCAACCGCTGAACCGCGCCGCCACCGGACTGTCTGAAATCGTCACTCCGCAGCGGCGACGTTCTCCGGGTCCGGGCGCTTCTCGCGCATGGTGACGAACTCCTCGGCCGCGGTTGGATGGATGCCGATGGTCCGGTCGAAGTCGCGCTTGGTCGCGCCCATCCGCACGGCGATGGCGACCCCCTGGATAATCTCCGGCGCGTCGACGCCGAGCATGTGAGCCCCGACCACCCGCTGGCTGGCCCGGTCGACCACCAGCTTCATCAGCCCACGCTCGGAGTTCTCGGTCATCGTGTACTTCATCGGCCGGAAGCCGGAGACGTAGATGTCGAGCGCCCCGTATTTCTTGGCCGCAGCCGCCTCACTCAGACCCACCGTGCCAATCGGCGGCTGGCTGAACACCGCACTCGGCACGTCATCGTGGTCCGGGCGGATCGGATTGTTGTTGAACTCGGTCTCGGCAAACGCCTGACCCTCGGCCAGCGCCACCGGAGTCAGCTGGATGCGGTCGGTCACATCGCCGATCGCCCAGATCGACAGCACCGACGAGCGCGACCATTCGTCGACCTTCACCGCGCCATTGTCTGCCAGTTCCACGCCCACGCTTTCAAGGCCGATGCCCTTGGTGTTCGGGCTCCGCCCGGTCGCGTACATCACGGCGTCGACCTCCAGGACTTCACCATCGCTCAGATGCACGAGGTAGCAGTCGGCGCCCTTCTCGATCCGGGTCGGCAAGGTCTCGGGATGCTGGTGCAATCCTTTCTTCTTCAACTCACCAGTCAGAGCAATACGCATGTCTTCGTCGAAGCCGCGCAGCACCTTGTCGGCGCGGTAGATCAGATGGGTCTCGCTGCCGAAGCTGTTGAAGATCCCGGCGAACTCGACGGCGATGAAGCCGCTGCCCACGATCGCCACCCGCTCCGGCCGTTGCGGTAGGTCCAGCGCCTCGTTCGAGGTGATGGCGTGCTCGATGCCCGGCACGTCGGGCAGGCTCGGCCAGCCGCCGGTGGCAATCAGGATGCGTTCCGAGGTGTAGCGCTTGCCTTCGACCTCCACGGTATGCGGATCGACCACCACGCCGCGGCCGTCCAGCACCGTATTCCCGGCGCCGTTCAGCAGGTTCATGTAGATGCCGTGAAGCCGGTCGAGTTCCTTATCCTTGGCGGCGATCATCGCACCCCAGTCATGGGACACGCCCTCCACCGACCAGCCGTATCCCGCCATGTCTGCAACTTCCTCTCGGAAGTGCGAGCCGTAGACCAGCAGCTTCTTGGGCACGCAGCCGCGCAGCACGCAGGTACCACCGACCCGCAGTTCCTCGACCACCGCGACCCTGGCGCCGAACCGCCCGGCCAGCCGGGACGCGCGCACGCCGCCGGAGCCGGCGCCGATGGTAATCAGATCGTAGTCGTAGCGTGCCATGTCAGGTCTCTTCCGGTCGTAAAGGGTCGCAGCCCAAGATGGGGCGTCGCACTGTAGGCGAAACCCCCATGATGTTCACGGTCTCGTGCCTGCCGGGCAGCAACCGGCTTGGATCCGTTACACTCAAGGGTAGAGTCTGGCACCCCTTAATCAGGATCGGCCAGAGCCATGGGGGCGGCGCTGTGAGTTTGGGGGAACCGAGATTGCTCCGCGTTCTCGTGCTTCTCGTGATGGCATCGATGCTGGGCGGCTGCGCCGTCACCAATCGCATCGAAACACCCGACGAGGGCGCGCTCGTATCACCTCACCACGGCGTCCTGATCGTTGGGTTCGAACGCCCGGACGATCTCAGCTCGGAGCCGTTCGCGCTCGACGTCACCGCCGTGGACTCGGCGGGACGGGCCGGCCCAGTGCGTGCGAATCCCTATGTCCCACGAAGCGCTTCCGCGCTTCTTCCGATACAGCAGTTCTTCCAGCGCGACTCCGGAAGTCGGCTCGCGTTCGCCCTTGAGCCCGGTGACTACGTGCTTGCCGCGGTGCGGACGGTTCGCAAGGCACGCTACTCCGATCAATCGCCCGTATTCGGCGGCGGACTCGGCGGGGCGCTGTTGGAGGGAGCGGCCACCGGCCTGTTCGTCGGTGGAATTGAAGCCCTTCTGGCAACCTCGCAGGTCGACCGCGCCGCAGGTCGTCCCCCGCTGCAATACGTGACTAACGGCGTCGCGGCACCCGAAGCCCCGCGGTTCCGGGTGCGGGCCGGCGAGGTTCTCTATATCGGCGATATCCTGGTGGGCGCCGAGACCCGTCGCTATGAGGTTGACGATCCGGCACGCCGATCGGGCCCCAACGCGTTCGACACCGCCTACACGGCAACGACCCAGGACATCCGGTTGTTCGCCGAATATGCGGTCGACGAGGCGGGCGCCCGACGGGATGCGGCAGCGTTGCGGCTCAACCACCGACCGTTCCGCGCTGAGCGATTGCGGCTGTCAGGCGACGCCCGGACCATGTTCGTGAACTATCGGCCAGTCGACAGCCGCACGTTTCATCCCATCGGGCAGCCGCAGATCAGCCGAGCCCGCCCGGATATGCCACGCGCGGCAGAAGGTTCGCCGTCATCCGTGCGAGCAGCACCCGTCGCACCCACGTCGGCAATCACCGAGCCCGACCTGATGGAGCGGTTCTTGTCGGGAGCCATCTCCAAGGAAAAATACGATCAGGAGCGTGCCCGGCTGGCGGCAGGGTCGTAGCCACCGGCCGGGGCGCTTCCCCGTTACGGCGCGCCGATGCCGCCCATCAGGATGTACTTCAACTCCACAAACTCGTCGGCGCCGTACTTCGAGCCTTCGCGGCCGAGGCCGGATTCCTTCATGCCGCCGAACGGAGCGACCTCGGTCGAGATCACGCCCTCGTTGACCCCGACCATGCCGTACTCCAGCGCCTCGGCGACCCGCCACACCCGGCCCAGATCGCGGGCGTAGAAATACGAGGCCAGCCCGTATTCGGTATCGTTGGCCAGCCGGATGACCTCGGCCTCGTCCTTGAAGCGGAACAGCGGTGCTACCGGGCCGAAAGTCTCCTCACGGAAGATCTTCATGTCCGGCGTCGTGCCGGTCAGCACCGTCGGCTTGTAGAAGTTGGCGCCCATGTCCGAAAGCCGCTGGCCGCCATAGGCGACCTTCGCACCCTTGGCGACGGCGTCCTGGATATGCTCCTCGACCTTATCGACTGCAGCACCCTCGATCAGCGGGCCCAGCACCACGCCAGGCTCGAAGCCGCCGCCTTGCTTCATCTCACCGACCGCCGCCGACAGCGCCTCGGAGAACTGCTTGTAGATGCCGTCCTGCACGAAGATCCGGTTGGCGCAGACGCAGGTCTGGCCGGCGTTGCGGAACTTCGAGGCAATGGTGCCCTGCACCGCCGCGTCGATGTCGGCGTCGTCGAACACGATCATCGGCGCGTTGCCGCCGAGTTCCAGGCTGATCTTCTTCACCGTGCCGGCGGCCTGCGCCATCAGCTGCTTGCCAATCGGGGTCGAGCCGGTGAAGCCGATCTTGCGCACGATCGGGTTGGTCGCCAGCTCGGTGCCGATGGCGCTGGCACTCTTGCCGATCACGATGTTGAACACGCCTTTCGGGAACCCGGCACGCTCGGCCAGCTCGGCCAGCGCCAGGGCCGAATACGGGGTCATCTTGGCCGGCTTGATCACCACCGGGCAGCCGACCGCCAGGGCCGGTGCGCATTTTCGGGTGATCATGGCGTTCGGGAAGTTCCACGGCGTGATCGACCCGACAACACCGACCGGCTGCTTGATCACCAGGATCCGCTTGCCCGGCGCATGGTGCGGAATGATGTCGCCATAGACGCGCTTGGCCTCCTCGGCGAACCACTCGACGAACGAGGCGCCGTAGGCGATTTCGCCCTTGGCCTCGGCCAACGGCTTGCCCTGCTCGGCGGTCATGATGGCGCCGAGGTCGTCCTGGTTCGCCATCATCAGGTCGAACCATTTGCGCAGAATGGCCGAGCGCTCCTTGCCGGTCTTGGCCCGCCATTCCGGCCAGGCGCGGTTCGCCGCTTCGATCGCGCGCCGGGTCTCGGCCGCTCCCATATCGGGTACGGTGCCGATGGTCTTGCCGGTTGCCGGATCATCGACCTTCACCGTGCCGCCGCCATCGGCATCGACCCAGGCGCCGTCGACATAGGCCTGCTGACGAAACAGGCTGGGGTCCTTCAGGCGGCTGACGAGATCCATGGCTTTCTCCGGTTCGCTCGGTTGCGTTCGTAGGGGGTACTATAGGTGCCGGCACGCTGTTTAAAAGGGCGACCGGCTCTGTGCAGCCGCTCGCGGCCGTCCCCGCGGATCAGCGGACCTGCCGGGTTCGGATGCCTCATTGATCATTCCTTAAGGGTTCCGGAATAGGTTCCCGAGGCGAGCAACGGCCTTGTGTTTCGCCATTTATCCCGTTCCTCAAGCCCTGTCGTTTCCAGACCCATGAACATTCTTCCAGATCGAAACCTGCCGTCGAACAGCAGCGTCGCCAGCCTCGCGCTCGAGTACTGGGACACGCTGCCCAAGCACGGCGACCTGCCGCTGCGAACGTCGTTCGATCCGATCCATATCCCGCATCTCCTGCCCTACATCATTCTGCTCGAGGTGTTCTACGAGCCGTTGGATTTTCGCTATCGGGTCATCGGATCCCACTGCCGGGAGCATTTCTTCGACAACTACACCGGCCGGATGATGAGTTCGTTGGATCATATTTCCCGCGATGGTGAGTTGTTCACCGCGCTGCGAACCACCATCGACGAACGCCGGCCGGTGCTGACCAATGTCAGCTATGTCGGGCCGAAGCGGGAGTTTCGGAAGAACACCGAGGCCATGCTCCCGCTGTGCGGCGTCGACGGGCGGGTTGGGCATATTCTCGTGTTTCTGGTTTTCGACACCATTCCTTCGCTGCTGGCGTCCGACTAGAGTTCACAATTCTGGACGCTGCATTGCTGTCCGGGTCGTCATAGTTGCCAGCAGAGGCCAGCCCGCGATGCGGTCGGAGATCGTCAAGCTCGTCCCCCAAGACTGGGCCGTGTTCCGGGCCATACGCTTGGAATCGTTGGAACGGGCTCCGGAAGTTTACGGCACCGGCTTGCATCAGGAAATCGACCAGCCGGAGGAGTGGTGGCGCGGACGGCTGGAGTTCGCCGAACTCGGCGTCTTCACCGCCTGCGTTGACGGCGACACCGTCGGCATGTCGGGCTGGATGCTGCCGGGTGGCGCCAACACCCGGCACCGTGCCTACCTGTGGGGGGTGTATGTGCGCGACGGACTGCGAGGTACCGGCATCGGTCGCGCGCTGGTCTCCGCCACGCTCGCCGAGGCGCTGACCCGGTCGGAGGCCGTCGACCTGAACGTTCTGACGGAAAACACGGCCGCGGTTCGGCTATACGAATCCTTGGGATTCATCGTCGTCGGGACGGTCCCGCGGGCGTTGAAGTACGCCGGAGTTTATCGCGACCAGCATCACATGGCCTGCGATCCGGCGGTTCAGTTGACGCCCGGCACCGTGCAGGCACCGGTGGTGTAAAGCGCGCGGACGGCGGCGGTCGCGCTCAGATCCACGACCAGGTTGCCGCGACAGTCGTTGAACGCGATCCAACCGGTATAGCTCGGCACCGGGCCGTCATTAGGGTGATCGTCAGGCGCCAGATAGATTGACTTGATGCGCGCTCGGTCGACGTTCAGCCGATCCAGTGTCGCCTCGACAGCGACCTTCGCCTCGTCGAGCCGGGAGGCCATCGCCGGCTCCTGCGCGATCAACGTGAGCGTTCCAACCAACAGCATGACAACTGCGAACCGCATCGCCTGACCCTCCAAGCCTGCATGGGATCCCGTTTGCCGAAGATGGTGCTGGATGGGTTGCCCGTCCATGGGTACTGGCATCGGCCCGCGTGGAACGGCACTCCGGCGGGTCAGGAACGAACCAGTCGGGCCAGCGCCGCCAGAACCGGACGGGCGAACAAGATGCGCAGGTGGCCGAACCGGTCGGTGCGGACGAATTCGGCGTCCGGCCGGGCCGCCGTCAAGCGCTCGGCATCGGCTATCGGCACCTCCAGATCGCCCTCATCGTGGGCAATCAGCAATCGGGACGGCAGCCGGTCGGCGACCCGAACCAGATCGAAATCGGCAGCGTCGTAACCGAAGTCGATCGTCAGCACCCGATACAAGGCATCCATCCGGTCGAGCGGCAGCCCCTCAGCCAGCAGGAACCGCCGCGTCATGCTGTCGATCGTGCTCGGTGCCGCGATCAGCGCCAGCGCTCCGGCAGTCAGCGCGCCACCAGGCTCAGGACGGTCGGCGAACGCCAGGGCTGCCGCCATGCCGCCAAACGAGTGCCTGACGACGGTGTCGACCGGCCCGTACATCGCCACAACTGCGCGCATGCAGCGGATCACCTGCGGCATGCTGGTGACGGCGCCCGGACTGTCGCCGTGCGCCGGTGCATCGAAGGCCAAGCAGGTCCGACCTGCCCGGTTCAATGTCTTGACGATGGCGCCGAGATGGGTGGCCCGCGACCCCCAGCCATGAACCAGCAGGACCGGAGGGCGGGTTGAGCCGCCGTCCGGCCGCCAGAGATAGCTCACCACCTCCACACCGTCCGGCACCACGGCGACCCTGCCCCGTTCCGCCGCCTCGGCCAGCGCACGGTCGCTGTCGGTCGCATCCGGCGGCGGCGGGGTCCGATAGCGCTCGAACAGGGCTGCCGCATCGCCGCCGACGCCGGTCATTCGACCGTCACGCTCTTGGCCAGGTTACGCGGCTGGTCGGCGTCGGTCCCCTTCTCGACCGCCGCGTAGTAGGCGAGCAACTGAACCGGCACCAGGTAGAGGATGGGCGCCACCACCGGATCTACGGTCGGCAGCACGACCACATGGTCATCGCTCTCACCCAACCGCTCCGCACCAGCGGCGTCGGTCAGCAGGATCACCCGACCGCCGCGCGCGCGTACCTCCGACACGTTCGACGCGGTCTTCTCGAACCACCGGTCGGTCGGTGCCACGATCACCACCGGTACGTTCTCGTCGATCAGCGCGATCGGGCCGTGCTTCATCTCGCCGGCGGCATATCCTTCGGCGTGGACGTAGGTGATCTCCTTCAGCTTCAGCGCGCCTTCCAGCGCGATCGGGTAGGACAGGCCGCGGCCGAGATACAGCACGTCGCGGGCCCGGGCCAGATCGTGGGCGATACGCACATAGCGGGCCTCGTGGTGCAGCGCCTCGCCGACCCGGCTTGGCAATCCGGCCAGCGCATCGCGCAATTCGATGGCCCTTTCCTCAGACAGCCGGCCGTTGGCCCGGCCAAGGGCGATGGCGAGCGCGCAGAACGCGGTGAGCTGTGCCGCCGTCGCCTTGGTCGACGCCACTCCGAACTCAGGTCCCGCCCTGGTCAGCAGAACACCGTCCGATTCCCGGGCGATGGTGCTTTCCGGTACGTTCACGATGGCCAGTATCCTCTGGCCCAGGGCCTTGGCCTGACGCACGGCCATGAGAGTATCCAAGCTCTCACCCGACTGGGTGACGGCGATGGTCACGCCGCGCTCGGGCAGCACCACGTCGCGGTCACGGAACTCGCTGGCCAGTTCGACCTCGGTGGCGATGCCCGCCAGTGATTCGAACCAGTAGCGCGCTGCTAGACCCGCGTAGTAGCTGGTGCCTGCCGCCACGATGGTGATCTTCGGGATGTCCGGTGCGTCGAGCGGATACGGTACCGTCGCCCGCCCGGTGCCCGGATCCAGCACGGCGTTCAGGGTGTGGGCGATGGCTTCGGGCTGCTCATGGATCTCCTTCTCCATGAAGTGCCGGTAGTTGCCCTTGCCGACCATGGCGGCGCTGACCGTGGAGATCTGCTCGCGCCGCTCCACCGGCACGCCGGCGTCGCGGAACACCTCGACGCCGGAGCGACGCAGCACCGCCCAGTCGCCATCCTCCAGGTAGACGATCCGCCGGGTCAGCGGCGCCAACGCGACCGCATCGGAGCCGACGAACGCCTCGCCGTCGCCGAGCCCGATCGCCAGCGGCGACACCCGGCGCGCCGCCAGCAACAGGTCGTCCTCGCCTGCCACCAGCACCACGAACGCGAAGGCGCCGGTCAGCCGCGGCATCAGCGCCGCCATCGCCGCCTGCGGCGTCTGCCCGGCCCGGATCGCCCGGTCCAGCAGATGGGCGACCACCTCGGTATCGGTGTCGCTGGTGAACGTGACGCCATCGGCCTTCAGCCCGGCCTTCAGTTCGGCGTAGTTCTCGATGATCCCGTTGTGCACGACCGCAACCCGACCGGCGATGTGCGGATGCGCATTCTCCACCGTCGGCGGACCGTGCGTGGCCCAGCGCGTATGCCCGACGCCGGACGTGCCCGGCAACGGGTCGGCGGCCACGACGGCATCCAGTTCGGACAGCTTGCCGGCGGCCCGGCGGCGGTGCAGCTTGCCGTCCTGAATGGTGGCGAGACCCGCCGAATCATAGCCGCGGTACTCGAGCCGCCGCAGGGCGTCGAGCATCAGAGGGGCGGCCGGCCGGCCGGTCAGCGCGCCAACGATCCCGCACATGGCTCAGCCCTTCCCCGGCTTGGCGCGGCTGGCCCGGAAACGGACGGCCCCGCCGGGGATGACTTTCTCCGCGCCGCGCACTACCGCCAGCGCATCTGCCGGCACGTCCTTGGTCACCACCGACCCTGCCCCGACGATCGCGCCGTCGCCGACCGTGACCGGCGCCACCAGCGCGGTGTTGGAGCCGATGAAGGCACCGGCGCCGATGTCGGTGTGGTGCTTGGCGAAGCCATCGTAGTTGCAGGTGATCGTGCCGGCCCCGATGTTGGCCTTGGCGCCCACTCGGGCGTCGCCGACATAGCTAAGGTGATTGGCCTTGGCGCCCGGCTCGATCACCGCGTTCTTGATCTCGACGAAATTGCCGATGTGCGCCCCGGCTCCGATATCCGCCCCCGGACGCAGGCGAGCGTACGGCCCGACGATCGCCCCGGCGGCGACCCGTGCGCCCTCCAGATGGCTGAAGCTGCGGATCTCGGCGCCGTCCTCGACGCTGACCCCGGCGCCGAATACAACGTGGGGGTGCACGGTGACGTCGCGGCCAAGCTTGGTGTCGTGGCACAGGAACACCGTTTCCGGCGCGGTCAGGGTGGTGCCGTTGTCCATGGCGGTGGCCCGCAGCCGTGCCTGCATCGCCGCCTCGGCGGTGGCCAGGCCGGCGCGGGAATCAACGCCCATCGTCTCAATCGTGTCGCAGATCACCACCGCGCAGCGCCGGCCAGCCGCCCGCGCTATGCCGACAATGTCGGTCAGGTAGAACTCGCTCTTGACGTTGGTGTTGCCGATGGCGTCCAGCATCTCGAACAGCACGCTGGCGTCGATCGCCATGACGCCGCCATTGCACAACCCGATGTCACGCTCCACCGGTCCGGCATCCCGCGTTTCAACAATCCGCTCCAGGCTGTGGTCGGCGCCCAGCACCAGCCGGCCGTACAGCGCGGGATCGTCCGGCTCGAAGCCGAGCACCACGACCGCCGGGTTCTCCTTGCCGTTCCGGGCCTCGACCATGCGGGCCAACGTCGCCGGGGTCATCATCGGCGTGTCGCCGTACAGCACCAGAACGGTACCGCCAGTCGCCGCGATCGAGGCCAGTGCGTCGCGCGCCGGCTTTACGGCATCGGCGGTGCCCAGCGCCTGCTCCTGGATGGCCGTCGTCGCGCGGCCCGAAATCGCCGCCCGAACCGCATCCTGATCCGGAGCCGTCACGACCACCACCGGATCGGCGCCAAGGGTTCCGGCCGCGTCCAGCACCCACTCGATCATCGGCTTGCCGGCCACCCGATGCAGCACCTTCGGCAGGTCGGACTTCATGCGCGTGCCCTTGCCGGCGGCCAGCACAACAGCGGCGAGGCGATCGGTCATCGCGGAATTCTCCTGGCGGTCTCAACGGTTACCGGACGATGCCATGCCACCCGGTAGGTGCGAAGTCACGAATTACGACGGAACGTGACGGCACGGTGGTTGCGCTGGGTCCTGTCGGTCGGCAAGACTGAGCAGCCCGCCTCGCCCCCTCCCGGAGCTTTCCCATGCCTTCGCCTGCCCGTTTCGCCGGTCGTCCGGTGGATGCCGTCGTGTTCGACCTGGACGGCACCCTGATCGACAGCGCCGACGACCTCGGTCGCGCCGCCAACCGGCTGCTGGCCGAGGAAGGTCGGCGGGCGCTGTCGATGCTGGAAGTCCGGCGCTTCATCGGCGACGGCGCCCGGGTGCTGGTGCAGCGGGCGATGGCCGAAACCGGTACTGCTGCGACGTCAGAGCGCCTCGATGCCCTGACCGGCCGCTTCATCGCCCACTACGAAGCCGACGCCACTGCCGCGACCACCATCTACCCCTCCGTGATCGACACCCTGGACCGGCTGCGGGCCGCCGGGCTGCGGATCGGGGTGTGCACCAACAAGCCGCAAGCAGCGACCGGCGCGGTCCTACAGACACTGGGGCTCGCCCACCGCATCGATGCGGCCGCCGGCGGCGACCGGTTTCCGGTCCGCAAGCCGGACGCCGGCCACCTGCTCGGCACCCTGGATCTGCTTGGCGTTCCGGCGGACCGGGCGGTGATGGTCGGCGACAACGAGCACGATGCCGCCGTCGCCCGTGCCGCCGGTACCGGCGCGGTTCTGGTCACCTACGGCTACGCCCGAACGCCGCTCGACCAGATCGATACCGACGCGCGCATCGACCGGTTGGATATGCTGCTCGAGCTGCTCGGCCTCGGCGCCGGATCGATCGTTGACAACGCGGGCCCTCGACCGTAGAAACCGGGCTTCCTGGGCGGGCGCGTAGCTCAGCGGGAGAGCATTCCGTTCACACCGGAAAGGTCACTGGTTCAATCCCAGTCGCGCCCACCATTCGCCGACACCATCCAGACCGTGAAATCCGCCCTTCTCGGGACCCGATACCCGCCTTTTGCCGGATCGCGCCGCGTGCCATAAGGCCAGCCGTGATTGCCATATGGACACCGCCGCGATGAAGCAGCTCCTTCACGTCGGGTGCGGGCGCAAGTCGGCGCTCGGGCAGCCGCTGTTTCCGGCGGCGCATTGGCAGGAAACCACGCTCGACATCGTCCCCGGGCTTCGACCCGACATCGTCGCCTCGATGACCGACATGCCGATGGTGCCGGATGACCGGTTCGACGCGGTGTTCTCCAGCCACAATCTGGAGCACCTGTTCCCGCACGAGCTCAAGAAGGCGCTGTCGGAGTTCCTGCGGGTGCTGAAGCCCGGAGGAATGGCGGCGGTGTACGTTCCGGACATCCAGAACGCCGTCGAGGCGATCGCCCAGGGCCGCTCCGACGCGCCGCTGTACATGTCCGACAGCGGGCCGATCTATCCGTTCGATGTGATCTACGGGCACGCACCGTCCATCGAGGGCGGCCATGTCGAGATGGCGCACCGAAACGGGTTCACGGTCCAGTCGCTGCACCGCGCGATCAAGGAGGCCGGATTCACTGCGGTCCAGGTGAAGCGCCGCGGCATCAACCTAGTCAGCGTGGCCTACAAGGATCACCGGCCGGGGACCAGCCCGTGGCTCAACCCGCCGTGCTACGAAGGCTGACCCTCGCTGCCTGTAGAAGGCCGTCCGGTCCGATAGCTCGAGCGGCGACGTCCGGATGACGTTAGTGTAGCGGCTCACGGTAGGGCGAGGATCATAGCGATGCTGAAGTTCGTGCGGGTGATGGCCGGGGCGGATCCGAGCTTCGAAGCGCACCTGAACGGCGTGACGTCGGTGTTCTTGAAAGCCTTCCCGTTCAACGAACCCTACATCGAGAAGATCACCCGCTACGCCACCGGCGAGAACCCGCCGAGATGCGAGGCCGTGCTGCTCGCCGCGACCAGGGCGAACAAAATTCTCGGATTCTCGGTGTCGTTCTACTTCGCCGACCTGAAGGCTGCCTACCTCGACTACATCGCAAGCGACCCGGCCCGGTCAGCCCGCGGGATCGGCGGCGCGATTTACGAGATGACCCGCGACGACCAGCGCAAGCGCGGAGCGCGACGGTTCTTTCTGGATTCGCTGCCGGACGAGCCCGGGCCGCTGGTTCACGACGAGTTGCTGCCGGAGAGCCGTCGCCGCCTCGCCTTCTACGAGCGCTTCGGCGCCCGCCCGGTCATCGGAACCGCCTACGAGCGCACCGCCACGCCGTCAAACCTCGGCGACGGAAACATGCTGCTGTGCGACGCCATGGGTAGCGAGAAGCCCATGTCACGCAAATTCCTGCGGTCGGTGGTCGAGCGGATTATGCTGGCCAAGAACGGACTCGACGCTGCCGATCCGCTGGTTGCCGGGCTGCTGAAGTCGATCGTCGACGACCCGGTGCGGGTGCGTGCACCACGCTACATGACGCCGCCCAAGAAGTTGCCCACGCTGAATCGGCCGATCGACATCGTGGTCACATCGGGTGAGTCGCCGACCATCGAACACTCGCCATTCAAGGGCTATTACGAACGGCCCTCGCGGGTCGCGGCGGTCCGACGGGCGCTCGAAGGCTTGCCGGTGTCCGAGCACAAGCCGGAGAGCTGGGGCCGCGAACACATCCTGGCCGTGCACGATCGACGGATGGTCAAGTTTCTGGAGGAAACCTCCGAACGCCTGCCGGACAAGCGCATCGTCTATCCCGAAATCTTTCCGATCCGCTTTCCCGACCGGCTGCCGCGCAATTTTGAGATGCGTGCCGGGTATTTTTGCATCGACACCTCGACACCGCTGACCAACGCCGTCTACCCGGCGGCCCGCCGGGCGGTAGATGCGGTGTTGACCGGCGCCAAGCTGGTCCGCACCGCCACCGCACCCTGGTGCTACGTCGTCGTCCGCCCACCCGGCCACCATGCCGAGCGCCGAGCGTTCGGCGGGTTCTGCTATTTCAACAACGCCGCCGTTGCCGCCCACTACCTGTCGGCTTCGGGCAAGAAGGTCGCGATCCTCGACATCGATCACCACCACGGCAACGGCATGCAGGACATCTTCTATGAGCGCAGCGATGTCCTGACCGTCTCGATCCACGGTCACCCGGAAGAGACCTACCCGTTCTTCGCCGGATTCGACGACGAACGCGGGCGCGGCCCCGGCGAAGGCTTCAACCGCAACTACCCGATCCGGCCAGGCGTCGACGACGCCGGGTATCTGACGGTGCTGGCGCGTGCCCTGCGCCGCATCGAGGTGTTCAAGCCGGACTACCTGATCGTGAGCCTGGGCGTCGATATCATGAAGGGTGATCCAACCGGGCATTTCTTCGTGACAGGCGACGGGATGCGACGGATCGGCGACGCGATCGGCCGCAGCAGGTGCCGGACGCTGATCGTCCAGGAAGGTGGCTACAACCTCGCCAACCTTCGGCGTGGGGTCCGGGAGTTCCTGCTGGGCTTTGCCGTCGGGCACGAAACCGCAAGCGCGCTGTAGTCGGCAGCGAGCTTGAGTTCCGATGCTCCGGTGCTACATACCGGCGGGCGCGGGACGACCCGGCAGCTTTCCTGCTCGATCGATGGGGACGACCCCATCCCCATTGCGGAGACGGATCATGGCGTGGCTCACCCTCGTCGTCGCCGGCGTGTTCGAGATCGGCTGGGCTATCGGCCTGAAATACACCGAGGGCTTCACCCGGTTGTGGCCGACCGTTGCCACGGCGGCCTCGATGACCATCAGCGTCGTGCTTCTGGGGCTGGCAGTCCGCACCTTGCCGATCGGGACCGCCTACGCGGTCTGGACCGGCATCGGAACCGTTGGAACCGCCGCGCTGGGCATGGTGCTGTTCCAGGAGTCCGCCGACCTGCTGCGGCTCGCCTGCATCACGCTGATCATCGTCGGCATTGTCGGGCTCAAGCTGGTCACGCCGCACTGAGGCGTATGTCGCAGCCCGACTACGATCACCGGTTCTGGTTACCCCAGCCGACGAGAATGAAGCCGTCAACATCGCGGTGCAGTGTCACGTTCTGCGTAACGGTCCCGGACGTCAAAGCGGTCGAGTAGCTGTCGGAGGTCTCGAACCGGCCGTCATTGAGGTTATCCGGCGTCAGTGACGTCAGGTCGAAGACCGGCGCACCGGGCATCGGGTAGTCGAGGCAGATCGCCGAGAATGCCGCGTTGACGTAGCGCAGGCTGCCGTCCGGGCCGAGCAGCGCCACGGGTTGGTCGACGCTCTCCAACGCTCGCTGCAGGCGTTCCTTCTCGCTGCGTTCCCGATCCATCTCGCGCCGCAGGGCGCGCACGCTGATGGCGCTGACCGCCACGCCGGCCAAACCGGCCAGTTGCCGCGCCTCGTCCTTGGTAAACGTCTCCCGTACCTCGGGAGAAATGATGCAGACCGTGCCGATGTTGTAGCCGTTCGGTAACGATATCGGGGCGCCGGCATAGAACCGGATCTCCGGCCCACCGACCACCAGCGGATTGTCGTGGAACCGCTCGTCCTTGGTGGCGTCCAAAACGACCAAGACATCGTGCTCCAGGATCGCGTGCCCACAGAACGAGATGTCGCGTGGAGTCTCGGTGGCGTCGAGGCCAGCCCGCGCCTTGAACCACTGGCGATCCTTGTCCACCAGCGAGATCAGGCAGATCGGAACCCGAAACAGGCTGCGGCCCAACTCAACCAGATTGTCAAAGTCGGTCTCCGGAGCGGAGTCGAGCAGCGACAACGCTTCCAGCGCCTGGACCCGAAAGGGCTCGCCAACCGGAAATTCAGGGCATTTCATCGCCGGATCCTCTCACTGCCCTGCCGAGAATTCGAAGAGCGCATGGACTAGACACACCCTCAAGCGGTCGTCGCCGAACGGCACGAGCAACTGCTCATAGCTCCGTCCGTTCAGACCTCCGCCGACCTTGGCACGGCGGCAATCCGGTTGGCGGTTGTTGCAGACCTCGTGAAACGGCACGGTCAGCGCGGTGCGTGCAACGATCGATTTGATTTGCGCGAACGGCAGGCCATCGGAGACGTCCGGAAAGTAATAGACCAGATTTACACCCACGCTGCGGAACGCCGGCGATCCGCTCTGGGCCGGAAAGATCGCGCAAATGGTGTCGTCGTTGTGCGCGACTGGCAGGAACGTATTGTACGATTTCAGATGCGGAATCAACGCATCGCCCCGCATCTCACACCAGATCTGATGGACCTTGCGCAAAGTCGGCGAGGTAATGTCGATCCACTTGACCATGCTCACCGGACATACCCTTTTCTCGCGGATGGCAGTTCGAACCGCATATCAGATTCAAATTGCATAAAATACTAAATATCTATCCTGTCCGATCGCTCGCATAAGCGCGTTGGGTGACGGTATCCGTGTCGTATTGAGAATTGGTTAACGCCCGTCGTTCGCGCTCCCGGCGCTGATGGCCTGCTTGGCGCGATCAGTTATCCCCACGGCCGGGTGTCACAGGTTGCGGCGATACAGCGCCAGCAACCGCTGCCAGTGACGCTCGGCGGCCAGCTTGTCGTACACCGGGCGCTGCGGGAAGCCAAAGCCGTGGTGGACGTTGGGGTAGATCTCAAGCTCGCCGCGGGCTCCCGAAGCGTCGAACAGCCGGCGCAACTCGTCGACCATCGGCAACGGTGCCAAATCGTCGTGCTCGGCGCAGGCGATGTACAACTCGCCCTTGGCCTGACCGAGGGTCAGATGTGGGCTCTCGACCGCGTCACTGACCAGCCAGGTGCCATAGAACGACGCTGCAGCCGCTACCCGGTCCGGATACCGTGCCGCCGCTGCCAGAGCGTAGGGGCCGCTCATGCAGTAACCGTGGCAACCGATCGGTCCCGGCCGGACATCGTCGCGGGCGTCGACGAAGGCCAGCATGGCCGCCACGTCGTCCATGACCGGCGGGATCGTCATCTTGGTGCGCACCGCCCGCATGCGGGTGTGATCGGGACTCCCGGCCGTCAAGACGTCGGCGCCATACAGCGTGTCGCGACCGGCGCGGTAGTAGAGGTTCGGCAGCAGCACGAGGTATCCGACCGTCGCCAGACGGCGTGCCATATCGCGCAGTTCTTCGCGGATTCCGGGGGCATCCATCAGGAAGAACACCGCCGGGAACGGGCCGCCGCGGTCCGGCCGGTAGACGAAGGTCTCCATCGCGCCGTCGCCGGTCTGAATGTCCAGGGTGTCTTCAAGCATCGCGACGTCCTTCCTGTGTGAGCCGACGGGCCAGTCACGCCGTCAGGATCGAGGCGCGCGGCCCTCCTTGCGGGCATCCTTGTAATAGCTGAGGCCGATGATCAGTGATTGCGCAAGGCTCATCGACCCGGAGATCGGCCGGAACCGGTGAATGTCCGCATCATCGACGCAGAAATAGACGGTCCCGTGCTGGGCCAGCGGGCTGGTCGGCACGTCGGTGATCGTTAGGGTCGGAATGTTGCGGATGTGGACGTCCCGCACGACCTCGACGACCGCCGGGGTGTATTCCGCGAACGCCACGGCGATCAGCAGGTCAGTCGGCCGCAGGGTCGCTGCCTGCTGCGGTACCATCCCACCCACGAAATCCAGCAACTGGGTCCGGTGCTCCAGCCGGGCCAGACCGTAGGCCAGGTAGGCAGCGATCGGAAACGCCCGGCGTTGGCCGATGACATAGATGTGCTCGGCGGCGGCCATCATCTCGATCGCCTTGGCTAGCGATTCCGGCGACACCGTGTCCTTCAGGCGTTCGAGGCAGAGTATCGAGGCGTCGGTGAACTCCTCCAGGATCGCCATCGGATCGGATTCGGCGGTCGCTTCCAGGCGCTGGCGGTGCTGGTAGATCTGCTCACGATAGGCGGGCGCACCCTCGATCAGCCGCAGCTTGAACACCTTCTGCATGTCGGAGAACCCGGAATAGCCGAACTCCTTGGCGAACCGGATCAGCGTCGACGGCTGAACCTCCGCCACCTGGGCCAGCCGGGTCACGGTTTCCAGCGCGAAGCTGTTCGGATCCTCAAGCGCCAGGCGGGCCAACCGCTGCAGATGCGGGCTCAACCCGTCGTAGCGGGCCTGCACCTGATGGCGAAGGCTATCGAACGACGCCGGTACGGCTGCAGCGTCTGACGCCATGAGCCACTCCTCGGTTGCGACCGGGCGCGTATAGGAGACCGCCCCACTCCATGCAACTCGAATCGAACGGAAATTCCAGTACGGCAATGATGTTGAATTTTCTGTATTGACACGTAAAGTGAATTTTCTTTCAATTCATCAGAACAGAAATTTTATTCCATTCAATTGAAGGAGCCTGCGGATGACGGATGCGCGAAAGCCAAAGGTCGGGCTCATCGGTCTTGGCATGATGGGCCAGGGCATGGGCAGTAACCTGCTGCGCAAGGGTTTTCCGCTAACCGTGACGGCACACCGCGACCGCACCGGCGCCGATCGCCTGTCCAAGGAGGGTGCCACCGTCGTCGACACGCCACGCGCCGTCGCCGAGATGTCGGAAGTCGTCATCCTGTGCGTTCCCGGTTCGCCGCAGGTCGAAAGCGTCGTGATGGGAACCGACGGCCTGCTGTCAGCCGGTCGGAGCGGCCTCACGTTGATCGACTGCTCAACCAGCGAGCCTAGTTCCACCGAGAGGGTTTCCGCCGCGATCATCGGCGCTGGCGGCCGCTTCGTCGACGCTCCGCTGGCCCGTACGCCGGTCGAGGCCGAGGCAGGGCGCCTCAACACCATGGTCGGTGCCGACCCGCAGACCTTCGCTGCAATCCGACCCGTCCTGGAGGCGTTCTGCGAGAACATCTTCCACGTCGGACCCATTGGCGCCGGCCACAAGCTGAAGCTGGTCAACAACTTCCTGGCGATGGGCCAGGCCTCGCTGATCGCAGAGGCATTCGAGGCCTGCTCGGCGGTCGGCGTGCCGCTGGACCGCCTGTTCGAGGTGATCTCTGCCGGCGGCGCCAACAGCGGGATCTTCCAGATGGTGGCGGGGTCCGCCAAGGACGGCAACCTCGACGGTATGCGCTTCGGCATCGCCAACGCCGCCAAGGACCTCGGCTACTACACCCGGATGACCGACGCGGTGCCCCTGACCGGTGGCCTCGGCCATGCGGTGCGGCGCGCGCTGGTCGAGGCCCGCAATCTCGGTTTCGGCGAAGCGCTGGTCGGTCACCTGATCGCCGCACAGGCCCGCCTGAACGGCCGAGCGGCCGTGGCGCACACCGGCTCCTGATACCGACCAACCGACACGAGGCGATCATGGCGACCACGCCCGATACCGACCGTTACGAGCCCAAGGCCTTTGGCCGCGGTACCCTGCACGTCCAACACGCCCGCGACGCGAACTGGAAGCCCGGCTTCCGAGGCTTCTTCGACTACCGCGACCTCGGCATGGTCGAAAAAACCGGCGGCAAGCTGCGCGCCCATGTGCACCGTCCGAACGGCCCGTGCCAGGGCGCCGGCGACCTGCACTACCACCAGCTCGACTTCCAGATGGTCTACGTCCTGAAAGGCTGGGCGTTGGTCCATTTCGAAGGCGTCGGCGAGATCCGGATGGAGGAAGGCTCCTGCATGTACCAGGAGCCGGAGATCCGCCACCGGGTGATCGAATACTCCGACGACTACACCGCCTTGGAATTGCTGGTACCGGCCGACGCCGAGACCATCTCGGCGGAGTCCTGAACCCGGGCAACACCGGGACCTGATCCGCCCCGAAGGGCGAGACCGCCGGACCGGCACGGCCTTCAGGCCACCGACCCGGCCAACAACTCGGCGAGACCGATCTCGCTGAACGGGAGGAAGCTATGTCCAAAAGCACGTTCACACGCCGCAGTTTTCTGCAGACCTCGTTGCTGGCCGGTACCGCCGGTGGCGCCACCTTGTTCGGCCCGTGGAAGCATACCCGTGTCCACGCTGCCGCATCCGACAAGCCGATCCGTATCGGACTGACCCACGACGCCAGCGGGCAATTCGCCAACTCTGGACAAGCTGAGCGACGCGGTACCGAGATGGCGATCGCCGAATTCAACGAAGCCGGCGGTGTGCTCGGCCGACGTATCGATGCGGTCTGGATGGACACCGAAACTAACCCGCAGACCGGCACCCGCGTGGCCGAGCGGATGATCACCCGCGAGAACGTGCACTTCCTGGTCGGCGCGATCCAGTCCGGCGCCGCCAACGCGATCAGCCAAGTGGCGCAGAAATACGGCTGCATCTACTTCAACACCAATTCCAGCTCCCCGACCGAAGCCGGCAAGAACTGCCACCGGGTGAAATTCGTGTGGGACGGTAACGGCGAGAACTTCTCCAAGGCCGCGGCGCGCAACGCGATCCAGACCTTCGGCAAGAAATGGTTCCTGATCTACAACGACTACGTCTGGGGCCAGAACACCAACGAAGCCACCAAGAAGGTCGCCCTCAACTATGGCGCCGAGGTGGTCGACGAGGTGCCGATCCCGGTCGGGACCCGCGACTGGTCGAGCGTGCTGCTACGCATCCAGCAAGCCAACCCGGACGTGGTGGCGGCCGCGGTCGGCGGTGACGACTTCAAGGTCATGCGCCAGCAGGTCCGCGACATGAAGCTGGACGGCAAGCCGGCCTGGATCAACAACCAGCAGGACTGGCCGGACATCTACGGCCTGGGCGCGGACGCGGCGTTCGGCGTGTTCGGCACCACCTGGTACCACTACCTCGACCTGCCGGGCGTTTCCGACTTCGTGAAGCGGTACCAGGAGCGGTACCCGACGACCCGGATCAACGTGCCGGGCAACGTGACCTACAACGGCTATGTCGCCATGCGGGAACTGCTGCGGGTGGTCGCCGAGGTCGGCTCTACTGACAACATCAAGATCATCAAGGCGCTGGAAGGCCGGGTCATGAAGGCGGCCGACCGCATGCAGCACCACGATGCGGTGATCGACGCCGACTCCCATCACGTGCAGCAGACGATCTATCTGGCCCAGGGCAATCCGAAACCCAAGGACGACACCGACTACTTCCAGATCCTCAGCAGCTCCGACCCGGACTCGATCCGCGCCGACGCCGGCAAGGAGTGCAAGCTGGAAACCTACGCGGACACACCGAACTACGACCAGGGCTGATCCTCGTCCCTGCCCGGGGACCTGTGCTCGCCCACGGGCGCGGGTCCCCGTCTTTTTCGTCGTCATTGAGGGACGGCTCTCGTTGGAGTCGTCGGGAGGTCCGTCCGCGCCATGCTGCTCAACCTGATTCCGCACCTCATCAACGGCTTGGCGCTGGGGCTGTTGTTCGCGCTTCTGGCGCTCGGCTTCATGCTGATCATCGGTGTGATGGAAGTGATCAATCTTGCGCACGGTTCGCTGTTCACGATCGGCGCCTATGTGGCGCTGGCGGTGATGGCGCCCGACGGTGGCCTGCCCTACGCCTTCATGGAGCCCTACTACGCCCTGCCGGCGATCCCGCGTTACCTGATCGCCCTGGTAGTCGGCCCGCTGGTCGCCGGAGCGGTCGGGATGGGGCTGGAGTTGTGCCTGCGCCGCACCTACGGCAGCGATCCGCTGTACGGCCTGCTGCTAACCTTCGGCGCCGCCCTGGTGCTAGAGGAGTTGATCCGCGAGATCTGGGGGTCGAGCGAGTACTATCTGCCGGTGCCGCAGCAGATCTCCGGCGGGTTCATCGCCGGCAACCTGATCTACTCGACCTACCGGATCTACGCTGCTGTGTTCGCCGCCGGGATGATCGGCGTGCTCTGGCTGTTCCTCAACAAGACGCCCTACGGCGCGGTCATCAAGGCCGGCGCCCATGACAGCGAGATGGTTCGCGCGCTCGGCTACAACCTGACCCGGCTGCGCCTTCTGGTGTTCGGCTTCGGCGCCGCGCTGGCCGGGATCGCCGGCGTCATCATGGCACCGATCTGGGGCATCCGGCCGGTCGTCGGCGTCGATGCCGTGATCCCCGCCTTCGTGATCATCGTCCTGGGCGGGGTCGGCAGCTTCTGGGGGGCGGTCAGCGCCGGCATCATGGTCGGCTTGGTGGTCGCCCTGACCGCAGCCTTCCTGACCGACTGGTCGCTGCTGTCCATGTACCTGCTTCTGCTCGCGGTCGTGACCTTCCGGTCGCGCGGTCTCGCCGGCAAATCCAGCGTGTTGGAGGCCTGAGCGATGGCGATGGACTACGAGCCCAAGCAAACCACGGCCTGGATCACCGGCCCGATCGCCCTGTCGCTGGTCGTGTTCGGCACGTTGCCGCTGTGGATCGAGAGCATCGGCCTGTACCAGTATCTCGGGGTCGAGGTGCTGATCTGGGTGATCTTCGCCCTCGGCTACAACCTGCTTCTCGGCTACACCGGCCTGCCGTCCTTCGGGCATGGCGCATTCCTGGGAATCGGTGCCTACGCGTTCGGCCTCGCGCAGTTTGAGGTGTGGCCGAACCTGTGGTTCTGCCTGATCGCCGCCTTTGTGGTGACCGGCCTGTTCGGGGCGGCGACCGCCCTGTTCCTATCGCACCGCCGCGGCATCTACTTCGCGTTGATGACGATCGCTTTCGGGCAGATCTACTACTTCATCGCCAGCAAGTGGACCGACGTGACCCACGGCGAGGACGGGCTGCTGAACATCGCGCGCCTGCCGGTCGACCTTGGGGTGGTCGAGTTGCCGCTCGCCGGCAACGCCCAGCTCTACTACCTGTGCTTCGCGGTTTACGCGGTGCTGGTGCTGCTGCTGTGGCGCCTGACCAACTCGCCCTACGGCCGGGTCCTGCGGGCGATCAAGCAGAACGAGACCCGCGTGGCGTTCGTCGGCTATCCGGTCGGGCTCTACAAATGGTCGGTGTTCACCTTGTCCTGCGGAATCGCCGGGATCGCCGGCGCGCTGTTCGCGATGGCGCAGGAAGGGGCCTACATCAACGTAATGAGCCTGCAGTGGTCCGGCATTATCGTGCTGATGGTGCTGATCGGCGGCGGATTCGTCAGCTTCTGGGGCCCGGTGTTCGGGGTCATCCTGTACTTCGTCGCCCGCGACGTTCTGGGCGCCTACACCGAGACTTGGCTGCTGTGGTTCGGGCTGATGTTCGTCGTGCTGGTGATATTCAAGCCCGACGGCCTGGCCGGCATGTGGCACGACCTGATGCGCCGCGTGCAGCCCCGACCGGCTCCCGTCACCGCATCCAAGGCGGAGGGCTGAGCCATGGCGCTGTTCGAGGCACGTTCCCTGCACAAACGGTTCGGCGACCAGGTGGTTCTGGAGCAGATCAACCTCAGCTTCGAGGCTGGGCAGCTGTCCGGGATCAGGATCGAAGCCCGCAGCCTGTCGTCGGGCGGCGCCGAATTCCACCTGACCCTCCCAGCCAAAGCCCCGGAACGGTGCGCTCCTGTACCAATGTGCGGCGCTGCGCAAGCTGGGTTGCGGTGAGTTGCTGGCGCTCGGTCGTATCGCGCTGCTGTGCGGCCTGCTCGTCCTGCCGGTTTCGTTCAACCTGCCGCTTCCGTTCCCCGCGTAGCCGATCCCACAGCCCGGCAAAACCGGTGCGCAATTGCGCCTGACGGGCGCGCTCTTCCTCTTGTTTCCGATGCTGCGCGGCCTCGGCCCGCGCCTTTCGCTGGGCTTGCGCACGCAACCCTTGGCCTTCGCCGAGAACGGGGTGTGCAAGCGGAGCAAAAAATCGACGGCGGGCGCAAGGAGCGCAGCGAGCGAGCCTCGGGAGACCGTCTATTTTTTGCGAAGCGCGCCGAGGGGCTGGCCCCTAAGCCTCGCTAAGGGATGGAAGCCGAATGGCCGAAACCCGCTACTGCGGGGTTCGGTTCACGACAGCCCGGCCCGTAAGGGCGCGCCCGTTAGGGGTATTTATGGGTAGCTATTTGGATAGTCCGCTCTGGCTGCGGGTCTTCGCTCACTAGGGCGGATATCGACAAATCTCCAAAATTTGAGCCGTTTTCGACAATTGTGATTGATTTTCGACCCTCGAACTGATAGATTATTTTTCGACAGAGATGGGTATTTTTAAGAATTTTTCGACATTAATGAATGGATTTCGACATATGAAGCTAGGAATTGGAGACGCAAGATACTTTCAGGATGAACTGGTTCCCGCCGGAACGCGCTTGGCCGGTTGGGCGGCGTTGGTGCATGCCCTGGGCCTCAAAGCGCCTGTTCGCCACCTCTCGTGCATCTCGGAGAAGTTTGTGCGCGGCACGCGGCGCCAGGAAGGCCGATGGGAAATCTATGACAAGCGATTTGCGTTGGGCGATACGCTTGCTGATCACCTGAGCTTTGCGCTACGCCACGAGAATATCGATCTCCTGATCCTTAAAAAGCTATTCGATGCCGTTGATCCGGGCGAATTGGCCGCCTTTGTTAGCGCCACGCCGACAGGGGCGATCACGAGGCGCACCTGGTTTTTCTACGAAACGCTCACCGGCAGGACGCTGGACCTGAAGGACGCCCCCGTCGTTACGGCGGTCAGCGCGCTCGACCCCAAGCTCTACTTCACCGATGAAGGAAAGCTTTCCACGCGGCATCGGGTTTGGGACAACCTCTTGGGAACCGGCGCGTTTTGTCCGGTCATCCGGCGCACTGAAAAACTCGAAGCCTTCATCGACATGAACCTCGCGGCAAAAGCTGCGGGCACCATCGGCCGAACCGGCAGCAACATCGTCACGCGCGCAGCGAGTTTTCTGCTGCTGGCCGACAGCCGTGCCAGTTTCGAGATTGAGGGCGAACGGCCTAAAGCCGACCGGCTGCAGCGTTGGGGACGCGCGGTTCTAGAAGCGGGTAAGCGGCCCCTAAACCAGAGTGAAATCTATCGCCTGCATCGCACTTTGATCGGTGACGACCGGTTTACCGAGATCGGGTATCGCACTGAGGGTGTGTTCCTGGGCGAGCGCGACCTCAACAACGATCCATTGCCCGAATTCATTGGTGCCAAGCATAGCAACGTACCGGCGCTCATGACCGGCCTCAACGAGAGCAATAACCGGCTGCGGTCTTCCGAAATCGACGCGGTTTTGCAGGCCGCCATCATCGCATTTGGATTTGTTTATATTCACCCGCTGGCAGATGGAAACGGCAGGCTTCACCGCTGCCTCATCCATCATGTTCTGGCCGAACGCAAGTTCACACCACCGGGCATGGTGTTCCCGGTTTCGGCTGTGATGCTCGACCGGATCGATGAATACCGCCGCACCTTGCAAGCGCGTTCGGGCCCTTTGATGGATTTCATCGAATGGCGGGCGTTGCCGAGCAAGAATGTGGAGGTCACGAACGATACAGCGGATTTATATCGGTATATCGACTGCACCGAGGAAGCCGAGTTCCTCTATAGCTGCGTTGCGCGGACGGTTGATTATGACCTTCCCAAAGAAATCCTCTATCTGAAGAGCAACGATGAGGCCCTGCGCGGGATCATGAACGCAATCGAGATGCCCGACCGGCTGGCCCAGGACCTCGTCATGCATATCCGCCAGAACAAGGGAAAACTGGGCCAGAAGCGCAAAAAAGGGTTATTCGAGAAGCTGACAAATGAAGAGGTGTCGGAGGCGGAGGCGATCGTCACATCCGCCTTTGACGATTACGACGGGGAATTCGGAGAGAAAGAATGACGCTCGTCTGTCCTCACTGCTTTGGCGAGTGCAGACATCACCTACATCCCGATGCGCCGCGGCTTCCTGTACCTGGTGGCCATCATGGACTGGGCGACGCGCAAGGTCCTGGCATGGCGGCTGTCGAACACGATGGATGCCGAGTTCTGCATCCAGGCGCTGGAGGAAGCCGTGGCCTTGTTCGGCGTGCCGGAGATCTTCAACACCGACCAGGGCAGCCAGTTCACCAGCCCGTCCACGCCTTCGGCGGCGAAGCGCTCCTGCCAGCGCCAGACCGCCGTCTTGGCGACCCCGGCCTCGCGCATGATCGCGTTGGTGCCCAGGCCCGCGGCGGTGAGCAGCACGATCCGGCAGCGCCAGACGTGCTTTTGCGGGCTGTTGCGGTCCGCCACGATCGCCTCCAGGCGGGCGCGATCGGCGGTACTGACGGTGAAGCTGATCCCGGTGCGCATGCCCCAGACTCGCACGCCACCGAACCCGCGGGAATCCTGAGCGGGATTCTAATGTCGGATTTTATCCACTAGGCTCGTTCGAACCGTTTTTGACTCGCTTCAATGAGCCTGTTGCTGAATGAGTCTGGCTTGACGGCATGAAGCAGCTATCCGGTGATTTTGCCCTCAGACGGCATTTTTCTTGTCCAATTGCTTCAGTTCAAGAGCCATTTTCCACCCTTTCTTCCTCTGCGGACGGACTCCGAGTGTAGTTTTTTGATGTTGTGGGCGGCGCAGTGCAGGTTCCATTCACCCTGGGTCTCCTGCTCCCCGCGCATCATGAATCCGTCTGCGCCCTGGGTCTCCTTCATTTGCCCGAACACCGGTTCCACGGTCTGGCCGCGCAGCCGGTAAAGTTTTCGGCCCCGTTGGGTCAGGAGCTTACGCTCCATCTGGTCACGGGCACTCATGTCCCTGGGTATACGGCCCCGGGGTGGTGGAGCATCACGCATCGCCTTGCGCTGCTTCCAATCCTTAGTGGTGGCGATCAGGTATTCGCATTCCGCTGTTTCCGTGGCCGCGTTCTCGTCAGACCAATAGCCCGCGTCAAACAGGCCAACCCCCAGCACCGCCTCGTCGCCGGTCACCGCCTCCATCATCGTCAGGGTCCGGGCAATCATCGGGGCCAGTTGGCGAACGTCGTTGGCCTGGTTCGTCACATCGGTGGCGAGGATGATCTGGTCCGCCGTCACCACCGCCTGGGCATTGTACCCCTGGAGATATCCCTTGCGGCTCTTCATGATCCGGCTGTCCGGGTCGCTCACGTTGGCCTTGGCCTCTTCCTTGACAACCGCCTCGGCTGTCTTCGGCTTCCGCCCGCGTTTGGCTTTTCCGTTCGCCTTTTCCTCGGCAATCCGGGCGTTGATCTTCTCCTGCTGCTCGACCCGTTGATGGTCGGCTTCGCGCAAGAGACGTTCATGACAGGAGCGAAGACGGGACAGCCGATCTGACGGCTTCCTCAGCCCGACGGGAACATCGTCACCTCGGCCCTCCCCGAACATCCCGTCCTCGGCGGCATCGATCGCCTCGGCCTCCGACAGCATGGCGGCAACCTCCGCCTCCAGGGACTTCGAGGTCTGGTTCGCCGCAAGCGACGCATTTGCCTTCACCTTGGTCCCATCCAGCGCCACCACGCCCAACCGCACCAGCCCCGCCGCATGACACAGCTTCAGGACCTCCACGAACAGGGTCTCCAGGTCGCCCCGGTGCCGCTTGCGGAACCGCGCTATCACGCTGTGGTCGGGAACCTCGGCGCACACGATCGTCCGAAACCCAGCATCCCGCACGCACAGGCGCTCGATCTTGCGGCTTGAGCGTTGCCCGTTCGCATACGCATAAACAAGGAGACTAACCATCATCCTCGGCGCGAACGGTGGCGCTCCCGACCCACGCTTCCGGTAGTGCGTCTCGAATGCCGATAGATCCATCAAACCCACGGCATCCAGAAGAAGGTGCACGAGGTCTGTGTCCGGAACCCAATCCGCCATGTCCACCGGCAGAAGAAACCGCTGCCTACGATCTGGTTCTCGGTAAAAATTTGCCATCTCCCCCCCCTTCAAATTGCCTCTCCCAACGGAATCAGGACCCCGTCAGTGGGTCAAGCGGAGATCGTCGGTGGAACCGGTGATTCTGCAACAGCCTCTTTAGCTCCCGTAAAAGCCATTTTCTACCCCATTCACTCGTTCTTATACTGAAGTGTTAATAGTATTATAATATGTAAATCTTAATAAGTTATGTAAAATGTATCTACAATATACTTATGTATTTCGCCGTTCTATATATTCGACGACTTAGTAGTATTATCGTCGAAATAGATTACGCTTATGTAAATAATACAATGCATTTATTTCAAATAAATATAATGTTTACAGTTCGTTAATGATTTAAAATCGGTGCGTTACCAAGCCATTGGGAATGTAGCAAGATCAGTGGACTTGCAATGATTTATTGAAGAGTGAAAATGTGCGATAATACAGTGAATTTTGTACCGTACATTGGAAATACAGTGAGTCACGACATTTCATCGAAAGTGAGAGAACAGTTACGAGTTCTACAAGAAACGACGGGCGTGGGACCGGAGAGGCTTCTATCACGCCGGGATGATTTGCCGAGTGGTCTCACTGCCGCAAAAGTCACCAACTGGATTGCCGCCCGAACCCATACGGCGGAGCGGGAGCATGTGGAATATGTTCTGGGTCTTTGGGACGCTTTGCCGCGCTATGAATTTGTCGATCTGACAGACGACGTTCGCGAAACGCTGCGTAGCTATCGGGATCAATCCGGCGTTGGGCCTTCTGCCTTGCTGCGTGGAAGCCGGAAGGAAAGCCCCGACGGCCTGAATGCCTCCATCGTTCAAGGATGGTGCGACGGCAAGGGCAGGAAGGCCCGCCGAGATCACCTCGACTATGTGCTTGCCCGTTGGCAATCCTTGATCGAGGACGGGCGCGAACGGATACCGGTCACAGCCGAGCATCTGGCGCGGCTTCAACGCGACCGACGGCGAACCGGCGTCGAGCCTGCCGAATTGATAAAAGCGGCGGAGAACCCTCCCGACGGGCTTAGCGTCGTTTTGCTGCACCAGTGGATTTCCGGCAAGGTCGGGACAGCTCGCAAGGATCATTTGGATTTTGTGCTGGAGCGCTGGGGCGGCCTGCCGGACTTCGATGCCTCGCCAATATCGGATTTGGGGATCGGTCGGCATGAGCTGCGGCGCGGGCGCGTCGTCATGACCGACGACATCCGGACGCATCTTCACATGCTGCAACTGCGCTCCGGCAAGGGGCCGTATGCGTTGCTGACGTGGGCGAAGAATGAACACCTGACCGTTCCCAGGGGGCTCACGCATAGCGGCATGGAGGGGTGGTTCAAACAATCCGTGAAATCGGTTGATCCGGTACACCTCGCCTTTGCCGTCAAAGCGTGGAACGCGCTGTGCGTCGATGACAATGAGATCGTGGATTTGTGGGAGGAAGACCGGGCTGCGCTCCGGCGGTATCGCAGCGCAGGCCTTCTTCCGTCGGCCATCTTTTGCGAGGCGCGCGGGGTGCCGGACGGCCTGGCTGTGCAAACCGTCAATCTTTGGCTATCGGGCAAAGTGCGGCAGGCCCGCCGGGATTATCTGGAATGGGTCTGGGCGCGCTGCGCGGCATTGACCGTCAGCGAGACGCGGCGCGTGGCGGTGACGTACGAGATACGCTTGACGCTGGAAATCCAGCGGCAACGCTCAGGCGTCGGGCAAACCGATTTGCTGCGTCACGACGAAGATGTACCGGACGGGCTGAGTGCGGCCACGATCACGGCATGGATCAATGGCCGGGTCGGCACCGCGCGCAAGGACTATCTAGTGGTGAAAATCAAACGGGTGAGTCCGTCTGGATCGGCAGATTTCCGCCATGCGTTTGCTGATGCACGGGTTTCATCTGTCTGATTCCCACCACTAGATTACGCGATGGCGCGGTGGGCGGCGCTGCCGGACGGGTGAGTGGCAGATTGGCGACATAGGTCTATCGGGTTGCCGGATACCCGCGTCACATGAGGGTATCCGGGTCTTCGCGGCTGAGGACGCGCATGATTTCAACGACGGTTCCCGCTGCCCGGTAGTAGATGGAATGAACGCCATAGACGCTGCGGCGGTAGCCGGGGCGGATATGATCGATCTTCGGGTAGAGCGCCGGTGATTGCGCTATCGCGTCAAATCGCGTGAACAGACCGTCAAAATAGCTGTCCGCCTGAACCAGGCCGAATCTCTCGATGCCGTAGCGGTACAGCCGCCTGACATCCTCTTCGGCAAGCTGGCTGAGATTATAGGCCGCCATCGCGTCTCATGTCGGCCTGCACGGCGGCGCGGATGTCTTCCTTGTCGAGGGCGGACATGCCGCTTTCCTCGGCGGCGATCAACGCGGCACGGATGCGCTCGATCTCGGCCATGCGGCTCTGTTTTTCGCGCAGGGCTTCACGCACGACCTCGCTGTCAGAGGCATATTGGCCCGTCGCAAGCTGCGCCTGGATCCACTCGTCCTGCGTCTCTGTCACGGTGATGCTTTTCTTGATCATGATTTGATACCCGCAATGCTCCTTAATCCTACTTTATCCTACCATATAAGCACATTCGAATGCAAGTTGGGGCGTCTCAAGCGGCGCTGCTCCTTACCCTATTGCTGCTGGGTATAGAGGCCGATGTCCCGAATATCGCTTTGCGCCTTTTTGCTGACGCGGTACCCCGGCATCAGCGTCTATCCAGCTCTGACTGGACGGCCTCCATGCTGAAATCGTCCGCGACGCCGCTTTCCAGCCCCTCGGTGATCGCGGCTTGAAGCTGGGCATGCTGCGCCGCGCGTTCCTGATCGCGGCGGATCAGATCGCGCACGTAGTCGCTCGCGTTGCTGTAACGGCCCGTGCGGGCCTGCGCCTCCACCCAATGCTTCATCGGGTCGGGCAGTGATACGTTCATTGTCGCCATAGGGGCCTCCATACCTCCGGTATGGCAGAAATTGGCAAAGATTGTCAAATTGTGCCAATATCTATCGAAGCGGTTAGGAGCCGATCCAACAGATTACCGACGGCAAGGTCGCTCATGTCGGACGGATCGGGCAGACCGTTGGCAAGCTGCCTCGAATGGGCACGCGCGGTGGCAATAGCGGCGGTATGGATCAGGCGCTCGCGAAACAGCCTGAGTGCGTCGGTCTGGCTCTCGCCGCGTATCCCAGCATTCGCGGCGGCCAACAGCGCCGCCGGTGATAGCCCGCCGGAGCCGCGCAGCTCGTCCATGGTCACCAAGGACAAGCCGCACCCCGCGCCGCGCCCGTCGCCGGGCCTGAGCGCGGAAGTCGACCGCGCCGCCTTCGATACCGCGTGGGAGCGCGAGCGCGAGGACGCCCGCTCACGGGAAGATCGCCGAAAGACCTTCATTCAGGTTCGCACCGACGCCCGCGCAGGCGGGCGCGTCTGCGTCTTTACCCGCGCCGCCGCGCGCTGACCCTTAACCCAAGGAGAACCACAATGGACCAAGAGAGAGACGACGCGCCTGCCACCAAACAGCCTGTTGACGTGATCCGTGACAGCAACCTCAAGGCCAGTATCTGGCGCAATGAAGCCGACAAGGGGCCGTTCTTCGCCACGACCTTCGCTCGCACCTACAAGGACGAGGACGGCCAGTACCGCGATACGCACAGCTTCGTCGGCTCGGACCTGCTCAAGCTCTCGGAACTGGCCCGCGCCGCCTACACACGCACGAATGAACTGCGGCGTGAGGAACGCCAAATCCGGACGGACAACGCCCGCGACGAGCCGGACACTGCACGCCGCGCTGAATTCAAACAACAACGCAGCGCCACAGCCGGTCGGGAGAAGTCGCGCGACCAGCAACGATAGGAACATATTCCTCAACTTTTTCTTGCATTACGCGTAATAATCAGATACAAATGTTCTCTATTTGTTCTGACGCAAGCAAGGAAAAGAGGCGTGGAATGAGGTAACAATTTGAAGAAGGAGACCGACGCCATGGACGAGACCGGCACAAACACTATCACCACCATCAGCCGCTCCCCGGCCCCGGCGATCACGGTCGATTTTGAGCTGTATGCCCATTATCTCGACGATGATGATCTGACCGAAGATCAGAAGCGGGAAATCCTGCAAGCGATCTGGAACATTATCGTCGAGTTTGTCTCGCTTGGCTTCGGTGTTCACCCGGCGCAGCAGGTCGAAATCGCCTGTGGAAAACTCTTCGAACCCGCAGCCAAAAACGCAATCCCGAAGCCGGACGCGGTAGAATACGAGGATCAACATTTAACGGAGAAATTTGAAAATGCCGCCGATCCGGAGATGGAGAAGCGGAAGAAAGGGATCGGTTCATGAAAACAATTGGAAAGGTCAATTTACAACAAAAACGGGCTGTAATTTATTGCCGAGTGTCGAGCAAGAAGCAGTCAAATGAGGCGTCTGGGCTGGATAGTCAGGAGTTTCGCTGCCGTCAGTACGCAGTAGATCAAGGTTATAGTGTGGAGGCCGTGTTTCCCGACGATGTGTCGGGCGGCGGTGATTTCATGAATCGTACCGGCATGGTCGCGCTTCTACGATATCTCGATAGGCAGACCGGCAAGGACTACGTTGTTATTTTCGACGACCTTAAACGCTTCGCCCGAGATACCGAGTTCCACATCCGTCTGCGCCGCGAGCTTCAATTGCGGAATGCCTCGGTCGAATGCTTGAATTTCCGGTTCGAAGATACGCCCGAGGGTAAGTTCGTCGAGACCGTGTTCGCCGCCCAAGGCCAGCTTGAGCGCGAGCAGAATGCCCGCCAGGTTAAACAAAAAATGAAAGCCCGCGTCGAACAGGGCTTTTGGGTATTCCGCGCGCCCGTTGGCTATGTCTACGCCAAATCGCCGCGCGGCGGAAAGGAACTCATTCGCGACGAGCCGCTGGCTTCAATTGTTCAAGAGGCGCTGGAGGGCTATGCGACGGGGCGGTTTGCTTCGCAGACTGAGGTGAAAAGGTTTCTTGAGTCCCAGCCGTTGTTTCCCAAAGACCTGCCCAGCGGGGAACTCCGACACCAGACAGTCGTGCGGCTCGTGGAAAAACCCGTCTACGCAGGTTATGTCAGTGTGCCGGAATGGGGAGTGAGCCTGCGCAAGGGTCAGCACGAACCCTTGATCAGCTTTGAGGTGTTCCAGCGGATCGTGCAGCGCATGAACGAGGGCACCTATGCCCCGATGCGCAAGGACATCAAGGAGGACTTTCCACTGCGCGGCGCGGTCACATGCGCTGGGTGCTCCACCCCTCTTACCGCAGGATGGTCGAAGGGAAAGTACAAGAAGTATCCCTATTATTTCTGCCGTAGCCGGGGTTGTGGTGAGTACGGCAAGGCCATCGCGCGCGGTAAGATCGAGAGCGAGTTTGAGGGCCTCCTGTCCCATCTCCAGCCCGCGCCCGCGCTCGTCCACATAGCCACTGCCATGTTCCGTGACTTCTGGAACCATCAAATTGAGCGGACCACCGAGAGATCGGCAACGCTCAAAGAGACCATGCTGGACGCCGAACGCAAGATCGAGGAACTGGTCGAGCGCATCGTGGAAACATCCAACCCA
This sequence comes from alpha proteobacterium BAL199, assembly GCA_000171835.1. GTDB lineage: Bacteria > Pseudomonadota > Alphaproteobacteria > Thalassobaculales > Thalassobaculaceae > Thalassobaculum_A. The sequence continues at coordinate 88,036 of ABHC01000006.1, read as the reverse complement.
CGGGTCATCGCCGCGTATGAAAGGCGGATCGATGAGTTGGAGCGCGAAAAGCTGCTGCTACAGGAGAAGGCGAGCCCGGCGGCTCAACCGCGCGGCACCTTTGACGAATTGTTTGAACTCGCCATCGGGTTCCTGTCAAACCCCTATAAAATATGGGGTTCTGGTCGTCTCGACCTGCAAAGAACCGTGCTAAAATTGGTGTTTTCCGAGCATCTGGCATATGACCGGAAACAGGGATTTAGAACACCAAAAACCACCTTACCATTCAAGGTGTTAGGGGGATTTTCCGGGTCGGAAAGTGAAATGGTGCTGCCGCAGAGATTTGAACTCTGGACCTCTCCCTTACCAAGGGAGTGCTCTACCCCTGAGCTACGGCAGCATCTGGCGCAGGACGGTGGCCGTCCGCGAAGGCGCGCATACATGCCAGACCGACCCGGTCGACGCAAGGCGGTTTTCGCCGATGCGGCAAGTCGGCATGATGCGGTCCGGCAAAACATGGGGGAACCGGTGACCGACGAGGACCGCGACACGGCAAGCGAGCGACCGAAAGTCGATTCCGAGTCGCGCAAAGGCGGTGACAAGGAACCGACAGCAGCGGAGCGGCGAGCCCAGGCGTTGCGCGACAATCTGCGCCGTCGCAAGGCTCAGAGCCGGGCCCGCAGCGCGGCCCGCGATGGCGAGGCGCCGCCCGAGACCTGACCGCGGGACGCCATGCTTTCGCCGGAATGACGGGTGACGCTGGTGTTCCCGGTTGAGAGGCCGGGGCCACTCCGCTACAACCCGTGAAACACAGCGAGACACGATTTTGATGGACCAGATTCGCGTGCATGGCGGTCGTCCGCTTCATGGCCGCCTGCCGATCAGCGGTGCGAAGAACGCTGCCCTGCCCCTGATGGCGGCCGGATTGCTGACCGCCGATCCCCTGCGCCTGACCAACGTTCCGCGACTGGCCGACATCGCGTCGATGACCAGCATCCTGCGCCAGCTCGGCGTGCGGATCGAGCGGATGGATGGCATCGATGGTGCCGCCGACGCCCTGACCTTGTCGGGCGAAGACATTATCAGCACCGTTGCCCCCTACGACCTGGTCCGCAAGATGCGGGCGTCCGTGCTGGTGCTGGGACCGCTGCTGGCCCGCTTCGGCGAGGCGACGGTGTCGCTGCCCGGTGGCTGCGCGATCGGCAACCGACCGGTCGACCTGCATCTTAAGGGCCTTTCGGAACTGGGCGCCGTAGTCGAGATCGAGAGCGGCTACATCAAGGCAGTCGCCCCCAAGGGCCGGGATGGTACCGGCAGCCGGCTGCGCGGTGGCCGGGTAGCGTTCCCGTTCGTCTCGGTCGGCGCTACTGAGAACCTGATGATGGCAGCAGCCCTGGCCGATGGCGAGACCGTACTCGTCAATTCGGCGCGCGAGCCGGAGATCGTCGACCTGGCCCGGCTGCTCACCGCCATGGGCGCGCAGATCGAGGGCGCCGGGACCGACACCATCCACATTCAGGGGTGCGACACCCTGTCCGGCGCGATGCACCGGGTGATCCCCGATCGGATCGAGACCGGCTCCTACGCCATGGCGGTGGGTATAACCGGCGGTGACGTCCTGCTCGAGGGCGCCGACGGCTGCCTGATCGAGGCGGTGATCGAAACCCTCGGCGATGCCGGGGTGACGGTGGAGGTTGTGGCCGACGGCCTGCGGGTGGTACGCGGCAGCGATCCGGTGATCGGGGTCGACGTGATGACCGAACCGTATCCCGGCTTCCCGACCGATCTGCAGGCCCAGTTCATGGCGCTGATGACCGTGGCACAGGGCGCTTCGATGATCACCGAGACAATCTTCGAGAACCGCTTCATGCACGTTCCGGAACTCGGCCGTATGGGTGCGAACATCAACGTCCACCACGCCTCGGCGATGGTGCGCGGTGTCGGGCGCTTGACCGGCGCGCCGGTGATGGCGACCGACCTTCGCGCGTCGGTCTCGCTGGTTCTCGCAGGGCTGGGTGCCCAGGGAACCACAACGATCAACCGGGTCTATCACCTCGACCGAGGCTACGACCGCCTGGTGGAGAAGCTCTCGGCCTGCGGCGCATCGATCGAACGTGTGCCGTCCGAACGCGCGGCGGCGGAGGAATAGGCATGCCCGGTAAGCAGATCAGCACCGCTGCTTCCGGCGGTCCCTTCCGGGTGCGAGCGGAAGACGCCGACGATCTGGCGGTGGTATCGGCCTATCTGCAGGATGCGGTCCTGCCGGTCGTCGAGATCGCCTACGACGCGCCGGCCGAGCGTTTTGTGCTGGTGGCTGCACGATATCGCTGGGAAAAGGCCCAGCGCGACGCGATGGCGGCGAAAAGCGATGAACCGGCCGAGCGGGTCCATTGCGGGGTTCGGTTCGATGAGGTCACGGCGGTAAAGGTGCGCGGCGTCGACCCGAAGACCGAGCGCGACCGCATGCTGAACCTCCTGCAGATCGCCTGGAACGACCGCGGCGTTGAGCTGATCTGCGCCGATAACGTGACGATCCGACTTGACGTTCGCCGCCTCGCCTGTCAGGTCGAGGACCTTGGCGAGCCCTGGCCGACGGTTTTCCGACCGACCCACGACGATTGAGGGTCGGCGGAGGCTGACGCCCGGCCGCCATCGCCCGATTTTCCGGGCTCCTGTGACCGGACGATCCACGAGGCGATCCGTGACCGCGAATGAGAAACTGGTGCTGGCCCTGCCGAAGGGCCGCATTCTGAAAGCCATCATGCCGCTGCTGACCCGCGCCGGGATTCAGCCGGAAGATGCGTTCTTCGACGAGGATTCCCGGCAGCTGCAGTTCGCGACCCATGATCCGGAACTCGACATCATCCGGGTCCGCAGCTTCGACACTGCGACCTTCCTGGCGTTCGGCGCCGCGCATCTGGCGGTGTCCGGCTCAGACGTGCTGATGGAGTTCGATCATCCGGAAATCTACGCGCCGGTGAACCTGGACGTCGGGCATTGCCACCTGGCGGTCGCCGCCCCGGCCGATGTCGCCCGCAGCGAGGATCCGCAGCGCTGGTCGCACCTGCGGGTCGCCACCAAGTATCCGAACATCACCCGCCGGTACTTCGCCGCCCGCGGCGTGCAGGCCGAATGCATCAAGCTGAACGGCGCGCTGGAACTGGCACCGAATCTCGGGCTGTGCCGGCGCATCGTCGATCTAGTCCAGACCGGCTCGACCCTGAAGGCGAACGGTCTGGTCGAGATCGACCGGATTGCCGAGGTCAGTGCCCGTCTCGCGGTGAACCGGACGGCGTTGAAGACCCGCCCCGAACCGGTGAACGACCTGATCGGGCGGTTCCGGGAGGCGGCGCGTGCCGCGTAGGCTCGATACCCGGGACGCCGATTTCGTCGAGCGCTTCGATGAGTTGGTTCACTCCAAGCGGGAGTCCGAATCCGACGTAGGCGACGCCGCCAAGGCGATTCTTGACGATGTAGCCAAGCGCGGCGATGCCGCCCTGATCGACTACACTCGCCGGTTCGACCGCTTCGATCCGGTGGCGACCGGACTCGCCATCACCAAAGCCGAGATCGATGCAGCCGTCGCACGTGTGCCTTCGGACCTGCAGGCCGCGCTGGAGATGGCCGCCGGTCGGATCGAAGCGTTCCATGCCCGCCAACTCCCACAAGGCTTCGAGTATGTCGACGCTGAGGGAGTCCGTCTGGGCTTGCGCTGGAGCGCCATGGACGCGGTTGGCCTGTACGTGCCCGGCGGCAAGGCGGCGTATCCGTCGTCGGTTCTGATGAACGCCATTCCGGCGCGGGTCGCCGGCGTTGCCAGACGGGTCATGGTGGTGCCCACGCCCGATGGTGTGTTGAACGATCTGGTCCTTGTCGCCGCCCGGGTGGCCGGACTGACCGAGCTCTGGCGAGTCGGTGGTGCCCAGGCAATCGGCGCCCTGGCCTATGGAACCGAAAGCATCCGACCGGTCGACAAGATCGTCGGGCCGGGCAACGCCTACGTCGCCGCCGCCAAGCGCCAAGTGTTCGGCCGCGTCGGCATCGACTCGATCGCCGGACCGTCGGAAATCCTTGTGGTCGCCGATGCCGACAACGATCCGTCGTGGATCGCCATCGATCTGTTGAGCCAAGCCGAGCACGACGAAGTCGCCCAGTCGATCCTGATCACCGACGACGCGGCGTTCGCCGACCGGGTGATCGCGGCCGTGGACGACCACCTGGCGACCCTGCCGCGAACCGCGATCGCCTCGGAAAGCTGGCGGAGTCAGGGAGCGATCATCGTGGTGCGTTCGTTGGACGAGGCCCCTGCCCTGGTCGACCGGCTGGCGCCTGAGCACCTGGAACTGGCCGTCGCCGATCCCGACGCGATGGCCGCCAAGGTACGGCATGCGGGAGCCATCTTCCTCGGCCGGTTCGCACCCGAAGCGGTGGGCGATTATGTTGCCGGTCCGAACCACGTGCTGCCGACCGCCCGAACCGCCCGGTTCTCTTCGGGTCTCGGCGTACAGGATTTTCTGAAGCGCACCACCCTGGTGGCGTGCGACGCTACAAGCCTTGCGGCAATCGGGCCGGCCGCGATTACACTGGCCGAGGCGGAAGGATTGGACGCGCACGCGCGCTCGATCGCTGTCCGCCTGAACCGACGCTGATCCACCGCTCCAGGGAGGGCGCATGCCGGATCATGATCCGGACGACGCGCCGGGTGCCGCGGCGAACTCCGCCCTCGACCTGACAGGCGAGGACGCGCGGATCGTCCACATCACGCTGGACGAGCGCACCGTGATTCGCCGCAGCCCTGAGGTCGAGCAGGAACGCGCCATCGCGGTCTACGACCTGCTAGAGGAAAACCGATTTCGGCCGTCGGAAGCCGGCACCGGCCCCTACCACCTGCATCTGCGGATCGAGGAGAACCGTCTGATCCTGGACGTTCGGGACACCGGCGAAGAATTGCGGGCGACGGTAGCGCTGCCGTTGACGCCGTTCCGCCGGCTGGTGCGCGACTATTTCCAGATCTGCGAGAGCTACTACGACGCCATCAAGCGGCTGTCGCCTTCGCAGATCGAAGCGATAGACATGGGCCGGCGCGGCCTGCACAACGAGGGCTCCACCTTGCTGCAGGAGCGCCTGGATGGCCGGGTCGCGATGGATTTCCCGACGGCACGGCGGCTGTTCACGCTGCTGTGCGTTCTGCACATCCGAGGCTGACCGAGGTGACCGTCGATCCTCTCGCCCCGATCGCCCAGCCCAGTGCTGTGCTGTTTGCCTGCAACATGAACGCGGTCCGCTCGCCGATGGCTGAAGCGCTGCTGAAGCGACGGCTCCGCACCCGGGTGTATGTCGACTCCTGCGGCGTACGGCATGGCACTCTCGATCCGTTCGTCATCGAGGTGATGGCCGAGTTGGATATCGACGTGACGAAGCATCGACCCAAGAGCTTCGACGAGTTGGAGGACGGCTTCTTCGACCTGATCGTATCGCTGTCACCGGAAGCCCAGCACCGCTCCATCGAGTTGACCCGGACCATGGCGTGCGACATCGAATACTGGCCAACCCTTGACGTCACCATGCTCGACGGCAATCGCGCGACCCGTCTCGATGCCTATCGCGCGGTTCGCGACGAGTTGGACCGCCGAATTCAAAGGCGATTCCCGGAAACCCCGGAGTAGTGCAGCTATCGACCGGCTGAGATGCTCCCAAACAACTTGACGAAGGCTTGGGGCCCCCGCACTAAATCGGCATCTTCCATTCCAGCAGGAGGGACCATGTCGAAAGACGACGTGATCGAGCTCCCCGGAACCGTTGCGGAACTTCTGCCGAACGCCATGTTTCGGGTACACCTCGACAACGAGCACCAAGTGTTGGCACACACCAGCGGCAAGATGCGCAAGAACCGCATCCGCGTTCTGGCCGGCGACCGGGTGAACGTTGAGATGACTCCCTACGATCTGACCAAAGGCCGCATCACATTCCGATTCAAGTAAAGACCGGCACCGCTCCGGACATCAGCAACACCGTCTCCTTGCGCGCACCGGATGGCTGCGTTGTCGTGCTGGCGTCGGCATCGCCGCGACGCGCTGATCTGGTACGTCAGATCGGCTTGACGCCGGATTGGATTGATCCGGCCGAGATCGACGAAACTCCACGACGTACCGAGCGACCGCGGGTCTATGCCCTTCGGATGGCAACTGAGAAGGCGCGCGCTGTAGCAGTTCGACGGCCCGGTTGCTGGGTGCTGGCCGCCGACACCGTCGTCGCGTGCGGTCTGCGGGTGCTGCCGAAAGCCGAGTCCGAGCGCGACATGCGCCAATGCCTCGACCTGTTGTCCGGCCGCCGGCATCGCGTGATCGGCGGAATTGCGCTGGTTGCACCGGACGGCTCGATCAGGACGCGGATCGTCGAGACCCGGGTCGAGATGAAGCGGCTGGAACAACGCGAGATCGCCGCCTATCTGGCGTCGGGCGAATGGCACGGCAAGGCCGGTGGGTATGCCATCCAGGGCCTGGCTGCGGCCTATATCACCCTGGTCAACGGTTCGTACTCCAACGTCGTGGGGCTGCCCCTGGCCGAGACCTACGGCCTGCTGACCGGTGTCGGCTTCCGTCATGCCGGCGATTGACCGGATCGTCGTCGATCGGGCTCCCTGGGCGACGAGGGTGGCGTTCCTGTCTGCCGGCGAAGTCGTCGATCTGTGGATCGAGGCGGCCGACCGCCCATCGTTGCTCGGCGGCATTGCGATTGGCCGGGTCGTCGCGCTTCATCGCGAAACCGGGTCCGCAACCGTCACCGTCCCCGACGCAGAGGTTCACGTCGCCACCGGTGCATTGACCGAAGGCGCCGCCGCCTTGGTCCAGATTACTCGCGACGCCACGTCCGCCAAGCGGCCGGTTGCGCGCCTCGGGGTCGAACTGACATCAGGCCCAATGGTGCTGACCTCTCACACGACAGGTATCGGATTGTCATCAGCGATCGGCGGCAAAGCGAGGCGGTCGGCCATCAGGCTGGCGTTAGCGACCGTAGCGCCGAATGATGCCGGTCTATTAGTCCGCTCGAGCGGTGTCGACGTGCCGGTCGCGGATCTGGTTGCGGACGCCGAAGGCCTCGCCCAGCGCTGGAAATCGTTGTCCGAGCGATCCGCTGCGCTGGAACCGCCGTCGTGGATCGAACCACCCACCTCAATCGTGACGGCAACTCGCATTCACGCGCCGGGGGTGGAACCTGAGATCGACGACACCGGCCATGCGTTCGAGGACTGTGGCGGCGGCGACGCCCTAGCCGACGCGCTGGCTCGCCGCGTTCCGTTGGACGGTGGCGGCGAGTTGGTTGTCGATGCTGTTGAGGCGGCGACCCTGATCGACGTGAACCTGCCATCCGGCGGCGGCGTCGAAGGGTTTCGCCGAGCGAACGAAACCGCCGGGCTGGCAGCGTTGCGGCAGATACGCCTGCGCGGCATTCGTGGAACAGTGCTGCTCGACCTGCCCCGAATGACCGACGGTGCGGCACGCACACGAATTCAGCAGCAGATCGCGCAGAGAGCCGCCAGGGATCCGGTCGAAACCCGAGTGCTGGGCTGGACCCCCGGGGGGATGCTGGAGATCGTGCGCGAAGGTGCCCGGCGGCCATTGACCGACGATTTGCTGACGGACCCGCGTGAGCCGGCCGCATCGCCACGCGCAGCTGCCTGGGACGCCCTTCGCGCCGTGCGTAGGGAAGCCAGCCGCATCGCACGGCCTCAGCTTTGCGTGGTCCCAGCTGTTGCGGCTTGGTTTGACGGACCTGGTCGGCCTATCTTGCAGTCGGAACGGCAGCGCCTCGGTCATTTGTCGGTGCGCGTCGATCCAACCCTGTCCGGCGAGACGTTTCGTGTGGAAAGCGAGGTTTGATGGCGGAGGTGTATTCGATCGCCAAGGCCCGGCGCAGCTCGTGCCCGATCTGTAAAAAGCCAAGCGTCGCGGACTACCGTCCGTTCTGCTCGCCTCGGTGCAAAACCCTGGATCTCGGCCAGTGGCTGAGCGGCGGCTACCGCTTGCCGACCGAGGAGGTGCCGGAGGAAGCCGAGTTGGAAGCCATCCTGCAGGAGCGCACGGAAGACGAGACGTAACCGTCGACGGATTACGCTTCCCGGCACCAGAACTGGTACATGCCGAGGAAAATGTCCGGCCGTTCGGCCTCGACGGCATCCCATACGCTGAGATCGAGAGCGGAGGGATCGTCGCGGCAGTGTCTGCGATAGAGCGAGAGAATGGCAGGGTCAGGCAGTTCAAAGCCGACGAACCGCAGCTCGAGTTCCCGCAGCGCACCGTCGATCCAGATCGGATCGACCACCGTCTCGCTGACATGCAGCAGCGCGTCGCGAACCCCGCTCGCCGCATAGAAATCGGCTGTGCGCAGCAGCGCCCGTGCCGGATGTCCGGCGGGTAGACTCATGACCGCCCGACGCGCTGCGCGAACCCGCTCAATGACCGGAGCTTCGGCCGGGACTACAGCGCGGACGTCGTCGAAACCCGCCCGCGCCCGCCGGCTGTACAACGCGATCCGCATCAATCCGCCCGGCGCCAGAAGGCCGCGCAGAACCCGCCACCCGGCCATTGGATCGGACAGATGGTGCAACACGCCTGAACTCTCGATCAGGTCGAAGCGATCAGCCCGCTGTCCAAGAGCAAGAATGTCCGCCTGACCGAAAGTCAGATTGTCGACGCCGAGATCGCGCGCCATGCGTTTGGCATAGGCGAGAGATCGGCGTGACAGATCGACGGCCAGGACAAGGCTGTCGTGATACCGGCGCGCCGTCTGGATGGCGTGCCGCCCTGTTCCGCAGCCGGCGATCAGGATCCGCATCGGTCCGTCGGGAACTCGCCCCAGCGGCGCGCTCGGCAGCACCCGGCGCAGATGGTCGGCAAGACTCCGCGGCGGTCGGCGGTCCGTCGACAACCATCGGGGGTAGGGGTTTTCCTCGTACTGGGCCTGAACCGTGGCCGAGGTATCGTCAGCGATCGCGGTCAAGGCCGGCATCTCCGCCTCCAGCCGCGATTCGGCGTGCGTATCCAGGAACGAGCGACGCAACAGCAGCGCCCAGAGCGACGCATCATCGTAGCGCAGCATCGATGCCTCGCGCCGAAGGACATCGACCATCGGATCGCTTTCCATCGGCCGGTACAGCGCCCTGACCAGAACCCGCTCGGACAATGGGCTCGGTTCACCAATTCGGTTGTCGAGAATCCGAAGGTCGGCTGTTTCTTCCGAAGTCTCCGGCCAAACCCACTCAACGGCTCGCGCTTGAAGGGCGAGAGCCGTCAGCCAGACAAGATCGGCATTTGCCGGGCGACCTGTCGACACCTCCGACAGCAGATGACGTCGGGTGAAGACGATCGCCGCCTCCATCTCCGGATCGACAATCACCGCCGAGGCCAAGGCCGCCAGCACCAGTTCGTCGGGAAGGAACCCGGTCAGAGGCCGAAATCCGGACCCGGGATGTTCCCGTTCCGGATAACCCCAGGCCGCCGCCTCGACGGCTCTGCGGATCGCCGGTTGAGCGCGCCACACACGGACCGCTGGGCTTGCCAGCGCCTGCCGATCCAGATCGTCACGCTCGAACAACACCGTCAGCACGGATCGCGCACCAGCATGCGGTTTGTCGAACGGGCAGCGGCGCAATGCCGAGATCAACGCGTCACGCTGCTCAAGGTCGTCGGGGTTCAATCGCCAGGCATCAATGCGATGTTCGAGCCCGTCGAGTGGCCGCTCGAGGGCCTCGAGCGCCGTCGCCAGATTGGCGTGGGCGGCGACATAGTCCGGCTTCAGTCGCACCGCTCGCCGGAAACAAGGGACAGCGTCGGCGACATGCCCGGCGGCCTTCAGCGCGACGCCCAGGTTGTTGTGAACGTCTGGGACGCGCGGGCGTTGCCGGATGACGTCGCGATAGATGGCAGCCGCTTCCAGATGCAGGCCCGAGCGGAACAGCACGCCGGCGCGTTGCAGCGCCTCCAATGCCGACCCGATATCTGTCGCGGTGCGCGGAGCCATCAGACCGTTCTAGCGAGGGTGCAGGTCGAAGGCGACGCTGATTCGCTCATCGCCGCCGACAAACGGGATGGTCCGGTGCCAGACATACGATGGGAACAGAACCACCATGCCGACCTGGGGTCGCAACGCGCGAAACGTCGCCCGGCCGCTGTCGGGGATGCCATAGCCCGGTCGATTGAACTCGATCCAGCCGGCGTGCCCAGGGTCGCCGTCATGAACCGATGCCGGAACTTCGGCGTAGTACACGCCGCTAAGCCAGCCGAGATTGTGGATGTGGCCGCTTTGGTGGCCGCCGTCGCCGAGGATGTTAGCCCAGGCATCCAGCGCGTATCCGGCCGGAACGGCACGAAGATGCGGATGCTCGGGATCTTGTTCCTCCGGCGGCAGGTCCTTGACATAGCGGTCAAGCACGACGGCCAGCGATCCGGCAAAGGCCTCAATGGCAGGATGATCGTGCTTGAGCACGTCGGTAACCAGCGATCCTCCGCGGATCGCCCGCTTGGTGGGGTCCCAGTCGTCGCGTCGGTTCGGGTGCCGGCGGATCGCGGCGGCAAGGTCACGGTTGAAGCTGTCGAGATCGGCGTATCCGCTCGGCACCGGCAACGTGTAGGACCGGGTCAGGCTGCCCCAACCGACCAACCGATCGGCGTCGTCCGCTCGCCCAAGATTGTAGTAACAAGTCGCCGCAAGGGCGTTGGCCCGGATGTGTCCCGGTTGCCGAGCCAGTACATCGTCACAGGCGGCGAGCGCCATCGGCGAGTCATCAAGCTTGAGTGCCGCCGTCGCAAGGTTCATCGCCGGTCCCTCCTCCGACGGCGCCAGAGTCAACGCGCGTCGGTAGCATGCGACCGCACCAGCGGGATCTTCCGCCCGCGCCTGAAGGAGGTTGCCGAAATCGTACCAGGCCGACCAGGAGGCCGGCTCCAGCGTTGTCAGCCGTCGATAGGCCCGTACCGCCGTATCGACCGGCGCATCATCGCCTGCCCATCGAGCGTCAAGATCGCGGGCCGGCACGTAGTCGGGCGCGGCCGCCAGCGCAGCATCAATGTGGCGCTTCGCGCGGGCCGGATCATTGGCACGCCTGGCGATCCGCGCCGTCAGCGTGTTGGCCACAGGATGTGTCGACTGCACCCGTAGGACCTGCGAGCAGATCGCGTCCGCCTCGGCGCTGCGTCCGGCGTTGAGGTGTTGTATGGCGATACGGAGTGCGTCGACGATCTGCATGGGCAGCGGCAATTTAGGCGGGCGCGGGCGGGCAATCAACGCCGACGCAGTTGTCGGACGCACTGCCGGCCGGTATATGCAGGCCGTGAATCCCAAAGCGCGTTCAACGCGCCGTTCACCGGAGCCCGCGTCATCGCAACGTCATCTCTCCCAGCTCTAGCCGTCATCGGAAAGTTGCGTGCAGCGGGACGGAATGACGAGGCGAAAGCGCTCATCGAAACTTATTGCGAGCGGCGACCGAACGATGTTCAGGGACGATTTCTGCTCGCGCTGATCCGCCGGGACTTCGGAGACACCCCTGGTTCAGAGGCCGCTATCGTACCGATCCTCGGCGAGCGCCGAGCACCGATCCAGCATCTGGCAGGCCTGATCGCGCGGGACCAGGGCGACGACAGACGTTCCGTCGCCCGGTTCAGACGAGCCCTTCTCTGCGATCCCGGTCACGCAGGCGCCTGGCAGGCCTTATCACGGCAACGCCCGATGGATGTCTGCGGAGTACGATGGGCGATGGCGGCGGCCATCGTCGACCCGGTTGATGTCGACGCATGGGCCAATTTGGTGTTCGTCAGCCTTGTAACAGACGTCATCGTACGCTCGCCTACCCTGCAGAAAGTGGCGATCAACGCCATGGCCCACGCAGGCGTCATGATGGAGGCAACAGCCCCAGCCGTGACTCTTCTGACCTGCGATCAATCAATGGAGACCCTCGATACGGTGGGACTGGCCGCGGACGTGGAACCTGCGCTTGTCAGGTTGGTCGATCAGGCTACGGCACGGTTTCGCGATGACCCGGTGGCGAGGGCGCGGCTGGACCGAAGCCTGAAACGGCTTGCAACTCGGTATCCTCACGGTCGCTCGCCTTATCTTGCACTCCTCGCCTTGCACTGTCGCGACGCTCGGCCCAACGATCAACGACCCTTACGTCGTGTTCAACAGGTCATTGCATTCGGCGGGCTGCATGCCAGTACGTCAGATCTCAAACTGTCCTTTAAGGCTTGCGTCGCTGCCAAGAGCTTCGCGATGCAGGAGATCGATACGAGCGCTGCAAGGGTCGTTGCGCACGCGCTCGGATTGCGAGCTTTGTGCGAACAGGTGGGCCGGCCGATCGAACTGCGCTGGATCGATAGAGCACGTCAGGTCCGCATCGGTGACCAGATGATCAGCTACCACCTTTCGTCACCGGGCTTAATCAGTTTCGTGAGCCACCTGTTCCTGTTTGAGCCTGGGCTATGGCGTTGGATGGCCGGGTTTCATCCCGACGACGTACTACTCGACATCGGCGCGAACGTTGGAATTTACAGCATTGCCGCGGCGGGGCTGTTCGGCGTGCGAGTCGCGGCGCTTGAGCCCTACGCCCCGAATCTGCAGACGCTCCGTCACAACGTGGCGGCCAATCGCCTGGACGAACGAATCACGATTCTTCCCATCGCCGCAACTGACGTGGAGCAAACGGGGCGACTGTTTCATGACGGTGGCGCGGCCGGTGCTGCCGCTCAGCACTTTGAGAGCAGCGACGCGGCGCCTGCAACCGCCGATCCTTTCGACACGGTCGAAGGAATACCGGTCGACGTTCTGATCGAGCGTGGCACGATCCCGTTTCCGACCCGGATCAAGATCGACGTCGACGGCAACGAGCGTGCTGTCATCGAAGGCATGACCCGAACGCTTGCCGACACTCGTCTGCACAGCGTTCGATTAGAGGTACGCTGGTGGGAGACCAACGGGCGGGCGGTCGTCGAGCGAGTCAAGTCGTACGGGTTCCGCGCAACCGTAGACGACGACCAGAAGAACCTGCTGTTCACCAGGACGACGGCAGCCGCAAAAACCTGATGATCGGTGCTGGACAGCCCTACGATCGGCGGCTATACACCGCGCCTGTGCCTCAGGCACCGCCCAGGTAGCTCAGCTGGTAGAGCAGTGGACTGAAAATCCGCGTGTCGGTGGTTCGAATCCGCCCCTGGGCACCACTTCCCTTTTCCGATCCTTACCCAGCCCGACGCCAGATTACCGGAAACAGGTCGCTATCGAGCGGCCCGCCGGGGGCTATTCCCGGATCGCGCAGCATACGCTGCAGGTTCGGGCGTGGATTGTAGACGACGTCATGCCCAGCCCAGCGCGTGACATAGGCGCGGCGACGCACACCACCACTCGTGTTGCCCGGAGCGCCGTGGACGGTCAATCCGTGATGAATGGTGCAGTCGCCCGGCTCCATCTCGAACCAGACGATGTCGTGGCGGTCGCGTTCAGCGTCGATGTCGGGAACCGGCGGCAGATCCTCCTTGTAGCTCTCATGCGGACTGAAACTGGCCGCAGCGAAACGCTTGCCCCAGCGATGCGAACCCTTGACGTATTCCACCGCCCCGGTCTCGTAGGTAACGGGATCGAGAGCCATCCACAGCGTGGCGATCATGTCGCCCATCACCGGCCAGTAGGTGGCGTCATGGTGCCACTTCGTCTTCGTGCTGGTCCCCGGCTCTTTCACCAGGACTTGATCGAAAATCAGGTTCACCTTGTCGGCACCAAGCAGCGACCCGACCAGTTCGGCCGCCGGCGATCCGTCCACGAACGTGCGGTACGCCGGAATGTGGTGGCTGACGAACGTATCGCCGAAGAAGAAGCCCGTGCTGCCGGCTTGGTTGATATCCTTCACCATGCCCGAGGGGTTGGCGATGTTCTGCTCGACCGCACCCCGAACGTGCTCGACCCAATCGAAGTTGAAGAATCCGCGAAGGCAGACGATGCCGTCTCGGCGATAGGCGGCAATCTCGGCGTCAGTGATCGGGCGAACGAGGCTGTCTTTCATGATGTTCTCCATGGCATTCGGACCACAGGCTCTTCGCATCCCAAAACTTAGGCAGGGGTTTAACAACTATCAGCGTAATTTCAGCGACATACCAGCCACTACCCTTCGTCCAATCGATCACGGGCTGAAGATCAGCAGCACGTATGCAAAGAACAGCACCAAGTGCACTGCTCCTTGCAGCAGATTGGTCCGCACGCCGCCAAAGGTCATCGCACTCATCACCAGTGTCAGCACCAGCATCACCGTGCCGGTGTCGTCCAGTCCCAGGGTGACCGGTTGATTGATCAGCAGGCCGATCGCCAGCACCGCGGGCACCGTCAGGCCGATGGTGGCAAGCCCGGAGCCGAGCAACAGGTTGACTGAGCGTTGCAGATAGTTCGCCCGGGCCGACGCCAGCGCTGCCAACCCCTCCGGTGTCAACACCAGCAGGGCGATGACCACGCCGCCGAGTTCGGCCGGCACGCCAAACCGGACGGTACCGAAGTCGACCACACTCGCCAGCCGCTTCGACAACAAGATGATCGGCAACAGCGCAAGAAGCAGCAGGATGAAATGATAGTACGCCGACCGCGACGGGTGCGCGTGGCCCGGTTCGCCATGTCCGATCAAGTTCTCGGTCAGCGGCTGCTGGAAGAAGCCACGGTGCCGGACGGTCTGGATGGCCAGAAACACGCCGTACAGCAGCAGAGTGATGACCCCGAAAAACAGGGCCTGAGGCGCCGAAAAAGTCGCTTCGGATGTCGACACCGTGAACTTCGGCAGCACCAGCGCGAACACCGCCAGCGGCATCAGCACTGCTACGAAAGCTCGCGCGCCCTGCAGGTTGTATTCCTGCTCGCGGTGCCGCAGGCCGCCGACCAGCAACGCGGCTCCCACCAGTCCGTTGAGCACGATCATCAGAATCGCGAACATGGTATCGCGCGCCAAGGTAGGCGCCGCCTCACCCGTCAGCATGACCGCGGAGATCAGCGCGATCTCGATGCTGATTACCGCGATTGTCAGGATCAGCGTGCCGTACGGCTCACCCAGCAGATCGGCCAGCGCATCGGCGTGCCGAACCACGCCGAACGACGCCCAAAGCATGACACCGAACAGCCAGACAAAAATGATCCCGGCGAACAACGGGTCCGACAGCCCGGTCAGCCAATCGTCTCCGCCAAATTGGAAAGCCACCAAGGTGGTCGCCGTGGCGATCAACGATGCTTCCTCGCGCAACAGACGCGCCGCGCGGCCTGCAGTCCCTGTATTCCTGGGCAAAAGCCGTGTTCCCTATGTCTTCAGACGCGTGTTGGACGGATCATACAGCGGCTCCAGGTGCAGGGCTGCCGGATACACTGTATCGGCGATCACCAACGCATACTCTCCGTCCCGCAGATACCCCTCGTCGACTCCACCGGCATTGCGAACATAGCCGTAACCGACGTTGCACCCAACGGTATAACCGTAGCCGCCGCTGGTGAGGTAGCCGACTGGCGTGCCGTCACGCAGGATGGTTTCACGCCCGACCAGCACGGCCGCTGGATCCGCGACCGACAAGCCGACCAGCGATTTCTTCAGGGGTGCCGCTGCGACCGCAACAGCGGCGGCGCGTCCCAGGAAGTTGCCACCCGAGCCGAGCTTGACCGCCCAGCCCAACCCCGCCTCGAACGGGCTGTCGGAGGGCGTAATGTCAGCGCCCCAGGCCCGATAGCCCTTCTCCAACCGCAACGACTCGATGGCCCGGTATCCGGCCGGCCGGATACCATATGCCTCCCCGGCCGTCATCAGCGCGTCGAACACCGCGCCCGCGGCCTCGACCGGCGTGTGCAGTTCCCACCCCAACTCGCCCACGTAGCTCACCCGCAAGGCCCGGACGGCCTGTCCCGCGAGCGTGATATCGCGTACCGAACC
Source organism: alpha proteobacterium BAL199 (assembly GCA_000171835.1). Classification (GTDB taxonomy): domain Bacteria; phylum Pseudomonadota; class Alphaproteobacteria; order Thalassobaculales; family Thalassobaculaceae; genus Thalassobaculum_A. The sequence goes on along the minus strand of ABHC01000006.1, from coordinate 72,120 downwards.
GAAGGGCGCCGCCGTGTTCGACAGATCGTCAGCGCTGACCGCCGCCAGCACGTCACGCGACCGTGGCCCCATCAAGGTCAAGGTCGCCCAGGCCTCGGTTACATCCTCGAACACCACGTCGGCAGCGCCCAGATGCCCTTGGATCCAGGCTGCGTCGTGGGTGCGGAAACCGGTGCCGGTGACGACGTAGAACCAGTCATCCGCCAAACGCGCCACCGTCAAATCGCATTCGATCCCGCCGCGTGCGTTCAGCATCTGGGTGTAGGTGAGCCGCCCCGGCGCCTTGGCCACCCGGTTGGCGCAGATCCACTCGAGCCGTTCGGCCGCAGCACTCCCGCGAACCTCGAACTTGGCGAACGACGATTGGTCGAACAGCACCACCGCCTCGCGGCATGCCCGATGCTCCTCGCCCACCGGGCCGAACCAGTTGGCGTGGCCTTGCGACGGCCGGTCGATCGGTTCCACGCCCTCAGGTGCGAACCAGTTCGGTCGCTCCCACCCGAGCTTGGAGCCGAACACCGCGCGCCTGGATTGCAGCCGGCCGTACAGCGGGGAGGTCAGGCGCGGCCGGGCGCCGGCATATTCGTCATGCGGCCAGGCGATCGCGTAGTGCTTGCCATAGGCCTCCAACGTGCGCTCACGGACCCAGGCGTCATCGCGGTGCACCGACGAGAACCGGCGGATGTCGACCACCCACAGATCCATCGGCGGCGTTCCGTCCATCACCCAGTTGGCAAGCGCCCAGCCCGCGCCGCCGGCCGACGCGATGCCGAAAGCGTTGAAGCCGCAGCCGATGAAGAAGCCGCGCAGTTCCGGCGCCTCGCCGAGGATGAAGTTGCCGTCCGGAGTGAAGCTCTCCGGTCCGTTGATCATCTGCTTGACGCCGGCGGTGCTGAGCGCCGGCACCCGCTCGATCGCCTGGATCATGTGCGGTTCGAAATGGTCCCAGTCCTCGTCGAGCAACTGGAACTCGAAGTCCTTCGGAATGCCATCGTCGGCCCAGGCGATCGGGTTGAGTTCATAGCCACCCATCGACAGCCCGCCGACCTCCTCCTTGAAGTAGATCAGCCGGTCGGGGTCGCGCAATGTTGGCAGGCTTGGCGTCACGCCGGCGATCGGCTCGGTCAGCACGTACTGGTGCTGGACCGGCTGCAGCGGCACCGACACGCCGGCCATCCGGCCGACCTCCTTGGCCCACATACCGCCGCAGTTCACCACCCGCTCGCAGGCAATCCGGCCCTGGTCGGTCAGGACCGCCGTCACCGCCCCGTTCGCGGTCTCGAACCCGGTCACCGCCACGCCTTCGACAATGCGGGCGCCGTGCATCCGGGCGCCCTTGGCGAGGCTCTGGGCAATGTCGGAGGGGCTTGCCTGCCCGTCGGTCGGCAGGAAGGCGGCGCCGACCAAGTCGTCCACAGACATCAGCGGCCAGAGGTCCAGAGCCTCGGCCGCCGACATCAGGTGCATCTCCAGGCCGAAGCTCCGCGCTGTCGTGGCCTGGCGTTGGATCTCGATCCAGCGGTCCGGGTTGCAGGCAAGCCGCAGGCCGCCGTTCTGCTTCCAGCCGGTGGCGAGTCCCGTCTCGGTCTCCAGGGTCGAGTACAGTTCGACCGAATATTTCAGCAATCGGGTGATCGATGCCGAGGTCCGAAGCTGGCCGACAAGACCGGCGGCGTGCCAGGTTGAGCCGTTGGTCAGGCGTCCGCGCTCAATCAGCAGCACGTCAGCCTTGTGATCGCGTGCCAAATGGTATGCCGTCGAGCAGCCGATGATGCCGCCACCGATCACGATGACCTGGGCCTGGGTCGGAACCATCGTCACGTCTCGCTCTCCTCGAATTCGGTTATTGCTGCTTCAAACCGCTCCAGGGTCTCGGCAGTGTAGGCTGCATAGTCAACGCCCGGCGCACTCATGTGAATCTCGGAAACCTGGCTCCACAGCGTCTCGCGCAACTGTGAGGCAACCTTCATGGCCCGGTAGGCCTGCCAGAGGGCGGCGTCAGGCTCGCCTCCGAAGTAGCCCATCACCAGCGCGCGCTCGTCAGCCGAGGTCAAACCGGCGTTCCCGGCAAGATTGGCGAGGTCGAACAGCGGCGAGCCGTAGCCGCCGTACTCCCAATCCACCAGCCATAGCCGCTGACCGTCGTCCATCAGGTTGGCCGGCAGCAGGTCGTGATGGCCGAACACAACCGGCATCGGAACCTGCGCCGCCTCCAACCGCTCGGCGATCTGCAGCAGGCGCGGCACCCTGTCGACCAACCGACCATTTCCAGCCCGCAGGGTGGCCGCATAGTCGCGGATCACATGGAACACCCAGAAGAACGGCGCCGGACCGGTCAGGTGCCGGCCGACAACCGTGTGGCATTGCCGGACCAGCGGGAGGATCCGCCGCCAATTCGACTGAACGTCCACGGCACCGTAAGTGCGGGCGTCGAGGAACTCGAACACCGATACCCCGTCCTGCGCATGAATAAGCCGCGGTGAGATCCCGGCAGCGTGGGCGGCTCTACTGGCTGCCGCTTCGCGGCCACGGAACACGTGGTGGAACGGCAGGTCGGCGCCAAGCCTGACCATACAGGTCCGGGCACCGTCGGTTACCTTGAAGTTGGCGTTCGACAAACCTCCAGCCACGGGCTGGATTTCGATCGGGCCAGACCAGATCGACAGAGCACGTATTTTAGCCTTCGCGTCTTTCACTCCGCCTCATCCCATCCGTCGTGGTGACCGAGCCTGCGCGAATACGCTACCGCTGCTATTTCACCCCGGCCAGCACTCGTGCGGAATGTCCGAGAGCTTGCGAGATCGCTCTGTCGAAGGTGGATTCCGGTACGCGCCAACGGTCCGGAACGTCATCAGCCAGCAATGTCCAGTCGGTCGTCCAGTACCCCTGGGACGAGATCGTCATTGCACCGGCCAGGACGGCCCCGGCCCGATACGATGCAGCAAGCGCTCCAACCGCCGCGCCGCTTGTGCTGGCAACCTCCTGATGACTGACGGCCAGGGCTTCGACCGTGTCCATCTTCGGCAACACCAGCGGCAGGCCACGGCGCTTTGCGTCGATCTCCAGAGTCTCGCGATGACCGATCCCACGCGACTCCTCGGTCCCAACGATGAACGCTCCGGCATGGTCCGTCACCGCCAGGATGACCAGCAGTCGGGGCCGGTCCTCATGCCAGGGATCGAGGCCCAACCGGCTGAGAATGCCGTGGACCCCCGCCGGATCGAACTCGACCCTGAAATGAAAGCTGCGGTCGCGGGTGCCCTGCTCGTCGGAGATCTGGACGCCCTTCTTTCGATCCGCGTACTCGTAGCGCAGCACATAGGCATCGGCGCCCGCCAGGATCGACGGCAGGGTCGGATGCTCCGCAATTCGGTCGTCCCCCGACACTTTCACCAGCACCTGGGTGAGCGCCTCGCGAACGCCGCGCGCCCGCTCATCCAGGTTGTCCTGCCCGGTGATGATGGCTTCGCCGTGATACAGTTCGGGCACGACCTCGGCCCGCGCGGAGCCGACGATCAGAAGAACCAGGAACCCCAGAAGAAATGGTCGAGGCACGGGCGCCTCCTTCGGTCGAACCCTGGAAGCATGCGCGTCATCCGGATCAAAGAACAAGCCCACGATTGGCAGCGTTCAAACGCCTGCCTGTTTTCGTGACGACAACAGGATGCTGGTCTCTGTCGAGGCGATGCCGTCGATCAGGCGGATCGTCGTGAGTGTACGATCAAACGCCTCAAGGGTATCGGTGGCAAGCTCCGCGACGATATCCCATCGGCCGTTGGTGGCATGCAGGGTTCGGACTTCCGGAAATCCGTGCAGACGGCGGAAAACCGCGTCCGTGGTCTTGCCCTCGACTTCGATCAGCATGATGGCCCGGACCGGCTGGCGATCGCCTTCCGCGCTGACCCTGATGGTGAAGCCCTGGATCACGCCGTCCGCCACCAGTCGATCGATCCGGTTGCGCACGGTTGCCCGACTGACCCCAAGCCGAACCGCCAATGTGGCGACCGGCAGGCGGGCGTCGCTGCGCAGTTCGGCAATCAGATGTCGATCAATGTCGTCCATGCCCGAACTGCCATTATGGTCATATGTTGATTACAAAATGATCAAACAACCTAGTGGATAGAATCCAACACTTGGTGCCCACGCCTGACGGCGGCGATGATTTTGTCGGGATCGGCTGTCCAGTTGAAGGGCTTCGGATCTGAGGCGTTGTGCTCGTCGAGGAAGCGGTTGATGGCGGCCTGGAGGTCGGCGACAGAGCGGAAGACGCCGCGCTTGAGGCGGCGCTTGGCGAGCCTGGCGAAGAAGCCTTCGACGGCGTTGAGCCAGGAACATGAGGTCGGCACGAAGTGGAAGGTCCAGCGGGGATGGCGGTGCAGCCAGGCGCGGACCTTGGGGTGCTTGTGGGCGGCGTAGTTGTCGAGGACGGCGTGGATCACCTTGCCGGCCGGAACCTGGGCCTCGATGTGGTTGAGGAAGCGGATGAACTCCTGGTGGCGGTGACGCTGCATGTTGCGGCCGATGACGGTGCCGTCGAGCACGTTGAGGGCAGCGAACAAGGTGGTGGTGCCATGGCGCTTGTAGTCGTGGGTCATGGTGCCGGCGCGGCCCTTCTTCAGCGGCAGGCCGGGCTGGGTGCGGTCGAGCGCCTGGATCTGGCTCTTCTCGTCGACGCTGAGCACGATGGCGTGGGCCGGCGGGTCGACATAGAGCCCGACCACGTCGCGCAGCTTGGTCACGAACTCCGGGTCGTTCGAGAGCTTGAACTGCCGGATCCGATGCGGGGCCAAACCGTGAGCACGCCAGATCCGCTGCACCGAACTAACCGAGATGCCGGTCTGTGCCGCCATCGTTGCGGCGGTCCAGTGGGTCGTCTCGCCGGGCGGATCGGTCAGGGTCAGGGCGACGACGCGCTCGGCCACCGAGGGGTCCAGCGGCGGGATCCGCGACGGGCGCGTCTTGTCCCGCAGCAGCCCGTCCACGCCTTCGGCGGCGAAGCGCTCCTGCCAGCGCCAGACCGCCGTCTTGGCGACCCCGGCCTCGCGCATGATCGCGTTGGTGCCCAGGCCCGCGGCGGTGAGCAGCACGATCCGGCAGCGCCAGACGTGCTTTTGCGGGCTGTTGCGGTCCGCCACGATCGCCTCCAGGCGGGCGCGATCGGCGGTACTGACGGTGAAGCTGATCCCGGTGCGCATGCCCCAGACTCGCACGCCACCGAACCCGCGGGAATTCTGAGCGGGATTCTAATGTCGGATTTTATCCACTAGTCATTTTGACACTATTCCTACTTTCTGTCGCCAGCGGATTCCGAGACTCTGTCCCGGACGCAATCGACCGCATCGACCCGATGGAGGACGGATGTGACCCGAACCGAAAACACCGCAACTGTTACCCGCGACCGCCGCCTAGCGCTGCTTGGCGCGCCAGTCGAGGTTGGGGCCGGCCGTCGTGGCTGCATCATGGGTCCGGCGGCGCTGCGGACGGCGGAGTTGTCCGAACGCCTGCGTCGCCTGGGCTACGCGGTCGACGACCATGGCGACGCGGCACCGGTACCGGTCGACGCGCTGGAGTTGCCGGGCAACGCCCGCTATGCCGCCGAGATCGCAGGCTGGGCGCGTAGTCTCGATGCACGGACTTATGCCCTGCTGCGCGACGGGGCGACGCCTGTCATCCTTGGAGGTGACCACAGCCTGTCGATGGGATCGGTTACCGGTGTTGCGCGCTGGTGCGCCGACATCGGCCGAGAGCTGTTCGTGCTGTGGCTCGACGCCCACGCCGACTTCAACACCCCGGCGACCTCGCCGTCCGGCAATATGCATGGCATGCCGGTCGCTTGTTTCTGCGGCGAAGCAGGCTTCGAGGGCCTGTTCGGCGACGAGCCGCGGGTCACGGTCGACCCTGCGAACGTCACCATGGTTGGCGTCCGCTCGATCGACGAAGGCGAACGCAGCCTGCTGCGTGACCGTGGCGTCGAGGTCATCGACATGCGTACGATCGACGAGTTCGGTGTGGCGGCACCGATGCGCGGCTTCCTGGACCGAGTGGCCGAGCGCAACGGGTTGATCCATGTCAGCCTCGACGTCGACTTCCTGGATCCGGGTGTGGCGCCCGGAGCTGGCACCGCAGTTCCCGGTGGCGCCACCTTCCGCGAGGCGCACCTGATCATGGAACTGCTGCACGACAGCGGCCGCGTCGCGTCGGTCGATGTCGTGGAGTTGAACCCCTTCTTGGACGAGCGGGGCCGAAGCGCTGTGGTCCTGGCCGAGATGACGGCGAGCCTGTTCGGCCTGACCGTTCTCGATCGTCCCGTCCGTCCCGTTTCCTGAGCCTCGGAGGCCTGTCATGAGCACATCGGCAAGCGACTTCATTGCGACAGAACACCGTCTCGGTGCCCACAACTACAAGCCGCTCGACGTCATCCTGACGCGCGGCGAGGGTGTTTGGCTGTGGGACGTCGATGGCAACCGTTACCTCGATTGCCTCTCAGCGTATTCGGCAGTCAATCAGGGTCACTGCCATCCGAAGATTCTGGAGGCGATGGTACAGCAGGCAGGTAAGCTGACCCTGACCTCACGGGCCTTCCGCAACGACCAGCTTGCCTTCCTGTACGAGGAGCTGGCGGTCCTGACCGGCAGCCACAAGATCCTGCCGATGAACTCCGGCGCCGAGGCCGTGGAATCGGCGATCAAGGCTGTCCGCAAGTGGGGTTATGAAGTCCGCGGCGTGCCGGAGAACCAGGCCGAGATCATCGTCTGCTCCGACAATTTCCACGGCCGCACCATCGGCGTGATCGGCTTCTCCACCGATCCGGCGGCGCGTACCGGCTTCGGACCGTTCGCTCCCGGCTTCAAGGTTGTGCCGTTCGGCGACTACGCGGCCCTCGAGGCCGCGATCACCCCGAACACGGTCGCCTTCATGGTCGAGCCGATCCAAGGCGAGGCCGGCGTGATCATCCCACCCGAAGGCTACTTCAAGAAGGTCCGGGAACTCTGCACCGCCAGGAACGTCACCCTGATTCTCGACGAAATCCAGACCGGCCTCGGCCGGACCGGCAAACTGCTGGCCGAGGAACACGAGGCCATCGAGGCCGATGTCACCCTGGTCGGCAAGGCGTTGTCCGGCGGCTTCTACCCGGTCTCCGCGGTGCTTTCGAATTCCGAAGTCCTTGGCGTGCTGAAGCCCGGGCAGCACGGCTCGACCTTCGGCGGCAACCCGCTGGCCTGCGCGATCGCCCGCGCCGCGCTGAAGGTCCTGGTCGAAGAGGGCATGATCGAGAACTCTGCGAACCAGGGAGCCTACTTCCTGGAACGCCTGCGCGGCATCCGTGCCAACGCGGTGCGTGAGGTCCGCGGTCGCGGGTTGATGCTGGCGGTCGAGTTGAACCCGGAAGCCGGCGGCGCTCGGCGCTACTGCGAGGCACTGCAAAACCGCGGGCTGTTGGCGAAGGATACCCACGACAACACCATCCGCTTTGCTCCACCACTGGTTATCACGCGCGAACAGGTGGACTGGGCGCTTGAGCAGATCGAGCCCGTGCTTACTGGGTTGGACTGACAGGCGTCGATGATGGGTCGCTGAGGCCGGTTCCGACCCGGTCGACGATCCCGGCGGCGCATCCGGCCGGCGCTACCGGTGCCTGCTCGAACAAAGCCCGGAGTCCGCGATCGGGAGCGATTGGTCCTGCAAGACTGATCTTCAACTCGACGATCAGACGGCGGATACCGACCCGTCGGCAGATCACTTCGACCCGGCGCCCGGCCCCCGGACCGAAGGCCTCGTCGAAGCGTTCACGGATCGTCTGAGCGGACAGCACCCGCCCGATGCCGGCCGAGAAGGCGGTACGCACTGACGATGCATTCAGCTCTGACAATAGGCGCAGTGAGTCGCTGAAATACACCTCCGCTGAGACGGCGTGGCAGGTCCCGTGCTTGACCCATTCGTGGCGATCCAGGAACGACATGGCACCCGGCATGGCCCGGTCCAGCGCCACCCGCGTCTCCGCCGTCAGATCCGGAGCAGGCAGATCCTCCCAGCCACCGGCCCGATCGATCGCCTGGAGATCGGCCTCGACCCCACAATAGACATTGCTGCGCGGTTGCGGCCACAGGCCGTGCAACGTGAAGTTTGACGCGTCGAACCGTTCGTCGGTCTGGCTTGCGCACTCAGGCTTCTCCGGCCGGGTCTCGCAGAACGCCGGCTGCCAACTCACCGCCAGGACATAGGTCTCGCCGGCTGTTGCCCGACTTTGCCCGCCGCCGACAACCGCTGCAGCCAGCATCAGGATGAGCAAGGATTTCCGGAACGGTCTCATCAGCCGGGAACTCCTGACCGCGGCCCCGCGCACCAGGGCCCTGGACCATCGTATCACGGGATTCTATGGGTCTTGACGGGCACCTATGCGACGAGCGACCGCACCCGCTCCGGGCCGAACGCGACCCACACCCGCGTACCCTGGCCAAGGGTGCTTTCCAGCCCGACTTCGGCGTCATGCAGATTTGCCAGGATTTTGACCAGATGCAGGCCCAGGCCGGCGCCTTCCGCCGTCGACAGCCCCGGGTTGCGCGCGCGTTTGAACGCTTCCCAGATGCTGCTCTGTTCATCGGTCGGGATGCCTGCGCCGTTGTCGCTGATCTCCAGCAACAGGCCGCCGTCGCTTTCCACGCGCATCGACAATCGAACCCAGCCACCACGGTCGGTGAACTTGAGGGCGTTCGATACCAGGTTGATGACGATCTGGCGTATTCCCTTGATATCGCCGTACAGCGCCGGCAGTTGGTCCTGAAGGTCCAGACTGACGGCAATGCCACGACGCGACGCCTCGTGGGCCAACAAAGCCCGGACGGCGTTGGCCTCTCGCACCAGATCGATCCATGTCTCGTCCAGCTCGTAGCTGCCGCTCTCGATCTTCGACAGATCCAGGATGTCGTTCACAAGGTTGAGCAAGTGCTGGCTGCTGTCGTGGATGATCTCCGCGTACTCCTGTTCGCGGCTCTTGGTCTTGCCGGGGCGGTGCTGAATTTTCAGGATCTGCGAGAAGCCGATGATCGCCGTGAGCGGGGTCCGCAACTCGTGGCTGATGCCGGCGAGGAAGCTGCTCTTGGCGCGGGTCGCGTGCTCGGCGCTCTGCAGTGCCGAGCGGACCTGCGCGGCATTCTCGGAAAGTTGCTCGTTCGCTCGGTGCAGCGCCGTTGCCTGTTCGCGCAATTCCTGATTGACCTTGCCGATCCGGCGCAGCACCAGCCAGCCAAGGCCGAACAGAGCCAAGCCGATTCCCAACAGCGGCCAGAGCGTCCGGTCGATCAAGGTTCCACCGGGCGTCTCGGGCATCCAATCGACCCAACCGATCGGTTCGCCGTTCGGCCCGAAGATCGGGCAGGCATGATCGGACGCCAACGCCAAGTCACGTACGAGACGGAGATCCGGAAGATTGAAGCGGTCCTGCAACTCGGCAAAGACGGCATCGTCGATCTCTCGGACGAAAATCAGCACCGGCCGAGCGTGAGGCTTCAGTTGGTCGCCAGTCGGCGCTTCGGACGTGATCGCCGCGGTGCCGGCCAGGAACAACGCGCCGTCCAACTCGACAAAACCCGAGATCCCGACCGGTTCTCGGAGCGGTGCCGCCCTGGCCTCGATGATCAGTGGCGCCAAGGCACCGACCAGAGCCTCTGCAAAACCGGGATTTGGCGTCGAGTGCCTCTCATTCAGTGCGAAATGGATCACTCGATCGCGGGAATCGACCGCTATTGTGGCGGTCATGTTGAACGTCTCGATAATGTAGCGACCGACGTTCCGAGGCGCCCAGTTAGGATCAGGTGCGACCACTATGTTCTGCACGGTGGCGTCCCAGAACGCGTAGTCCTTGACCCACAACGCGATCTCCCGTCGCACGATCCGGAGTGCGGACTCGGCAAGGCGTTGCGAACCTGCGATCGCGGCGCGGTCGAGTTCGACAACCGCCAGCGAAATCGTGATCCCAACCAACGTCACGGCAGCCAGCATCAAGGCCAGCACCGGCGCAAGCAGTCGCGCGCTCGAAACGGCGTTTGGCACGGTAGCCGGCTGCTCTGCGATCAATTGTTCCGATTTCACTCGGCCACCCCCGAAGTTGGGGGAACCGTACCATTCAGCCCGCTACCGGCAAAGCAACCGCTCAGCCAGAGACTTCGTACTCGGACAGGAACTCAGGCTTGAATGTCAGGCCGTGCCCCGGCCTCTCTGGCGGCACATATGCCCCACCGACCGGCAGCACGGGTTCAACCCACGCGTCATCCATCCAATCGACATACTCGATCCAATGCGGATTGGGGATGGCCGCCATCAGTTGAACCATCAGTTCCGGGAACAAATGCGGCGCGAGTCGCATGCCCCACGTATCGGCCAGCAGGGCGATGCGGCGAAGCTCAGTCAATCCGCCTCGCATCACGTCCGGTTGCAGAATCGGGATCTTGGGATGCTCGAAGAACGGTCGAAGATCGTACCGGGTGAAATGCGTCTCACCGCCGACCACCCTCAGATCCAGCGCGTCGGCCACTCGGAAGTAACCGGCAAAGTCCTCGCACGGCACCGGCTCCTCGATCCAGTACACCCCGTGATCCTGGAAGCGCCGTCCGACGGCAATCGCCTGATCGGCTGTCCAGCCCATGTTGACGTCGACCAGGATCTCGACATCCTCGCCGAGGGCGGCGCGCATCTGCCGCACATGGTCGACGTCGGTTCGGTCATCGTAGAGGTGACCTGCCTGCATCTTGATCGCGGGGAAGCCCTGCGCGGCGTATGCCTTGGCTTTCGCCACCATGCCGTCGCCGCCCAAGCCGCGCCAGCAGCCGCTTCCATAGGCCGGCAGCGACCGGCTGGACCCGCCCCACAGCCGGAACAGCGGCAACCCGGCCAGCTTTCCAGTCACGTCCCACAGCGCAACGTCGATCGCCGACTGCGCCAGCACGGTGATTCCCATGCGGCCGACCCAGTAGTTGGCACGCCAGAGATCACCCCAGATCGCCTCGACCTCGGTCGCGTCGCGGCCGATCAGGTGCGGACGGACCAATTCATCCAGGCAAGCCGCAACGGTCGCGGATCCACCGGACAGCAGTTGCAGATAGCCCATACCGACATGTCCGCCGACAGTCTCGACCTCGACAATCACCAGTTCCCTGGAGCGGTCATAGGTCGGCGACCATCGCGGCGGATCGACCCACGGCGCCACCAGACATCGCACACGGACATCCGCGATGCGCCGAGCTGCGGGGGCAACGTCGGACATCGGCGGGGACCCGCTTAGGTCAGGAATGAATCGATGAACGCCGCGATCCCAAAGAAGCCCGTGCCAATGATGACCAGCACGAGGACATTCGTCGAGAGAATGCCGGACGGCCAGGACTCGGACGACGCCCGACTGCGGGACACGGCAAAAACCAAGAGCACGATGGACACGACCAGCAGGCCGCCGCCCTCCACGAGTTCCATAATATTGTTCATGCGTTCCCTCCGAGCGGACAGCCGGATCAAGGCCGGCCTTGATGGTCGAACGATAGTCCGGACGCTGGTGCCGCGAAAGCCCATTGCACGCTGCTGCCTACCATCGCCGCAGGTTGGTTGCTACCGTCAACAGCGAGAACGTCGCTTAGCCAACGGCAATTGAAGATGATGGAGAATGCATGAACCAGGCGTTGGTGCTCGCCCAGGTGGCACGGAGCTTCAGTCACCGCCCAGCCATCTCGGTCGGCGAGCGGGTGTTGCACGACTATCGCGGGTTTGCGGAACGGGTGGCCCGAATTGCATCCGGGTTCCATGCCCTTGGGCTCGCCCATGGTGATCGGGTGGCCCTGGTGATGAAGAATGGCCCGGAATACTTCGAGGTCATGTACGGCGCCTGGCACGCCGGCCTCGCCGCGGTTCCGATCAACGCGAAACTGCACCCCAAGGAACATGCCTACATCATCGACCACTCAGGGGCCCGGGTGTGCGTCGCCAGTCCCGAGTTGGGTGACGCCCTGGAGTCGGTTCAAGGCGACATGCCGAGCCTGGGTCGGACCATTCTCACCGGCACCGATGACTATGACGCGCTGATGGCCCACGACCCGATGCCGGTTGCCGCGACCGACGCCGGCGAGCTTGCCTGGTTGTTCTACACCTCCGGCACCACCGGCCGACCGAAAGGCGCGATGCTGACGCACCGCAACCTGATGGTGGCGGTCATGAACTACTACGGTGATGTCGACACGGTACTTCCCACCGACTGCATGATCCACTCGGCGCCGATGAGCCACGGTTCCGGCCTGTACGGTTTGCCGCATGTGGCGAAGGCCGCGAACACCGTGATCCCGGAGTCCGGCGGGTTCGATGTCGCCGAAACCCTGCGGCTGATTGAGCGTTGGCCCGGCTGCTCGTTCTTCTTCGCCCCGACCATGGTGACCCGCCTGATCAACGCGCCGAACATCGAGCAGGCCGACCTGTCGAACCTGAAGACCATCGTGTATGGCGGCGCACCGATGTATCTGGCGGACGTCAAGCGCGCGCTCGATATCCTGGGTCCCAAGCTGGTGCAGATCTATGGCCAGGGCGAGGCCCCGATGACCATAACCGGCCTACCGAAGCATATTTACACGGACCGCGATCACCCGAAATGGGAAGACCGAATCGGCTCGACCGGCTTTCCGCGTACTGACGTGGAGGTCAAGGTCGTCGACGAGAACGGCGCGGACGTACCGGTTGGCGAACCCGGTGAAGTGATTTGCCGTGGCGACATCGTCATGGCCGGCTATTGGAACAATCCCGAGGCGACGGCGAGTTCGATACGCGATGGCTGGCTGTGGACCGGTGACATCGGAGCGTTCGACGAGGACGGTTTCCTGTCGCTCAAGGACCGCTCCAAGGACGTCATCATCTCGGGCGGCACCAACATCTACCCGCGCGAGGTCGAGGAGGTGCTGCTGCGGCATCCGGGAGTGCTGGAGTGCGCGGTGATCGGCCGACCGCACAAGGACTGGGGCGAAGAGATCGTGGCATTCGTTCGTGCCCGGCCCGGCGCAATCGTTCCGATCGACGAACTCGACCAATTGTGCCTGGACAACATCGCCCGTTTTAAGCGCCCCAAGGAATACCGCATGCTCGCGGACCTTCCGAAGAACAACTATGGCAAGATCCTGAAAACCGAACTGCGACGAATGCTGAGCGCCGAATGACGCGATGGTTCCGTTGTGTCGGAACCGCGGCCGGTGTCCGCGCACGACGCCATCGATATCCGGCGCTCGGCTCTTTGCTCGATCACAAATCCGATTTTCGTTTACTCGTTGTACACAATTTCGATGCCATAGTGGCAACGGGGCGGCGGGCCATCAGGCTCACGTATTGTCAGATTGTCGTACGTTTGATGGTTGAGGACGGGTCAAAAGCTGAACCAGTCAGCCGACCTGAAGAAAAATGAGCAATAAATCTAAATCGAATTTCGTCACACGGTCAGCGTTCAACGACCTGTACAAACGGCATGAGCAGTTTCTTGCAAACTCGACGGCAGGAAGCCGTCTGTTCATTGCCAACTCCACCATTCAACAAATCCAGACCACCGCCATCGATCTGCGTGGCGCTTGCTTCATCAACGTCACATTCGATGAGTGCTCATTCTGGCGCACTACCTTGGAGGATTCGGACTTCGAGCTTTCGACGGTCAAGAACTCGAGTTTCGAGGGCTCCAACCTGCGCAAAGCACGCTTGCGAGGAGTCCGATTGCGCAGTGCCAACATGAAAGGCGTGGATCTGACCGACGCTGACCTCAGCCCCGCGACGGTAACGCTGGCGGGTGACACCCAGGCCTCCGATCTATCTGCCGTCGACCTGGAACGCGCCAAGCTCGTCGACGCCAACCTCGACGGCGCCGATCTGCGCCATTCCAACTTGTTCGAATGCGACCTTTCGGGAGCAACCCTGACCGGCGCCCGCCTGGGTGAAGCCAATCTGGCTGGAGCCAACCTTTCGGGCGCTAATCTGCGCGGCGCCGACCTGACCAATACCCAGTTGCGAAACGCCAAGCTGATCGGCTGCGACCTGACCGACGCCAAGCTGGACGGCGCACAGGTGTTCTTCGGGCTGTCCAGCCTTGCCAAATCCATGCAGCAGAAGCTGATGAGCCACATCGACTGGGTGATGAGCGAAGGACGAGAAGGCCAGCGCGCCGTCCTAAAAGAAGCAATGCTGTCGGAGTGCAACCTGTCCTACGCCGAGTTGACCTGCGCCGATCTCTCGGCCGCCAACCTGCGTGGCGCCGACCTCACCGGAGCCTATCTGGCCGGAGCCGACCTGCAGGGGGCCGACCTGACGGGCGCCAACGTCACCGGTGCGGACCTGCGGGGAGCCAATCTCATTGGAGCGACGCTGGATCGTGTCAATCTCGATCTCGCGGAGACCAGCGGGTTGCTCGTCAAGTCGCGTGGCCGGATAACCACCATGCAGACCCGCCTTAACTCCTGATTCGGCCTCAACCGTTAGCCAGACGTTGATGTCGCCGCGCGATCGAGCCAACCCGCCAGAGCATCGGCGAACGGTGCCATGCTCTTATAGCGCTGTGTATCCACCGGCATGTCGGCAATCGCACCGTGCAACCCCCTTGCCACATCCGGCCGGTCTGCCAGCGACGACAACGGATCGACGATCGTCTTGATGCCGAACACCAGCGCGTTGGACTTCGGCAGTCGCCGAAAGGTCTGGCGCTCGACTCTCAGCCAGAGCAGGTCGCCGGCATTGGCCGCCGTGATCGCATCGTTGATCCCCGACTGACCGTGGCCGGTTGGCTGGAACAAGGTCGGATCGTCCATCACCGACCAGTTCAGCCGCATGTAGACCTGCTCAGCTCCGATCCGGTCGAAGAACCGATCCACCGGACGCGCCAGCTTGTCGTTGAACCCCGGCACCGGCTGGTGGATCGCCGTCATCGGCTGCCCCAGCTTATCGGACAGTCGCCAGCGAGATGGAAAGCACAACGACGCAGCAATCAACCGGTAGGTGCCGCCGTGCGGCGCCATCAGGCACAGATCCTCCTGCACCAACCGACCGGCCAGATCGAGCGGTCGGGCAGCAAACGCCTCGCGGTCGTAGTGGTCGCCGGTCTGATCGACACGCACCGTGCGATCGTCCTGTTCGACCGTGCCGGGCAGATTGCGCGCCAGATTGTCCAACAACAGCTCGAGACACTCCGTCTGCGCCGACAGACTCCCGTCGATGGCGTCGAACACCTCCGCCGGACATTCGGCGAACAGCCGTCGCTTCTCCGCCAGATGCGCCGCATAGTGCCCATCAACCTCGATCCACTCGGCCGGGTCGATGGCACGGATCCCCAAGGTGAACTGGAACCGGCCTTTGTCGTAGGGGGTATAGCGAGGCGTGTCTGATGACATGGGACTACTCTAACGGCGGTCGATCGCCGAAATCCAATGCGGTCGCCCAACTGCAACGCCCTGCCATGGGTAGGGACCCGCTGCCGCGATTTCGACCTGCAAACGATGTCCCGCAAACCGTTCATCGGCAAGCTGACGGAATACCAACCAGACCCACCGCGGGCCACTTGGGCGACCGAATGCGTAACGTTCGATCTCGTTCCCGGTTTGCAGATCTCGAACCAGAACGGAAACATTCAGCGGATACGGCCCGGTTCGCACCGGCACAGCCAACGCCATGGTCCCGCTCCGACCCGAAACATCCAACCGGGCGAGGAGGTGCGACCCCACCCCCAGGGTTCCGATCACCGGGTGCGCACGTTCCGGTGGTTGCACTGGTCCGACACGATCCGGGCGCTCTCCCTCGACGATGCTCCACGTCTCTTCACTGGCCGGCACGGCGGCACCGGGCAGTTCGGTCAGGAATCGTGGCGGCTCGGCCGGCAGCGCGGATGCAACCCGGCACAGACTGCCATCGCTGAACACCCCCACAACGTCGACCGGCCCAGCAACAGGTTGCGGGCCGACTGCGATAAACCCGCGCCCCAGCCGGCCGATTCCAAGCCCTTTACCAACATCGATGCGTTCAATCTGATGGCCGCCCCAGCCGACAACTTTGCCCGACGAGTCCGTCACCAGGAGCCACATCGGTTGTTCCGATGAACTGAGCGCCGCCGCCCAACCGGTGACCGCTACTCCGTCAACCGGATTCGATACGACGCTTTCGACGTTGCCACGGCATATTTCGCTCGGCTCCGGCCCCGGATCCTGAAGCAGGCTCCGCGGTGGCATGAAGCGCGCACGATCGGCGAATGGGCCGAGCCCGGCCTGGTCGAGTTGCTGCAGAACGGTCATCGGAATGATCGGCCAGAACGGATACAGCGCCGTCAGTGTCTCCGGCCGGAAGCCGCCGGCCAGATACGCGGTCACCGCAGTGGTCCTGGCATCACGTGCGCCAATAATTGTCGGCAGGTGACGCACGCCGTCAACCAGGCCAGGCACCAGGAGCAGGACGGCCGCAACGGTAATCCCCGCTGTCCGCATCCGGCGACGGTCAGCGCTTGCCAGCCGGTCCAGCAGCAACGCCAGCGTCGCCAGAAGGAACAGGAACGAGGGCGTCGCGTAGCGCACCGAATTGGCCTGCCCGACACCGAAGGTAACCCTGCCGAGCGCCGTCAGCAGCGCGGCCCCGATCACGAACCCCGCGACCGCCAGCAGCACGGCATGGGCGGGACGATAGCGGTCACGGTGCCTGATCGCATCGACAGTGATCGCGCCAATCGTCACGACGAACACGGCCCCAAGGATCTCCTGGCCGAGTGTGCCGATCTGCCCGATCCCGGTCGTCAGGTAGCGCAGCGCATACTGGGCCAACGCCAGCGGTTGCCGCAGGGTCTGCAGCGGGTCGCCGTGACCGGGATGCGAGCGGTACCCTGCGACCTCGATGGCAATCACACCCAGCGCGACCGCGATCAGCACCCGGAGCGGCCAACCGCGCAGGCCGCACCAAAACGCCAATCCAACAAGCAGCGGCCAGACCAGCAAGCCGTTCGCCATTGAGTAGGTTGAAGCCAGACCGAACAGAGCCGCAACAACCACTCGGCCCCAGGGCCGCATGGAGTTGTTGGCCGCTATTGCAACGAAGGCCAGAGTCGCAAACAGCCAGACCTGAATGAACTGGACCTGAAAGCCCCAGACCAGATTCTCCCACTGTGCCGGCGACAGCACTGCGCCCAGCGCCAGCGCGGCAAAAACCCACCCCAGCGCACTACGATGCCCCAGACTGCTGAACAGCCAGGACAGCACCCCGGCATGGGCGACCGACGACAGAACGATGACGACGATCAAGAACCACTGGGTACCCGCAAACAGCCAAAGGTCGGCCAGAAACCAAAGCCTGGGCACCAGCAACCGGTGCTCGTTGTGGCGCTCGTATAGCTCCGCAAAGCCATACCCGCTCCAGCCGCCGACCTCGAAGAACCGGCGGTAGAAGTCGATGAAATCGGCGAACGGAATTGGTTCAAACGCCACCACGGCGACCGCAATTCCGGCTAGGGCCGAGATCAGCCCAACGGCAACGGCGAGGATGACCGCGGCTCTCACCGGCCACCCCCGCGCCGGACTGCGAACGAGAAGTGGCGGTGGCCGAAATAGCTGGTCACCGCCGGGATCGCGACACCGATCAGGTGGGCCACGTCCTCGGCGTGCCAGACGAAGCCAACTGCCGGAAAGACCAGCCGGGCCAGACCAACGCTCACCACCCAGACCTGGGCCAGAGCCACCACATTGACCAAGGCAAACCGCGCTGCCTCGTCGGCGACGCTGCGACCGGAGCGTTCAAAGACGAAGGCGCGCGACAGGCAGTAGGCCGTAGCCATTCCAACCAGATAAGCCAGAGCCACAGCCAGTTCATAGACCACCGCATGGCTGAGCAGCCAACGCGCCATCACGTTGACGCCAGCCGCCACACCACCGGTCAGCAGGAACCGGCCGAACTCGCCGCTGACGAAGGCCTTGCCCACCATCAGGCCGCGAGATTGGCGGCCATCAGGGCGCCGTACCGAACGCTCTCTGAGATGCCCCGGTCTTCGGGGTAGTAGAACGCCGTATCGGCGACCTGCAGGCCCTGGATCGGTGTCTGGATCGGCGGAATCCGTCCGGCGAATCCGGCCTGGCAGACCGGCTGGGCGTGCCGCAGGCGGCCGACCAGGCTCGCCTTGAGGTCTCCGTCACCGATCGTCGGATTGAGCCGGCGGATCGCCGCCATCGACTCAGCGACAAAGCTCGAATCGCTGCCGCCGAATTTTATGTGAGTCTGAGGCATGTAGAACGGGACGTAGACCACCGTCTCATCGACCGGGCGCAGGTTGGAGAACTCGATGATACCGGGAATGTCGATTGCCGGATCGTTGATGTTGATCCAGAAATGCGGCGACACCGATCGGGCGAGCTTCAGCAGCACGCAAACGACGCCGATGTTGTCGATGCGGTCGTACGCCGCCTTCCAGTCGTCCGGCAGACTTGGGATCAACCGCGCGACATAGGGAGTGGGCATGGTCGAGATCACGGCGTCGACCGGGTCGGTGCTCGCATCGGTGCGCACGCCCGTCACCCGGCCGTCGGACGTGACGACCTCCTCGACCCGCGTTCCCAACCGGATGGTTCCGCCCCGGCTCTCGATCGCCGTGACCAGCGCTTCGACCAGCGTCTGCGAGCCGCCGTCGATGTAGCCCAACTGTTCCTGCATCAACGACCGGCGTGAGGTGCCGATCCGCTTGATGCGGGTCCAGATCCAGGCGGCCGAAACATGATCGGCGAACTCGAAGAACTTCAGATCGAACAGCCGGCGCCACAGCACCTCGTAGGCTTCCGACCCGGCTTCGCGCTCTATCCAATCCTTGGCGGTGACATTCTCCAGGTCGGACCAGTCCGACCGTTTCGTGGCGCGAAACATCTGCCAGCCGTATCGGAACTTCGCGGCCCACGACAGCTTCGGGAAACTCAGCAGCGCCAACGGATCGCCCCAGCGGTACAGCCGGCCATCCACGAAGTAGCCCATGGAGGTATCACGCCAGCGCATCCGGTCGCCGATGCCAAGTTCCTGCATCAGTTCGAAGGTCGAGGCGTCGGCCTTGCAGACGAAATGGTAGAACCGCTCGATCGACAACCCATCGAGATCGGCGTGCGCCGCCATGCCACCCGGCACGGAACCAGCCTCATAGACCGTGACCCGATGCCCGGCCTTCAGCGCGTGGTAGGCAGCGGCGAGGCCCATGGCCCCGGCACCGACGATCCCGACGGTTGCCAACGTCTTCTCCTTCAGAATTCCAGCGCGATGGGCGCGTAGGTCGGGTCGTTGAATGTCGTCCGCAGCGCTTCGTCCAACGGCGTCGATTGCACACCGAAGATAGCGGGCCAATCGATGATCTCGAAACTGTCCGGTGTCACGAGCGCCTCGAGTTGGGTCGTGGTGAACGGCGGGTTGCGGTCGAGCAACGCATAGGCCTGCAGCAGCAAGCGAAACAGCCCGTAGGGAATGTTGATAATCGGCGCACGCGCACCGGTTGCCCGTTTCACCGCCCGCATCAGATCGATGTAGTCGATCTTCTCCTGGCCCGAGATGTTCCAGGCCCCCTGCTTGCCGGCTCGCAGGCACGCGGCGATGACGTCGCAGAAGTCGAGGACGAACAGCGGCTGGCGCATGTAGCGGCCGGAGCCTGGGATCGGAAACACCGGCATCCGCTTCATGAAGCGCGCTAGCCATCCGAGATGTTTGCGGTCGAACCAGCCGAACATCAGCGTCGGGCGCAGAATCGCGTGCGGAATGCCCGACTCGACGACCAGCTTTTCCTGGGCCTTTTTCGACTCGGTGTAGAAGTCCACCGCCATCGAGTTCACCACCGACGAACTGACATGCACCAGATACGGCACCTGCGCCGCCGCCATGGCCGCCAGCACCTTTTCGGTCGCCAGGATGTTGTTGGCTTCGAACTCCCGCCAGTCGAGCCCGCCGATCTGGGCGTGCAACTGGATCACGGCGTCCGCCTCCTGGAACGCCGTCACCCAAGGCCCCGCCACCGACAGGTCGGCCTCGATCACCTCGATCTCCGGATGCAGTCGACGCAACGCGCGGGTGTTGGCGTGATGCTTGTCGATCCCGACGATGCGCAGACCGGAATCCGACTTCAGCCGAGCGATCAGGTTTTGCCCGACCAGGCCGGCCGCCCCGGTAACAACAATCCTGGTCACTCGGCCGCCCCTAGATGTTCATTCGGTTGAAGATCATCCGTGGCAGGTTGCGGATGATCAGCATGACGCCCCACCAGAACCACGGCGTGTAGACCACCGGGCGGCGCTTGGCGATGGCCCGCTCGATGTCTTCGGCCACGCGTTCCGGCGTCGCCCACAACGGGCCGCCCTTCTGGACGTGTGCAGTCATCGGAGTGTCGACGAAACCCGGCTTAACGGCCACAACCGTCACCGGGGTTCCGGCGAAGCGATGCGCCAGGCCGTCGAGATACACCGATAGCCCGGCCTTGGCAGCACCATAGGCATAATTGGAGCGTCGACCGCGGTCACCCGCCACCGACGAGATTGCCACCAGCGTTCCCGCACCCGCAGTCTCAAGCGCACCGGCAACTAGTTCGCACCAGATTGCAGCGCTGAGGAAGTTGGTCCGCAGGCCCTGCTCCAGCCGATCCGTGTCCGCCTGCGCGTCAGCCTGATTGCCGAGAACGCCGTAGGCGACGAGCGCCACATCCACTCCGCCCAGCCGCTCCAGGAAAGAAGCGAAACGCTGAGGCGCTCCATCAGTATCGGCGAGGTCGCTCTCCGCGACCAATACCTCGGTCGCACCACGGGCGCGCAGGTCGTCGGCAACGATGGACAGCTTGCCCGGATCCCGGCCGACCAGCAGCAGGCGGTCGCCTCGGGTCGCACGCAGCCGCGCCCAACGCTCAGCGATGGCCGAAGTTGCACCGAGGATGAGGATCTTCTTAGGTTCCGGCATTGCCACCCATCACTCGCTCTGTGTCATCCGGCGCCAGAAACTGGACATCAGCATCGGGTCGCGCAGGCGCTCCAAATCCGTCCAGGCCGGATAACCGCTGCGGAACATCGCCACTGGCAGTCGCCCATCCTTGGCTGGATACAGACGACCACCAGTCTCCGCAACGATCTGGTCAAGGTCGCCCAACAGCGCCAGGGTGCGATCGCCGCGATTCGGAAAGTCGAGGGCCAGGGTCGTACCGGCCATCGGGAACGACATCGGCCCCGGCGAAGCCATGTCCCCGAAATTCTTCAGCACAGCCAGGAACGACGCCTCACCGCTGCGCGCGATCCGGTCGAGCAGTGCGTGCACCGCCGGTTTCGCGGCACTCGGTGGCACCAGACCCTGCCACTGGTAGAAGCCGCGCCGCCCATACAGTCGATTCCAGTTCCCAAGGCGATCCAGCGGGTAGAAGAACCCATCATAGTGCTGTGCACCGCGATACGCCGACCCCGGCTTGGCATAGTAGAGCCGGTTGAACGCGCCGACCGTCCAGCGGTTCAGCAGAACTCCTGGTGCATCGACCGGAACCGCGGGTCCCCCCGAGCCGTGCGCCTCCAGCGAGCCAGCGTCGGCGTGCCGGCCCCGCGAGAACACCCCGCGTCCGAGCCGATCGCCGGTCGAGAGCGTGTCGACCCACGCCACCGTGTACGGCCAATCAGCGCTGGCTTCGGCCAACCGAAAGAAGCCGTCGAGAGTATCGAACCGCTCATTCTCGACCGTCATCGACGACGACGCGATCCGGATTAGCGAAATCTCGACCCACAACAGGATGCCGGTGAGGCCGAGCCCGCCGATGGTCGCCTTAAACAGCTCAGTTTCGGTGTCCGGCCCACACTCGACCACACCGCGATCCGAACGCCAGATCGCGAACCGGCGGACGTGCCTGCCAATGCACCCGACCGCATGATGGTTCTTGCCATGGACGTCGTTGGCCACGGCACCGCCGAGGGTAACGAACTTGGTGCCGGGCGTGACCGGGAGGAACCAGCCGGCCGGCACAGCAAGCCGAAGGACCGCGTCCAACGACATGCCAGCATCGGCTCGCAAGATCCCGGATGTCCGATCGAACGCGATGGCACGGTCCAGCCCGGTCATCGCGACGAGGCCGCCGCCGATATTCAAACAGGTGTCGCCGTAGGATCGCCCGAGGCCTCGGGCCAGGGTCGTTCCGGCACCTTCGGACGAAGCGGCCGCTGCAAACGCTACGTCCTGTGGCCAGGCCGGCCCCGCAACCCGATGCCGACCGCGGTGCACCCTGCCCCAACTCAGCAGCCGGTCATCGTCGCGGGCAGTCATCCCGCCAGCAGGACCGCGGCAAGCGCGATCAGCCCGAGACACAGGCTCGCCCTGTCCTTCAGCGCGAATACCACCGGGTCGTCGTGCATGTCCCCACGCGACGCCAGAAGCCAGACCCGCGGCAGCCACCAGCCCAGCACTGCCGGCACGACCCACAGCCACTCGGGACTGGCAAGCCTGACCTCGTGCAATGGATCCGCCACAAGATAGATCATGAAGATCAAGACCGATGCGACACCGGTCGCCAGGCCGACCACCAGGACGAATGGGCCATCACCGGCCCGATACCCGCGACCCGGGATCGAGACCAGTCCGCGCTCCTCGAGCCCGCGCACCTCGGTCAACCGCTTGACCAATGCCAAGCTGGTGAAGAACGCCATCGAGAACACCAGGAGCCAGGCCGGCACCCCGCCCTCGACCAGCAGATGCCCGGCGAGCAGGCGTAGGGTGAACAACGCTCCGAGTGTCAGCACGTCGATCACCGGCTGGGCCTTCAACCCAAACGAATAAAGGGCGGTCAAGGCAAGGTAGGTCAGCAGGCACAGGAACACGTCCGCGCCGACCAGCAGCGTCCCGACGAGGCCAACCACGACGAATGCCGGTGCCAGGACGAGGGCGACCGGGATCGGCAAGGCGCCCGAGGCGAGCGGACGACTACGCTTGCTCGGGTGCGAGCGGTCCGCCGACAAGTCCAGCAGGTCGTTCAGCAGGTAGGTCCCGCTCGCCGCTACCGAGAACAACAGGATCGTCATTACCGCCGTCAGCAGAACTGCCGGGTCCTCGTAGCCGCGGGTCAGCAGCAATGGCAGCAGGATCAACGTGTTTTTCGCCCACTGATGCGGCCGCAGCGCCCGAAACAACGCTCTGGGCACCGAGGATGGCGTGCCGAAGGCCGCCTCTATCGGGGCTCTCGCCAACGCCGCTTCGTGCAGCTTGCGGCCGTCATTCACCGGAATGGCGCCGACCGCCCGATCCCAAACTGCCAAATCGGCACGGGCATCGCCGGCATACACGAACCCGTCGGGGTGCCGGTCGATCAGGAGCCTCGCCTTGGCCAGCCCTTTGAGGTTCGTCCTGCCGTCGCTGCCCAAGGCAGCATCGAACACGCCGACCCTGGCTGCCACTCGGTCGACAATTCGCTGATCGGAGGCTGAAACCAGCTCAATCCGTCGTCCCGACGCGCGTTCCGCCTGCAGATAGGCCACCAGATCATCGGTCAGCGGCAACAGATCAACGTCGACACCTTCACCCGCTGCCTCGAGCAGCCGGGCCTTCAGATGCGCCCTGCCTGAGACCAACCAGACCGGTAGCAGAAAGACAATCCACGGGCGCCGGCTCAGTGCCGCCAGCAACGTCTCGTACAGCAGATCGGTTTTGATCAGCGTACCGTCGAGATCGACACAAAGCGGCGGCCGCATCCATTTCTCCAAACCCGGGTGCCGGTCGTCATCCTGAGAACGTACCCTTCCTAAGGCGTCGTCGGTACTCCGGCAAGCGGGCCTTTAGCGCGGATGAGCGGACTTCCAGCGGTCCGCCTCCTCCCGGGCACGGGCGCGGTCGGTCTCGTCCAGCACCACCAGCACTGATTGTCGAAGCGTCTCCGCCGCCTCGACACCGGCATCAACCGCCAGATTGAGCCACTTCAGTGCTTCAACGGCGTCGGCCTCGACCCCCTCGCCACGCGCGTAGAGATTGCCGAGATTCAAGAACGCCTCTGACACGCCGAACTCGGCTGCCTTCCGGTACAGATCCAGGGCGCGAGCCGGATCGGCCGGCCCCCCATCATCGGTCTCCAGAAGCACCGCGAGATTGTACTGTGCCGACGGCATGCCTTGGCCGGCGGCCCGCTCATACCAGGCACGGGCCTTGGCCAGATCCCGCTCGACGGCTTGCCCAGTCTGGTACAGCACGCCCAGCTTGAACTGCGCGAGTGCAAAACCGGCTTCCGCCGATCGACGGTACCAATTGACCGCTTCCTGCGGCCTCGGTCGGTCCTGCAACCCCTGTTCCAAGGTCAGGCCGAGGTAGAACATCGCCTTTGGATCCCCGGCTCGCGCGGAGTCGCGATACCAGCGCATGGCGTCGGTGTAGGTCTTCGGGACCGGCACGTCCGCCACCGCCGATGCTCCATCGAGCATGAGCAGCGCCAGCATCCCTGCCCTCAGAACAGCGATCGTGTGGCGTCTCACCGGCGCACTCGACGGTGAACGGAAGGGGACGTCGATCGCTTCACGGACTCAGCGGGCCTGTACCACTGCTCGACCGGGGAGCCGGACCCTGATAGCCGATCAATCGATTGGCTTCGCTGCCGGGCAGCGGTTGGGCATAGCAGTTGACCTTGCCCAGGGTGCGGTAACACTACGACGTTGGCGGCGGAGCGGCCGGCGCTTGCTCCTTCGGCTGGAACGCCGCTGACACATCGTTCACGGCGTTCTGGACCGACTGACCGACTTCGGCGCAACCGGACAACAATCCGATCAACAGTCCGGCCGAACCGACATTTCTCCACGCTTCGGTGCGCTTGGCGCTCCGCGTCGTCATTCCATCAAGACCCCGTCTTACCCACGCCCCGACCCGCAGGATTCGTCCGGGAGTCTAGCCGAACCCCGAACAAATCCCAAGCGGGCCGAATCAAACCCTGTCCCAGCGAGGTCGTCAGTGAACCGTCTTCAGCACGTCCGCCACGGTATCGACGATGAAGTCGATCTGCGACTTCTCCACGATCAGCGGCGGCGACAGGGCGATGATGTCGCCGGTGGTGCGGATCAACAGCCCCTTGTCATAAGCCTTCAGGAACGCGTCGAAGGCCCGTGCCGTCGGTTTGCCGGGCTGGGGCTCCAGTTCGATCGCTCCAACCATGCCGATGTTTCGGATGTCGATGACATGGTTGCCGCCCTTCAGCGAGTGAAGGCCGTCGGCCCAGTAAGGCGCCAGATCATTCGCGCGCTCGAACAAGCCCTCGTCCCGATACAGGTCGATGGTGGCCAGCCCGGCGGCACAGGCCAGCGGATGGCCCGAATAGGTGTAGCCGTGGAACAGTTCGATCGAGTTGTCCGGCGCGTTCATGAAGGCGTCGTAGATTCCGTCGCGGCAGAACACCGCCCCCATCGGGACCACCGCGTTGGTGATGCCCTTGGCGGTGGTGAACAGGTCCGGCTTGACCCCGAAATAGTCGCTGGCGAACGGGGCGCCGAGGCGACCGAAGCCGGTAATGACTTCGTCGAAGATCAACAGGATGCCGTGCTTGTCGCAGATCTCGCGCAGGCGCTTCAGATAGCCCTTCGGTGGGATCAGAACGCCAGTCGAGCCCGCCACCGGCTCCACGATCACCGCCGCGATGGTCGATGCGTCGTGCAGGGCGACGATGCGCTCGAGTTCATCAGCCAGTTCAACGCCCGACTCCGGTTCGCCGCGGGAATAGGCGTTCTTCGACAGGTTGTGGGTGTGCGGTAAATGGTCGACCCCCGCCAACATGGTGCCGAACGTCTTGCGGTTCGAAACGATGCCGCCAACCGAGATTCCGCCGAATCCAACCCCGTGATAGCCGCGCTCGCGACCGATCAGACGGGTGCGCGTGCCCTGGCCAATGGCACGCTGATAGGCGAGCGCGATCTTCAACGCGGTATCGACCGACTCCGAGCCCGAGTTGGTGAAGAATACCTGCCCGAAACCCTCGATCATCTGGGTGAGGCGCGAGGCGAACTCGAACGACAGCGGATGGCCCATCTGGAACGTCGGCGCAAAGTCGAGCTTCTCGACCTGGCGCTGCACAGCTTCAATGATCGGTCGGCGACGATGTCCTGCGTTGCAGCACCATAACCCAGCCGTGCCGTCGAGCACCTTGCGGCCTTCAGTCGTGGTGTAGTGCATGCCCTCGGCTTCCACGAACATCCGGGGCTGCTTCTTGAACTGCCGGTTGGCGGTGAACGGCATCCAGAACGGCTCTAGATCGTTCGGCTTGGTCTGGTCGTTCGCCGCGGTCGCCATGGGTGTCTCCGTCTGTCGGCAAGGCTGATGGGAGGTAGGATCTCCAAGCATCTTAGGGGGTGCTGTGCGAACGGTGCAAACAGGATCGCATCACGCGGGCGATCACCCGCCGAACGAGTTCACAAGGCGCTGACCACGACCTTCGGCCCGGACAACGCGAGTTCTACGACCCGCGCCTGCGGAAGCCGTACAGTGACCTGCGTGCCGCGACCGATCTCGCTTTCGAGCGTAAGCGCTCCGCCGTGCAACTCCACCATCATGCGGGACAGCGGCAGACCGAGGCCGGTTCCCTTCTGCGGCAGCATCGGATCGTCATCGAGCCGGGTAAATGCCGTCAGAGCCATCGGAATCTGCTCGGCGGTCATGCCTCGGCCCGTGTCGGTCACCCGAAGTTCCACATCGCCGGTCGACCCGGCCCCGTCAGTCGGGCTACGCTCGACGGCCGAGCTGACTCGTCCACCACGGGGTGTGTTCTTGATGGCATTGCTCAGCAGGTTGAGCAGCACCTGCTTGATCTTGGTGCGGTCGATCCGCAAGACCAGTCCAGGTGCCGTCGCATCGATGTGGAGCGACAACCCCCTCTCGATCGCCATCGGCCCAACCGTGCGATGGCAGTCCGATACCAGAGCGTCAAGGTCGACGGCCTCTTCACGCAGGGTTTCCTGTCCGACTTCGATCCGGGCGATGTCCAGCAGATCGTCAATGATCTTGA
The DNA here is from genome assembly GCA_000171835.1 of alpha proteobacterium BAL199. Taxonomy (GTDB): domain Bacteria; phylum Pseudomonadota; class Alphaproteobacteria; order Thalassobaculales; family Thalassobaculaceae; genus Thalassobaculum_A. The sequence goes on along the minus strand of ABHC01000006.1, from coordinate 45,149 downwards.
GGAGATGGCGCCCGCTGTCGTGAATATCGTGAGTGAACTCCAGGTATCGGGGATGCTCCATCGGTCCAAGGATGCCGGTACGCATCAGGTCGGCGAATCCGATGATCGCGTTGAGCGGGGTGCGCAACTCGTGGCTCATAGATCGCAGAAACTGAGTCTTCGATGTATTCGCCAGTTCCGCACGCAGTTTCGCGCGTTCCAGGTCCCTGGTGCGGTCCAGGACACGCGCCTCCAAGTCGCGGTTCAGCGCACTCAGGTCGGCTTCCGAACGTGTCAGCCGTTCATTGGCCGCGGTCAGGTCTCGCTCGCGCTTAACCTCGTGATCGACCAGGACATTGTACGCCGCCGTGACGAGCCCGAGTTCGTCGCGGGAATTCCAAACCACCACCCGGCGCACACCAGTCTCGGCCGATTCCCGGATCGCGGCCAGCAGCAGGTTCAATGGCCGACCGACGAGGAACCGGAATCCGACCGCGCCCGCGAGCATGGCCGCCATGAACGCGAGGACTATGGCCGAGATGGCGAGCGTGAACTCCAACTCGCGGGCGTTCTTCAACTCGGCGTCCGAGAAGACAACCCGCAATACCCACCCGCCTGTTGCGTCCACCGGCAAACGGATCTCGCTCCCCGCCAGTGAATCCGGGCACCCCTGGGCCTGCGGAAGCGCCGCCACCACGGCATCCGCGGTGCGAATCTCCGCGCACAGAAACGAGCGATCGGCCGCCAGTGGCGACATCAGATCGCGGGCCAGAGTAGGCACCTCATAGGCTTGATGCCGATTGAGCGCGTCGGCGGTTCGCCCTGCGAGGTTACCGATGCGCGCCGTCAGGCTTGCCTCGTCAACCTGAAGCGTGAACCCCAGAAGCAGCCAGACACCCGGTACGATCAAGGCAAGGAAGGTCGCGCCGACCAGCAGCAGAAACTTGACCAGCAGCCGCCGTGACCACGACGGGCTGCGCATAACATTGGTAGGCAAGGCGTTGATGACCGGCTCCGATCACGGGACGCGCCGAACCCGGCCGCTGTCCATCAACTGGCGCAGCAGCTTGCGATCGGCGACGGCGGTATGAAACACCACATAGCCCATGGATTTCTTGGCCATGTAGAAGTCGACCGGAACGTCCTTGCCCTTTGCATCGCGAAAATCGAAGCACAGGACGAAGTGCGGGCCCATCGACAGGATCATCGGATGGGCGGTGACCGGGTGGAGCGCCTGGACGTCGCCCGCGGGATCGAGATAAAGCAGCGCCCCGTCGACCGACTGGCTGTCCACGTGGCGCTGCATCGCAGCCTGAAGCGTGGCTTTATCAGCCAAGGAGAGGGAAGCCTCGGAGCCGATCGCCGGCATACTCCATCCGGCCAGGAGAGCGAGGCAGACAAGCACTACGCGGAAATGGGGCATTGATACGCTCGCACGACAGTGACACAGGCCGTCAATCTGCCTTGGTCGCCCTAAGATTCGGTTAAGTGCGCTCGGCGGCGTCCGCAATCGCCCGGCGGGCCGAATCGAAGTTTAGTCAAGCTGCTACACCAGCCGCGACCGGTGAACAAACCATGCGCCCGTCAAGCCGCACCAAATCCTGTTGCCACAGCCGCAACGCCCTGGCTGTCAGGTCCGGCCTCGGCGTCACGCCGCTGAGGCAGTCGATCGCATGGCGCACCTGGGCCTCGGTGTTCAGCCCGGTGATCACACTGGCGACACTCTCCGAGAGCAGCGGAAACCGAAGCGCGAAGCGGGTCGTGGAGTCGCCTATCTCCTCGGCGAACGCGCTCACGACCGCGCGGCGTTTGGCGAACTCTGGCGCGTTCTCAGGTTTCTTCAGGTGGTGGCCGTCCGGCAGTGCGTCGAGGCTGTCGCGCCCGTCCGTCAGGATGCCCTGATACAGCGGACGAATGCACAGGAACCCCATATTCTTTTCAGCCAGTTCGGCGAACAGCGGCTGCATTTCCATCTCGATGGGATTGTAGAAGCCGATCAGCCCCGAGAACGCATCGGTGTCGATCGCCGCCTTGGCTGCTGCTGATGTATATGGAAACGTCGACAGAAAACCGACCTTGCCCTCATCGCGCAGAGTCTCGAACGCAGCGGTGACATCGTCGACAATCATCGGCAGCACCTTGACCCGGTTGTCGTCATCGTTCGGATCGGTGCGCCACATCCACTGCAGCACGGCGATGCGTTCGGCGGCCAGATCGGTCAGCGCTTCCTCGACACGCATGCGGAACTTCGCCGCATCGAAGCGATTGCCGTCCTTCCAGTCCGGACCCGGCAGCTTGATCACGTGATGGATGTCGTGGCGCTTGGGGTGGTCGCGCAACACGCCGTTCATCATCCAGCGCACCCCGTACTCGTAGCTCGAGTGCACAAAGTTCACTCCGGAATCCAGCGCCGTCCGCAACGCGCGCTCGCCGGCCTGCGAGCGGTCGTCTGCACTCGGCGTGCGCGCGGCCGATCGCATCGGACCGAAGCACAGAACCGAGACATCCAAGTCCGTTCCGGCAAGACGGCGATAATCCATAGTCTGTCCCCTGCTCAACTGCCCGCGAACGTCGCACCATTTGCAGCGATCATCCACGCCCACTCGCGAACGACACCAATCTTGCGACGCTTGACGCCGCAGCGGATTACCGGCTTCGGTGTCTCAACTTCCCCTACGGAATCCTTGTTGTGAACACATCGGGCGATCCTGGCGATAGGCTGAGAGCACGCATCCAGGGGCTGCGGGCCAAGACCACCGACAACGGCTGTACGGAGGCCGAGGCCCTGCTGGCGGCCGCCAAGGTGGCCGAACTGCTCGACCGCCATGACCTGTCGCTCAGCGACATCGAGTTACGCTACGCGCCGTGTGAGCAACGCGCGTTCGAGACCCACCGCAAGAAGCGCATTCCGCTCGATCACTGTGTCGGTGCCATCGCAGCCTTCTGCGACTGCCGGGTCTGGCGCGAGAAGAACCGGGACGGCACAGCGCGCTTCGTGTTTTTCGGTCTCGGAGCCGACGTGGAGGTCGCGCACTATATAGCCGAGTTGATCGACGCCACGGTCCGGTTCGAACTCGGGCGCTACAAGAACTCGGCCGATTATCGGCAGTTCCGGCACCGGGATCGACACTTGGCGAACGCGTCATTTGCGCTCGGAATGATCGCGTCCATCGCCGACCAACTGACCGTGATGAAGGCGGAGCGCGAAGTTGTGAGCCACGGGACCGGACGCGACCTCGTGCTTCTCAAGACCGCGGTGGTCGACACGGAACTCGAGAAACTCGGCCTGAGCCTGCGGAGTGTCGAAGGTCGGGGCCGAATGGTGTCGCCAGCAGCCTACGATTCCGGTGGAACAGTCGGCGCGGCACTCTCGATAGACCTGCCGACAAAATAACGCGGCAACGTCGGCCGCTACAAAGCCTCCTCGCCTTCTTCGCCGGTTCGGATGCGCACGGCCCGTCCGGCATCAAGCACGAAGATCTTGCCGTCGCCGATCTTCTCGGTGCGTGCCGCGGCGGCGATGACGTCGACTGCCTTGGCGACGAGATCGTCGGCCACCACGATCTCGACCTTCACCTTCGGCACGAAGAACACCTGATACTCGGCACCGCGGTAGATCTCGGTCTGCCCCTTCTGGCGGCCGAAGCCCTTGGCCTCGCTCACCGTCATGCCGTGGACACCGATTTCGCCCAGGGCATCGCGCACGCTGTCGAGGCGGTGCGGCTTGATAATTGCCATAATCAGTTTCATGTCCGCCTCCTCAGGTCAGGTCGTAGCCGCGTTCGCCGTGGGCGACGATATCCAGCCCCTCGATCTCCTCCTCCTCGCTGACCCGCAAGCCGACGAAGACCCGCGCCACCGACAGAATGATCCAGGTGGCCAGTCCCGACCAAACCGCCGTTACCCCGACGGCCAGCGCCTGCACCCCGAACTGGTGGGAGATGCTCACGCCCTCAACCAGCCCAAATCCACCAAAGGCCGGAACCGCAAGCACTGCCACCAACAGCGAACCGAGAATGCCACCGCCGCCATGCACTGCGAACACGTCCAGCGAGTCGTCCACCCGGAACCGGAACTTCATCACCATCGACAGCCAATGACACCCGGCACCCGCAAGCACGCCGATAATCAGCGCCCCGAGCGGCCCCACGAAACCCGCCGCCGGCGTGATCGATGCCAGGCCGGCCACCAGGCCGGTGACGATGCCGATCAGGCTGGGTTTGCCGTAGCGCAGCCACTCGATACCGCCCCAAACCATCGCCGCCGTCGCCGCGGAGATATGCGTCACCAGCATCGCCATGCCTGCCGATCCGTTGGCAGCCAGCGCGCTGCCGGCGTTGAAGCCGAACCACCCGACCCACAGCATGCAGGCTCCGGTTGCCACCATTCCCGGGCTGTGCGGCGGCCGCAGATCCATCGGGAAGCCGCGGCGGCGGCCCAGCATCAGCGCGAACACCACCGCCGACACCCCGGCCGTCGTATGCACGACGATGCCGCCGGCGAAGTCCATGACCCCGAGTTCGGCCAACCATCCGCCGCCCCACACCCAGTGGCAGACCGGCGCATAGACCAGCACCAGCCATGCCAGGCTGAACAGCACCACCGCGCTGAACCGTACCCGCTCCGGATAGGCGCCGATGATCAGCGCCGGCGTGATGATGGCGAAGGTCATCTGGAACATGAAGAACACGCTCTCCGGGATGGTGCCCCACAGCGTGTCCGTGCCGATGCCTGAGAGCATCGCCTTCGAGAGTCCACCGACCCACGGCTACATCCCGCCACCGTCGGCGAACGCAAGGCTGTATCCGACGATCAACCAGGCCACCGACACCAGACAGGCCACCGCGAAGCAATGGGTGATGACCGACAGCACGTTCCGTGCCCGGACCAGACCGGCATAGAACAGTGCCAGGCCGGGCAGCGTCATGAACAGAACGAGAGCCGTTGAGGTCAAGATCCAGGCCGTGTCGCCTCCGTTGAGTTCCTCAGCGGCCGCGGCAGAACCCATCGCGCCCCAATAGGCAGTCGCGCACGCCAAGACCACGCTGGCGCGCATACCGAATTTTCTCATAGGACCGTCTAGCCTCCCGCCCCCGCACGCTCTGGCGATGCCTGTCGCCGGCGCACAATCGCCGTCCGGTCCGCTCTTGTGCGAACAGACCGTGGCACCTCCCAGTACCGCCACCAGACTAACCCAATCAACGAGATGCCTGAAAGGACGAGGTCGGGCTGCAGGGGCTTGGCATCGTCCGGCAAGAAACATCTTGGATATGGCGCTTTCGCACTCAAATTTTGCATGTCCGACCGGAAGACGACCGGTGCCCACCCGTGCTACGGATCCTTGCCATGACAACCTTACCCGCCGGCCTCGCCACCATCCCGTTCGACAATAGCTACGCGCGACTGCCGGAGCGCTTCTTCGCCCGGCTTCCGCCGACCCCGGTCACCGCACCGGGCCTGATCCGAGTCAATCGTGACCTTGCCGAAACGCTTGGTCTCGACGCCGATGCCTTGGCCTCGCCGACCGGGCTCGAGATCCTCGCCGGCAACAGCGTTCCCGAAGGCGCCGACCCGCTGGCGATGGCGTACGCCGGGCACCAGTTCGGCGGATGGGTGCCGCAGCTTGGCGACGGGCGGGCGATCCTGCTCGGCGAAGTGATCGACCGAGACGGTGTCCGCCGCGACGTCCAGTTGAAAGGCGCCGGCCGCACCCCATTCTCCCGCGGCGGCGACGGCCGTGCCGCTCTCGGTCCGGTGCTGCGCGAGTACATCGTCAGCGAGGCCATGCACCGCCTGGATATCCCGACGACCCGGGCGTTGGCGGCGGTCACCACCGGCCAGCCGGTGTACCGTGAAACGACCCTGCCGGGTGCGGTGCTGACCCGGGTGGCGCGCAGCCACATCCGCGTCGGCACGTTCCAATACTTCGCCGCACGGCGCGACAGCGACGGAACCCGCAGCCTCGCCGATCACGTGATCGCCCGCCACTACCCTGAGGTCGCCGATGCCGAACGGCCATACCTCGCCCTGCTGGACGCCGTGATTGGCGCCCAGGCCCGCTTGGTCGCCCGGTGGCTGGGGGTCGGATTCATCCACGGCGTGATGAACACAGACAACACCTCGATCGCTGGCGAGACCATCGACTACGGTCCCTGCGCGTTCATGGATCGCTACCATCCGCAGACAGTGTTCAGTTCGATCGACCACGCCGGCCGCTACGCCTTCGCCAACCAGCCGGCGATCGTGCAATGGAACCTGGCGCAACTCGCGCAGTGCCTGCTGCCGATCATCGAGGAAGATGAGGACCAGGCACTGGCCGCCGCGCAGCACGCCATCGACGGGTTCCCGGAAGTGTTCGAGACCGCATTGACCGTTGTGTTGGCGGCCAAGCTTGGCCTCACCGAAGCACGGGACGGCGATCTTGCCCTGGCACAGGATCTGATGAGCCGAATGGCCGAGAACGGCGCCGATTTCACCCTGACGTTCCGCGGCCTGGCCGATCTGCTCGAACCGCCGGCTGAGCCCCCGCAGAGCGACGCCCTTGGACCGCGTGTCCAGTTCCAGGACCCCACCGCGTTCGACGCCTGGGCCGAGACCTGGCAGGTCCGGCTCGCCGACGAACCGAGGCCGGCCAAGGAACGGGCTGTCGCCTTGCGAGCCGCCAACCCGTCGGTGATCCCGCGCAATCATCTGGTCGAGGAGGCGATCCGAGCTGCCGAAGACAATGGCGACCTCGCTCCGTTTGAGGCGCTGCTTTCAGCGCTCGCCAATCCGTACGAGGAAGCTCCGGAGCATACGCGGTACCGGCAACCGCCCCGCCCCGACCAAGTCGTTCGGCAGACCTTCTGTGGAACCTGATCGCGGATAACCGCTGTCTGCCCTACGCAGGCCGGTCTGCGCCGTTCTGACGCTCAAGAAGGAACGCGCGACGCCCGTCGGCGTAGTAGGCCTGCGCGAGTCCAGGACCGACTTCGACCAGATAGAAGCTGTTGGTGGTGCCGTCCCGGAACTCGGCATACCGGGTCCAATAGAGCCCGTCGGAGAACCCGTACAACCCTGGCTCGACGGCGGTCGCGCCCCTGCGCGCCATCTGGCAGGTGCCGTCCGGCAAGTAGCTAACCGTGGCTACCATCTGTTCAGTTTCGGGATCGATCGCCCGAACGGTTGCTCCTCGAATGAATGACTGCACCTCGTCTGCGGTCATCATGTCCTTGCCTCCTGGTACCGGATCGGCACATCGGTCGCTGTGATGTGAGCAGGTATTGGGGCAGGATTCCGCAAATTTGGTCCGGTATCCCGCCCCTCGTCCTGGATGACTAGCGGATCACCACCCCCTGCGCGGCACCGATGGTCTCGTTCCACTTGGCTGCACAAACCTCGCCGCACCGATCCTTGTAGGCCGGCAGGACAGCGGCCGTGACGGCCTCGTCGCGGATTGCGGCATCACTCGGAGCGACCGGCACCAACGTCATGGCAGCCGGCTGTCCGTATGCGCATGCGCCTCCGGTATTGCAGGACAGACCGTCTTTGGTCTCGGTCGAAGCCAAAGCGAACATCTTGGCCTCAAGCCCCATCAGTTGGGTTTCGAGCAGCGCCTGGACCTTCGGATCGAGGCTGTTCCACCAATCGAGATTGGCGATATGCGCGATCAGGCCGTGGTTGATCGGCATCGGCGAGATGAACTTTGCCGACTCGTGCCACTTGGCAAGGTAGCCGGACAGCGCGCCGGTAATGGCGCAGTCGACGACACCGCTGGCCAGCGCGGTCTGGACCTCACCGAACGCCAGCCCGATCGGCGACCCGCCCAGATGACTGATGAACACCTGCTGGGAAGCGCCGGAAGCGCGAACCTTGCGGCCCTTCAGGTCGGCGATGGAGGTGAACTGGTCACGGCAATAGATCACCTGCGCCTGGTATTCGTCATGTCGAATGCCTCCTGTTTGGTCGTCGGAGCTCCGGCGGCTTAGACGGGGCCGGACTTCGGGTTGAGGATGGTTGGCAGCCAAAGCGCCAGCTGCGGAAAACTGACGAGAAGAATGATGGTCAGCAGCATGGCCACCAGAAACGGAGCTGATCCCTTGAACAGATCCGCAATCGACCCGGTTTTGCGTACCGCTTGAACAACGTACAGGTTCAGTCCCACGGGCGGGGTGATCAGTGCCGCCTCGATCAGGATCACGAACACGATCCCCCACCAAACCGGCGAGTAGCCGAGTTTGACAATCACCGGAACGATGATCGGGGTGGTGGCGATCATCATGGAGATCGTCTCCATGAAGCATCCCAGGACCAGATAGAAAACCACGATGGCCGCCAGCATCGCGAGCGGCGGCCAGCCAAGCGACAGCAAAGCACCGGTAATCGCTTCGACCAGCCCGATCGACACCATGACGAAGTTCAGGAAGAACGCCGCGATCACGATCAGCATGATCATGCAGGTCGTGCGCACGGTGCCCTCGAAGGCCGACAGCAGCACCGGGACCGTCAACGCCCCGTTCAATCCGACCAGTCCGACAGTCGCCACCAGCCCGAGAGCCGCCGCTTCTGTCGGGGTCGCGATGCCGAGGTAGATCGACCCGACCACCAGAAAGAACAGGCACAGGGGCGGAACCAGATGTTTCAGCCCGGCGATCCGTGCCGGCCAAAGCGAGCCCTGGAAATCGGTGGCGGGTGCCAGCTTCGGGTTCCACAGCACGGCCACGACGACCACGGCGGAGAACAGCACCGCCAGCAGAATGCCTGGCAGAAACCCGGCGGCGTAGAGATCGGCGACCGAGGTCTCCGACAGGACCGCATAGATGATCATGTTGACCGACGGCGGGATCAGGATGCCCAGGGTTCCGCCGGCAGCGATCGACCCCAGGAACAGCGGCCTGCTGTAACCGCCCTTGTCCATGTTCGGAATGGCCACCGTCCCGATGGTGGCAGCGGTCGCCAGGGACGAACCGGAGGTCGCAGCGAAGACCGCACTTGCCGCGATGTTGGTGTGGATCAACTGCCCCGGCACCCGCGTGAACCAAGGCGTGAGCGCTGAGAACAACCGCTCGCTGACGCCGGAGCGGTGCATCAACTCCCCCATCATGATGAACATCGGGGCGGCGATCAGCACGAAATCGTTGGAATGGCTCCAGGCGAGTTCGCCCGAGGCCGCGGTCATCGGGATGAAGGCATAGTTCTCGGACAAGACGTAGCCGGTGAGCGCCAGAACCGCGGCGACCGGCAGTCCGACCGCCAGGGACGTCAGCAGCATCAGGAGCGTGACCTGGATCATCGGGGATTCTCCGGCCGCCCGTCGGCGCCGATCAGCTCAAGCTCCTCGGCGAGGTCGCTCGAACCGATCAACGGGTCAACCCCGGCCTGATCCCGGCGCAGCAGAGCCTGTTGCTGAATGAGTCTGGCTTGACGGCATGAAGCAGCTATCCGGTGATTTTGCCCTCAGACGGCATTTTTCTTGTCCAATTGCTTCAGTTCAAGAGCCATTTTCCACCCTTTCTTCCTCTGCGGACGGACTCCGAGTGTAGTTTTTTGATGTTGTGGGCGGCGCAGTGCAGGTTCCATTCACCCTGGGTCTCCTGCTCCCCGCGCATCATGAATCCGTCTGCGCCCTGGGTCTCCTTCATTTGCCCGAACACCGGTTCCACGGTCTGGCCGCGCAGCCGGTAAAGTTTTCGGCCCCGTTGGGTCAGGAGCTTACGCTCCATCTGGTCACGGGCACTCATGTCCCTGGGTATACGGCCCCGGGGTGGTGGAGCATCACGCATCGCCTTGCGCTGCTTCCAATCCTTAGTGGTGGCGATCAGGTATTCGCATTCCGCTGTTTCCGTGGCCGCGTTCTCGTCAGACCAATAGCCCGCGTCAAACAGGCCAACCCCCAGCACCGCCTCGTCGCCGGTCACCGCCTCCATCATCGTCAGGGTCCGGGCAATCATCGGGGCCAGTTGGCGAACGTCGTTGGCCTGGTTCGTCACATCGGTGGCGAGGATGATCTGGTCCGCCGTCACCACCGCCTGGGCATTGTACCCCTGGAGATATCCCTTGCGGCTCTTCATGATCCGGCTGTCCGGGTCGCTCACGTTGGCCTTGGCCTCTTCCTTGACAACCGCCTCGGCTGTCTTCGGCTTCCGCCCGCGTTTGGCTTTTCCGTTCGCCTTTTCCTCGGCAATCCGGGCGTTGATCTTCTCCTGCTGCTCGACCCGTTGATGGTCGGCTTCGCGCAAGAGACGTTCATGACAGGAGCGAAGACGGGACAGCCGATCTGACGGCTTCCTCAGCCCGACGGGAACATCGTCACCTCGGCCCTCCCCGAACATCCCGTCCTCGGCGGCATCGATCGCCTCGGCCTCCGACAGCATGGCGGCAACCTCCGCCTCCAGGGACTTCGAGGTCTGGTTCGCCGCAAGCGACGCATTTGCCTTCACCTTGGTCCCATCCAGCGCCACCACGCCCAACCGCACCAGCCCCGCCGCATGACACAGCTTCAGGACCTCCACGAACAGGGTCTCCAGGTCGCCCCGGTGCCGCTTGCGGAACCGCGCTATCACGCTGTGGTCGGGAACCTCGGCGCACACGATCGTCCGAAACCCAGCATCCCGCACGCACAGGCGCTCGATCTTGCGGCTTGAGCGTTGCCCGTTCGCATACGCATAAACAAGGAGACTAACCATCATCCTCGGCGCGAACGGTGGCGCTCCCGACCCACGCTTCCGGTAGTGCGTCTCGAATGCCGATAGATCCATCAAACCCACGGCATCCAGAAGAAGGTGCACGAGGTCTGTGTCCGGAACCCAATCCGCCATGTCCACCGGCAGAAGAAACCGCTGCCTACGATCTGGTTCTCGGTAAAAATTTGCCATCTCCCCCCCCTTCAAATTGCCTCTCCCAACGGAATCAGGACCCCGTCAGTGGGTCAAGCGGAGATCGTCGGTGGAACCGGTGATTCTGCAACAGCCTCAGCACTTTCAGAATTGCGAGGACCGGCGTCAGGATCGCAACGCAGGCAAACCAGAACAGACCGATCCACCAGACACCCTGTGGGATGACCAGAGGAACCCGAAGGATCGACATGGATCGCGCGTCCATGGATCCGGACTGCTGCAGCACTCCCCAGGCGAAGTAGGCAAACGCCGCCGCGACCACTGCAAGAGCAACTGCCGCCGCCAGGTCGAAGACGACCCTGATCCTGGGCGGCAGGCGCATGGTCAGGAAATCCACTCGGACATTGGCTTTGGTGGATACTGTGTAGCCCATGCCGAGGCCGATACAGGCCGCCAGCGCGTAGCCGGAAATCTCGAAGCTTTCCAGAAGCGTGCGATTCAGGAAGAATCGGGACACCACGTCGATGGTGATCGGAACGGCACAGCCGAACAGGATCGCGCCGCCGGCAATCCAGGCCAGACCCCTTGAGATCCGCCGCGTCAGTCCCTCAAGCCCAAAATCAGATTCGCCGTGGTCCATCTCACGACATCCAAAACGGGATTGCACGGCGAGCAGCCGTAATCGCGTCGGCGGTTCTCGATCCCGAGATCAACAAGTCCTGATACCGCATCGCCTGTGTCCCCCGTGGATGATTGTTGAAGCCCGGCACGATCAAGACAAATCTTAATTTCTGATCGAAATCGATCGAAAATCCCGATCAAAGTCAGCTGCGGCCCATTGCGCGACCTCGACAGCTCGTTCCGCTACGAAATTCGGCGGATCCCGAAACAGCGCGGCCGAGAATTGCCAGTCGCTTGGTGTCCATCCAGGATCAAACGATACCACGCGGCCGTCCTCGACATCGCGCCTGGCCAGTGCCCTGGGCAAGGCGGCGATCCCGAGCCCCGACGCGACCATGCCCAGACAAGCAGACAGCGAGGTCGATGAGAAGAACGCCACCCCGGTGCCGTAGCGGTCGAAGAGGTTCGACTTGAGCTCGTGGAATGAATTGGTGCTGCGCGCGAAGGTGATGATCGGCCTGGACAGGAACATGTCCTTCGGATCGCCTGAGATCGGAATCCCCGGACCGGCGTACCATCCCAGTTCGACATTCGGGAGCGGTAGGTTGGCAACCGCCGGCTCGGACACCAGGCCCACGAGAATGGCCAGGTCCAGGCTCTGCGCGATCAACGACCGGCTCAAGTTGACGGACATATCGACGCTGATCTCGATGTCGATCTTCGGGAACTGGTGCCGCATCCGGGTGACGAATATCGGGAGCCAGGTCAGCGCGATCGTTTCCGCGACCCCGAGGCGAAGACTGACTTCGACCTCCGACGGCTCCGATACGTCGCGGCGAATTCGGTCGAGCAGACGCATCTGCTCCTCGGCGTATCGAAGCAAAATCGCGCCGCGACGCGTGAGGGACATCCCGCCGCCCCGCCGTTCGAACAACCGGGTCGCCAGTGCGCTCTCCAACGCTTGAATGCGCGCGGTCACGGCGGGCTGCGACAACCGCATCGTTTCAGCGGCCCGACGCGCGCCTTGCTCGCGCGCCACCGCTATGAACGCGTTGAGTTGATCGATGGTGAACTGCATGGATCCCGCCCTCCAGGCACTATCAGGTGTCCGGGATCTTACGCATGAAACCTTCCGGACCTGACCGACCGGTTCGCACACAGGCCAACCGGACGTTGCGGTAGACAGGTCTGCGAGCGCAATCTGGACCGGCCCAGCCAAGCGGACGGGAGAAGAATGTCATGCCTGAATCGAATCCCCCTGGACCGAACACCGGATTCACCCCGCTCCAGCGCATCCTGCATTGGGTGGTCGCGGCGCTGGTGCTCGCAACGCTGGCCGGCGGACTGACGATCGGTCGGCTTGGATTCGACCGGGTCACCGCAGTGCTTGGCGGGCCGGGGCGCGACGTTCTCTACGAGTATCACAAGACCTTCGGCCTGATCGTACTGGGGCTGATGCTGATACGCCTGTTCGTACGGATCGATCGAGGCCGTCCGGCTTACGATCCGCCGCTCAAGCCGTGGCAACAAGGCATCAGCCTGACCGTCCACTATCTGTTTTACGTGTTGCTGATCGCGATGCCGGTGCTGGGCTGGCTGGCCACCGACATGTCTGACTATCCCGTGGAGTTCTTCGCCTGGGACTTCCCGCAGGTCGTGCCCAAGAGCGAGACCGTCGGGACCCTACTCTACGATTGGCACCGATACGTCGGGTGGGCGATCGCGCTGCTGATCGTCATGCATGTCGGTGCAGGCTTGATGCACTGGCTCGTCCTGCGCGACGGGGTGATGGGTCGCATCGCATTGCCGATGCGACCGAAATCGAGGCGCTGAAGGCGAACCATTCAAGATCGTGGACACATCAAGCTCAATGCGACGCGCCGACGGTACCATCGTCAAAGCTATCCACGCTTCCAACTGCCGACAGTGAATGTTTTCTCATAGTCAAAATTTAGAGCTGACGCAAAAGCAGACCTATTCTCCGACTCCGCTAAACATAAAATTTCGCTATATTCAGACGTGTATTCAACGACGATTGATAATTTTCTGAAAAAATCAAAAACCTCATAGTCGCATTCTTGCCTATCCGGTTGTTACCCACACCCACTAAATGTAGGGTGAGTCCATTCTCCCGAGTAGAGCCCGTCGAAGGTCGGCGCTGCGGCCCCGCCGGCGATTCCGAGCAGTGAGCGGAACGAGTTGAACGGATAGAAGCGCCGATTGAAGCGGAACGTGAACTCGTTGAGGTAGGCTTGCAGATGCTTGGCACTGACGCCGTGATGGATGCCATTGATCCAGGTCTTCAGATTGGCGAAGACCAAGTGGATGATCGGCAGGAATTCCTCTGCGATCTCCGGGTCTCCGCATTCGGCGATCGCGTGGTGGTCGAATCCGCGCTTGCGAAGCCCGGCATAGCCGCTCCAGTCGTCGGTGACGATCAGCGATCCGGGAGCAACGGCGTTTTCGACGAAACTGCCGAGCGAATTGGCGCTGCGGTCGGGGACGACGGCGAGACGAACGCGTCCCGCGTAGCGACCGTCTTTCCGATTGTCGAGTTTGGTTCCCGGCTTGCGGCGACGCACCTCCACGGCGCAGGAGACGAGAACCTTGTGATGGACTCCCCGGCCCTCGCCTCGGGTGCGCCCTCCAACCCACGTTTCATCCACTTCGACATGCTCTTGCGGCTTGCCGCCAATCTTGTCGCGCTCTGGGCGCACCATCGCGGCGCGGAGCTTGTGAAGGATGCCGAATGCAGTCTCATAGCGCGACAGGCCGAGTTGCCGTTGAAATTGAACGGCCGACATTCCGGGCGTCTGGCTGGCCATCAGGTAAGCCGCCCAGAACCAGGTCGACAACGGCGTGTGACTGCGCTCCATGACAGTCCCAGCCATCAGGCTTACGTCTTTGCGACAGGCGCGGCAGCGCAGAACGCCCGGACGCGCCTCGAAACGGAACGGTTCGCCGACAACGCCGCATCTCGGGCAGACGAACCCACCATTCCAGCGGGCCTTTTCGAGATATGCAGCACAGGCCGCGTCGTCGGGAAAAAAGCACTGAAATTCCGGCAGCGACTGCGGAAACGGCAGATCTTCTCGGGCCAGGACATCCATGCCAAACGCTAGATCTAGTGGGCATGGGAGTCAACCGGATAGGCAAGGTCGCATTTTCCATTTTTTGTGTGACCCACAACTTCCAGCGTCCCAGGGTCAACAAATGTGACATCCGAAATTCTCCTAATGCATTCCAGTACAATGTCATTTGACGGAGATTCCGTCCGGAGAAGGACATCTTCCGGCTTTCGGGCATCAACGTTGATTCTTTGATAGACCACCATTTTCCTTAAGCATTCCAGATCGAGAATCGCAATCTTGTCGTTCCACCCGAAAGCGACCGATCGAGGCGTTTCGCCATATGGAATACTGTTATCCAGAAATTCAAAATGTACTTTCTGCCGGTCTTTCTTCACCCAGGTAAAGAACAGTTGAGGCATTCCCGTGTAGGCTTCGATATTGTGATAGAGAAGGTCGTCAACGGCCTTGTATCTCCCCGTCTCAATCCCGCGCGTCCACGCACGTTCCACCGTTTCGGCGGGCGGCGTGATGACGAAGAACATGAACACCGTGTCACCGAATCTGCTCAGCAATCGGCTGTCGGCCGGCTGGCTTGTCCCTGATTGAAAGCTGTCGAACCGGAACCTGTCGATCAGGAGATGCGGAAGCTCCGAGCGCGTCGCCTTACGCTCAATGTATCCGTCGAGCTTCTTATCGATTATTTCGAGTTCCTGCCCGGTCAGCATCGCCGCGTACTTTTGATCATCCCCAAGACTTTTATAATCAAGAAGAAATTTTCGCCAATAATCCGGACTGATCAAAGCGAAATACTCCCAGGGCACCCCCAAACGTTGCGCAAGTTTTCTTTGCAGTGGACGAATAGTGCTTTTCCCGGCGGCAGACGCCCCCTTGACGTTCAGGATCACCGGCGAGTTCTGGAATGGCAGATACTTGTAGTTTTCTGCGGCAGCGGCGTCTCGGATGATCGGATCCAGCATGTCTCCGATCCTGTCGCTTCCGTAGGAGTTGCATATCCAGTTCGACGCCAACCGGACCACAGTATCCCTGTCGGCCATGAGGCGGCCGCGCTGTCCCACAATTCCCGAGACGATCTTGCGCAGTCCTTGCAGGCACACCTTTTCGAGTTGGGAGTCGGCCTGCGGAATCGCATTCTCCCACCGTGTTATTGCGATGAGCTCCGGCAGCGTTTCTTCGGCGCTGGCTTGCTCCTTTTTGCCGAAGATCCGCGCGAGAATGCTTTGCTTGGCCACGCGCACCGGAGCAGGGCGGGCGAAGATATCCCGATCGAGCAGCGCGCGGAGCCGGTTGTCGATATCATCGCGCAACTCGTCAAAGGCCCGTTCGAGATCGCCGATCTTTGGCTCAACATGGGCTTCGAGTATGCGGGCGGTCATGCCGCGCAGACGCAGGCCAAGATCGGCATAGTTCGGCCCATCCGGCACATGAAGATCGGCAGTCACACGGATCAGCAGTTCATGCACGACCAATCGGCGAACGCCGAACGCGGTCATTTCGTACGGGTTCAGCCCGCAGATCTCAGCCAGTTCCCTGGCCTCCCGGTAGCCAACGCTCGAGTTCTCCGGCCTGTAAAGCGTCACCAACGGCAAAAGACGCGCCGGAATCGCCGAGGCGATACCCGGATTCCAAGCGTCAAACTGAGCGTCGGGTCCGGTCATTCCCGCTGAGTCTCGATAGCCGCGAACACCGGTGGTTCGGCATTGCATCGATGGTACAGGGACGAGCATCGATTGTCCCGAGCCACCCCGAGACCCGGTACCACCGGCGTCCCAGTCACCCTTTCGGGCATCTCACGCGCCTCCGATGCCTTTAACCGCGGTATCGGCTTCGGATCAGTTTGAACAGCGGCAGAAGGATGAGGACAATCGCGATGATCGTGATCGGCCCTGCGATCGGCCGGGTGACAAAGATGCTCAGATCGCCTGACGACAGAAGCAACGATTGCCGCAACGTTGGCTCTGCAATCGGCCCAAGTACGATGGCAAGAACGGCAGGTGCGACCGGATATTCGAACTTGCGCAGGAAGAACCCGCCCAGGCCGAACAGCAACATCAGCCAGACATCGTGCATGTCCGTCGTCGCCGCATAGCCACCCACGATCGACAACACGAAGATCATGGCCGCCAGGATGGCGAACGGCATCCGCAGCATCCATATGAACAACGGAATAAACGACAGGTTGATTATCAGGGCGAAGAAGTTGGACAGATAGAACGATCCAATCAATCCCCAGACGAACTCGGGCTCATCTCCAAAAAGCCGCGGCCCGGGCGTGAGGCCCCAGATCACCATGCCACCGAGCAGGATGGCGGTGGTCGGTGAACCCGGAATGCCTAGGGTGAGCATCGGCAGCATCGATCCGGTCGACGCCGAATTGTTGGCAGACTCAGGCGCGGAAACACCGTCGACATTGCCCTTCCCGAAAGAATTGGGGTCGCGGGAGGTCAACTTGGCGACACCGTAGGCCATCAGCGACCCCGGCGTCGCACCTGCAGCAGGCAGAATGCCCACAAAGAAGCCGAGCAACGAACCGATGGTCATGCCCTTCCAGCCGTTGGTCAGGCATTCCCTGGTATCCGCAAGCACTCCCTTGATCGTCATTTTGGCTTCAGTGGTGGTGACTTTCCCGCGCGTCGTATCGATCGTCCACAGCATCTCGCCGATGCCGTAGATGCCGATCGCCAGCACCAGGAAGTTGATGCCGTGCAGGAATCCCGAAATATCAAAGAACACGAGGCGCGGCTCGCCGGAGATCTCGTCAAACCCAACGGCAGCGAGAACCAACCCCAAGCAAATCGACAGGACGGTTTTCGGAATGTCGTCCCCACCCAGCCCGACGAAAGTGGCGAAAGCCAGCAACATGAGGGCGAAGATTTCCGGCGGCCCGAAGCTCAGGGCAACCGACGCCAGCGGCGGGGCGAACATCGTGAACAAGACGATCGATACGGTGCCGCCGGCGAAGGACGCGATGGCGGCCGTCACGAGCGCAAGGCTGGCTCGCCCTTTGAGCGCCAGTGGTCGCCCGTCGAACGTCGTCGCTACCGCCGTTGAGGCGCCGGGTATGCCGAGGGTGATCGAACTGATGGCCCCCCCGTACATCGCTCCGTAGTAGATCGCGGCAAGAAAGATGATCGCCGACGCGGGTGGCACCAGGAAGGTAATGGGCAGCAGGATTGCTACACCATTCACCGAGCCCAACCCCGGCATCATGCCGATGAACAAGCCGAGTGTAACGCCGACGACGATCAGCAGCAGGTTGATCGGCTGTGAAGCCTGTGCAAGGCCGTCCAGAAGATGTCCCAGAATTTCCACGCGATCTCCTCCGCCACGTTCAGCCGTACGTGCCTGCCTGTCAGATCAGTAGATGATGGTGTTAAGCATTTTGAAAAACGGCTCGGTGAACCGCATGCCTTTGGGCAACGTTACGCGCATCAGTGCTTCGAAGAAGAAAAAGAACACGACAGGCGTGAGGATCGAAATCGAGAGTGACAAGTAAAACCCGTGCCGCCCAAGAAACCAAAGATAGTAGAACAGGAAGACCATCATTGCGCCGTACATCGAGATAACGCTCACGAGCGCGACGAATACGACGATCCCACCGAAGACCTGCACCAACATCTTCCGGCCCTCGGCATCGAGAACCGGCTCGGTAGAACGGGAAGGCGGAGATGTCCGCCTTCCCGCATTGAATGCGATCAGGGCTGTGCAGATCAGCATGATCGCCGAGAGCCAGAACGGCCAAGCCCCGCCTCCCGGTCCTTCGCCCCGGATGTAGCCGATTTCCAGTTCGGTACTTTTCCACATCAGGTACATGGAGAAAGCGGCCAGAACAGCTGCCGTAACAAATTCACCGAGGCGCAATTCGGCCTCCCTCAATAGCCGAAAACCGGGTCGCCGAAGTCACTTGTCTGAGTCGGCGAGCAGTGCTTTGTGGTTCTCGACCTGAGTGGTCCAGTAGGCCTTCTGCTTGTCCGGCGACATCCAGAGCGGCGAGAGGCTTTCCGACTTCATGTAACCCTGCCACTCATCGGCGTCGTAGATCGTCTTGAAGAGGTTCTGATAGTACGCTGCCGCGTCAGCCGACATGCCCGGGGCACCCACAACCGCACGCTGGTTGTAGTAGCTGAAGTTCTGCCCCTTCTCCTTGACGGTCGGGACGTTCGGGAACGCTGGCATGCGTTCGTCCGAGAAGGCCAGCAGCGGAACAACGTCACCGGATGCATAAAAGCCCTTGGCTTCCGAAGGATTGTTAACCGTGGCCATGATCTGCTTGCCGGCAAGATCCTTTGCAACAGCGCCGCCACCCTTGTACGGGATGTACTTGACCTTGATGTCGAAGGCCTTCTCCATGAAGGCGATCACGATCGAGTCTTCCTGGCCCTTACCCGTGCCGCCCATGACGTAATTGGACTCGGCCTTCACGGCCTTGAGCCAATCCTCGAATGTCGTGATGCCACTGTCCTTGTGAACCCAGAGAACGAAAGGATCGACCCCCATCATCGCGATCGGTGTGAAGGTGGCGATGTCGATACCCAGCTTCGGCTGGCGCAGTGGCGTCGTGAAGAATGAATTCAGCGTGACAAGGATCGTGTGATCCGGATCGGAAGCTTCTTTGAGGGCAATGAGCGCCTCGGCGCCCGATCCACCGCCCTTGTTGTTCGGCACGAGAGGACGGGTCGTCAGGTTCTTCTTCTCGGCCACCGACTGCAGGAAGCGGGCGATCTGATCGGCCCCGCCGCCGGCGCCAGCCATAATCACGAAGTCGATGGGTTTGTTTGGCTCCCATGCCTGCGCCGGAGCCGCCAAGCTCATCATGCCCAGCGCCGCGATGCCGGCTAAACCGGACAGAATTTTTGAGGTAGTTGCCATGTCATTCCTCCCTAAAGGTATGAACTTTTTTATTGAGATTAGTTCACAGCTTGCTGCCGTTCTTGACGCGGCGTTGATAAGATTGACTTGTGGATCCTTGTCCTCGGCACCTCCAGTCAGTGATTGAGAAGAACCGGCATGGTTGCCGTATCAACAACCGCCTGGGAATTACCGCCGAAAATGGTTTCACGTTCGTGGCTGTCGCCATAGGCGCCCATGATCATCATGTCAGCCCCGAGACCGGCGCTGACCCGCAACAATTCCCGACCGGCCTTTTCGCTCGCGGAGAATTTCTCCACCGTGGCCTTGATGTCGTGCAACTTGAGGTACGAAATCAGATCATCAACTGATGTGCCGGGCCCGGCGTCGGTACCGTTCGACAGCGCCCAGATCGTATCGGCGCCACGCAATATGGATTTGCATCTCGACAGGGCTTGAGCGGCCTCCGCACTGCCGTTCCAGGCGATCGTGACCTTCGCACTCAATGATTCCGGCGGCGTCGCCCGAGGCGGACACATGAGGACCGGACGTCCGGAATGAAACAAGGCAGCCTTGAGCGTATTTGCACCCAGGTTCCTGTCCCGGTCAGGTTTGGCCACCGCTATCACGTCAGCCAAGCGCCCTCGCCGTTTGATGACGTCGACCTGCCGACCAGCCTCCTCGACAAACTCGACGCTCGCAACCTTACCAATCTTGTTGCCTGAATCATCAAGATTCAACTTGAGCGCGAGCGTTCTGAGTTCGTCTCGGAGTCCAGCCTCCTCCTGATCAGCCAGCTTGTAGGACTGTTCAACAAGCTGTTTGCGCAGGAAATCCGGGATGTAGATGCCATAGGGCATCAGATCCTGGGGACGCGGTCGGCAATGCACGACGACGACGTGGGACGTATGGCGATGCGCAATCGCGGCAGCATGGGCGAGCACGTTGTCGCCCTTGCCGTCTCCTCTCACCGGAACGAGAATCTTGCGTATCACGCCAACTTCCCCTCAGAACAGGCCGTCGATAAGACCTTCCTTGTTAATGCGAATCGTTTCCGCCGCCGGAGTTCTTGGCAGTCCCGGCATGGTCATGATCTCGCCGCAGACAACCACGACAAATCCGGCCCCTGCCGAAAGCCGCACCTCGCGCACCGGCAGATTGTGGCCGGTCGGCGCACCGCGCCAGTTCGGGTCGGTGGTGAAAGAGTACTGGGTCTTGGCCATGCACACCGGCAGGTTGCCGTAGCCTTGCTCCTCCCACTCCTTCAGCTGACTGTGTATCTTGGCGTCGGCAACGACCTCGTCGGCGCGGTAGATTTCCTTCGCGATCGTTTCGATCTTCTGGAACAGCGGCATGTCGTCGGGATAGAGCGGGCGGTAGTCGGCGGTGCCGCCTTCGCACAGTGCGACGACCTTCCGGGCCGTTTCCTCGATCCCCTTGCCACCGTTCGCCCAGTGCGTGTTCAGGATTGCGTCGACACCGCGCTCGGCACAGTAGTCCTTGATCGCCTGGACCTCAGCGTCGGTATCGGTGACGAAGTGGTTGATGCCGACGACCATCGGCACGCCGAACTTCGTGAGGTTCTCGATATGCCGCCCGAGGTTCGCGCAGCCTTTCTTCACCGCCTCGACGTTCTCTTTGCCCAAATCGTCCTTCTTGATGCCACCGTTCATCTTCATCGCCCGCACGGTCGCGACCAGCACCACCGCCGACGGCCGCAGGGACGCCTTGCGGCATTTGATGTCGAAGAACTTCTCGGCACCGAGATCCGCGCCAAAGCCGGCTTCGGTCACGACATAGTCAACAAGCTTGAGTGCCGTTGTCGTCGCCACGACCGAGTTGCAGCCATGGGCGATATTGGCAAAGGGGCCGCCATGGACGAAAGCCGGGTTGTTCTCCAGCGTCTGGACCAGGTTCGGCTGCATGGCATCCTTGAGCAGGACCGCCATGGCACCATCCGCCTTTATGTCCCGGGCGTAGACGGGGCTCCTGTCCCGGCGATAGGCGACAATGATATCCCCGAGCCGCCGCTCCAGATCGGCCAGATCGGATGCCAGACACAGAATTGCCATGACTTCCGAGGCAACGGTGATGTCGAAACCCGACTCGCGCGGGAATCCGTTGGCGACACCGCCGAGGTTACAGACGACCTGCCTGAGCGCCCGGTCGTTCATGTCCATCACCCGGCGCAGCGCGACACGGCGGACATCAATGTCCAGCGCATTGCCCCAGTAGACATGGTTGTCGAGCATCGCTGCGAGAAGATTGTGGGCCGACGTGATCGCGTGAAAGTCGCCGGTGAAGTGGAGGTTCATGTCGTCCATCGGCACGACCTGGGAATACCCACCGCCAGCCGCGCCACCCTTCATCCCGAAATTCGGCCCGAGCGAAGCCTCGCGGATGCAGATCATCGCCTTTTTGCCGATGGCGTTCAGCCCGTCACCCAGACCGACGGTTGTCGTCGTCTTGCCTTCTCCGGCCGGTGTCGGGTTGATCGCCGTGACCAGTATCAGATGACCATTTTTCCGCGTCGAACAGGATTTGATGAATTCTGCTGAGACCTTCGCCTTGTCATGTCCATAAGGCACAAGATGTTCGGTAGGAATTCCAAGGCCAGCACCGATCTCCTGGATCGGTTTCTTCTTGGCGGCGCGGGCGATTTCGATGTCTGACATGGCCGGTCACTCTTTCCGCGATTGTGTGTGTTCCTTGACGTCAACCGTGCTCGGCGATCCAGGCGGTCGCCGGCTGCTTTTGTCCGCCAGCAGGGCGAACGCGTTCGATCTGGATCCGGCCCCCATTCGCCTGCATCACGATACCGGCGTCGTTGGTTTCGACGAGGTCGCCCGGCGTACCGTCTCCGTCCAGAAGCTTGCAGTCGAAGACCTGGAGTTCCGTTCCGTGGATTGTCGTCTGGGCGCCCGGGGCGGGGTTCGCGGCCCGGATCAGATTGTAAACGTCACGCGCCGACTTCGACCAATCGATCCGGGCATTCTCGGCCTTGAACCAACTCTCGTACGAGCCATCCTCCAGCCGCTGGTTGTGCTTCAGGATCACCCCGGCCTTCACGAGTTCGAGACCTTCGATCATCGCATCGACGCCCATCGGGAAGAGCTTCTTGAAATAGACATCGCCGAGGGTTTCGTCGGGTCCGATCTCGCAGGTCTTCTGGAGCATGATCGGGCCTTCGTCCAAGCCGTCGTCGGGCCAGAAGATCGTCAGGCCGGTTTGCGTCTTGCCCATCGCGATCGGCCAGTTGATCGAAGACGGCCCGCGGTGCCAGGGGCACAGAGACGGATGGTACTGGAACGTGCCGTAAGTCGGCGCATCCCTCACCTCCTGCGGCACGAACAGCAGAACATAAGCCATCATGCAGACGTCCGCCTTGAAGCTCTTCATCAGTTCAAGCGCTTCAGGTGTCTTCCATGAGGCAGGCCGGTGCACGGGAAGACCTTTTTCGGAGGCGTATTCCGCAAGCGGATCCTCCGGCCGGCCTTCCTTCGTCGGTGCGCAGCAAACCGCCACGACGTTCTCGCCGCGCTCCAGCAGCCGCTCCAGCACAGCCTTTCCGAACGCCTGCTGTCCGTGAACGACAATTCGCATCGAATTCCTCCTGCTCCGGTCCGATCGATCTAGCGCCGACCTTTCCCTGTCCACTTACTCTGCAGCCACTCGCTTGACGTCGCCGACGGCTCCCGATCCGACGATGCGCTCAAGGTCCTCGCCGGAGTAGCCCAGCAGGTCCTTGAGGATCTCGGTCGTGTGCTCTCCGAGCAGCGGAGACCGTGTTACCTCCACAGGGCTGTCCGACAACTTGATCGGGCATCCGACGCTGAGGTACTTGCCGCGCTCGGGGTGATCGACCTCAACGATCGTTCCGGTCGCCCGCAGCCCTTGATCCTCGGCAATTTCCTTCATGCTCAGGATCGGCCCGACGGGAATGTCGTGCGGGTTGCAGATTTCCATCACCTCGAACTTGGTCTTGGTCATGGTCCACGCCTCGATCGCCTCGAACATCACGTTGAGGCGCGGCAACCGTGCCTTGGGTGTCGCGAAATCAGGGTCGGTCTTCCATTCCGGCTTACCGATCACATCGCAGACCTTTTCCCATGCTGCCGCCTGGGTAATGAAATACGTGTAGGCATTGGGATCGGTTTCCCAGCCCTTGCACTTCAGGATGCGACCCGGTTGGCCGCCGCCGGAATCGTTTCCGGCCCGCGGCGTTGCCTCGCCGAACGGAATGCCTTCGCCAAACTGCGAGTATTCGCTCAGCGGACCGGCTTCCAGGCGCTGCTGGTCGCGCAGCTTGACACGGCAGAGGTTGATCACCCCGTCCTGCATCGGTGCCAGAACCTTCTGTCCGCGGCCGGACGTCTGGCGCTGGAACAGCGCAGCGACGATACCCAGCGCCAGGTGCAGACCGGTTCCCGAGTCACCGATCTGGGCTCCGGTCACAAGCGGGGGGCCATCGAGAAACCCTGTCGTCGAAGCCGCTCCACCGGCGCACTGCGCGATATTCTCGTAGACCTTGCAGTCTTCGTACTGACCCGGACCGAAACCCTTGACTGAGGCCACAATGATCTTGGGGTTGATCTTCTGGATGTTCTCCCAGGAGAAGCCCATCCGATCCAGCGCACCGGGCGCGAAGTTCTCGACCAGGACATCGCATGTCTCGATGAGCTTGGTCAGGACTTCCTTGCCCGCCTCGTTCTTCGAGTTGATCTCGATCGAGCGCTTGTTGTGATTGAGCATGGTGAAATAGAGGCTGTCCGCGCCCGGCTTATCGACAAGCTGCTTGCGCGTTGCATCGCCGACACCGGGCCGCTCCACCTTGATCACATCCGCGCCCAACCACGCCAGGAGCTGCGTGCAGGTCGGACCTGACTGGACGTGGGTGAAATCGAGAACTTTGACGCCTTCCAGAGCTTTCATCGCATGTAACCTTCAAGAAAACCTTTGATTGGCCGAGGTTCGACTACTTCTTGGACACCACACTCTGTGGGTTGAGATTGCCGATGCGACCGCTTTCAGTGCCGGACTGAGGGTCGATGACGGCGTTGATCAGAGTTGGTTTGCCGTCGTCCATGAACTGGTTCACGGCACGCGAAAGCTCGTCCGGCGTCGTGGCGTTGATGCCGACGCCGCCAAAGGCCTGCATCATGATGTCGTACCGCGCATCCTTCACAAAAACGGTTGGCGCAACGTCCGAGCCGCCGGCTGGATTGACGTCCGTGCCTCGGTAGATGCCGTTGTTGTTAAAGACGATGACGCAGACCGGCAGGTTGTAGCGGCAGATCGTTTCTACCTCCATGCCGGAGAAGCCGAAGGCGCTGTCGCCTTCGACCGCCAGAACCTTCTGCCCAGTCTCGATCGCCGCGGCAATGGCCGTGCCCATCCCTATGCCCATGACGCCCCAGGTGCCAACGTCGAGGCGCTTGCGCGGCTTGTACATGTCGATGATGGAGCGCGCGAAATCGAGCGTGTTGGCGCCTTCGTTCACAAAGATCGTGTCCGGATGCGTCTGGATGATCGGCTTCAGCGCACCGAGTGCCCCGTGATAGTCCATCGGCACATTGTTGTTCTTCAGCCTCGGCGCCATCCTGGCGACGTTCGTCTCTACCTTTTCCCGAACGGTATTGGTCCATTCCGGGTAGCTCGCCTGCCATTTCGACCCCATGGCGTTGAGCAGGGCGGAGACGCAGGATTCGATGTCCCCGACGATCGGCGCGACGATCTGGACATTGCTGTCCATCTCCTTCGGCTCGATGTCGATCTGGATGATCCTCTTCGGCTCCGTACCCCACTGCTTTCCCTTGCCGTGGGACAGGAGCCAGTTCAGGCGCGCGCCGATCATCATGACGACGTCGCACTCCTGGAGAACCAGCGAACGCGCCGCACCGGCCGAGAGCGGGTGATCGTCGGGCAAGATGCCTTTCGCCATGCTCATGGGCAGATAGGGGACACCGCTTTTCTCAACAAACTGGCGGATCAGGTCGTCAGCCTGGGCATAGGCAGCGCCTTTGCCGAGAATGATCAGCGGCCGCTTGGCACCTTTCAGAACCCCCAGGGCACGCTCGATCGAATCCGGCGCGGGCAGTTGCTTCGGTGCGGGGTCGATCACCTTGACCAGGGACTTGGCGCCGGCTGCGGCATCCATGACCTGACCGAACAGCTTTGCCGGCAAGTCAAGGTAGACGCCGCCGGGGCGCCCGGACACCGCGGCGCGGATCGCGCGGGCGATGCCGATGCCGATGTCTGCGGCGTGAAGGATGCGGTAGGCGGCCTTGCAGAGCGGCTTGGCGATCGCCAACTGGTCCATCTCTTCATAGTCGCCCTGCTGGAGGTCGACGATCTCCCGCTCGGATGACCCCGACATGAGGATCATCGGCCAGCAGTTGGTGGTCGCATGCGCCAGCGCCGTCAGGCCATTCAGAAAGCCCGGTGCCGAAACGGTGAGGCAGAGTCCCGGCTTCTGCGTCAGATATCCGGCGATCGCCGCGGCGTTGCCGGCGTTCTGCTCGTGGCGGAACGAGATCACCCGGATACCCTCGGCCTGTGCCATGCGGCCGAAATCGGTGATCGGAATGCCGGGCACCCCATAGATCGTGTTCAAGCCGTTCAGCTTGAGGGCGTCGATGATCAGATGGAAGCCGTCGGTCAAATCCTGGGGTGCCGACGTCCCGGCGCTGTCCGCGTTCTCCGATTTGGCGGCAGGCGCTGTACCAGCGAGGGTCATGTGGGTCCTCTTCCTATTCCTTGGAGATCAACTGGCCAAATCTCGCCACGAGCCGAGGGCCTCTATCCTGGACCAGGTCTTGGCGATGTGATCGTGCAACCGCATCGTATGTTCGCGCACCCGGCGCGAGGCGAGATCCGCATCCCGGGTGATCAGCGCATCAATGATCCCCATATGATCCGCGACCGACCGGCGGGCGCGATCGCTCTCGCCCATGGCCCGCCGCCGCACCGCCTGCATGTGGGTGAAAAGGGTATCGGCCATCTTCTTGAGCAGTTGGCACCCCGAAAGCTCCAATATGGTCTGATGGAAGACAATATTGGCGTCGGAATACTCTTCTAAATCCGCCCGTTCGACGTCGCTGCTGTGTTCGATCGCGAAGTCCCGCAAGGCCTGCAGTTCGGCGTCGCTGGCGTTCTGCGTCGCCAGCCGGGCCGCCATGCTTTCCAGCGCGGCCCAGGTGACAACCATCTCCAGGATCTCTTCGCGCGTCTTACGGCACACGAAGACGCCCTTGCGTGCAACGATGTGGACGAGCCCTTCCTGGGCCAGCTGCGCCAGCGCCTCGCGGATGGGTGTTCTGGACACCCCGAGCTTCTCGGCCAGTTTCCGCTCGTCCAGACGCAGGTCCACGTCGGGCCGGTAGATGTCCATGTCGAGAATCGCGGCACGCAACAGCTCGAAGGTGTGAGACTTCAAGCTGAAGTTTTCAGCGATGGGGCTGAGCTTGTCGCTGATCGACACCTACAGCGTCCTCCCGATACCAACCGTGCCTGCGATTGCCGCGTCCGCAGTGCCATTTGTATATGGTATACCACACATCAAGTTTTCCATACCAGTTTCCCGACGCAGACAGAACCTATGTCAAAACCCTGGGACTCAGCGGTTCCGTGGCGGTTCTCCGGTTACTGGGCGGCGGTGGCTGTTACGGCGTTTGCGGGTTCGAGGCGTGCGGCTGCGAACTTGAGTTCGGGGATCTTGCCGAACGGGTCGAGCGCCGGGTTGGTCAGGAAGTTGACGGCCGCCTCGCTGTAGCAGAACGGAATGAACACCACGCCGGCCGGCACATACGGGTCGCTGCGCGCCGCCAGTTCGATGGCGCCGCGCCGGGTGGCGACCCGTACCATCTGGCCGGGCACGATGTTCCAGCGGCCCAGGTCGTCCGGGTTGACGTGGACATACGCGTCCGGCTCCAGCGCGTCGAGCACGCTGGCCCGCCGGGTCATCGACCCGGTGTGCCAGTGCTCCAACAGCCGCCCGGTGGTCAGCACTAGCGGGAAGGTGGCGTCCGGCAACTCGTCGGGTGGCAGGATCTGCGTCGGCACGAACTTGCCGCGGCCGCTGGCGGTCGGGAAGCCGTCGCCGAAGATCACACCCTTGCCCGGTTCGTCCGGTCCGGCGCACGGGTAGGTGACGGCATCCTCGCGCTCCAGCCGCTCCCAGGTGATGTTGGCGAGCGACGGCATGACCTGGGCCATCTCCGCGAACACCTCGCTGGGACCGGCGTAGTTCCAGCCGAGCCCCATCCGCTTTGCGATCTCCTGGACGATCCACCAGTCCTGGCGGGCCTCGCCCGGCGGCGGCAGCGCCTGGCGGCCCATCTGGACCTGCCGGTTGGTGTTGGTCACCGTGCCGGTCTTCTCCGGGAACGCCGACGCCGGCAGCACCACGTCGGCGAACGCCGCGGTCTCGGTCAGGAAGATGTCCTGGACCACCAGATGCTCCAGCATCTCCAGGGCGCCCCGGGTGTGGTGCTGGTCCGGGTCCGACATCGCCGGGTTCTCGCCCATGATGTAGACGCCGCGGATCGTGCCGGCGTGGATGGCGTCGGTGATCTCGACCACCGTCAGCCCCTTCTTCGGGTCCAGCGTGGTGCCCCAGAACTCCTCGAACCGGGCGTGGATGTCGGTGTTCTCGACCAGCTTGTAGTCCGGGAACATCATCGGGATCAGGCCGGCGTCCGACGCGCCCTGGACGTTGTTCTGGCCGCGTAGCGGGTGCAGCCCAGTACCTGGGCGGCCGACCTGGCCGCACATCAGCGCCAGCGATATCAGGCAGCGCGCGTTGTCGGTGCCGTGGGTGTGCTGCGACACTCCCATGCCCCAGAAGATGATCGCCCGCTCGGCGCCGGCGTACAGCCGGGCCACCTCGCGGATGCGCTCCGGCTCGATCCCGCAGATCGGGCTCATGGCTTCCGGGGTGAACGGCGACACGCTGGCCTTCAGCGCCTCGAAGCCCTCGGTATAGCCGTCGATGTACTGGCGGTCGAACCGCTCCTCGGTCACGATCACGTTCATCATGGCGTTCAGCAGGGCAACGTCGGTGCCCGGCTTGAACTGCAGCATGTGGGTGGCGTGCCGGGTCAGCGCCTGACCGCGCGGGTCCAGCACCACCAGCTTGGCACCACCCTTGGCGGCGTTCTTGATGAAGGTGGCAGCCACCGGGTGGTTGACCGTCGGGTTGGCGCCGATCACCACGATCACGTCGGCGTTCACCGCCTCGCGGAACCCGGCGGTGACCGCGCCGGAGCCGATGGTCTCCATCAGGGCGGCGACCGAACTGGCGTGGCACAGCCGGGTGCAGTGGTCGACGTTGTTGGTCCCGAACCCGGTGCGCACCAGCTTCTGGACCAGGTAGGCCTCCTCGTTCGACCCCTTGGCCGACCCGAAGCCGGCCAGGCCCTTGCCGCCGTGCTCGGCCTTGATCGACAGCAGGCCTGAGGCAGCCCGATCCAGCGCCTCTTCCCAGGTGGCGTCCCGGAAATGCGTGTACGGGTTCGACGGGTCGATCGGCAGCGACGCCGACTTGGGCACGTCGTCGCGCCGGATCAACGGCTTGGTCAGGCGCTGCGGGTTGGCGATGTAGTCGAAGCCGTAGCGGCCCTTGACGCACAATCGGCTGGCGTTGGCCGGGCCTTCCTTGCCGTCGACCCAGGCCAGGGCCTCGTCCTTGATGTTGAAGGTCAGCTGGCAGCCGACTCCGCAATACGGGCACACGCTCTCGACCTGACGGTCGGCCTTGCCCTTGAACAGCCCGAACTCGTCCAGCGCGGTCTTCGGCATCAGCGCCCCGGTCGGGCAGGCCTGCACGCACTCGCCGCAGCCCACGCAGGTGCTGGCGCCCATGGCGTCGTCGAAGTCGAACACGATCTTGGCCTGGTGGCCGCGGTAGGCCAGGCCGATGACGTCGTTGACCTGGACCTCGCGGCAGGCCCGGACGCACAGATTGCACTGGATGCAGGCGTCCAGGTTGACCGCGATGCCTGGGTGCGAGTTGTCGTCGCACGGAGCTTGGTGCGCCGGGAACCGGCTGGCCTCCACACCCTGGCTGTTGGCGAACTTCCACAGGGTGGAGTCCGGCTGATGCGCCTGCGCGCGCGCCGGCTGGTCGGCCACCAGCAGTTCCATCACCAGCTTGCGCGACGACTTCGCCCGCTCCGACGCCGACTGGACCTTCATGCCCTCGCTGGGCGTGCGGATGCAGGATGCCGCCAGCACGCGCTCGCCCTCGATCTCGACCATGCAGGCCCGGCAGTTGCCATCGCCGCGGTAGCCGGGGGCCGGCTTCCAGCACAGATGCGGGATCTCGGTGCCGAGCCGGTCGGCCACCTGCCAGATGGTCTCGCCCGGAAGGGCTTCGACCGACTGGCCGTCCAGTTCGAAGCGAACATTCTGCTGCGGGCTGGCGTCGGTCATCGCAGATCCTCCGGGAAGAACTTCATAACGCTGAGTATCGGGTTGCCCGCCGCCTGTCCCAGGCCGCAGATCGAGGCGTCGCGCATCACGCCCGTCAACTCCTCCAGCAGCGGTTGGTCCCAGTGTCCGCTCGCCATCAGAGTCGCCGCCTTCTCGGTGCCGGCCCTGCACGGCGTGCACTGCCCGCAGCTCTCATCCTCGAAGAACCGCATCAGGTTCAGCGCCACATCCTTCATGTCGTCGCGGTCCGACAGGATCACAACCGCGTGGCTGCCGACGAAGCAGCCGTGCTTCTCCAATTGCCCGAAGTCGAGCGGGATGTCGGCCATCGACGCCGGCAGGATGCCGCCCGACGCACCGCCCGGCAGGTAGCCCTTGAAGGCGTGGCCGTCGAGCATGCCGCCGCAGTGCTCCTCGATCAGTTCGCGCGCCGTCACCCCGGCTGCCACCACCTTCACCCCGGGGTTCCTGACCCGCCCGGACACCGAGTAGCTGCGCAGCCCGGGATGGCCCGGCTTGCCGAGGCTGGCGAACCACTCGCCACCCTTCTCCACGATGTCGCGGACCCACCATAGGGTCTCCACGTTGTTGACCAGGGTCGGCCGGTCGAACAGCCCGCGCTGGGCCACGTAGGGCGGGCGGTGGCGCGGCAGGCCGCGCTTGCCCTCAATGCTCTCGATCATCGCCGACTCTTCGCCGCAGATGTAGGCGCCGGCTCCGCGTCGGAGGTGAATTTCGGTATGCGACGCCAGACCGGCGGCGGTTAGCGCTTCGATCTCCTCGATCAGGATCGCGTGGATCTCAGGGTATTCGTCGCGCAGGTAGATGTAGACCGCGTCGGCGCCGACCACCCAGGCGGCGATCAGCATGCCCTCGAGCATCCGGTGGACGTCGCGCTCCAGGTACCAGCGGTCCTTGAAGGTGCCCGGCTCGCCCTCGTCGGCATTCACCGCCATCAGCCTCGGACCCGGCGCCTGCCGGACCAGCGACCATTTGCGAGCCGTCGGGAAGCCGGCGCCTCCCAGGCCGCGCAGGCCGGCCGTCTGCAGCGCATCGATCACCGCCTCCGGCGTTACCGCACCATCCAGGCAGCGCTGCAGAAGGGCGTAACCGCCATCGGCCCGGTAGGCCGCCAGCCGTACCGGGTTCAACGCCGACGCGTGGTCCGGAGCGGCAATGTGCCGGGCGACCGATGCCGCATCGGCGTGTTCGACCAGATGGTGGCCGACCGCCGCCACCGGCGCCTTGTCGCAGGCTCCCATGCACGGCGCGCGAATCACCCGGACATCGGAGCCGCTACCGGACTGCAGGGTATCAAGCACCTTCTCCGCGCCCGCCAGCGCGCAACTCAGGCTGTCGCAGACCCGCACCGTCACCGCCGGCGGCGCGGCCGCGTCCTCCTTCACCACGTCGAAATGCGCATAGAATGTCGCCACCTCCCAGACCTCGGCCATCGCCAGCCGCATGTCATGGGCCAGGGCCGCCAAGTGCCGGGCCGACAGGTGGCCGAACTTGTCCTGCACCGCATGCAGATGCTCGATCAGCAGGTCGCGCCGCCGCGGCGCATCGCCCAGCAGAAAGCGCACCTCGTCCAGCGCCGCCGGGTCGATCTGCCGGCCCTTGTTGAACGGACGCCCCTTGCCGCGGCCGGCTCCGGAACCCCGATCAATCCGGCCGTGCGGCGTCGCCGGGTCGGCCTTGCCACCCGGGTCGACGGTTCCGGTTCCCGTCATCGCTTCCTCCAAGAGGCGGCATCCTGAAGCGGGCCGCCATTAGATCGAAAATCTATTGAACGGATGAATACCGCCCTTTCACAGCGCGATGATGGGCAGCGTTAAAATCGAAATCAAACGAGTTTTTCTGTATTCGCAATCGATTAACTCGATCACCCGATCAGCCGTTGCGAGGCTTGATCTCAGCTTCCAGGTCGATTGCTTTCACGGATTTCGCGAACGCCTCGACCAGCGGTGGGATCGGATTCTGGCGACGTACCGCCATACCCATGGTGAAGCGCGGCTCCGGCTCGGTCAGCGGCAGCGCCAGCATGCCCAGCGGAGTGCCGAACAGCCACAGCAGGTTGTACGGCAGCACGCTCGACCAGCCGGCGGTGCGGATGTGCGAGCACAGCGTGAGCACGGAGTTGGTCTCGGCTTGGACCCGTGGTGCGCAGCCGACCGAGGCGAACACGCCATTGAGGATGCGGCGGTTCTGCATGTCGGGTGTCAGCAGGCAGAGCGGGGTCTCGGCCGCCTCGCGCCAGGTGACCGTCGTGCGATCACGGAACGGCCCGCGCTCAGGCGTGAGCAGGATGTAGTGCTCGGCGTACAGCGGAACCGTTGTGACGCCGTGCAGTGGCTCGCTGTCGAGATACGTGATGCCGACATCAATGACGAACTCGTCGAGCATCCGCTGGATGTCGTTGGAGGTGCGGGAGAGGATCTGCAGGGTGACGTTCGGGTGGCGGTGGGCAAAGGGCGTGGTCAGCAGCCCGATGGTCGGCAGCGCCGAGGGCACCACGCCCAGCGTCAGCTCGCCGGAGAGCTCGCCGCGCAGCAACCCGATCTGCTGGTCCAGCACCTCCCGCTCGGCCACCACCCGGGTCGCCCAGTCAAGCAGCACCTTGCCCTCGGCGGTGAAGCCTTTGAAGCGCTTGTCGCGCTCGATCAGCGGCGCCCCCATCTCGGTCTCGAGCTGGCGGACTGCAGCGGACAGCGTCGACTGCGTGACGTTGCAGACCTCGGCAGCCCGGCCGAAATGCTTCTCCCGGCTGAGCGCGACGAAATAACGGAGGTGCCGGAGTTGCATGGCTACCGCAGCCTCTGGAAGCCGCCCGCCGGGCGGCACGGATCCAGCGGAATCGCACCGTTGCAACTGCAGGGGCTGTGGATCCGGGTCATCTCCGCTGCCGCTCCGATGCGAGATCGCTAAGGATCAGGGTATCAGGGTGTCGACGCTGATCAAATTGCGGAGCTTGTGCGGATATCGAAGGAGAGCATTCGCCGAGACCGGCACGAATCCTCTAACCCCTTGATTTAAATGGTGGGCGCGACAGGGATTGAACCTGTGACCCCTACGATGTCAACGTAGGAGAACTTTCTTTCCGTTGATTACCATCGTTTACCGCAAATCCCTTATCACTCTGATATAATGAATATATTACGATATCTTGAGTGATTAGCATTTCCGATGATACCCTGAAGATTACTCCAATCCGCTTCCGATTTGCTTCCGGAATCCTCGATGGCACGGCTTACCAAGCGAATGGTCGAGACTGCCCATGCCGATGGCGAAGGGGACATATTTCTGTGGTGCACAGCGTTGCCGGGTTTCGGGCTGCGGGTGTATCCCTCCGGCCGCAAAGTCTACGTGTGTCAGGTCCGCGTCGGTCGACGACAGCGGCGACTCAAAATCGGGCTCGCCGAGACCCTGACGCTCGACCAGGCACGCGAGCGTGCCAAGTTGGCGATCGACGCGGCCTCCGAAGGTCGCGATCCTCAGCTCGAGCGGCAAGAACGGCGGGCAGCGTTGACCGTCGCCGAGCTTTGCACGGTCTACATGGAGACGGCGGAGGCTGGGCAAGTCCGTACACGCTTCGGCCGCCCGAAAGCTGCCAGCACCTTGGCCATTGACCGCGGCCGGATCGACCGGCACCTCGTCCCGCTCATCGGCAACGTGCCTGCGCACGCACTCACACGGGCCGCGGTGCAGCGTCTGGCCGACGACATCGCATCGGGCAAGACCGCAGGTCGGGTGAAAACGAAAAGCAGGGGGGTGGCCCATGTCACCGGCGGCGCTGGCACGGCGGCACGGGTGATCGACCTCCTGGGCGGCATCTACTCCTGGGCGGCCAAGCGTGACCTAGTGCCCACCGTCAACCCGGCTCATGGCGTCGACACCGCCAAGGCGGGAACGAAGGACCGGGTGCTAACGGTGGACGAGATGCAGGCACTCGGCAAGGCGATCGAAGCGGCACAGGAGAAGCAGCCGATGGCAGCCGGGGCGCTGCGGCTGATCGCGCTCACCGGCCTTCGTCGCGAGGAGGCGTGCGGTCTCCGATGGGCCGAAGTCGACCTCGACGCCGCGAGCTTGAGGCTGTCCAGCACGAAGACGGGGCGATCCCTGCGGCCGCTCGGCTCGCCGGCTGTCGATCTGCTACGCCACCTGCCACAGCTCGACGCAGCGTTCGTGTTCCCGTCGTCGCGATCACGCGATCCGAGGACCGGCCAGTCGGCGCGGGCAGCTGACCTGAAGAAACAACTGGCCGCGATCTTCGACGCCGCCGGACTCGCTGATGCCAGGTCACACGACTGCAGAAGGACGTTCGCCTCGGTCGCCGCAGATGAGGGCTTCGGGGATGGCACCATCGGGGAGTTGCTGGGGCATGCGCGACGCGGCGTGACAGCAGTCCACTATGTCAGGCGGCTCGATTCGGCGTTGATCGCCGCTGCCGACCGGGTGAGCAGGCGGATCGACGCCACCATGCGCGGCGGGTAACAGGGGCAAAAGGCCGGGCGCTTTAGACAGGCCTGGCTGGCTGAGCGACAATTAGCGGGAGATGCGGGACGGCTTTTGCGCCGGTGATGGCGAGCCTGTCACCGAGATACTCCCAGAAGCGGATGCCGAGCTTGTCGCATGTCTTGAGCAGCGACAGGAAGGTGTCGCGGGCGTCGCGTCCGTTGTCGCTGCGTGTGCCGCCGCTGATCTTTCGCTTGATGACCTGGCAGCGGATGTCGTTCTCGGAGCCGTTGGTATGGAGCGGGATCTCCGGATGGTCGAGGACCATCAGCAGCTCGTTCTTGTTGGCGAGCAGCCGGGCGAGCAGGCGATCGAGGGTCGCGAAGCCGGTTCGGCGTCGGAAGATGCGGTCGAAGCGGGCTCGCAAGGCGGCCTTGCGTTGCAGGGTAGGATCGCGTCGATAGGCCTTGAGGTCGTCGTAGAACCACCAGATGAGGCTGCGTATTCGCTGCTGGGCGGCGCGTTTGTCGTCGGTGAAGGTCTCGAGCTTGTGGACCAGCCGCTCGGCATGGACCCAGCACAGCGCGTGCCGGCCGACATTGAACTGGCCGGCGTCGTCGCTGACGATCACCGTGTCGGGCAGCAGGCCGTGCGCCTTGATGCTGCCCCACAGCGCGCCTTCCGTGGCGATCTGCACGGGATCGGGCAGAACCTCGAGAGCCGTGATGCCGAGCTGTTCGAGATGGGCCTGCCAGGCGGCCCGATCCGCGAAGCGCTGGTCGCCGTGCTCGGCGAGCTGGCGGATGATCGGGCCGGCGAGCGAGCGGCTGCGCATATAGGCGAGTGCGGCGGCATTGACGACGTAGTCGCCATGGCCGGCGCGCAGCAGCTCCAGGAAGTTGAGCCGGCTCTTCGAACCGGTGGTGGCGAACCAGGCGAAGCGGTCGTTGCCGATCTGGGTGCAGTAGCCGTTCTGCGTCTTGTGGCGTGCGCCGGTGTCGTCGACCGTCACCCATGCCGCGGTTTCCAGCCCCGCGCGCAGCACCGCACGGGCCTCCGCGACGAAGCGATCCTGATCCTCGATCAGCAGCCGCACCACCTGCCGCTTGGAGATCTCGATGCCGATGGCCTGGAGCAGTTCTACCAGCCGCGCCACGGTGACCTGCCCCTGGTGGTACTGCGCCAGCACGAAGCGCCGCAGCTCCGGCCCGAAATGGCCGTCGATCCCGCTCGGCAGCGGTGCCACCACGGTCAGGCCATCGGGCGTCACCCAGCGCTCGCGGCGGAACCGGGTCGCCGACGCGCGGACAACCAGATCCTGAACGACGAACGTCTCGTAGCCCTTGAAGCGCGAGCCCGGCGGAACCGAAGCCTTCACCACCCGATCCTCGACCACGACACGCGACAGCTTCTTGGCGCCGCGACCACGGCGCTTGCCGCGCCCACCAGACGGCGCCTTGGCTGCGCTCGCCTGCTCCATGCCGCTCGGCTTCAGCTTCGGACGTGCCGTCAGCCCCTTCAGTCGCGCGATCTCATCGCGCTGCTCGGTGACTGTCTCCTTCAGCTTCGACACCTCGCCCAGAAGCCGCTCCACCAGAGCCTTCAGCTCGGCGTGCGACAGACCATCGAGAGCGGTGGGCGGCAGCATTCCCCATCGGATCCGATATCCCACGACTTGGGAATCCCGACCGAGCACGCCGAGTCAATCTGACGCACCGATCCGCCCGGGGTTTTGCCCCTGTTACCGCGGCGGCAGCGAAGTCGTTGAGATTACAGCAGCACACAGCAAACAGCCGCGACGGAAAAGATAGATTTGTAGACCATGGCGGGGTCTGCGGGTAGAATAGTAATGTCTAGTGGGACCGGCGCGGATCGCTTGGGGCGACCGGGTGCAGGCCACGAACTCCTTGGGGGAGAGACGGAGCGCAATCAGCGCCCGTTCTCCCATTTTGAACGGGCGCCCAACATGGGGCCTGCCCAGCGTGACCTACAACAAACCCTACCTGACCCCGTCCGCTGCCGTTGCTCATGCGGAGAATCGGCATGGCATCACGGTCTCGGAGAAGACCCTCGCCAAGCTGCGGTGCATCGGCGGCGGGCCGTCCTTCCACAAATTTGGTAAGTCGGTGTTCTACACCGAAGAGGCGATCGACGCCTGGATTGACGAGCGCATGTCGGGACCGCTGCCGCATCCCTTGGAGGCGATCGAGGTCATCTTCATTGCAAACCACCTGCTACGGATCCTTGACCGGATCCCGGCTCCCAATTGAAGCCACTTACCGGTGTTGCAGCCCGCCACACTCTGACAGTAGGGGGTACATCGCGCAGGGACGTCCAGTCTGACTGCGACTTCCTGCGCTGTGCTTCCGGTACGCTTCCGATTGCGCCCGCTTCCGGCCAGGAGGCCGGTCGCCGTCTCGGAAGCATCAACAATTTCAGAGAGTAAGATGGTGGGCGCGACAGGGATTGAACCTGTGACCCCTACGATGTCAACGTACAAGAGATCCCTTGTATCCCTCAAAATCACAATATGTAGCGATCTCGATCCCGACGTTTATCTATATCCAGTGATATCGGAGCATCGGAAAAGTTTGCAAATAGTTTGTAAACGTATTTCAAACTTCTCGTGAAGCCCTGAATAATACATGCGCATAGAGACGAACCGCGCTCGCCTACCGATGCAGTTTTTTAATGATTAAATAAGTATTCACAAGACATACCTGATAAATTTATTGACAAATCCTCAGTTATGATTTATAATATATTATCTGTTGAATATATTTTATATTATAATCAACAACATCTAGCTAACACTCAGTGTATTATAAATATAATTGAAAAGTTTTTGAAAGAAGAAATATGAAATGATTCAAAATAGCATTTTTAATAATATCGAAAAGAACTTTAGATTATCGCCGACGCATTCAGTCGTCATTAATCTTGTCAAAGCAATAAGACATATGACCGGAGCTCAACTCGTAGACGATATTATTGCCGAAAAGACCTTTGACCGATTCAGAATATCACTTAGTAAACGCTGCACGTCACCCACGCACTATCGCCGGTTTAAGCCCACGATTGCAGCAATTGCCTCTGTTGAAAGAAGTCCGGACCGGCGCTTTCACCTTCATGTCCTGCTACAAAAGCCGGAGACCTTAGACGACGATTTTTTCGAGAACGCCATCATCGAAACAGCATCAAACAATCCCTATGTTTTAAAAGGTCCATATTCGATAAATATACGAAGATTCTCAGATATGACACACGAACATATTGAAAACACAATATCCTATAACTTTAAGCAACTTCAACACCGTTACTCTAATATTATAATATAGTTATATGCACTTCAATTAGACAGACCAATGAGCATCGCAGATTAGCGTCTGCCTAGATTTGATTCTCTGACTTGTTATTTTTTGAATGCAGCATCTACCTTTTAAGTGATGTTTTTCCAAAACATCGCTTTAGAGATAACTGTAACTAATCACTAATAATCATTCATTCGCACATTGAACACTAACGAGCATTGATTATTGCTCAGACGACAATTCGATTAATTTACATTAACTGAGCTGATAGACTGACAGCCATTGAGAGAAGGACGCCATGAAAACCAAGCACGTCAACAAGCCATCCAGATCTGAGATCGCAACAGCGATTAATCGCTCCACATACGCATCAACCTTGACCCTTGAGCTTCAGACAACCGCTGACATCCGAGCCGTTCCCAGAGAGCTTGAGAAGTTTGTCGGCAACGACCTATCGAAAGTGACGATCATATGCCTCAAGCACGAGTGATGCCGTTCCGAGCGTTTCTGTCAGACGCTGCCGCTACTCCGTCTACCGACCAGCAACGAGAGCCCCTCGATGAGCTTGCTCTCCGACCTGGCACAGCTCGCATTCTCGCGATTGCTATTCTCGCTCGCATCAGCGCCCACCGAACTGCTGTAAAGAAGACGTCGGACCCCAACACCAAGATCGATGCGCTTGCGGACCTGATCGCTGATACCGCTTACCTTTCAGCACTCCAGATCGCAGTCGACCAGAACGATCCAGCGTTGATCCGACAAATCCCAAGACGATGATCAACAATCGCCTCGGATATGCCTGCTAGTGGTGAAAATCAAACGGGTGAGTCCGTCTGGATCGGCAGATTTCCGCCATGCGTTTGCTGATGCACGGGTTTCATCTGTCTGATTCCCACCACTAGCCTTGTCTCCAATGAACCCTTGCCTATCCGGTTGTTACCCACACCCACTAAATGTAGGGTGAGTCCATTCTCCCGAGTAGAGCCCGTCGAAGGTCGGCGCTGCGGCCCCGCCGGCGATTCCGAGCAGTGAGCGGAACGAGTTGAACGGATAGAAGCGCCGATTGAAGCGGAACGTGAACTCGTTGAGGTAGGCTTGCAGATGCTTGGCACTGACGCCGTGATGGATGCCATTGATCCAGGTCTTCAGATTGGCGAAGACCAAGTGGATGATCGGCAGGAATTCCTCTGCGATCTCCGGGTCTCCGCATTCGGCGATCGCGTGGTGGTCGAATCCGCGCTTGCGAAGCCCGGCATAGCCGCTCCAGTCGTCGGTGACGATCAGCGATCCGGGAGCAACGGCGTTTTCGACGAAACTGCCGAGCGAATTGGCGCTGCGGTCGGGGACGACGGCGAGACGAACGCGTCCCGCGTAGCGACCGTCTTTCCGATTGTCGAGTTTGGTTCCCGGCTTGCGGCGACGCACCTCCACGGCGCAGGAGACGAGAACCTTGTGATGGACTCCCCGGCCCTCGCCTCGGGTGCGCCCTCCAACCCACGTTTCATCCACTTCGACATGCTCTTGCGGCTTGCCGCCAATCTTGTCGCGCTCTGGGCGCACCATCGCGGCGCGGAGCTTGTGAAGGATGCCGAATGCAGTCTCATAGCGCGACAGGCCGAGTTGCCGTTGAAATTGAACGGCCGACATTCCGGGCGTCTGGCTGGCCATCAGGTAAGCCGCCCAGAACCAGGTCGACAACGGCGTGTGACTGCGCTCCATGACAGTCCCAGCCATCAGGCTTACGTCTTTGCGACAGGCGCGGCAGCGCAGAACGCCCGGACGCGCCTCGAAACGGAACGGTTCGCCGACAACGCCGCATCTCGGGCAGACGAACCCACCATTCCAGCGGGCCTTTTCGAGATATGCAGCACAGGCCGCGTCGTCGGGAAAAAAGCACTGAAATTCCGGCAGCGACTGCGGAAACGGCAGATCTTCTCGGGCCAGGACATCCATGCCAAACGCTAGATCTAGTGGGCATGGGAGTCAACCGGATAGGCAAGCAATGAACATCGCCCATCCGCTGACCCCATACGCCATTATTTCGACAACAAAATAAATAATGTGCCAAAAAATCCCATGTCTTATTTGATCAATTTCAAAGAATGCCAGAACCGTTCCCGCATTAATCGATAGCCACCCACAAGCCCAATCGACTACAACCTTTCCATATCCAAAAAATATTAAATCTAACGTCTTCCAAAACAATATCCAAATATCCGAAATAGTAATTTGACCAGAACCATCTAGATCTATATTCTTAACTGTATCGCCAAAATTTACAAACGCAGACGCTAGCGGAATGAATAGAATAATTAATATTATTCCAGATATAGAAATTTTTCCTATATTACATAAAGCACACACGACACGCACAAATCTATATTGATTTATGTTTCGATTCCAAGAATATTAACACTACCTTTATTTCTACTCCGCCCAACCATTGCCCATTTCGTCAGTTGCAGTCCTTGTATCCAGACGCCACACAGCGTTTCGCCCGCTTTTGTGCTTCAATAATGTCTGCTTTAGTAAGTTTTTCAGCTAACGTATCCCTATTTTTCACAGCAGCATTAATCCCATTCGCCGCAGCGATGTTGAACCACATATGAGCTGCAATCGTATCCTGTAAGACGCCTTCGCTGTTGTAGTAACTCACTCCCAGATTGTACTGCGCAACCGCATCGCCCTGCTCAGCAGCCTTGCGATACCACTTCAGCGCTTCAGCATCATCCTGAGTGACGCCATCGCCCCTTTTGTACATCCCACCAAGATTGTACTGCGCAGCCGCTTCGCCCTGCTCCGCTGCCTTGCGATGCCACTTCACCGCCTCAGCATAATCTTGAGTGACGCCATTGCCCATTTTGTACATCAAACCAATATTAAACTGCGCAGCCGCATCGCCCTGCTCAGCCGCCTTGCGATACCACTTCAGCGCTTCAGCATAATCCTGAGTGACGCCATCGCCCCTTTCGTACATCCAACCAAGATTGTTCTGCGCATCTGCACGTCCCTGCTCAGCGAGCGGTTTCCATTCTTTTAACGCAGTCGCAAAATCACCGCTTTGAGCAGCCTTCAATCCTTTATTGAAATCCTGCGCCCACACATCCCCACCTGAGCCGATTAAGCCCGTCAAAATCACCAGCGTTGCAAGAAGTCGTTTCATCATCCCACCACCCGCTTCATCGCATTCTCGCTGACTTCGATATAGCGCTGCGTCATCTGCAACGAGCTATGACGAGCCAGCGCCTGTACGTCCCTCAGCGACCCACCAACCGCCGAGATCGACCGCGCCCAGCGCGTGATCGCTGTTCGACGACCCGAATGGGAAGAGCATCCTTCGTAACCAAGCGATCTGTAAAGCTGGAAAAACCAATTCGTCACGACCTGAGCCGACATCCCTCGCCGTCGCTGAGACTTGATCACCGTCCCATTCAAGCTCTGATCAGCCGCATAGACCGCCAGAGCTGCCCGAAGCCGCTTGCTCATGAACACGACGCCGCCGGAACGCCCCTTCGATGACCGATCCTCAAGCCGGATCTCATCAGTCAGATCGCCAGCTGAGTCCGTGACCATCGACCACTCCAGAAGCGCGATCTCTTTCGCCCGCAATCCGGCGTCGACCGAGAGCAGAAACATCACCCTGTTCCGCTTCGCGTCCATC
This sequence comes from alpha proteobacterium BAL199, assembly GCA_000171835.1. Taxonomy (GTDB): domain Bacteria; phylum Pseudomonadota; class Alphaproteobacteria; order Thalassobaculales; family Thalassobaculaceae; genus Thalassobaculum_A. The sequence continues at coordinate 3,940 of ABHC01000006.1, read as the reverse complement.
GTCGTGTCGAGGTACGCGAGAACCGCCCGCTGCTGAACGTCCGTCAGTGTCTTAGCTTGTTTGCCGAGAGCCACTTAAGCCTCCGTAATCATTAGATAAATCATGATATCATGATTTTCTAACCAGCAAACCAATACCGCCCATACAGCGAGAGACGCGAACCCAATCAGTTCAATCACTTAGCCAGTTGATGTTAGAAAATACAATTTTTCTAACTTATCGAAATTGCCGAGATTCTTCGCTTCATACAAACGCTTTCCTAGTAACTTTTAATAATAACTAAACTCAATTCTGATTTTTTGATAAACGCCTTGAAAATTTCAAATTCTTTCATTTTTTACTTGACATTCTGTCAGAAATACGGTAGTATACAGACAGTGATAAAGAACAACGACGCGACACGATCGCTCTTTACGACGTTATTTTTATCGATTCGTTTTATTTTACAAAAAAAGGACTGAAATATGACTGCTAAATTTATTAATAATATCAATAACGAACTTATATATGCACGACACAATCAAGTGTCATTCATTCCAACTAATCCCCGAAGCTCGTCCTCATAGTCACCGATCTCGTCGTGACCGTAGTGCTGCTGGATCATCCGCTCGCTTGTGCCCATCTGCTTCGCGAGCGCTCGCATCGAAGCACGTTTGCCGCGCCGTCTCGTCAGCGAGAACGTCGCGTATGTGTGCCTTAGAGATGTAAGTGTATGCTTTTCTTCAATCTTTGCGTAATGAAATCCGCACTCAGCCAGCAGCCCGTCAAATCCAGTGCTGAACGACTTGACCGTGTTGCCGTTCTGAAGCGTCGTAACGTTGTGATGCGCATCGATCCGCTCGTCCGAGCCGTGCTCGTCCAGCCACGCCTGTCGCCGATCGCGAATTCGTTTCAAAGCAAGCATCCCAGACGCTCTGACGAACAAGCGCCTGTTGCTCTGCGTCTTACCTGCCTGCTCCAGAACCACCTGTTCTGATTCGAAATCGACGTTGCGCCACTTCAATGTCCGCAACTCGTCGACCCGCAGACCGGAATTCGACAGAAACAGAATCACGTCATAGAGAAGCTGACGCTGCCAGAGCGTATGTCGCTGCAACGGGTCCGTCTTCGCCCGAGCAATGCGTCTGCGAGCCGTTCGCAACAACGTCCGATATTCATCTGTCGTGAAATGGCGCCGACGCCGACGCGTCAGACGCTCGCTCAAATGTGGGACCTTCGGAGCTTTCTCGATCCAGCCCTGCTCGACCGCGTGCTCCAGCATCTGCCGGAGAACCGTGTTCTCGCGATTGAGCGTCTGAGGGGTCGGGACCTTCTCCGATTTTGATGTCCGCCAATCGACGTACCGAGTGACGGCGCCCTGATCGATCTTCGCGATATCCTTCACGTCGCAAAAATACGGGAGCAGGTGCCGCTTCATCGTATCGACGTGATAGCGGCTCCGCATCCGCTTCGCGACGTAGCTTTCGTATACATCTGCCAGCTTCGTGAACGGGATCGCCTTCGTCGCTTGAACCAGATCGCCGGTCCGTCGCGCGTTATAGAACAGCTCCAGCGCGACCATCTTCGCCTGGTCGAAATCCCGCTTCTTCGTCGTCTTCCGGTATGTGCGTCCGTCGACCCGAAAATACGCCTGCCAGACCGGAGATGCCGTCGAGCGCGTGAGATACACACCGTCCAGAATTTCGATAGAGTCTCGGTTTACAAACTCACTCATGCAATCGAGTTTGTAAAAACTTTGTAAACCCGTCAACCAAATCCGCTTAAATCAGCGATTCTAGGACCACCGAAAACTACCACTTCTGACGATCAACGAGACCACCGTCTCTAGATGTTGTGTGTTTTCTGAAAAACGATCTAGGGATGGCGGGCGCGACAGGGATTGAACCTGTGACCCCTACGATGTCAACGTATGCTATCCGGGAAATGAGCAGAAAAATCGCTCATTTAGTATGCTTTATCGAGCTTATCGTACTAGATATAGCAATCAACGACCTTTGATGGACCTTGTAAGGAGTTTGTAAACTCACTTAGTTAGCATCATTGCTATGAGAATGCGCTTAATATCACCCAACCACCCGTTTCATCGCGCCTTCGCTGACTTCGATGTATTTCTGTGTCAGTCGCAGTCTTTGTAGCCAGACGCCATACAGCGTTTTGCCCGATTCTGTGCTTCTACGATGTCCGATGACGAAAGTTTGCCCGCTGCGATATCCCTATTTTTCACAGCAGCCTTACTCCCGTTTACAACAGCGATGTTGAACCACATATGAGCTGCAATCGTATCCTGTAAGACGCCTTTGCCGTTGTAGTACATCAGACCAAGATTGTTCTGCGCACCCGCATGTCCCTGCTCAGCAGCCTTGCGATACCACTTCACCGCCTCAGCATAATCCTGAGTGACGCCTTCGCCCCTTTTGTACATATAACCAATATTAAACTGCGAACCCGCATGTCCCTGCTCAGCAGCCTTGCGATACCACTTCACCGCCTCAGCATAATCCTGAGTGACGCCATCGCCGTTGACGTACATCTCACCAAGATTGTATTGCGAGCTCGCATGTCCTTGCTCAGCAGCCTTGCGATACCACTTCAGCGCTTCAGCATAATCCTGAGTGACGCCATCGCCCCTTTTGTACATCAGACCAATATTAAACTGCGCATCTGCACGTCCCTGCTCAGCAGCCTTGCGATACCACTTCAGCGCTTCAGCATAATCCTGAGTGACGCCATCGCCCCTTTTGTACATCAGACCAATATTAAACTGCGCATCTGCACGTCCCTGCTCAGCAGCCTTGCGATACCACTTCAGCGCTTCAGCATAATCCTGAGTGACGCCATCGCCCCTTTTGTACATCAGACCAATATTAAACTGCGCATCTGCACGTCCCTGCTCAGCAGCCTTGCGATACCACTTCAGCGCTTCAGCATAATCCTGAGTGACGCCATCGCCCCTTTTGTACATCAGACCAATATTAAACTGCGCATCTGCACGTCCCTGCTCAGCAGCCTTGCGATACCACTTCAGCGCTTCAGCATAATCCTGAGTGACGCCATCGCCCCTTTTGTACATCAGACCAATATTAAACTGCGCATCTGCACGTCCCTGCTCAGCGAGCGGTTTCCATTCTTTCAACGCAGTCGCAAAATCACCGCTTTGAGCAGCCTTCAATCCTTTATTGAAATCCTGCGCCCACACAGCCCCAGCCGAGCCGATTAAGCCCGTCAAAATCACCAGCGTTGCAAGAAGTCGTTTCATCATCCCACCACCCGCTTCATCGCGTCTTCGCTGACCTCAATGTACCGCTGTGTCATCTGAAGCGAACTATGCCTCGCGAGACTCTGCACATCCCGCAACGACCCACCAACCGTCGAGATCGACCGCGCCCAGCGCGTGATCGCTGTTCGACGACCAGAATGGGAAGAGCATCCTTCGTAACCAAGCGATCTGTAAAGTTTGAAGAACCAATTCGTGACGACCTGAGCCGACATCCATCGCCGTCGCTGAGACTTGATCACCGTCCCATTCAAGCTCTGATCAGCCGCATAGATCGCCAGAGCTGCCTGAAGCCGCTTGCTCATGAACACGACGCCGCCGGAACGCCCCTTCGATGACCGATCCTCGAGCCGGATCTCATCAGTCAGATCGCCAGCTGAGTCCGTGACCATCGACCACTCCAGAAGCGCGATCTCTTTCGCCCGCAATCCGGCGTCGACCGAGAGCAGAAACATCACCCTGTTCCGCTTCGCGTCCATCGTAGTGTCGAGATACGCGAGAACCGCCCGCTGCTGAACGTCCGTCAGTGTCTTAGCTTGGTTGCCGAGAGCCATCTAAGCCTCCGTAATCATTAGATAAATCATGATATCGTGATTTTCTAACCAGCAAACCAATACCGCCCATACAGCGAGAGCCGCGAACCGAGTCAGTTCAATCACTTAGCCA
>ABHC01000007.1 GCA_000171835.1 alpha proteobacterium BAL199 | reverse complement strand
ACGACCACGTCGCGGACTGCGTGATCAGGCCAGGTCGAACGGGCGCGCGCCGGGTCCGGCGGCCGGGCACGGGCGTAGTCGCTAGGCCGCGTCGTCGCGCTTGGCCCAGCCCATGATCCACACCGCCGGCGGGATCCACAGCAGACCGGCAATCAGGTAGTAGACGGCCAACAGAAGCCAATGATCCGGCAGCGCGCCGCCGATGGTTGCGGCGGCGGCGGCATAGGCCGTAAGGCCGATCAGAATGGCGAGTCCGCCGATGGGGGTGCGCCAACGCATGGGGGCCGACATAAACCGCACGGGCGCTGACGGCAAGACCGGTCAGTCGATCGGGACCGGCAGTCCGGGCGTCGGCGGACGCTTGAGATAACGCGCGCCCAGCATGAAGGTCGATCCGCCGATCACGCACAGGATCGCGGCCATCAGCACCGGGGTCGCCTCGAACGCCGGCAGCGGCGTCACGTCGCGCAGCGCCCGCTCCAGACCGATCGTCAGGATCGGCTGATACACCAGCATCATGAAGAAGGTCTCGGTGCCGGCCACCCGGACGGCGTAGAGGTAGAAATAAGTAGCCGGCGCGTAGACCAGCACGCCGAGGCCGAGGGCGGCGGTCAGGGTAATCGGGTCGATGAAGCCGGCGGCATCCGGCAGAACCGCCAGTGCTGGATACAGGGCGAGAGCATCCGGCGCCAGGGTTGCCTTCACCAGCGTGCCAAATAGCACCGCGGCCAGGAACACCAACGCGCTGACCAGCATGATCATGCCGGTGATCCGGCAGCGCTTGCGCACGGTGTCGGCGGCGTTCGAGGTCGGGTGGCGCTCGGAGATCACGGTCACCGCCACCCGCGTCAACGAGGCCAGGGCAATCAGCAGCACCGCGTAACCCACATGGTCCGGCGCCATCTGGGCGGTCGCGAGCGCGCAGCCGGTCAGGATTGCCACGCTGCCGATCATATCGGTGTTGCGGATCCGTCGGCCGAACACCAGCCATGCCAGGATCAGGCCGAAGACCACGTCGACCCGCAGCAGCAGCACCAGTTCGGTGGCGGTGGCAAAGAAGCAGGCGCCGACGGCCAGGGTGATGCTGGCAACGTCGAGCAGTCCGTAGGCCCAGGTGTGCGGATCGCGCAGGGTCGAGCGGCCGAGATCGCCTGGTCCGGCGATCATCAGCATGGTCAGGCCGGCGGTCAGGGTGGCGACGCTGCTGAACACCATCGGCTCGATCGTCCAGACCGCCGCAGCGTAGCGGACGTAGACCGCATACAGCGCCCAGAACAGCACGGTGACACCGCACAGAACCAAGCCTTTCTTCATGTCCGGATTGCTCGCCGCGACCGTGATGCCGGCGAACTGTGCGCCTGCCGCGCGGGGTTATCCAGTGGGAACGTGCGGTGTCGCATACGGGGTATCGGCGGTGGCGGCTCCGTGATAGCGGGAGTGAACAGAGGCGCGGAGAAACGGGATGCCCAGCCAATACGCCTCGGTCGCGTCGCTGCTGCTCAGCGTGGCTCTGTTGCAGAGTGCGAACGGCCTGTTCGGCTCGCTGCTCGGCGTGCGCCTCGGCGTCGATCCGTCGTTCTCCGCCAGCACCGCCGGCCTCGTATTGTCGGGCTACTTCGTCGGGCTGGTCCTGGGCTGCCTGACCTGCGGGCGGATCATCGAGCGGGTCGGCCATGTCCGGGCGTTCGCCGCCCTGGTGTCGATCGTGTCGGCGACGGCGGTCGCCCACTCCTTCGCGGTCGATGCAGTGTACTGGTTCGCCCTGCGCGTCGCCTTCGGCTTCTGCATGGCCGGCGTCTACATGGTGGCCGAAAGCTGGATGAACGGGGCGGCCAGCAACGCCACGCGCGGCGCGCTGCTGTCGATCTACATGGTGGTGCAGTACGGCGCGATGGGGGCGGGACAGTTCCTGCTGAACGTCGCCGATCCATCCAGCTTCATCCTGTACGGCTTCGCCTCGATCCTGTTCTCGCTGGCCTTGGTGCCGTTGACTCTGGCGCGCTCGGCGGCATCCGGCGAAGTGGCGCGCTCGGCCCTCGGATTCATCGCGCTGTACCGGATCTCGCCGCTCGGCATCGTCGGCTGTTTCGGCAGTGGCGTGCTGTCCGGGGCGATCTTCGCCACCGCGTCGGTGTACGCCACCACCATCGGCATGCCGGTGTCGGACATCGCGATCTTTGTATCGTCCGGCATTCTGGGCGGGCTGGTGATGCAATGGCCGCTTGGCCGGCTGTCCGACCTGCTCGACCGACGCACCGTGCTGACCGCCTCGTTCTTCGCAACGGCCGCCCTGGGGGCTGTGCTGGCGTTCGTGCCCGGCCTCGGCTTCTGGGCCTTCGTGGTGCTGGCCGGCGCCTATGGCGGGATCGCGGTGACGCTATATTCGATCGCGGTGGCGCACGCCAACGACCACATCGACTCCGCTGACCTGGTGGCGGCCAGCGCCGGCTTGCTGTTGGCCTACAGCCTGGGCGCGGTGACCGGCCCGATTGCCGCGACCAACGCCATGACCCTGGTCGGCACCTGGGGCTTCTACGGTTTCGGCATGGTGGTAGCGGCGCTGGTCGGGTTGTTCGCGCTGTGGCGGATGACAAGGCGTCCGGCGCCGTCGATGGAGGACCAGGGCCTGTTCGTGGCGGTGCCGCGCACCAGCCCGGTGGTCTCCGATCTCGACCCGCGCGGCGAGCGGTCGGAAGATGAGGTTACGGCGCCGCCGGCGGCGCCCTGATCCAGGTGTTCGCGGGAGCCGCCATGTCCAACACCGTCGTCTTCCAGCCGGCAACCGAGGCCGATTTCGAGCGGTTGCTGGAACTGCGCATCCGGGTGCTGCGCCCGCATCTGGAGCGGGTCGGACGCTTCGATCCGGCGCGCGCGCGCGCCGCTACTTCCGCGACAGCTACGATCCGACCCATCTGCGGCTGATCCTGGTCGATGGCGAGTTCGCCGGTTGCGTGGCGCTGAAGCCGGCGGATGACGGGCTGGTGCTGGAGCATTTCTATCTGGACGACACGGTCCAGGGTCGCGGTGTGGGCGGCTCGGTGCTTCGGCTGCTCACCACTGAAGCCGATGCCGCCGCCAAGCCGATCCGGCTTGGCGTGCTGAAGGGCAGCCCGGCCGCGCGCTTCTACCAGCGCCATGGCTTCGCGTGGACCCACGACGAACCGTTCGACGACTACTTCGTGCGGTGGCCGGACACGGTATCTGTTGGTGCTTGACCAACTTGACCAACTGAAGCTCGGGCACCATCTTCCATAGGTGTGCAGCGTGACGCCGGAGGGTTCGGATGGCACAGGTCAATCTCTACGAGGCCAAGACCCACCTGTCGTCACTGGTCGATCGGGTGGCGGCCGGCGAGGAGATCGTCATCGCCAAGAACGGCACCCCGATGGCACGGCTCGTTCCTGTGGAAAAGCCGAAGGCGCGGCGCGTCCCGGCGAACGTCGGGAAGATCACCTATATCGCGGATGACTTCGATGAGGTTGACCCAGAGATCGTCGAGCTCTTTGAAGGGCGCGACTGATGGATTTGCTGCTCGACTCCCACGTTGTGCTGTGGTGGGACGCTGGCGACCGACGGTTGAACGTAGATATCCGCGAGCGGATCGCCGATCCCGACAACACGGTTTTCGTCAGCGCCGCGATGCCTTGGGAAATTGGCATCAAGCTGCGCAAGGGCAAACTCACCCTCTATTGCGAACCTGAACAGTTGATCGAGCGGAACGGCTTTCTTGCCCTGCCAATCGACGCGCGGCACGGGGCGCTGGCCGGGTCGCTCGACTGGGATCATCCGGACCCGTTCGATCGGGTTCTGGTGGCGCAGGCGCTCAGCGAGAACCTCGTGCTGGTCCACGCCGACCGGGCGATCCGCGGCTATGACGGCGTGGGACAGCTCTGGGCCGGCTGACCGCTGCTCATACCGCTACTGGCGGGCATTCCCGGATGGTTAGTGCGATCATGGATCCTCCAGCGCGGCGTACTGCGACGCCAGATGATCGAGCAGGGCCCGCACCGATGGAAGCAGGCCGCGTCGGCTGGGAAAGACCGCGTGGATGATTCCGGCCGACGGCGCCCAGTCCGGCAGGACGTTCACCAGGGCTTCCTCCTGCAGGTCGTGCTTGATGACCATCACCGGCATCTGGGCCACACCGACGCCGCGCAGGGCGGCCAGGCGCAGCGCGACCATGTCCTCAGTCACCAGCCGCGGGTTGTGACGCACGATCGCGGTGGCTCCATCCGGCCCCTCCAGCGACCATTCATGGGTCTGGCGCGATGCGCCCCAGGACAGGCTGGGCAGCCGGCCCACATCCGTCGGCATCAGAGCCTTCGGCAACCCGTCCAGAAGCGCCGGCGCGGCAACGAGACACTGCTTGCTTCGTGCGAAGACCTTCATCATCAGGTCGCTCTCCTCCAACGGCGGGAAGCGAACCCGGATCGCCATATCGAAGCCTTCCCGGATGACATCGACGCGCCGGTTGGTGCTGACCAGATGGACGTGCACTTTCGGGCACTCGGCCATGAACCGGGCGATCATCTCGGCGACCTGATAGTACAGGACCGATGAGGCGCAACTGACCCGGACGAGGCCGCTGGGCTCGGCTCGTATGCGATCGATCGATTCCTGCGCAGCCTCGGCCTCGACCAGCATCGCGACGCAGTGCAGATAGTACTCGTGGCCGATGTCCGTCACGTTGAACAGTCGGGTCGACCGTTGGATCAGGCGAACGCCCAGGCGTTCCTCGAGGTGACTGATGCGCTGGCTCAGTCGCGACTTCGGAACGCCGAGCGCGCGCCCGGCGGCCGAAAACCCGCCGTGCTCCACCACCTTGGCGAAATAGTAGAGGTCGTTGAAATCCTGCATCGTCGGCGATTGTTCACAATTCTGAACGCTGAGGTCAATTTCCACCAGCTACCGGAACGACTGTCCGGCTCCCATTCTCCTTCTCAACATCGCAAACGTCAGCGACGAGAAGGAGAAGCCCAATGAGACAGGTTCTTGGGATCTACGGCAGTCCCCGCCCGCATTGGGTGGGTGACGGCTTTCCGGTCCGGTCGATGTTCTCGCACGCCTCGCACGGACAGGATGTCAGTCCGTTCCTGCTGCTCGACTATGCCGGTCCCGCCGAATTCACGCCGGTGGCACGGCCGCGCGGTGTTGGCGAGCATCCGCATCGCGGGTTCGAGACCGTTACCATCGTCTATCAGGGCGAACTCGCGCACCGGGACTCCGCTGGAAATGGCGGCCGTATCGGCCCGGGCGACGTGCAATGGATGACGGCCGGTGCCGGCATCCTGCACGAGGAGTTCCATTCGCCGGATTTCACCCGGTCCGGCGGGACGCTCGAGATGGTCCAACTCTGGGTCAACCTGCCGGCCAAGGACAAGGACGCCGCACCCGGTTACCAGACGCTGCTCGACCGCGATATCCCGCAACTCGACCTGCCGGACTCCGCAGGTTCGGTCAGGGTCATCGCCGGAGACTACGACGGCCACCGTGGGCCGGCGGTGACCTTCACGCCGATCAACGTGTGGGATGTCCGGCTTCAGCACAATGGCGAAGCGACACTGTCTCTGCCCGAGGGCCACACGGTCAGTCTGGTGGTCCAGCGCGGCAGCGTCCTGGTGAACGGCCGGGACATCGTCCGCGAAGCGCAGTTCGTGCTGCTCGGCCGAACCGGCGGCGAGATCACCCTGGAAGCCAACGGTGACGCCACCGTTCTGGCGCTGAGCGGCGAGCCGATCGACGAGCCGGTCGTCATGCACGGCCCGTTCGTGATGAACACCGAGGACGAAATCCGGCAGGCGATCGCCGACTTCCGAAGCGGTCGTTTCGGCGCCCTGGAGAGTACCGCGCCGGCTCACTGAGATCCCCAGGGCATCCGCTGTCCGCGCCGGCGCGACGTGTGCCGGCCGGCTCGGCCACCACACCATTCATTCGGGAGACTGACGATGACCAAGAAGTACAACAAGCTCGACAAGGACCAGGCCGCCGTCCTGCTGGTCGATCATCAGGCCGGACTGCTGTCGCTCGTCCGCGACATCGGCCCCGACCAGTTCAAGAATAACGTACTGGCACTCGCCGATCTGGCCAAATACTTCAAGCTGCCGACGATCCTGACGACCAGCTTCGAGGACGGCCCGAACGGCCCGGTGGTCCCGGAGTTGAAGGCGACCTTCCCCGACGCACCGTTCATCCCGCGGCCGGGCCAGATCAACGCCTGGGACAACGAGGACTTTGTGAAGGCGGTCAAGGCGACCGGCCGCAAGCAGCTGATCATCGCGGGTGTGGTGACCGAGGTCTGTGTCGCGTTTCCGGCCCTGTCGGCGATTGAAGCGGGATATGACGTGTTCGTCGTGACCGACGCTTCAGGCACGTTCAATGAACTGACCCGGCACTCCGCCTGGAGCCGCATGACCGAAGCCGGCGCCCAACTGATGACCTGGTTCGGTGTGGCGTGCGAACTGCACCGCGATTGGCGGAACGACATCGAGGGGCTGGGGGCGCTGTTCTCCAACCATATCCCTGACTATCGCAACCTGATCGGCAGCTACACCTCGGTGAAGGCCTCTCGATAGGTTCTGCAGGTTCGGAACGACCGATTCTCAGCGATAGCGATTGGCGCGGTCGGCGTGGCAGGATGCCGCCACGTTGATCGCGCGTTCGCGCAGACGGTGGATCTTGGCAGGGAGACGGATTGTGAAACTGGTCGGACTTTCAGGCAGCCTACGCGAAGCCTCGTTCAACACAGCCTTGCTGCGGGCGGCTGCCCGGGTCGCCCCTGCGGATGTGGAATTCGTGGTGGAGACTGTCCGTGGCATTCCGCTCTACGACGCCGACGTCGAAGCAGCGGAGGGCGTGCCGCAACGGGTCTCCGAACTCAAGGACCTGATCGCCGAGGCAGGCGGGCTGATCCTGGCGACGCCGGAGTACAACAACGCCATGCCGGGCGTGTTCAAGAACGCACTCGACTGGCTGTCCCGGCCGCCGGAAGACAGCCGGCGGGTCTTCGGCGGCAAGCCGGTGGCGGTGATCGGCGCCACACCCGGGGGCTTCGGCACGGTGCTCGCGCAGGGTTCCTGGCTGCCGGTGCTGCGGACTCTCGGTACGGCACCCTGGTTCGGCGGACGCCTGATGGTGGCGCACGCCGGCAAGGTGTTCGACGGCGACGGCAATTTGGAGGCCGGCGGTACCGTGGAGGAGCAGTTGCGAGCCTTCGTGGCTGGCTTCGCGAAGGCCGCCGCTCAGGCGGCTTCCGCGCCGTAGTACGTCGTTACCACGTGGGTTGCTTCGGCGAAGAACAGCCAGCGCTCGACGACGGCGCCGGCTGAGCCGGACAGGGCGGCCAGGAATACCGGAACCACGGCGGCACCGCCGCCGACAGCGGCGGCGATCAGCAACAGCAGCACTGGTACGGCGACACCGATGACCGCAGCTATGGCGCGCAGCTTCATGGCGTGCTTGCGGGCGACGCGGTAGCCCATCTCGCGCATCACGTAGTTCTGCGAGGTGGTCGGCGCGTCGAGCAGGCGCACCCGGCCGAGTGAGCCGAGGCCGGTCGCCGTGCCCGAGGTGGTGACGGGCGCCTCGGTGTCGATGGTCCGCCAGTACAGCGCTTTGACCCCGGCAGCGGACAATCCGGCGAGCACGGCCAGCCACAGGAATGCACTCGCGGCGCCACCAAACGCGGCGCTCAGCAGCGCCATCCACAGTGCACCAGTGTACAGGCCGATCGTCAGGTAGACAGGGATGGTCAGCGGCTGGCGCCATTGCCGGATGGTCGGCAGCGACGCGTAGATCATGCCGGTGCAGACCACGGTGGCGACCGCGCCCAGGCTGCCGAGCAGGCCGAACACGCCCCAGATCCCACGCGCCTCGCCGAATACCACCCAGCCGAGCGCGAACAGGCCGGCCGGCGCGTAGGTGACGAGCGCCGCCACGCCCTCACGCGACAGCCAGGACGAGCGCCACTGCGACAAGGCGCGCCACGCCCGTTCGGGCCGGCCGAGGTGGAAGGTCGAGGCCAGCAGGCCGGCCGTGATCAGGCCGAAAGCCAGAGTGAAGCCGACCAGCCCGAACGCCAAGCTGGCCGGCACCAGGCCGGCGGCACCGGCGATCCCCAGCAGAAACAACAGGCCGTAGCCGGCGCCGGATGCGGTGGTGAAGAAAATGACGGAGGCAGCGGGATGCATGGATCTGATCTCCGTCAGCGCGACAGTACGGCGTCGACCCAGGCGAGCATCTTGCCGCCGGTGGTCGCAGGGACGGCCTTGCCTTGCGGCACCGCATCGGCGGCCTCGGCGACCAACTGCTCCAGCCGGCTCGGTGCGCCGGTCGATCCGCAGGCCGTCTTGCCGGGGCGTGGCGGCAGGTATTTGTTGGTCGGCTTGAAGCCCATCTCCGGCATCAGGTCGTAACCGCCGCGCTCGGCCACCAGCACCGACACCGCGCTGTCCGGGTCGCCAAGGTCGCCGAAATGCCGGGCGCTGGCCGGGCAGGTCGAGACGCAGGCCGGAACGCGGTCCACTTCCTCCAGGTTCTCGTTGTAGATCCGGTCGATGCACAGCGTGCATTTCTTCATCACGCCGTCTTCGTGGTCGTATTCTCGGGCACCGTAAGCGCAAGCCCACGAGCACAGCTTGCAGCCGATGCACAGGTCCTCGTTGACCAGGACGATGCCGTCCTCTTCGCGCTTGTAGCTGGCGCCGGTCGGGCAGACCGTAACGCAGGCGGGGGTCTCGCAATGCAGACAGGAGCGCGGGAAGTGCACGGTGCGGCCTTCGGCACCGTCGCCGACCTCGTAGGTGTGGACCCGGTTGAACCACACGCCCCAGGCGCCGTCGTCGTCACCGTCGGTGCTCTCGGTACCGGAATAGGCATTCCAGTCGGTCATCGGCGCCGAGTGGCCGCCGGAGTTCCATTCCTTGCAGTTCACCGCGCAGGCGTGGCAGCCGACGCAGATGTCGAGATCGATGACGAGGCCGAGCTTCTTGGTGCCGGCGGTGGCGGGAAGCATGGTCATTCGGCAGCCTCCCGGCCGGTGGGGGCGCCGAAGCGCAACATGGCCTCGGCGCGTGGCGGGTTCGGTGGTGGCGAAACCGGCTCGAAGGTCGGCTCGGCGACGGTGCCGGCAGCGTCGGCTGCGACCTTCTCGATGCGGATCCGCAGGTCGTACCAGGCCGCTTGGCCCGTGACCGGGTCGGAGTTCGAGTAGCGATACCCGCCCCCCCGCTCCGGAAGCAACTCGGCAATCAGGTGGTTCAGCAGGAAGCCCTTGTTGGCCTCCGGCGCCTCGGCCGACAGGTTCCAGGCGCCGCGGCGCTTGCCAATGGCGTTCCAGGTCCACACCGTGTCGGGGTTCACCCCCTCCATCAGCTTGGCCTGGGCCTTGATCCGGCCGTGGTGCGAGGTGACGGCCACCCAGTCGTCGTCGGCGATGCCGAGGGATTCGGCACGCTCCCGGCTCATGTACAGCTTGTTCAGGCCGTGGATCTGCCGCAGCCAGGCGTTCATCGAGCCCCAGGAATGGTACATGGCGGCGGGCCGCTGGGTGATGGCGTGCATCGGGTAGCCTTCCTCGGCCACCGCGTCACCTTCGAACGGCGGATACCAGAACGGCAGCGGGTCGAAATAGCGCTCGACCCGGGGTCGGTGTTCCTCCGGCGGTACCACGGCACCATGGCCCTGGGCTGCGAGCCGGAATTTCTGCAGCGGCTCTGAGTAGAGCTGCAGGATGATCGGGTCGGCCTTGCCGATCAGGCCAAGCGACACCGCGGTTTCCAGATACGCCTTGTTGGCGTGCTTGAAGTAGCGCTCCTCCGGCTTGAACTCGTGGCGCCAGAAACACTGGTTGTCGACGTAGCGCGCGAGTTGGTCGGGATTCGGCTCGCCCTTGCCGCCCTTGCTGCCGTCGACACCGCGCCATCCGGCGAGCGGGCCAATGCCAGGCGAGCGTTCATGATTAGCGAGGTAGTCGGGGTAGCCGCCAGGGTATTTCGGCTTTCCGTCGGGGTGCGTCAGTCCCGGCAGGCCGATCCGCACGCCGAGGTCGATCAGCACGTCCTGGAACGGCCGCACGTCTCGGTCCGGCGGGACGATTGGCTGGCGAATCGAGTCGGCGGCGCCGTCGGCATCGCAGATCGGCCGGTCGAGCAGGGAGATGCAGTCCCAGCGCTCCAGATAGGTGGTGTCCGGCAGCACCAGGTCGGCGAAGGCGATGGTCTCCGAGGCGTAGGCGTCGGCGTAGATGATCTTGGGGATCTTATACTCGCCGGTGGCCGGATCCTTGTCGGTCAGCATCGCCATGGTGCCGGCGGTGTTCATCGACGAGTTCCAGCCCATGTTCGCCATGTACATGAACAACAGGTCGACCGGGTACGGATCGCCGGCCCAGGCGTTACGGATCACCATGTGCATCATGCCGTGGGCGGCGATCGGCGCCTCCCAGGAATACGCCTTGTCGATCCGTCGTGGGGTGCCGTCCTCGTCGAGCAGCAGGTCCTCCGGACCCATAGGAAAGCCGAGCGGCGGGCCGGCCAGCGGGGTGTTCGGTTGAACCTGCCCGGCCTTGCCGGCCGGCTTGACCGGTGGCGGCACAGGGCGCGGGAACGGCGGCTTGTAACGGAAGCCGCCGGGCGCATCGATCGAGCCGATCAGGACCTGCAGCAGATGCAGGGCGCGGCAGGTGTGGAAGCCGTTGGAATGGGCGGAGATGCCGCGCATGGCATGCATGGCGACCGGACGGCCGATCATTCGGTCGTGCTTGCGCCCTGCCCAGTCGGTCCAGGGTTGCTCGATCATCACTTCCTGCTCGAAGGCGGCGTGGGCGATCTCGGCGGCCAGCCGGCGGATGGTGTCGGCCGGAACGCCGCAGCGCTCGGCAACCGCGTCGGGGGCGTACTCGTCAGCGACGTAGCGATCGTGCAGCAGTTGGAACGACGGCACGGCGACGCGTCCGTCGGGCAACGTGTGCTCGCCGACCAAGGCTGGCGCCACGTCGGCCAGCAGGGCGCTGGTAAGCGCTCCCGTATTCTTGTCGAAGCAGAGTGGGTTACCGGCCTCGTCGCGGGCGAACAGTCCGTCGTCGGCGGCACCGGGGTCCTGGATCACCAGCCAGTGGGCGTTGGTGTAGCGTACCAGGTAGTCGAGATCGACGCGCCGGGCCTTCAGCAGTTCGTGGACAATCGCCAGCACCAGCAACCCGTCGGTGCCGGGCCGGATGCCGACCCATTCATCGGCGATCGCCGAATAGCCGGTCCGCACCGGGTTCACCGAGACGAACTTGGCGCCCCGGCCCTTGATCTTGCCGAGGCCCATCTTGATCGGGTTGGAGTCATGGTCCTCGGCGACGCCGAACATCATGAAGTAGCGGGTGTGGTCCCAGTCCGGCTCGCCGAACTCCCAGAACGAGCCACCGATGGTGTATAGGCCGGCCGCCGCCATGTTCACCGAACAGAATCCGCCATGGGCGGCATGGTTCGGGGTGCCGAACTGGCTGGCCCACCAGCCGGTCAGCGACTGCGACTGGTCGCGGCCGGTGAAAAACGCCAGCTTGCGCGGGTCGCGACCGCGGATCTCGCCGAGCCAACCGGCGGCGGTCGCCAGCGCCTCCTCCCACTCGATCTCCTCGAATTCGCCGGAGCCGCGTGGGCCGACCCGCCGCAGCGGCTTGGTCAGGCGGGCCGGAGAATAGTGGGTCATGATCCCGGCGGACCCCTTGGCGCACAGCACGCCCTTGTTCACGGGGTGGTTCCGGTTGCCCTCGATGTAGCGGATCCGGCCGTCCTTGAGATGGACTTTGATCCCGCATCGGCAGGCGCACATGTAGCAGGTGGTGTATTTGACCGCGTCGGAAACCGGCGGCGACGGGTCTATGACCTCGCGCACGGTCTCAAAAGGATTGGGGATCATTCGGGCGGACTCCAGTCTGGCAAGAATGGAAGGTGCAAGCTGGCCAACAGCGGGTCAAGAGATGCTTGAGATTTCACGGCTTCCGGCGTTGGAACCATGAAACGCGTCGTCGCATGGATTCCGGGTTATCCTGCCGCTGTTTACCGACCAGCATGCCGTTGGCACACCACCTGTCCTGAAAGCAGCAAGGAGCAAAAGATGAAAATGGTCATGGCGATCATTAAGCCGTTCCGATTGGACGACGTGCGGGCGGCTCTGTCCGAGGCCGGGGTGGAGGGGTTGACGGTCTCGGAGATCAAAGGCTACGGGAGGCAGCGTGGCCACACTGAGATTTATCGGGGTGCCGAGTACAATATCGAATTCGTTCCCAAGGTCCGTCTGGAGATCGTCGTCGACGACGATATGGCGGACAAGGTTGTCGAAACCATCGCCCATGCGGCCCAGACCGGCCGTATCGGCGATGGCAAGATCTTCGTGCTCGATGTGCTCGAGGCCGTGCGGATCCGGACCGGGGAGACCGGCAGCGCTGCAATCTGACATCGGGACCTTGGCGTCAGTTTGACACAGGCGTACGCTTTCCGTGCAGATTGCGTTTGGCTAGGACCAGACGCCCATACGCTGGGTGCAATGCTCAGCAGCACTGCGAAGCGGTAATGGGTGCAACGCCCGACGCAGTCGAAGGGAGAAATGCAATGTCCGCATCATTTTCGGACCGTTCAGATGAAATTGTCCGGGCGCCGATGACAGGCACCGCCGCGTGGAGCGGCCCGGAATTAGCCGCCGATGACGGTTGGAAGCAGGAACTGACCGCGTCTGAGGTCGCCGAGATCGATGCGGCGTTCCGCGGTGCCAAGGCGCGCGGCCTGGACTTCAAGGCAGTAGCCAAGGCCGATTTCCCGTTGCCGATTCTCGCCCCCAAGCTGTCGGCACTGCTCGATCAGCTTGAGAGCGGACGTGGTGTGGCGCTGCTGAGCGGTCTGCCGGTTCAGAACTACGACGATGAAGACCTGCGAATGCTGTGGGCCGGCATCGGTGCTCATGTCGGGCCGCTGCTGCCGCAGTCGATCGACGGCAAGCTGATGCGCGACGTTCGCGACGAGGCCAGCGGCAAGTTCCAGGCCCACGCTCCGTCAAAAGCCGAGAATTCGCTGACATCGACCCAGAAAGCGCAGTCGAACGGGCCGCTGCGGTTCCACACCGACCGGGCTGATGTGCTTGGTCTTCTGTGCGTGCGCCAAGCCGGCGCCGGTGGGGAAAGCAAGGTCGCAAGTTCGCTGGCTGTACGCAACGAGATCCTGAAGCGGCGACCGGATCTGCATGATCTGCTGTGCCAACCGTACTGGCGTACTCGCGAGACCCAGGACGTTGGCGGCGGTCACAAGGTGTTTGCCATGCCGGTGTTCAGCTTCCGGGACGGCCATTTCAGCAGCCAGTACTCACGGACGTTCGTGGAAGAAGCGCAACGCATCGACGGGGTGCCGAAGATGACGCCGGAGATGGATGCGGCGCTGGATCTTCTGGCCGAGGTCGCCGAAGAGAAGTGCCACGTCTTCAGGCTGCAGCCGGGTGAAATGGTGTTCTACAACAATCACCTCGTCTATCACGGCCGCACGCCCTTCACGGATGATGCAGCCAGCCGAGCCGACCGGTTGCTGTACCGTCTGTGGTTTGCACCAAAGAACACCCGACCGCTTCCGGAATCCTATCGCGAGACCTGGGGGTCGATCGACCCGGGCGCTTATCGCGGTGGAATGATGACGGCGGGGGCGTCTGCGGCTGCTTAGCCGGGTCCCGTTGCCGATTACCGTATGACGCAGGATTGGCGATGCGCTATGGGAATCGATGCGTCGGACGGTAACAGCGTGGGCGGAGGCCAATCGATGACCAGGGCTCAAGAACAGGCGGCGCCCGCGCCTACGGCGGCGGCTCATCATCGGGTGTTCGAGGCTGGCCTCGGCCTGGAGGACGTCGCCCGACTTCGGGAGGTGGTCACCAAGACGCTCGGTCGCCGCGGCGCACTGCCCGACGGCGAACGGGATCACAAATGGTGGGTCAATCTGGCGAATCTGTATGCCTCGCACGGATCGGGGCCGGTCGGTAACATCCTGCAACTGATGGCGGGAACACCGGTCATGGCCTGGTGCCGCGCGCAACTGGGCGATGATCTTGCTGCGGTGCTTCAGTACTGCATCTTTCGACGCTTCGACCCGCCTCGAAACCCAGTTCCAGCCCAGTGGCACTACGACGCTAACATCTTCGGCCTCCACACGCCGATGGTGAATCTCTGGATACCGCTGGTCGACGTGGGCGTGACCGCGCCCGGGCTGACGTTGGTCGATGCCGCGCGGCGGCCGGCGGCGCTGTGGGAGCGGCTGGTGGAAACGGCCGACCAAGCCGGTCAGTTCGATCCGGAGACCCGCCGACGCACGCTGTTCCCGGACGCCGACGTCGCGGCGGCGATGGCGATCGATCCTCAGGCCCGCTTCATCACCCCGCAACTCAAGCCCGGAGGGGTGATCGCTTTCGATCAGCAGTTTCTGCACGGCACCCAGGCGCTGCAGCCCGGCATGGGCGCCCGCGACTCGTTCGAATTCAGGGTGATGCCGGTTGACGTTGCCCGGCGGGCGGGCCTCGTTGACCGCTTCCAGGTTGTGCACGTACCGAAGGCTGCTGCCTGAACCCATCCGGACGGCGGGCAGCCGGAGATGAATATCCCTTACGTCAGCGCGTCGATCTCGGTGTCGCTGAGCGATCCAGGGACGATGGTGATTGGAATCCGTAAGCGGGCGGCGGCCTTGCTGGCGAGAAAACTGATCAGCGGCCCCGGGTCGTCCGATTTGGCCGCGGCTCCCAGCACCAGGATCGAGATCGACTTCTCCTCATCGATCAGGCTCAACAACTCTTCCCGGGTTGTGCCTTCGCGCAGATAGATGATCGGGATCGCGCCGGTCATCTCAACGACCTGCTCGCTCATGCGTTCCATGAGAGCCTCAGCCTCCTGGCGGGCTTCCTCGCGCATGATCTCGCCGACGCCCATCCAGTGCTGAAACTCAACCGGCTCGATCGACCGGAACAGCGCGACCCGGCCTCCGGTGTGCCGCGCGCGTTGTCCGGCGAACCTCAGGGCAACACGCATCTCCTCGCTGTCGTCAATGACAACCAGGAAGACGCGCGGATGCTCCTCAGATGCGCTGCTGTCGGCAGAATCACTCATTCCCAATTCCGAAACGCCACTGGGCTACTCAGACTTTACGGAAGATCACTGCTGCAAGCCAGCCTGCCAGAACCGCGATCACGATCGCGAAGACGCCGTAGGCGGCTGCATTGTTGTGCGCGAAACGGAAGGCGTAGGCTCCGAGCCCGATCTTGGAGACCCGCAGCGGCGTGGTCTGGGCGTGTACCGGATTGCCATCCTGGATGTAGTAGACCGATACGGTATAGATGCCGGTGACCACGTTGGCCGGGAACGACACCCAGGTGTCGAACAACCGGTCGGACACCAGCGTGATGCGCCCGCTGCTGGCGGAATACAGCCCGTGGCGCACCTGGTTTCGGACGAGGCCCTCACGAAAGGCGTTGATGTCCTCCATCGAAACGTCGTCGTCGATGTCGGCCGGTCGGAGATTGAGGTGATTGAGGCCCATCTCCTGACGGCTGCGAATATCCGGATCGATTTGCTCCAATGGCTTGGTGGTTGCTACCGCATAGAACGACGGCACGTTGTCGAACGTCATCGAATCGGTGTTGATCCAGATGCCGGCGACGCGCTCTTTGCGGCGGACTTTCACAGACTGCCGCGGGCCGGTCACGACAACGACAATCTGTCCTTCACCCTCGATTGCGCCGAAGAGCAACAGCTTTGCCCCGGTAAACCCGGTGGTAATCGCGATCTCGTGGTCCGAAAGATTGGCTACCAGGTCCTGCTTGCCGTAGACCGCTGGGATTGCTGCAAAGGCGCTCAGCACCAAACCGGCCGCAATCATGAAATGCCGCGCCCGCCCGTTCATCCATGCCCCATCAGGAAGTCGACCGAGTACAGATCGGCTGGTGTGACCACGAGGTCCACAGCGATCTTGGCGCAGACGCCGAGCACCATCAGAGCCAGCAGGCTGCGCAGGTGTTCGCCTTTCAGTTTTACCCCAAGCCGAGTTCCGAACTGGGCGCCGATGACCGCTCCAACCAGCAGGGTGACGGCCAGCACGACGTCGACCGTCTGAGTGTTGATCGCTTGCAGGAACGTGACATTGGCGGTGACGAAGATGATCTGAAACAGTGAGGTTCCGACCACCACGCCGGTCGGCATCCCCAGCAGATAGATCATCGCCGGGACCATGACGAACCCGCCGCCTACGCCCATCAGGGCGGTCAGGAGGCCGACGCAGAACCCGATGCCCAGCGGCAACAAGGCGCTGATGTACAGTTTGGATCGCCGGAACCGCATCTTCAGCGGCAGGCCATGCAGCCATGTGTGCTGGTGCAGCTTGGAGCGTCGAACCGTCGGTCTGCGCGATCGCACGATCGCCCGCACACTTTCGTTCAGCATCAGCAGGCCGATGGTGCCGAGAAAGATGACGTAGCTCAGGTTGATGACCAGATCGATCTGCCCGAAGGTCCGCAACAGGGTGAACAACGCCACGCCGGCGGAGGAGCCGAAGACGCCGCCGACGAGCAGGACCAACCCCATCTTGAAATCGACGTTGCCGCGCCGCCAGTGCGCAATCACTCCCGATACCGAGGACGCGACGATTTGATTGGCGCTGGTTGCGACCGAGACGGCCGGCGGCACCCCCATGAAGATCAGCAGCGGCGTCATGAGAAAGCCGCCACCCACTCCGAACAGTCCCGACAGCACCCCAATCATCCCGCCCATCCCCAGGATGAGGAAGACGTTCACCGAGATCTCGGCGATGGGAAGGTAGACGTGCATTGGGCGCCCGGCGGCGGAGATAGGGGCACGCCCCGAACACGATCAAGGGCGTACGATTACTCGTACACCCATCGCAGGCGCTATAAAAGGTGTTTGTTTGGTAAAGGCTTAGCTGTTGCCGCCGGGTTCGACCGGCAGGCCGGACTGGACCCAGGCAATGATACCGCCTTCCAACCGGTAGAGATCCCGCCGATCGCCGTTCAGGCGCAACTGCTCGGCGGCCAGACCGCACCGCCGCGCGCTGCGGCAATGCAGCACGATGCGGTGATCGTCGGGCGCGGAAATGGCGGACGGATCGAAGCGCGACAGCGGGACCAGCGTAGACCCTGCGATTCGGGCGGCCGCGAATTCGTCCTCCTCGCGGACGTCGAACAGTGCGGTCTTGCCTTCGTTCAGCCAGTCTGCCAGCGTCACTGCGTCGATGAACTGGGTTTTCGAGTCGGTCATCGCTCGGTCCGGTTTCGCGTCACCCGGCTAGGGCACTGCCAGCCTCGGAGGCGACGACGGTTTCAGCGCGTTGCTCGTACAGCCGGCACAGTACATCCAGCAGGATCCGCGCTTCGTGCGAAGCCAGCGAATAGTAGATCGTCTGTGCCGATCTGCATGTTGCCACGATCCCATGTTGACGCATTTTCGCCAAGTGCTGAGACAGTGCGGATTGGCTGAGGCCGCTGATCGCTTCGAGTTCGCTGACCGACCGTTCGCCGAAGCAGGCCAACTCGGACAGCACCACCAGCCGCCGATGGTTCGCCATGATCTTCAGCAAGGCTGCGGCATTGCCGGCTTGGTCCTGGAGCGTATTGGCGCTGGCCGTGTGTGTCGTCGTCATCGGCTTTCTATTCGATCATCAGGTAACGATTCCTATGCCAATACACACGCAAGGTGCAACCGTCCTAACTACACTATAGGAAAGCGCGAATTTGAACAGCCGGTCAGTTCATCAAGCGCGACTGGCCACCGACGATTGTATCGACGACTCGGATGCCGGCAGGTGCGAAGATCCATCGGTCCACGAGGGTCGCCGGCGTGTCGACGGTGTCCTCGAACTGGTCGGCGAGCACGACGAAATCGGCCCGGGAACCGGCGGAGATTGCGCCGATCTCACGACCCAGCGCTGCCGCACCGCCACGGCAGACCCGTTGCAGCAATCCGGTTCCGACCGATGAGCCGGGCTCATCGGCCAGCACGGTGCGCCGGCCGGTTATCAGCCTCTGTCCGTTCTCCAGCCAACGCAGCTCCTCGGCCGGGTCGACGCAGACATGGCTGTCCGAGCCGATGCCGATCGCCCCGCCATCCGCCAGGTAGGGTTCCGCCGGAAACAAACCATCGCCGAGGTTGGCCTCGGTCGTCAGGCACAATCCGGCAACCGCCCCGGAGCCGGCGATTGCCTGCCGCTCTTGTTCGGAAAGGTGGGTGGCGTGCACAAGGCACCAGCGCGAATCAACCGTCGTCGTATCGAACAACAGCTCCACCGGCCGCTTTCCGCACCAATCCAAGCAATCCGCTACTTCGCGCGGCTGTTCGGCGATGTGCAGGTGGACGGGGGCGGTCGGATCAAGGGCGTTCAGTGTGGCCAGGATCGCGGTCAGGCGGTCCGGGCGAACGGCGCGCAGCGAATGCGGGGCGATGCCGAGCCGACGGTCGGGCCGAGAGACGAAGTCCGGGGCCAGCGTCTGAAGCAGGCGGGCGAAACCATCTGGGTCGTGCAGGAAGCGGCTCTGGCGTGGGCCAGCGGGAACGCCGCCAAATCCGCCATCCTCATAGTAGACCGGGAGCAGGGTAATCCCGATCCCGGCGGTCTCGGCTGCCCTAAGGAGACGCCGCGAGGTTTCGGCGGGATCGGCATAGGGGTGCCCATCAACGTCGTGGTGGACGTAGTGGAACTCCCCGACGGATGTGTAGCCGCGCGCCAGCATGGCGCGGTACAGCCGTGTCGCGATCACCTCCATGCCGTCCGGATCGAGGTCGCTCAGGAATCCGTACATCAGCTCTCGCCAGGTCCAGAAACTGTCGGCTCGGCTCGGGCCGGCGCGCTCAGCCTTGCCGGCGAGCGCGAACTGGAACGCATGGCTGTGAACGTTCGGAACGCCTGGGATCACAACCCCGTTGAGCCGGGCGGCGTCGCCGGGGTCGGCGTCGGGGGTGACCCGGATCAGATTGCCGGCTGCGTCGCCCTCCATCAGGACATCGCTGCACCAGCCTGATGGCAGCAGCGCCCACGATGCGAACCAACGGGATGATTGAGGGTTTTGCATGATCGGTGCCATCCGATTACGGTTGGTTCGCTGCGGCGGCGTCGCCGTTGTCTTAGCGGCTTGCCGAACGGGTGGGGTACGGCATGTGGGATTCTCTCTGGGTTGATGTCGGGCTCGCCACGCTGGCGGGCCCTGACCCGTACGGCAGGATCGAGGACGGCGCCATTGCGGTCAAGGATGGCCGGATAGCGTGGGTAGGGGCCCGCGAGGACCTTCCCGGCCCCGCCGATAGTATGGCCGCGATCGTCCATGAACTGGAGGGTGGCTGGATCACCCCGGCCCTGATCGACTGCCACACCCACATCGTGCACGGCGGCCAACGCGCCGGTGAGTTCGAGAAGCGATTGATGGGCGTCAGCTACGCGGACATCGCGCGCGCTGGTGGCGGTATTTTGTCGACTGTCACGGCGACCCGCGCCGCAACGGAAGCCCAGTTGCTCGACAGTGCCGTGCGCCGACTGCGCCCGTTGCTGGCCGAGGGGGTAACGGTGGTCGAGATCAAGTCCGGCTACGGCCTCGATCTGGATGCCGAACTAAAGATGTTGCGGGTTGCACGCGCGTTGCAGGAGCGGCTGCCGATTGAAGTGACCACCACGTTCCTGGGCGCCCACGCCGTGCCGCCTGAATGGGCGCGGAATGCCGACGGGTACATGGACTTCGTGTGCGACGAGGTGCTGCCGGCGGCGGTTGAACAGGGGCTTGTCGACCAGGTCGACGCGTTCTGCGAAACCATCGCGTTCTCGCCAGCGCAGGTTGGACGCCTGTTCGACGCCGCGGCGTTGTTCCAATTGCCGGTGAAGATTCACGCCGAGCAACTGAGCGATCTGGGCGGCGCCGCCATGGCGTCGGAGTTCGGCGCGTTGTCCGCCGATCATCTGGAATATCTCGGGACGGACGGGATCGAGGCGATGGCCGAATCGGGGACCGTTGCGGTGTTGCTGCCGGGGGCGTTCTACATGCTACACGAGACGCGCAAACCACCGGTCGCCAGGTTGCGTCAAGCTGGAGTGCCGATCGCGATCGCTACCGATAGCAATCCGGGGTCGTCCCCGGTGACGTCGCTGCTGACCACGATGAACATGGCCTGCGTGCTGTTCGGGCTGACCCCAGCGGAGGCATTGGCAGGGGTGACCCGCAATGCTGCCAAGGCCTTGGGAAGACTAGCTGACCGCGGCACGCTCGAGGTCGGGAAAGTCGCCGATTTTGTACACTGGTCGATCGACGAACCGGCCGAACTGGCTTATCGCATCGGCTTCAACCCGTGTCAGACGGTGATTCGCAACGGGGTGCCCACGCTGCTCGGATAGGCGGACGGCCGTCCGTCGGATTTCCGACAATCGCTCCACTGGAGCGGTTCGCGCAATCGTCGGCTTTCTGATATTTTCCGAATGCTTTATGTGCGTTGTTAGCAGTAGTCTCATTCCGACGCCGGGCTGCCCGGCGATCGTAAAGAGGCGGTTCCGGAGCACGCCCGTTCCATGTTCGACGACCCGAACGCGGTCCCGACGAAAATCGGGTTCCTGCTGATCCGGAATTTTTCGATGATGGCCTTCACATCGGCGGTAGAGCCTTTGCGATCGGCCAATCGAATGTCCGGCCGCACGCTGTACGAGTGGCGAATCATCAGCCCGGACGGCAAACCTGTGTCGGCTAGCAACGGCATCGAGGTGGTGCCGCACCACGCCATGTCCGAAGTCGATCGCGAGAAGATCCTGGTGGTGGTGACCGGCATCGACGTGCAGCGGTACGAAGACGAGCGCATTCTCGGCTTCATGCGACGCATTGCTCGCCAAGGGGCGATCATGGGCGCGCTGTGCACCGGCAGCCATCTTCTGGCCCGTGCCGGCTTGCTTGATGGCCGTCGCTGCACGATTCATTGGGAGAATCTGGGTGGCTTCACCGAGGATTTTCCGGAGATCGAAGTTTCGTCGGACCTCTATGAAATCGACCGCGACCGCTTCACCTGTTCCGGTGGAACAGCGGCCCTCGACATGATGCTGCACCTGATCGGTCGGCAGCATGGGCAGACCTTGGCCAACCAGGTGTCCGAGCAGTTCATTCACGACCGCATCCGCGAGCCGCACGATCATCAGCGCATGGAACTGCGCGCGCGCCTCGGTGTCAGCCATCCCAAGCTGATTTCGGTGATCAGCGAGATGGAACTGAACTTGGAGGAGCCGCTGAGTCAGACCGACCTGGCAGAGCGGGCCGGGCTGTCGACCCGCCAGCTTGAGCGGCTGTTCCGCAAGTATCTCGGCGCGACCCCAACCCGGTACTACCTGACCCTGCGGTTGCAGCGTGCGCGCCAGCTGCTGGTCCAGACCTCGATGTCGATCCTGTCGGTTGCGCTGGCGTGCGGTTTCGTGTCGGCCAGTCATTTCTCGAAATGCTACCGGGAGTGTTTCGGTCGCACTCCGCGCGCCGAACGAGCGACCGGTGGGGTCACGGGGACGGCACCGAACTCGGTACCCCCGATCCTCGATCTGCCGCCGGCGGCAATCGGGCAGATCTGACCCACACTGTCAGGAATTGAGCGGATCAGCCGCCGAACGGGAACCGGCGTTCCATCACGAACGGCGCCCCCGGTTGATCCTGCCGGAACAGGGCGATCGCGTCGATCGTGCTCGGCGTGGCCGTGACTGCGGCGACCAGCGGTTCGAGGGCAGCGACGATCGAATCGCGCTCCGGCCCGTCGGGAAGGCGCGACGACAACGTCACGTGGAAGCGGAACTCCCCCATCACATAGGGATATCCCCAGCGTTGCAGCAGCGCCTCCTGCTGGGGCGACAACTCGGCTTCCCGACGACGCGACAGCTCGGCATCGCTTGGTAAGGCCCGAAATCCGTCAAGTTCCTGAACGACGTCGGCCGCCAACGTCATCACGCGGTGATCCGGAGGGGTCATCATCAGGGCCAGGAAACCGCCGAGCGAGCGCAGCCCGAGCTGGACGGTGATCGGCGTGCGGGTGGCGGCGAAGGAGCCGGCGGCGTCCACCAGCGCCTCAAGCGGCCTGTCCTGTTTCAGGTGGAAGGGTGCCTTGAGGGTCGCGTGAAAGCCGTAGTTTCGGGCACTGGCGGTGATGGCGGACAGCCGGTCTGGTGACAGGCCAGGAACGCGCGCCTGCGCACGCTCCACGCCAGTTGCGCAATCGCGTCCCAGCCAGTTGGCGCCGAACTCGGCCAGCGGCGACCCTGGTTCCGGAGCGAAGTAGATGGCGAAACGCGGCCATGCCGGCTCCGGCTGGGCGTCGTTGGCGGGAAAGTCGGGAAACTGCACCACTGTGACACTCCCGTGAAATGCTGTTGGTCGGTCTGGCCTTCTGCCTGAACCAAGGGTAATCAGGACCGGCGTCGACCCCGGCCGGGGTTATGCCACGCCCCCCGGAAGAGGAGAAGACCGGTGACCACCCGCACGATAGCAAGCCGGCGCGTGCTGCTGGCCAACGGTTCGATCGAAGACACCACGGTGACCATCGAAGGCGGGCGGATTGCCGCTGTCGGGGGGGCTTGCCGGGGCGAAGAATGGGACTTCGGCGACGCCTGGGTGCTGCCCGGGGTTATCGACCTGCACGGGGATGCGTTCGAGCGCCAGATGATGCCACGGCCGGGTGTGCATTTCCCGATGGACTTGGCGCTGCTCGATACCGACGCGCAACTCGTCTCGAACGGGATCACCACAGCCTTCCATGGTGTGACCTACTCGTGGGAGCCGGGGTTGCGCGGACGGGAGTCGACCGTGGGGTTGAAGGCGGCGCTTGAGGCTGTAAAGCCGCAACTGGCCTGCGACACCCGTTTCCACCTCCGTCACGAGACCTACAATCTCGACGCCGAGGCCGAGATTCTTGGTTGGCTGGACGACGGTACCGTCGATCTCCTAGCGTTCAACGACCACTCGGACATCATTCTCGATCGCATTCTGACCAAGGGGAAGTCGACCGCGACCTACACGGCCCGCACCGGGCTGACCCATGATGCGTTCATCGATTTGCTGCATCGGGTGGCCGAACGGAAGGCCGAGGTGCCGGCGTCAATCGACCGACTGGCAGCTGCCGCTGTTGCCAAAAGCGTAGCCTTGGCGAGTCACGATGACTACACGCCGGACATGCGCCGACGATACCATTCTATCGGTTGCCGGATTGCGGAATTCCCGATGAACACGCCGACCGCCGAGACCGCGGTCTTTCTGGGCGATCCGGTGATCTGCGGCGCGCCGAACGTGGTGCGGGGCGGCAGTCATCTCGGTGCCGACGGCATTCTCGCGGCTCGTGAAGTGCGCGAGGGCCGCTGCACTATCCTGGTGTCGGATTACTACTATCCGTCGCTGGTGCAGGCGCCGTTCGTGCTGGCGCGATCCGGCGAGGCACGGTTCGAGGATGCCTGGGCGCTGGTGTCAGCCAATCCAGCGGCTGCTGCCGGGCTCGACGACCGTGGCGTGATCGCTGAGGGGAAGCGGGCGGATCTGACGGTCGTGCAGAATGGTGGCGCCGGGCCCGCTCGCGTGGTCGGGACGCTGGTCAACGGGCGCGCCGTTTGCCGCACTGAGATTGCCCAGTCGCTCTGACAATCGGTCCGACGGTCGCTCAGTCGCCGTCGGCAGTTACGGCGGCTGCCATGAGCGGCAATCCCGTGGGGTAGCTGGAATCGGACTCGGCCGGGGATGCCGGGCGCTTCAGCGTCGAACGGAATTCGATTTCGGGCATGGGGCGACCCAGAAGGAAGCCCTGGACCGCGTCGCAACCCCGGACCCGAAGGAACGCAAGCTGGGACTCGGTTTCCACGCCTTCGGCGACGACTTCCATTCCGAGGGTGTGAGCGAGTCCGAGGATGGCCAGCGCAATGGCGGTGTCGTCGTCGCTGACGGGGACATCCTGCATGAACGATCGATCGATCTTGACCGACTGCACGGGCAGTCGCTTCAGTAGGCCGAGCGAGGAATACCCGGTACCGAAGTCGTCGATCGACAATCGGACCCCGAGCGCCCGCAGTCGGCGCATCACGCCGACCGTGTTGTCCGGGTTGTGCATGACCATGCTTTCGGTCAGTTCCAACTCGAGCAGGTCCGGTTTGACGCCGGAATCGCGCAGGGAGTCGCGCACGAACTCGAAAAACCCGGTCCGGTCGAACTGCTTGAACGACAGGTTCACGGCGACCGTCAGCGGTACACCAGGCGAGTCGGTGTCGGCGTTCCAGCGTCTGACGGCTTTCAGCGACTCCTGCAGCACCCAATCGCCAATCGGCACGATCAGTCCGGTTTCCTCGGCAATCTGCATGAAGGCTGCTGGTGGCATCAGGCCCCGTTCGGGGTGGTCCCAGCGCAGCAGCGCTTCGGCCCCGATCAGGCAGGGCGTGCCGTTCGCCAAGCTGAATTTGGGTTGATAGTGAAGTTGGAACTCGCCGAGGTCGAGCGCCCGACGGAGTTCTGACTCCAGGCGCAGACGCTCCGACGCGTCGGTCGTCGTGATCACAGTGGGAAGTTCGACGCTGTCGCCGCCGCGCCGCTTGATGGCCGACATTGCGGCCGTGGCGCTGCGGGTCAATTCCTCAGCGGTGCGGCCGTGCCGTGGCGCCAAGGCAATGCCGACACTGGCCGAGAGTTGGAAACGCCGGCCGTCGATGTCGTAGGGCTGAGACACCGCGGTGCGCAGCCGTTCCGCGACGACAAGGGCCGGGGCGGCGCCGCCGGTGTTTTCGAGCAGGACCAGGAACTCGTCGCCGCCGATGCGCGCCGGCGTGTCGGAATGGCGAAGCGCTCCGCGGATCCGTTTGGCGGCCTCGGCCAGCACCGCGTCGCCGGTGGTGTGGCCGAATCCGTCGTTCACGAAGCGGAAGTTGTCGAAGTTGAGGACCACCAGAGCCGGTGCACCATCGTCGCCACGGGCTCCCTCGAGCGCGGCTTCCAGGCGACGGTGCAGTGTCTCGCGTGCTGAAACATCGATCTTCTGTGAGGCATCGGCGGCCGTTAGCCTGTTCGTCGAGCGGCTAGCTCTCGCGGCACCCGCCCACAACGGACGCGAGCACAGCGCGCCGACCGCCGTGCCGGCGAGCAACCAGGGCAAGGCATTCAGGAGCGTGTCCAGAATGTCTTGGATCGTCGGTTCAACCATATGCGCGCGCCTCTTTCTCGCGTATCGGCACCCTAGTGGCCTTCTCTTTCTGTACCGTAAAGAGGGATGGTTAACAGAAGTTTACGATCTCAGCGGCGAACTACTCTGCGGCTTCACGGCCAGGCGGGTCGGTTTCGTCGAAGATTTCCTTGTCGTGTTCGAACAGACTGGCCAGATGCACCGCGGCTTCGCGGGTCGAAAGGATCATGGCGGTCTCATCACCGCGCAGCCGGTACTGTTCGCGAACCAGGGCCTCGTCATACTCCTTGAAGGTGCTGGTAATCTCTTCTGCCTCCCGGTTGGGCATGCCAAGACTGACGAACACCGCCTTGGTGAGATCGATGCTCGAGCCGAACAATTCGCGAAACACCGCGTCGACTCCGACTTCCATCAACCGGTATGCGTGAAACCGGTCGGTTGCTCGGGCGAACACACGAATTGCGGGAAAATGCATCCGGACCATGCGAGCGATTTCCACCGCCCGGTCGGGATCATCCACCGCGATCACGAAAATCTCGGCTGAGCCGGTGCCGGCGGCTTCCAGAACTTGCAGTCGATTGGCGTCACCGAAATACGCCAGGTTGCCGAACCGCCGGGCAACATCGATCCGCGAGTTGTCGGAGTCGAGCGCCACGAACTTGATCCGCCGCATGTTGAGCAGACGGCCGACGATCTGGCCGAACCGTCCGAACCCGGCGATCACCACCCGCGGCTCGTCCTCGTCGACTTCCGGGGGCGGGGCGTCAGCGGAGTCGTCACGTTCAAACATCTGGCGCAACCGATCCGCCAGCAATACGGACAGCGGCGTCAGGGCCATTGAAATGGCGACCGCCAGGATCAGGAAATCGGCCGTTGGCCGGTCCACGGCACCGACACTGGTCGCCTGGCCGAACAGCACGAAGGCGAATTCGCCGCCCTGCGGCAAGACCGCTGCCAGCGCCAGTGCGGCTTGCCAGCGCATTCCCGAGCCAAGGCCGAGGGTCATCAGCACCACGGTCTTGATCGCCATCAGACCGAGAGCGGCGCCGAAGACCGCAAACGGCGCCTCGACCAGCAACCCGAGATCCATCGACATGCCGACGGCGATGAAGAACAGCCCGAGCAGCAGACCCTTGAACGGCTCGATATCGCCCTCAAGCTGGTGCCGGTATTGGGTGTCGGCCAGCAACACGCCGGCCAGGAAGGCGCCGAGCGCCATCGACAGGCCGATTTCTTCCATCAGCAGGGCCATGCCGAGCACGACCAGCAAGGCTGCGGCGGTAAACAGTTCCGGGACGTCGGCGGCAGCCACCAGGCGCAGCATCGGTCGGACGACATAGCGCCCGCCGACCACCGCAACGACGACGACGAACACCGAGAAGGCGATCGACAGCCAGGCGGTCTCCGTCATCTGGGACGCACCGTCGGCAACCTTGGCGATCGACGCCGTGGCGATCCACGGAAGCACCGCGAGAAGGGGAATGACCGCGAGGTCCTGGAACAGCAGGATCGAGAAAGCCGCTCGGCCCTGCTGGGTGCGGAGTTCCTTGCGCTCCGACAGAGTCTGCAGCGCAAACGCGGTCGATGACAGCGCCAGCACGAGGCCTATGACCACGGAGGTCTGCGGCCGCATACCGACCAGGTAGGCCCCGCCGGCAATGGCGGCCGCGCTTAGCAGCATCTGGCTGGATCCCAGCCCGAGGATCGGTCTGCGCAGGGCCCACAGTCGGGATAAGTGCAGCTCCAATCCGATGATGAACAGCAGCAGCACCACGCCGAACTCGCCGAAATGCAGGATTGCGTCGACGTCCGACACCAGTCCCAGCAGCGATGGCCCGATCGCCACGCCGGCCGCGAGATAGCCGAGCAGCGAACCGAAGCCGAGGCGCTTCAGGATGGGAACCGCGATCACCGCGGAACCGAGAAACAGGACGGTGTCTTGTACGAGCGCCATGGTGATCCGATTCTAGCACACCGATGCGCGTTCATCCTGGATGTGGAGTGTTCCCCCTACGTATTTGTCCACGCTGTTGTTGTCGCGCGACAGGTCGCGTCCAGGCCGTTCGGTGGCACCGCATCCGGAAGGGAGGCTTGCCCCGGTTTCCCGCCGCCGCGTATCGTCCCGGAAATCAATCTAAAGAGCCTTCAGGGAGAGCACGCCATGTCCGCCACGATCTTCGGCCCCCGGATCATGCTGATCGGCGGAGGCTCGATCGGCCGCGCGCCGGAGATACTCGGCAAACTCGGCGTCACCCGTCCGTTGATCGTGTCCGATCCGTTCATGGTCTCGTCCGGGCTGATCTCGGCATTGACCGCTCCTCTCGACGGGGCCGGTGTCAGCTATGGCGTGTTCTCCGACACCGTGCCCGACCCGACCACGACGGTGGTCGAAGCCGGGGTGAAGGTGTTCAAGGACGGCGGCTACGACGGATTGATCGGCTTCGGCGGCGGTTCGCCGATGGATACCGCCAAGGCAATGAACATCCTGGCGGCTCACGGTGGGCGGATGCGGGACTACAAGGTGCCGAACGGCGTCGATACCGCCGCCGCCCCGTTGATCTGCATCCCGACCACCGCCGGGACCGGCTCGGAGGTGACCCGCGGCACCGTGATCACCGACGTCGAGACCGATGAGAAGATGCTGGTGATGTGCCTGGGCGGTCAGGCCCAGGGCGCGATCGTCGACTTCGAACTGACCATGAAGAAGCCGTTCCGGCTGACCGCCGACACCGGCATCGACAGCTTCACGCACGCGCTTGAGGCGTTCGTCAGCCAGAAGCGCAACCCGTACTCGGATTCCATGGCGGTGGCGGCGATGCAGCGCATCGGCGCGTATCTGCGCACCGCGTGCTTCGAGCCGACCAACCGGGAGGCGCGCGAGCAGATGATGCTCGGCGCCACCCAGGCGGGACTGGCGTTCTCCAATGCTTCGGTGGCGCTGGTGCACGGCATGAGCCGCCCGATCGGTGCGCATTTCCACGTGCCGCACGGTCTGTCGAACGCAATGCTGCTGCCGACCGTTACCCGGTGGTCGCTGGATGCCGCCCTGGACCGCTATGCCGAGGCCGGGCGCCTGATCGGTGCCGCCGACCGCAGCGACGGCGATGAGGCGGCAGCCAACAAGCTGCTGGACTGGCTGTTCCAGATCAATCAGGACCTGGAGGTGCCGAGCCCGCCAGCCTACGGGATCGACGAAGCGAAGTGGTTCGGGCTGATGCCGACCATGGCGGCCCAGTGCGTCGCCTCCGGCTCGCACGCGAACAACCCGAAGATTCCGAACGAGGCGGACATCGTCGAGTTGTACAAACAGGTCTGGGGCGCGAACCGCTAACCCTGGACAGATCCGGAGATCGTGATGCAGCAGGCGACGACGATCGTTCAGGGAAGGGTCGACCTGATCGATCCGCACGACTGTTCGGATGATCCGGACGCGCTGGCGATTCTTGAGGCGGTGCACGCGGCGCTGGTTCGCCGCGGACCGGATGCGCGCTGGCGCCCGGCGCTGGCGGAGCGTTGGTCGGTTTCCGATGATGCGCGGACCTGGACATTCCGGATTCGATCGGGCGTGCACTTTCACGATGGTGCGCCGGTCGATGCCGAAGCGGTTGCCTACTCGATCACCCGGATGGCACGGCCGGACATGGGCGCCACCCTCGGCGCGCCGGCGGTGTACGCCCAGTATCTCTCAGGCGCGAAGATCGAGGTGCTTGACCGATCCAGCGTTCGGCTCACGCTCGAGCACCCGCTGGCGGATCTCCTCGATATTCTGGGATCCGGCTACGTTCTGTCGCCGGCATCCGGCGACCGGCAGCCGGTCGGATGCGGCGCGTATCGAGTGGATGACTATGCGCCTGGCGACCATCTGACGGTGCGGGCGGAGGCGGGTCATTTTTCAGGAGAACCGGCCAACCCGACCCTGCGGTGGCGGCGTGTGTCCGACCCGTCGGAGCGCCTGGATAGCGTGCTGTCCGGAGAAGCACAGGTCGCAAGTGATCTCGGCAATGCCGGGCGGCAACGATTGGCCGGCGAGGCGGCGATCACCGGTGTCGATCATCTGTCGCCGACCGCGATCATCTACCTGCTCAACGCGGCCGGCGGCCCGCTTCGGGACTCCCGGGTGCGACGGGCGTTGAACCTCGCGCTCGACCGGCAGGCGCTGGTTGCGTCGGTGCTCAGCGGTGCCGGCGAACCGCTGATGGGCTTCGTCAGCCCGATGCACTTCGGTGCGCCTCAGGACAGGACGGCGGTTAGTCGGGATGTCGATACCGCGCGCCGGCTGCTGGATGACGCTGGTTGGGGCAGTGGGTTGACACTGGACGTCGATTGTCCGACCCGGTTGCCGGATGAAGCCGAAGCGCTGACCGGTGCGGTTGCGTCGCAGTTGGCGGCGATCGGCGTTTCACTGAAAGTGCATCGGGTCGAGGATCGGACCGCCTACGCAAACCAAGTCCGCTTGAAGCAAATCCATGACCTCTGCGTCTTCGACTCCAGCCCGATGAGCACGTTCCGGGTGCTGTACGAGAAGATCGACGCCCGGGTCGCGGGCTCATGGTGGCAGGGCTATCACAATCCCGAAGCCGAGGCGTTGCTCGATCAGGCACGGGCAACCGTCGATGATGCCGCGCGCGAGGCGGTGTATCGGCGCTGCTACAGCGTGCTCCAGAACGATCCGCCGTGGCTGTACCTCTACAATCATCGACGCTGCGTCGGACTGTCGGGCGTGCACCGGGACTGGCGAATGCGTGCGGATGGAGTGCTGGACGTGTCCACACTGCCGCGGTTCTGACGGACGGCGTCAGCCGTACGGGGCCAGGAGCACCAGCGCTGGCCGAACCTCGGCGTCGCCGAACCAGCGAAGCGGAATGCTGATCCGGAAAAAGCTGTCGAGCGGTGCCGCGTCGGAGGTGATGCGCCGCAGGCCACGGACGAAGGACACGATGATCTGCCGTTCGAGGAGCATGGTCATCAGGTCTGATCGCAGCGACCGCTTCAAGGGAAGCGGCAGCGGGAGGTCGTCTAGGTACCGGCCGGTGAAATCGGTCGACTGCTTCCAGAACGGGGCCGTCTGACGGTCGTGGGCAAGATACTGGACGGCGCCGCGTTTGGAGCAGGCGGTCACGATCTTGGCGCGTCGGTCGGACGACTCCACGCGTTCCCGCAGCTCTTCGGACGGCCGGAACTGGGTTGAGACCAGGAACTTCCACATGTCCTGGACATGATCGTCTTTGATCTCCGTCGGCAGGCAGCCGGTCAGCCGGTCCTGCATCAACGGGAAACCGGGGCGCGAGGTCAGTTCAACCGACTCTTGCAGCAACGACGGCATCTGGTCGATCGTTTCAGCAACCAGCGACCCTCGTGAGCCCCGGTCGTGCACCTTGATGATCACCGGGCGTCGGCGGTCCGCGTCCTGCAGGCTGGCAGTCACATCCATTGCCATGCGAAGCGTCGGTTGCTGTGCCGACAGCGGATTAACCCAGAACTCGATACCATCCACTGCCTCGCGCACCTGGACCCATCCGAGCCGGTCCATAGCGTGCATTCGGTCCTCGGTGGTGCCGGGGCGATCGGCGGCGCCTATCGCGACGGCGCGCCCGCTCCCGTCAACCCAGATCGAGTCCGTCCGTTGGGTCTGCATGCGTCTATGTCCTGGATGGCCTACACCTCAAGCGCGAAGTATTACACCATCTGGACGACGTACGAGAACAAAAGAAACGCCAATTGGCGTATTTTTCTTTTCTCGAGCTGAGTTTTAGAACTGCGGGCGGCCGAGCGCGGTGATCGTGACGAGACCGGGAAGCGTCCGGGTATCGGTGGCGATGGTAAGCGCCATGAATTCCAGCCCGAGCGGGGTTCGCACGTACTGAAACACCGGGTCGTTGGTGATCAGGGCCTTCCAGTACCGTTCGGCCGCAGCCCGCGCGACCGCCGCGTCCGCGAGATCGAAAACCCGCGACCCCTTGACGTGGTTTCCGGCCCAGCGAATTCCGTCGCCGATCCAGTCGAAATACAGATCGTTGTCGCGCACCGACACCGATGTGGTCCGATGCACGTTCACCTTGGCCATCTGCTCGAGCATGGCCGCCTTCTGACGGGTGTAGCTGGCAATCTCCAGCATGGCGAACAGGTCGGGAAGGTCGTTGCGGGCGGTCAGCAGCTTGCTCGGAGGCAGGTCGATCACCACCAGCGGGTCGGGTATGTGTCCCTCCGGGCTCGTGCCGATCCCGACCACCTTGGCGATGGTGTCCAGTGTCGACTGGCGCACGTCCACTGGCCCAAGGGCGTTGAAGACGCGGTTGACCGTGCGGATCGACAATCCGGTCGCCTTGGCGATGTCCTTCTGGGACAGTTTCAGCTTTCGCGCGGCTTCGTGGAGATCTCGCCCAGTCAACTCCCGCGTCATTTCAGGCGTTCTCCATGCGTCTCCGGCGCCACACGATCCGTCCGAACCCGGCTGCCATCAGGATGAGGGCCACGCCCCCGATCACCGTCACCGAGGGGATAGTACCGAATAACAGCCCGTCAATCGCTAACGCAATGACCAACCGGCTTGCCTCCGCCGGCTGGATGGCCCCGGCGGCAGCGTAGCGGTATGCCAGGACGTTGAGGTGTTGCGCCAGCCACAACAGGACACCGACCGATACGCAGGTCATCGCTCCAGGGCCATCGAGCGGGACCCAGAAGATGATGGCAGGGCCGCCAAACAACAGAACCAGCCCGGCAGCCTGCCAGCCGACGATGGCCTCTGCGGTCTCCTCCTTCATCGCCCGGATCAGCAGCATGGTGATCGAGATCGCCAGCGCGGAGACAATCGCGGCGAATCCGTAAACATTGAGCGAAGACGCATCGGGCGACAGCACCAGAATCACACCGACACCCGCGATGGTGATCCGCAACCAGGATGCGGCCCCGATCGCCTCCTTCAGGAACCAAGTCGCGAGGGCCGCCGTGAACACCATGCGCGAGAACAGCAGGGCGGTGGTCTCGGAGACCGGCAGATTGGCCATGGCCACGAACCCGCTGAAGATCGCGACGCCGGTCGCCAGGCACCGGCAGATATGCAGGGCCGGGGTCTTGGTCCGCATGACGCCGAGGCCCTTGGCGAGGATTCCAGGGGCGACCAGCAGGAGCACGACCACCTGCTGCAGAAATGCCAGTTGAAACGGCGGGATCGTGCGACCGACGCTGTGGACGATGGCGTTGATGCCGACGAACGCGGCACCCGCCGCAGCCAGGCAAACCGAGCCTTTGAACACACCGGATTGAACGCTCCACCAGTCCTTCATATGCGGCGGCCTTCTGCGGCGGATCCAACGACGTTGTGGTCCGAAAACGCGACGGTCGCTCCCGCAACCACCAATCGACGAATCGCCGTTTCGGATCACTCACCCGTAAAGTGATGGATCACCAATGGAGGTGACAACTAACGGAGGAAATTCGATGAAACACCAGACACCTGTCATCCGCAAGACCGACATCGAGCGCGAAGGGTCATACCTGCTGCGTAAGCTGTTGCGGCAAGCGCGGGTCAGCCTCGCCGACACCTATGCCGTGACGCTGTCGGTTCACGGAGATTTCCAGGCCTTCGGTCAAGTTGATCGAGATGGCGGCTACACGTTCGGTGCTTACGACAATCGCTTTACTCGTGCCTCGCGGGGCACATGCATCATCGTCAAGTACCAGGGTCAGAAGATCGGCACCTATGCGTGTGGTTTGTTCGATGCGCACCCGACCATGGCCGATGTGATGGAAGGGCCGGGACTATACTTTGACGGGTCCGACGATCATTTGCGCATTGAAAGCCCCGGTGCGCACCAGTGGTTTGACGCGATGCGGGGGATGGTCGGATTCTCGGGCGGGATCTGGGTGTCCAAGCATCATCGCGGCACGCCGCTGAGCCGCACGCTGGTTCCGCTTCTGCCGCTGCTCGGCCGGGCGATCGCCGTCGAGTGCTGGGGCGTCGATCATGTGTTCGCGATGATGCCCGAGGCGGTGATGCGCAAAGGCGTCGGCCAGCGTTATCGGTTGTCGATCCTGGAGCCGGGCATCGTCTGGCATCACCGTGGCGCCGACGTCCCGATGTGGTTCGGCTACCACCCGCCCTTGATGATCGTCCACGATGCTCTGGCGTTCATGGACAAGGGTCTGACCTTGTTTGACGCGTCCGGCGACAATGCGTCCCGGACCGTGGCGGCCTAGATCATCGGACGCCGTCCATCTCTGCCACCCCGCCTCGGGCATCGATAGATCGGGGCGGGGTGCCAGGGCGCCGCGATCAGGTTCGATCGCGACCAGGACCGATGCCGTGCGGCTCTCGATCCTCAGGTCGCCGCGGTGACGTTGGACCAGCGACTTGACGATTGCTAGGCCGAGGCCCTTGCCGTCGCGGGAATGGTAGGCGTTGCCGCCGATGACGGTAAACGGGTCGGTCATACGGTCCACAAGATGCTCGGGCACCCCCATCCCGGTATCGCTGACGACCAGGACGTGTTTGTCAGAGTTCGCTTCGACCCGGACGGAGATCGATCCGCCCGGCGGTGTCGCCTTGACGGCGTTGGACAGCAAATTCAGCAAGATCTGACGGATAGCACCGGCATCGGCGTGCAGGGGTGGGCGGTCAGGTTGAACGCTGACCGACGTCGTGATTCCGCCTCGCTCGAACTCGACGGTGAGGCTGCGAACGCAGTCGTCGACGATCTCGGCGATATCCACCGGCTCGATGGTCAGCGCCGGATTGCCGGCTTCGGCACTCGACAGGTCGAGAGTGGCGTTGACGAGTTGCAGGAGATGTTGGCTGCTGGACCAGATGTTGTGGGCATATTCTTCATACTTCGGCGAACCGAGGTCCCCGAAGTAACGGCAGGCGAGCATCTCGGAGAATCCGGAAATCGCATTGAGCGGTGTCCGGAACTCGTGGCTGATGGTGGCCAGAAACTCCGACTTCGCTTGGTTGGCGCGTTCAGCATCGACCAACGCCAGCCGAAGGCTCTCCTGAGCTCGGCGGCGATCGGAAATATCTTCGATCACCGAAATGAAGTAGTCCGGGCTTCCGTCCTCTTTGGTGAGCAATGCACCCGTCAGTTGGGTCCAGACAATGTCGCCATGAGATCCAATGTACCGTTTTTCCGCGACGTAGGTGCGTCGCACTCCATTCAGCAAATCCCGCACGCCTTCATGGCTGGCGGCGCGATCTTCGGGGTGCGTGATGTCGTCGAACGACATCGACAGAAGTGAAGATGGTTCATGGTCGACGATCTTTGAGAACCGCTCGTTGACCATCAAGAACTTTCCATCCAGTCCAATATTCGCGATCCCGACTCCGGCATGATGAAATGTTGCGCTCAGGAGACGTTCGTTCTTCTGCAACGCGCTATGTTCGTGCTCGAGCTCGCTGAGCAGCTTTCCGATCGTCCGAGTGGACCAAACCGCCAGTCCACCGGTAATTACCGTCAGTGTCGCCACACCGATAAGGTAGAGAAACCAATGGTCGAGCACGCTGATCTTGTCGACCCGGGCGATGGTGACAAATGGCAGGTGCGGTATCGTCTGCGCGCAGTCGACTGAGTCGAGTTTGTCTTGAACGAACACGTCCCGGACATCGCTTTCGGTCCGGCCGGCCAGCCATTTTTCGTAGCGGGGGCCGACGGGTGGTGGGTGGCTGGCGTGTCCTGACGAGAACACGGCTTCGTCATTCCTGACGATCGATGTCGAGAACTGATCGGATCGCGTGAGATCCCTGAGAACCGTATCGATCCGAGTGGCGGAGATCGCGGTCGAGACCGTAATGCTCTGGCCACCGTGCCGGGTCTTGAGAAACACCGGGAGGGTATCGCTGCCGGTGTTCGCGTTGGTGGTTCTTGGGCCATAGGCGATCCGCCCGATCTCGGCGGATGCGATGGACGGGAAGTAGGGACGGCTGGTGATGTCGAACGGGCGTCCGGCGAGCGTCTCGTCGAGCAGCCAGGCATCGCCGCTTGAGTCGATGACGGCGAAGGCGAATGTCTCGTTGGGGTCGACATTCATCACTGTGGCCAACGCCAGCAGCGTCTTATCGGTGCGAAAATCCGCCTCAGGGTTCAACCGCAGCCATGTCGAGACCCCCCGAAGCATGCGGTCGGTGTTCTCGGTCACCCGAAGCAAGTGCTCCGACGCCAGCCGGATGCTGGCTTGGCAGGTCGCGGCCGCGCGCTCCGATACTCCTGAATTGACGTAGACAAGAACCAGAACGAAGCCGATGACGCTTAGCGCCAGGGACGCGATGCCGAACACTGGAAAAGAAAGACGGCGCCGTGAAATGCCGCGCGATCCGCCGTTCTTCTTCGAGCTCGTGGTCGCAACCGACACGGGCGTGAACTCTCTTTTCGGTAGCCTGTCATCATACCGTCAATACTGAGGTACCGTGTATTCTTAGAGAATTCGTTAGCGCATATGGTTAACGGGCTGGTGCTTCGATCTCTCGCCTTTCGATAGGTCCGTCCAACGCCAATCCCGCCTCGGATGCCGGATGACCGAGGCGGGGTGTTGAGGCATTGCGATCAGTCTTCGATAACCACCAGAGTCCGCACCTCGATGCTCTCGCGCGGTGCCGCCGTGGCCGGCGTGTCCGGCTGATTGAAGGCGCCGTGCGGGGTGAAGCGGGCGCGGCCGTCATTCAAGCTGTCCCAGCCCTTGATCAGCAGCACCTCGTCGGGGGTCATCCACGGCGCGTAGTACCAGCGGTGCTGTGGGTTGTGGGCGAGGTGGTAGATCTCGCCGACCCGGTTCGGAAACACCTGGTCGGTGGCGATCAGGTCCGCCGGCGGGACGCTTGACGCATCGGCGAGCGCGAGGGGGGAGCGCTCGACCGGACCGCGGATTGGCCGCCAGACATTGATCTGGACGATACGGGCGCCGCTCTGTGTCAGGCGCTCGGCTTCGTCCTCGCCCAGCAGATCCTTGACCCGCTGCGGGCCGCTCTTTTCGGTATAGTCGACATGCACGCGGGCGGCCGGTCCGCGCGCGCCGTCGGGATTGGCCGCGCCCGGTCCGTTGTCGGACCGGCGGGTGGCATCGAAGATCACGACCTTACTGGCACCCAGGGCCTTGCGCAGCATCGCTTCGATCTCGCGGTAATACGGCCCTTCGATCGCCGCATCGTCGTACAGATCCTCGACCGCGGTCTCGTGACGGAGGAGTTCGAAGCCCTCGCGGTCCAGCGACAGCGACCCGGCGATCGGGCGCATGTCGTGGATCGGGACTGTATGGTGCTCGGTCTCGAAGAACACCCGCGGCGCTCCGCCGGTGAACGCGGAGCTCTGGAACACCGGCTTGGTGTCCGACGGCGTGATGAAGGTCAGCGCGGCCTCTACGCCGGTGAATGCAGAGCGACTCGAAAGGCTGGGCGTTGGGGCGGGGATGGCCCGGTTCGCTGTCTGTACGCTCATGGCTCGCTTCCTCGTTGTCGCAGCCGGTGCCTGACCGGCAATGATCGATCACGAAGAATTGGCGATTGCGACGGCGGGATACCAACGAGTTCGGTTCAGGTCGACATGAATGAAATTCATGCCCGTGGCTACAGCCCAACGGTGGCTTCGGCAAGCAGCCAGGAGGCGAAGGCGCGAACCGCCGGGCGTTCGAAGGTCGCTGGAAGGCCGACGAGGTAATAGGCGAACTCGGTCGGCCATGTGGTGTCGAGTACACGCACCAGCCGGCCGTCGGCGATCTCCTCGGCGGCGTACAGATCGCGGACCAGCGCCAGCCCCTGGCCGTGCGCTGCCGCGCGAACCAGCAGTTGATCGTCGGAGAACGACGATCCGGCCCGCATCCCGCTCGGATCGACGCCCTGGGCTTCGAACCACAAGCGCCAGTTCCGACGGTCGCGATCCTGCAGCAGCGGAAACCTCAGGCAGTCGGCGGGGTTCGTGACCGGAAGCGACCCGGCGATCAGGCCCGGACTTGCCACGACGATCATCTCCGGCGACGCGATCCAGCGGGTTTCCAGATCTGGATAGCGGCCAAGTCCGTGGCGGATCGCGAGGTCGATCGGTTCCTTGCGCAGGTCGACGACCCGCGTATCGGTTTCGATGGACACCGTCACCGCCGGATGCGCCGCGTTGAAGCGGCCGAGGCGGGGAATCAGCCAAGTGGCGGCGAAGGATGGCATGACCGTGATCTGGAGCCGGCTGCCGCGCCCGGAATCGCTGAGTTCCGTTGATATCGCTTCCAGCGTTCCGAAGGCGTTGCCGACCGCGGCGTAGAGCAGTGCACCGGCCGACGATGGGGTGGTCCCGGCTCGGCCACGTTCGAACAGCCGGCGGCCCGAGCGGCTCTCCAACTCGCGGATCCGCTGGCTGACGGCTCCCGGGGTCACGCCGAGTTCGGCAGCGGCCGCTTTCATGCTGCCGGCGCGGGCGACGACGAAGAAGGTGTGCAGCAGATCGAGACGAGGAATCATGTCGGGACTTTAGCTCAGCTAAACTGAAGTGCCAGAGCGATCGTTTGTGAGGCTGGCAACAGCGGGGCATCTGTAGGTCTCCAATTCAGGAGATCGACATGGAATTCGGTTCATCGCACCAGACGCGGATCGGGATCGTCGTCACCATCGGCTTCCTCGCCCTCGCGCTGGCGTTCTCGGCGCGCGCAACGCTGGGTTTGGTGATGCCGGTCTGGGAGGCGGAGTTCGGCTGGTCGCGCAGCTTCGTGTCGGGCGTCGGCGCCGCGGCGTTGGTTGCGATGGCGGCCGTGGCACCGGTTGCCGGCTGGCTGGCCGACCGTCGCGGGCCGCTGCCGACGCTGGCGCTCGGGCTCATGACCATCGGTCTCGGCTGCGGGCTGGTCGCCGTGTCGGACAGGCCGTGGTTGTTCGCGGTCGGCTTCGCGGGGGTCGGCGCGGTCGGTTTCGGCATTGTGTCGACGCATGTGGTGGCGACGGCAATTGCCCGGCTAACGGAGCAAGGGCGCGGGCTGGCGACCGGCGTGGCCACGTCGGGTGCGACGGCTGGTCAGTTCCTGATCGTTCCCGCGCTCGCGGTCCTGCTGACAGCCGTGAGCTGGCGCTGGAGCTTCGGCGGGCTGGCGGCCGCCTGTCTGGTTCTGGGCGTTGTCGTCATGGTCATGCTGGCGCGACGGTCGCGGGACGCGGCGCGGCAAAGCGCGATCACGGTATCCAGTCTGCGTGACGATCTTCGACAGGTGCTGGCCACGCCGGCCTTTCACATCTTGTTCTGGAGCTTCCTGGCCTGCGGTTTCACGACCACCGGCGTGATCGAGACGCATTTCCTGCCATACGCGGCACTTTGCGGTTTCCCCCCACTGCCGAGTGCCGCGGCCTACGGCGTGCTGTCGGCGGTTAACCTGCTGGGAATGATCGTGGCCGGCTGGCTGACCGACCGGGTGAACCGGCCGCTGCTGCTGGCCGGGATCTACGCGGGCAGGGCGCTCACCTTCGTGCTGCTGATGCGGGTGGGCAACGACGTCAACCAGCTGTTCCTATTTGCGGCGGTGTTCGGGATGGTCGACTACGCCACCATTCCGGCGACCGCGAGCCTGGTGGCGAGCCATGTCGGCGTGCGGGTCATGGGCTTGGCAATGGGCCTGATCGCCGCCGGGCACGCCATCGGCGGCGCGCTTGGCGCCATGGCCGGCGGCCTCGGCTTCGATCTGACCGGCGGCTATACCGTGGTCTGGTTCGGCGCCCTGTGGAT
Organism: alpha proteobacterium BAL199; assembly: GCA_000171835.1. Classification (GTDB taxonomy): domain Bacteria; phylum Pseudomonadota; class Alphaproteobacteria; order Thalassobaculales; family Thalassobaculaceae; genus Thalassobaculum_A. Next base: position 182,704 of record ABHC01000007.1, on the reverse strand, counting down.
CTCGACCGCGGCCGCTGGGTTGGTGCTGCTGCTGGCGCGCATGCCGGCCAGGGAGCCAGTGGTAGTGTAGGCTCGTCCAGGTTTCAGTTGTCGTAGCGTTGTCGCAACTCATCCGACAGCGCGGCCTCCGGCAGGAACTTGGTGCCGCCGAGCCACAGCTCGCTGACCTTGCCATCGCCGCCGCGGACCAGCCGGGCGCCTTCGCCGTGATTGGCGAATCCGCCGGCCAGCCGGATGGTCCCCTGATCCGGTCCGGTAACCGCGATCTCGCTGGCGTCAAGGAACGGGCTGGCGGTTCCCGGCGTGGCGACGACGACATGATCGCCGGCGGGTACTAGGTCGATCGCGGCCCACAACGTCCACCAGCGGCCGGTCCAGTCGAGAGCGCTATCGCTGGGGGCGCCGCGCTTCTCGAACTCGCGAAGCAGCCGAATGGCGCCGTCCGACCAGGGATGCGCCAAGCCGTCGACCGCGTTGGTCAGGATCGAGACGACAAGTTCCCGGCCGGGCAGGGCGGCAGTCCGGCTGATGCAGCTCTGGAAGCCGCCGCCGTGCCCGAACCACTCCCAGTCGCCGACCTGCCCGAGGGTCAGGCCCAGGCCGTAGTGCCGGCCAAGACTTGAATGAGGCTCGTGCCAGTGCTTTCGGACCATCTCGCGACGGCTCTCTGGCGACAGCACGCTGCGCTCCGCTTCGGGGTCCAGGCTGGCAAAGAACCGGGCGAGGTCCCCGGCGGTCGAGACGAAGCCGGTCGCCGAACTCAGCGCCATCGTGTCGTTGTCGCCGGGTACCACCACCCGGCGGCCGAGCGGCAGTTTGCCGCTGTGCCCGCGCGCGAAGGGCACGTCGTTGGGTACCGGCACGTCTGGCACGGTCTCTTCCAGGCCCGATGCGGTGACGATCTCGCGGTGAATCCACGTGCGGTACGGCTCTCCGGTGACTGCCTGGATGACGAGTCCCAGAAGACCGAATCCGTGGTTGGAGTACTTGAACCGGGTGCTCGCCGGCAGGACCGGGGCTTCGGCAAGGGCGGACCGCAGCTGGCTTTCGTTCAGATACGGACGACGGTCCTGCCACTGACCGGCGTCGAGACCGTCGCGGATCAGCCCGGCGCTGTGTGACAGCACCTGGGTAATGGTGGCGGCTGCGACGTCGGGGTGCAGCCCGTCGACGTAACGCCCGACCGGATCGTCGAGCCGCAGCCGATCAGCTTCGCGCAGCTTCAGGATGCCCGCCGAGGTGAAGCTCTTGGAGTGCGAGGCGACCCGCAGTCGGTGGCGCGGTGTCAGCGCCTCGCCGGACGAAAGGTTGGCATGCCCGAACGCTCGTTCCAGAACGACCTCGCCACGATGAGCTACGGCGATTGCGCAGCCCGGTTGCTCGGTCACCCGGACCTGATGCTCAAGCCAGTCGGGAATGTAGTCCAGTGCCGCCTTCAGCCAGCCGTCCATCGCCGTTCCTTCCACCGCGGATCACATCGCGGCGGCAGTCTAGCCGCGTTCGGTTGCCGAATGCATCCGGACACGGCGGGCCGCCATCAGGATCAGCGGGGTCGACCACAGCAGTAGCGTGATGGCCCCCAGGGCGGCGGCGATCGGGCGTTCGAAGAAGCCGAGCAGATTGCCGTCGGCCTTGATCATGGCGGTCATGAAATTGCCCTCCAGCATCGGGCCGAGCACCAGGCCCAGGATTGCCGGCGCCACCGGGAAACCGTTCTCTTCCATCAGGAAGGCCAGTACACCGACGCTGAGCATGACGACGATGCCGAACAGGCTGTTGTCGATGGCGTAGGCACCGACCATCGAGAACAGCAGCACGATCGGCCACACGATGGTGCGCGGGATGCGCAGGATGTGCCGGGCAAGGCCTATTGCGGCGAAGCCGAACGGAATCAGCACGATGTTGGCCAGGAAGAAGGTGATGAACACCCCGTAGATCAGTTCCGGGTTCTGCATGAAAACGGTCGGGCCGGGGTTCATGCCCTTCACGTACAGCACGCCGATCACAATGGCGGTGATCGAGTCACCGGGGATCCCGAACACCAGGGCAGGGACCCAGGCACCGCTGAGCGCGGCGTTGTTGGCAGCGCCGGCATCGACGATGCCCTCGACATGACCGGTGCCGAACTTCTCCGGTTCCTTCGACAGCTTCTTGCTGAGGGCATAGGCGACCCAGGCGGCGATGTCGCCGCCGGCGCCGGGCAGGATGCCGACTGCGGTGCCGAGAACGCTGCCGCGGACCAGGCCCCGCCAGTAGCGCTTGAACACGCCGCCGAGACCGTGGAACACGCGGAACAGATGCTCCAGCTTCGGCGGTTCGATCACCCTGGTTGACACGACGTTGCGCAGAATCTCGGCGACCGCGAACATGCCGATCATTGCCGGGATGAACGCTACCCCGCCCAGCAGATCCGGGATGCCAAAGGTGTAGCGCGGATGGCCGGCGGTGATGTCGATCCCGACGGTGGCCAGCATCAGCCCGATCAGCAGCGACACGGTGCCCTTGGTCGGCGAGGCGGTGGACACGAACACGGCGCAGCTTAAGCCCAGGCAGGCCAGCCAGAAATACTCGAACTGGGTGAACTGCAGCGCCACCTCGGCGAGCTGCGGAGCCGACAGTACCAAGACGACCGTGCCGAACATGCCGCCGATCGCCGAACCGACCAGGCTGGTGCCAAGCGCGCGTTCGGCCAGGCCCTTCTGGGTCATGGCAAACGCTTCGGAAGCATAGGCGGCGGATGCCGGGGTGCCGGGAACCCGCAGCAGGGCGCCCGGGATGTCGCCGGCGAAGATCGCCATGGCAGTCGCTGTCACCATCGCGGCGATCGCCGGCACCGGATCCATGAAGAAGGTCAGCGGCACCAGCAGCGCTGTCGCCATCGTCGCGGTCAGTCCAGGGACCGACCCGACGAACAGACCGAAGATGGCGGCCATTGCCATGACAGCGAGGACGTTGGGCTGAAACACCAGCGGCAGCGCCAGCAGGAAAGCATCCATGAAGCGAGCCTCAGAAGACCAGCGGCTCAAGCACGCCCCAGGGGAGCGGCACCAGCAGCAGCTTGTAGAAGATTTGATGGATCACCATCGTGACCATGGCGGCGATGGCGAGCGAGCTGATCCAGCGGCCGCGCAGGCGCAGCAGCAGGGAGGCGGTCATCAGGAAGGCGGTCGGGATGAAGCCGAGCGACTCCGAGACCAGGATGTAGAAGACCATGCCGCCGATCGTGATGGCCAGGGTCAGCGGGCCGGAGAACGACCGGGCCCAGTCGTCAAGATCGAGCCAGGCACCGGCGGTGGCGCGTTGCCGCATTCCGGAGGCGATCAGCAGCAGCCCGCAGACCGCGAAGCCGACGCAAAGCAGACGAGGAAACAGGGCCGCCCCGTAGGACTGGCCGGGAATCTGCGGGAAGTCCCGGGTGGCGTAGCCGGCCACCAACGCGAAGACGATGAGCACAAGGCCGATGATCGCGTCGTTGAACCGCATTACGTCACCCGGGAAGTATCAGTCGTACGCACGTCACTCGCAGCTTACTTCGCGAGACCGACCGCCTTCAGGACCTTGCCGAAGCTGGCGTCAGCCTCTTCGTAGTGCTTCGACAGGCCGGCGGCATCCGCCCAGGTCAGGCCGAACCCGCGGCTCGCCATGAAGTCCTGGAACTCCTTGCTATTGTAGACCTTCTCGATGGTCGCGCCGAGCTTGTCCTGGATCGGCTTGGGCAGGCCCTTCGGACCGGAGACGGTGCGCCACGCGGCGGTTTTCCAGCCCGGGCCACCGGCCTCTTTGAGGGTCGGGACGTCTGGGAATGCCGGCAGGCGCTCATCGGCCATCACGGCCAGAACCTTGACCTTGCCGGCTTCCTTCAGCGCCCGTGCCTCGACCACCGAAGCGGTCACCACGTCGATGCCGCCGGCTGCCAGATCGGAGAGCGCCGGAGCCGCACCCTGGGACGGCACCCACGGAACCGAGTTCGGATCGAGGCCGGCATCGACCAGCATGCCGGCCAGTGCCAGATGCCAGATGCCGCCCTGGCCGGTGCCGGAGCCTTTCATCTTGCCGGGGTTGGCCTTGGCCGCGTCGAGGATCTCCTTGACGTTGGTGAACTTGGAATCGGCCGTGACCGACACGCCGGCCGGATCGGCGTTGTACAGCGCGATGGGGGTGAAGGCGGTGTAGTCCAGGTCGGTCAGGCCGACCCAGTGCATCATCGCGATCTCGACGGTGACGATGCCGATGGTGTAGCCGTCCGGCTTGGCGGTGGCGATCGCCTGATGGCCGACCACGCCGCTGCCGCCGGTGCGGTTGACGACGTTGACCGGGACACCGAGTTCGTCCTGCATGATCTTGGCGATCATCCGGCCGGTGGCGTCGGTGCCGCCGCCGGCGCCCCAGGGCACGATCACGGTGATCGGCCGTTCCGGATACTCGGCCTTCGCAGCGGCGCCGAACAGGGCAACGCTCGCGAGGGCGACGCCCACGAGCGCACCAGACAACATTCGTTTCATGGTGGAACTTCCTCCCAACTGCTTTGAGTTAATAGGAGGCTAGACCACTAACTTTCAGATGATCCATAGATATGATGACATGGTGACACGACGAAGCGTCATCAATCGGCCGTACTGAGGTCAGCCCAGCTGCTTGGCGAAGAAAGCCAGGGTGCGCTCGCGGGCGATCTCGGCGCTTTTCGGCTCGAAGCTGCCGCGCTGGTCGCAATTGAAACCGTGTCCGGCCGGATAGACATGAACCGGCAGTTCCGGGTGGGCCTTGCGGATTGCCTCGACCTCGGTCAGCGGGATGGCATGGTCCTTCTCACCGAAATGCAGGATGACCGGGCAGTGCGGGGTCTCCGTCGCGAACCCGCCAATCCCGCCGCCGTAGTACGAGGCGACCGCGGTGAAACCGGACAGCCGCGTCGCGGTCAGCCAGGCCAGAGTACCGCCCCAGCAGTAGCCGACGGCGGCGATTCGCCCCGCCGACTTCACGGCGTTCGACGCGGCAGCGATGTCGAGCAGGGCTTCCTCGTTGCGCACCTGGCCACGGACCTCGCGGCCCTCGGTCACGTCGTCCTCGGTATAGCCGAGCTCGATGCCCGGCTTGACCCGGTCGAACAGCGCCGGCGTGATCGCAAGGTAGCCTTGGGCGGCGTAGTCGTCGGCGACCGAACGCATGTGGGAATTCACACCGAAGATCTCCTGAATCACCACCACGCCACCCTTCGGCCGGCCCTCGGGCTGGGCCAGATAGGCCGCAAACTCATGCCCGTCCTCGGCGGTCAGCTTCAGCGTGTCGGCCATGGCGGCTCCTCCCGGATGTTTGGCGGTTGAATTCGATTGGACGGGAAGGTGGCACAGATGGCCGGCCGGATGAAGAGGCGGAACCGGCGGGGTGGCGTTGTATCCGTGGACCTCAGTTCCGCTGGTGGCCGGTGATCATTACCAGCCCGGCAAGCAGGAACACCACACCCACCACATCGCGCAGACCCACCCGGCGCAGTTCCAGGCCGAACGCCCCGAAATGATCATAGGCCAGCGCGGCGATCAACTGGCCGCAGACCACGGCGGCGGCGAAAGCGGTCACGCCGATGCGCGGCACGGCGTACAGGGTCAGCACCAGCAGGCTGGTCCCGATCAGGCCGCCGGCCCAGACCCAGATCGGCATGCGAGCGATGCCGATCGGCCGCGGCAGCGCGCCGCCAGACAGGACGCAGACCGCCAGCAGGGCGACCAGGCCGATGCTGAACGCCACGATCGCCGCCTGGACCGGACCGCCGGCGTACTGCGCCAGTCGCGCCAGGATCGGGCCCTGCGCCGACAGCAGACCGCCCGCAAGCAACGCCAGCAGGACTAGGGCGGAGGTGGGCACGGTCACAATGCCTTGTACATGATCGTCGTCGGATCGAGTTGGTCGGCGAATGGGTCTCGGCAGTACCCCGGAATGATCCCGACGGTCCGGTAGCCCAGCGAGGCGTACAGCGGCTCGGCGGCATCGCCGGTGCGGGTGTCCAGGGTCAGCAGGCGGCGGTTCAGCCCGCCGGCATGCCGTTCAAGTTCAGCCATCAGCAACCGTGAGAGGCCCTGGCGGCGGAAATCCGGATGGACCAGCAGCTTGCGGACCTCGGCGCGGTGCGGCTGGTTCGGCGGCGTGTCGTAGTCGAGCTGGACCGATCCGGCGATCCGACCGTCTCTGCGTACGACCAGCAGCAGGCGTGATCCATTCCTCACCGCCGGCAACACCTTGTCGCGCCAGAACGTTTTACCGTCTTCGACGGAGAACGTCAGGACATAGCCGATGCTGGCGCCGTGGTGGACGCAGGCGTGCAGGAGTGCGCCCAGTTCGCCGAGGTGATCGGCAATGTCGTGGTCCGAAAAGATCGCGACGGTGTGATGCGTGTCGTTGCCCATCTGCCTTACACCATGAACAGGAAGTATCGGGCGCCGCTGTCGGCGGGGGTGGCAAAGGCGCTCGGGCCGAACAACTGGTAGCGCAGGCAGTCGCCGGGGTGCAGGTTGTAGGTCTGGCCGCCGACGGTGACGGCCAGCTTTCCATTGACCATCAGCAGGTGGTGCTCCAGCCCGGGTCGCGGCGGCTCGTCGTAGGTGATGCGCGTGCCTGGATCGATCTCGCATTCCAGCGCCTCGGCCGCCAGGGTCTGGGCCGGTGGCGACACCGAACGGCGCCGGAAACCAATCTCCGGATCGTTCCAGACCGCCTGCGCCTCGCCGCGGACGAGGGCGGGGAACTCTCCCTCTACCATGTGCATCAGCCGCGACATGGTCAGGCCGTAGACCGCGCAGAGCTTGCCGAGCACGTTGGCGGTCGGGCTGACCTCGGCGTTCTCCAGCCGAGACAGGGTGGCCCGGCTGATGGCGCTGCGGGTGGCGAGTTGGTCCAGGGACCAGCCGCGCTCGGCGCGCAGGCCCTTCAGGCGCTGGGCGATCCGCTGGTCGACCGAGGTATCATTGGAGAGAACGCTTTCCATATATGAGAAATAATCCCATTTACGGAAATTCGTCAAGTCGGTTCTGACGGCGCATCGTGCTAACCTGGGCGCATGCACCAGCATCAGCCGCCCCTCAAGGCGCACTGTTTCCCGAGGGCTGGGACTGTGAGAGACAAGGTGGCCTGTTGATCAGGATCAGGATCGAGCATCGCACGACCTACCGATACCATCAGTTGGTCAGCCTGGGGCCGCACCGGCTGATGCTGCGGCCGCGTGAGAGCCGGGATCTGCGCCTGATCTCAAGCGAGGTCATGGTGACGCCCGAGGCAACGGTCACCTGGGCAAACGACGTCTTCGGCAACGCCGTCGCCACCGCGATCTTTCCGGAGATGACCGATCACCTCAAAATCGACAGCATCACCGAGCTTGAACTCAACGCAGTGGCGTGGCCGGTCTTCGACATCGCGGCCTCGGCGATCCGCTACCCGTTTCGGTATTCCGACGATGAATGGACCGATCTCGGCGCGCTTGCGGCGCAGCAGGAGGCCGATCCGAACAACCGCTTGCGGAAATGGGCGCAGGCGTTCGTGCGGGGCGATACCACCGACACGCTGGCTCTGCTCAAGGATCTCAGCACCGGGATCACCGGCTGGATCAGCTACCAGAGCCGGGAAGACGAGGGTACCCAGTCACCGCTCCAGACCCTGGATCGCGGCTGGGGCTCGTGTCGGGACTTCGCAATGTTGTTCGTGGAAGCGGCACGCAGCCTCGGCTTCGGCGCGCGCATCGTTTCGGGCTATCTCTACAATCCGGACCGGCGTCTGATCGGGTCTGCCGATCGCGGGTCGACCCATGCCTGGGCCGAGGTCTACGTCCCGGGTGCGGGTTGGATCACCTTCGACCCGACCAACCGCAGCGTCGGCGGCTTCAACCTGATCCCGGTCGCCGTCGCCCGCGATATCCGCCACGCCATGCCGGTGTCCGGCAGCTTCGTCGGCATGACCGATGCGTTCCGCGAGATGGTGGTTGAGGTTGACGTCACCGTCGCCGACGGTTGAACGCGGTGGCCGACCTCACACGTTGAAGCGGAAGTGGAACACGTCGCCGTCCTTCACCGGGTACTCGGCGCCTTCGACCCGCATCTTGCCGGCTTCCTTGGCGCCGTTCTCGCCGTTGCAGGCCTCGAAGTCGGTGTAGGCGATGGTCTCGGCCCGGATGAAGCCGCGCTGGAAGTCGGTGTGGATCTCGCCGGCGGCCTCGGGGGCCTTGGCCCCCCGGCGAACTGTCCAGGCCCGCGCTTCCTTCGGGCCGACCGTGAAAAACGTCAGCAGATCGAGCAGCCGATAGCCGGCGCGGATCAGACGGGCGAGGCCGGGTTCCTCAAGCCCGAGGGTCTCCAGGAACTCGGCCTTGTCCGACGGGTCGGACAGCTGGGCGATCTCGGATTCGATGGCCGCCGAGATCACCACCGCCTCGGTGCCCTGTTCGGCGGCCAGGGCCGCGACCTTCTCGGACAGCGCGTTGCCGACGGCCGCGTTCTCTTCCTCGACGTTGCAGACGTACAGCACCGGCTTGGCGGTCAGCAGCTGCAGCAGCCGCAGCAGGCGACGCTCATCGGCGTCCAAGGTCGGCAGCAGGGTGCGGGCCGGCTTGCCGTCGCGCAGCAGCTCGACCACCCGGGTGGCGATCGGCAGCAGGTCCTTCGCTTCCTTGTCCTGGCCTCGGATCCGCTTCTCCAGCGCCGGGATGCGCTTCTCCAGGCTCTCGAGGTCGGCCAGCATCAGCTCGGTGTCGACGGTCTCGGCGTCGCGGATCGGGTCGACCGAGCCCTCGACGTGGGTCACTTCGCCCTCGAAGCAGCGCAGCACGTGGATGACCGCATCGACTTCGCGGATGTTCGCCAGGAACTGGTTGCCCAGACCCTCGCCCTTGCTGGCGCCGCGCACCAGGCCCGCGATGTCCACGAACTCGATCTGGGTCGGCAGGATCTTCGCCGACTTGGCGATCCGCGCCAGGGTGTCGAGCCGGGGATCGGGCACGGCGACCCGGCCGGTGTTCGGCTCGATCGTGCAGAACGGGTAATTCGCGGCCTCGGCCGCGGCGGTCGCCGTCAGGGCGTTGAACAGGGTCGACTTGCCAACGTTCGGCAGACCGACGATGCCGCAGTTGAAGCCCATCGGCTTACGCTCCGTCTTCGGAAATTGGGGACTCGACCGTAGGTGCGGCCGGCGGGCTGGGTTTAGCGGGTTTGGGAGGCGGGGGGAACACCGCGTGGGTGACCCGGCTCATGAACCGTCCTTCGTCGCCGGCGAGCAGGGCCGGCGCTTCGCGTGCCACCGCGTCGATCAGGGTCGGGACCCAGCCGTTGCGTTCTGCCTTGGCGAAATCCGACAGCACGTAGCCGTGAACCTTAGCCTTGTCGCCGGGATGACCGATGCCGAGCCGGATCCGCTGGAAATCGTTGCCGAGATGCTGGTCTATGCTGCGGATGCCGTTGTGGCCGCCAGCGCCACCGCCGGTCTTGACCCGTACCTTGCCGGGCACCAGGTCGAGCTCGTCGTAGAACACGCAGACTTTCTTAGGCTCGAGCTTGAAGAAGCGCGCCGCTTCGCCGACCGAGCGGCCAGACTCGTTCATGAAGGTCAGCGGCTTCAGGGCCAGCACCTTGCCGCCGGCGATGTGGCCTTCGGCAACCAGGCCCTGGAAGCGGGAACGCCATGGGCCGAAGCCGTAGACCCGCGCGATCTCGTCGATCGCCATGAAGCCGATGTTGTGGCGGTTGCCCTCGTAGGACGGTCCCGGATTGCCGAGACCCACGAACAGCAGCATCGCACTCTCCCGCGGTAGCGGACGCCGGAACGGCACCGGGGGGATCGCAACAACGATCCCCCCGGGCGGTATCCAGGATCAGGAGCGATCGACGGAGGATTACTCCTCTTCGTCCTCGCCCTCTTCCTCGTCGCCTTCTTCTTCGTCTGCATCGTCCGACTTGAGGGTCGGCGCCGCGATCGTCGCGATCGTGAAGTCGCGATCCTCGATGGTCGGCCGCACGCCTTCCGGCAGAGTGACCGCCGAGATGTGAACCGAATCGCCGATCTGCAGGCCGGTGAGATCGATGGTGATCTTCTCCGGGATGCTGTCGGCGCGGCAGTAGACCTCGACCGAGTGGCGCACGACGTTCAGCACGCCGCCGCGACGCAGGCCCGGGCTCGCCTCATCGTTCTCGAACTCGACCGGCACGTCGACCGTCAGTTCGCTCGACGCCGACACCCGCAGGAAGTCGACGTGCAGCGGCTTGTCCGACACCGGATGCTGCTGCAGGTCGCGCGGCAGCACGCGGTGCTTGGTGCCGGCGACATCGATGTCGAGCAGGTGCGAGAAGAAACCCGGCTTCGTCAGGAGCTTTTCCAGCTCCCGCAGAGTCAGGTTGATGGAAACCGGATCTTGCTTGTCGCCGTAGATTACGGCGGGAACGAGCCCCTCGCGTCGCGCGGCCCGGGCGGACCCCTTACCGGCCCGGTCGCGTGCGCTGGCGCCCAGTGTCGAAATTTCCGACATTGGCGTCTCTCCTGTGTAAGGCCCGGCCTCCAGGGGTGCCGGGCGACGGGCGCGGTTTCTAGACCGAATCACCGCGGATTGCCAGTGTTGATTGGCCCCGTGCCGTATTGGAGTCCGTTGCTGCTGGCTTAGCCGAGGATCAGACGAGGCAACCAGAGCGCCAATTCGGGGAACAGCATGACCAGCGCCAGAACCGAGATCTGGATGAGCACGAACGGCGCAACGCCGCGATAGATGTCGGCCATGGTCACTGAAGGCGGAGCCGATCCCTTCAGGAAGAACAGCGCGAACCCGAACGGTGGCGTCAAGAACGACGTCTGCAGGTTGATGGCGATCAGCACCGCGATCCAGGTGAAAGCCTCTTCGGAGCTGGCAAACCGGTCGCCGAAATCCAGGCTGTCCAGGATCGGGTAGAAGATCGGCAAGGTGATCAAGGCAATCTCGATCCAGTCGATGATGAAGCCGAGCAGGAAGATCACGGCGAGGATCATCGACAGCATTGGCCACGGCCCGAGCCCGGTGCCGAGCAATAGGTCGACGATCAGACCGTCACCGTCAATGCTGCGGAACGTGTAGGAGAACACCGACGCGCCGATCACCACGAAGAACACCATGGCGGAGACCGCGATCGTGCGTTCCAGAACCTCGAGCAGCAGTGCGCGAGAGATGCTGCGGTTCGCGATCGTCAGCAAGACCGAACCGGCGGCGCCAACGGCGCTCGATTGGGTCGGCGTGGCGATGCCGGCGACGATCGAGCCGAGAACGAGGCCGATCAGTCCAACCGGAAGGGCCAGGCTGCGGATCGTGTAAACGGCCAACTCCCCGAGCGGCATGGCCGGAGCCTCGAAATCCGGCGCTACCCGAGGGGTCAGGATCCCGCGCGCCAGGAAATACAAGATGTAGAGCGCGAGAAGGATTGCCACCGGGACCAGCGGCGCCAGGAACATCTCGCCCATTCGCACGCCGAGCAGGTCTGCCAGGAAGAACAGCATGATGGCCGGCGGACAGATGATCCCGAGCGTTCCCGCGCCCGCAATCGCGCCCGCCGAGAACGACGATCCGTATCCGCGTTCAAGCATGGTAGGCAGCGCGATCAGCGAGATCGTGGCGACCGAGGCGCCGATCAGCCCGGCCGACGGCGCCAGGATTACCCCGATCAGCGCCACCGCGATCGCAAGGCTGCCCGGAACCCGCCGCAGCAGTACTTGAAGGCAAACGAGGAGTTCGCGGGCGACGCCCGAGCGCTCCATCATCAGGCCCATGAAGATGAGCATCGGCACCGACGGGTAGAGCAGGCTCTCGCCGACTGAACCGTACATGCGGGTGGTTATGTTCGGCAGTTCCACGACGGACATCAGGTCGAGGGCGATCCCGATGCCGGCAAAGGCCAGCCCGGCGAAAGTCAGGACGAGCGCGACCGGGCAGCCGGTGAAGAGCAGCACACCCAGCGACCCGGCCATGACCAGCGGCAGCCAGTCCTGCAGCCATTCGATCACTGCTCGGTCTCCGACGGAGTGTGCAGGCTGGCGATCGCGCGGCGAACCACCAGGACGCCGGTGAACAGCAACAGAACGCCGCCCGCCGGCATCAGGCTCTTCACGATCCAGCGCTGGCCCAGCCCCATCGCGGCAGCCGACCGCTCACCGCTTTCGAAGGCGACCCAGGCTTGCTGCCCTCCGGCCCAGATCAGCAGGAGAGCGAAGGGTATGAGAGCGAGGACGACGCCCCCGATCTCGATGATTGCCCGATGACGTCCGGACCAGCGTGATCGGACGATGTCGATCCGGACGTGACCGTTGCGTAGGTACACCCAACCCAGTGCCAGCATCACGCTTGCGAAAAACAGATGCCATTGCAGTTCCTGAAGCGCCGTCGAACCGGTGTTGATGAACTGGCGCCCGACGATGTCATAGATCGAGATGGCCACCAGCAATGGGAAGCAAATCAATGCGGCGGCTCGGTCGGCCAACCCGATTACACGCTCAAGCCAATCGTCCAAGGCCACCTCACCCGCTCGGTCCTGAGCTACCCTAAAACCTCCAGCAGATGGAGGTTCAAGGCCTATGGTCAACCGGTCGGAGGCGGTCCGGCGCCGTTGCTTGGATAGTCGGCGAGCGCTTCGACGATTCGGCAATCGGACATCGCACCACCCGCGCATTGCCGAACCATTGATTCGAGTTCTCGCTTCAGCGCGGTCAAGCGCTTCAAACGGCGTTCAACTTTGTTCAGTTGGGCACGGGCGACCGTGGTCACCGTCTCGCAGGACTGATTCGGCTGATCGGACAGGGCGAGAAGGTCCCGGATCGTGTCGAGCGGAAACTCAAGCTCGCGTGCGTGCCGGATGAACATCAGGCGTTTGACTTCGGCAACTGTGTATTGGCGCTGGTTGCCACCCGAGCGGACTGGCGGCTTTAACAGGCCGACCTGCTCGTAGTAGCGAACGGTGCGGACGTTGCAGCCGGCGATCTGCGCCACCTGCCCGATGCTCAGAACTGTGGCCACCGGCGTCTTTCCCCCAATTCCTCAGGATCAAGGGAAACTATGGCTGAGCGGTCAGCGCAAGGCGAGAAGCTCGGGCGATTTACCTGGGCCGGCCGGTCAGTTGAACAGGCTGGAAACCGAACGCTCTTCGCTGATCCGGCGGATCGCCTCGCCCAGCAGCGGGGCGATGGTGAGTTGGCGGATGTTGCGGGCGACCCGCACGGCGGCGGTTGCCTGGATCGAATCCGTGGTCACCAGGGACGACAGCGGCGAGGAACTGACCCGCGCCACGGCTCCGCCGGACAGCACCCCGTGGGTGATGTAGGCGTCGGCCGAGGTGGCGCCGGCTTCGATCAGCGCCTCGGCGGCGTTGCACAGCGTGCCGCCGGAATCGACGATGTCGTCGACCAGCACGCAGCGCCGGCCGTCCACGTCGCCGATGATGTTCATCACTTCCGACACGCCGGCCCGCTCGCGACGCTTGTCGATGATCGCCAGGTCGGCGTCTATCCGCCGGGCGATGGCGCGGGCGCGCACCACGCCGCCGACATCGGGCGAGACGATGACCAGCGGTTCGTCGCCGTAGCGCGCCTTGATGTCGTCGATGAACACCGGGGCGGCGAACAGGTTGTCGGTCGGGATGTCGAAGAAGCCCTGGATCTGGCCGGCGTGCAGGTCGATGGTCAACACCCGGTCGGCGCCGGCCTTGGTGATCAGGTTGGCGACCAGCTTGGCCGAGATCGGCGTGCGCGGGCCGGACTTGCGATCCTGACGGGCATAGCCGTAATACGGGATCACCGCGGTCACCCGCCGCGCCGAGCTGCGCCGCAGCGCGTCAAGGGTGACCAAAAGCTCCATCAGGTTGTCGTTCGCCGGGTAGCTCGTGGACTGAACGACGAACACATCCTCGCCGCGGATGTTCTCCTGGATCTCGACGAACACCTCCATGTCCGAGAACCGACGGATATCGGCCTTGGTCATCGGCAGGTTCAGATAGGCGGCAATGGCCTCTGCCAGCGGACGGTTGCTGTTGCAGGCCAGAATTTTGGGATCACGAAGGGACATGCGCAAACCAGATTGGTGGGCGTCACGCCCGGTGGCGGAACAGCGTCCCGTCAAAAGCGCGCCGGAACTTAACCGGCAGGCAACCGGTGCCGCAAGCCGGAAGTAACAAAAATGACCTGTTCAACTCTCCGGTGCGGAGTGGGCAGCCCGGCGTCGCCCACCGGGAAGAAACGAGTTGGCGGCCTCTTCGGCGCGTGCCAGCGCGGTGTCCAGCGCTTTCATGGTGACGGCCATGTCCGCGCTGTCGTCCTTGGCCCATACCCGCAGGGTGGCCAGCCAGACCCACGACAGGCCCTTCACCTTCAGTGGACCGAACGGCGGCAGCGGCGATTCGCCGACTGCTTGCAGCGTACGGGCCATCGAGCGGCCGAGCAGCGGGATGGCGGCGAGCGCGCTGGGCGGGTCGAACGGCACGCCGCGCAGTATGGCAAGCGTTCCCGCCCGATGCTCCGACAGTGCATCGAGGCGCGCCATCAGCGCCTCGAACAGCCGATCCCGCACGGGCAGGGAGGTATCGCGCGCGTCGTCATCGAGACCGTCGCGCATCGTACGGTCGGTCCGATCGGCCAGCGCCCCGAGCAGCCGCGCCCGGAACGGCCCGCAGCCGCCAAGCGCCTTCAGGTCGCCGTCAGTCCGCGATGCGAGGCCGGTCGCGGTGACTGACCGCCAGCCGTGTTCGGCTGCCAGTTCCAGGGCGGCGTCGAGAATCGGGTCACGTGCCGAGTGATCGGGGTCGTCGGTCATGAGGGACATATTGCGCGCAGAAGTACGAACGTCCAGGGGGCGGGCGGGATCTAGCCTGCCAGTTCCTTGGAACGTGCGGTAGCCGCGGCGATCGCCCGGTCGAAGATCGGCTGGATGCCGGCCGCCGGATCCATCAGGACCTTCAGCGCCTCGGCGGTGGTGCCGCCAGGGCTGGTGACGTTGATGCGCAGCTGCGAGGCCGGCTCGCTCGACTGACGCGCCAACTCGCCGGAACCGGAGACGGTCGCGCGGGCCAGCCGCATGGCGAACTCCTCCGGCAGGCCGGCCTTCACTCCGGCGGCCGCCAGGGCCTCGATCAGCAGGAACACATAGGCCGGGCCGCCGCCAGACAGCGCGGTCACCGCGTCGATCCAGTCCTCCGAGTCGGCCTCCATGGCTTCGCCGACCGCTTCCAACAGGCGGTGCGCCTGCGCCTTCTGCCCGCCGTTGACGTTGGCGTTGGCCACATAGGCGGTGATGCCCCGGCCGACCGCGGCCGGTGTGTTCGGCATGGCCCTGACCACCGCGGCCGACGATCCCAGGTGTTTCTCGAAATAGCCGATGGTCTTGCCGGCGGCGATCGACAGGAAGCAGGTGCCGGGTGCCACGAATCGCTTCAGCGGCACCAGGGCCTCGTCCATCGACTGCGGCTTGACCGCCAGCACCACCGTGCCGGGGGCAAGCCCGTCCGGCACGGTGTCGGCGCTGGCGTGCACTGTCACACCCTTGCGGCTGGCGAGATCGCCCATCGAGGCGGAGTGCGGCTCGACGACGTGAACGCCTCCGGCAGCTTCTGAACCGGCGAGCCAGCCGGACAGCATGGCTCCGCCCATCTTTCCGCAGCCGATCAGCAGCAGGGGGGATGCACTCATATGGTCAGGCCTCTCCTTCGACGTCGAGCAGCGAGGATGCGATGGCTTCCTCGGCGGACTTGCCGCCCCAGATCACGAACTGGAAGGCCGGGAAGAACCGCTCGGACTCGCCCATGGCGACCTCGACCAGGTCTTCCATCTGTTCGACCGACACGCCGCCGGCGCCCCGCACCAGCAGGGTGTGGCGGAACATCGGCGTGCCGTCGTCCGACGACAAGTCGAAATGGCCGAGCCACATCTTCTCGTTCAGCAGGGCCAGCAGCATGCTGACCTCGCGGCGCTTCTCCACCGGGACCCGGCTTTCCAGGAGGCAGGAAAAATGCAGCGCGCCGAGATCTTCCTGCCAGAGGAAGTAAAGGCGGTAGTCACACCAGCGCCCGGAAATCTCGACGGCGAGTTCGTCAATGCTGGCGCGATCGAACGCCCAGTCGTTGGCTCCGACGATCTCCTCGAGCAGGTCGAGCGGGTTCTGCTGGGTGGTGCTGGAGTCGACATATGATAGCGACATGTCGAAAGGCTCCCTTCTGGCGCGCGAGCCGGCGCGTCGGGGCGGCCCTGGGGTGGCCGACAGGTGAGCTTGTCGGCCACATATTGTGGCGCAGGCCGCCGAGTTACCACGACCACTAGGATTTCAAAGTCGGAATCCCAGTTCAACACTAGATTTCGCGGACCGAAAAAGTTTAACACGCAGATATAGTTCTACCCGCGAAGGTGTTGATATTAAGTGAATGCCGATCCCGATGCCGGGGCGTCAAATGTCATTGATATTCAACAAATTCCGTCGACGTGCCGCCGAGAGGAGCGAATCACCCGACAATTCGGACCCTCAGGAACCCTCTCCCGACGGGGGGTCGTCGGACGGTTGCCGGCGTGGTGCAGGCCGTCGCGCGGCCGCCCGACGGCGTGACGCGGTCGGCTTGGGCGTCGGCTTTGTCGGTGCCGTCTTGCTCGCGAGGACCGCCTCAAGCTCGGCCACGCGGGCGGCCAGCTTTTCCTGCTCCTCCCGGGCCTTCACCGCGACCGCCTCGACCGCCTCGAACTCCTCGCGGGTCACCAAGTCGCGGTCGGCCAGGAAGCGGTCGAACTGCTGGCGCACGAGCTGTTCGATTTCGGCGCGCACACCGGCGGCGGCGCTGAGCGCACCGTTGGCCACGCGGGCTATGTCGTCGAAGAACCGGCTTTGAGTTTGCATGACGCACCTCCTATAGCGGATATGGCACGCGCAGGCGGTGTTCGCAACGGGACGGCCACGCTCATCCGGTCCTGCGCGCTTGGGTGCGGAGGGTGTCGGGTGTACTCTCGCGGCCGATTTCAGCGACGGCAGGGAGGAACCCATGGTCACCATTCGCGACCACGTCCGGTTCACCGACCTCAAGGAGGCATCGCCGGAGGATATCCGGATGCTGGCCCGCAACGAGTCGGAGATCCAGCGTACGGAAATGGCGGACGTCGTGCTGGGTCATCTGCGCCTGATGGATGGGGCGAACGCCGGTTTCCAGGTTGATCGGCTGCAGCACTCGCTGCAGACCGCGACCCGCGCGTTCCGCGACGATCCGACCGACGAGGAGCTGATCGTGTGTTCCCTGCTGCACGACATCGGCGAGCTGATGGCGCCCGTCGACCACCCGTCGTTCGCGGCCTCGATCGTGCGACCGTACGTCTCGGAGGAGAACACCTGGATGGTGCTGATGCACGGCGTGTTCCAGGGTTACTACTACTGGCAGCACCTCGGCCGCGACAACACCCTGCGCGAGATGCATCGGGGGCACCCGGCGTTCGAGCATACGGTCAAGTTCTGCGAGCGCTACGATGCGCCGGCGTTCGACCCGGCTTACGAGACCATGCCGATGGAGGCGTTCGAGCCGATGGTGCGGCGGATCTTCGCGCAGCCGGCGACCTTCCGGCCACCCAAGGGTTGATCGGCTCGGCGGATCAGTTCGTTCAAACCTTCAAGGACGCGCATACATGATCGTGGTCACCGGCGGCGCCGGATTCATCGGCTCCAATCTGGTTGCCGGACTGGAACAGCGGTTCGGTGCCGATGGACCGGATCTGGTCGTGGTCGACCGGCTGGGCCAGGACGACAAGTGGAAGAACATCGCCAAGCGCGATCTGGCCGCCATTGTCCAGCCGGAAGACTTCTTCGCGTTCCTGGAGGCCCACGCCGGCGGGATCGAGGCGATCTTCCACCTCGGCGCAATCTCCTCGACCACCGAACGCGATGCCGACCTGATCGTACGTCAGAACGTCATCCTGCCGCTGGACCTGTGGCACTGGTGCGCCAAGCACGGCACGCGGCTGATCTACGCATCCTCGGCGGCAACCTACGGCGACGGCGACAGTGGATTCGACGACGACGCCAGCCCGGCTGGATTGGCCAGGCTGCGGCCGATGAACGCCTATGGCTGGTCGAAGCACCTGTTCGACCGGCAGGCGGTCAAGCTGGCCGGTCGGGGCATTCACCCGCCGCAATGGGCCGGCCTCAAGTTCTTCAACGTCTACGGCCCGAACGAGTACCACAAGGGATCGATGCAGAGCGTGGTGTCCCACATCACCCCGAAGATCCGGGCCGAGGGGTCGGCGACGCTGTTCAAGTCACACCGGCCGGGCATCGACCACGGCGGCCAGAAGCGCGATTTCGTCTACGTTCAGGACTGCGTCGACGTCATGCTCTGGCTGTACGACACGCCCTCGGTGAACGGCATCTTCAACCTGGGAACCGGCACGGCCCGCAGTTTCGCCGACTTGGCCAATGCGGTGTTCGCCGCCCTGGGACGCGACCCGCACATCCACTACGCCGACATGCCGGAAGCGATCCGCGACCGGTACCAGTACTTCACCCAGGCCCGCATGGAGCGGCTGCGCGAGGCCGGCTACCCCGGCCAGTTCACCACTCTGGAGGACGGCGTGCGGCGCTACGTGCAGGATTTCCTGACCGCTGCGGATCCGTACCGCTGATGGTTGCCGCGCCTGCCATTGATTCAGATCACAGACCGAGCGCGTTGCTGCGCCTTCAATGACACGAACGCGGGCAATCGCGTCCGCCGTGGAGTTCGAAGGAGAAGCAGTCATGGTGGCAAATGTCGGCGTGATTGACCGGATGCTGCGGGTCGTCGTGGGAGCCGCATTGGTGACCATCGCGTTGCTGGTTTCGCATCCCTACGCCTGGATCGCCTGGATCGGCCTAGTCCCGCTGGTGACCGGTGTCGTGGGGAACTGCCCGGCGTACCGTTTGCTGGGGTTGAACTCCTGCCCGCTCACACGTCGCTGAGACTACCGGCCCGGCCCGGGCAGGGATGGTTTGCGAGCACCGCTGAGAGCGCTTAAACCAGAGCGTCGCTCAGTCACCGACGGTGCGTTGTCATGCTGCCTGCCATTACCTTCCCGATCATCGATCCCGTCGCGATCGCCATCGGACCGTTCGCCGTGCGCTGGTATGCGTTGGCTTATATCTCCGGGATCCTGCTCGGCTGGCGCTATTGCCTGTGGCTGGCGCGGCGACGGCCGGTGTATTTCGAACCGTCGGCGATCGACGACTTCGTGCTGTACGCCACCCTGGGCATCGTGCTCGGTGGTCGGCTGGGCTTCGTACTGTTCTACAACCTGCCCTACTACCTGCAGAATCCGCTGGAGATCTTCATGGTCTGGCAGGGCGGCATGTCGTTCCACGGCGGGCTGTTGGGCGTGCTGACGGCGATCGGGCTGTTCGCCCGCCGGGTCGGGGTGCCGTTCGTGGTGGTCGGCGACATCGTGGCGGCGGCAACGCCAATCGGCCTTTTCTTTGGCCGCATCGCTAATTTCGTGAACGCCGAACTGTTCGGCCGGCCCGCCCCGGAGGTTCCGTGGGCCATGGTGTTCCCGCGCGGCGGCCCGGTGCCGCGCCACCCGTCCCAGCTCTACGAAGCGGCGATGGAGGGTGCGTTGCTGTTCGTCATCCTGCTTTTGATTGCGCGGCGGCCCGAGATCCGTGAACGGCCGGGGCAGGTCGGCGGCGCCTTCCTGGTCGGTTACGGTGTCTTCCGCACCCTTGCCGAGCTGTTCCGGGAGCCGGATGCCCAGATCGGCTTCCTGAGCTTCGGTTTCACCATGGGCCAGTTGCTGTCGCTGCCGATGATCGTCGCCGGACTTGCGCTGATCCTCTACGCCCGCAGTCGGCCGCCGGTGGTGCCCGCGCCGCGATGAGCGTCGCGGATCACCTGCGACGGCGGATCCGTGCCGAGGGTCCGTTGTCGGTGGCCGACATGATGGCGTCGGCGCTGGTCCACCCCGAGCATGGCTACTACACCACCCGCGATCCGTTCGGGGCCGCCGGGGATTTCGTGACAGCGCCAGAAATCAGCCAGATGTTCGGCGAGTTGATCGGGCTATGGGCGGCGGTGGTCTGGCAGGGCATGGGGGCGCCGGACCCGGTGGCGCTGGTCGAACTCGGGCCCGGACGCGGCACGCTGATGGCCGACGCTTTGCGGGCTGCAGTGGGGGTGCCAGCGTTTCGTGCGGCGGCGCAGGTACATCTGGTCGAGGCGAGCCCGACGCTGCGCCAGCATCAGGCCACGCGCCTGGAGAAGGCGCGTCCGATCTGGCATGACGGCCTCGACACTTTGCCGGACCAGCCGGCAATCGTGATCGCGAACGAATTCTTCGACGCGTTGCCGATCGTGCAACTGGTCCGCGATGGCCGAAACTGGCGTGAACGCCGGCTGGCGGTCGTGGCCGATGCCGAGGAGTTTTTCTGGACGCTGACGCCCGGTGCATCGCCGCATGCCGGCCTGCTCGATCCCGGGCTGAGGCAGAATGCGCCGGATGGTGCGCTGGCGGAGATCTGCCCATCCGGCTTGTCGATTGCCCGGCATCTTGCCGATCGGCTGAACCGCTTCGGCGGTGCGGTGCTGGCGATCGACTACGGCCATGCGGTCAGCGCGGCTGGCGACACTCTGCAGGCGGTGCAACGACACAAGCCAGCCGACATCTTGGCCACGCTGGGGAATGCCGACCTGACCGCGCATGTGGATTTCGGCGCCTTGGGCCGGGCGGTGGCCGAGGCCGGCGCAGTCCAGCACGGGCCGCTCGGGCAGGGCGCTTTCCTGCGACAACTCGGCATCGAGGCGCGGGCCGAAGCCCTATGCCGCGCCGCCACGACCGAGCAGTGTGCGGCCGTTCACAGCGCGTGCGCTCGCTTGATCCACCCGGACGAAATGGGCACCTTGTTCAAAGTGGTGGCCTGGACCCGCGCCGACGCGTCTCCACCCCCGGGATTCGAGTGACCAGCAACGAGAGGGCACCAAGGCGGTGATCCAGATCGACGGCTTCGATGAGGGCAAGGTTCGCCACGCGTTCTTCACGCGGCGCGGCGGGGTCAGTGGCGGGATCTACACCTCGCTGAATTGCGGGCGCGGCAGCGGGGATTCGCCGGCCGACGTGAACGCCAATCGGGCTCGGGCGATGGCGGCGCTCGACCTGCCGGCGTCGGCGCTGTTCACCAACCATCAGGTTCATTCGGCCAAGGTTGTCCTGGTCGACGAGACCAGCAATCCCGAAGACCGGCGCGAGGCCGACGGTTTCGTGACCATGACCCCCAACGTCGCGCTTGGCGTGCTGGCGGCTGACTGTGCGCCGGTGCTGTTCTCCGCGCCAGACGACGGGGTGATCGGTGCCTGCCACGCCGGCTGGCGCGGGGCCGTCACCGGGGTGTGCGAGGCGACGGTCGACGCGATGATCGAGCTGGGTGCGCGGCCCGACGGGATCCGGGCGGCGATCGGTCCGTGCATCGCGCTGCGGTCATACGAAGTCGGGCCGGAGTTCCCCCAGCCGTTCCTGGAGCAAGACCGCGAGAACGCCCGGTTTTTCGAGCAGGCGGAACGCGAAGGGCATTTTCTGTTCGACCTGTCCGGATATCTGGCACTGCGCCTGACGGCCCTCGGGCTTGCCGAGGTCTACCGGCTCGACAGCGATACGTGCCAGGACGAGGCCAACTTCTTCAGCTACCGCCGTTCGTGCCACCGCGGCCATCCGGATTATGGCCGGCAGCTCGCGGCGATAACCTTCGGAGCCTGACCATGGCCCTGCACTTCGAACGCATCGAGTTTGATCAGCGGCGCGCGCAGACCCTGTCGGCCATGGCGGAGGCTGGGCTCGACGGCCTGCTGATGTTCAAGCAGGAGAGCATGTTCTGGCTCACCGGCTATGACACCTTCGGGTTCTGCTTCTTCCAATGCCTGTATCTCGGCGCCGACGGTACTTTGGCGCTTCTGACCCGGGCGCCGGACCTGCGCCAGGCGCGCAACACCAGCCTGATCGAGGATATCCGGATCTGGGTCGACCGGGACGGAGCGTCACCGGCCGACGACCTGCGCGCTCTGCTGGACGAGAAGCGAGCGGGCGGCAGGCGCCTCGGCGTGGAGTACGACAGCTACGGTTTGAACGCCCGCAACGGCAAACGCCTGGATGCGGCGCTGGACGGGTTTGCCACGCTAGTCGATGCCTCCGAACTGATCTCGCGGCTGCGCATGGTAAAATCGCCGGCCGAGTTGGCCTACGTCCGGCGCGCGGCGGAACTCGCCGACGACGCGTTGCGCGAGGCACACCGGCTGACCGGACCGGGCGCCGACGAAGGGGCGATCCTGGCGGCGATGCAGGGCGCGGTGTTCGCGGGCGGCGGCGACTACCCCGGCAACGAGTTCATCATCGGATCCGGTTCGGATGCCTTGCTGTGCCGGTACTTCACCGGGCGGCGCACCCTGGGTAGTGCCGATCAACTGACTTTGGAGTTTGCCGGGGCCTACCGGCACTACCACGCCTGCCTGATGCGCACGATCCCGATCGGACCGGTGCCGGATCGCCAGCGGCGCATGTTCGACGCCTGCGCAGAAGCGCTGGAGGCGTGCAAGGCGGCGTTGCGGCCAGGGCGGCCGATCGGAGAGGTGTTCGACGCCCACGCCCGGGTGATGGATGTCCACGGGTTCCGCGATGCGCGGCTGAACGCCTGCGGCTATTCACTGGGGGCTGTGTTCGCGCCGATATGGATGGACTACCCGATGTTCTACCACGGCAATCCGGAACCGGCGGCGCCGGGCATGGTGTTCTTCCTGCACATGATCCTGATGGACAGCGACGCCAATCTGGCCATGAGCCTGGGTGAAACCGTCATCGTTACGGACGGTGCGCCGGAGCGGCTGTCGTCGATGCCGCTGGAGCTCGTTGCAAAGTAGCGCGGGTACGGGCATATCCCGGTCATGCCGCACCTGTTGATCTTTCTCGCCATGCTGTTTCTTGGGTTGATGGTCGGATGCTGGATCATGTGATCGGGGCTGTCGCCGGGCTGGGCGGCTTGCTGCTGCTGGCGGCCTGCGGACAGGTCCCCCAGCCGTTCTCCAAGGACGAAGCCAATCTCGCCAAGGCGCCATTCCTGATCGCGCCGACCACCGAAGGCGTGGTGGTCCTGCCAGTCGAAGGTGTGCCGGCGGACACCGGGCAGTTGATCGCCGATCTGGCGGCCGAAGCGCTGCAGAAGCAGGACGTTGCCGCCAATGTGCGGATCAGCAATCGCGCCAGCCTGTTTCTGTCGGGCGCCGGCCGTCGGTTGCCGGACGGCCGTATGGAGATCGCCTGGACGTTGGCGCGCCCGGACGGAACGGTGATCGGCGAGCGTACCGACATCGTCGCCTCTGACGCACAACTGTCGGAGTCGACGGCCAAGGTGGCGGCCTGGTTGCGGCCACAGAAGCCCGATGTGGTGGTCATCGTTCCGAAGGTCACTGTCTATCCCGTTGACGGCGCGCCCGGTGACGGCAACGACCTGCTGCGGCGGGCGCTGGAACTGGCGCTGGACCGGGCACCGGTGCAACTGACCACCGATGTCGCCGAGAACGGCCATGTGGTGCAGGGCGATGTCTCGATCACCCGGCTCAACACCGGCAACGACCGGGTGGTGATCTCATGGATCGTGCTCGATGCGCACGGCAAGCAAATCGGCGTCGTCGATCAGGACAACGTGGTGCCCGGTGGCTCCCTGGACCGAAGCTGGGGTGCCGTCGCTGCACCGATTGCCGATGCCGCACTCGGCGGTATTGTTGCTTTGCTGAAAGAGTCGGAAGCGGCTCGCGCTGCTGTGGGTATCGGACCGGCCACTCTGACGAACTGACCCAATTATGCCGGATTGCGGCGTAGCGAAATTTTTTGCTGCACTGCACAAAAATCCATTGACACTCTCGGGGCCCGACCGCATCTATGTTTGGTAATTGTGCGGTGCAGCATCGCGCCGCCACTGCGGGACGAAGCGTTCAAGCCGGGCAACAGGAGATCATCATGACCGAGTTCAAGAATCCCTTCATGGATATGGACGTCCAGAAGATGATGGGTGAGTTCAAGATTCCGAATGTGGACGTCGACGCCGTGGTCGCCGCCCAGAAGAAGAACATCGAAGCGCTGACCAGCGCCAACCAGTTGGCCGTCGAAGGCATGCAGGCGATTGCCAAGCGCCAGGCGGACATCATGCGCCAGACGGTCGAAGAGCTTCAGAAGAACATGCAGTCGTTCATGGGCAACGGCGCACCGGAGGCGAAGGCCGCCAAGGGCACCGAGCTGACGAAGACCGCCTTCGAGAAGGCGATCGCGAACATGAAGGAACTGTCCGAGATGGTCGCGAAGTCGAATGGCGAAGCCTTCGACGTGATCAACAAGCGGGTCGCCGAGTCGCTCGACGAGATCCGCGTGTTGACCGAGAAGGCCAAGAAGTAAGACTTCGATCCAACGCCCCTCCCGAGGCGTGTGTGTAGAGAGGCCGTTCCGGGTAACCGGGGCGGCCTCTCGGCGTTTGAGGTCCCATGTTCCGCGCCTTGCCAGCAACGAAGACGGCATGTTACCCGGCCAGGAGTGGACGGACAGACGAGTGGGCCAGGAGACGGGCATGGCAGACGACGCGACTGAGACCATCGGCTTCGGAGACTTTCTCAAGGTCGACGTCCGCGTCGGCACGGTGACCGACGTGCAGCCGTTTCCCGAGGCCCGCAAGCCGGCCTTCAAGCTGTGGGTGGACTTCGGGCCGGAAATCGGTACCCGCAAAACCTCGGCCCAGATCACCCAGCTCTACACGCCGGAGACGTTGATCGGGCAGCAGGTGGCGGCGGTGGTCAATTTCCCGCCTCGTCAGATCGGCCCGTTCATGAGCGAGATTCTGGTTCTCGGGTTTCCCGACGCGGATGGCAATGTTGTTCTGGTCCGACCGACCCATCCCGTGCCGAACGGCGGCCGCCTCCACTAGAACCTCGCCGCGCTGTCAGGCTAGGCATTCCGCGTTCGGATCCCAGCGCAGTGTGGCCGGACTGGCAGCCGCGTCGATTGGATCCGGCTGCACAAGCACGCGTGTAGCCGGCAAGATGATTCGGGCCGTCGTCCCGTGGCCGAAGTCGCTGGTGACCTCCAGGACGCCGCCATGGGCTTCGGTGAGGGCTTTGGCGAGCGGCAGTCCGAGACCGGCACCCTCGCGACTGCGGTGCATCTGTGACTCGACCTGCTCGAACCGCTTCAGTATCCGGGGGACGTCCTCGGGGCGGATCCCGATGCCGGTGTCGGCCACAGTGATGTCCAGGAGGCCATCGCCTTGGACCGAGACGGAGACACGGACGGTGCCGCCGGGATCGGTGAACTTCACGGCGTTCGACAACAGGTTGAGCAGTGTCTGGCGCAGCTTGGTTACGTCGCACAATAAGCGCACCCCGGTCGGCAGGGTCGCGGTCACCTGAACGCGCCCCTCCGACGCTTGGGGTGCGATTAGCCGCAGGCACGGCTCGATGACGGCCTCCAGTTCGATGTCCACCTCGAACAGATTGATCTGTTTCGACTCCGCCTCGGCGAGGTCGAGGATGTTCCCGATCACATTCAGCAGATGCCGGCCGCTCTGCTGAATGTCCTTGGCGTAGCCATGCTGGCGCGGTGGCAGCGGGCCGTGGAGACCGCTCGCCATCAACTCGGAGAACCCGATGATGGCGTTCAGCGGCGTGCGCAGTTCGTGACTCATCATTGCCAGGAACTCCGATTTCGCCTGGTTGGCGGCTTCGGCGGCCTTCTGGCCTTCGACCGCCATGCGTTCCCGTTCGGTTACCGCTGCGATTGCGGTCGCCTGTCTGAGCAATTGCAGCCGCAGGATCGCGGCACTGACCGAGCCGGCGATGACAAAGAACAGAACGCCAATCAGGACCGACTGGTCGCGCGTCTTGGTCAGGAAGTCCTCGGCCGGTACGTCGATCACGAACGCTCCCATGACGTCGTTCAGGTACCAGGGCTTGCGGCCATCGAGGTGTTGATTGTGACAGTCGACGCAGGCCTGCTGGCTGGCCACCGACGGCGCGATCGTGCGGAACGCGCGCTGCCCATCGGTGGTCCACCACTGGCTGCTCGGCAGGTGATTTCCGGTACGGGCCGCCTCCAGGATCGCGTCGGCGGTTGCGGCGTCCCGTGGTGCGGTCCGGATCTCTCGACCAGGGATGCCCAGCCAATCGAGGCGCAACTGCCGATCACCGATGCGCGCCCGATTGAAGCGTTCGATGGAATGCGCCCGGAACGTCGCCGGGACCGGAGCGCCGCTGTCGAGTTGGGCACCGCGCAGATCGCTGTAGTTCGCCACAAACGCATCGACCAGCCTGAGTGCGGTAACCTGTTCCTCGAACTTGTTGGTCTCAAACCAGTAGACACTCAACTTGTAGCTGGTCACCCCGACGCCGATCGAGAATGCCACGACGATGCCAAAAGCCGTGGCGGACAGAATACCGGATACACGTTCCCGCACCGGGTGAGTGGATATGCGCATGCCGACCTCGCTCTGATCGGAGGTGTGTAGTCGACACATCGCCAATAAAGCGTTAACGCTCGATTGGTTTGGTTCTGCCAGTAGGGGTTGTCCAGTATCAGATCGGCAGCCGGACGACCGCCCTCAATCCGCCCGCCGGCGACGTTTCGAGCGTCAGGTCGCCGCCGTGGCCCCGCACGATGTCGCGCGCGATGGTCAGGCCGAGGCCGGTGCCACCGGTCGCCGGGTTGCGCGACGGCTCCAGGCGAACGAACGGCTGGAAGGCATAGGCCCGCTTGTCGCCAGGGATCCCGGGCCCGTCGTCATCGACCAGGACTTCGACCTGTTCGCCGGTTCGAACCACCGTCACCCTGACGTGCTTGCCGTACCGTTTGGCGTTCTGGATCAGATTGGCGATCGCGCGTTTCAGGGCGTTCGGGCGCACCGGCAGGGCAGCTTCGCCGGCGTCGGGACGCTCGTAGCTGATCGGTGGGCCGTCCCGGCGTTCCGACTGAACGATGTCGGCGACCAGTTCAGCCACATCGCTGGGAACCGGCGTCTCCGTGCCCTCGCCGCGCACGAAGGCGAGGTAGCCCTCGACCATCTTCTCCATCTCGCTGACGTCGGCCTGCAGGTCGTCGATCTCCTGGGCGTGCTCCAGCATGGCCAGTTGCAGCTTCATCCGGGTCAACGGCGTGCGCAGGTCGTGACTGACCCCGGCCAGCATCTCGGTGCGCTGGGTAAGCTGGCGGTTGATCCGGTCCTTCATCTGCAGGAACGAGTTGGCGGCCTGCCGCACCTCGGTAGCGCCTTCCGGTTTGAAGCCGGTGACGTCCCGGCCGAGGCCGAACGCGCGGGCCGCCACCGCAAGCCGTCGGATCGGGCGGATCTGATTGCGCATGAAGATGATGGCGATGGCGAACAGCACCAGCGAGGAGCCGACCATCCAGATCAGGAAGATGTAAGTGGTCGAACTGAACAGCCGCTTCTTGTGTGCCAGCACCTGCAGCACCCCGTCGGGGAGTTGGACCAGCACTTCGATCCGCCGGTCGATCGAGTCGGTATCCATCACATAGGGCCGCCGCACCTTGGAGCGCATCGCCTCCTGCATGGCGTCGCGGGTGTCGTCGAACAGGGTGATGGGCTGGCGGTTCGGCAGGATGTCGCCCGGCCGCCATGCCAACTCGAAGTCGAAATGCCGTATCGTGCGTTCCGAAAGCCGGGTTACCGCCTCCTCGGTGATCGGCGGGCGCAGTTCCTCGACCAGGAACGCGATGTCGCCGGCAAGACTGTGGACCAGCCGTCGGGTCATGATCTCCCAGTGCCGGTCATAGAACACATAGGCCGAGATAGCCTGCATCAGGACCAGGGGGGTAACGATGATCAGCAGCGCACGGCCGAACAGGGTCTTCGGCAGGAACTGCTTCACCCAGCGGTCTAGCTTGAAGCCGTCCTGTCCCTTGGCCGCCGAACCGTCATCCGGTTGGCGGCGAGACCGGGCGGCGCCCGAGCGCGCAGGTCGGTCGGTTCGGGTCGCGTCGGCCATGGGTGGTGCGGACCTCAGCTTTCCAGTCGCAGCACGTAACCCTTTCCGCGGACCGTCTGCAAGAAGCGAGGGAATTTCGAGTCCGGTTCGATCTTGCGACGAAGGCGGGTGATCTGCACGTCGACGGTCCGGATTCCGCCGTTAACGGCGCTGCCGTCGACCAGATCTTCGCGGCTGAAGGTGACACCGGGAGCGAGCGCAAACGCCCGCAGCAATGCGGCTTCGGCTTCGGTCAGCCGTACTGGAGTATCGCCCCGCCACAGGATGCTCTGACCAAGATCGAAGCGGAACGGTCCGAATCTCACCTCGGTGTCGGCAGCCGCGGCCTGCGCAACCGACGGCTCGCCGACCCGGCGCAGGATCGTGCGAATTCGCAGCAGAAGCTCGCGCGGTTCGAACGGCTTGGCGAGATAGTCGTCGACGCCGCTTTCCAACCCGGCAATCCGGTGCTCGGCTTCGCCCATGGCTGTCAGCATCAGGATGGGAATCCGCTCACGGCGGCGCAGGTCCCGGGTCAACTCGATGCCGCTCTCCCCCGGCATCATGACGTCCAGGACCATGAGATCGTATGCCACCCCGGCCATGCGCGCACGCGCCTCGGCAGCGTCACCGGCCGCCGATACCCGGAACCCGTTGTCCGACAGGAAGCGGCGCAGCAGTTCGCGAAGCCGGTGGTCGTCGTCAACGACCAGGATGTGCGGCAGATCCTCGGCCATCACGGCTTCGTCCGGCACTGCGTGTTTCCGGGGGATTGAAGGGCTTTCGGCCATGACCTTGCGGCTCAGCGCTTTCCGCCGGCCTTGAGACGTGCGGCGGCGGTCGGTCCCCCGACGCCGGGCACGTCGAAGCGCGGGCGGTCCTCCGGATCGATGATGCCGTGCAGGACCAGATTGAAACCCTGGACCGCTTCGGCGCCGGCGTTGCGGAACGCGGTGGCGATGCGTTCGCGCTGGTTGGCCGTCAGCCGCCGTTCGAGTTCGACGCCGCGCTGGGTGAGGGACAGCAGCCGCTGCCGCCGGTCGCGTTCACCCGGCCGCTGCACGATGTATTGCTCCTCGACCAGGTGGCTGAGAACCCGCGACAGGCTCTGTTTGGTGATCCGCAGGATGCGCAACAACTCCGACACGGTGATTCCGGGATTCCGGCCGACGAAATAGATCACCCGGTGATGCGCCCGCCCGAGCCCGAGGCCGGCCAGGATGGTGTCCGGCTCACCGGTGAAGTCACGGTACGCGAAGAACAGCATCTCGATCGCCTGGCGCAGCTCCTCCTCGCGCAGGAACAGCGGATTCGCGATGCCTTTTACGTCAACCATGTTGACTTACTTTCTTCCGAATGTTATGCGATCGGTGTAAACTGAGACACAAAAGAACTTCGTGAAGCGGTCCACGGATCGTTTCTGACCGGCGCAACGCCGGACGACAGCCAGGCAGGAAACGACACCATGTCCTTGATTCCCTTCGACGACCGTGACGGTGCGATCTGGTTCGACGGCGCTCTGATCCCATGGCGTGACGCCAAGTTGCACGTGCTGACTCACGCTTTGCATTATGCCAGTTCCGTGTTCGAGGGCGAACGCGTTTATAGCGGCCGGGTGTTCAAGTCGCTGGAGCATACCCAGCGCCTGCAGCGTTCGGCGGCCACCCTCGAATTCGAGATCCCGTACAGCGCCGCCGAGATCGAGACGGCCAAGCGCGCGGTGATCGACTCCATGGGCATCGTCGACGGCTATGTCCGTCCGGTCGCCTGGCGCGGCAGCGAGATGATGGGCGTGTCGGCCCAGAACAACCGCATCCATCTGGCGATCGCCGCCTGGGAGTGGCCGTCCTACTTCGACCCGGCCGCCAAGATGAAGGGCATCCGCCTCGCCCTGTCGAGCTGGCGCCGCCCGGCGCCGGACACCGCCCCGGTGCACGCCAAGGCGGCCGGTCTGTACATGATCTGCACGCTGTCGAAGCACAAGGCCGAGCGCGACGGCTTCCACGACGCCCTGATGCTCGACTACCGCGGGCTGGTCGCCGAGGCGACCGGCGCCAACGTGTTCTTCGTCATGAAGGACGGCAAGATCCACACGCCGACCCCGGACTGCTTCCTCGATGGCATCACCCGCCGCACGGTCATCGATCTGGCCCGCGCCCGCGGCTTCGAGGTGGTCGAGCGGCAGATCCGGCCGGAAGAGATGGCGAACGCCGCCGAATGCTTCCTGACCGGCACCGCCGCTGAGGTCACCCCGGTCGGCTCGATCGCCGACTACAGCTTCACTCCGGGCGACATTACCCGGGCCCTGGTGGAAGACTACGACGCCCTGGTCCGCACGGCTCCGGCCAGCGCGCAGGCGGCGGAGTAGGGCCCTAGCGGCATGCTGGTCGAATTGAGACAAAGCCCCGGCCTCGGCCGGGGCTTTTCTCTTGTCGGTTCGGCATCAAGTATCGGGTTTGCCGATTACTTCACCGAATGCAGCTCGGTTGCGGATTCCTGCCAGCCGGAACGCTTCCTGCGGGGTGATGATCCGACCGTTCGGATGGTCGGCCAGCCAGGCGTCACCGGCGGCCGGTGAGGCGTAGAAGTTGACGTGGTTGCAGAACGAGCCGCGCAGGTCGGTGCAGCGCGCCTCGGCGGTCGGCATCACGAACGACATGACGGTCTCGGCCGGTTCGATGTCGGACACGCCCTGCGGGGTGACCGTCAGCGAGATCCTGATGCCGGTCGTCGGGCAGCGGGACGAGATCTCGGCAGGCCCATCAAGGATCTCGGCCAGGAACAACGCATCGAACGCGCACCACGTGTACAGCGTCTGCCCGGCGAAGACGAAGAGGTGGCCGGTCGGCTCCAGGCTCAATCCGCCATACGCGACGATCCTGCGCCCGGTGTCGTCGTAGCGGATCCGGGTTGGCTCAATCGCCCGGATGATGAACTCCACGGCCAGGCGATCGGCGGGTGCTGTGGTTGCAAGATCGGCCAGGGCAACGGGCTGTCCCTTCGCCAGTTGCCGGTACAGGCTGAGCAATACGGCCTGCGACGCCGCGTCGCCGCCGGCAAACCATTGCTGCTGAAGGTAATCGGCGGGCGTATCGGTCATCGTATCACTCCTCGCCGGGACTCAGCCCGCGCAGCACGACAGCTTGGTGACGTCGCGACCGAACCCCTGGGCCGCCAGTTTCAGGCCCTCGACGGTCGTCAGGTACGGGAAGATGGTTTCGCCGAGTGCCTTCGTGGTCATGCCGTGCTTGATCGCCATGACCGCCGTCTGGATGGTGTCGGCGCCTTCCGGAGCCAGGATCTGGGCGCCGAGCAGCCGGTCGGTGTCGGTGTCGGCGACCAGCTTGATCAGCCCGCGGGTGTCACGGGCCGCCAGCGCGCGCGGCAAGTGCTCGAGCGGGAGGACGGACGTCTTGACCCGATGTCCGGCGGCGCGCGCGGCGGCTTCGGTCATCCCGACGCCGGCGACCTGCGGGTCGGTGAACGCCACCCAGGGCATCGCCGCGCTGTCATAGCGCTGTGGCTCGCTGCCCAGTGCGTTCAGCGCAGCCACCTTGCCGCCATACGCCGCCATATAGACGAATGGATCGCGCCCGGTGACGTCGCCCGCCGCATAGACGTCGGGTCGGCTCGAGCGCAGGTGTTGGTCAACGATCACGCTGCCGCCGGGGCAGAGCGCCACGCCGGCGGCCGCTAGCCCCATCCCGGCGGAGTTCGGCGTGCGGCCGGTCGCTACCAGTAGACGCTCGGCCCGCAATTCGAGGGACTTGCCGTCCTTTTCGATCACCAGCACCGCACTGCCCTGGTCGTTGCGGAGCCGCTGGTAGGCCAAGCCCGTCACCACGTCGACGCCTTCGTCGCGCAGGTAGCCGGTCAGCGCGTCGGAGATCTCCGGTTCGGCATCCGGCAGCAACCGGGAGCGGGTGACCAGGGTGACCGCGACCCCGGCGCGCTGGAACATTTGCGCAAGCTCGCAGCCGATGTAGCCGCCACCCAGCACCAGCAGCGTCGCGGGCAATACCGTCAGGTCCAGGGCAGTGGTGCTGGTCAGGACATCGACCGTCTCGATGCCGGGTATGGCGGGAACGGCCGGCGACGCTCCCGTCGCCACGATGATTCGTCCGGCCCGGATCCGTCCTTCCGGCATGTCGATGCTGTCGGCGGTTAGGCGGGCAACACCCTCGCGGTAGACGACCGACGGATACTCGGGCAGCAGGTCGATGTACTTGCGTTGGCGCAGGGAGGTGACCAACTCGTCCTTGCCGGCAATGACCTCCTGCCAGTCGGCTATCCGGGCGTTGCCGGCGATGCCGCCGAACCGCGAGGCGGTTCGTGCACCGCGTACCGCCTCGACCGCGCGGATCAGCGTCTTGGATGGTACGCACCCGATGTTGACGCAGGTGCCGCCGATGGTTCCGTGCCCGATCAGCGCGACGCGGGCGCCCAGGTCGGCGGCGGTGATGGCGGCCGAGAAGCCGGCAGAACCGGCGCCGACCACGGCCAAGTCGAACGAGTCAGCGCCTGACGGTGGCGTGCAGCATGCGGACATGATTGTTGCCTGTTCTCAAGATTGGGTTTGCTTGCCGCGGCGGTACAGCGCGTACACCGTCAGCAGGACGAAGAATCCCAGCGCCGGGAACAGCACGAGGTCGAGATAGCCGGTCAACGCCGACAGTCCGACCACTCCCAGCAGCACCACAAGGATCGGGGTGAAGCAGCAGAGCGCGACGATCGCGGCGCCGATGAGGCCGGTTCGCAGCAGGGATTTATCAGACATCGCGGTCGTCCTTCTTGGTGGCCTGATGGTAAGGTCGCATCTGTAGCGACTACAGGTTCAAGACGGAGGCTGGAGCATGACATTCACGACTTCGCGAGGTGCTCTAACCCGCGGTACCTTGGCCAAGCGGGCCGGCTGCCATATCGAGACCGTGCGCTACTACGAGAAGATCGGTTTGCTGGCCCCGCCTGCGCGCAGCCCCGGCGGGCATCGGCTGTACCGTGAGGCGGACCAGCGGCGGCTGCGCTTCATCCTGCGCGGACGCGAACTCGGCTTTCCGATTGAGGAGCTGCGCAGCCTGCTGTCGATGGTCGACGAGCACGCCTACACCTGCGGCGACATCCAGGCGATGACCTTGACGCATCTGACCAGCGTGCGGGACCGCATCCGCGACCTGCAGCGGCTGGAGCGCACGTTGTCGACCATCTCCGACCGGTGCACCGGGGGGCAGGTGCCGGACTGCCCAATCATCGATGAGATGCTGGGCGCACCGGCGTGAGGCGGCGGATGAGTTCGCCTGTCACCCAGTCTCGCAACACGGTGACGGGCGGTCGTAGCCCGGCGTCGCTGGGAAAGACCAAGTCGTAGCGCGACCCGGCGAGTGTCGGACCGAACGGCTGGACCAGGGTGCCGGAAGCGAGTTCGTCCGCCACGGGGCGGAACTGAGCAAGGCCACCCCCTGGCCCGCAACCGCGGCCTGGATAGCGCTGCTCTCGTCGCTGAATGTGATGCCGGCGGCCGGATCGAAGCCCTGAACGCCGGCCTGCCGGACCCAGGTTCGCCATGTCGGATGCACGGCGTGCACGCCCGACGCGCGCCACTCGAAGTGGAGCAGGGTGGTGCCGGCCAAGTCCCCTGCCTGCCGAAGCCCGAGACGCGGGCTGCAGACCGGCAGGAAGCAGTCTGTGGTGATCGGTACGGCCGTTAGGCCTGGGTATCGGCCCGAACCATAGCGGATCGCGGCGTCGGCTTCGCCGGCGTGCAGGTCGACCGGGTCGTCGGAGGCGTGAAGCCGCAGATCCCACCCCTCGTGAAGCGTCCGGAACGCGCCAACATGCGGCACCAGTAGTTTGGCGGTGAAGGCGACGGTCGCCGACAGCGTCGCGACCCGTCGGAGCGGCCGCTGCCGGACTGCGGCCACCGACTCGGCCATCGTGTCGAACGCCCGCTGCAGCGCCGGGTACAACGCATCTCCGTCAGCCGTCAGGACCACCTTGCGGACCTGGCGGTCGAACAGCGCCACGCGCAGATCATCCTCAAGCTGGCGGACCTGGTGGCTGATCGCCGTCGGTGTCACGCCGAGTTCCGCGGCTGCACGCTTGAAGCTTCCGTGGCGGGCCGCTGCCTCGAACGCGCGCAGGGCGCCGAGGGATGGAAGACGTCGCATCAGTTAATGGCCCATACCATCGCCATATCTTCAATAGATAAGTTCAGCTCATTCATCGAGTGAAAACTTCACGTTTGTCAGGATTCGTCTCCTGACCAAATAAGTAGGCCTTATCCCGATGCAATGCTTCGGGATGCACATCGAGCCACCGTGACGGTGCTTACGCATCTCCGCAGCCAATCCTTTTGACGAGCAGGCACATGACAACGATTCTGCACCTCGACGCCAGTCCCCGAACCGATAGGTCGATCAGCCGGCGGCTGTCTCGGCGGTTCGTCGACGAATGGCGCACCCACCGTTCAACCGACCGGATCATTCATCGCGATCTTGCGATCGATCCGCCGCCGCATGTCACGCAGGCCTGGATCGCCGCCTGTTTCACGCCGAACGAGAAACGCGATGCCGCGATGCGCCGGGATTTGTCCTGGTCGGACGCGGCGATCTCCGAACTGGAGGCGGCAGACCTGATCGTCCTGGGCACGCCGATGTACAATTACGGCATGCCCAGCGCGCTGAAGGCCTGGTTCGATCAGGTCATCAGGGTCGGGCGCACGTTCTCGTTCGACCTCGCCCGTGGCGACTGGCCGCTGGAACCGATGATGTCGGGCAAGCGGTTGGTCGTCCTCAGTTCGCGCGGCGAGTTCGGTTTCGAGCCGGGTGGCCCGAGAGCACGTTTCAACCAGTTGGATCCGCACATCGCGACATGTGGGCGCTACCTCGGGGTTGCCCCCAATGCGATCCATACGATTGCGGTCGAGTACCAGGAGTTCGGCGACGACCGCCACGCGCGTTCGGTCGAACGGGCCGAATCGGAAGCGGTCAGGATGGCCGGTGTGCTAGTCGCGGAGGCAGCGCCTTATGCCGTTGCAGGCAGGGCCTCGGCGTAGGCGTAGGCGGTCTCCGGCATCTCGACCACGGCGTAGGCGGTCGGATCGGCGAACAGCGCGCGCAGGACTTCGTTGTTGGTGTGGTGGCCCGAGCGGGTGGCGGTGACGCGGCCGAGGATCGGAGCGCCCGCCAGATAAAGGTCGCCGACACAATCCAGCACCTTGTGGCGCACGAACTCGTCGTCGAAGCGCAGGCCTTCCTCATTCAGCACCCGGTCGCCGTCGACCACCACGGTGTTGTCGAGCGAGCCGCCAAGCGCGAGGCCCATGGCGCGCAGCCGCTCGGCATCCTTCAGGAAGCCGAAA
The DNA here is from genome assembly GCA_000171835.1 of alpha proteobacterium BAL199. GTDB lineage: Bacteria > Pseudomonadota > Alphaproteobacteria > Thalassobaculales > Thalassobaculaceae > Thalassobaculum_A. The sequence continues at coordinate 147,385 of ABHC01000007.1, read as the reverse complement.
GTGCGGGCCTTGGCGATCTCGCGCCGGAAGGTGCCGTTGACCAGCCGAACGTCCAAGGTCGAATGCGACACCACCGGGCTGGCGAAATCGATCTCGAAATCCACCGAGAACGCATCTGCCGGCGCCAGCGTCAGGCCGCGTGCGGCATCGCCGACGGTGATCGGCTTGCGGACCTCGATAGCGCGGCGCGGAGCGTCGAGTTCAACCGTGCCGACGCAGTCGATGAGGAACACGAACGGCTCGGAGGAGCCGTCCATCACCGGGACTTCCGGAGCGTCGATTTCGATAATCGCGTTGTCGATCTCGCAGCCGGCCAAGGCGGCCATCAGGTGCTCGATCGTGCCGACCCGGACCCCGTCACTGTTGCCGATCACCGTGCACAACTGGGTGTCGACCACCTGGTCGTAGCGGGCGGTGATCCAGGGGTCGCGATCGGTCACGTCGGTGCGCAGGAACCGGATGCCGCGGTCGGCGGCGGCCGGACGCAGCACCATCGAGACTACGGCGCCGGAATGCAGGCCAACCCCACGGCACGGGATCGGCTGCTTCAGCGTCTTCTGCCGAAGGCCCGATCGGTACCCAATGCCGGGTGATTGTGTCCTGGTTGCCATGCACTCACCTTCCGGATGCCAAATTCGGCGTTGAAGGTCTCAACTGAAAAAGAGAACCCCGATAGATGTATCAACACCTACCGGGGCACCCAAATCACTCTTTGTTACCGAGTGTTACGGTGAAATGCTGAGGAATCCGTTGGGTTCCGGAGCTTTCACCGTAACCGGTCTCAGTTGGCTTGGCGACGCAGGAACGCCGGAATGTCCAGCATCTCGTCTTCCGACTGGCTTGGCCGGACCCGATCGCCCGGGTTCAGGGCGCCGAGCCGAGGCTGGGCTGCCGGCCCCGCCGGCGGCTGGGCCGCCGCCCGCGGGGCTTCGGTGCGAACCGGCGCCGGCTCCGGCTTGTCAGCCTTCAGGCCGAGGCCGGTGATCTGCCGGAACAGGCTTTGGCCACGGCCGCGGGCCGGCTCGGCCTTCGGTGCCGCGTTGATCAGGTCGCTGGCGTGAAACACATCAGCGGTACGGGCGGTTGCGTCCGGCCGACGCTGCGGAACCTGGGACGCCGGGGCGATGAACGGCCGCTCATCTACGTTCGGCTGAGGCTGGGGTGCCGCGTCCTGATCGTCCAGCGTGTCGAGTGCCAGAGCACCGGCCGTCGCGGCCGGCATCGGGGGCATGCTCAACTCGCCGATCCCGCCGGCCGCTTGCCGGCTGATGTCCAGGGTCGACATCGCCGACACCGCGGCCGCCGGCTGCGGAATGATCTGCGGTGCCGCCTGTGCGGTGATCGGCATCGCTGCCGAAGCGTCGACCTGGGCCGCCTTCTCGGCAGTGCGGGCCGCCTGGGCACGGACCAGCGACAGCTGTGGGCGCGGCTTGATCGCCTGGCCCTCGGCTGCGATGCCGGTCGCGACCACCGAGACCCGCATCATGCCGTCCAGCTTCTCGTCGAAGGTCGAGCCGAAGATGATGTTGGCGTCGGCATCGACCTCTTCGCGGATCCGGTTCGCCGCCTCGTCGACTTCGAACAGGGTCATGTCGAAGCCGCCGGTGATGTTGATGAGGACGCCTTTGGCGCCCTTCATCGTGGTGTCCTCGAGCAACGGGTTGTTGATCGCCGACTCGGCAGCATCGATCGCCCGCTTCTCACCCGACGCCTCGCCGGTGCCCATCATCGCCTTGCCCATCTCGCTCATCACGGTGCGGATGTCGGCAAAGTCGAGGTTGATCAGGCCCGGCATGATCATCAGGTCGGTGACGCCACGCACGCCGGAGTGCAGCACGTCGTCGGCCATGTTGAAGGCGTCCGCGAAGGTCGTCTTCTCGTTGGCCACCCGGAACAGGTTCTGGTTCGGGATGATGATGAGGGTGTCGACGTACTGGGTCAGTTCCTCGATGCCGGCCTCGGCGATCCGCATGCGGTGCTGGCCTTCGAAGTGGAAGGGCTTGGTGACCACGCCGACGGTCAGGATGCCGCGCTCGCGCGCCGTCTGGGCGATGACCGGCGCCGCACCGGTGCCGGTGCCGCCGCCCATGCCGGCAGTGATGAAGCACATGTTGCTGTCGCCGAGATGCTCGAGGATCTGGTCGATCGACTCCTCGGCGGCCGCCTTGCCGACGTCGGGGCGCGAACCGGCGCCGAGCCCACGAGTGACTTCGGAGCCGAGCTGCATGCGACGGTCAGCCAGCGACTGCTTCAGCGCCTGGGCATCGGTGTTGGTGGCGACGAACTCAACGCCCTCGAGGTTCGAGCGAATCATGTTGTTGACGGCGTTGCATCCGGCGCCGCCCACGCCGATCACGACGATGCGGGGCTTCATTTCGTTGTCGTCGTGCGGGACGGTGATGTTGATGGTCATTGGGGCCTCCGGGGATGACAGCTCTGGGATCGGGGGAATTGGCGGCTCACGCCGCTACGTCTTCGGCCGGGCGGGCGGCGCCCGGGTGTGCGGGCCAGGGGGTCTCCGACGGGGGTTCGGTCGACCCTGGCCATACGTCGGCGCAGGCCGGCGCCGACGGGCTGGAGAACGCGGGGCATGGCGATCGCGGGGCGCATCAGAAGTGCTCCCGGAACCAGGAACCGACCCGGCCGGCGACACCGGTCGGCTGCGGTGGCGGTGCCATGCGGGTGGCGTCGAGATGCGGGTTGGCGGCGTAGGCCAGCAGTCCCGCGCAGGTCGCGAAGGCCGGACCGCCGGCGGCTTCGGCGAGGCCCTGCACGCGGGTCGGCCGGCCCAGGCGGATCTGCTTGTCGAGTACGAGCTGGGCCAGTTCACGCACGCCCGGCAACTGGCTGGCGCCTCCGGTCAGGACCACCCGGCGGCCGGCGACCTTGTCGTAGCCGCTGGCCTCCAGCCGCGACCTGACCAGTTCGAAGGTCTCTTCGATCCGCGGCCGTACGATGCCGACCAGCAGGGACTTGGCGAGATGATTGGGCTGGGAGTGGTCTTCCTCGCCGATCGTCGGGACGTCGATAGTTTCCTGGTCGTCGAGCGGCGAGGGCAGGGCGCTGCCGTACAGGGTCTTGATCCGCTCGGCGGCGAGGATCGGAGTCGACAGGCCGCGTGCGATGTCGTTGGTCACGTGGTGGCCGCCGACCGGGACGGCATCGGTGTAGAGCACGTTGCCGTCGTAGAACACCGCGAAGCTCGTGGTGCCGCCGCCCATGTCGATGACAGTGACGCCCAGGTCCATCTCGTCGTCGACCAGGGTCGACAGGCCGGAAGCGTAGGGCGACACCACCAGTGCCTCGACGTCCAGATGGCAGCGTTCGATGACCGTGGAGAGCGTCCGTACCGCGCCGGCGCCGGCGGTGACGACGTGCATATGCGCGCCCAGGGTCTGGCCGTACATGCCGCGTGGGTCGCGGATGCCGTTGGCGCCGTCGATGGTGAACCCGACCGGGATCGAGTGGATTAGGTCGCGGTCGTCCAGCCCGTCCAAGCTGCGCCACTGGTCCAGCACCCGACGCAGGTCGGTCTCGCCGACCTCGTGCCCGGCGATCGAGACCTCGACGCCGACCGTCTGCGAGTCGGGCCAGCCCCCGGACAGGTTGACGATCACACCGCGCAGCGTTTCGCCGGCCATCTTCTCGGCGGCATGGACCGCGTTCAGGATCGATGCTTCCAGGGCGTCGATGTCGACGATCTGGCCGTTCTTCACACCACGCGAGATCTGATGGCCGATGCCGGCAACCCGGATCGAGCCCGCCGGCACGCCGCTGGCGCGCGCCAGCAACGGGTTCGACGACGGCTCGCCGATCCTGGCAACGAAGCAGCACACCTTGCTCGACCCGATGTCGAGCGCGGCGACCAGTCCACTGCGAGGTTTGCCGAGGGGTTTCTTCACGGGGTGATCCTTGCTCGCCTGTTGCCTTAGGTGTTCTTGCCGGGTGCGGTGGCGCGTTCGGCTGCTGCCGGCGTGACCCGCACGATCAGTTGGTTCGGTATCCGCAGGTCGACGATCATGACGTCGCGTTTCAGGACGCCGTGGTCGCGCTCCATGGTTCCGAGTTGGGTCCAGGCAGCCGCCGCGCCGTTTTCCGGCAACTGCACGTCGATGCCTCCGCCCTGGAGATCGTCCAGCCGCACCGTCCAGCGGCGGTCGCCGATCCAGGTCAGTGCCCTTACCCGCGTCAGCAGGTCGGGTTCGCTGGCCAGCATGGCGATGGTGTCGCGCGCGCGCTCCGGCGCGCCCTCGCCAATGATGATCGGCAACGCTCCGAATCGCCCGAGCTTGCGGTCCGAGATCACCACGCCGTCTTCGTCGACCAGGGCGAGCTTTCCATGCCGCTGCCACAGCGCCATCGGCCGGCGTTCGGTCAGTGCGATGAACAGGGTGTCCGGCAAATGCCGCTCGACCCGTGCAGTCTTCACCCAGGGCAAGGCGTTGACCCGTTCGCGAATGGCGTCCAGATCCAGGCTGAGGATCGAGGTGCCGCGCTCGACGCCGACAACGTCCAGCAGCACCAGCGGATCGGTCTCCTGCCGCCCGGTCACCAGTACATCGTCGACGGCCAGCCCGGCGTCTGCGGCGATGCGGTTCGCGCCGTCGACCGTGGTCGACCAGATCGCGCCGACCTGGCCGGTTTCGATCGCCCAGCCGACCGCCCCCCCAACGCCGGTCAGCACGACGACTACCGCGCTCCAGCGGGCCACCGGCGCCAGCCATGCCGGACGGGCGCGGCGGCGCGGGCGGCCACCGGAACTGGTCTTCCGGTTGCTTCCGATCATTCGTCGCATCGCGCGTCCTCCACCATCCGGGAGACCAACTCGGGGAACGAGATCCCGAGATGGGCCGCCTGTTCGGGGACCAGCGAGGTCGGGGTCATGCCGGGCTGGGTGTTGATCTCCAGCAGGTAGAGATCGCCGGGCTCGCCGGCGGTGTCGTCGTATCGGAAGTCGGCCCGGCTGACGCCGCGGCAGCCGATGGCGCGATGGGCGCGCGCGGCGATGTCCATGGCCTGACGACGGATCTCGTCCGGCACCGGGGCCGGCAACATGTGGATCGAGCCACCTTCTGCGTACTTGGCGTCGTAGTCGTAGAAGCCGTGCGACGACGTGATCTCGGTCACTTCCATCGCCTCGCCGTCCCACACGGCGACGGTCAGCTCGCGGCCCGGGACGTAGCGCTCGACCAGCACCGCGTCGCCGAACGGCCAATCCTCGGCAGTCGGCCGGTAGTTGTCGCCCTCACGAACGATGTGGACGCCGACGCTGGAGCCTTGGTCAATCGGTTTGATCACGTAGGGCGGCGTCATCGGCTCGCCCTTGTCGAAGTCGCTCAAGGTGACGACGCGACCCTCGGGACAGCGCAAGCCGTGGCGGGCGAACACGTCCTTGGCGGTCGGTTTGTCCATGGCGACTGCCGACGCGCGGACGCCGGAGTGGGTGTAGGGAATCCCCAGGATGTTCAGCACGCCCTGGATGTTGCCGTCTTCGCCGACCGGGCCGTGCAGCGCGTTGAACACCACGTCGGGCTTTACCGACTCAAGCTTGCGCGCGATCCCGCGATCGACGTCGATCTCGCTGACCTTCCATCCCGCCTGACGCAGTGCCTTGGCGCATTCCCGACCCGATGACAGCGAGACGGCGCGTTCCGCCGACCACCCGCCCATCAGGACGGCGACATGTGTCTCAGCCCGGCTCATGCCGCACCTCCCGAGTCTGCCTTGGCCTGGCCGATCCGCCTGATTTCCCAACGCAGCGTGATCCCACTGCTCTCCCGCACCCGGCGACGGACCTCTTCGCCGAGGCTCTCGATGTCCTCGGCGGTGGCGTCACCGATGTTCAGCAGGAAGTTGCAGTGCTTCTCCGATACCTGGGCATCGCCGATGCGCAGACCCCGGCAACCGGCTGCGTCGATCAACTGCCAGGCCTTCCGGCCCTCCGGATTGGCGAAGGTCGAGCCGCCGGTGCGGACCCGGCGCGGTTGAGTATCCTCGCGAGCGTCGCGAATGTCGGTCATGGCCTGAGCGATGGTCGCGGAGTCGCCGGTGCGCGCCTGGAACACCGCACTGGTGAAGATCCACTCCTCCGGCACGCCGCAGTGACGGTAGCTGAGGCCCATATCGGCTGGCGCGAGGGTGTGGACGTGGCCCAGCGGGTCGATCGCACGGGCCGAGATCAGGACATCCCTGATCTCCGAACCATAGGCACCGGCGTTCATCCGCAGCCCGCCGCCGATCGTGCCCGGGATGCCCGACAGAAACTCCAGGCCGGTCAGCCCGGCGCGCTGCGCGGTCGCGGCGACGGTGACGTCGAGCGCGCCGGCTCCGGCCATAATCCGTTCGCCGTCGACCATGGCAGACGCAAAGGCCTTGCCGAGGCGGATGACCACGCCCGGAATGCCGCCGTCGCGGATCAGGGTGTTCGACCCGACGCCGAGCACGGTGACCGGAACGTCCCCCGGCCGGCCAGCTAGAAAGTCGATCAGATCGGCTTCGTCGGCCGGGCGGAACAAAACCTCGGCCGGCCCGCCGACCCGGAACCAGGTGAGTTGCGCGATCGAGGCGTCGACGCGGTATTCGCCGCGCACCGGCGGCAGCCGTTCGATGAGATGGGTCATGGGTTTGCGATGCCTTGGGGGAGCAAGGATGATCATGCGCCACCTCCTTCGCCCAAGGCGTGGCGGAGCTGGTCAGGCAGCGCCTGGGCCCAGGTCGTGATGTTGCCGGCGCCGAGGCACACGACCATGTCGCCGTCCTTGGCGAAATCCAGCACCCGGGCGGCCAGTTCGACCGGGTCGCCGAGCGGCTGGACCCGACGGTGGCCACGCGCCCGCAGCCCCTCGACCAGGGCATCGCGGTCGATGCCGGCGATCGGTGCTTCGCCGGCCGGGTAAACGTCGGCCACGATCACCGCGTCGGCGTCGTTGAAGCAGGTGCAGAAATCCTCGAACAGGTCGCGCAGACGGGTGTAGCGGTGCGGCTGGACGACCGCGATCACTCGGCCAGCGCCTGACGCCGACCGGGCGGCCAGCAGCACGGCAGAAATCTCGACGGGGTGGTGGCCGTAGTCGTCGATGACCGTGATGCCACCGGCCTCGCCGGTCTTGGTGAATCGACGCTTGACGCCACCGAAGCCCTGAAGCGATGCGACCACCCGGTCGTCCGGCAGGCCCATCTCGCTGGCGACCGCCATCGCGGCCAGGGCGTTCTGCACGTTGTGCTGGCCGTACATGGGCAGCAGCACGTTCTCCAGCCGTCGCTCTGTGCCGTGCGCCCGGTCGGTGATGATCGCGGTGAAACGCGAGCCGGCCGGGGTAATCTCGACGTCGACGCCCCGCACATCGGCCTGCGGGCTGAAACCGTAGGTCACGATGCGGCGATCCGAGACCTTCGGGATCAGGGTCTGGACCGTCGGGTGATCCAGGCACATCGCTGCGAAGCCGTAGAACGGGATGTTCTGGACGAACGACTCGAACGCCTTCTGCAGGTTCTCGAAGGTGCCGTGGAAATCCAGGTGTTCCGGGTCGATGTTAGTGACCACCGCAATCGTCGCTGGCAGCTTCACGAAACTGCCGTCGGATTCGTCGGACTCGACCACCATCCAGTCACCGGCGCCCAGACGGGCGTTGGTGCCGATGGCGTTGATGATGCCGCCGTTGATGATCGTCGGATCGAGGCCCGCACCGTCGAGCACGGTGGAGATCAGCGAGGTGGTGGTGGTCTTGCCGTGGGTGCCGGCGACCGCGATCGACCACTTCAGCCGCATCAGTTCGCCCAGCATTTCGGCGCGATGGACGATCGGCAGCATCCGGCTGCGGGCAGCGGCCAGCTCCGGATTGTCGCCTTTGATGGCGGTCGACACGACCAGGATCGACGCGTCATCGACGTTGCTGGCGGCGTGCCCGACAAACACCGGTATGCCCAGCGATTTCAGGCGCTTGACGCTTGGGTTTTCGGCAATGTCGCTGCCTTGGACCGTATAGCCCAGGTTGTGCAGGATCTCGGCGATCCCGCTCATGCCGATCCCGCCGATGCCGACGAAATGGATGGTTCCGATCGAGAGCGGAAGCTGTCTCACGCGGTGGCCCTCCGGGCGCTCGATGCGGTGGTTGCGGCGGCGCTCTGATGCGCCTGACCGGTGGGTGCGAGGTTGGCCTGGCGTTCGACCAGATCGGCCAGCCGGTCGACCGCGTCCGGCACCCCGGCGCTGCGGGCGGCCGAAGTCATGCTGGCTAGCATCGACGGGTCGCCAAGGATCTCCGTGAGGACCCGGGCAAGCGTTGCGGCGTCGGTCGTTGCCTGGGGCAGCACACGGGCGCCGCCGGCCGTCGCCACGGCGCGGGCGTTGGCAGTCTGGTGGTCGTCGATGGCGTGCGGATAGGGCACCAAGAGCGCCGGCCGGCCGGCGACGGTGTTCTCGGCGACGGTGGACGCGCCGGAGCGGCAGATCAGCAGGCGGGCATCGACCAGTCGGGCCGGCATGTCGTCGAAGAACCGACGCACGTCGGCGTCGACGCCGATGGTGCGATAGGCTTCGACGACCTGATCGAACTCGGCGTCGCGGGCCTGTTGCGACAAGCGCAAGCGGCGGCGAAGGTTCTCCGGCAGCAGTGCGATGGCGGCCGGTACCAGATCGGCGAACACGCTGGCGCCCTGGCTGCCGCCGGTAACCAGCACGGCAATCGGCGCGTCGTCGGCAAGCGGGGTTACTGCGGCACCCCGGACTTGGCGGATTGCCTCGCGCACGGGGTTGCCGGTCAGCACCAGCTTGCGACGGTCGGACGCGCTCACCTTCTCGACGTCGGCGAACGAGACCGCGATCGCGTCAGCGCGCGCGGCCAACAGGCGGTTGGCGCGGCCGAGAACCGCGTTCTGCTCGTGCAGCACGACGGGAATCTTGCGCGCCGCAGCGGCCAGCACCGTCGGCACGCTGGCGTAGCCGCCGAACCCGACGACCACCGCCGGATTGAGATTCCTGATCAGCCGGCGTGCCTCGAAGTAGCCGATGAACAACTCACCCACCGCTTTGGCCTTGGCCAGCAGACCGCGCCCGGCGATCCCGGCGGCGCGGATCCGGTGCACTTCCAACTGACCGCTCGCGGTCTCGAAGGCCGTGCCGCGGCGATCGGTGACCAGCCCGACACGGTGGCCGCGGGCCAGCAATGCGTCGGCCAGCGCCTTGGCGGGGAACACGTGACCGCCGGTGCCGCCGGCGGCGAGCAGGATCGGCCCGGTCATGGCAGGTCCTCCCCGCCGAACCGCTTGCGGGTGAGAGCCAGCGCCATGCCCATGCCAAGCCCGAGGGCGAGCAGGGAAGAGCCGCCGTAGCTGATGAATGGCAGCGTCATACCCTTGGCCGGCATCAGATGCACCGACGAAGCCATGTGGACCAGCGCCTGCAGGGCGAACTGGGTCAGCAGACCGGTGCCGGCCAGGAGCACGAACAGGCTCTGCTCGCTCAGCAGCCGGGCGTAGCCGCGCAGCACTACGAAGGCGTACAGCGCGATGATCACCAGACAGGCGAGGCCGCCGAATTCCTCGCCGGCGACCGCGAAAATAAAGTCGGCATGGGCGTCGGGCAGGTAGGCCTTGACGGTGCCTTCGCCGGGGCCGGTGCCGATCAGGCCACCGTTCATGAACGCCTCGAGCGACCGGTTGACCTGATAGCTGTCGCCCGCAGACGGGTCGAGGAACCGGTCGATCCGGCTGGCGACATGCGGAAACAGGAAATAGGACCCGATCAGGCCGAAGATGCCGGCGACGATGAAGCCGCCGACCAGGATCATCGGCAAGCCGGCCAGAAAGAACTGGCCGAACCAGATCGCGGAAACCACCACGGTCATGCCGAGGTCCGGCTGCGACAACAGCAGGGCGACCGTCATCAGGTACAGTCCGATAGCGATGACGTGACCCGGGAAACCGTCATTGCGGCGCCACTCGGCGAACATCCAGGCGGAGACAACGGCGAAGAACGGCTTGGCGAACTCGCTCGGCTGCATCGTGAATCCGGCGATCGACACCCAGCGCGTGGCGCCTTTGATCTCGTTGCCAGCCAGCGGCACGATCACCAGCAGGACCAGGGTCGCAGCGAAGCCGAGGACCGACACCCGGCGGATCTGCAGCGGCGACAGCAGGGACACGCCGATCATCAGCGCGACCGCCACCGGCATGATCACGAACTGGCGCTGCACGAAGTGGTAGGCGTTGAGTCCGATGCGTTCGGCGACCGGCGGGCTGGCGGCCAGGATCAACAAGGCACCGATCAGGACCAGCAGGAACAGCGCGCCAAGCGTCCAGCGGTCGACGGTCCACCACCACCTGCCGAAAATGCTGGTATCGGTGCGGGCGATCGCGCTCATGACGCCCGCCTTTCGCCGGCGTGGTCGCCAGCGCCGTTGCCGTCCAAGAGATCGCGCACCAGAGTGCGGAAGCGATCGCCGCGAACCTCGAAGTTCGGGAACTGGTCGAAGGACGCCGCGGCTGGCGATAGCAGTACCACCGCGCCGGGCCGCGGGTCGGCCTGGGCGTCGAGGTGGGCCTGGCGGACCGCCATTTCCAGGGTCCGGCACAGACCCGTCGGACAATCGTCGCCGATTTCCCGGGCGAACGTGCCGGCCGACTCGCCAATCAGATAAGCCTTGCGGATCCGCGGGAAGAAAGGAGCGAGGGAGGAGACGCCGCCTTCCTTCCCGCGGCCGCCAGCGATCCAGTATATCGCGCTGTAGCAGGCCAGCGCGCGGGCCGCTGCGTCGGCGTTGGTGGCCTTGGAGTCGTTGACGTAGAGCACGCCGCCGGCCTCGGCGATCCGTTCCTGACGATGGGCAAGGCCGGGGAAGCTGCGGATGCCGTCGGCGATTGCCGAGCGTTGGATTCCGAGGGCAGCGCAGGCGGCAAAGGCAGCCGCCGCGTTCTGGGCGTTGTGCTCACCTGGCAGGGCGGGTGCTTCGGTCAGTGACAGCACGGTCTCCGGCCGGCCCGAACGGGCGTCGATCAGTTCAGAGTCCTCGGCGTAGACGCCGCCGACGACTGGCCCGACACCCGACAGGTCGAAGATCCGGCGGCCGTCGCGGCGCAGCCGGTCGGCGACATCGCGCGAGTGGGCGTCGTCGTTGCCGATCACCGCAAGTCCCCTCGGGGTCTGGTGGGCGAAGATCCGGCGCTTGGCGGCGACGTAGCCGGCAAGCGAACCATGCCGGTCGATGTGGTCCGGGGTGATGTTCAGCCAGACCGCCACCGTCGGAGCGAGCGACGGCGTTAGTTCGAGCTGGTACGAACTCAACTCCAGCACGACAACGCCGTTCGGGCCGGGGTCGGCGAACTCCAGGGCCGGCCGGCCGAGATTGCCGCCGACTTCGACCGGCACGTTGGCCGACGCCAGGATGTGGCCGATCAGGGCCGTGGTGGTCGATTTGCCATTGGTCCCGGTGATCGCCACCAGCCGTCGGTCGGGCAGGGCGCGCAGCAGCAACTCGACGTCACCGATGATCGGCACGCCGACCGCCTTGGCGGCGGCGGCCACCGGGTGCGGTTCGGGATGGGTGTGCGGAATGCCGGGCGACAGCACCAGCGCATCGACGCCGCCGAGACCACGCTGGGCGAGATCGACAACGGTGGCGCCGTCCACGCCCTGCAGTGCCGCGCAGCGGTCGGCCGAGTCATCCCAGGCGAACACGGTTGCCCCGGCCGCGGCGAGCGCACGCGCGGCCACGGCCCCGGACTTGCCGAGGCCCATGACCGCGTAGGTGTGGTCGCGCGCGAAGCCGAGGTTCAGCATCCGCTCACCTCAGCTTCAGGGTTGAAAGGCCGACCAACGCCAGGATGATGGCGATGATCCAGAACCGGATGACGATCGTGGGCTCCTGCCAGCCCTTCTTCTCGAAGTGGTGGTGCAGCGGTGCCATGCGGAACACTCGCTTGCCGGTCAGCTTGAACGACGCGACCTGGACGATCACCGACACCGTTTCCAGCACGAACAGACCGCCGATAATCGCCAGGACCAACTCGTGCTTGGTGATCACGCTGATGGTGCCGAGCGCGCCGCCCAGGGACAATGAACCGGTATCGCCCATGAACACCATGGCCGGCGGGGCGTTGAACCACAGGAAGCCGAGGCCTGCACCGACCAGCGCGCCGCAGAACACCGCCAGCTCGCCGGCGCCGGGGACGTGGTGGATCTGCAGGTAGTTGGCGAACACCGCGTTGCCGGACAGGTAGGCGATCAGCGCGAAGCAGCTGCCGGCGATCATCACCGGTACGATCGCCAGCCCGTCGAGACCGTCGGTCAGGTTCACCGAGTTGGAGGCGCCGACCATCACGAACACGGCGAACGGCACGAAGAACCACGACAGTTGGATCAGCACGTCCTTGAAGAACGGTACCGCCAGTCCGAAGGTCAGCGGCTCCGACATCGTCGACGAGATCGCCAGGGTGGCCGCCGTGCCGATGGCGATCTGGAAGGCCAGCTTCAGCTTGCCCGGCAGGCCCTTGGAGTTGCGCCGCGTCAGCTTCAGCCAATCGTCGCCGAACCCGATCGCGCCAAATCCGATGGTGACTAACAGGACCGCCCATACGTAGGGGTTGGCCAGATTGGCCCACAGCAGGGTCGACACGCTGAGCCCGATCAGGATCAGCAGGCCGCCCATGGTCGGCGTGCCCTTCTTGGTCAGCAGGTGACCTTCCGGGCCGTCCTCGCGGATCGGCTGGCCGCCGCGCTGCCGGCTCTTCAGCCAGCGGATCAGCCACGGACCGAGCACGAAGGCGATCAGCAGCGCGGTGATCGTGGCCCCGCCGGTGCGGAACGTCAGGTACCGGAACAGGTTGAACGCCTGATGTTGGTCGGCGAGTGGGACAAGCAGGTTGTACAGCATCGCCTCAGCCCCCGTTCACGACGCGACGGGGCGGGGCCGCCAGGGCCTCCAGCGCTGACACGATCGCCTTCATCCGCATGCCGAGCGAGCCCTTCACCAACACGACATCGCCCGGTGCTACGGCCGCAGCCACCGTTGCGGCCAGCGCTTCTGAGCTGTCGGCGTGACCGGCGACCAGGGCAGCCGGCAAGGCGGCGGCAAGCGCGGCCATCTCCGGCCCGACCAGGAACACAGCGTCCGGCTTGGCCGCGACGACGGCCTCGGCGAGGCCGCGGTGGGCTTCCGGGGCGGTAGCACCAAGCTCGAGCATGTCGCCCAGCACAGCGATCCGCCGGGCGCCTGCGGCCGGCCGTGTTTCGGCAAACACGGCCAGGGCGGCACGAACCGCCGGCGGACTGGCGTTGTAGCTTTCATCGATGAGGGTCAGGTCGCCGTCTGGCAGGCTGAGCTGGAGCTGGCCACCACGTCCGCGCATGGCGGTCACCCGGCCGAGGGCGGCCATGCCGATCGCGGGATCGAGTCCAAGGGCAAGCAGCGTGGCCGCCACCCCCAGGCTGTTGATGGCCCAGTGCCGGCCGATACCACCGACGGTCCACGACATCCGCCGTCCGGCGATCTCCGCGTCGACGCGGGTCCCGGCATGATCGGACGCTGTGTTCAGCAGCCGAGCCTCGGCGTCAGTCCCGGTGCCGAAGCCGATGATCCGTTCAATCGCCAACCGTCCGGCGTGGCCGGCGAGACGTCCAAACTGGCTGTTGTCGCGGTTCAGCACGACAGTGCCGCCCGGCTCCAGGCCGTCAAAGATCTCAGCCTTGGCGTCGGCGATCTGCTCGATTCCGGCGAAGAACCCGGCGTGCACCATTTCCACGTTGGTGATCAGTGCGGCGTGCGGCCGGACCAAGCGGGACAGCGGCCGGATCTCCTCGGGGTGGTTCATGCCGAGTTCGAACACTGCAAATGCGGCGTCACGGCTGAACCGGGCCAGCGAAAGAGGCGCACCGATGTGGTTGTTCAGGTTGCCCTTGCTGGCGTGGGTCGTGCCGTAGGCGGCCAGGGCGGCGGCGAGCATCTCCTTGGAACCGGTCTTGCCGACGCTGCCGGTGACGGCCGCGATGCGTGCCGACGACCGGTCACGAGCCGCACGGCCGAGTTCGGCAAGTCCGGCAAGCGGGTCTGCGACCATCAGCAACGGCGCTGACGCAGCGAGATCGGCCGGCCGGCGAGACACCAGGGCCGCGGATGCCCCGGTCTGCAGTGCCTGTTCGACATAGTCGTGGCCGTCGACCCGCTCGCCCGACAGCGCCACGAACAGATCACCCGGCTGCACCGTGCGGGTGTCGATGGCCACGCCGGATGCCTGCCAGTCGCGGCCGAGCGGCGTGCCGCCGGTTGCAACTACAGCTTCGGCACGGGTCCAGAGTACCGCGGTCATGCGCCGGCTCCCTGGCGGGCAGCGGCCTCGCGGGCCACCGTGGCGTCGTCGAACGGCCGGATCTCGCCCTTGATCTCTTGGCCCTGCTCGTGACCCTTGCCGGCGATCATCAGGACGTCGCCGGGCCCAAGCCGTGAGACGGCGGATCGGATTGCTTCCGCCCGGTCGCCGATTTCCTCGCCGCCGGGGCAGGCGGCCAGCGCTGCGGCACGGATCGTCGCCGGGTCTTCCGAGCGCGGGTTGTCGTCGGTGACGATCGGCTTGTCAGCGAGCTTGCCGACCATGCACCCCATCATCGGACGCTTGCCGGGGTCGCGGTCGCCGCCGCAACCGAACACGCACCACAACTTGCCGGTGGTGTGCGGCCGGATGGCGTTCAGCACGGTCTCCAGCGCGTCCGGGGTATGGGCGTAGTCGACGTAGATGGCAGCACCATTCGCCAGGACGGCAACCCGCTCCATGCGCCCGCGCACGCCGGCAAGTCGGCTGAGGGCGGCAGTCGCCTGGTCGTCGGGCGTGCCGGTGGCGATGGCGAGACCAAGTGCCGCGAGGGCGTTCCATGCCTGGAAGTCGCCGACCAGCGGCAACTCGACGGTGCGAGCCCGGCCGAACACGATCAGGTCGAGCAGTTGGCCGTCTGGCCGTGCAACCCGGCTGGCCAAGCGCAACTCGGCGCCCGGCCGCCGGCCATAGCTGAGGATGCGGTGACCGCGCCGGCCGGCGGCGGAAGCGAAGCTCTGATACTCCGCTGAATCGATGTTCAGGACGGCCGTTCCGGCGGTCTCCATCACCCGCTCGAACAGAGCGAGTTTGGCAACCCGGTAGGCGTCCATCGAGCCGTGGTAGTCGAGATGGTCACGCGTCAGATTGGTGAACGCCGCCGCCTTGATCCGCACGCCATCCAGCCTGGATTGGTGCAGGCCGTGGCTCGACGCTTCCATGGCGGCATGGGTCACGCCGCGCTCGGCGAGATCCTTCAGGACCGCGTGTAGCCGGATCGGATCCGGCGTGGTCAGGCTCGGCCCCTCGGGCTTGCCATCAACCATCAGCCCCAGGGTGCCAAGACTGGCCGAGCGTTGGCCGGTCAGTGCCCAGATCTGCCGGGTGAACTCGGCGACCGAGGTCTTGCCGTTGGTCCCGGTGACCGCCACGACGGTTTCCGGCTGGGCGGCATAGAAACGGGCCGCCATCCGGGCCAGGCGCCGACGCGGATCGGTATCCATCACCAGGGGAACGCGGCCACCGATGCGGGCCTCGGAATCCGGCGTGGTCAGCACTGCGCACGCGCCGCGGCCGAGCGCGTCGTCGATGTAGCGACGGCCGTCCAGCTTGTGGCCGGGGAGCGCCGCGAACAGCCAGCCGGGCCGAACCTCCCGGCTGTCGGCAGTCATGCCGGCGACATCCGGGTCGGCCCCGCCGATTACCGCCGGGTTCATGCTTCGGCCGTCGATTAGCTCAGAAAGACGCAAGGCGCTTACCTCCCTCGACCGGCACTTCGATCATCAGATCGCGGCGAATCTCGGGCGCTTCCGGGTCTACCGGTGCCACACCGAGGAGGGGAGCTGACCGTGCGATGATCCGGCTGATGGCGGGAGCCGCCACCCAGCCGCCAGTCGCGTAGCCGTGGGATTCCTTGGTTCCTTTGGGCTCGTCGACCATGACCAGCACGACGTAGCGCGGCTTCTGCATCGGGAAGGCGGCAACGAACGAGGACATCAGAGCCTTGCGCCTGTACCCGCCGCGACCACCGACTTTCTCGGCCGTGCCGGTCTTGCCGCCGACGATGTAGCCTTCGGCGTCGGCCTTGCGGCCGGTTCCGTCGTCGACCACCAGGCGCATCAGGCGACGCATGTCGTGCGACGTGCGCTCGGAGATGATCCGCTCGCCGGGCGACGGAGTATCGGTCTCAAGAATGGTCAGCGGCCGACGGATGCCGCCGTTCACCATGGCGGCGACTCCGGCGGCCAGATGCATCGGGCTGACCGACAGGCCGTGGCCGAAGGCGATGGTCATGGTGTTGATCGGCCGCCAAGGGTTGGGGACCATCGGCCGGCCGAGTTCCGGCAGTTCCAGGGCGGTTTCGCGCAGCATGCCAAGCTTGGCCATGAACGCGCGCTGGCCCTCGGTGCCGACGTCGATCGCCATCTTCACAGAGCCGATGTTCGACGAGTACTTGAAGATCTCGGGCACCGACAGCCAGCGCCGCTTGGCGTGGTAGTCGCTGATCGTGAAGCGGGAAATCTTGATCGGGTTGGTGGCATCGTAGCCGCTGCGCATGGTGGCGGTGCCGGCCTCCAGCGCCATCGCGGTGTTGAAGATCTTGAAGGTGGAACCCATCTCGTACACGCCGAGCGTCGCCCGGTTGAACAGCGCGTCGGGGTCCATCTGGCCGGCAACGTTGGAATCGAAATCGGGCAGCGACACCATGGCGATGGTCTCGCCGGTGTTGACGTCGACGATGACGCCCGCACCACCAATTGCTTCGAACGTGGCGATCTGCTGGGCCAGTTCCTGGCGAACGATGTGCTGGACGCGCAGGTCGAGCGCCAGCCGCAAGGGCTCGCGACCACCGCGCAGAACATCGTCGAAGCTGCGTTCCACGCCGGAGATGCCACGGTCGTCGATGTCGGTGAAGCCGACCACATGGGCGGTCAGCGATCCCTGGGGATAGACGCGCTTCCACTCGTCGAAGAAGTGCAGGCCCGGAATGCCCAGGCTGTTGATCTGCTGCTGCTCCCGCGGTGTCAGATTGCGCTTCAACCAAACGAAACGCCGGTCGGACGCCAGTTTTGCGGCCGTCTCAGCCGGGTTGATGTCCGGTAGCGCGGTTGCCAGCCGGAACGCTGCATCCTCGGCGTCCAGTACCTCCTTCGGGTCGGCGTACAGCGACGGTGTGCGCAGCGATGTGGCGACCAGCAGCCCATTGCGGTCGACGATGTCCGCGCGGCCGACGGTCAGTGTGGTGTCGACCGACGACGCGCTCAACGCTGGCTCGCTGTGATTGCGCAGCGCCGACAACTCCACGACGCGCGCGCTGACGGCGACGAACGCCAGCCCGATCAGGCAGCCGGCGAGGATCAACCGGTTGCGCCCGGTCTCGATCGCCTGCTTGGCGTGTCCTTCCAGGCGAACCGTTTCAGAGCGTGTCCTCATCGACGAGCCTCCCGGGTAAAGACAACGGGTCGGCCCACCGGCAGCGGGGGCAGGTTTGCCGTGCCCGATCCGATCGAAGCCTGCGTCACAGGCATGCCGTCAGTGCTCCCGACGTCCGGTAACGGCAGGCGCATCGGCAGCAATTCGATGGAACCGAGCCGCTGGTTGTCGAGCGGTACCAGGTCGAGATGCCGTCGGACCAAGGCTTCCAGTCGATCCGGGCGGTTCAGGTAGCTCCACTCGGCCTCCAGGACATGGATGGCCTCCTGGCTGGACAGGATCTGGCGGTGCAGTTGGGCCAGCTGTTCCTCGCGGCGTTGCACCTCGTGCTTGACCAGGAAGAGGGCGACACCCAGGCAGGTCGCGATCAGGAACCACAGGATGGTTGAGCGACGCATCACGCCACCTCGCCTGCCGGCCACGCCGGGGCATCGGTACGCTGACCAATCCGCAGCCGGGCCGAACGGGCGCGTGCATTGCGCGCCGCCTCGGCGTCGCTCGGCGCGATCGGCCGTCCGGTGATCACCTCGAAGGTCGGACGCGGGCCGTCGACCGGGCCGGCGATGGCCGCCATCGCGTGGCGCGACGGGCCGGAGGTCCGGCCGGACCGGCGGCGCAGGAAGGTCTTGACCCGCCGGTCCTCAAGCGAATGAAAGGAGACCACGGCCAGCCTGCCTCCCGGGGAGAGCAGCCGTTCGGCGGCCTCAAGGCCGTGGTCGAGTTCGTCAAGTTCGCGGTTCACATGAATGCGCAGGGCCTGGAATGTCCGGGTGGCCGAGTCGATTCCGCCCGACTTGGAGGACGGCACGACACGGCGGACGATTGCGGCCAACTCGCCGGTCCGGGTGATGGGGCCGTTCAGGCGTGCGGCAACCAAGGCCCGGGCGACCCGGCGCGCGTAGCGCTCCTCGCCCAGGTAGAACACGATGTCGGCCAGTTCGGCCTCGGTGGCGCCGTTGACGACGTCGGCGGCGCTCGGCCCGGCCTTCTCCATGCGCATGTCGAGTGGGCCATCGAAGCGGAACGAGAAGCCGCGCTCGGCGTCGTCGATCTGCGGCGAGGACACGCCGAGATCGAGGGCAATGCCGTCGACCTGTGCCGCACCGGCGTTGGCCACCAACTGGTCCATGGCACCGAACCGACCTTCGATCGCGATCAACCGGCCACCGAACTCCTGCGCCAGGATACCGGCGCGCCTGATCGCTTCGGGATCGCGGTCGATGGCGTAGACGGTGCAGTTGGCGGCGGTCAGCAGCGCCCGGGTGTAACCACCGACGCCGAAGGTGCCATCGACGTATCGGCCGCCGTCGCGCGGCGCCAGCGCTTCGACCACCGGCTCAAGCATTACCGGGATGTGCAGGGCGGGGTCAGCGGTCATCGCCCACCCCCGTTGTCATCGTTCTTGACGATGCGCAGCGTGGCACCGGATTGCCGTGCCCGGGCGCGCTTTTCGGAGCGATAGGTCTCGTAGGTGGCGGGCTTCCAGATCTGGAAGCTCTTGCCCTGGCCGACAAAAACGGCGGTGTCGTCAATTTCAGCGAAGTCGATCAGTTCTTTTGGCATCATGACCCGGCCGTCGCCGTCGACGGTCAGGCGAATGGAGTCGGCCAGGATGGTCTGTAGGTTTTCGGCTTCCTCGGAGAACGCATCCAGCGCGTCGATCGATTCCGCGATCTGTTCGATCCGCTCGTCGCCGCAGCCTTCGATGCAGGGATGCTTGAACGATGGGTACAGGATCAGGCCAGTCGACTTTTCCTGCTCTAGGGCCGCACGGAAGGTTGCCGGGACGGATACCCGCCCCTTCTTGTCGATCTTGTTCGCGAATGTGGACAGAAAAACTGCCACTGCGGCCCTCGCGTGTCGGGATTTCGATCCCTATTCGTCGACCTCTCGGCCCGATCGCCCTCCTCGTCCCCGAACCGCGTCCGGGCGATCGACCCGGCCCGGCGAACGGTGCGGCATGGGATAGGCCCGCCTCGTTCATGGGATGATCTGGGATATCATGGGATATGGTGGGCGTCAACGGGAGTGCGCCGTCATTCCTTGGGCTTTACCCGGTCAAACCGCGGTTTTGCCTCCGATCGCGAAGTGCTCGAAAGAACACGCAATGCGATCCAAAGGAGCCGTGTGGTACAGCGCGCAGGTTTTATTGTTCTTGAAATGTTCTTGTTGAGCGGCGGAACCAAGACCGATCGCCGTGGGTTCCAGTTTCGGGAACGGCCACTCCGGCTGTTTGTATTGGAACGGAGCACTGTGATGGCAAACGCATTGGATTACCGGAACGCCCGCCGCGCCGCTTTGGTGGTGGTCGCCGCTCTGGGCCTGGCGCTTGGTGGCTGCGCGAACACCATCAAGGGTGCTGAGAAGGACAGTCAGAAGGTGTTCGGCACATCCGGTGGCAGCCCGAAAACCGGACAGAACCCGACCTCGTCGAATGCCAAGGGCGGGTGGACGAATCCGCAGTGACCGCCTTCACCGGTGGCGGTTAGCCGCCTTCCGCCCAGATGCCCTTGCGTTCCGAGCGTGCCTTGCGCTCGGCGCGAACGTAGCCGGCAGGAGCGTCCGGGGAGGCTCGGCCGCCGCCGTTGAACAGCACGACCTCCGAGAGATCCCAGCCGTCAACCTCGCATCGGTGCTGGCCATTGGCCGAAGCCCGGCACTGCACGTCGCGGTCGCCGATATAGTCGGCCATGGCCTGTGCCGGCGCTCCGGACTTTCCGACCACCCCCAGCAGGCGGACCTGCTGGCCGTCGACCCGGAGGGTGCCGGTGTCGACCACGGAGGCCTGCCCTTCGATCGGCGCGTCCGCTCCGGGCTGCAACGCCGCCACCGGAGTTGTCGAGTATGCAGGAGCACCTTTCAGCGCTTCGATCATGAAAGCCTGCCACAACCGGGCTGGCAGGCCGCCGCCGGTGACCTTGTTCATCGGTCGATCGTCGTCGTTCCCGATCCAGACTCCGACGACCAGATCGCCCGCGAAGCCGACGAACCAGGCATCGCGATTGTCCTGGGTCGTTCCGGTCTTGCCGTAGGCCTGGACCGGCAGCCGCGCTGCTCCTCCAGTACCGCCGTCGACCACCGCCCTCAGCAGATCCAGCATTGCCGCTCGGGGCCATTGCGCGTCGGGAATGTTGTCGACCGGGGCTGCCAAGGGCACACCAGCCGGTGTGGTAAGGCTTTCAATGACGCGCGGTCGGACCCGAACCTTGCCGGCTTGGACGGCAGCGAATGCCGCGGTGATCTCGACCAGCGAAACTTCCGTCGTACCAAGGACGAGACTTGGATGCGGAGGCAACGACCCGCTGATGCCCATTGATTTGGCGAGTTCGATCACCTTGTCGCGGCCGACCCGTTCCTGCAGGCGGACAGAGGCGGCGTTGTAGGACCGCGAGAAGGCTTCACGAACTGTGACAGTGCCGTGGAACGTGTTGCTGTAGTTGCCTGGGCTCCAACCATCGATGGTGACCGGCTGGTCCTCGACCCGGTCGCCCGGCTGCACTCCGCTTTGCAGCGCTGCGAGATACACGAACAGCTTGAACAGCGAACCGGGTTGCCGCCGCGCCTGGACGGCGCGGTTGTATTCGGACGCCGCGTAATCGACGCCGCCGACAACCGCCAGGATCCGTCCGTCCTGCTGCATCGCTACCAGGGCGCCCTGGGTGACGTTGGCGTCGGGTCCTTCTTTGCTAAGCACGGCTTGCAGGGTTCGGGTGGCCAGTTCCTGCAGTCCGGGGTCGATGGTCGTGCGAACGGTTAGCGAGCCGGAGAGATCGCCAAGGTCGCTTCGGACGTTCGAGGCTGCCCAATCGGCGGGATATGCTGCGGCGATCGAGGATGTCGGCTGTGCCGCGAGTGTTGCGGGCTGAGCTTTGGCCGCGGCCGCTTGTTCCGGCGTGATCGAGCCGACGTCCACCATTGTGTCCAGCACGAGGGAGGCGCGTTCCTGGGCGGTCTTCAGCGCGACGGTCGGTGCGGTGCGAGACGGTGCCTGAGCGAGACCGGCCAGCATGGCCGCCTCAGACAGCGTTGCTTCGCTCGCCGATTTGCCGAAATAGCGTCGTGAGGCGGCATCCACCCCGTAGGCGCCGGCGCCGAGATACACCGTGTTCAGGTAGCGTTCGATGATCGCATCCTTGGTCAGGCGGCGCTCCAGCCAGACGGCGAGCGCAGCCTCCTGGACCTTGCGGGTGAGGGTCTTCTCGGGAGTCAGGTAGGTGTTCTTAACAAGCTGCTGGGTGATCGTGCTGGCGCCTTGCCGCCACGAACCGGCGGAGGCGTTGACCGCGGCGGCACGCACGATGCCGAACAGGTCGATGCCGGGGTGGTCCCGGAACCGCCGGTCCTCGAACGCGATGAACGCGTTGGGGAGATGCTCCGGCATGCTCGACAGTGGAAGGCTGCCACCCGGGCTCACGCCTCGATAGGCGATCGCCTGTCCGTCTCGATCCTGGATGGTCAGGGCTAGGCGGCTTGGGTCGCGGAAGTCGGCCGTCAGCGGCAGATACCACAGCAGTCCGAGCGTGGTCAGCAGCCCGGCGACCGCCAGTCCGCCGACGATTGCGGCGCCAAGCTTCAGCCCCCGTACCAGTTTCGGCCGGGCGGATAGGTACTGTATGGGGCGCATTCGGCTGAACCTCGGTCGCAACAGGGCGCGGGAGGAACGCCGGCGGCACGTCCGCGGTTGCGGTCAGAGTTGCTCGGGGGTGCCGGGCGAGAGCATTCGCACGCGGGGCTCCGCGGCGTGGGCGGCGTCGACGACCGCCACTTCGTAGCTCTGGCGGGTGTCGACATCCTGTTCAAGCTCGGCGTAGCTGCGTCGCAGGCCGCTGACGACGACGCGGCTGCCCAGGATCATGTCGACACGCGCGCCGGATTCGGCCAGCGGCAGCAGCAGGCGGGTGAAGCGCCAGGACTTGGCTTCGTTGTCGTTGCTGAAATGCGTGGTGTGATAGCTGATCCGGCGATTGAAGGCGGTGTCGAAGAACCGCTCGTGGGTGAAGCGCAGCAGCTCACCGCTGAACAGCTCTTCGAATGTACGCGCCGTCATCGAATAGCCCTGCTGCACATCGATTTCGGTGCCGCACAGCCGGTACCGAAAATGCGGCGGTTCTGGGTTGACCGCCACCAGAAACAGGCGCGGCAGCAGGTCGGGGTGGTCCAGAGGATCGAAGTCGCCGCGCGCCGGCATCTCACGGGTGCCGCGGGCGTCGAGCCACCAGCGCAGCAGAAGACGTTGCTCCCGGTCGGCGATGATGTCGTAAAGCGCCTCCATGGCAAAAGGGTGAGGCTGAGTGGGTTAACGATCGATTAAGGACGGTCAGTTGCGAGCGTAATCACGGATCAGACGGTCTGTAAGCCGGGTTCTGTATCCCGCCGTGGTTTCCCGATCCCGAAGGACGAGACCGGTCGGCGGGTGACGACCATTCATCTGGGACGATCGTTACCGACCGCCTCGCGCGACCTACCCGGACAGCGATGCGGGAATGCATCCGCCGCCGACCTCGTTGCCGAAGCCGCGACCGGCCATCCCTATTCGGTCTTGCTCCCGGTGGGGTTTACCTTGCCGTCGCCGTTACCGGAGACGCGGTGCGCTCTTACCGCACCCTTTCACCCTTACCCGTCTGGTCCGGACCGAAATCCGGCTGGAACGGGCGGTTTGCTTTCTGTGGCACTGTCCCTGGGGTCGCCCCCGCCGGGTGTTACCCGGCACCGTATTCCCGTGGAGCCCGGACTTTCCTCCCATCCCGATCCCCGAAGGGCCGGGACCGGCGGCCGTCCGACCGTCTGATCCGTGGCCAGGACTTAGCACGCGGGGGGTGTCCGTCAAGCGCCACGCTGATCTACGATCGTGCCCTACGCCTTGCGGGGGATCGTCATGTCCGACCAGCCGTTCGATCTCTACGGGTTTGCGCCCAGCGTCTACGTCCGCTCGGTTCGGCTGGCGCTGGAGGAGAAGGCGCTGCCCTACGTCCTGCACGAGCTCGACCCCTTCCAACCCGGTGGGCCGCCCGCCTGGTATCGGTCGCTGCACCCGTTCGGCAAGATTCCGTCTTTCCGCGACGGCGGTGTCGAGTTGTTCGAGAGCGATGCCATCCTGCGCTACCTGGAAGCGGCGTATCCCGAACACCCGCTGACCCCGTCGGATCCGCCCGGCATCGCCCGGATGACCCAGGTCATGCGGATCATGGACGGCTATGCCTACCCGGCGATGATCTGGACGGTGTTCGTCATGCTGGCCCGGGACCGGGAGGAAGGGCGCTTTCCGCTGGACGAGGGACTGGCACAGTCCCGCAAGGTGCTGGATGTGCTGGATCGGCTGATGCCGCAGGGGGCTGAGTTCCTGGCCGGGACCACGTTAACCCTGGCCGACACCCATGCGCTGCCGATGCTGGTTTACTTCGCCGAAACCGCGCCAGGCCGGGCGATGCTGGCCGAGGTGCCACGCCTGAACGACTGGCTGGCGCGCATGCGGCGTCGACGGTCGACGACTGCCACGCGCTCACCGTTGGAAGTGCGGGAAGGTGAGTGAGAAAAGACGCCCCGAGGCGCTGGGCCTCGGGGCGGGTCAGGGGATCAGATGCAGACGGTCTCAAGCGGTGGGAAGCCGTTGAAGCCGATCGACGAGTAGGTTGAGGTGTAGGCACCGGTCGCCAGGATCAGCACCGTGTCACCGACTGCGAGATCCAGCGGCAGCCGGTAACCGGCTTTCTCGTACAGGATGTCGGCACTGTCGCAGGACGGGCCGGCCAGGATCACCGGGCCGTCCGGCCCGCCGTCATGGTCGGTGGTCACGCGGTACTTGATCGCCTCGTCCATGGTCTCGGCCAGCCCGGAGAACTTGCCGATGTCGAGGTAGACCCAGCGGGTATCTTCGCTGTCGTCCTTGCGGGACACCAGCACGACTTCCGCCCGGATCACGCCGGCGTCGCCAACCAGGCCACGGCCCGGCTCGGCGATCGTGTTGATCGCCCGGCCGGCGAAGTGCCGGTCGAGGGCCGCGTAGATCGCGCGGCCGTAAGCCTCCGCGCCCGCGACATCCTCGCGGTAGCGGGCCGGAAACCCGCCGCCGAGGTTGATCAGGTCGAGGGTGATGCCCTGGTCTTCCATCCGCTCGAACAGGTGAGCGGTCTCCGCCAGTGCAATGTCCCACTGCGACAGGTCGATCTGCTGCGAGCCGACATGGAACGAGACGCCGCGCGGGGTCAGGCCGAGGTCGGCGGCGCGACGCAGCACGGTCTCGGCTTTCGCCAGGGTGCAGCCGAACTTGCGGGACAGCGGCCATTCGGCGCCGGTGCCCGAGGTCAGGATGCGGCAGAACACGTCCGCGCCGGGAGCGGCACGGGCGACTTTCTCGACTTCCGCCTCGCAATCGACCGCGAACATCCGAACGCCTTCGGCATGGGCGAAGGCGATATCGCGCTCTTTCTTGATGGTGTTGCCGAACGACAGCCGGTCGGCGGAGATCCCGCGCGACAGGCAAAGCTCGATTTCACCGCGGCTGGCGACGTCGAACCGGCTGCCGAGGGCGGCCAGCAGATCGACCAGTTCCGGCTCCGGGTTGGCTTTCACCGCGTAGTAGATCGCGGTTTCCGGCAGCGCGAAGGCCAGCGAACGGTAGTTCCATTCGACGACCGACAGATCAACCGCCAGCAGCGGATGATCGTGAGGGGTCTCAGCAAAGAACCGGCGAATCGCATCGGTCGGTTCGCCACGGGGTGTAACCACCGTGGGAACGAGACTGAGCGGCGGCCGGATGGCCGGGGCTGATGGGATGATGTCGGAAGAGTGACGTCGGCGGGCCTCCAGGCCCGCTTCGGGTCGCAGCATCGTGGGTTCCCCCTTCGCAACCGGCCATCAAAGGCCGGGGTTGTGAAAAGAGACGCCTCGTCGTTGCGTAACCACTATGGGGCCAGCGGCACGTGCGCACGCGTCAAGAGCCCAATACGTATGCTCTATCCCCCCAGGGTGCAACGGTTTTTTCGGGTTTTTTTGATGGCCGCGGAGACCGCTTTCAGCACGCCGCCCACATGCCGGTCGAGGGGGTGCTTCAGCGACTGCGGGCACCAGTGCCGGCGGAACGCCCAGAGCGCCGATTGGGCGGCCGGATCGGCCATTTCCGCGCCGCCGATGCGGTATCCGATAGTGCCCAGTGCTGCTGCGATGTCTTCCGGCTGCAGGGTTGCCGGAGCCGGATCGGTCGGCCACAAGCCGATGCCGCGCGATGCCAGCCAGTGCCAGTCGAACAGGTGACCGGGATCGATCTTGCGGCCGGGCGACACGTCGGAGTGTCCGAGCACGCGATTCGCCGGAATCGGATGGCGGGCGAGGATGCCTCGGCACAGCGATTCGAGGGCGCTCATCTGTACGTCTGGGAACGGGCGGTAGCCGTGCGAGTGCCCGGGGTTGCTGATCTCGATGCCGATCGAACGGGAGTTGATGTCGCTGTCACCGTCCCACCAGGATACCCCGGCGTGCCAGGCGCGTCGGTCCTCCGCGACCATGCGCCAGACCCGGCCGTCCTCGCCGACCAGATAATGCGCGCTGACCTGGGCCGCTGGATCGCACATCCGGTCGAGCGCGTCTTCGGCCCGGGTCATGTCGGTGTAGTGCAGCAGCAGGATGTCGATCGGCGCGCCGACCGGCCGCGGTCCATGATTGGGCGATGGGTGCTCGATCACAGTCGGCTCGACGGTCACGCAGGCTTCTCCGGCTCGACAGGCGGAACGGGACGCGGCGCCAGCAGGACGACCGCCACGCCGGCCAGGGTGATCGCGGCGCCGACCAGTTTTTCCACGCTCGCCGGTTCACCCAGCAGGACGATACCGCACAGCACGCCGAATGTCGGGGCGAGCAGCGACAGCGGCATCACGGTGGTTACCGGATAGCGCAGCAGCAGGCGGTACCAGATACCGTAGCCGAACACCGTGACGGCCACCGCCATGTAGACCACCGCCGCCCAGCCCCAGAACCCGGCCTGTGGAACGTCGGCCCACCGGTCGCCCTCGATGATGTAGGACCCCAGCAGTAGCTGTGGCGCTGCCAGGACGGCGATCCAGGCGTTGAGGACCAACGTGTCGATCGAGCCAAGTTTCTTCACCTGGATCGACGAGATAGCCCAGACCAGGGATGCAGCGATCACCATGGCAAGCGACAGCGGATCGGAAGTGCCGTGCGGCTGTCCGACCAGCACGGCAATCCCGACCAGGGCTAGCGCGATGCCGCCGGCGCGCCGCCAGCCGATGGCGTCGCGAAAAAAGAAGAAGGCGAGAATGGCGGCGAACGGCACCTGGGCCTGTACGGCAACCGCCGCCACCGATGATTCGACCCCGGCGAGCCCGGTGATCATTAAAGAGAAATGCAGGAATCCAAGAGTGAATGAGATGCCGAGGATCTTCCGGAACTGCCCGTGCGGCCAGCGCAGCCAGGGGATCAGAAGCACCGCGGTGAGCGCGTAGCGCAGTCCGATCAGCAGCATCGGCGGCAATTCCCCGACTCCGAGCTTGGCGACCGCGAAGTTAAGCCCCCAGGCGAGGTTGACCGCGACTGCCGCCAGCAGGTCGATTGGCTTCAAGAGGCGCTCTCCAGCTCCACCCGCATGGCCTCCAGTTCCAGCCAACGATCTTCTGCCGCCGCCAGGGTGTCCTTGGCGGTGGCAAGCTTGGCGGTCTCCGTCTCGAACCGTTGGGAATCGCGCCGATACAGGTCGGGATCCGCGATCATCGCCTCCAGCTTGGCGATGTCAGATTCCAGAGAGGCGATCCGCTTCGGCAGTTGGTCGAGTTCGCGGGAGTCCTTGTAGCTCAGCTTGCTCTGCTTCGACTTGGAGCGCTCGGCCGGCGGTTTGGCCGGCCGGGAGGAACGCGTATCGGTGTCCGACGCGTCGGCGCCGGTACGCTTGCGTTCAGCCGCGTAGTCACTGTACCCGCCGACATACTCCCGCGGCTTTCCGTCGCCTTCGATCGCCAGGATCGAGGTGACGGTGCGGTCCAGGAAGTCACGGTCGTGGCTGACCAGCACGATGGTGCCGTCGTAGTCGGCCAGTTCCTCCTGCAGCAGGTCCAGGGTCTCGACATCCAGATCGTTGGTCGGTTCGTCCAGGACCAGCAGGTTGTGCGGCTGGGCGAACAGCTTGGCGAGCAGCAGCCGGTTGCGCTCGCCACCCGACAGAGTCGCTACCCTCGCGGTGGCCTGCCGGTCCTCGAACAGGAAGTCCCGCAGATAGGAAACGACGTGCTTCGGCCTGCCGCGTATGGTCACGGTGTCGCCGCCGCCGGGGCACAGCGTCGACCAGAGGGTGTCGTCTGGATTGAGCTGGGCACGCTTCTGGTCGAAGTACACAGCCTCGACCCCGAAGCCGGTCTTCACCCGGCCGGAGTCCGGCGTCTCGTGACCGAGCAGCATCCGCAGCAACGTGGTCTTGCCGGTGCCGTTGCGGCCGATCACGCCGATCCGGTCGGTCCGGCGGACCACGAACGACACGTTGTCGGCGACCTTGGTCTCGATCCCGCGCTCATCGGTGAACGACTTGGTGAGATTGATCGCCTCCAGCACCAAAGTGCCGCTGCGCGTCGCGTCGCCGGTGTCGAGCTTCAGGCCTTCCGGTCGCTTGATGCGGTCCGCCCGGTCGCGGCGCAGGCCGAGCAGGGAACGGACCCGGCCCATGTTGCGTTTGCGCCGGGCGGTCAGGCCTTCGCGCAGCCAGCGGGTTTCCTCAGCGATCTTGCGGTTCAGCTTGTGGGCCTGGGCTTCCTCGTCCGCGAGCATCCGATCGGCCCAGTCGGGAAACGCGTCGATGCCCTCGTTCAGCCGGTGCAGGTCCCCGCGCTCCAGCCACAAGGTGCGGTTGGCCAATCGGCGCAGGAACGCGCGGTCGTGGCTGATGATCAGCAGGCCGGCCTCGCTGCGCATCAACTCCTGTTCCAGCCACTCGATGGTTGGCAGGTCAAGGTGGTTGGTCGGCTCGTCCAGCAGCAGCACGTCCGGATCGGAGACCAGGGCGCGTGCCAGGGCGGCGCGCCGGGTCTCGCCGCCGGACAAGGTGCCCATCCGGCGCTCGCCGTCGAGTCCGAGGCCAGCCAAGGCCGCCTCCACCAAGTGGTCCTGCGGAATGCCCTCGGGTACCGGCGGCAGGCCGGCCGCGACGTTCTCGAACACCAGTTGGTCACCGGGCGCCCGCGGATCCTGCGGCAGATAGGCGACCCGGGCACCGGGCTGCAGGAACCGCTCGCCACCGTCCAGGTCGATCTCGCCGGAGAGCGCCTTGAGCAGCGTCGATTTTCCGGAGCCGTTGCGCCCGACTAGGCACAACCGCTCGCCTTTGGCGACCGGCAGGTCGACACCGCTGAACAGCGGGCGGCCGCCGAAACCCAATTGCGCGCCACGAAGTGCGACGGCCGGAGGGGCCGCCCTGTCGCCGGGAGATGCCATGCGTCTAAACCAGCTTCCGGTGTTGCTTGATGCGATCCCAGGCGCCGTTGATCCGCGCCAGCTTGTCCGTCGCCGCCGCCACCGCCTCTTCCGGAAGTCCCTGGGCGATCAGGCGATCGGGGTGATGCTCGCGGACCAGTTGGCGGTACGCGTTCCGGATCGTCGTATCGTCGGTATCGGGCGTCACACCCAGCACCGCGTAGGGATCGTTGGACGTGCCGCCCGTGAAGGTGGCGCGCATCCGCTCGAAGGCGATGTCGTCAAACCCGAAGATGGCCGCGACGCGCTGCAGATACTCCACTTCCTTGTCGTGAACAACGCCGTCGGCCCGGGCGATGTGGAACAGCGAGCCGAGAAGCTGCTCCAGAACCGGCGATCCCGGGTTGAACAGCCGGGCGATCTGCTCGGCATAGGCCTCGTAGCCATCGCTGGTCTTGCGCGCCATGTCCCAGACGCGGCCGACGTTGCGAGTCTCCTCGGACGGAATGTGAAAAACCTCGCGGAACGCTGCGATCTCATCGCGCGTGACCGTTCCGTCGACCTTGGCCATCTTGGCGCCGAGCGCGATCACCCCGATGGTGAACGCGATCTTGCGGGTCGCGGCTTCCTCGTCGATCGACTCATCGGGCAACGCATAGCGGTCGATGGCGTGACCACCGATCACCCCCATCAACGCACCAATAGGCCCGCCCAGCGCAAAACCGGCGGCGCCGCCAATGATTTTTCCCCAGATGCTCACGCTTAGACCCGGCCAGCTCCGCGATCCTGACGATCAGCCTGAGTCTGGCGTCCGAGCCGACAGTGGTCAATGTCTTGCGTTAACCAATTCACCGGAGCGTGTTTCCGGTAGGCGCATGACATTGGAGATGTGGGCGTTGACTGCGATCGAGATCCGCTCGGCATCGCCCTGATATGGGTTCACCTGATGGTACATCCAACTCGGAAAGATCACCATCTGACCATTGTAGGGCTGGACGATCAGACCTCGGCCCAGCGGGTCTTCCGCCAAGGTGGTCATCTCGACATGTGCTCGCGGGTCGATGAGTTCGAGAGCGCCTCCCACTGATGCGTCCGATGCGGCGGCTGGTGTGCCGGCATCCACGTAGTACACGATGGAGAGGTGGTTTCCGGGGTGGACGTGCCGGCGATTCTGGCCGCCGCGACGCAGCACATTGGCCCATCCAGCGACCTTCACGTCAAACCGGCAGGCCCCTCCGACCATCAGGGGCATCACGGTGCGTACGGCCGTGAGTGCCAACTCCTTGAAGGTGCGGACGGCGCGCTCGGGACGAGACAGGAAGTCTTCGCGCGAGTGCCAGCCCCCGACATTGCTGCGTTGAACGCCAGGATCTGACGATTCGTCATTTAAAATGAGGGATTTGAGATCGGCGTTGAGCGGCTCTGCTTCGAAGATACGAAGGCCGTAAATCGGGGTTGCGAAGGCTTGAATGACATCGGTACGCGCGTTGAAGCGGAGCTCCATCATACAGCTCTGGAAAAGGGCGCACCTACGATCCGGCGCCGACGACGGGAGAATAACGATGGCCCGTCGGCGGAGCTAGGGCCTGTGGCTTCAGTGCTTCGCTTGAATGCGCGCGAAGTAGTCAACGATGGCGCGCTTCTTGACCTTGTCGATCATGAAGAACTGTGCGGCGACCTTGTCACCGGCAGTTCGCGCAACCACGGCCTCGGCGCTGAACTCGATCAGGCCTCGGTCGCCTTGGACCTCGACCCGTAGCTTGAAGCGCTGGCCCTTGGCAACGTGCCCATCGTGCCCACTGAACAGAACGCCCGACGAACTCCAGTTCTCAAGCGGATAGGTGCGGCTGTCCACATGCACCTGGCCTATCGCGCTGATCCGCGGGGCAATCCGCCGATCTGCGCTGCCACCCAATGCTGTTTTGATTGCCGACCACATAACTCTACCGCCCGTTGATGTCTCGTACTCCCCCTCAGCCCCGGCGCGATATTAATCGATTCACTGTGAACGAACGGTTAACGCGCGAAAATCGCTGAAATCCGGCGAGCCGGCATGGTACAGGGCTGGCTCTCCGAAGGCCGACCGGACAGGCACGAATGACCAACGAACCGAGCGCCGACCTTCCCACCGCGTTCGCCGCCGCCGCCGCCCTGGCGGCTGACGGCGCAGTCGCGGCGGCGATCGTCGCGTTCGAGGGAGTGGTCGCGCGCTGGCCGCGGGTAGCGGTCGCGCATGCCAACCTGGCAGTTCTGCTGCGCCGAGCCGATCGGATCCAGGATGCCGTTGCGGCGTTCCGGGCCGCGGTTCGCCTCGATCCGGTGGATCCGGATCGGCATGCGGCACTGGCCGGCGCCTGCCACACCGCGGGGCGCATGGAGGAAGCCGCCCGGTCGCTGCGGCGGTTCGGTGCGCTCCGGCCGGGTGCTCCGGAAGCGGCTTACAATCTGGGGGTGATGCTGCCGCTGCTTGGCACCCGGGCGGACGGCCGGCGGTGGCTGGCGCGGGCGGTGGTGCTGGACCCGAGGCGACCAGGCGCCTGGGGGCGACTGGCTCGCGCGACCGCGCGGCTCGGTGAAACTGAACGAGCGGGCGCTCAGTTGCGTCGAGCTCTGCTGTTGGCGCCTGCCGATGCCGAAGCCGCGGGTGACCAGGCCCGGCTGACGGACTCGGCGACGGCGTACCGGCGATGGGCCTGGATTGACCCGAGAGACGATGAGGCTGTGACGGGACTTGCCGAAATCCTGGCCGAAACGGGAGACCACGACGGTGCCGCTCGGACGCTGTCCGGGTTCGCGAAACGAACCGAGGTCCCCGACCTCGCCTTGCGCGTCGGCCGTCGTGCCGGGGCGGGGTGGGCACGAGCCCGCCGCACCCGGTACGAGCAATGGCGCGCCGAGTACGATCGCGATGATTCCTCAGTGCTTGCTGATATTGCCAGCCGTTGGATTTCGCCGCCAACCATCAGCGTCATGCTGCCGGTCTGCGATCCGTCTCCGCTGATCCTGGAGGAGGCGATTGCGTCGGTGGAGCGGCAGTCCTATGCGCACTGGCAGCTTTGCGTCGCCGATGACGCGTCGCGCGATCCTGAGGTGCAAAAGGTCCTGGCCGCGGCTGAAACGCGCGACCCCCGCATCAGCGTGGTCTGGCGTCCGCAGCGCGGACATATCTCGGCGGCGACCAACAGTGCGCTGGCCGGTGCCACCGGCGAGTGGGTGACTTTCCTCGACCACGACGACTGTCTGCATATCCATGCGCTGCACCACGTAGCGGCAACGATCGTCGCGGCAACGATCGTCGCGGATCCCACCCTCGATCTGATCTACTCCGACGAAGACAAGATCGACGAGGCGGGCTCGCAT
This sequence comes from alpha proteobacterium BAL199, assembly GCA_000171835.1. GTDB lineage: Bacteria > Pseudomonadota > Alphaproteobacteria > Thalassobaculales > Thalassobaculaceae > Thalassobaculum_A. The sequence continues at coordinate 115,165 of ABHC01000007.1, read as the reverse complement.
TTCGAGCCGCATTTCAAGCCGGACTGGGATCCCGACCGGTTGCTGGCCCAGAACTACATCTGCCACCTCGCGGTCTATCGGCGGGCTCTGGTCGAAGCGGTCGGGGGCTGCGAATAGGGCTGGAGGGCAGCCAGGATCACGACCTCGTCCTGCGCGTGGCCGAGCGGACCACGCCGGCACGCATACGGCATTTGCCGCGCGTGCTGTATCACTGGCGGGCGGTCGCCGGTTCGACGGCACGCGGGGTCGAGGCTAAGCCCTATGCGGCCGCCGCGACCCGTCGGGCGGTGGCTGAGCATCTGGCACGCACCCAGCCGGACGCCCGGCTGGTGGATGTCGATCAGCGCTATCGCGTGCAATGGCCGTTGCCGGAACCGGCGCCGTTGGCCAGCGTGATCATCGCGACCCGCGACCGGCTGGAACTGGTGAGCCGCTGCGTCGATGCGATCCTGCGCCGGACCGGGTATCCGCAGCGCGAGGTGATCCTGCTCGACAACGGCAGCGAGCAGTCGGACACCCGCGCCTGGCTGCAGCGGATAGCCGGAGCCCCCGGCGTGCGCGTGCTGGCGCGGCCGGGGCCGTTCAACTTCTCAGCGTTGATGAACGATGGTGCGGCGGCGGCACGTGGCGACGTGCTGGTGTTCCTGAACAACGATATCGAACCGCTGGATGCCGGCTGGCTGGACGAACTGGTACGGCAGGCCTGGCGCCCGGAGATCGGTGCGGTCGGAGCTAAGCTGCTGTATCCGGACCGCAAGGTGCAACACGCCGGAGTCGCGGTCGCCGGCGACTACGTCGCTCGCCATGTCGGTGTCGGCCTGGCAGACGGCTCGGCCGGCCACGGCCGCCGGATGACCTGCGTGCAGGCCCAGTCGGCGGTGACCGGTGCGTGTCTGGCGATGCGACGTCAGGTTTTCGATTGGGTGGGCGGGTTTGATGCCGAGCACCTGGCGGTCGATTTCTCTGACATCGATCTGTGCCTGAAGACACAGGTTGCCGGCTACGCCACGTTGTGGACGCCGTACGCTCGGCTGCTGCATCACGAGTCGGCCAGCCGCGGCCCGTATCTTACCGAGGCCAAACGGGAACGCTGGCAGGCCGAGGCTGCAATCATGCGGGCGCGTTGGGGACGACGGCTTGACGATGATCCCTGGTACAGCCCGAACTTGGCGATCCTGCCGGAGCAGCGCACCTACGATCTGGCGTTCCCGCCCCGAACCGGCAGTCGACCGGGCATCTGAACGATCAGGGTCGGCGGGGTTACCGGAACAGCCCGACCAAGGTCTCCGGTCGCTGGTTGACGATCCCGAGAGACTGGCCGCCGAGCGCCTGCTGGAGTTGGTTGGCGAGTTGCTGGGCACCGCCGGCGTCGAGCGTGGTGTCGACGTTCTCGTCGGGCGTTGGGACCTGTGCCTGGAGCCGCTGGACGTCCTGATTGCGCTCATCGACCCGGCGAGTGTCTTCCGTCAGGTTATCCACGGCCGTGTTGGTGGTCGTGCGGACGTCGGCGAACACGCTGTTGAGCGTGGATTGCGCTGACTCGGCGGTCGACAGGTCGAGGCCCTGAAGGCTCTCAAGCCCGGTGCGCAAATCCTGGTCGCGAACCGTGGCGGTACCACCGTCGCGGCCGGCGGTCACCTCGACGCCCTGGTCGCGCGACGCGTCCAGCAGGTTGACGTTGTTGAAGCTTGCCCGATCGACGGTATCCAGGCCCTGACGGACCAGACCTTGAATTTCGGTGGTCAGCGTTGCCCGCTGATCGGCGGCCAGCCGGGGATCGGTGAGTCGCTGAAGACGCTCGCCGATCTGGTCCAGGGTGTCGGACACCGATCGGGCACCAGCCAGCGCAACATTGCCGACCGCCGACGCCTGACTCAACCCCTGGCGGAGAGTGTCAAGGGTCTGCTGCTCGGTCTGTCGCACGTCCGTGACGGACGCATTGGAAACGCGGATGTCATTGTCGGTGGACGCTGGCGGCGGAGTACCGCGCGTCTCCTCGGTTCGGTTGATCGAGTCGAGATTCCGGAGGGCGTTGATCGCACCGCTGCCGGATCCGATTGAGTCCAGGGCCATGGTCCCCACCTTCGGCCTGCCGTCGGACGCTTGGGTCTTCGCCCAAGGCTTACGCGATGCATTCTGCGATCTCGGATACAGTATACGGTGGCAGCCTCTTCCGCAAACGGACAGTCCTTGGGCCGAGGCGTTCGGCCCTCGACCGCAATCGATCATCGGGGCATGCTGGCCAGCGTTTCGCCGAACCGGTTCCTGGGAGTACTTCCACTATGCAGGTAATTCCTGTTGCATCGGATGCCACCGCCCGCGCTGCGGCGCTTGCCGCTCTTCAGGCGCGGTTCGGCGACCGGATCTCGACCGGCGAGGCGATCCGGCGCCAGCACGGTACCGACGAGAGCTACCATCCGACCGTGGCGCCCGACGCGGTGTTCTTCGCGCAGAGCACCGAGGAGGTGTCGCAGGCGGTGACCATCTGCGCGGCGCATAAGTGGCCGGTCATTCCGTTCGGTGTCGGAACCTCCCTGGAGGGCGGGGTGGCGGCACTGCATGGCGGGCTGTCGATCGACCTGTCCGGCATGAACGCGGTGCTGGAGGTCAACGCCGAGGATCTGGACGTCCGGGTGCAGGCCGGCGTCACCCGCAAGCAGCTCAACGAGCATCTGCGTGATACCGGGCTGTTCTTTCCGATCGATCCGGGTGCCGACGCCTCGATCGGCGGGATGTGCGCCACCCGCGCGTCAGGCACCAACGCGGTCCGCTACGGAACCATGCGTGACAACGTGTTGAGCCTGACGGTCGTGATGGCCGACGGCCGCGTGGTGCGCACGGCGCGGCGGGCCAAGAAGTCGGCAGCTGGTTACGACCTGACTCGGCTGTTCGTCGGCTCCGAAGGCACGCTGTGCGTCATCACCGAGATCCAGTTGAGGGTCTACGGCATTCCCGAGGCGATCTCGGCGGCGGTCTGCCAGTTCGCGGACCTGGAGAGTGCCGTCAACACCTGCATCCTGACGATCCAGACCGGCGTGCCGGTGGCGCGGGTCGAGTTGCTGGACGACGCCCAGATGGCCGCCTGCATCGCGCATTCCAAGCTCGAGGGGCTGGAGGCGATGCCGACACTGTTCTTCGAATTCCACGGCACCAACGCCGGCGTGATCGAACAGGCTGAGACCGTGCAGGGCATCGCGCAGGAACTGGGCGGTACCGATTTCCAGTGGGCGACCAAGCCGGAGGATCGCAGCAAGCTGTGGGAGGCGCGGCACAACGCGTACTACGCGGCGTTGGCGCAGCGGCCGGGTTCCAAAGGCTGGCCAACCGACGTGTGCGTGCCAATCTCGCGGCTGGCGGAGTGCATCATCGAGACCAAGAAGGATCTGAAGGAGACCGGATTGTACGCGCCGCTGGTCGGGCATGTCGGTGACGGCAACTTCCACTTGGTCTACGTCATCGACCCGAGCAGCGAGGACGAGATGCGCCGGGCCAAGGAACACTCCGACCGTATGGTGCTGCGGGCCCTGGCGATGGAGGGAACCTGCACCGGCGAGCACGGCGTCGGCTACGGCAAGATCGAGTTCCTGGCGGCGGAGCTGCCGGAGGCGGTTCCGGTGATGCGCGCGGTCAAGCAGGCGCTCGACCCCGACAACATCATGAATCCGGGCAAGCTGTTTCGGATGAACTGACCGAGGTCGCACTTGTCCTTCGCTTGAGGAGCGGCCATCTGCCGTCGATCTCGGAGCCGTTCGTGCGGGGCTGAGGATGGGTGGGCCTGTGACCGGACGAGTGACCGAATGAGCCTGTTGGCGAAGTTGAGTCTTGGGATTGCGACGTTGGCGCTGGTCGGGCCGGTGCTGATCAAGAGCGCGGGGCATTCCTGGGCCGGTGTGCCGTGGTACGAGGCGTCGCGCGCGCCGACCGGACTTGCACCGGATCCTGAAATCGAGCGCCGGGCGGTGGTCCAGGTCTATGCCGCACCGACCTTCGGCTGGCGCGGCATTGTCGCGATCCATACTTGGGTCGTGACCAAGCCGGTGGACGGCGAGGCCTATACGCGATGGGACGTGGTCGGTTGGGGTGGCGGACGGGTGGTCCGGCACAACTACGCCGCCCCGGACGCCATGTGGTACGGCCAGACCCCACGGCTGTTGCTGGATCGTCGCGGCGAGGCGGCCGACACCCTGATCCCGAAGATCGAGGCGGCGGTGAAGTCCTATCCGTTTCCGGAGCGCTACCGCAGCTATCCCGGGCCGAACAGCAACACCTTCACCGCTCACATCGCCCGCTCGGTACCGGAACTCGGCCTCGACCTGCCGCCGACAGCGATCGGCAAGGACTATCGGTCGCTGTCCGATGCCATCGGCCGGGCACCCAGCGGCGGCGGCATTCAGTTATCCCTGTTCGGCCTAGCCGGCTTGATCCTGGCGCCGGAGGAGGGCGTGGAGATCAATCTCCTGGGATTGTCGGTCGGGCTCGACTTCGTCAATCCGGCCCTCCGCTTGCCAGCGTTCGGGCGGGTCGGGGTCGACCAGTAGTCGCCCTCTGAAACCGATTCAATGCCACTGCGCTTCGCGGCACGGTTTGCTTGTTCGGAAGCGACGCTGACGGTACCGTCTGGCCAATCGGGATGGATCAAACGGGGCGAGGGTAAGGTGAGCGGATTTCCCAGCGGCATTTGGCGGTATCCGACCGAGATTCGGTTCGGAGTCGGGGCGATTGCGGAGCTGCCGTCGGCAGTGAAGGCTTCGGGGATCAAGCGACCGTTGGTCGTAACCGACCACGGGTTGGCTGCCAATCCGATGATCGCCGACGCCCGCGCGCGGTTGGACGGTGCCGGCCTGCCGAACGAACTGTTCTCCCAGGTGCGCGGCAACCCGGTCGGATCAGATATCGAAGCCGGCATGAAGGCATTCCGCGACGGCGGGCATGACGGCGTGGTGGCGATCGGCGGCGGCTCGGCCCTGGACGCCGGCAAGACCATCGCCATGGCGGCGCACCAGCCGCGGCCGTTGTTCGACCTGCACGTCTCATCCGGCGGCCCGGCTGCCATCGACGGCAGCAAGGTCGCGCCGATGATCGCGGTTCCGACCACCGCCGGCACCGGGTCGGAGACCGGCCGCGCCGCGGTGGTCACCGACGAGAGTGTGCACGAGAAGCGGATCTTCCTGCACGCTACCATGATGCCGAAGGTTGTGATCGAGGACCCGGAACTGACCGTCGGACTGCCGGCCAATCTGACGGCATGGACTGGAATGGACGCGCTGGCGCACTGCTTCGAGGGACTGTGCGCACCGGAACTGCACCCGTTCTCCGACGGCGTCGCAGTCGAGGGGCTGCGGCTGATCAAGGAGTTCCTACCGCGAGCGGTGGCCGATGGCCGAGATCTGGAGGCGCGCGGCATGATGCTGGCGGCGGCATCCATGGGATCGACCGCATTCCAGAAGGGGCTCGGCGCCATCCACTCGCTCAGCCACCCGGTCGGCGCGCGCTACGACACCCACCATGGTCTGACCAACGCGGTGTTCTTCCCGTACGTGATCGCCCACAACCGCTCGGCGATCCTGGAGAAATGCGACCGGGTGGCGGCCTATCTGGCCTTGCCGAAGGGCGGGGTGAACGGGGTGATGGACTGGGTGCTGGAACTGCGCGAACGGTTTGCGATCCCACACACCCTCGTCGGCCTAGGCGTCGACGGGGCGAGGGTCGATGAGATTGCAGTCGCGGCCGAGGCCGATCCGTCGACCGAGTCGAATCCGATGCCGGTCAATGCTGCGGACATGAAGACCATGTTCCTCAACGCGTTGGATGGCCGCCTGTCGTGACGGTCGTCGGTCTCCTCGCCGAGGCCAAGGACGAACGCCGTGCGGCTATGGATCCGGCATCGGCGCGGCATCTGATGGACACTTTCGACGTGCCGGTGCTGGTCGAATCCAGTGATCAGCGGGCGTTTACCGATGACGAGTACCGGCGGGCCGGTGTCGAGGTGGTGAACGGCTTGCCGGACGCCGACATCCTGCTGGGTGTCAAAGAGGTGGCCCCGGAACAACTGGTGCGCGGTCGCACCTATCTGTGCTTCGCCCATGTTGTCCGCGAGCAGCCTGAAAACCGGGCGCTGATGCGGGCGGTGATCCGCCAGGGCGCGCGTCTGATCGACTATTCGCGGATTGTGCGCCCTGACGGGTTGAGCGTCCTCGGGTTCGGGCGTTGGGCCGGGATCGTCGGTGCCTACGAAGGAGTGCGGGCCTACGGTCGCAAGGTCGGGCGTTTCGAGTTGCCATCCGCGCTTGAGCTCGGCCGCATCGAGGGACTGCTCGCCGCATTGTCGACGATCGATCTCGGCACGCCGGTGATCGCCATTACCGGCAGTGGGCGGGTCGCCACAGGTGCCGCCCTGGTCGTGCAGGCCGCCGGGGCCAACGAGGTCGCTCCTGAATCCCTAAGAACCCCAATGCCCGGTGCCGCCCGGTTCGCTCGTCTGCCGCCGGAACACTATGCGCGGCGGCGCGATGGTGGCCCGTTCGACTTCCACCAGTTTGTGCGGCATCCGGAGGAGTTCGAAAGTGGGTTTGTGCCGTTCACGCAGTCTGCCGACCTGCTGATCACCGGCCATGTCTGGAACCCGAGGGGGCCGCGGCTGTTCGAACGGCACGATGTCCTCGACCCCGGGTTTCGCATCCGAACCATCGCCGATGTGACATGCGACATTGGCGGATCGGTGCCGACGACCTTGCGGGCCGCCAACATAGAGAGCCCTTGCTATGATGTCGATCCGGTGCGGTTCCAGGAGAGGCCGCCGTTCAGTTCCGACGGGATCACCATGATGGCGGCCGACAACCTGCCGACTGCGCTGCCGCGCGACGCGACCGCCGAGTTCGGCGCCGCTCTCGTCGAGGAAGTGTTCCCGGCCCTGCTCGGTGATGCCGAAGACGATGGCCGGGTCGCCGGTGCGACCATCGCCGTCAACGGAAGGCTGACCGAACCGTACGCCTATCTCGCGAGCTACGCCGGACTGTAGCGTCGTCGACCCGTCTCATGGTGTCCGCAACCGCTCCGGCAGCGGAACCGTCCACACACCATCGGCCCATTGCGGGTGGATACGCGGCTCGGCCCGTTCCCCGGCGCGCCAGGCCGATACTTCCTGCCGCCAGACCGGCCAGCCCGGATCGTACACATCGCTGGTGCGCACGCCATACAGCCAGCCGTTCATCACGATGGCGATCAGCACCGCCGTTCCTGCAGCGGTCCGGACCAGCCGGTTCCGACCAGTGTCGAAAGCCACCACCGCAATCGCCAGCACGATCAGTACCGACGACGCCTCCAGATAGCGGTCGCCGCCGGCCATGCGGGGCGAGCCGATGAACGAGACGATTGCGATCAACCAGGCAGCGGCAATCAGGTCTCGACCGGGACCGCGCCGCAGGATGGCGATCTGGGCGACCGCCGCCGCGGCCACGCCGAGCGTGCCTAAGACCAGAAACGCGACGCCGAATGGCAGCTTGAGGTATTTCGGCCCCAGCCCTCCGGCGATCGGATAGATCAGCAATCCCTTCGCCAGATCCTCCAACGAGCCGAGCAGCGCCTTTGCGATATCGCCCGGTGCGGCGAACCGGTCGGCCTCGCCCGACACCGCCATCACCACGGCGATTTGAAGGACGAGGCAGGCACCGAGTGCCACGGTGGCAGCGGCGTCCTGGCGCTGCCGGTCCCGCCACCAACGCCACGCGAACACCGGCGCCAGCAACGTCGCCTGCACCCCGGTGATGCCGCCGAGCACCAGCACCAGGATCAGCAGGGTGCGGCGCATTGGCGGTTGGTCGGAGGTGAACTCGACGAAGATCACGGCAGCGGCGAGCGCCAGGTGGAACTGGCTGTTGGTGGTCGTGGCGTGCAACTCCCCGGCGGCACCGACCAGGAGCACCACCAGGACGGTGACGATCAATCGCCCGGGATCGCGACTCCACGCCGCCGTGCTAGTCGCGACAATCAGTACGGGAACGAACTGCACCAGCAGGGCAGCGGCGGTCGTAACGGCCGGCGCTGTCTCGAGCGGTACCAGGGTCGCGAGCCAGGTCGCCAAGTTCGGGACCAGCGAATAGTAGCCCTGATGCGGCGCGAGCAAGGCACTACCGGCCGGATTGTTCAGGGCGTAGACGAAATAAACCCGGGCCTCCTCGGCCCAGAACCGCGGCTCCAGCACGACCTCCGGCACGCGGAGAACCAGCGCTGCGGCGGCACCTGCCAGTAGGACGAGGGTAAGCAGTGTTCTCCGGTTCATCCGCTCGATCGGTTCACGCGGCGTCGATGCGGCAACCGACTTCCAGGGACGCATCGGTCAGCCAGTCCCAGAGGTATTTCGCGAAGGACGGCCGCACCAGGATCTCGTAGGTCGGGGCGTCGTCGGTCTGGCGCAGGATGACGTTGGTCAAGGCCAGGTTGCTCTGGACGACTCGGCCGGGGCCGAAGGCCTTCGGGTGCAGGTCGACCGGCCAGCCCTTGGCCAGCACCCAGCGGGCTTTCGGACCGCCGATCCGTATGGTCGTGTAGTTGTCCGAAACGTCAACAGTCGACGCACGCAGGCCGGCCAGCGCGGCATCGAGCGCTGCACGCAGCGCGGTCTCGTCGCCGGTTGGCGTGACGATCAGCCACTCGTCCGGCCCGAGCCACAGGATCGCTCGGTCGTCGACTGCGGCAACCGTTCCAGGGGTGATCGGCGGCTCGACGCCGACCGCGCCGGTGACCGCCGAACGGAAGGCTGCGTCGTCAGGGTTGCCGCGCAGGTTCAGCTTGCCCTGGAAACGCACCTCGCCGAGCACCACGCCGGCATCGGACGGGCCGCCGATCGGTCCGGTGTAGCCGTCGAGCGGCGTGCGCGCGGTCGGGGTCTGAGGCTCAGCCATCGCGGCGGCTCCCTTCCGGATCGAAGAACACGGTGCCGGCGACCGTCACCGGAATGGTCCGGCCCTCCAGCGGCACGTACAGCGTTTGGCCCTTGCGAGCGTGGCCGCCCTTGACCAGGGCCATCGCGATCGAACGCCCGGCGCTCGGGCTGTAGTAGGACGAGGTGACGTGGCCGAGCATCGCCATCGGCGGTTTCGGCTTGACGGTCTCGACCACATGGCCGCCTTCCGGCAGCACGAATGTCGGATCTTCGGTCAGCAGGCCGACCAGTTGCTTGCGGTCGGGCTTGTGCAGGTCGGGTCGGGCGAGGCCGCGCTTGCCGATGAAGTCCGGCTTGGACTTGGAGACGATCCAGTCCATTCCGAGGTCGAGCGGCGTCACCGAGCCGTCGGTGTCCTGGCCGACGATGATGAAGCCCTTCTCGGCGCGCAGCACGTGCATCGCCTCGGTGCCGTAGGGAGTGATTCCGAGGTCCGCGCCGGCCGTCATCAGCGCCTCCCACAGCGCTAACCCGTAGCGGGTCGGCACGTTGATCTCGAAGCTGAGCTCGCCGGTGAATGAAATCCGGAACACCCGTGCCGGGATTTCCGCCACAGTGCCGTCGCGCATCGCCATGAACGGGAAGGCGTCGTTGCCGAGGTCGATGTCGCTGCACAGCCGGCCGAGCAGTTCCCGGCACTTCGGCCCGCAGATCGACGCGACCGCCCACTGTTCAGTGACCGAGGTCAGGCGCACGTCCATCTCCGGCCACTCGGTCTGCAGGTACTCCTCCAGCCAGTTCATCACGCGGGCGGCGCCGCCTGTAGTCGTCGTCATGTGGAAATGGTCGTCGGCAAGCCGGGTGGTCACCCCGTCGTCCATGACCATGCCGTCTTCCTTCAGCATGAACCCGTAGCGGCAGCGCCCGGTGCCGAGCTTGGCCCACGCGTTGGTGTAGACCCGATTCAGGAACTCGGCCGCGTCACCGCCGCGGATGTCGATCTTGCCGAGCGTCGAGGCGTCGAGCAGGGCGACGCCGTTGCGTGCGACCGTGACTTCGCGGTCGACCGCTTGGCGGAAGGTCTCGCCTGCCTTCGGGTAGTACCAGGCCCGCATCCAGTCGCCGACATGCTCAAACTTTGCCCCGTTCGCCCGGTGCCAAGGGTCCATTGCGGTGGTGCGGGTCGGGGCGAACAGGTGCCCGACGTCTCGGCCGCCATAGGCGCCGATGGTGGTCGGGGTGTACGGCGCCCGGAACGTGGTGGTGCCGACCGCCGGCACGTCCACGCCGAGCGACTGGCCGACGATCGCCAGGGCGTTGACGTTGGAGGTCTTGCCCTGGTCGGTGCCCATGCCGGTGGTGGTGTAGCGCTTGACGTGCTCGATCGAGCGGTAGCCTTCGCGAGTCGCCAGCATCAGGTCGGCGGCGGTGACGTCGTTCTGGAAGTCGACGAAATGCTTGCCTTTGCGCCCGACCGGTTGGGTCGACGGCAACAGCCATAGGGGACGGGTCTCACCCTGGCCGTGCTCCTCGACCGCCGGTGCGGCCGGCTGGCGGGCGGTGTGACCCAGCGCGCGAACCTGATCCAGCCCGGCCTTGATGCCGTCCTTGATCGCTTGCGTCACGCTACTCGTGCCGGCGCAGCCGCCGACCGAAACCTCGGCCTCGTGGCTGGTTCCCGGCAGAAAGGCCGCCCGCTCGCCGTCCCACCGCAGTTTGCCGCGCGACTGTGAAAACAGATGGACCGTCGGGTTGAAGCCGCCGGCCATAGCGATCACGTCGCATTCCAGCGTGCGGGTCGAACCGGCGAGGCCGGAGCCGTCGGCGGTCATCGGGGCGATCTCCGCTGCTTCGATGCGCCGTCCGCCATGGGTGGCGGTAACGCTGTGGCCGGCCAGGACCTCGATCCCGCGATTTTTGGCTTCTGCGACCAGCGGCCCGATCGGGTCGGTGCGTAGATCGACGATGCCGGCGACCCGCGCCTGCCGGTCAGCCAGGGCGAAGGCAGTTCGGTAGCCGTCGTCGTTGCCGGTCACAATCAGCGGCCGGCGTCCGGCCAGCACGCCGTAGCGCACCGCATAGCCGCGCACCGCGGTGGACAGCATCACGCCGGGCCGGTCGTTGTCCCGGAACACCAGCGGCCGCTCGATCGCGCCGGTCGCGAGAACCACGCGTCCGGCGCGAACCTTCCACAGCCGCTGCCGCGGCACGGTCGGTAGACCGACGCCCAGATGGTCGGTCACCCGTTCGGCGATGGTCAGGTAGTTGTGATCGTAGTAGCCGTTGACGGTCGCGCGCCGCAGCAGCGTGACCTCCGGCATCGACTCCAACTCGGCCACCACTTCGGCGACCCAGTCGACCGCCGGGGTGCCGCCGATGGTCACGTCGTCGTCGCCCAACAGCGAGCCGCCGAACTCCGCCTGTTCGTCGGCCAGGATCACCCGCGCGCCGCTGCGCCCGGCGGCCAGTGCCGCCGCCAGGCCGGCCGGCCCGCCACCGGCGATCAGCACGTCGCAGTGGGCGTGCATGCGCTCGTAGCGGTCGGGGTCGGGGCCTTCCGGCGCCCGGCCGAGCCCGGCCGCGTGGCGGATCACTTCCTCGTAAGTGCTCCACAGCGACGCCGGCCACATGAAGGTCTTGTAGTAGAATCCAGCCGGGAACAGCCGGTGGAACGCCGAGTTCACGGCACCGACATCGAAGCGAAGGCACGGCCAGCGGTTCTGGCTGTGGGCGTCGAGCCCGTCGAACAGTTCGATCTGGGTGGCCCGCAGATTCGGCTCGGTGCGGTTGCCGCGGCCGAGCTGGATTAGCGCGTTCGGTTCCTCCGACCCCAGGCCGAGGATGCCGCGCGGCCGGTGGTACTTGAAGCTGCGGCCGACAAGGTGGACGTCATTGGCCAGCAGGGCCGAGGCCAATGTGTCGCCGGCGTACCCCTGCAGGCGCCGGCCGTCGAAGCGGAACACCAGAGGCCTGCGGCGGTCGACGCGGCCGCCGGCGGCGAGGCGGTTAGACTGGTTCGCCACCTCAGGACTCCTTGTTCGCCGGCCCGACGCCCAGCGCCGGATCAGGCCATTCGCCGACCTTGTAGACCTGCAGGATCACGTGGCTGTTGGTGTCGCGCACCACGTGGAACCAGCGCCGACATCCGGCGGCGTGCATCCAGCGCTCAGCGAACGGACCCTTGGGGTTGTCGCGGAAATACAAGTACTCGGCCCATTCCTGATCGCTGGTCGACGCCGGATCGGACGGACGGGCGATGTGGGCCTGGTTGCCGTAGGCGAATTCCGAATCGTCGCGCGGGCCGCACCAGGGGCAGGGGATCAGCATCATGTCGTCGCCCTCCTAGTGCGCCACGCCAGCGGCGCCGTGCTCGTCGATCAGGTAGCCGCCCTTGAACCGCTCCAGCGTGAACGGGGCGGCGACGGGGTTCGGCCGGTCGCGGGCCATCAGATCGGCGAACACATGACCGGAGCCGGGCGTGGCCTTGAAGCCGCCGGTGCCCCAGCCGCAGTTGAAGTACAGGCCGTCAACCGGAGTCCTGGAGACGATCGGCGAGGCGTCCGGGCAGGTGTCGACGATGCCGCCCCAGGTCCGCAGCACCCGAAGGCGCGAGACGATCGGGTACAGCTCGCAGGCGGCGGCCAGCTGGTGCTCGATGATGTTCAGCGAGCCGCGCTGGGCGTAGGAGTTGTAGCTGTCGGTGCCGGCGCCCAGCACCAACTCGCCCTTGTCAGACTGGCTGATGTACATGTGCACGGCGTTCGACATCACCACGGTGTCGATCACCGGCTTGATCGGCTCCGACACCAGCGCCTGCAGCGGGCGGGCCTGGATCGGCAGCTTGAATCCGGCAAGGTCGGCCAGCACGGCGGAATGCCCCGCCGCGACGCAGCCGATACGCTTGGAGCGGATGGTGCCGCGGCTGGTCTCGACCCCCTCGATCGCGCCATTGCCGTCCTTCAAGAAGCCGGTGACCTCGCAGTTCTGGATGATGTCGACGCCCAGATCGTCGGCGGCGCGGGCATAGCCCCAGGCGACCGCGTCGTGGCGGGCGGTGCCGCCGCGCCGCTGGATGAATCCGCCCATCACCGGATGGCGGATGCCCTGGTCGGTGTTGATGATCGGAACCAGTTTCTTCACGTCGGCGGTCGACAGCACCTCGGTGTCGATGCCGTTCAAGCGGATCGCCTCGACCCGGCGGCGCATCTCCTTCAACTCATGCTCGGAGTGGGCCAGGGTGATCACGCCGCGCTGGCTGAACATCAGGTTGAAGTTCAGCTCCTGGCTCAGGCCTTCCCACAGCTTCAGCGCGTGTTCGTAGATCGCAGCCGACTCGTCCCACAGGTAGTTGGAGCGGATGATCGTGGTGTTGCGCCCGGTGTTGCCGCCGCCGATCCAGCCCTTCTCAAGCACCGCCACGTTTCGGATGCCGTGCACCGAGGCGAGGTAGTAGGCGGTGGCCAGGCCATGCCCGCCGCCGCCGACGACAATGGCGTCATAGGACGGCTTCGGCTCCGGGCTGCGCCAGGCGGCCTGCCAGTTCTCATGGTAGCTGAGCGCGTTGCGCGCCAGCGCCAAGATCGAGTAGCGCGGCTTGCCCGTCGGGCCGCGCCGCCGTCCTGCCTCGGCCATGCGGCCAACTCCCCCAGAAACCCTGCGACAACACTATGCCGCGCACCCTAGCGTCGCATAGCTCAGACGTTTTGCCGCGGACGACGGATCGGCGTCGGTTTCAGGTGGTGAATCGGCGTTCGTGTCAGCTGGAACCGGCTCGTGGCACCGACCACGGGCAGGGGAAGCCGTTGGCCGGGATGCGCCGCGCGCGGGAGGCATCCAGGCCTTTGGCGCTCAAAAGTTCGTTGAGATTGGCCGGGCCCGGTTCGATGAAGGAATCGGTCACCTCCAGTTCGAACGCCGGGGCGCCACCCTTGCCGGGCAGGACCGCGATCACGATCACGAAGTGTCCGAAATACCCGACATCGCCCGGTTTCAGGTCGACCGGCCGGACGCCGGGTGCCAGCTTGAGGCCCGCTGCCAGGCACGAACGCTGGCCCTTGCGCGGCTGGGTGACGTCGAAGCCTGCGGTCGAGCCGTAGCTGTACAACGTGTACCAGCCGGGGCTGACATCGGAATGGGCGAAGTGCGTCGCACCGTGGCCGTCGATGTGGACCGTCTGGCGATAGGCGTTCGGCGCGTAGTGGGTGATGATCCGCGACCCTTCGACGTGCGAGCCCAGGACCGGCGACACCGCCACGCCGTATCCTGACTGGAACTCGGTGATCGTGACATTGGCGAGCGCATCCTGGAGGTTGACGCCGTCCAGCGGCGGGTTGCCTACCGCCGAGGCGTCGATCCGGATTTCCATGGTTGATGCAATCACGGCCGGCCCGGTGGCCGCAACCGGCGCGGCGGGCGGCGGTTGCCGCAGAGCGGGTTCCGGCGAAGCGCAGCTGGCAAGCAGCAGGCAGACCAAGCCGCAAATCGGCAGACGCATCATGAAGCAATACTCTCGTCAGTCGTCAGCGAGCGTTACCTGATCGAGGCGGACAACGCCAGTATCCAAGCTGGCCGGTTTGTCCGACCGATCTGAGGTGTAGAATAGCGTCCTTAGCATCAGCGCACTTCCTCCAGCACCTGTGCTGCCGCGCGTAGCCCTGACAGATAGGCACCGTGTGTCGTGCCGGCATGGTCAAAGATCGTGTGCTCGCCGCAGAAGAACAGCCGGTCGCCGACCGACTCGCCCAAGTCGTCGAACTGGGCTGCCCGATTGCCCGGCCGCGGATAGCTGTAGGCGCCGAGGGTGAACGGGTCGGACGACCAATGGGTGGCCAGCGTGCGCAGCGGCGTGCCGACGTCGGTGCCCCACACACCCCGCAGCACGGCCAGCGCATCGGCGGCCATCTCGGCGTCGCTCATCCGGTCGGCGATCGGGGCGTAGGCGCCGACGCTGAGGCCGAGGAGCACGTTGCTGTCGGAGAAAGTGCGGTAGTTGAGCCAGTAGTTCCAGCGCCCCTTCGGCGCGGTCATGGTGCCGAAGTACTGGGTCTTCAGGTCCCAGAACGGAGCCGCAAACTCGAAGGCGATCTTGGTCACGCTCCCGAAACCGAGATCGGCAATGTTCCTGCGGTACGCGGCAGGTAACGCCGGTTTGAAGGCGATCTGTCCCGCCTTGAGCACGCCCAACGGTACGCCGCAGATGACATAGTCGGCTGCCATCTCGCCGGTGCAGGTGCGAACGACCACGCCGTCGCCAGCCAAGGTGATCGCGCTGACTGGGCTGAACAACCGGATGTCGAGACCGGCCGCCAGCGGTGCCAGGATTTTGTCGTAACCGCTGACCACGATCGCGTCGGCACCCGGAAACGCCTCGTCATCGTCGTGCAGGGTGGCCGACAGGTCTTCGATCGGCCCGCCTCTGGAGAACTCGGTATAAGCTGAGAGCGCCCACAACACGCCCGGGTCGTTCAGCGCCTGGGGCGCCAGGGTGGCGATGGCATCGCGGAGGCTGCGGCGGTCGTCTGATTCCAACGCTTCGTCGATCCGCAGGATCAAACGCTCCCAGTCTGTGTCGATCTTCTTCACCCGGTCGTCGGGCAGCGCGTCACCGGCGGCGTCGAAGATCGTCAGACTGTCGTCGTCGGTGACGAAGGTTTTGGCGCCTACGGCGTCGGCCAACCGCTTGATCGGATTGTCGCGGCTCGGTCCGTGGATCCACCCGGCGCCGACCTCGAACGGTACGCCCAGCGACCAGTCGGTTCGCAGCCGGCCTCCGACATGCGCCTTGGCTTCCAGGACTACGACCGACGCACCCTGGTCGGCGAGTGTGCGTGCGGCGGCGAGGCCGGAGATACCCGCTCCGACGACGACGACCTTGGTGTCCCGCAGCGCCTGCGCCTGCGGTTGGCGGATCGGAAACACGGTCAGCACGCCGCTGGCCAGCAACGCAGTCTTCAAGAGTTGGCGTCGATGGAGCCCTGCGGCTTTCAACGGCTGTCTCCGATGGTGCGCGATCTCGTGGCGCTGATCATTGGTCCGATAGTACCCGGCAACGCGTGAGAACCGGATAAGATTGCGCCTGGATGTGGCGCCCACGCGATCCGCCCGTTGCCCCGTTCAACGGTTTCCTCTAGGACAGGGCGCCGTTCGATACCCTGACGAGAGGCTTGCGCCGCCCGTGTCCGACACGCTGACTGAACTCGGCCGCCGCGCCCTGTTGCCCGCGGGGCTGCGCGACATACTTCCGCCGAGCGCCGGCAACGAAGCCCGGCTGATCGAGCTGCTGGTGGCGCGTACCGTGGCCCACGGTTACGAACGCGTGAAGCCACCGCTGATCGAGTTCGAGACCAGCTTGCTGGAAGGACCGGGAGCGGCGACGTCCGACCGGGTGTTCCGGCTGATGGACCCGATGTCGCAGCGCATGATGGGTGTTCGCGCCGACATGACCGTGCAAGTCGCCCGGATCGCCTCGACCCGGCTGAAGAACGCGCCGCGGCCGCTGCGGCTGTGCTACTCGGGCGAAGTGCTGCGCACCGTCGCCGACCAGCTGAATCCCGAACGCGAGATGGTGCAGGTCGGTGCCGAGCTGATCGGCAGCGCCACCGCCGAGGCCGACGCCGAGATCATCCTGGTGGGGATCGAGACGTTGCGCTCCGCCGGCGTGAAGGGTCTGTCGGTCGACCTGATGGTGCCGCCGCTGGTGCCGGCGGTACTGGCCGAGGTCGTGTTGCCATCCTCCGATCTGGCGCGTCTGCGCGCCGCGATCGATCGCAAGGACATCGCCGCCGTCGAGGCGCTCGGCGGCGCCGTGGCTCCAGTACTGACCCGCCTGCTGGCCGCCACCGGTCCGAAGGATGCGGCCCTGTCGGCGCTGGCGGGGATCGACCTGCCGGATGATGCGCGCGCCGCGCTCGACCGTTTGACCCATGTGGTCGACCTGGTCGCGGCGGCCGAGCCCGAGCTCGCCATTACCCTCGATCCGGTCGAAAATCGTGGGTTCGAATATCACACCGGCATCGCGTTCAGCCTGTTCGCCCGTGGGGTACGCGGCGAAATGGGGCGCGGTGGGCGATACCGTCCGAACGGCGACCCGACCGAGACCGCGACGGGTTTCACGCTGTACATGGAGATGGTGCTGCAGGCCTTGCCGGCACCGGCCAAGCGAGAGGCGGTGTACGCGCCGTACGGCACTCCGCGAGAGTCGACCGCGGCACTGCGGGCTGCCGGGCGCGTTACCGTACAGGGATTGGAGCCGGTGAATGACATCGACGCCGAGGCACGGCGCCAGCGCTGCACCTCGGTGTGGCGAGATGGAAAAGTGATCGCCCTCGGGGCGTCGGAGGACAAGAGATGAGCAATGTGGCCGTGATTGGCGCCCAGTGGGGCGACGAGGGCAAGGGCAAGATCGTCGACTGGCTGTCGGAGCGTGCCGACGTGGTGGTGCGCTTCCAGGGCGGCCACAACGCCGGCCACACCTTGGTGATCGGCAACCAAGTCTACAAGCTCAGCCTGCTGCCCTCGGGGGTGGTGCGGCCGGGCAAGCTGTCGGTGATTGGCAGCGGTGTGGTGGTCGATCCCTGGGCTTTTTTGGATGAGCTTGAGCGGGTGCGTGGCCAGGGCCTCGACCTGAAGCCGGGCAACCTGTTGATTGCCGATACCGCAGCACTGATCCTGCCGGTGCACCGCCGCCTCGACCAAGCCCGTGAAGCCGCCCGCGGTGATGGCAAGATCGGCACGACCGGGCGCGGCATCGGCCCGGCCTATGAGGACAAGGTCGGCCGTCGGGCAGTCCGGGTCGCCGATCTTGGCGAGCCGGAGACCATGAAGGCCAAGGTCGAGTACTTGGCCGAGCACCACAACGCGTATCTGCGCGGCTTCGGCGAGGCGGAAATCGATCCGGTGGAGTTGCTGGCGGCGCTGACCGAGATCGCGCCGAAGATTCTGCCGTATGCCGGCCGGGTGTGGGAGCGGCTGGAAGCCGCGCGGGTCGCCAACAAGCGCATCCTGTTCGAAGGCGCTCAGGCGGTTATGCTGGACGTCGACTACGGCACCTATCCGTACGTGACCTCGTCGAACACCGTCGCCGGTCAGGCGGCGACTGGGTCGGGCATGGGGCCGACCAACATCGGTTACGTGCTGGGGATCACCAAGGCGTACACCACGCGGGTCGGTTCCGGTCCGTTCCCGACCGAACTGACCGATGAGGTCGGCAGGACCCTCGGCGAGCGCGGTAAGGAGTTCGGCACGGTGACCGGCCGTCGCCGGCGGTGCGGCTGGTTCGATGCCGTCATGGTCCGCCAGGCGATCAAGACCGGCGGCATCAACGGCATCGCACTGACCAAGCCCGACGTGCTCGATGGGTTTGAGACGCTCAAGGTCTGCACCGGATACCGGCTCGACGGGCAGGAACTGGACTACCTGCCCGCAGGTCAGGCGGCCCAAGCCCGGGTCGAGCCGGTCTACGAGACCATGGAGGGCTGGAAGGACAGCACCCGGGGCGCACGCTCCTGGGCCCAGCTGCCGGCCAACGCCATCAAGTACATTCGGCGCATCGAGGAACTGATCGAAGCGCCGGTGGCGCTGCTGTCGACCAGCCCGGAGCGCGATGACACCATCTTGGTCCGCGACCCGTTCGCTGACGGGCTCTGAACGGCGGAACTGAAGCGGCCGCTATCCGTGCTTGATGGTGGTCTCGAGCTTCTGTAGCGCTTTTTCGGTCTGCTCGGCGGTGCATCCGCTGCCGTCGGCGATCCGGCCGGTCATGATGCGCCGCTTCATGCTGCTGCTCAGGATGTCGCGGATTTCGGCGTCGGTCTTGCCGTCCTTCTTCATTCGTTCGTGCAGATTGGCCGAGAGCGTATCGGGATCGCACTTGGCGTCAGTCGCTGCGCTGGCGACGGGCATCAGCACGAAAGTGGCGAGGGTGAACGTGGCAGCGGCGATCGTGATCGGCAGAGAGCGCATGGCAGGAGTCCTTGGCAGGGGGCGCGGGAACTGTGATCCCGCTGCCGTAACAGTCCGGGACGATGGCGGCAAGCGGCGGTAGCAGGCGCAGCTTGATACGTGCCTCAAGACCGGTGAGCGGAGGAGAGAGATCGTGCGGTCTCAGCATGCCGAATCGCCGATTGGCGTGATAGACTGCTGGGGTCCGTGCGCCGGAGATCGTCATGGCTGATAGCGTCGTCATCAAGGAACGGGTCGATGTTGACCCTGGCCATCCTCTCCCGGAGTTCGATCTGCCGGGTGCCAAGGCGTTCGCGGCGACTGCGCGTCGTGAAGAGCATGGTGAGTTGATCGCTTACGTATGCGATTCGCGTGTTCCCTACCGCTACGACGATATCGATTCGATTCGCGGCCTGACGGCCGGCAGCGCGCTGATGCGCTTCGTTGAGTGGGGGATTGCTGCCTGGGCGCCGGCCCGCCGGCGGCTGCCGATCTTGGTCTACGAAAAGCCGCAGGGAGGCCGGGTTGCCAAGTCGAGCGCGGATGTCCTGGAGCCGATGTCGGACGAGCGGTTGGTTCGCGGCTTTCTGACCCCTGCCGTGGCGATCCTGAGGGATCTGTCGACCCGAGGCGTCCCGCATCGTGCGGTGCGGCCGGACAACCTGTTTTATGCAGACTCCGGTCGCAAGCAGATCATGTTCGGCGACTGCCTGACCGCCCCTCCGGGGATGAACAATCCCGCATTCACGGAAACCATTGAGCAGGCGATGGCCGAACCCTCGGCGCGCGGGCGCGGCGGCGTGGCCGATGACCTCTACGCGCTCGGTGTCTGCGTGATCTTTCTGTTGCTCGGGCGGAACCCGGTGCACGAACTCACCGCGGCCGAGATCGTCGAGCGGAAGATCAACCAAGGTTCGTATTCCGTGCTCACCAGTGGCGCTCGCATCCAGATGAACATGATGGAGCTGCTGCGGGGATTGCTGTCGGACGACCCGCGCGAGCGATGGTCGATCCGGGAGACCGAGTTGTGGATTGGCGGTAGGCGGCTGACGCCAAAGCAAGCGAAGCTGCCCTCGAAGGCGGCGCGACCGCTCAACGTCGCCGGCAGGGACTACGAGAATGTGCGGGCCGCAGCCGAGGCGTTGGCGCGCAACTGGATGACGTCCGGCGAAGTGATTCGCAGCGCTGACTTCGACAACTGGCTGCGTCGAAGCCTGAACGATGAGAAAGTGCTGGAGGCCGTCAACAAGGTTTTCGGCAGCCAGACCAACCTGCAGAACGCGCCCTAAGCTGAATCGGCCAAGCTGATTACCCGGGCCGTGATGGCACTCGATCCGGCGGCACCGATCCGGCACAAGGGGTTCTCCGCACATGTCGACGGCGTCGGCGCGGCGCTGGCCATGGACTTCGAGCGCGACGATGTTCGTCAGAAGGTCGCGGACTTCATCAATGGGCGGTATATCGGGGTCTGGATGTCGCTGCAGGCGCGGACGCGCTCTGATCTGAACGACCTCTACTCGATCTACGACAAACTGCCGGTTGCCCTCAGTCAGACAGGACCCGGCTTCGGCATCGAGCGGGTTCTCTACGCCCTCAATCCGAACATTCACTGCCGTAGCCCGTTGATCGATCATCTCTACGTCACAAGGATTGAGGAGCTGGTCCCGGCTCTGGAGCGGGTTGCCGCAGGTAAGGATCGCACCGGTCGGCCGATGGATCGGCACATCGCTGCGTTCTCGGTGGCACGTTCGCCGGATGTCGACGAGCGGTTCGTACGCCCGCTCGCCGGAGCCGAGCAGAACGGAACCAGCCATGTCCTGGCGGCTCTCACGTTGCTTGCCCGGGTTCAGGCGATGTCAAAGAACGGCCCTGCGCCATCGCTGGCTGCCTGGTTCGTTGACCTTATGAAGTCGGCGGTCAACGACTTTCACAATCTCAAGCAGCGCAAGGCAATGGAGCTCAGCATTTCACGCGCTGCCGAGACCGGGTTGCTGATCGAGTTGCAGAACATTTATGGCGACACGAAGTCGGTGCAGCGCGACCAGCAGGGCTATACTCGGGCGATGCAGGAGCACCAGTACTGCGGCGCTCAGATCCAGCAGCTTTCGATCGAGATTCAGAACCGCGAGCATATGGCGACCGAGCTTGGCGAGCAGGTCGCTGCCGTTGCCTCGGGAGTGATCGGCAGCATAGGTGCCACCTCCATCATCATCATGTACATGCTATGATCAACGCCTCCGCGCTTCATTCGCGCCTCCGACCACGCACCCGCTCATCGTCATGACTGCCGGATCAGCCAACAGCGCTGCCACCCGTGTGATCTTCATCTTCATCATTGGCGGGGTGGCAGTGTTCACCCTGCCGACGGTGTTGATTCTCGGGATCGGCATGTTGCCGACAGTGGCCGCCATGATCTCGGATCGGCGCAAAGAGAAGTACGCCACGCTGTGCGTTGGCTGCATGAATTTCGTGGGTGTGCTGCCGTTCATGATCAAGCTGTGGACCGAGGATCACTCCTACGACAACGCGTTCAAGGTGATCGGCGATCCGTTCACGTGGCTGGTGATGTTCGGTGCAGCGGCCCTGGGCTGGGCAATCTATTTCGTCGCCCCAGGAATCGTCGGGATGTTCATCGGCATGCGCACCGAACAACGCGTCCAGCGGCTCCGGCGCCGCCAGCGCGACCTGGTCGAGGAGTGGGGGCCTGGGGTCGCTGGCGGTCGGCGTGACGCAGAGGAGAAGGCGGATAAGCCCCGCTAACGGTCTCCGCTCCGCCTCATGGCATCAATTGCGCTTAGTGGTTGGCCTGCAAGAGCTTCTCTTCGATGGCGGCGTTCTTGATCGCCTTCTGCAGCTTCTCGAAGGCCCGGACCTCGATCTGCCGCACGCGCTCGCGGCTGATGTCGTACTCCTGGCTCAGGTCTTCCAGGGTGGTCGGATTGTCGCGCAAACGGCGTTCGGTCAGGATGTGACGCTCCCGGTCGTTCAGCGTCTCCATCGCCACGTTCAGAAGCCGGCGCCGCTTGGACAACTCCTCGTCCTCGGCGAAGCTGACTTCCTGGTTCTGGCCTTCGTCGACCAGCCAATCCTGCCACTCGCCTTCACCGTCCTGCCGCAGCGGTGCGTTCAGCGAATGGTCGGGGCTCGCCAACCGGCGATTCATCGACACCACGTCGGCCTCCGACACGTCCAGCTTTTCGGCAATCGCGGTGACGCGTTCCGGCGACAGGTCCCCGTCCTCGATTGCCTGCATCTGGCCCTTGAGGCGGCGCAGGTTGAAGAACAGCTTCTTCTGGGCGGCGGTGGTGCCCATCTTCACAAGCGACCACGAGTGCAGGATGTACTCCTGGATCGACGCGCGGATCCACCACATCGCGTACGTTGCGAGACGGAAGCCGCGCTCCGGATCAAAGCGCTTCACCGCCTGCATCATGCCGACATTGCCCTCCGAGATCAGCTCGGCGAGCGGCAGGCCGTAGCCGCGATAGCCCATCGCGATCTTGGCGACGAGTCGTAGGTGGCTGGTGACCAGCTTGTGAGCCGATTCAACGTCGTCGTGCTCGCGCCAGGATTTGGCCAGCACGTATTCCTCACCCGGTTCCAGCATCGGAAACTTACGGATTTCCTGCAGGTAGCGGGAGAGGTTGCCCTCAACGCTGATCGACGGAAGATTCGCACGTGGCGCCGCCATGTGACCCCTAGTCCCTGTTTGTCTCGGAAGCACTATGCCCCAGCATCAAGGCTAAAATAGGACCGCCGTGGTCTGATTTGAAGAGGGGGCCGGTCAGATCACGCGATCGAGATCGTCGATCAAGGCGGCAAGGTCTTCGGGCAGTGGGCTTTCGAAGCGCAGAGGCTCGCCGGTGATCGGATGATTGAAGCCCAGAACCGCGGCATGCAGCGCCTGACGGGAAAAGCCATGGAGGCGGTCGCGTGTCTCTTCGGGCAACCCGCCGAGCTTTGCCGAGCGCCCGCGACCGTAGACCGGATCGCCGACCAGCGGATGCCCAATATGGGTCAGATGCACCCGGATCTGGTGGGTGCGGCCAGTCTCCAGCCGGCACTCCAGAAGCGTCGCAGCCTCGTTGAACGCACGAACGGTGCGGAAATGGGTGACCGCAGCCTTGCCGGAGCCCTCCGGCCGGACAGCCATGCGGATCCGGTCGCGCGGATGTCGGCCGATCGCTCCTTCGATCCGGCCGGCCGGGGGGATTGGCCGACCCCAGCACAGCGCGCGGTAGGCTCGGTCGATGCTGTGGTCGGCAAAGCGGGCGGCAAGGGCGTGATGGGCGGCGTCGGTCTTGGCGACCACCAGCAAGCCGCTGGTGTCCTTGTCGATCCGGTGGACGATCCCCGGGCGCTTCACCCCGCCGATCCCGGACAGGCTGTCGCCGCAATGGGCGATCAGCGCGTTGACCAGCGTGTCCTTCGGCGCGCCCGGTGCGGGGTGGACGGTCATTCCGGCGGGCTTGTCGATCACGATCAGTGCGGCGTCTTCGTAGACGACCGTCAGGGGCAGGTCCTGGGCTTCGGGTATAGCCGGGGTCGCTTCGGGAACGTCAATTCGGTATGTGGCACCCGGTTTGACCGGGCTGGAGGGGTCGGTTATGGTCGCGCCGTTGACGAACAGGCGGCCATCTAAAATAAGTGTTTTCAATCGGTTGCGTGACAATGGGGGGTCGGTTTCGCGATCCTCCAGGCACCGGGCCAGCCAACGATCGATCCGGTCGCTGGGATGCGCGGCAAGCGCTTCCGCCGATGCTACAATGCTGACGGAATCGTGCGCGATGTGCTGACTGGAACGTGAGGATTCGGGAATCATGGCCGGCACCATAGGGCAAGGCGAAACACCGGAGAAGCGGCCGGTTGTGCCGTATCTCGGCGCGGTCAAGGTCGCGGCTGCGGTCATGGCGGTCATGATCGTCGCCGGCATCGGTATTCTTGGCGTGACCGTCATGAAGCGGGCCGGCGGTGGCAAGCCGGAGACTGCTAACGTGCTGCCTGCTGCGGCCTCCGCTGCAATAGCGGCGCCGACCGCCTTTGGCGAAGTCTCGCTGCAATTGCCACCGCGGGCACGGGTCCTGGACATGGCTATGGACCAGCAGCGTCTGGTGCTGCATCTGCAGCTTGCCGGCCGCGAGAAGGCGCTGATGATCGTCGATCTGGAAACCGGCCGGTCCCTGGGCATGATCCGGCTGAAACCGGACCCACTGGAGCCCTGACGCCGCGCAGCGGGAAACACTGTCGAGGCGGAGCGCGACCTTCTCCTGAACGGATGGTGCGGTTATCGTCCGGCGACCGTCACCCGTCCCGGATTCCCCATGCCCGATATTGTCATCACCGAGTTCATGGACGCGTCGAGTGTGGAGCGCCTGACGTCACGGTTTGACACTCTCTACGATCCCGGGCTCGTCGATCGGCCGGAAGCGATCCCGGCTTTGCTGACGGATGCGCGGGCGCTGGTGGTGCGCAATCGGACCCGGGTGACCGATGCGGTGCTGGCCGCCGCTCCGGGCCTCCGGATCGTCGGCCGGTTGGGGGTCGGTCTCGACAACATCGACGTTGCGGCTGCCCGGAACCGAGGCGTTCCGGTGGTCCCGGCAACCGGTGCCAACGACGACTCGGTTGCTGAATACGTGATCGCCATGACCCTGCACCTGCTGCGCGGCGCCTATACGGCGAGTGCGGAGGTCGCAGCCGGTAAGTGGCCGCGCACCCGGCTGATCGGCCGGGAGGTGTCGGGCAAGACCCTGGGGCTGGTGGGTTTTGGGGCCATCGCCCGCAAGACCGCGGTGCTGGCGCGGGCTCTCGGGATGACTGTGGCGGCTTTCGATCCTTACGTTCCTGCGGATGATTCGGTTTGGCAAAGCGGTGCCGTCCGTCATTCGACGATCGACGGTTTGCTGGGTGCGTCCGATGTGGTCAGCCTGCATGTGCCGCTGACCGACGGCACGCATCATCTGATCAATGCTGCGGCCCTTGCAGCCATGCGGTCAGACGCTGTCCTGATCAACGCAGCACGCGGCGGGGCGGTCGATGAGCCGGCCCTCGCCAACGCGTTGAAAGAGCGCCGGCTTGCCGGTGCGGCCCTCGACGTGTTCGAAGTCGAGCCGTTGACTGCAGCGGCCGGCGCGGTGTTCGACGGATGCCCCAATCTGGTGCTCACCCCGCACATCGCCGGCGTGACGGACGAAAGCAATTCCCGCGTCGGCGCGGTCATCGCCGATGCCGTGCTGGCAGCCTTGCAGGAGAAGCGGACATGAGCGGCGTCGAGAAACCTTGGGAGCCGGATGCGCCGGCGGCCCTTGACGGAATCCGGGTGCTTGATCTGTCGCGCCTGGTCGCGGGCAATGCGGTCACGCACGTACTGGCCGACCACGGCGCCGAGGTCATCAAGGTCGAGAAGCCCGGCGTCGGCGACGACCTGCGGAACTGGAAGACCGAGGGGGTGTCGACCCACTGGAAGGTCTATTGCCGCAACAAGAAGAGCGTGACCCTCGACTTCCGGCACCCCAAGGCGGTGGAGTTGATGCTGGACCTGGCCGCGACCGCGCGGGTGCTGGTGGAGAATTTCAAGCCGGGTACGCTGGAGGCGATGGGGATCGGCCCGGACGTTCTGCACGCCCGTAATCCCAACCTGATCATCGTGCGGATCTCTGGCTGGGGACAGGACGGCATGTGGGCGCACAAGCCCGGTTTCGGCAGCCTGGTCGAGGCGATGAGCGGCTTCGCGGCCATGAACGGCTTCGCCGACCGTGCGCCGGTGCTGCCGCCACTGGCGCTCGCCGATATGATCGCGGGGCTGTACGGAGCGTTCTCGGTGATGGTGGCGATCCGCGAGATCGAACTGAAAGGCGGGCCCGGGCAGGTAATCGACCTGCCGCTGTTCGATCCGATCCACTCGGTCCTCGGCCCGGTCGTCGCCAACTACGATCTGGCCGGTCAGGTACCCGAGCGTACCGGCTCGCTGTCCAACCAGACGGCGCCGCGCAACGTCTACCAATGCCGCGACGGCAAGTACGTCGCCCTCAGCGGCTCGATGCAGGCGATGGCGGAGCGGCTGTTCCGCACCATGGGCCGGCCCGAGTTGATCACCGATCCACGGTTTCGCACCAACACCGATCGGGTCAAGAACAACCACGAACTCGACCCGATCGTCGCCGCCTTCATGGCCGAACGCACCCAGGAGGAATGCCTGGAGCTGTTCGAAAAGGCCGGCGTCACGGTCGGTGCGGTCGCCGACGTCGCGCAACTGGCAGAGCACCCGTATCCGCTCGACCGCGAAGTGGTGGTCTCGCTGCCGGATGCCGACACCGGGCGCTTGGCGATGCACAATGTCATCCCGCGCCTCTCGGGTACGCCCGGCAAGCTGCGCCGGCCGGCGCCGGAGCTGGGCGAGCACAACAATGAAATCTGGCGGTCGTTGGGGCATGACCCGTCCGCCCTGACCGAAGCGGGAGCCCTGTGATGTCCGATACCAATACTCTGCCGCTGTGGCGTTCCCTGCTGTACGTGCCGGCGACGGCGGAGCGGTTCGTAGCCAAGGCGGCCGAGCGCGGTGCCGATGGGATCGTGCTGGATTTGGAGGACTCGATTCCGCCGGCGTCAAAAGCGGCCGCTCGGGCAGCGTTGGCAGCCGCGGTTCCGATTGTGGGTGCGCGCGGTGGCGAGGTGTTGGTCCGGATCAACCGGCCGTGGCGGCTGGCACTGCCGGACCTTGAGGCATCGGTGATCGCCGGGGTGACCGCCCTGTGCCTTCCGAAGGTCGATTCGCACCATCACCTGGTTGAGGTCGATCAGGTGGTCGGCGAGCTGGAGGCCGAGCGCGGTCTGCCGGTCGGCCGGATCCGGTTCTGCGTGCTGGTCGAGACCGCCAAAGGCATCGCCGAGGTACGGTCCATCGCGGCAGGTCCGCGGGTCGCGGGCATCACTGCGGGTGGCGAGGATCTGGCGTCGGATCTTGGCCTGCCAGAGCCGGACCCGGAAGTGCTGGCACCCTATGAGGCGGCCGTGCGGCTGGCCGCGCGTGAGGCCGGGGTGATGCCGCTCGGCTATCCAGGGTCGATCGCGGAGTTCAGCGATCTCGACCTGTTCCGCCGGGCGGCCGAGGCCGGGCGCCGCGCCGGGTCCGAGGGCGGCATGGCCATTCATCCGGCTCAGGTGCCGGTTCTGAACGCCGCGTTCGCACCCAGCGCTGATGAGGTTGCCCACGCGGAAGGCCTGTTGGCTGCCTTCGAGAAGGCGCTCGCCGATGGGCTGGGCGCTGTGGCCTACCAAGGCAAGATGATCGACAAGCCGATCGTCGAACGGGCACAGCGCGTGTTGACCACGCGCGATCGGATTGCCGGGGGCCGCACCTGAGCTAAACGGCATCGACCATCGCGGTTGCTGCTGCAGCGCGTCCTGCCCTAGGCTTCTGCCAGACTGCCGGTTCCGGCGGTTTGTGGATTGGGGGCAGGGGATGCGGCGTCTAAAGCGGGTTGAAAACCCGGAATCGCTTTCGGATACGATAGCCGCCGCATTCCGCGTATTAGCCAAGCCAAGGGAGTTGCTGGCCACGTTGCGCGACTATGTCGGCGTGGGTGGGCGCCGACAGGTTGAGCCGATCGTCGACATCGAGAGCCTGCAGCGGTTCCTGGACACTCGTGCCAGCTTCGTAGCCCAGACGTCGTTGTACGGCTACGTGCGGACCCGCTCCGGCATGCGCTATCCCGAACTGTTCGACAACGATGGCTTCGTCGGGTCGATGAATGTCGCCAAGTGGCAGATCTGGCTAGCGTGCCTGTCGGATCTGTCGGTGTACGCCGGGGGGCTGATCGCAGGTACACATCCAGATGCGGGCTCCGGGGTGGGGCGAATCATCCGCACGGCGGTCTCGCAACTCCTTGCGACAACCGGTGTTCCGACCGACGCTGGTCCCGCCTTCGCGTCGTCGTCGGCGGCGGTTCAGGAGCGACTGGCGTCGTGCGATTGGAGTGCGGTGACCGACGATGCGGCGGCATTCACGGAAAGCCCGCCGGCGCTGGTGCGCTGGGCGCCGATCGTCGACGAGATGAAGGTGCTCGACGAGCCGATCGTGCTGAATTCGGTGCGGTTTCGCTGGCAGGAGGTACGCCGTGAGCTTCGTCGGTCGCTCGACGCGGGGGCGTTGCTCGCGGATGAGGCGGCGTTCGCGCGACCGGTCGACTCGATTCGCTCAGTTCCCGAGCAGGCGGGCGAGTGAAGAGATGCCCTGGGCGATCTCGCCCTCGAGCGGGAACGACAGCATGCCCATCACCGAATACCCGAGCAGCCAGGGCATCAGGTAGAAGCGTGTGATGTAGAAGAACCAGGCGACATAAAGCGGGACGATCAGAGGTACCAGGAACCCGGGAGTGATCGGCTTGAACAGTCGGATCAGCGGGTCGGTCGATTGGACGAAGAACCGCATGAAGAAGAAGTTGCTGTTCTCCGGAAGAAACAGGTTCATCCCGAAGCGCCCGACCAGCGTCCACATCACCACGCCCAAGACGTAGTCGATCACAATTGCCCAGAGCGGCACGCCTTCGATCATCGAGTTTCTCCGGGCCTGTTATCTCGGAAATGTCGTTGGAGAACGAAAAAGCCGGGGAGAGCGAGGCTCTCCCCGGCTTCCTTCGTATCAGTTGTTAGTGGGTCGAGCCCAGGATGGTCTGGCCCGACGGCACTCGTACCTCGTCGACCATGGCTTGGGTCTCGGCGTCGGGAGCCTCGGTCAGCAAGGTCACCACCACCATGGCAACCAAACTGGCGCTGGCACCGACAATGCCGAACCGCAGATCGTCAAGGCCGATCCACGGCGCCATACCGGCGAACTTGACCATGTAGAGGTACCAGGAACCGACGCCCAAACCGACCGCCATACCGGCAATCGCACCGGCCCGGTTGGCCCGTTTCCACCAGACGCCAAGCACCAGCGGGAAGAACAGCCCGGACATCGCGAAGCAGAAGGCCCAGGCCACCGCTCCGAGAATGCCGGTCAGCTTCATGCTGGCCACCAATGCCGCCAAGGCACCGATACCGACGAGCAGGATGCGTGCGACCAGCAGCCGTTTCCGGGTTTCCGCCTTCGGGTCGATGATCTTGTAGTACAGATCATGCGACAGCGCGTTGGCGATCGCCAGGAGCAGGCCGTCGGCCGTCGACATCGCCGCTGCCATGCCGCCCGCGGCCACCAGGCCGGAGATGACATAGGGCAAGCCTGCGATTTCCGGAGTCGCCAGCACGACGATGTCGGCGCGCATGAAGAACTCGTTGATCTGCAGGATGCCGTCGCCGTTGGAGTCGACGACTCTGAGCATGTCGACCGCGCCCCATTTCTGGATCCACTCGAGCGCGTTCACGTCGGCAACCGCTTTGCCGATGATGCTGGTTGCCAGGTTCGGGTCGAGAACCTGCAGCTTGGTCAGAGTCGCAAGCGCCGGTGCCGTGAAGTACAGCAGCGTGATGAAGAACAGCGACCAGGCCACCGAACTCCGCGCCGCCCGAACCGACGGCGTGGTGAAGTAGCGCATCAGGATGTGCGGCAGCGACGCGGTGCCGAGCATCATGCAGGCGACCAAGGTGACGAAGCGCCAAGCGGCGAGCGTCGTGTCGGCCGGTGATGCGTGAAGCACCGTCAGGGCGCTCATTCCGGCGATTTTCTCGGTTGGCAGGAGTTTTCCGACGCCAAGGAGAGGTTCCAGTTCCTGGATTCGCGCCACGGCATCGCCGTAGGCGAACTGCGGGAACCAGCCGAAGTTCTGTTTGATCGACATCCAGAACACCGGCACCAGGTAGGCGATGATCAGCACGATGTACTGCGCCACCTGAGTCCAGGTAACCGCCCGCATGCCGCCCAGCATCGAGCAGAGCAGGATGCCGAGGAGACCGAACCACACGCCGACTTCGAACGGAATGCTGAAGGCGCGGGCTGCGATGGTACCGGTGGCGTTGATCTGGGCTGTCACATATGTGAACGAAGCGACGACCAGAACGACCACCGCCAGGAAGCGGGCCAGATTGCCGCCGTATCGGGTGCCGATGAAGTCCGGAACCGTGTAGCAGCCGAACTTGCGCAGGTACGGCGCCATCAGCACCGCCACCAGCACATATCCGCCAGTCCAGCCGACGACGAAGGCGAGGTAGGGGTGGCCAGCTGTGTAGATGCCACCGGCCATCGCCACGAACGAAGCACCGGACATCCAGTCCGCCGCCGTCGCCATGCCGTTGAACACCGGAGGCACTTCGCGGCCGGCGACGTAGTAGGCGTCGACCTGCATGGTTCGCGACAGCCAGCCAATCAGGGCATAGATGACGATGGTGAAGGCAACGAACAGGATGCCGATCGTGTCGGCGCTCATCCCGAACTGCTCAAGTACCGCCAGCAGCGCGAAGAACAACAGGAAACCACCTGTGTACATCGCGTAAATTTTAGGGAGGTTGTCGATGAACCGCCCCTCAAGCTTGAACAAACTCATAGCACGATACCCCCCTAGTCTGCTTCTGCTACGCCGCACTCGCGATCAATTCGATCTTGTTGCTTGACGAAGACAAACAACTGAATGACGAACGCGAACAGGGATCCCTGGGCGGACATATAGAAGCCAACCGGGAAGTGAAGGAATCTGAACTGGTTGAGGTCGTACGCGAACCACTGAAGCAGATATGCAAAGAAGAACCAGATTATCAGGTGAACGATCCTTGCCTATCCGGTTGACTCCCATGCCCACTAGATCTAGCGTTTGGCATGGATGTCCTGGCCCGAGAAGATCTGCCGTTTCCGCAGTCGCTGCCGGAATTTCAGTGCTTTTTTCCCGACGACGCGGCCTGTGCTGCATATCTCGAAAAGGCCCGCTGGAATGGTGGGTTCGTCTGCCCGAGATGCGGCGTTGTCGGCGAACCGTTCCGTTTCGAGGCGCGTCCGGGCGTTCTGCGCTGCCGCGCCTGTCGCAAAGACGTAAGCCTGATGGCTGGGACTGTCATGGAGCGCAGTCACACGCCGTTGTCGACCTGGTTCTGGGCGGCTTACCTGATGGCCAGCCAGACGCCCGGAATGTCGGCCGTTCAATTTCAACGGCAACTCGGCCTGTCGCGCTATGAGACTGCATTCGGCATCCTTCACAAGCTCCGCGCCGCGATGGTGCGCCCAGAGCGCGACAAGATTGGCGGCAAGCCGCAAGAGCATGTCGAAGTGGATGAAACGTGGGTTGGAGGGCGCACCCGAGGCGAGGGCCGGGGAGTCCATCACAAGGTTCTCGTCTCCTGCGCCGTGGAGGTGCGTCGCCGCAAGCCGGGAACCAAACTCGACAATCGGAAAGACGGTCGCTACGCGGGACGCGTTCGTCTCGCCGTCGTCCCCGACCGCAGCGCCAATTCGCTCGGCAGTTTCGTCGAAAACGCCGTTGCTCCCGGATCGCTGATCGTCACCGACGACTGGAGCGGCTATGCCGGGCTTCGCAAGCGCGGATTCGACCACCACGCGATCGCCGAATGCGGAGACCCGGAGATCGCAGAGGAATTCCTGCCGATCATCCACTTGGTCTTCGCCAATCTGAAGACCTGGATCAATGGCATCCATCACGGCGTCAGTGCCAAGCATCTGCAAGCCTACCTCAACGAGTTCACGTTCCGCTTCAATCGGCGCTTCTATCCGTTCAACTCGTTCCGCTCACTGCTCGGAATCGCCGGCGGGGCCGCAGCGCCGACCTTCGACGGGCTCTACTCGGGAGAATGGACTCACCCTACATTTAGTGGGTGTGGGTAACAACCGGATAGGCAAGGAACGATCATCAAGTTCCGAGTTTTACTCCAGTGCTCTACTCGATTTTGTGAGGCATGGTCGGTCAACGTCTTTACCTCCCCTTGAGTTTGGGCTTTTATACTTTATGCGTGAGGCGCCCTACTTTTTTCTCAGAGCCTGATCCGAAATTAAGTTGAGTGGTATCAGCAGGTTGGCTTGACGCGCGGCCCGATCGTTGATTCTGGAGGTTTGAGACAACTTCCCAAGGACCGACGATGTGGACCGATACCACTCGCGCGCTTCATGCCCGCGCGGGCCTGGCGTTGCCAAGTGATTTGACCGACGCCGAATGGGCGGTGATCGCACCCTTCTTGCCACCGCCATCGCATGTCGGGCGTCCTCGCCGATGGAAGATGCGGCGGATTGTCGAAGCGATCCTGTATCTGCTGCGCGGTGGCCTGCCGTGGCGGATGCTGCCACCTTGCTTCCCGCCGGTGTCGACCGTCAGGCGCTGGTTTTACATGTGGCGCGACAGCGGGTTGTGGCAAACGCTGAACCATTCCCTGCTGATGGCCACGCGCGAGATTCATGGCCGTGAAGCCTCGCCCAGCGCCGGCGTCATCGATAGCCAGAGCGTCAAGACCACCGAGAGCGGCGGTCCGCGCGGCTATGATGCGGGCAAGAAGATCAAGGGCCGCAAGCGGCATATCCTGATCGACACCGAGGGCAATCTGGTCCATGGCATAATCCACACGGCCGATATCCAGGACCGTGATGGGGCACCGCTGTTGCTCGCCGAAATCATCCACCGCTTCCCCTGGCTGCGCCATCTCTTCGCCGATGGTGGCTATGCCGGCGACAAGCTGCGCGAGGCGTTGCGCTGCATCGGCAAATGGACCATCGAGATCATCAAGCGATCCGATGTTGCCAAGGGCTTCGAGGTCCTGCCCCGCCGATGGGTCGTCGAACGAACGCTGGCCTGGCTCAGCCGCAACCGACGCCTCGCCAAGGACTTCGAGCAAACCATCGCGTCCGCAAGCGCATGGCTCTTCGTCGCATCCGTCCAAATCTTTACCCGACGCATCGCAAGACATTGCAAAAGCTCAGATTAATTTCGAATCAGTCTCTTATTCCCCTAGGATGGATGGCCGATCCATCCACACTACTGCACAGATTAACTCAGTTCTTCGACCTTGAAAAGCATAGCGAATGTCCTGTGCTTCGGGTCAGTGAAAGGCCAACTCCCCGTCTCTCCACGGGTCAATGTGATGTCGGGTTGGTCTAGTATCGGTTGGCACTGCGATTTCTTGCCCGGTTTTTCGTAAAACTTTATCGACGGTGTCGCGTGGATATTGAATTCCATCCTGCCCAGGGTCGATCTGATGTCGGGCTTGCTGGTGCAGAGGTCGGTCTTCTTAGGCAAATATCCACTCGGGCTAGTCATGGTGGTTAGTGGCGGGCGACGATCTCGACGGACTGGTCTCGAACATGATGCTGCGCAGCAGCATTGGTATGTTCTGAAGTTCGGCCAACGTCTTCTTGAGTTCGACTCTCTGTCGCCGGCTCAGCGTGGCAAGGTCGATCGATGTCGTCGGCTTACGGCCTTGCGAAATGTCGTGACTCTGTTGAGCCAGCAGCAAGGTCAGACCCAGGGCATGAGCTTGTTGCATCGCGGTGAGGTCGCCGTCATTGCCGAGTCCGAGGGCCGTCAGGCCTTCGAGGCGCTGCCGTGTCGATCGCTGGGTGATGTCGTGACGAATAGCCAGAGCACGGGCGGCCGAAGCGACCGGGAACAGGATGTGCATCTTGATGTCGAGCCGCCCGTCACGGGTTTTCAGGCGGCCGAACAACGACAGCGGGCTGTGAACCGAAGCCAGACGCTCGCCGAGCAGTTTGGCGAAGGCGGTATCCCGGCTCCCCTTTGCGTAGGCGTAGTCGAACAGCGCGTGCCCGAGCGACAGAGTTCCATGGACCGGGGCGGCGTCAAAGAAAATGTCGACATTGAGAAGGTCTTGCTGCCTGGACTGCCGGAGCCAGCGATCGATCCGACTGTGCCAGGTGTGGACCGACCCTCGCCATTCGGGGTTCTTCGCCATCACCCCACCGGTGCAGTAGGGAATGCCGGCAGTGTCCAGGATCTCGGCGGTGCGCGCGCCAAGTTCGGCGAACCAGGCGTCCTCCGGTCCGTCCGGTTCACCCGTCTCGAAGACGATCGCGTTGTCCTGATCGGGGACTAGTGGATAGAATCCAACACTTGGTGCCCACGCCTGACGGCGGCGATGATTTTGTCGGGATCGGCTGTCCAGTTGAAGGGCTTCGGATCTGAGGCGTTGTGCTCGTCGAGGAAGCGGTTGATGGCGGCCTGGAGGTCGGCGACAGAGCGGAAGACGCCGCGCTTGAGGCGGCGCTTGGCGAGCCTGGCGAAGAAGCCTTCGACGGCGTTGAGCCAGGAACATGAGGTCGGCACGAAGTGGAAGGTCCAGCGGGGATGGCGGTGCAGCCAGGCGCGGACCTTGGGGTGCTTGTGGGCGGCGTAGTTGTCGAGGACGGCGTGGATCACCTTGCCGGCCGGAACCTGGGCCTCGATGTGGTTGAGGAAGCGGATGAACTCCTGGTGGCGGTGACGCTGCATGTTGCGGCCGATGACGGTGCCGTCGAGCACGTTGAGGGCAGCGAACAAGGTGGTGGTGCCATGGCGCTTGTAGTCGTGGGTCATGGTGCCGGCGCGGCCCTTCTTCAGCGGCAGGCCGGGCTGGGTGCGGTCGAGCGCCTGGATCTGGCTCTTCTCGTCGACGCTGAGCACGATGGCGTGGGCCGGCGGGTCGACATAGAGCCCGACCACGTCGCGCAGCTTGGTCACGAACTCCGGGTCGTTCGAGAGCTTGAACTGCCGGATCCGATGCGGGGCCAAACCGTGAGCACGCCAGATCCGCTGCACCGAACTAACCGAGATGCCGGTCTGTGCCGCCATCGTTGCGGCGGTCCAGTGGGTCGTCTCGCCGGGCGGATCGGTCAGGGTCAGGGCGACGACGCGCTCGGCCACCGAGGGGTCCAGCGGCGGGATCCGCGACGGGCGCGTCTTGTCCCGCAGCAGCCCGTCCACGCCTTCGGCGGCGAAGCGCTCCTGCCAGCGCCAGACCGCCGTCTTGGCGACCCCGGCCTCGCGCATGATCGCGTTGGTGCCCAGGCCCGCGGCGGTGAGCAGCACGATCCGGCAGCGCCAGACGTGCTTTTGCGGGCTGTTGCGGTCCGCCACGATCGCCTCCAGGCGGGCGCGATCGGCGGTACTGACGGTGAAGCTGATCCCGGTGCGCATGCCCCAGACTCGCACGCCACCGAACCCGCGGGAATTCTGAGCGGGATTCTAATGTCGGATTTTATCCACTAGCAGGCTTTCGCCACGCCCGCCCGACCCCAGGACCAGTATCGAGAACGGGCAGGGTGGATCACCCAGGCCCTCGTCCTGCATTGCCTGCGACGCGAGGATCGCCGCCCGCCGGGTCATTGACCGGATCTCTTCGCTGATGATTTGGGCGATCAGGCGGGCGTCGACCTGTTCGGCTGTGAGCGACTGGACAACCCGCGGCAAGGTGGACCAGGCAAGAGCCAACTCTGTCGATGAGGCTGCTTCGTCTATTGCGTCGGTGAGTTCGACTGCCGGGCCGTCCCGCAGCTTCAGCAGATCACGCGCGGAGACCACGCCGACCAGCGTGTTCGCTTCGGAATGGACGCCGAGATGACGGAAGCCCATCCGGGTCATTCGGCCGACGGCGCGGTAGAGGAAGGCTTGTTCCCGGATCGTGCGAATGGGACGCGAACCGATCGAACCGACCGGATCCTCAAGGGCGGCGCTGCCGCGAAGGACGATATGGCGGATCGCGTCGCGTTCGGTAACGATCGAATAGCGGTCGACGGGAAGGAGCGCCTCGCCCGACGGCGTGACGAAAACCGACGAGATGGCACGGGAAGCCATGATCTCCATGGCTTGGCTGAGAGGGGTGTCGTTGGCGACGGTGATCACCGGGCTGGTCATGATGTCGGCGACCCGGTGGCTGTAGACGAAGGTATCGACACGTCCCAGTACCGAGTCATCCGGTTCGGTGACGGGCGGCTCCCAGCCAGCTTCGCTGTGGCGGATCGATTCGGCGGTCAGGCCGCAGCAGGCGCGCTCGGCCTCTGCCAGCGTGCGAATCCCCCTGGCCTGGAGGTGGGGGATGAGCGCCAGAAAGATCAGGCCGGCAGCCTCGGCATCGCCCAGAGCCCGGTGACGGTTCCTGGTCTCAAGATTGAGCCAGGTCGCGAGGGCATCGAGCGAATGGCTGGCAAGCGTCGGCGCGGCGATCGTCGCCAGCATCCGAACGCACAGCGCGCGGGGTTTTTGCCAGTCCAGCTTCTTGCGCTTCGCTTCGGCGGCCAGGACGGTCAGGTCGAAGCCGATCGAATGGCCGATGACGACCCGGTTCTTCCACTGGCCCACGAGATTGGGCCAGACATCGCTCAACGTCGGCGCGTTGCGCACCATCGCGTCGGTGATGCCGTGTATGGCGATGGAGGACGACGGGATTGGAATGCCGGGATTGAGCATCTGCTCACAGGCATCATCTGGTTTCAGGACGCCTTTGGCGATCGGTATTGCCCCGAACTGGACAGCGTGCGCTCGGGATGCGTCGAGCCCGGTGGTTTCGATATCGATCGCGATCGCATCGAGCGCAAACAACGGTGTGGCGCCGTGCACGGGCATCTGATCCGACCCTCCTCAACCGATTGCCGGTCACCGGGTTCGCTATCACCGGCTTGAATCTGCAGGTCCGGGCGACCGTTCGCAATCCTGCAGATCAGTTGTCAGGCAGCCGAACGTTGCGGTGGGTGGGGCGCCTGCGCTAGAACCCGCCGTCACCCGCAACCGACGGCGAGCCGCCCCGATGGCCTCCTACCAGTACATCTACGTGATGAACGGCCTCTCCAAGGCCTATCCAGGCGGCCGCGAGGTGCTGAAGGACATCCGTCTGTCCTTCCTGCCGGGCGCCAAGATCGGCGTGCTTGGCGTCAACGGCGCGGGCAAGTCGACGGTGCTGCGGATCATGGCCGGCGAGGACAAGGACTATACCGGAGAGGCCTGGGCCGCCGAGGGAGCGACTGTCGGCTACCTGAAGCAGGAACCCGAACTGGATTCGAGCAAGGACGTTCAGGGCAACGTCATTGAAGGTCTGGGGCCGCTCAAGGCTCTGATGGACCGGTTCAACGAAGTCAGCGCCCGGTTCGGCGAAGACCTGACCGACGACGAGATGAACGATCTTCTGGCCGAGCAGGGCGAGCTTCAGGAGAAGATCGACGCCGCGGACGGATGGGACATTGACCGCAAGGTCGAGATCGCCATGGACGCGCTGCGGTGCCCGCCGGGCGATGCCGATGTGACCAAGCTGTCCGGTGGCGAGCGTCGCCGTGTGGCGCTGGCCAAGCTGCTGCTGTCGCAGCCCGACCTGCTGCTGCTCGATGAGCCGACCAATCACCTGGACGCCGACTCGGTCGCTTGGCTGCAGCGCACGCTCGCTGACTATGCCGGTACCGTTGTGACCGTCACCCACGATCGCTACTTCCTCGACGAAGTGGCCGGATGGATTCTGGAGATCGACCGCGGACGTGGCATTCCCTACGAGGGGAACTATTCCGGCTGGCTGGTGCAGAAGCAGAAGCGCCTGGAGCAGGAAGGTCGGACCGAGGTCGCGCGCATGCGCAGCCTGAACCACGAGTTGGAGTGGATCCAGCAGAGCCCGCGCGCCCGGCAAGCTAAATCCAAGGCCCGCGTGACGGCCTATGAGGATCTGCTCGCACTCAATCAGGAGAAGGCGCCGGATACCGCCCAGATCGTCATCCCGGCCGGACCGCGGTTGGGCGACGTGGTGATCGAGGCGGAGCGGCTGTCAAAGGCATTCGGCGACCGACTGCTGATCGACGAGTTGTCGTTCAAGTTGCCGCCGGGCGGGATCGTCGGCGTGATCGGGCCGAACGGCGCCGGCAAGACCACGCTGTTCCGGATGATCACCGAGCAGGAGAAGCCAGATGGCGGCGCCATTCGCATCGGCGAGACCGTCAAGCTTGGCTATGTCGATCAGAGCCGCGACACGTTGCGGGCCAACAAGACTGTGTTTGAGGAAATTTCCGACGGTCACGACGAGATCGATCTTGGCCGGCGTAAGATGGCCAGCCGGGCGTATGTCGGGTTGTTCAACTTCAAGGGCGGCGACCAGCAGAAGAAGGTCGGTCAGCTGTCAGGTGGCGAGCGCAACCGGGTGCACCTAGCCAAAATGCTGAAGTCCGGCGCCAACCTGTTGATGCTTGACGAGCCGACCAACGATCTGGACATCGACACGTTGCGGGCGCTCGAAGAGGGGCTCCTGGAGTTTGCCGGTTGTGCGGTGGTGATCAGCCACGATCGCTGGTTCCTCGACCGGATCGCGACCCACATCCTGGCGTTCGAGGGCGACAGCCACGTCGAGTGGTTTGAGGGAAACTACGAAGCCTACGAAGCCGACCGCAAGCGCCGGTTAGGTGAAGAAGCGGCGCAGCCGCACCGGATCAAGTACAAGCCGATCCGCCGCAGCTGATCAAATAGAGAACGCGGCACAGACCATCTGCGCCGCGTTCACCACGGTTCGTGGTCATATACCGGGCGCTGCGGGCAGTGCGTGCGCGTCAGTGCCTGTCGAGAGAGTCTGCGCGTCGTTAGGAGCCGGACGACTTCAGCCTCTCCATCCGGTCGTTCAGGGCCTTGATCAGGGCCTGGACCTGCCCGCCGTTGCTTTGGATCACCGACGCGTACTCTTGGCGCTGGGTGACGCTCATGCTCACCCCTTCGATCACCACGTCGACCACTTTGTAGCTGTCGCCTTGGCGAATGATTCGCCAATCGACGCGCACATCGGGAGTGCCTTTCGGATCAACGATCCGGCTGGCGACCATGGTGAACTGGCCATCCTCTCGGCTGTTGTCGACGACCAGCTTCTGGCCGGAATATTCATCGAACCGCGCGGTGTAGGTGTAGACGATGTTCTCGTTGAAGGCCTTCAGGTAGGCTTCGCGTTCTTCCGGAGTGGCCAGACGCCAATAGCGGCCCAGCAGGAACCGACCGATCCCTTCCATGTCGAACGTTTCCGACAGCAACCGGTCGAAGCTTTCCCGCTTCGCAGGCATATCGGTGGTGCGATCGGTGACCAGCGCCAAAGCGCGATCGGCCAGCTTTCCGATGAACGCATCTGCCGATGGCATATCCGCCCGGGCAAAGCCGGCCGTCGTCGCTACAAACAAAACGATCGCAAAAACCCGTGCGAGTTTCATGTATTCGATTCCTCGCCGATTCTGGACGCTCA
This sequence comes from alpha proteobacterium BAL199, assembly GCA_000171835.1. Classification (GTDB taxonomy): domain Bacteria; phylum Pseudomonadota; class Alphaproteobacteria; order Thalassobaculales; family Thalassobaculaceae; genus Thalassobaculum_A. The sequence continues at coordinate 76,239 of ABHC01000007.1, read as the reverse complement.
ACTTTTGGGGGCGGACGCTCCTGCACGCTCTGCAGGCTGTCCCCCCGGCACATACTCTTCGAACTCACCGGTTGAGCCAGTTGAACCGGTTCCGTTCTTCGGCGTGCCATTGGTGATCTGGCCGTCGCGGCGCTGCTTATAGATAGTCCGTACCCGCGCGTAATAGTCGACCGATGTCCGCTTCAGGTCGTTGATTGCTTCGTAGTTGCGGGCCCGAAAATCGACGGCGCCAACGACACGCCGGCCGATCTGGAATGCTGCCCGATCGTCGTTGCCGTCGAATGGGTCGCCGTTGCCGATGTAGTTGATCGGGTCGAGGAAATGATCGACCACCAATCCGGCGGTATCGCGAAGGTTGGATGGCCCGAGCAAGGGCAGCACGATGTACGGGCCGTCGCTGGCGCCGTAAACAGCCAGCGTCTGGCCGAAATCCTCGTCGCGATGCACGACGCCAAGCCCTGTGGCGTTGTCGACAAAGCCAAAGAACGGTGCGTTGGCGACAAATCGGGATGCCGTGACTTCCGCTCCTTTCCAGTCGCCCTGAAATACGTTGTTCGCCAGGATGACCGGGCTCTTCAGCCAGTTCAGGAAGCTGAAAACCATGTCCCGGACCGGGTCCGGAATCGTTTCCTTGTACATGAACGCGCTTGGCTGAAGGACGAACGTGTCCAGCGTCTCGTTGACCGCAAACACCATCCGGTTGGCCGGCTCGATCGGATCGTAGACCGCGCCCTGCTCCAACTCGCCCTGGCCTGTGCAGCCACCGAGAAGCCCTGTCGCAACCACTGTGGTCATCAACATGCGACGCATTCGACGAAATCCTGTTTCTGCCTGTGCTAACCAGATCATCATGCACCGAATGGGAGTTTGCCTTGGGCGGGACGCACTAATCCCGTTGCCGCGGGCGACTTCCAGCGTTCCAAGGAGTTACCACAGAGCCGCTCTCGGCGCCAGACAGACGCAAGACGGCGGCTGGCGCTTGGTGCTACGTGTTGCAAAAATACCGCGATTTTCACGGGCTTCCGGCAGCGTCGGTTACCGGACCCTCTGAGCCATGGCGTGTGCCTTGCGCTGCCATTCCACGGCCCCGACCGCACGATACAATCGTCCGGCTTGCACAAGAAGCGCGGCTGCGGTGGCGTTGTCGATGTTGACCGCCAGCAAACCGATCAATAATGCGGAGTCAGCCTCGGACAAGCGGTCGCCGACACTTTGGAACAGAATGCGCGCTTCGGCATAGGCGAACTGGGCCTCGGGCAACTTGCCGAGGGACGACTCGAGGTCGCCGGCCGCACGCAACGATGACCCTTCACCATGGGCGTCCCGCAAGGTTTGGTACATTGAGCGTACCTGCGCGTAGTCGACACGTGCCCGATCAGGATTCTCCATGAGCACGCTGACTTGCGCGAGGTCCATCAGCGCCTGAGCGGCATCGCGGGCACCGCCGACGGTCTGGTAGTGACCGTAGGCTTCCTTCAGGACCTCTCGAGCGCTGCGTTGCTGGCCACGCGCAATGTCCACGTGCCCGCGGCCTTTCTGGGCGTCAGCGATGATCAGCAGGTCTTCCGAGCTCTTGGATTGCGACAGAACGCGGTCGAACAGAGTTCGTGCCTCTTCGACATTTCCGACGATGCGCTCCATTTCGCCGAGCCCGATCATCAGCCGCGATTCGTTGTCTTTGTCCCCAGACTCGACGAACAGATTGCGCGCGGTGTTGCCGTTGGCCCGTCCCCAGTCAAAGCGCACACGGCAACGTCGGACATCGCCTCGACCGGCGATCAATCCGCTGGATCCGACGCGCCGCCCCGCTTGCTTGAAACGCTGAGCCGCCTCAAGGGCCGTCTCACGCGCCTCAGTCGGGCGCTGCATCTTTCGGTATCCGTCGGATATCACCAGACGAACCAAGCCTTCACCAACGTAATCGCCGGTTCGGCGATAAAGGGTAAGCGCGCGTTCAAAATGGTTCTGGGCTTCCGGCGCGTTGCGCTCCAAGCGATACAACTCACCGCGGCAGTACAGGGCGTGTGCCTCGCCGATCCGGTCACCCACCTGGGTGAGCATGAAGCGCGCCTGATCAAAATTGCCGGCGGCTTCGTCCGTCTTGTTCAGCCGGACCCCAGCCTCCCCCAGACCGAGATACGCACTGCCTTGCCCGAAGCGATCATTCTCCTGGGCAAACAACGTGCGTGCTTCCTCGAAGTTCTGCCGCGCCGCGTCGTATGCGCGTCGAGACAGCGCCAGAAAGCCCTTTGCCGTGACGGTTCGAGCGACTCCGCGGATGTCCTTGGCGGCTTGGAATTTGGCAGCGGCGTCGTCGAACAGTCGCACGGCGTCGTCGAACTCCGACCTCTCGCCGGCTAACTCGCCCTGGCTGAGCTTGACGGTGGCTTCCAGGGCGTCCTGTTTGGCTTCACGTGCCAGCGAGGCAGCCTCGGAGAAGGTCTTTTGGGCATCGTCCGCCAGGCCGCAGATCCTGAACCCTTCGCCTTGCGCCCAGAGACGGCCGGCCATGGCGGCGGTGCCGGTCGACAGCACACCGCCCGAGCGCATGGCCTGAACGCCGCCGCTGCGCTTGATGCTTCGACTAACCCACCAGTCGAGAACCAGGGCGCACAGACCGACGACCGCAACGACTGCCGCGAACAGGTTTTGATAATTCTGGGGCTTGTCGGCAGTGAAGACATAGCTGGCCACCGTGGCCGTCGTGGCAAGCACCAGGATCGTGATCCGACGCCGCCAGGTTCCGAGCCGGCCACGCCGTCGTGCACTTTGGATCGCCTTCACGGACCCGGTCCCATCCTGGATCTTATGGGCTGGCGGCTCATCTCGGCCGAGCCGCACCAAGCACCCGAATTATCTTCGATTTGCCGCGGTACTCCAACCCTGTCAGCGGGCAAGCCGGTATACCGGGCGGAGCAGTACGGGCAGCAGATAGATCGGAAACTGCAACAATGCCAGAAACAAGAACGTATCCGGCTCGAATGCCGCCGGTGCCGCGCCCAGGACCAGCGCCATGTTTCGGTTGCCTGCGATCAGCGCGAGCGTTCCGGCGGTCCGTGGTCCGGTCGGGCGGAATACCAGCCAGCCGATGGCCTGCATTCCCAGAGCAGCCGCAAAGACCAGGATCAGCAGGCCGGCGACGCGCCACGGATCGGCGAATGCGGCTTGGGTGACGCCGTCCAGTACCGCGACAGCGAACAGCAGCATGATCAGCACGAACACGCCGTCGATCGCATCGGCATGCCGTTCGAGTCTGGTTGTTCCGGCCAGCCGACGGATGACCGCCGCCACCAGCCCGGCGCCGATCAGCAAGGTCGCCAAGCGCAGGGCCAGGGCCGCCGGACTGATATCCAACTCCAAGCCGATCAGGGCGAACACGATCGGCGGCAGGGTCAATGGCACCAGGAGACCGGCTGCGGTCGTGACCGTCAGGGCGAGCGCGCCGTCCAGGCCCACCAGCGCGGCGATGGCCGGCACCGAGATCAACGGTGGTGAGGCTGTCCAGACCACCAGCGCCGTGGCAATGCCATGGTCGAGGTCCAGTGCAGTGGCGGCCAGATAGCCGATCCCGGGCGAGACCAGCAGGACGAAGCCAACCGCCGGCAACAGGCGAAGCGGCGATCCGGCGGCGCGTCGGATCGCCGCTGGATCCAGCCGTAGCAGCGACACCGTCAGCATCGCCGCGATGGCCGGCACCAGCGTCGGTCGCACCAGTGCCGAGAGATCCGGAATGGCCAGCGCCAGGAACACCCCGACGGCCAAACACCCGGTGGCGTGTTTGCCCAACCAGGCCAGGATGCCCATCATGATCGGAAATCCGATGCAGACGGATCAATGACGGTCAGGACGGGAGGTGGCTGCGTGGCGGACATGAATGACGACGGATGGTTCGATTCGGGACGGGCGGTCGTTCGATCGGATTGGATCGACTACAACGGGCACATGAACGTCGGCTACTACGTGGTCGCATTCGATCAGGCGACCGAGGCGGTATGCGCCCATTTCGGGGTTGGTGAAGCCTATCGACGCGAGGCCAACGCGTCGATGTTTGTCGTTGAAGCCCACGTGACCTACGACCGGGAAGTGCTGGAAGCGGCTCCCTTGGCGTTTCGATCGCGAATCGTCGATTTCGACGCCAAGCGCTTCCACTTGCTGCATCGGATGTTCCATGCCGAACAGGGATATCTTGCCGCGACCAACGAACTGATGTGCCTTCACGTGGACTTGGCCCAGCGGCGCTCGGCGCCGTTTCCGCCGGTGGCCATGACCAAGGTCCAATCATTGGGCGAGGCGCACGGCCGGCTTGCTCCGACCGACGGTGTTGGCAGATCGATTCGCATTCGCCGCCGCTAGTCGTTCCCAAGACCCGCCGGTGACGGCGCTTTAAGTGATGTTCGAAGACGGTAGTATGTCGGGCAGCGCGTCGAAGGAAACCCGCGATGGTGACCGACCCGGAAGTCAACGAGGTTGGCCAGATTGCCGATGAGGCGCTGGGCCACATGTCCGTGTTGGGAATCCCCCCAACACCGGAGAATTTTGCCGTCTGGTATGCTTACGCAAACCGCAGCGATCCACATCTGTGCAGGACGATCGATATTCTGAGGGACAACGGCCAGGAATTCGACAGCATCCGAAACGCCGACCTGCACGCGCGTTTCATCGTGCCGATGTACCACTCCGATGAAATCGAGACCGTGGCTGACGGCCTGCATGCCGTCGCCGGCCAGTTGTCGACGACGGTTGCCGACGCTGGTGACGGTAACCGAACCTACGGTCGGGCACTTTCCGACATCTCCGACGCCTTGACCCGCACCGAGCCGGTGGACGGCGAGATGCACCGCCTCGTTGGTAGCCTCGTGCACGAGACGCGTGTCATGGAGGCACGGAATGCTCGGTTGCATGGGCGGTTGGAACGGTCGGCCGAGGAAATCGCGCGTCTGCGCAAATCACTCGTTGCGACCCGGCGCGAAGCGTCGACGGACGGTCTGACCGGCCTGGCAAACCGGATGCAGTTCGAGCGGGAACTGCGCTCGGCTGCGGCCAAAGCCATGGAAGACGGCACCACATTGTGCCTGTTGATGGCAGACATCGACCATTTCAAGACATTCAATGACACTTACGGACATATGGTCGGCGACCAGGTTCTGCGGTTGGTTGGACGCGTATTGATCGAAGCCATTCGACCCGGCGATCTCGCAGCCCGCTTCGGTGGCGAGGAGTTCGTAGTGGTTCTGCCGGAGTGCAGGCTCGACGAAGCGGCACGGATCGCTGAGCGGATCCGGGAGCGGATCGGTGAGAAGCACGTCGTGCGCCGCAGCAGCGGTGATGATCTGGGCACGGTCACCCTGTCCCTCGGGGTGACCGCCTACCAACCCGGCGAAGTGGTTGGCCAGCTTATCGAGCGCGCCGATACCGGGCTCTATGACGCCAAGCAGGCGGGGCGAAACCGTGTTGCCGTCGTCGATGGTCCGGGCGATCGGGCGGCTGGTAACGCCCAGTCAGTCCGCGGACCGGCCGAGTGATTGCAGGCCTTCGCCTTCGACGGCGTAAGGCAACCACGTGCCCTTTCGGGTGAGGCCCAGTCGTTCATAGAAGACGCGAGCCCGGTTGTCGGTCTTGACCGACAGCTCCAGGCGTCCGCATCCAGCGTCGAGCGCTGCCCGGGCCAATGCGGCCATCAGGCGCTTGCCGACGCCGCCGCCCTGCTGGTCCGGGTCGACGTACAGGTCTTCGACGTACAGGTTCGGTCGGCCCACCCAGGTCGAATACGTGAAGTAGTACAACGCGAATCCGATCGGTGCCGGCGTTGCGTTGGGCCGATTGACGGCTTCGGCCAGCAAGACGTGAAACCGTGGCGTCGCGCCGAATCCGTCACGCAGGAGGTCTTGTGGGGTCGACCGAACATACCCGTCGGCGTCCTGCACAGCGGCCAGCCGGTGGATCATTTCGAGAAGGGTGTCGACATCGCCGGCTACAGCCGGCCGCAGTTGAATAGTCATGGGGCCTCACGGTAGTGATCTGCTGGCACGGTCGGCAAGGTCGCTTTCAACTGATTTGAAGAGTCGTTAAGCTGCAATGGCTTAACTCGCCAGACAACGACCTTGGTCGGCTATGTTCAAAACATTCGTCGCTCGGCCTCTTGTGGGGCTTAAGCGGTTGGTTCGCAACGACCAGCTTCTGACCAGCGTTGCCGCGCTGGTGGTCGGATTCGCGGCCGCCGCCGGCGCGGTCGGATTCCGCGAGGCGATCAGTGCCGTTCAATGGCTGTTCCTGGGGTTTCATCACGAGTTGGTGGCCAGTGGTGCCCGCGAGTCGGGCTGGTGGCGGATCGCGTTGGCGCCGGCGGCCGGTGGCCTGCTGGTCGGCCTGATCACTTATTGGCTGATGCCTGGTCGCCGCCCGCAAGGCGTTGCCAACGTGATCGAAGCCAGCGCCTTGCGGGCCGGCCGGATGTCGTTCCGGCAGGGAATCGGGGCTGCGGTGATCAGCATCCTGTCGATCGGCTCCGGCGCGTCGGTCGGTCGAGAAGGTCCGGCTGTTCATCTGGGCGCCGCCTTGGCCAGCTTTGTCGGGCGGCCGTTGCATCTGACGCGGTCCCAGTCCCGCACCCTGCTTGGCTGCGGGGTGGCAAGCGCGGTGGCAGCCTCGTTCAACGCCCCGATTGCCGGGGTGTTCTTCGCGCTGGAGGTAGTCATCGGCCACTACGCGTTGTCGGCGTTCGCGCCGATCGTCATCGCGTCGGTGTGCGGCACCATCGTGTCGCGCATGTGGTTCGGGGACTTCCCGGCGTTCCGGCTCGCCAACTACGAGATCGTGTCGTTCCTTCAGTTCCCGGCCTTCGCCTTGCTGGGGATCGCGTGCGCTGCGGCGGCCATTGCCCTGATGCGGCTGACTGCCATGGTGGAGCGCACGGCGGAGACGCTGCCTGGGCCACGCTGGCTGCATCCGGCGTTCGCTGGCCTGATCGTCGGAGTGGTCGCCTTGTGGTACCCGGAGATTCTCGGGGTCGGCTATGAAGCGACCGACAACGCGCTGAAAGAGCAGTATGGATTTCAGCTTCTTGCCACCCTGGCGGTCCTGAAGATTCTGATGACCGCGCTCTGCCTGGGAGCGGGCTTCGGCGGCGGGGTGTTCTCGCCGTCCTTGTTCATCGGGGCGATGGTCGGCGGGTCGTTCGGGCTCGTCGCCAGTCATCCGTTCCCACACCTTTCGTCCGGGCATGGCGCCTATACGATGATCGGCATGGGGGCCGTGGCTGGCGCCGTGCTGGGCGCGCCGATCTCGACCATCCTGATCATCTTCGAGCTGACCAGTGACTATCGCCTCACCATCGGGGTGATGGTGGCGGTGGTGATCGCCTCGCTGCTGACCAGGGTCTGGCATGGTCCGTCGTTCTTCGCCGACCAGTTGAAGCGTCGGGGCTTCGACCTGCAGGGCGGCCACGACATGGCGGCGTTGCGGAGCCTGAAGGTGCACGACCTGATGCGTCAGGATCACGTGACCGTTCCGCCCGAAGCCATGCTCGGTACATTGCGTGACCGGTTGCGCCAAGCCCCGCTCAATGAGTTGTTCGTGGTGGACGGCGACGACCGCCTGATCGGGACTATCACCCTGGAGGAGTTGGGCGACGCGGCGTTCGACCAGAGCCACGACCAGGAACTGTGCGCGGAGAACCTGGCCCGCCGCTCGCCGCCGGTGCTCGCCCGCTCCGACGATCTGCAGAAGGCGATTCGCCGCTTCGGCGAAGTCGACGAAGGCCTGCTCGGTGTGGTTGACGATCACGATGGCACCCGGCTGCTCGGATGCTTGCACGAGCGCGACGTCATGCGGGCCTACAACACCGCGTTGGTCAACCTGCGTGCCGAGGAGCATGGCGAGACGCTCTGACGGTCGATTTTGATCCTGGGGCTGTGCGGCGTGCGTGCTATATCCGAAGGCATCATGACCGATCTTTTCTCGACCCGACCCGACCCGCGCGAACCGGCGGCGCTGCCGCCATCGCCCCCGGTGCGTGCGCCGCGCCCGGACAGCTACTTGTCCGGCCTGAACCCGGCCCAGCGTGCCGCCGTCGAAGCGCTCGACGGCCCGGTGCTGGTCCTGGCCGGTGCTGGAACCGGGAAGACCCGGGTATTGACCACCCGGCTCGCCCATCTGCTGGCGCTTGGCAAGGCGCGTCCCTGGAACGTGCTGGCCGTGACCTTCACCAACCGGGCGTCGCGAGAGATGAAGGAGCGGGTGGCCCGGATCGTCGGGCCGGCCGCCGAGCAGGTGTGGCTCGGTACCTTCCACGCGCTGGCCGCCCGGATTCTGCGACGGCACGCCGAGGTGGTTGGGCTGCGCTCCAACTTCACCATTCTCGACGCCGACGACCAGGTCCGGCTGCTGAAGCAGGTCCTGCAGGCCGAGGACATCGACGACAAGCGCTGGCCGGCCCGGGTGGTGATGGGGGTGATCCAGCGCTGGAAGGACCGCGGTCTCGGACCGGAGAAGATCGGCGTCGCCGAGGTCGGGGATCTGGCCGGCGGGCGGCTGCAGGAAGTCTACCGCCAGTACCAGGAACGGCTGGTCACCCAGAACGCCGCCGATTTCGGCGACCTGCTGATGCACAACCTGACCCTGTTCCAGAGCCGGCCGGAAATTCTGAAGGACTATCAGGAGCGGTTCCGTTACCTGTTGGTCGACGAGTATCAGGACACCAACGTCTCGCAGTATCTCTGGCTGCGGCTGTTGGCCCAGTCGCACAAGAACATCTGCTGCGTCGGCGACGACGACCAGTCGATCTACGGCTGGCGCGGTGCCGAGATCGGCAACATCCTGAAGTTCGAAAGCGATTTTCCGGGCGCCACGGTCGTTCGCCTCGAACAGAACTACCGCTCCACCTCGCGAATTTTGGCTGCCGCCTCGCAGGTGATCGCCAACAACGAGGGGCGGCTCGGCAAGACCCTGTGGACCGAAGGCGACCACGGCGACAAGGTCGTGGTCCGCGGGGTGTGGGACGGCGAAGAGGAAGCCAGGGTCGTCGGCGACCGGATCGAGGATTTTCAGCGCAAGAGCGTTGCCCTGTCGGACATGGCGGTGCTGGTCCGAGCCGGCTTCCAGACACGTGAGTTCGAAGAGCGGCTGATCACGCTCGGTGTCCCGTACCGGGTGGTCGGGGGCGCTCGCTTCTACGAGCGCAAGGAAATCCGCGACGCCGTTGCCTATTTGCGGGTCATCAATCAGCCGGACGACGACATGGCGTTCGAGCGCATCGTGAACGTGCCGCGTCGCGGCATTGGTGACACGACGATGCGGGCGGTGCACGGCTACGCCCGGGCTCAGGGGCTGTCGCTGACCCGCGCGGTCGATGCGCTGGTCCAGACCGACGAGTTGCCGTCGGCGGCGCGCCGGAATCTACGCACGTTGATGGATGCGTTCGGTCGTTGGCGCGAGGCGGCCCAGGTCGAGGGGCTGGCGGATCTGGTTCGCGCCGTCTTGGACGAATCCGGTTACACCGAGTCCCTCCAGAAGGACCGCTCGCCGGAAGCGCCGGGCCGGCTGGAGAACCTCAAGGAACTGGTGACGGCGCTTGAGGAGTACGAAACCCTCGCGGGCTTCCTGGAGCACATCAGCCTGGTGATGGAGAACGCCGACGACCCCGACGAAGCCAAGATCAGCCTGATGACCCTGCACGCCGCCAAGGGGCTTGAGTTCGACGTGGTGTTTCTGCCTGGTTGGGAGGAAGGGCTGTTTCCGAACCAGCGTGCCCTCGACGAGAACGGTGCCGCCGGACTGGAGGAGGAGCGCCGTCTCGCCTATGTCGGCCTGACCAGGGCGCGCAAGTCGGTGGAGATCGTTTTTGCCGCCAACCGTCGGGTCCACGGCTTGTGGCAGAGCGCGATCCCGTCACGGTTCGTCTCTGAACTGCCGGGCGAGCATGTCGAGACGATTTCCGAGGCTGGACTGTACGGCTCGACTGGCGGATACGGCGGTGGTTACGGCAGCGCCGGCTTCGGTGGTCGGCGTGATGGACTGAGCTTTGGCGACCGCGATGATGCGTCGGGGTCGTCGGGAGCCGCTCGGTCCAGCCGCTGGGATTTAGCCGGCGGCGTGGCGGGGCGGGGGCCCGGATACATGCGGCGCGGCGGCGGGACGATCCGAACCCGCGCACCGATGATTGACGGCCAGGGCTATACCGTCGACCGCTCCAAGCCGTCGCGCTTTGCCGTCGGCGACCGGGTGTTCCACCAGAAATTCGGTATGGGCACCGTCCAGACTGTCGATGGCGACAAGCTGGAAATCGCGTTTGACCACGCCGGCCTGAAGAATGTGGTCGAGACCTTCGTGTCGACTCCCTGATCCTGCGAACGACGGAGACTGCAAGCATGTCCACGCCGCTGTGGCGGATCGCGATGACGGCGCCGGCGCGCGCTGCGGACGCTCTAAGCGCTGCGCTCGAGCCGTATGTCGTTGCTCTTACCGCGCTGGAGGAGTCGCCGGGCGGAAACTGGACGATTGAGGGGCTGAGCGAGGACGAGCCGGCACGACCGGCCATCGTGGCGGCATTGGCGTTGGCGGCGGCTACGGTTGGTACTCCGCCGCCGGATACCGTGATCGAGCCGCTGCCGGATGTCGACTGGCTGTCATTGAACCGGCAGTCGTTTCCGCCGATCCGCGAGGGCCGTGTCTGGGTTCGCAGCAGCCACGTGACCGAGACAAAGCCAGCGGGCTCGATTGAACTGATCGTCGACGCCGCACGGGCGTTCGGATCGGGCAGTCATGCGACAACCGCGCTGTGCCTGCGGGCGCTGCAGGATCTGGTTCGCCGCCGCCGGCCGCGTCGGGTGCTCGATCTCGGCTGCGGCTCGGGGATCCTGGCGATGGCTACCGCCAAGTTGGTGCCGTCCTCTCGGATCGTGGCTGTCGACCTCGATCCGCCATCGGTGACGACCGCCGCCGAGAATGCACGGCTGAACGGAACGGCGACCCGCATCCGCACCGCGGTATCCCGCGGCTGGCGGGCGCCGTTGGTGCGTCGGACCGCGCCGTACGATCTGGTGCTGGCCAACATCCTGGCGGGCCCACTCTGCGCAATGGCGCCGGACCTGGCGAACGGCCTTGCACCCGGCGGGCGGGCGATCCTTTCGGGGCTCATGTACGATCAGGAAACCAGGGTACTGGCTGCCCATCGCGTTCAGGGACTACGGCTGCTGTCGCGCTATCGCCGCGACGGATGGAGCGCCTTGGTCTTCGGCAAAAATTGACGCTGAAAAGAGATCGGCCGGCGATCCGAAGATCGCCGGCCGTTGCACGCGCCGAAATGCCTGGGGGGGAGGGAGGAGGTCAGGCCGCCCGACGCGAGTCGATGGTGGTGTTGGCGGCGGCCGGTGTGACGGCCGACGCCAGATGGGCTTCCGCAGCGTGGCGGGGCATTGGGCTGGCCACCGGCGCAAAGGTCTGGCCGACGATGGCCTGGGTCCGATCGTCGTTCATCCGACGGATGATGCCCGCCGCGAACGCGGCCCGGTCGAGACCGATATCGGCCATCAACCGGCTGTCGAGCTGCTGCAACTCGGCGAAGGTCCGGCGGCGACGCAGCCAACCGCCAAGGCGAGCGGTCAGCGCCTGGGTGCCGCGCGACAGCATGTCGGCGATGTAGGCGTCACGATTGCGACGGGCGGCCAGTGCCAGCGCCATCGGGTCGATCGAGAAAGTGTCAGCCGCGATAGCGGCGAAGTGGTTGGTGGTCATAGTCTTGTCTCCGAGAAGGGTCTCGGACCGTGGGCGAATTCGTCTCGGGTCCGCTGTTGTCGCACCCATACTTGGGACGACGGAGTCGCTGAAGACAGCAGTTGTTTTGCAGTGCAGCATTGCATCCGGCGCATGGATAATCTGAACAAGCATGTTCACAGTGGGATGCTTGCTCATAAAAGATGCGCCCCTCCAGAGAGGGGCGCATCCGTAGTCAGGGAGTCTAGGGAATGAAACCGGTTCCGCTGGCGGTGAACCGGCTGAACCACACCGCCGTTTCAGGCGGCGCGGAACCTCGTGTTGGCGCTCGCGATCCGTGGCAGCGACGGGTCGTATGCCGTCCAGCGTGCCTCGGTCGCGCGCGCCGCAAGCGCTACAATCTGTTGACGGGCCAAGCCAAGATCGGCGAACACCCGGTCGTCCACATCCACCAGCGAACGTCGCCGTGGACGGTGAACGGCGAAGAAGGAACGCAGCACACTGGCCAAGGTTCCGAACCGAATGTCACGATCGACAACGCCCTGTCCGGCACGATCAAGATCGGTCACGGATTCCAGAGACGCCTCCCGGGCGGCAATGTAGCGGTCGAGCCAACCGCTAGTGTTCGTGGTGATCATTGCACGTTCCTCACACCGAACCATCACGCCCGAGGGCAGATGCTCGCCGCACCGAATACTGTGAAGTGCACATAGGAAGCTTGAGTGGGTAGGAAAAGCCCTAAAATAGCAGACCGTGGCATGACGTTTTTGCATGGCTCAGGCACAGGCCGACACGACCAGCGCGGTGCGGACGGTCCAGTTTGGCCGAAGACGATGAAAATGGGACAACGCAGACTATGGCGCCGCCACTCCCCCGAATGCTGAGCCTCGCTCGGTTTCTGTTCGCGAACGGGCACCTGCCACTGGTGGAGGAGGTGCTGCGGATGGCGCTGGCCGTTGCGTCGGCTGACCATCGTGTCGTCTTGCTGTTGGTCAAGCTGCTTGCCGATCAGGGGCGCTATGATCAAGCGATCACAACGGGTGATGGCTGGATCATCAGGCATGGTCTGTCGTCGGAGCTGTTGGAGATCCTGACACGTTGCCACGTGGCGCGCGGCGATGCCGGGATCGTCACCGCGGCGGTGCGGACGATGGTTGCCGCACCGGACCGGTGCGAAGCCTACCAGCAACTAGCAGCGGCGCCCGAGCAACGCGCCGGTGGCCAATCCGGCTTGCGGGCACTCCACTGGTTGACGCCTTGGTTCGTCACGGACGATCCGCGCGCGAGCGTCGTTCTTCACAAGGCATATGGGGTGGGGCCAACAGCGTTTGAAAGACACGCAGCTCGTCTGGCGGCATCCCGTCCCGACCTGCTTTGGGCGCCATACTACCGGGCGATGATTGTCCAGTGTGTCGACAACCGGCCGCCGGGTTCGGATGACCGCCAGGCGTTAGCCGGCGAGTGCGCGCCGCGCTTTCGGCTCGCATCGGTGGACTGTGTTGCGGAATGGATCAACCCGGCGATGCGTGCGTTTCAAACGCGCCGCGATCTCTTCGCCCACTGCGTATCAACATTGCACGGAACGCGGCTCGGACAGGCTGGCCTGTATCTGGAGTTCGGCGTTGCCAAGGGAGCGTCGGCGATCCAGATCGCGGCACTCGTCGACGGCCCGGTACACGCCTTCGACAGTTTTCAGGGGTTGCCGGAGTCCTGGGAGGACGAGGCCGCCGGCAGCTACTCGACCGGCGGGACGGTTCCGGACTTGCCGGAGAATGTGCAGGTCCATGTCGGATGGTTCTCCGAGACCATTCCGCCGTTTCGCCGTGAAAATAACGGGCCCATCGCTTTCCTGCACATCGACTGTGATCTCTATTCGAGTACCGTCGACATTTTCTCGGGGCTGGGGGATCGCCTGACTGACGGAAGCGTCGTCGTGTTCGACGAGTACTTCGGCTATCCGGGGTTCGAGAACCACGAAATGCGGGCTTTCGACGAGTTTCGACGGGATGCGGGCTGGCGGGCAACCGCCATCGCCATCGGCCCGTTCACCAAGCAACTTGCGTTCCGTTTGCATCGTTGACGGTGGTTGGAATGCGTGGGGGACCTCGCCGCCGGACCGCTATTCACCGATCAGCGTGAACCATTCGTCCTCGCTCAGGGTTGGCACGCCCAGCGCTTCGGCCTTGGCGGCCTTTGATCCGGCATCGGCGCCGATGATCACATAGTCGGTCTTCTTCGACACAGAGCCGGCGACCTTGGCGCCGAGGCTCTCTGCCTTGGCTTTGGCCTCATTGCGGCCGATCCGGGTCAGGGTGCCGGTGAACACCACGGTCTTGCCGGCGATCGGGGAGTCAGACGCGGCCGGGGCGGCGAACGGCGCGATCGTCAGCTCGGCGGCGAGGTCGTCCAGCACCTCGGCGTTGTGGTCCTCGGCGAAGAAATCGGCCAGATCCTTGGCGACGGACGAGCCGATCTGGTCAATGTTCAGCAGATCCGCGTGCGCTTCACTCTCCGGGTCGTGCGCTGCCGCCATCGCGGTGCGAAGAGCTTCCAGCGTGCCGTAATTGATCGCCAGCAACCGAGCGGTTGCTTGGCCGACCTGGCGGATGCCGAGCGAATAAATGAAGCGGTCGAACCCGATCGAGCGCCGATCCTCGATCGCCGCCAGCAGGTTGTCGGTGGAGATGGTCTTCGTGCCCTTCTCACCAATCAGCACGTCGCGGTGCTGTTTCAGCCGGAAGATATCGCCCGGCCGCTTGATCAGGCCATTTGAGTAAAAACCGTCGATCTGCTTCGAGCCCAGGCCCTCGATGTCGAAGGCATCGCGGCTGACAAAGTGCTTCAGCCGCTCGACCGCCTGGGCTGGACAGATCAACCCGCCGGTGCACCGCCGGATTGCCTCACCCTCGGGCTGCTCGGCGTCGGAGCCGCATTCCGGGCAGGTCTCCGGAAAGACATACTCGACGCTGTCGGCCGGCCGTTTCTCCAGGATCACCCGGACAACCTGGGGTATGACGTCACCAGCACGCTGGATGACTACGGTGTCGCCGACTCGGACGTCCTTGCGCCGGATCTCGCCCTCGTTGTGCAACGTGGCGTTCGACACCGTCACGCCCGCGACCTTGACCGGTTCCAGGCGGGCGACCGGGGTGAGCGCACCCGTGCGGCCGACCTGGATCTCGATCGCCTTCAGCACGGTTTCGGCCTGTTCAGCCTTGAACTTGTGGGCAATTGCCCAGCGCGGCGCTCGACTGACCATGCCCAGGCGCTGCTGCCAGTCCAGCCGGTCGACCTTGTAGACGACCCCGTCGATGTCATAGGGCAGGGTCGTTCGCCGCTCGCCAATATCGGCATAGACGGCGAGCGCACTCTCGACCGACTCGCAGCGTTGGGACAATGGGTTGGTGGTGAAGCCCCAGGCCTCCAGCTTCTTCAGAAACTCCCAATGGGTATCGGCGATGTTCTCGCTGATCTCGCCCCAGGAATACGCGAAGAACCGCAGGGGGCGGGCGGCCGTGATCGTCGGATCGAGCTGGCGTAGCGAGCCGGCGGCGGCGTTGCGTGGGTTGGCGAAGATCTTGCCGCCGGCCTTGGCTTGCCGGTCGTTCAGGGCGACGAAGTCGTCCTTGGTCATGTAGACTTCGCCGCGTACCTCAAGGATCCCCGGGACCCCGGCGGGAAGGGTGGTTGGAACGTCGTCCAGGGTCTCCAGGTTGCGGGTGATGTTCTCGCCCTCGGTGCCGTCGCCGCGGGTTGCCCCGACCTCCAGCCGGCCGTCGACGTAGCGCAACGCCGCCGACAGCCCGTCGATCTTCGGCTCGGCGACCAACGCCAGTTCGTCTTCCTCGCCAAGGCTCAGAAACCGTCGGACCCGGCGCGCAAACTCGTGAACGTCCTCGTCGTTAAAAGCATTGGCGAGCGACAGCATTGGCCGGGCGTGCCGGACTTTCGAAAAGCCTTCCGAGGGCCCCGGCGCCACCCGCTCACTTGGGCTGTCCGCAAGCTTGAGATCCGGAAATCGCTCTTCGATCGCCTGGTTGCGCCGCCGCAGCGCGTCGTATTCGGCGTCGGTCAGGACCGGTGCGTCCTCGACGTGATACTGCCGGTCGGCTTCGGAAATTGCGTCCGAGAGGCGCCGCAACTCGGCCTTCGCCTCGGCATCGCTCAGCTCTTCAACCGGCTTGCCGGCTGTATCGGCCTCGCCCGTCATCATCCGGCTCCGGCGGCTCGTGATCCAATGGATTGCAGAAGCAGGCTGTCGGCGGCGGCTCGCGCCTCGGTGGTGATCGCGGCGCCCGACAGCATCCGTGCAATTTCCTCGCGCCGGGCGCCGGCATCCAGGGCCTCGACGTTGGTGGTGACCGCATCACCGGACGTGCGTTTTTCGACATGCCAGTGGTGGGCGCCTTGCGCCGCAACCTGCGGGGAGTGCGTGACCACCAGGATCTGGAGCCGCTCGGCCAGGCGTGCCAGACGGTCTCCGACGGCGGCGGCGACCGCCCCGCCAACGCCGGAATCGACCTCGTCGAACACCACGGTCGGCACTGGGCTCGATTCCGCCAGAACCACCTTGAGCGCCAACAGGAATCGCGACAGCTCGCCGCCGGACGCGATCTTCGACAGCGGTCCCGGGGGGGTGCCCGGATTGGTCGTGACTCTGAAACCGACGGTGTCGATGCCGCCGGGTCCCCAGCGCGGTTCGTCGAGGCGATCGATGGCGGTCTCGAACCGCGCTTTCTCCAGCTTCAGTGGCGGCAATTCCTTGGCGATCGCGGCATCCAGCTTGCCGGCGGCCTTGGTGCGCCGACCGGACAGCGCTTCCGCCTTGGCGATGTAGTCCACGCGGGCCCGACGCTCAGCTTCGGCCAGCGCTTCGAGTCCGCCGCCCTGCGCGTCCAGAGATGCTAGTCGGTCAACCAAATCGCGGTGCAGGGCCGGCAGACGATCCGGGTCGATCCCATGCTTGCGCGCCAGATCGCGCAGATCGTGCAGGCGGTCGTCGATCTCGGTCAGTCGGCTGGAATCACCTTCAATGTCCTCGGCGGCGGACTGGATCTCAATCACGGCTTCCTGGATTTCGGCGGCGGCGCGGTCGAGGGCTGCGACGGCAGCGGTCAGGCGGCCCCCGGCCTTGTCGACCACCCGGTCCAGGGCGCGTTGCGCTTGTGCAACCGCGCTGTCGGCGCCGCTGTCCGATGTGCCGTCGCCGGTCAGGGCGTCGGCCGCGGCGTTCATGGCTGAGAGGACGGTTTCGGCATTGGCAAGCACCGTCCGGGTTTCGGCCAGCCGCAATTCCTCGCCCTCGGTCGGACGCATGCGATCGAACTCGTCGACCGCATGGCGGAGCCAGTCCTCATCGGCCCGTGCCTGCTCCATGGCGGCACGGGCTTTGGCGTGGCGGTCAGTCGCGGCCCGCCACGTCTCCCATCCGGCTTGCACCGCTACGACGTCGGCCGACAGTCCGGCCAGGGCATCCAGTGTTTCGCGATGCGTGCTCGGATCCATCAGTCCGCGTTGATCGAACTGACCTTGGATCTCGACCAGCGCGTCACCGAGTCGTCGCAGCAAGGCAACGCTGGTGGGTTGGTCGTTCACATAGGCCCGCGATCGTCCGTCGGCCGTCACCACGCGGCGTAGGATCAACGAGCCGTCGCGCGGCTCCAACTCGGCCTCGGCCAGGATGGCGTCGACCGGATGGTCGGGCGGCGGGTCGAACTCGGCGGTGACGCTGGCTTGCTCGCGGCCGTGGCGGACCAGGCCGGAGTCGGCGCGGGCACCTAGTGCCAGTCCGAGAGCGTCGAGCAGTATCGATTTCCCGGCGCCGGTCTCACCAGTCAGGACCGACAGGCCTGGGGCGAACACCAGATCCAGCCGATCGATCAGCACCACGTCCCGAATCGCGAGCGCGGCGAGCATGGATCAGAACGGACCGATGCCCCAGCCGAGCCAACCATTGTCGCTCTCGGCTTCGGAGCGGGGTTTTCCGTTGGTCGCCAAGGCGTAGGCGTCTTCGTACCATTCGGTGCCCGGGTAATTGTAGCCGAGCACCGAGGCGGTCCGCTTTGCCTCGCCGGTCAGTCCGAGTGCGGTGTAGGCCTCGGTCAGGCGCAGCAGCGCTTCCGGAACCTGGTCGGTGGTGTCGAACTGCTCGACGACTTTCTGGAACCGATTGATCGCCGCGAGGTGCTGGCCGCGCTCCAGATACCAGCGGCCGATCGCCATCTCTTTGCCCGCCAAGTGGTTGCGGGTGAGGTCGATCTTCAGGCGGGCGTCACGGGCGAACTTCGAGGTCGGGAAGCGCTTGATCACTTCGTCGAAGCTTTCCAGCGCTTGCTTGGTCAGTTTCTGGTCCCGGCCAACGTCGACGATCTGCTCATAGTAGCACAGGCCCTTCAGATAGTAGGCGTAATCGACGTTCGGATTGGATGGATTGAGCTGAATGAACCGGTCGAGCGCGTTCACCGACTCGGTGTACTTGTTCGCCTGATAGAGCGAGTAAGCAGCCATCAACTGCGCCTGCGTCGCCCAAATCGAATAGGGGTGCTGGCGCTCGACCTCGTCGAACAGCGGGGCCGCCTTCTTGAACTCGCCCTTCAGCGCCGCTTCATAGGCCTCGTTGTAGATCTGTTCGACCGGGCGATCGACATAGGGCGTCTCGTCATCGGTGCTGCAGGCGCCCAACGCGGCGAGCAGAACCAAGGCGGGTAGCGCGGTACGGAGAAGCGGCGTCATCAGCATCCAGGGGGCGGTCCTGTCGGGGCGCACGATCGACCGGAACATACGGCGAGCGGCGGTCGGAGGGAAGGGGCGGCGCAGGGGGACGCCCGGTTACCGTGTCGATCGGACTAGCGGCTCCAACGAGCGGCGGCGGCGTCATCGCTCTCCCGGGCGTCGACCCAATGCGCTCCGGCCCGAGTCTCCTCAAGTTTCCAGAACGGTGCCTTGGTTTTAAGCCAATCGATCAAGAAGGCGGTGGCATCCAGCGCCGCCTGGCGATGGGCGGAGGCACACGCGACCAGCACGATGTTATCGCCAGGCTCAAGCCGGCCGACTCGGTGGACGATCCGGCTGGCCTGCAACGGCCAGCGTGCGCATGCCTCGGCTTCAATCGCTTCAAGCTGCCGCTCGGTCATTCCCGGATAGTGTTCCAGTGTCATGCCGGCAACGGCGGCCTCGCCGGCAATGTCGCGGACCAGACCGACGAAGACCCCGAGCCCACCGATCGCGTGATTGCCGACAGTCATCTCGGCCAGTTCGGCGCCGATGTCGATATCCTCTTCCTGCACTCGAACGGACATGCCGGCCCCTCAGCCGCCGGTGACCGGCGGGAAGAACGCCACTTCGTCGCCCGATGCCACCGGATGATCCGGCTCGACATATTCCTGGTTCACCGCGCAACGGATCGCGCGGGTGTCGGCGAAGGCCTCGGCATAACCGGGTCCGCGCGTCCGCAACCAATCGACCAGCGCGCTGATCGTCAGGACCTCGGGCGGCGGGGTTACGGCCTCGTGCCCGACGCCGATCCGCTGCCGTACCCAGGCGAAATACAAAACCTTCATCGCATCACCTCGCTGAACGGCAGATAGGCGGCGGTGTCGCCTTCGGAAAGCCCTAACGCATCGTCGGTCAATTCGACCAGCCCGTCGGCGGCCACCAGCGAGGACAGGATTCCCGCACCCTCGTTGCCGGCACGCCGGGCGATCGGCAATCCTCCGGCGACCGGGTCAATCCGGACACGAACGTATTCCCGCCGACCCGCCTTCTTCTTGTAGGCAAACCCGGCCTGGACCGGGTATCGAGGCGGCGTCGGCACGTCGGCCCCGGCGAGCGCCAGCAGGATCGGCCGTGCCAGGTGTAGGAATGTGACGACGACGGCCACCGGGTTTCCCGGCAGGCCGAGGAACGCGGTGCCCCGAACCACACCCAATGCGACCGGGCGGCCGGGCTTGATGGCCAGTCGCCAGGCATCCAATTGGCCCTCGGCTTCCACCGCAGCCCGCACGTGGTCTTCCTCACCGGTCGACACGCCGCCGGACGTAATGATCGCGTCGTGGCTATCGGCCGCGGCGGCCAGCGCAGCTCGAATGGTCTCGCCATGATCCGCCAGAATACCGAGATCGGTAACCGCGCAGCCGAGCCCGCGCAGCAAGGCCTTCAGGGTATAGCGGTTGGAATCGTAGATCGTGCCGGCGACCCGGTCGGTACCCGGTTCACGGACTTCGTCGCCGGTGGAGAACACCGCGACGCGCAGGGCGGTCCGGACCGGAAGCGTCGTGTGACCGATCGATGCGGCCAAGCCGATCTCCGGCGGACCGAGCCGCCGGCCGCTGCGCAGGATGGTCGTGCCGGCCTTCACGTCCTCGCCGGCGAACCGGCGGTTGGCGCCACGCCGAATGCCGGGTGGAAACACCACGACATCGCCGTCGACTCGGCAGTCTTCCTGCATGAACACCGTATCGGGTCCGGTGCCCTCGCCGGTCGGCATCGGCGCACCAGTAAAGATCCGGATGGTTTCGCCGCGGCGCTGCGGCCGGTCCAGATGTTGACCGGCGGCGACCCGTCCGCCGATCGGCAACCGGGTCTCGCCGTCTCGGTCAAGGTCGTCGAGATAGACCGCCCAGCCATCGACCGCGGAGTTGTCGTGCGGCGGCACGTCCAGGCCAGAGACCACGTCGGTCCCCAGGATACGCCCAAGCACCGCGTCAAGTGGTTGCGTTTCGATGCCGGTCACTGGCGCCAGTCGCGCGCGCACCCGCTCCAATGCGACTTCCACCGGTATCAGGCCGCCTTCGAAGGCGAAGCAGTCGTCGGTCAGTTGAACCATGGGATCAGCCTAGCAGGGCTGTGGCGTCGACGGCACGCGTATCGACCAAGTCTGCAATGCCGACGACGTCATCCAGGTCCAGGATCGGGCGGGGGCATTCCGGTTGCGGACTGTCGCTCGCCACCGCGACGATCGCGTCGTCGGTAGGCCACAACGGTGGCTTACCGACCGAAGCCCGGTACACTTCCAGTTTGGCATGACGATCGCGCTTGAAGCCTTCGATCAGGACCAAGTCGACCGACGCCATCCGTCCCAGCAATTCACCAAGCGTCGGCTCGGGCGCGTCCCGCAACTCGTGCATCAGCGCAAACCGGGCGGCCGAGCCGATCATGACTTCGGTGGCTCCGGCCGCGCGATGCTCATAGCTGTCCTTGCCGGGTTGATCGACGTCGAACGCGTGATGGGCATGCTTGATCGTCGACACGGTGCGGCCACGCCCGATGAGTTCCGGAATCAACCGACACAGTAAAGTTGTCTTGCCGCTGCCGGACCACCCGGCCAGCCCGAACACGCGCATGGCATTACCTCGCCGGATCTTTACCCCATATTTAAGGGTTTCACGGTTACGGTTGTTCCGTTCATAGCGCAAATATACGCTCGCGCGCGTGCCTGAAACCCCGGAGCGTTGATTGAAAGCCTTGTTCAAGCGGATCGTTACCAAAATTTTGCGCCAGGCCAAGAAGATGGCGCTGACCGACGGTGTGATCGCGCGGTCGATGGCCCTCGGAATGGTGGTCGGGTTCTCCCCGACCGTCGGACTGCAGATGGTCATCTGCCTGCTGATCATCATTCCGATCAATCGGATCGCCGGACGGTATCTGTTCGATATGGTGGTGGCGGTGGTCGGTTCGCTGGTGGTGAATCCGCTGACCATGGTGCCGACATACACCTTGTATTATTTCATCGGCTGCCGCGCGATCGCCTGCTCGGCGATGATGGAGTTTCAGTCTGAGGATCAGGTGCATCAAGTGCTCGGCACGCTTGGTTCAGGAGCGTTTGCGATTTTCATCGGCAGCATACCGTTCATGCTGGTGGGTTGGCCGGTGGGTTATTGGATTGGCCGGCAGATCGAACATTTCCTTGAGCGCCGGGTGGCGCTGCGCAAGTCGCGTCTGGTTGCCTTAGCCCGCGAGCGTCGCCGGGTCGGTCGCGAGGTGGCGACCGAGAACGGTTGAGGCGGCCTGTCCCGCATGGGTTCCATCAGGCGGTGCGCTGGCGTTACCATCGAGCGATATGCAACTCTACCTCGACTGGTGTCGGCACCAGGGCTATGTACACTAGGCATCGTCTAGCCGCGCGCCTGCTTCCGGCACCACGGAGACCCGAGCGTCATGCTCGTTCACCTGCCTAACCTGCTTACGCTGTCCCGAATTGTCGTCCTGCCGCCGTTGATCGCCTGCTTATGGATCGGCGGGGAGACTTTTCGTTGGGTAGCCTTGGCGCTGTATGCGCTTGCCAGCATCACAGACTATTTCGACGGCTATCTGGCGCGAACGCTGGATGTCCAGTCGGCGTTCGGCCGGCTGCTCGACCCGATCGCCGACAAGTTGCTGGTCGGGGCGTGCCTGCTGATCCTCAGTGCGCTCGGCTACATCGAAGGCTGGACGGTGCTGGCCGGTCTGGTGATCCTGCTGCGAGAGATCCTGGTTTCGGGCCTGCGTGAGTTTCTGGCCGAGATCCGTGTCGGCATGCCGGTCAGTGGGCTGGCCAAATGGAAAACCGCGATCCAGATGCTGGCTATCGGCTTTCTGATCATCGGCACCGATGCCCCGGGATGGACCCAGGCCCAATTGGTCGGCGAGGTCGGGCTATGGTTGGCGGCCGGGATCACGCTGCTGACCGGATGGGACTATCTGCGCTCCGGGCTCAAGCATTTGGCAAGCATGGAAGCGGACCGGCCGCCGCAGCCGACGCCCAAGCCGGAACGGATCTTGCCGTAACGCTCGCCGGTTTCGCAGATCAGCCGTCGTCGTGGAAAAAGTCGTAGACCCGCTTCGCTACGGCGGTACTGATGCCGTCCACTGCGTTGAGGTCGGCGAGGCCGGCCCGGGCAACGCCGCGGGCGGAGCCGAAGTGGTGAAGCAAAGCCTTCTTCCGGCGAGCACCGATACCGGAAATCTCGTCTAGCGGATTGCCGCCGAGCGCCTTGGTCCGGCGTGCCCGGTGGGTCTCGATGGCGAACCGGTGGGCCTCGTCGCGCAGGCGTTGCAGGAAGTAGAGCACCGGATCACGCCGCTCCAACATGAACGGCTCGCGACCCGCCATGAAGAACCGTTCACGGCCGGCGTCACGGTCCGGGCCCTTGGCGATTGACGCAACAGCCAGATCGTCGATGCCAAGTTCGGCAAAAACTTCATGCGCAACGGCCAGATGCGCGGCGCCGCCATCGATCAACACCAGATCCGGCCAGGTTCCGGACTTCCGTTCCGGATCTTCCTTCAGTGCTCGCGCAAACCGGCGGATCAGCACCTGGCGCATCATCGCGTAGTCGTCGCCCGCCTCCAGTTCGTCCACTCGATCGTCCTGCGCACCGTCATCGACGTTGCGGATGTTGAACTTTCGGTAAGCGGCCTTGATGAAGCCTTCGGGTCCGGCGACGATCATCCCGCCCACCGAATTGGTGCCGCCGGTATGGGAGTTGTCGTAGACCTCAACCCGCTCGGGCGTGGCTTCAAGGCCGAACACCTGCGCGACACCTTCGAGCAACCGCCGCTGCGAGGCGCTTTCCGCCATTCGCCGGCCAAGGGCCTCACGGGCGTTCAGCGTGGCGTGCTCCATGAGCTTTCGCTTCGAGCCGCGCTGCGGGGCCAGCAGTACGACCTTTCGCCCGGCACGGGTCGACAACGCCTCGGCCATCAGGCTCGCCTCGGGCACCGGATGGGAGATCAGGATCAGCCACGGCGGGGGCTTGTCGTCGTAGAATTGGCCCAGGAACGCCGACAGGACATCACCGTCCTCAGTCTCCTTGTCGTGGCTCGGGAAATACGCCCGGTTGCCGAAATTGCTGCCGGCCCGGAAGAAGAACACCTGGATGCAACTGTGCCCGCCCTCGCCGTGCAGGGCGATCACGTCGGCCTCTTCGATGCCGTCGACGTTGATGTCCTGGTGGGCCTGGATCGCTGTCAGCGCCCGGATGCGGTTGCGGTAGATCGCGGCAGTTTCGAACTCCAATGCCTCCGCCGCCTCTTGCATTTTGACGGCCAGTTGCTGTTGGACGTCGTGGCTGCGTCCGGTCAGGAAGCGACGGGCTTCGTCGACCAGTTCGGCGTACTCGGCCTGCTCGACGAAGCCGACGCAGGGGGCGCTGCACCGCTTGATTTGATATTGCAGGCACGGGCGGGTGCGGGCAGAGAATACCGAATCGGTGCAGTTGCGCAGCAGGAAGGCGCGCTGCAGTGCTGCAATCGTCCGATTGACCGCGCCGGCGGAAGCGAACGGTCCGAAATAGTCGCCCTTACGGGAACGCGCTCCGCGGTGCTTGACGATCTGCGGGTAGGTGTGATCGCCGGTCATCAGGATGTGCGGGAAGGATTTGTCGTCGCGCAGCAGCACGTTGTAACGCGGCTTGAGGCGCTTGATCAGGTTGCTCTCAAGCAACAGCGCCTCGACCTCGGTATGGGTCGTCACCACCTCCATGCGGGCGGTTTCGCTGATCATCCGGAAGATCCGATTCGGGAGCTTCGCCGGGTGCGTGTAATTGATCACCCGCTTCTTCAGGCTGCGGGCTTTGCCGACGTAGAGAACATCGCCGTCTTCATCGAGCATCCGGTATACACCCGGTGCCGACGGCATCGTGCGAAGATGCTCTCGGATCACCGAGACTCCCCGCTCGATATCCGGCTCCGTGCGACGCCGTCGTCGGGCGCGCTCGGTTCCGGTCGGCGGATCGATAAAGCCACTGTCGCTCATGGCACCGTGATGGGCATGCACCGGGGCCGCGTCAAGCGCCGACGCTGTGCTCGCCGCCGTTCCCGGTAATCCACGGCATCGGTGGACAACCATGTGGAAAACCCGTGGGGCCAAACGCCGAGGCCTAGGACTCCGTGACGATTCACATCATTGCGCATTTTTTAATCACATACAGTAAGTCATTGAAAGCAAACAACTCAAGAGAGATCGAATATTAAGATCCTTTTACAATCAGGTATTTCCTTGACAGTAGTGTTACAGCGGTGGAGGGAGCGGTGCCATGTGAACAACTCCATCGCTCTAGCGCGGGTTTGGGGTCAATAGCCCTCGAAACGGCGGGATCATCGCTCAGAACCACACACTGCGCGTCGGGCATCTGCTGAGCTGGCGGCAGCCCGAAATCAGTCGCGCGGCGTGCTGTCCGAGGGTGGCGCCCACCACAAATGCTGTCCACCGTCGACGGCGATCATCTGGCCGGTGACGGAGCGGGCGTCGGCCAGGAAGGCGACGGTGTCAGCGATCTCAGTCGGTTCGGCGGAGTGACGCAGCGGGACCGAACTTGCCTGGGCATCGAACTCGCTTGTTGCTTGTCTGGCGTTCGCGAGCGTCGGTCCGGGCCCGACCCCACAAACCCGGATCCGCGGCGCCAGGTCGAGTGCCAAAGTTTGCGTGAGACTCCACAGGGCGGCCTTCGTCACGGTGTACGACAGGAAATCCTCGGTGGGGTTCCAGACCCGTTGGTCCAGGATGTTCACGATCGCGCCGTCGCAGTCGGCGGGGAGCAGGGCTGCGAAACTCTGCATCAGGACCACAGGCGCACGCAGGTTCGCCGCCATGTGGCTGTCCCAGCTGGCGCGGGTCACGGTCGACAGCCGGTCTGGTTCGAACATCGATGCGTTGTTGACCAGCAGGCCGATTGGACCAAGGACGTCGGTTGCCGACGCCAGCAGCGTCTGCACCTGATCCTCGCGCGCCAGGTCGGCGGCGAGGGTGGTGGCCTTCACGCCCAATAGCCTGATCTCGCCCGCGGTCGCTTCGGCTTCGTCACGCGAGCGCCCGTAGTGGATGGCAATGTTCCAGCCGCCTTGCGCCAGCCGGAGGGCAATCGCCCGGCCGACGCGCCGCCCGGCGCCGGTGATGAAGGCGGTGCGGGGAACCGGATTGGGAATACGCTGGGTCATGGCCACAGCCTGGACACCTTGAGAGCGGCGTCAAGCCGCAAGACGGCGGCGATCAACTGGCGGCGATGTCGAAGGCGGCGGCCCAGGCGCCGGCCGGCAGAAACTGGTTGGTGATGAATAGTACGTAGGTCAGGAAGAACACGACCGCCCATGGACGGTTGAACGCCGGCAGGCGAATCGCCAGGGCAACGAACGTGACCGTAACCGCCGCCATGATCCACAGATCGACCGACATGATCTCGGGCGGTATCGGCAGCGGATCGACCAGCGCGACCACGCCCAGAATTCCCAACGTGTTGAAGATGTTCGAGCCGATGATGTTGCCGAGCGCCACATCGGAGTGTCGCCGCATCGCCGCGACCACGGTGGTCGCCAACTCCGGCAGCGAGGTACCGACGGCGACCACGGTAATGCCGATCACGGTTTCGGAGATGCCGGCGATGCGGGCCACCATGATGGCGCCGTCGACCAGCAGGCGCGCGCCGGCGATTACCGCGATCAACCCACCCACCGTGTAGGCGATGCTGCGCCACATGCTGGTCGGCAACTGGTCGAACTCGGCTACTTCCTTGGCGTGCAGGCTTTCGGGCCCGGCCCGCCGTTCCTCGCGATAGCAATACAGCAGGTAGCCGACCAGCATGGTCAGCATCACGACAGCGTGCCAGCGCTCAATCACGCCGTGGATACCGGCGGCGACGAACAGGACAGTGGCTAGCACGAGCATCAGACCATCACGGCGCAATGGCGCGCCGCGACACACGAAGGGCGTCACCACGCCCACGGTTCCGATCATCAGCAGGATGTTGGCGATGTTGGATCCGACGACATTGCCGATCGCAATCCCCGGCGAGCCGTGCAGTGCCGCCTTTAGGCTGACAAACAGCTCTGGTGCCGACGTGCCGAAGGCAATGACGGTCAGGCCGATGACGTGGGGGCTGATTTGAGCGCGACGCGCCATCGCGACGGCCCCTCGAATCATCACCTCCGCACCGAGCAGAAGAAGGACAAGACCTGCGAAGATCCACGCTGCGGACATCATGAGCGCAACACGCGCTGTGCGCCTCTACGGCGTGAGCAAATCTCTATCTCTCGTCGGCTGTCGATGAGCATCATAGGTCATGGTCGAGGGGGCGACGTAACGCAACGTCAGCATTCCACAAGGTGTGGTGATTCTCTGCCGTATTTCAATGCGCATATAATGGAATTCGTCTGATGTCTGGCAGGGCGCCGGTCGCCGCTGTACGGTTCGGCGGTCCCGTGGCAGCTGGAGAATATTGGTGGAAAGCCTGCTGAGCGCGTTCGGCGGGGCGTCTGGCGACGGGCATACCGGCACCGTCGGCGATGCCCTGGTCTTCCTCGCCGCGGCCGTCCTGGTGGCGCCCCTGTTGCGCCGGCTGAAGTTCAGTCTCGTGCTTGGCTATCTGGCCGCCGGTGCGGTGATCGGACCGTATGCCTTGGGCATGGTCGAGGACGTCGAGGCGACGCGGGAACTGGCCGACATCGGCGTGGTGTTCCTGCTGTTCGCAATCGGCCTTGAGCTGTCGTTGGAGCGCCTGAAAGTCATGCGCCGCTTGGTATTCGGGCTCGGCGCAGGGCAGGTGGCCGCCACCGGGCTGGCCGTTGCCATAGCCGGCGTGGCGCTCGGCTACGATGCCGCAACCAGTGCCGTGGTCGGGGCGGCGCTGGCGTTGTCGTCCACTGCCTTCGTTCTTCAATTGATGGCCGAGCGGGGGGAACTGGCGACCCGCCAGGGCCGAGCGGCGTTTGCGGTCCTGCTGTTCCAGGATCTCGCCGTGGTTCCGATCCTGGTGGTGGTTCCGTTGGTCGCGCGCGGCGGCGACACCGAGTCGATCGCCATCGCCCTCGCGCTGACGTTGCTGAAAGCGGCGGTTGCGCTTGCGATTATCGTGATCGCAGGCCGGCAGTTGCTGCGGCCGCTGTATCACGTGATCGCCTCGGCCAATGCGCCGGAGGTGTTTACCGCCATGACCTTGCTGGTGGTACTCGGCATCGGCTGGGCGACCCAGATGGTCGGTCTGTCGATGGCTCTGGGAGCGTTCCTGGCCGGGCTGCTGCTGTCGGAAAGCGAGTTCCGGCATCAGGTCGAGGCCGATATCGAGCCGTTCCGCGGCATCCTGCTTGGTCTGTTCTTCATGACTGTCGGCATGACCATCGACCTCGGCCTGGCGATCCGCGAGTTCGGGGGGGTGTTGATCTTCCTGGCTGGGTTCGTGGCTTTGAAGCTGCTGGTGGTCGTCGGCATCGCGATGGCGGTGCGGATGCCGTTTGCGGCGGCACTCCGGACCGGCGCGCTGTTGGCCCAGGGCGGCGAATTCGCCTTCGTGATCCTCGGCCTTGCCGAGACTCACTCCTTGATGCCTGACGGGTTGAGCGACCAACTGTTCTTGGTCGTTGCGATCAGCATGGCGACCACCCCGGTGGTGGTGTGGTTGGCCGGCCGGGTCGGCGATTTGCTTGAGCATCGGCAGAACCAGTCGATGGGTGCGGGCGACGACGATGGTTTGACCGAGTGGGACGATCACGTGATCATCGCCGGCTTTGGCCGGGTCGGACGCACGGTGGCGCGCCTGCTGGATGCCAAGCTGGTGCCGTATGTCGCCCTGGACACCGACGCCCAGCGGGTTCGCGATGGGAGGCGTGCCGGGCAGCCGGTCTTCTATGGTGACGCCAGCCGCCAGGAAGTGCTGCGGCGGCTGGGCGGCGAGCGCGCCCGCGCGGTGGTGGTGACGTTGACGACGTCGGGGATGGCGGTCGACCGCACCGTGACATACCTGCATGCGCGGTTTCCGGAGCTGCCGATCTACGCCCGGGCGCGTGACGCGGTGCACGCCCGGCGGCTCGAGGAACTGGGTGCGGAAGGCACGGTGCTCGAGACCCTGGAGGCCAGCCTGCAACTCGGCGGCGAGGTGCTGCGCCGATCCGGTACCGATTGGCAGGACATCGAGGAACTGATCCGACAGCTCCGTTTCGTCGACGGCATTGCCGAACCGATCGGCATTCGGCCGGGCGGCGACAAGCCAACGTCGATGCCGACCGACCGGGTGCTGGCTGCCGCCACCATGGGCGAGGAGGACGAGGCCGAGGCGCAGCGCAAGGACGGCGTTTCTGCGCCGGCAGAGCCGATCGTTGAGCCGGAGCCGGACAGCCTGGCCGCGCGCGAATCCGGTGATCCGCAGGGTCCGGACGAAGTGGTCGACGCTGTCCCGATCAGGTCGGCGATCGACCAGACGCCGTCAGTTGACGAAGCCGAAGATCCCGCCGCTGAACCGCCGCCAGCGGCGGTCCGGCAGATCGATTAGGCGGGCCGGTTCCGCTCGGCCGAGGTTGTTGCGACGTCGGCCCTACCGGCCCTGCCGCCGCTTGCGGCCGCCGGTGCTGCGGCCCTTTTCCGGCGGACGGCCGCTCGGCGGCTGAATCGGAACTTTCAGGCGGACCACGCCGCCTCGCGGCAGCGGCTTGCCGTCGGTGGTAACGCCCAGTTCGGCAGCCTCCAGGCGCTTGATCTCGTCGCGCAGGCGGGCGGCGTCCTCGAACTCCAGGTCGGCAGCGGCGGCCTTCATGCGGGCCTCCAACTCCTCGATGATCTGGCGGATCGGCTTGTCGACCAGTTCGCCTTCCTCGGTACCGGTGTCGACGGTCACATGGTCGCCGCGCTCGTACACGCTGGACAGGATGTCGCCGATGTTCTTCTTCACGCTCTCCGGCGTGATGCCGTGGGCCGTGTTGTATTCCACCTGCCGCTGACGGCGGCGCTCGGTCTCTCCCAGCGCGTATTCCAGGCTGGCGGTTATGCGGTCGGCGTACAGCAGCACCCGACCATCGATGTTGCGGGCCGCCCGGCCGATGGTCTGCACCAGCGAGGTCTTGGACCGCAGATAGCCTTCCTTGTCGGCGTCCAGGATGCAGACAAGGGCGCATTCTGGAATGTCCAGACCCTCGCGCAGCAGGTTGA
This sequence comes from alpha proteobacterium BAL199, assembly GCA_000171835.1. Classification (GTDB taxonomy): domain Bacteria; phylum Pseudomonadota; class Alphaproteobacteria; order Thalassobaculales; family Thalassobaculaceae; genus Thalassobaculum_A. The sequence goes on along the minus strand of ABHC01000007.1, from coordinate 46,643 downwards.
TCCCGATCAGCACGTCGAAGATCCCGAGACGCAGGTCGCGGATGATCTCGATACGCTCCAGGGTGTCGACGTCGGAGTGGATGTAGCGGACCTTAATCCCGGCCTCGTTCATATACTCGGTGAGCGCCTCGGCCATCTTCTTGGTCAGCACCGTGATCAGGACCCGGTGCCCCTTGGCCGCCGCGTCGTGACACTCGGCGATCACGTCGTCGACCTGGTTCTTAGTCGGCCGGATCTCGCAAACCGGGTCGATCAGCCCGGTCGGCCGCACAAGCTGCTCGACGAACACACCACCCGTCCGCTCCAGTTCCCACGGGCCCGGGGTGGCCGAGACGAACACCGTCTGTGGCCGCATATCCTCCCACTCCTCGAACTTGAGCGGGCGGTTGTCCAGGCAGGACGGCAGCCGGAACCCATACTCCGACAGGGTGTACTTGCGGGCGTAGTCGCCTTTGAACATGCCGCCGATCTGCGGGACCGTTACGTGGCTCTCGTCGACCACCAGCAAGGCGTCCTCGGGCAGGTATTCGAACAGAGTCGGCGGCGGTTCGCCGGGGTTGCGGCCGGACAGGTAGCGCGAATAGTTCTCGATCCCGGCGCAGGAGCCGGTCGCTTCCATCATTTCCAGATCGAAGGTGGTGCGCTGCTCCAGGCGTTGCGCCTCCAGAAGCTTGCCGGCCCGGTTGAGTTCCTCGAGACGTTCTTTCAACTCGACTTTGATCAGCCGGTTGGCCTGCTGCAGAGTCGGCTTCGGCGTGACGTAGTGCGAGTTCGCAAACACCCGGATCTGCTCCAGCGCGGCGGTCTTCTCGCCGGTCAGCGGATCGAACTCCTGGATCGCCTCCAACTCGTCGCCGAACAGCGACAGCCTCCAGGCGCGATCCTCCAAGTGGGCGGGGAAGATCTCCAGGCTGTCGCCGCGCACCCGGAACGTGCCGCGGTGGAAGCTGGCGTCGTTGCGCTTGTACTGCAACTCGACCAGCCGGCGCATGACGTTGGTCCGGTCGATCGTGTCGCCGACCTTCAAGGTCACGATCATGTTGCCGTAGGTTTCGACCGCGCCGATACCGTAGATGCACGATACCGAGGCCACGATGATCACGTCGTGGCGCTCCAGCAACGCGCGGGTTGCGGAGTGGCGCATCCGATCGATCTGCTCGTTCACCGAGGATTCCTTCTCCACGAAGGTGTCGGTGCGCGGAACATAGGCTTCGGGCTGGTAGTAGTCGTAATACGAGACGAAGTACTCGACCGCGTTATGCGGGAAAAAGCTCTTCATCTCGCCGTACAGTTGGGCGGCCAGGGTCTTGTTCGGCGCCAGGATCAGGGTAGGGCGCTTCACCTCCTGGATGACGTGGGCGATGGTGAAAGTCTTGCCCGATCCCGTGACGCCGAGCAGGACCTGATCCAACTCCTGCGCCTGCACGCCGGCGATCAGGTCGGCGATGGCGCGTGGCTGGTCGCCGGCCGGCTCGAAGTCCGACACCACCTGGAATGGAACGCTGGCGTCCTGGCGGGCAGCGTTTGACTTAAGGTCGGGGGCGACCGCGCCGGGGAGCGGGGCCGGCCGTTCGCGCTCGGCGGTCTGGGTGCTCATGACCGGGAACATAGTGCGAACGAAGCTGGCTTGAAAGCCCTCTTTGGGGGAATTTCCGTCTCGCTAGTCGTAGTGTCGCAGGACTAGGTCCAGCAGGGCGCGCTGCTGATCGCTGGTGGCGTCGTCGGTGCGGAACCGGACATGCAGGCGGTCGTCGTCGGTGGCGACCACCTCAGCTTCGATCCAGCCGACCGGCGGGACCGCCACCCGCAGCTTGGTGCCGGCCGGCAGTTGTTCGTCGGTCACCATCCCGACCCCACCGACCGAGATGTCGACAATGACGGCGTCGACTTCCCGACCGTCGACCATCAAGGCCGTTCCGATGGCCTCCGGCACCCTCAAATGGTGGCGCCGGGACTCCGGAGTCGGGCTGTCCAGCGCGAGGCGGAGCAGGCCGATCTCATGGGCGGCGTTGCCTAGTTCCTCGACGATCGACTGGTCCGAGGTTCGCGCCAGCACCGCGCGCAGATGCTCCTGCACAACGGACAGCCGGTCCGACAGTGACTGCGTGGCCTCGGTGCGGTCGTGCATGCAAGCCTCCTGCCCGATGTCAGATCTTGGCAAATTTTGAGAGCGCCTCGCGGAAGCTCAGGCCCTTGGCGATCTCGTCTTCGGCCTGCCGGTCGTCGGCGGCGAACTGCGCCGACAACTGCAGGATCCGTTCGGCGTGCTCGGCCGGCAGGACACAGATCCCGGATCCGTCGGCGACGATCAGATCGTCTGGGCGAATCAGCACCCCTTCGATGGTGATCGGCTCGCCGATCGCCTCGACCCTGATGCGGGTCTTGCCCGGGGTCGGGACCACGTGGCGGGCGAACAGCGGGAACCGGAACTGCTGCTGCTCCTCCCAGTCGCGCACACCACCCTCGACCAGCAGTCCGGCGATGCCTTTCACCTGGGCCGCGCGGCTGGCCATGCCGCCCCAGGTCGACACCGGGTGGCCACCGTTATCGACCACGATCACCGAGCCGGCAGGGGCGGCCTCGATCATGTGACCGACCTTGAAATCCTCGACCGGGAAACTGCCGCGCACGCCGGTGCGTTCGCGCACCGTGACGGCAGGGCCAATCGCCTTGGTACCTGGAACGACAGCGCGCAGGCCGACGATCACCCCGTGCAGGCCGAGGTCGTCAAGGGCGTTGGCGATCGTGCTGGTGGCGATGTCCGCGAACCCGCGGCGCAGTGCGTCAACGTCCAAGATCGTCTCCTCCACATTCTTCTGCGAAGCATAGCCCGGCTCGGGGGTGGGGCGTCCAGCGTGGCGGCTGTGCCGGCAGGACGTAGAGCTTTCGCCGGGATGCTGGTGCGACTATACGCTGAGGCTGGTGATGACGGTATATCAAGGAATTCAGAATGCTGCTTCCCGACGGCTACAGCGACCTTCCGGCTGGCAAACTTGCCGCCATCGTGACGTCCTTGCAGATGACTTCGCGCCCCGAACCGCGCTCCGAGCAGCCGCGCGATGGTTGGAGCATGCAGAAGGTCGACCGCCCGAACGTCGACTGGTATCGCGACCTTTACCGGCGGATCGGCGAGGACTGGCTGTGGTTCTCGCGGGCGTCGATGCCGGCCGAGTCGCTGACCGCCATCATCCATTCACCGGATGTGGAGGTTTACGCTTTCGCGAGTGGCGGCCTCACCCAGGGCTTGGTCGAACTTGACTATCGGACGTCCGGGGAGTGTGAACTGGCGTTCTTCGGGCTGACCAAGGATGCCGTGGGCTCCGGCGCCGGCCGGTGGATGATGAACCGCGCGATCGAGCAGGCCTGGGCGCGGCCGATCCGGCGGTTCTGGGTGCACACCTGCACGCTCGACCACCAGAACGCGCTGGCGTTCTACGTCCGCTCCGGGTTTGTGCCGTTCCGCCGGCAGATCGAGATCGCCGACGACCCCCGGCTGACCGGGGCGTTTTCCCGGGACGCGGCGCCGCATTTTCCGATCATCGAGCCCGGCAGCAGCCAAGCACCCTGACGACGGGTGCCGATCGGCCTCCCGGACATCACCCGGTTCGGATTCGCCGGACGAACTCGCCGACTTCGCGCTCCAACGTATCGGTGGAGGCAGCCAGTTCCCCGCACATCTGCAGAACCTCGGCGGCTCCTTCTCCGGTACGCTCAGACGCGGCCGAAACCCCGGCGATACCACCGGAAACCTGAGCAGCACCCGACGCGGCCTGCTGGGTGTTGCGGGCGATCTCCTGGGTAGTGGCTCCCTGTTCCTCGACCGCCGATGCGACCGCGGTGTTCATCTGTTCCAGGGAACGGACGACATCGGCGATCGCCTTGATGGTGGTGACGGCGTCGCGGCTGGCGGACTGGATCTCCTCGATCTGAGAGCGAATCTCTTCGGTTGCCTTGGCGGTCTGGCTGGCCAGGCTCTTCACTTCGGACGCGACCACCGCGAACCCCTTGCCGGCATCACCGGCGCGCGCCGCCTCGATGGTGGCGTTGAGCGCCAGCAGGTTGGTCTGCTCGGCGATGTCCTGGATCAGGGTGATGACATCGCCGATCTGCTGTGCCGTCGCGGCCAGGGCCTGCACCCGTCCATCGCCGCGCGCGGCCTCCTCGGAAGCCTGACGCGACATCTGGGCGGCGCGATCGACCTGCTGGGCGATCTCGCTGACCGTCGCGGCCAACTCCTCGGCCGCCGCCGACACCGCCTGGACGTTGGAGCTTGATTGCTCCGACGACCCGGCGACCAGGGTTGCCTGGGATCGAGCCTCGTCGGTCGCGTTCGACATTCCCTCCGCCCGACTGCGCACCTCCCCGACATACCCGACAAGGCTTTGAACGACGGCGCCGACCGACTGCTCGAAGCTCGTCGCCAGATCGTCCATCGACCGGCGCTTCTCGGCCTCGGCCCGGCGGGCGGCTTCGTTCTGCTCGCCTTCCATTCGCCGCATCCGCTGGGCGTTTTCCTTGAACACCTGCACCGCTTTGGCGATCTCGGCGATCTCGTCCGTGCGGGCGAGCCCGGGGATATCGACGTCCAGATCGTTATCGGCCAAACGCTGCATCGAGCCGGCCATGGCCTGGATCGGTCGGGTGAGGCCCCGCCCAAGGACAAGCGCAATCAGCAGGGCCAGCACAACCGCACCGCCGGTTGCGGCCTGGATGACGGTTTCGGCAAGGTTCCCCTCGCGGGTTCGCACGGCCGACACCTGATCGACAGCGCTTCGAACCGCTGCCAGGACGTCCGACGTCGCCGTCTTGATGGCAGCCGACGCCGCCAATCGGTCGGTCAAGGTCGCGGTGGCTGCTTCCAGGGCCGTTTGATAGCCTTCGATCAGCCCGGTCAGTTTCGTCAGGGCTTCGTGCGTCGACGGCTCGGTTGCCATCGCGCCGAGCGTCGCGAAGTCGGCGCGGATCTCGTCGATGCCGTTGCGGGCGTCAGCCATGGCGCTTTCCGATCCGCTGGTCTCGAATACGGCGTTGACGGTCTGTCGCAGTTGCCGGATATCGGCCAGGGCCTTGGTCGCGGCGGTCATTGATCCCACGGAACTGGCCAGGGCGGACGATGCGGCTGCAATGGTTGCCTGGGTCGTCTTGCGGTGATCGTGCTGCCCGCGGGTCGTGAAGAAGGCAGTCTGGCCAATCCGACGGGAGACCTTGTCGAGAGTCTTGGAAGCCTCTGGATCGGCCTGGCCCGACGCGACCCAGGCGTCGAACGCCTTCTGATACTCGTCGACGATCTCGACCAGCTTCACGATGATCGGGGCCTCGGGTCCGGTGTTGATCAACTCATGCAGGCCGCTGGCGGTCTGCGCCATTGCCGCAATCGCCTTGCTTACCGACGGCTTGGCCTCCTCGTCACCTGTGCGCAGCCGGAACGTGGCGAACTGTGACTCCAGGGTCGCTCGACCCAGTGCTTCGGCCAGATTGGCCGCACCGATACGGCGGTTCTGCTCGGTTGCCGCTTCATCACGCTTGGTGATCAGGGCGCTGTAATGCTCCTCCTCGTGGACCCGAACGGCGTCGGCGACGGATTCCAACTCGGCGACTCGCGCAAGCAAGTCACGGCGGGCGGTTGCAGCGGTTTCAGTTAGGTCGACGAGGCCGGCGAACGCCGACTCAACCTGCTCGATGCCATCGGCGACAGCCGTCAGGCCCTCGGCGGCGGCGGTCTCGCGCGCGGACTGAAGTTGGCCTCGAACAATCGGGATACGGGTCGGATCCCGGTTGGCCTGGTAGGTGTCGATATCGCTGCCAGTCGACCGGGCGGACTCCGATATCGCCGCCATTCGGTCGGCGTTGTCGACGGAAAGCGCGTAGCGCTGCAGGCCCAGCCAGCCCGCGGCGCCGAGAACGCCGGTCAGCAAAACAATTACCGAGAAGCCAATTCCGATTCGCGATCCGATCCGCATTGTTCCGACCCCTGACAATGTCGCCAAGTACTGATGCTTGGCGACATTGAACCCAGGATCGGGTTAATCGGTGGTTAATTGACGCGAGTCAGGAAGTTATTTTTCTACTTACAGGATGTTTTACGCTATTTTTAGACTAATCACTTCGGGGTGCGAGGATCGGAGAGAGGTCACGACGCCCGGATCCGGGCGAGGAAGTCGTGAACCTCTTTGTCCAGGGTTGATGCGACGCTCGACAGCTCACCGCACATGGCCAGCACGGCCGACGCGCTCTCTCCGGTTCGCTCCGATGCGCTGGAGACCTCGACGATAGCGCCGGAAACCTGCGAACTGCCGGCTGCGGCTTCCTGGGTGTTCCGCGCGATTTCGTTGGTCGTGGCACTCTGTTCTTCGACCGCAGCGGCGACTGCTCCATTCATGGTGTCGAGCTCGTTGACCGCCTCACTGATTGCCTGGATCGCAATGACCGCATCCCGGCTACTCGACTGGATGTCCTCAATTTGCGATCGGATCTCGTCGGTCGCCTTGGCGGTCTGGCCAGCCAGGGACTTGACCTCGGAGGCAACGACCGCGAAGCCCTTGCCCGCGTCACCGGCGCGCGCGGCCTCGATGGTGGCGTTGAGCGCCAGCAGGTTGGTCTGCTCCGCAATGTCCTGGATGAGGGTGATAACATCACCAATCCGGGTTGCGGTTTCGGCCAATGCCTGCACGCGGGTATCGCCACGTTGTGCTTCTTCGCTGGCCCGCTTGGCCATCTGGGCAGCACGGCCGACCTGAGAGCCGATTTCGTTCACCGACGCGGCCAGTTCTTCGGCAGCAGCAGAGACCGCCTGCACGTTGGTGCTCGCCTCCTCTGAGGAACTGGCGACGCCGATCGCCTGCTGGCGGGCCACTTCCGATGCTTCAGACATGCTCTCGGCCCGGCCGCGAACATCGTTGATGAAGCCGGTCAAACCCTGGACTACCGAGCCGACGGATTGCTCGAAGCTGGAGGCCAGTTCTTCCATCACGCGCCGCTTTTCCTCAGCAGTGTGACGGTCGGTCTCCTCCTTCTCGGTCTCAAGCCGCCGCATGCGCTGAGCATTGTCCTTGAAGACCTGAACCGTTCTGGCCATGTCGGCGATCTCATCCGAGCGGTCGATGCCCGGAACCTCGACGTCGAGGTCGTCGGCGGCCAAGCGTTCCATAACGTCGGTCATCGATCGGATCGGCCGGACGATGCTGCGCACGAGTGCGAAGGCGATCAGGATGGCCAGAAGCGCTGCAGACGCGGCGCCGGTCCCGATCACGATCCGAGCGAGCAGGCCGTCCGCGTCCCGGCTGGCGGCGAAGGTCGCGACCTCATGGCCGACGACCGTGCCAACCTCCTGGGCGGCATCGGTGACGGTGGCCGCGGCCTTGGCTTCAAGGGTAATCGCCCCGATCATCGCATCGAACGATTTGCGGTAGGCGGCGATTTCATCCTTGGCCAGGTTGAGGGTATCCTGCGTCTCTTCACCAGTCGCAATAGCCGTCAGACGGTCGATGTCCGAATCGAGCGCGTCGAGCGCTGCGTTTACCTGGACACGCGCGTCCGCCTCACCGCGGCTCTGGACGGTCTTTATTTCCGCCAAAGACAATGCTCGGACGTCGGCGACCATCTCCAATGCCAGTGCGCTGGTGGCGGCGGCCTTCTCAAGGGAGTCGGCTGCGGCATCGGCCCGGGCGCGTGCCTTATTGTAGCTGTCGATCTGCAGGCGCGACACTTCGGTTGCCGCTTGGCCGATATCTTCTGAAACCGAGTCGAGGTCGGCAGCCGCCTTGTCCGCTTCGGCGGTTTTCGGGGCGGCCTCGGTCAGGGCCTCGAACGCCTGCCGGTAGCCGCTCGCGCCGGTTGCCACCTTGCCGGCCAAGGCTCCGTCCTCGCCGTCCCCTGCGGCCTTCTTCAGTTTCAGGGCCGCCAGGAACATACCCTTGATGGCCGTCCGGGTCTGGTCGGCCTGCTGCTTCTCATTGGTCATCCGGAACAGCGCTTCCTCTCGGCGCGCCGTCAGCATGGCCCGGATCAGCGCCTCGGCGGCCTGAGCCCCTGCCAAGCGGTCGTTCTGCAGCGTGGCTGCCTCGGTGCGGGCCTGCGCGACTGCGCCATAACGGTTTTGCTCAGCCTCGCGTATGGAACTGGCAAACTGCTCCAGGTTTATCGCGCTGAATTCCATGTCGGCCGTCAGGCCTTCAGCCTCGTTGGCCAGCCTTACCAACTCGGAAAATGCGCCTTCAAAGCGCCCGATCGCGTCCGACAGCTTTACCACGCCGATTTCCTCGGCGGCCTGGCGGGCTTCGTGAAGGCTTGAACCGGCGCGGACCACGGCGCTCTCATCGCGGGTGGCGCGGAACGTCACAGCATCGCTGTTCGCCGAACCTACCCGCTCCGCAATGGCCGCCATCCGGTCAGCCCCGTCCACGGATCCGGCATAGCGGTCCAGCCCAAGCCACCCGGCGAGTCCGAGAACTCCCGTCAACACCACCATTGCAGCAAAACCGGCGCTGATCTTCGACCCGATCCGCATTGCGCGGTTCCTCCGTAACATCGTTCCGTTTGTTGACCGCATAGAAGCCTGGATAAGTTAACAAACACTTTAGGCAATTTAAAATTGCATAATAAGGGGCCTGACAACTCAAATAATTGATAAGGAATTTTTAAGCATTTCAGTGGAATCTTCCGGCCTGACGGTCGGGCAGTCAATAACGGTCCGTCTGCAAGATCAACAGTAAGGAGGAAGATCAAATGATTGGACGGATGGTCAAGGTCACGGCAATGGCGGCGGTGGTTCTGGGGTTCACTTCGTTCGGCGCAAGCGCCAATGATTACGCACCGCAAATCACCAAGATGTTCAACGAGCAGATCAAGCCGTGGTTGAGCGATCCGGCGGTGGTCGATGCCATTAAGGCGCAAAATGCGAAGACTGCGTCTTTGAGCGATGCCGATATCGACAAACTCGACAAGCAGTGGCGTGCCGAAGCCAAGGGCGGCGGCGGTCCCCTGGTCAGCGAACTGCTCGGCAACGCGCTCTCCAAGTTCCTGGCGGGTAAGAAGGCCGCTTCGAACGGTGTGTATTCGGAACTGTTCGTGATGGATGCCAAGGGCCTGAACGTCGGCCAGAGCGACGTCACCTCGGACTACATGCAGGGCGACGAAGCCAAGTGGCAGAAGACCTACTCGGTCGGACCGGACGCCGTGTTCATCGACGAGGTCGAGTTCGACGAGTCGAGCAAGGCGTTCCAGTCGCAGGTCAGCGCGACGATCGTCGATCCGGCAACCGGCAAGCCGATCGGCGCCATCACGATCGGGATGAACGTCGAGAAGCTCTGATCGCGCCGGTCGCGAAAAGGAGCCGGGAGAGGGTCCCTACGCGACGGACTATGGCTGCGATCGAATGGGGCCGGCTTCTCGATGAAGTCGGCCCCGTTTCTCGTTCGGAAACCCCTGTTTTCGGCATTCGCAAACTTGCACGCTTGCGGGGCCGGGCGTAGGTTGCCTGCGTCCGCAATCCGCCAGTCCACGAGGAAAGATCATGGGCATAATTGCCGAACGGCTCAGCCGCGTGAAGCCGTCGCCCACCATCGCCGTCAGCACCAAAGCCCGGGAACTTCAGGCCGCCGGCCTGGACGTGATCGGCCTGGGGGCCGGCGAGCCGGATTTCGATACTCCCCAGCATATCAAGGACGCTGCGAAGTCCGCGATCGACCGGGGTGATACGAAGTACACTGCCGTTGGCGGCACACAGGCGCTGAAGGAGGCGATCTGCGCCAAGTTCAAGCGCGACAACAACCTCGACTACAAGCCGAACCAGATCATCGTCGGCACCGGCGGCAAGCAGGTGCTGTACAACGCGTTCATGGCATCGCTGAACCCGGGCGACGAAGTCATCATCCCGGCGCCGTATTGGGTTAGCTATCCGGACATGGCGATCCTGGCGGAAGGCACGCCGGTGTTCGTGGACTGCCCGCAGGAGACCGGCTTCAAGCTGCAGCCGGCCGATCTGGAGAAGGCGATCACCCCGAAGACCAAATGGCTGGTGATGAACTCGCCGTCGAACCCGACGGGGGCCGGCTACACCCGTGAGGACATGAAGAAGCTGACCGACGTGCTGTTGCGGCACCCGCATGTCTGGGTGCTGACCGACGACATGTATGAACAATTGGTCTATGACGACTTCAAGTTCTGCACGCCGGCCGAGGTCGAGCCGGCATTGTACGACCGGACCTTGACCGTCAACGGTGTGTCGAAGGCGTACTGCATGACCGGCTGGCGGATCGGCTTTGCCGGCGGTCCGGTGAACCTGATCAAAGCGATGACCGACATCCAGTCGCAGTCGACCTCGAATCCGTCCTCGGTCAGCCAGGCGGCATCGGTTGCGGCCCTGAACGGCTCGCACGACTTTATCGCCGCGCACAACGAAGTGTTCAAGCAGCGCCGCGATCTGGTGGTGTCGATGCTGAACCAGGCGAACGGCCTGAACTGCCCGACGCCAGAGGGTGCGTTCTATGTCTATCCGTCCTGCAAGGGTGTGATCGGCAAGAAGACCCAGGACGGCAAGGTCATCGGCAATGACTCCGATTTCGTCACGGCGCTGCTGGAGGCGGAAGGTGTCGCTGCGGTGCAGGGCGAAGCGTTCGGCCTGTCGCCGCACTTCCGGATTTCCTACGCAACGTCCACCGAGTTGCTGGAAGAGGCGTGCACCCGGATCCAGCGTTTCTGCGGCTCGCTGCGCTGATACCGACGGATCCCGCCGCTCCGATCGCCGGAGCGGCGGGATTTCCGGCTTGAGGTCGGATCCCCTCACGAAGCTCTCCCATAGCTGATATCTGTCCAGGGCGCGGCCGATTCGTCTTGCGTGCGCCTGCGGGACGGGTCGAAGATGAATGCCTCGACGCCGGTCGTCCCGGCGTTCCGACGAAGGCCCTCGGACCAGGGGCGACCACGGGACCACGTGACCCGGGACGCCCCCGCTCGAACCTCGACACGGGTGGCATCACCCGGGCGTACCGAGGGAGAAGCACATGGCAGGGGATACCAACGGCGCCACGCGATGCGCCGTGATCGTTGGACCGTACCAGTCCGGAAAGACGAGCCTGTTTGAAGCGCTGCTTGCCGCCTGTGAGGCGATCCCGCGCAAAGGCTCGATCAAGGACGGCACGACGGTCGGCGACACGGCGCCAGAAGCGCGTGTGCGCAACGCCAGCACCGAACTGAACATCGGGCACGGCCAGTATCTAGGAGACTCCTGGACCTTCATCGACACGCCGGGCAACATCGAATTTGCGCCGGAGGCGCGCTACGCTTGCATGGTGGCCGATCTGGCGATCGTGGTGGTCGATCCGGAGGCTAGTCGGGCGGCGGCGGCTGGCCCGATCCTGAAGTTCCTCGACGATCAGGACATTCCGCACGTCGTGATGATCAACAAGATGGACACCGACAACGAGCGGATCCGTGACGTGCTGGCCGCGCTCCAGGGCTATTCGACGCGGCCTCTCGTGCTGCGTCAGGTTCCGATCCGCGAGGCCGATGCGGTTACCGGTTACGTCGATCTGGTCAGCGAGCGGGCGTACAAATACCGCAACGGCGAGCCGTCCGCGCTGATCGAGCTGCCGGCGACCGTTGTCGAGCGGGAGGTCGAAGCCCGCAATCAATTGCTGGAGACCCTGGCGGATTTCGACGACGAACTGCTGGAGCAGCTCCTTGAAGAGATCGATCCGGACAAGAAGCAGGTCTACGCGCACCTGACCGAGACGATGCAGGCCGACTTGCTGGTACCGGTCGTCCTGGGGGCGGGCGAGCGTGACCACGGCGTGCAGCGGTTGCTGAAGCTGATCCGACACGAGGGTCCAAGCCACACCGCCACGGTCGCCCGGCGGGGCATCGCCGTGGAGGGTGAGCCGCTGGCCCAGGTGTTGCGCACCGTTCACGCGGCTCACATGGGCAAGCTGTCCTACGTCCGGATGTGGCGCGGCACCGTCAAGGATGGCGACGTGCTGAACGGGGTGCGCGTATCGGGCATTTACCGGGTTCTCGGTGCCAAGCTGGACAAGGTGCCGTCGGCGTCGCAAGGCGAAGTCGTAGCGTTCGGACGGATGGAGCCGATCCAGACCGGCGATGTCCTGACGCCGACCGGCGGCGTGCCGGAACATGGCATCACTTGGCCGATGCCGCCGCAGCCGGTGTTCGCGGTGGCGGTGCGGGTGCCCGACCGCAACGACGAGGTTAAGGTGTCCGGCGCGCTGGCCAAGCTGGCGGAAGAGGACCCGTCGCTGCTGATCAAGCAGGATGCGGAGTTGAACGAACTGGTGCTGTGGGGCCAGGGCGACACCCATCTCAAGGTGGTCGCCGAGCGGTTGCGCAATCGCTTCAAGCTCAATGTCGAGGCCGACCGGCCGGCGGTTGCCTATCGGGAGACCATCCGGCGGTCGGCCGAGCAGCACGCCCGCCACAAGAAGCAGTCAGGCGGGCACGGCCAATACGCCGATATCAAGATCAAGGTCGACGCACTGCCGCGCGGCCGCGGGTTCGAGTTCGCCGACACCATCGTTGGCGGATCCGTGCCGAAGCAGTACATCCCGGCGGTCGAGGAAGGTTCCCGGGACTACGTCAGAAAGGGGCCGCTCGGCTTCCCGGTGGTCGATATCAGGGTAACCTTGACGGATGGCGGCTTCCATTCAGTCGACAGTTCCGACATGGCGTTCAAGATCGCGGCGCGCATGGCGTTGTCCGAGGCCATGCCGAAGTGCGACCCGGTGCTGCTGGAGCCGATTCACGAGGTCACCATCTCAGTGCCCTCTGATGCGACCAGTCGGGTCCACGGTATCCTGTCGAGCCGGCGCGGCCAGATCCTCGGTTTTGACGCCAAGGATGGCTGGCCCGGCTGGGACACGGTGACGGCCTACCTGCCGGAGGCCGAGATCCACAATCTGATTCTGGAGTTACGGGCGCAAAGCCAGGGGCTCGCCACGTTCGAGTGGCGGTTTGACCATCTGTCCGAACTGACCGGGCGGCTGGCCGATCAGGTTGTCCAGCATCGGGAGCAGGTAGGGGCTCGCTGAGCGGCTCGTATACCCGTGAACGCCTGCTGTACGCCGAGTCATTACGGACCTCCGGCCGGCAATAGGCCGGCTGGAGGTAACGGCTCCTCACCACGAGTTGATTTGGTGATCGGCACGGAACGGCCTAGCTCGATAGGAACATTGAAGAGTCGAGGAGATCCGCCATGCTGATCAAGCGCCGCCGGGGATGGGAAATTCCCGAAAGCCAAAGCACGCCCGAGAGCGCTTGGCTCGATCGCCGTCGGTTGCTGAAAGGTTTGGCGGCCGGTCCGATCCTGGCCGGTGCCGGTGTCGGTTTGGCCGGGTGCATGGAGGAGGCTGAGGCCGAGCAGCAGGCGGCCGCCCCGGTGGCGGACCCGTCGACGGGTCTGTACCCGCCGAAGACCAATATGCGTTACCGCGGCGAGCGACCGATGACGACCGAGGAACTCGCGACCACCTACAACAACTTCTATGAGTTCGGCAGCCACAAGAACATCTGGCGGGCCTCCCAAGTTCTGCCGATCCGGCCGTGGACGGTGACTTTCGACGGTATGGTCGAGGCGCCGAAGAGCGTGGCGGTCGACGATCTGCTGGCGGCCATGGGACCGCTGGAGGAGCGCGTCTACCGGCACCGCTGCGTCGAGGCGTGGTCGATGACGGTGCCGTGGGCCGGGTTCCCGATGAAGCGGTTGGTCGAGTACGCCAAGCCGCTCGGTTCGGCGAAATACGTGACCATGCAGACCTTCCAGAATCCGGAGATCGCTTCGGGGCAGAAGCAGCACTGGTATCCCTGGCCCTATGTTGAGGGCCTGACCATGGCGGAGGCGACCAACGAACTGGCGTTCATGGCGACCGGCATCTACGGCAAGCCGATGCCTCCGCAGAACGGCTCGCCGATCCGGCTGGTGACCCCGTGGAAATATGGCTTCAAGTCAGTGAAGTCGATCGTGCGCTTCACGTTTTCCGACCAGCGTCCGGTGTCGTTCTGGGAAGCGATACAGGCGAGCGAATACGGCTTCTGGGCGAACGTGAATCCGGGGGTCTCCCATCCCCGCTGGTCGCAGGCGACCGAACAACCGCTCGGGCAGTCGGACCGGATTCCGACCTTGCTGTACAACGGCTATGCCGAGTTCGTGGCGGACATCTACAAGGGCATGAACAACGAACGCCTGTTCATGTGACCGGCGTTCAAAATTCGTTGCCGAACCGGTCGACGAAGACGGTGAGCGCGAGGATCATGTCGACCTCGCGGCCGTCGCTCGCCAGCGGCAGATAGATCCGCTCAAGGCTCAGGTAATCCCGCAGATGCCAGAAGCGCGGCGTGCCGGCGCGCCACCCCGGCATGCCGTCCTGAACGACGCCCTTCATGTACAGCCAGATATGACTGTCGAGGAACTCCGAGTGTACCTCGTCGAGGTATCGTCCGGTTGAGTCACGATCGAAGGCCTGGGCGACGTTGGTGCCAACCAGCCGGTAGCGCAGGCGAAGCTTCGGCTCTCGCTCGACGTCGATCAGCCAGATGTTCGGCAGCAGCGCCGGCACGTCGAGTGGTTCGAAATGTTGACGGCCCGGCAAGCTGCCAGCGGGCTTAATGCTCAGCCAGTAGTCGACCAGCGTCCGGACTTTCGGGTGCAGCGTTAGCCCGAGAATCTCCTCCACCGGAGCGCTCAGTTCTTGATTGGCGGGTGGGGCGTGCAAGGGCGCAACTCCGAGCGGTAAAGCTCTCCACCGGCGCAGGCGCGGCAGTGATCAGCGACCCTAATCGAATTTTGCTTAACAATCAGCACTTTCCCCACTGGAAGTGGTGCGTCCTCCAGATCCGTTCGCTAAAGTTCAGGCCGTTGATGAACGGAGGCACGAATGGCACGGCTTGAAAACAAAGTCACGGTGATAACCGGTGCTGCGTCGGGGATCGGTCGAGCGTCGGCATCGTTGTTCGCGCGTGAAGGGGCGGTCGTAGTCTTGGCGGATCTCAAGCGCGAGGCTGGTGAGGCTGCCGCTGCCGAGATCGTGGCGGCCGGCGGACGGGCCGAGTTCGTGGTCACCGATGTGTCGTCGGAAACCGATGTCCGGTCGCTGGTCGACGGCGCGGTCGAGCGCCACGGCCGGCTCGACGTGCTGTACAACAATGCCGGTGGTGCGACCTCGAAGGACGGCAAGGTCACCGAGATGCCGCTGGACGAGTTCTGGCGCACCATGTCGGTCGACCTGTTCGGAACCTTTCTGGGCTGCCGGTTCGCGATCCCGCACATGCAGCGTGGCGGTGGCGGCTCGATCATCAACACCACCTCGATCCGTGCGCTGACGGGTACCGCCGGCGCCGATGCCTATTCGGCCGCTAAGGGCGGCGTGCTGACCCTAACCCGGTCACTGGCCATGCAGTGGCACGTTGCCAAGATACGGGTGAACGCGATCGGCCCGGGCGTGGTGGCGACCGATCGGGTAAAGGCGATGCTGAAGCCCGACGATCCGTTGGTGAAGAAGTCGCTGATGGGTGTGCTTGAGCCTGATGACATCGCGTACATGGCCTTGTACCTCGCCTCCGACGAGTCGCGGCGGATCACCGGTGCCATCTTGCCGGCGGAAAGCGGCGCAAGCGCGTTTTAGCGGATGCGGCTGCTCGCCATTTCCGATTTGCATCTGGCAGCGGCTCACAACCGTGAGGCGTTGCAGGAGCTGCTGCGGCATCCCGACGATTGGCTGATCGTCGCCGGCGACGTGGCGGAACGACTGGAAGTCACCGACTGGGCCCTTGGGCTGCTCGCCCAGCGCTTTGCCCGGGTCGTCTGGGTGCCGGGAAACCATGATCTTTGGACCGTGGGGCAGGACGGGCCGGATGCAGCGCGCGGCGTCGAGCGCTACGACCGGCTGCTCACCATCGCCCATTCACATGGCGTGGTCACTCCCGAAGACCCGTTTCCGGAGTGGCCGGGCGCTCTGCCGGACGGTGTGAAGCGATTGGTGATCGCGCCGCTGTTCCTGCTCTACGACTACAGCTTTCGCCCGAACGACGTAGCACTGTCGGATGTCGTGGCCTGGGCGGACGAGGCGCACAATGTCTGTGGCGACGAGATACATCTGGCTCCGGATCCGTTCAGCACCCGGCCGGACTGGTGCCGGGCGCGGTTGGACGAGACCCGGCACCGCCTGGCGCGGGAACTGCCCGACGATGCCCATACCGTCCTGGTGAACCACTGGCCGCTGCGTCGCGATCTGATCCGAATCCCGAGGGTTCCCAGGTTCACGCCATGGTGCGGTACGACGGCGACCGAGGATTGGCATCGACGCTATCGCGCCCACGCGGTCGTCTCCGGCCACCTCCACACCCGGCGGACTGATCTGGTCGACGGCACCCGGTTCGAGGAGGTGTCGCTCGGCTATCCACGGCAGTGGGGTCACTCTCGCGGCGTTGCGGGGTACCTGCGGACGATCATCTGAGCCGGAGATCGGCTGACGACAGCGATCGACCGTATCACTGGGTTCTTGGCGCGACAGCATATGCGGTGCGGGCACTGTTGGCAGGTCGGTACGCTGGAATAGACTCAGGCCAAACCAGGAGGAACCCGATGAAGATGCGCGCCGCCGTCCTGAGGACGATTGCTCCCGACCGTCCTTACGCGAAGACCCGCCCGATCTCGGTCGAGGAGGTCGAGCTTGACGGACCGCAGGCCGGCGAGGTGCTCGTGAAGATTGCCGGGGCCGGTCTGTGCCATTCCGATCTGTCGGTGATCGACGGCTCGCGCCCGCGGCCGATCCCGGTTGCACTCGGCCACGAGGGTGCCGGCACGGTGGTCGAAGTTGGCGTCGGGGTGCGCGACATCAAGCCGGGCGACCCGGTGGTCTTCCAGTTCTCCGCCAGTTGCGGGCGGTGCGAGCGATGCCTCGAGGGCCGTCCACAGATCTGCATCGCCCACGGCGCGGCGCGGGCCAAGGGCGAGCTGATGGGCGGCGGCAAGCGGCTGCGCGACGCAAGAGGCGAGCCGATCAGCCACCAGTCCGGAGTGTCGTGCTTTGCCGAGTACGCGGTGGTCGACCGCGGCTCGGTGGTCCGGGTCGACGACGACGTTCCGCTGGCCATGGCGGCGGTATTCGGCTGCGCGGTGATGACCGGTGTCGGGGCGGCTTTGAACACCGCCGGCATCCGGCCGGGGCAGAAGGTGGCGGTGATCGGTCTCGGTGGGGTGGGCCTGTCGGGCCTGCTGGGCGCGAAACTCGCCGGGCCGTCGATCCTGATCGCAGTCGACGTCAATCCGGCCAAGCTGGGCCTTGCCCGTCAGCTTGGGGCCGACCATGCGATCGACGCCCGCGAGCCCGATCACCTCGACCAGATCCGTGACCTGACCGGCGGCGGTGTCGACGTCGCGATCGAACTCGCCGGGTCGGTCAAGGCGCTGGAAACCGGCTATGGCATCCTGCGCACCGGCGGCACCCTGGTCACCGCCGGACTGGCGCCAGCCGGCGCCACGCTTGCACTACATGCCGCCGATCTGGTGACCCGCGAGATCACCGTGAAGGGCAGCTACATGGGGTCGTGCGTGCCGGTGCGGGACATCCCGCGATTCCTAGAAGCGTTCCGCCAGGGCAAGCTGCCGATCGACCGTCTGGTCGGTGACCACATTGGTTTCGACGCGATCAACCACGGTTTCGACCGGTTGGCAGACGGTGAGGTGATACGGCAAATCCTGGTGCCGAACGGGTAGACGGCGGCGGTCTCGGCTGGTGGAGGGTTAGTTGCGCGCCGCCGTCGCCTCGACCACCGCCGAGAGGTCGCCATAGACGTCGAACACGGTCTCGGCGTTCGTGTAGTCGCGGGTGGCCACGATGCCGAGAACCTTGCCGGCGGCCAGGACGGACTGACGCAGCTGCAGGCGGGGCGTTGGCGGGCCGGCGGCACTGGGAACGCTGAGCACAGTGGCCAGCACCGGCCCAAATCTGTCGCGGTGCACGATCCCGAGCTCCTGTTGACCACCTGGTGGCAGGGCGGGCCAGATCCGCTCGATGTCGGTTGCCAATCGATTGATGTCGGCGCGGTAGTCCAGGGTCTTCAGGTCGTCCAGCGCCTTGGTGATGGCGGCGGCGAGGGTTGCCTGATCGAACGCGAACACTGATTCCAGATGCGCGTCGGCAATCATCACATAGCCGAAGCGCGACACGGTCGACGGAGTACCGGTTCGCCGCCCTTCAAGCGTGCCACATTCGGCGAACGCGAGCAGCAGCACGATCTTGTCGCCGAGGCTGCCTGAGATCTGGTCGATCAGACGGCGGTCCTCGGGGTGATCGGCATCGAAGAAGCAATCGCCGTCGGCCAGCGCCACCGTCAATTCGTGACTGCCGATTGCGACAACCCGCCCCTCGCGGGCTTCGGCCGGCGGCGTCAGGGCGAACGTCAGCGCGATGGCCAGCGGCAGGAGGATATGGCGGATCCGCACGGCCCTGCGGCTACTCGCCCAGGGACTCGGTCACGATGCAGGAGAACATCGGCCGGGCCGGCTCGGCCGACAGGTTCTGCTGGTGGTTCAGAATAAAGGCCAGGTCGACGGCTTTGTAGGCCTCGACTTGCAAGGTGGCGGCTTGCTCGAAGCAAAGCTTCGCCGTGGCGAACGTGACTCCGCTTTCGACAACCTGATTGCCGATCAGCGTCACCAACATCCAGACAACTTTCATAGCCCGTCTCCCAGATTCGGACCCGCGCACATTAGCAGGGAGGCCATCGGGTTTCACGTCGCGGCGCGAAGGCGATGACGGATATTTGCTGACCGTTGCACGGCGGCATCGGTTTTCAACGATTTGCGCTTGATCGGATGGTTCCGGACGTTCCAATCGGCGCGGGAGCGACATCGGATGATGGTGTTGGCTGGTTGCGGTTGCCGAACCACGATGTCCTGTCTGGTACCGGATGGGGATCGGGAAGTCGTAGTGCGGTCAGTACGACATTCAATTCAGGGCGGCCTTCAATCTCGGCTTGCGCGGGTAGTGCTGGCAGAGGTTGGTCGGTTCAACGCAATCGGTGCTGCGCATAGGGGGGCATTGCGTTAATCTAGGTTAGGCTCCGTTAGGCGCATTTGTAGAATGAACTCAGTGTTCCACTTGGTCTATGTCAGTACCGCCAGACAGCTTCTTGATGCCGAAGCTCTGGAAAGTTTGTTGATTCAGGCAAGGGAACGCAACGAGCGCCTCGCAATAACCGGGATGCTGATCTATGGCGCCGGAAATTTCATCCAGGCGCTGGAAGGCCCACATGAAGCGGTGTTGGATGTCTACGCGTCGATCCAGCGGGACCAACGCCATCACCACATCATCACTTTGGTTGAGTTCGATGATGACGAGCGTGACTTCCCCGGCTGGTGGATGGCTTATGCCCATGAACCGCACCCCGAGAAAATCAAGGGTTGCATCAATCCTTGCCTATCCGGTTGTTACCCACACCCACTAAATGTAGGGTGAGTCCATTCTCCCGAGTAGAGCCCGTCGAAGGTCGGCGCTGCGGCCCCGCCGGCGATTCCGAGCAGTGAGCGGAACGAGTTGAACGGATAGAAGCGCCGATTGAAGCGGAACGTGAACTCGTTGAGGTAGGCTTGCAGATGCTTGGCACTGACGCCGTGATGGATGCCATTGATCCAGGTCTTCAGATTGGCGAAGACCAAGTGGATGATCGGCAGGAATTCCTCTGCGATCTCCGGGTCTCCGCATTCGGCGATCGCGTGGTGGTCGAATCCGCGCTTGCGAAGCCCGGCATAGCCGCTCCAGTCGTCGGTGACGATCAGCGATCCGGGAGCAACGGCGTTTTCGACGAAACTGCCGAGCGAATTGGCGCTGCGGTCGGGGACGACGGCGAGACGAACGCGTCCCGCGTAGCGACCGTCTTTCCGATTGTCGAGTTTGGTTCCCGGCTTGCGGCGACGCACCTCCACGGCGCAGGAGACGAGAACCTTGTGATGGACTCCCCGGCCCTCGCCTCGGGTGCGCCCTCCAACCCACGTTTCATCCACTTCGACATGCTCTTGCGGCTTGCCGCCAATCTTGTCGCGCTCTGGGCGCACCATCGCGGCGCGGAGCTTGTGAAGGATGCCGAATGCAGTCTCATAGCGCGACAGGCCGAGTTGCCGTTGAAATTGAACGGCCGACATTCCGGGCGTCTGGCTGGCCATCAGGTAAGCCGCCCAGAACCAGGTCGACAACGGCGTGTGACTGCGCTCCATGACAGTCCCAGCCATCAGGCTTACGTCTTTGCGACAGGCGCGGCAGCGCAGAACGCCCGGACGCGCCTCGAAACGGAACGGTTCGCCGACAACGCCGCATCTCGGGCAGACGAACCCACCATTCCAGCGGGCCTTTTCGAGATATGCAGCACAGGCCGCGTCGTCGGGAAAAAAGCACTGAAATTCCGGCAGCGACTGCGGAAACGGCAGATCTTCTCGGGCCAGGACATCCATGCCAAACGCTAGATCTAGTGGGCATGGGAGTCAACCGGATAGGCAAGCATCAATCTTCTGAAGAGCCGGCAAGAGGCAACCGACAAACTTGCCGACAGCCGGTTTGTCCGCCGGCTGCTGCTTAACTTTCTGAACACGAACCGCTAGGTCGTGGTCCACTTGCGCCTGCGCAGTCGCGCTAACTTCCGTTCATCACCACGATGTTGCGGGACAACCGCTCAAGGGTCTCCCGGCTGTCGATCGGCTGCAATCGTGTGCGGTCGACGCGGTTGAGCGCGTCGTGGCGTTCCGGCGGCACTGCCAGCGCCATGATCGAGGTATAGTTGGCCACGCCGTCGATCGGCACGCCGTTTGGGTTGGGTACGCGCAGGTTGGTGCCGCGGAACCGCCACAGGCTGTAGCCGGACGCCAGGAACCCGTCGACCCACGGGCTGGCAGCGTTCGGGCGATCGCATTCCAGGCTCAGGATCGGCCGGCACCGTGCGATGGTGGCCACAGCACCCCGCAGCACCGCTTCCTCCGCACCCTCAACGTCGATCTTGATGAGGTCGCAACGCACCAGTTCAAGTCTGTCGAGGGTCACCACCGGAGTGGGCGACATACCACCGTATTCCGGCAGAATGCGGGAGGTGACGCTGATCGTGCCGAAGTTCACCTTGCGGCCTTCGGGCAAGGTGCGCACATCGGCGAACTGCCCGGCACCCTCGACGTCCGACACAATGGCCCGCTGCACCTCCACGCGTTCCAGGCCGTGCCGGGCAAGGTTGCGTGTGAGGGTGCCGAAGATCAGCGGTTGCGGCTCGAACGCCAGCACCCGTCCGGTCTTGCCGACTGCCTGGCCCATAGCGATCGAAAACACCCCGATGTTCGCTCCGACGTCGACAGCAACGTCTCCGGCCCGCAGCATCGCCTGATACAGGTCGAACTCGTCGCCGCTGTATTCCCCGGTGACTTCGATCGCCGGCCGGATGTAGCGGTCGGGTGCCGGCACTTCGATGATCCCGAAGCGCCACGGCAGTTCGATGGTCTCGATCATGGCTCGCTTCAAACGATCGCGGTTGGCAGTTGACCGCTGCAGTGTCGCAGTGATGGCAGCCGGTCACCATCCTGTTTGCAACTCACGGGGTCGGGCGGCATCTCGCGCGATTGGCCTCGCCCTGAACAAAAAAATGGCCCGGAAGCACTGGGCTTCCGGGCAAGTTGAACAGGGAGGCTTCACGTCTGGGAGAACGTAGGACCCCGGAGGGCCCTGCTCTGAGCGGGGGGCTCAGAGGAGATGTTGCAACGCAACATCCACACAATATGAGAAATAGGTTGCGTAAGCCTTAACGACCATTCCCAAATCGGCAGTTCCGGTATGCGTCTGACGCATGGCTCTCGATGCTGATTCGCAAGGTCAGCCGGTCAGCCGCTTAGAACTGCGATTTAGCGACCTCCTGGATCAGGAAATCGCGCAGCACGGTGATCCGCTTGGAGTGCCGAAGTTCCTCCGGGTACACGAAATAGGCTGGCACTTGCGGGCCTTCAAGGTCTGGCACGACGCGGATCAGGTTGACGTCCTCACGCGCCATGTAGTCGGGCAGGGCGGCGATGCCGATGCCGGTCTGCACCGCCCGGTACATGGCGAAGTAATTGTTGACCCGCAGCACCGAGCCTGGCCGGCCGCGCGGCCCGGAGGCGACGTCCAGCAGCCAATTCACGTTCGGGAACGGCGGGTGCGCAGTCTCGCCGTAGATGATCAGCCGGTGCGCCGCCAGGTCGGCTGGGGTGCGCGGCACGCCCGCCGCCTTGAGATAGGACGGGGCGGCGTACAGGTGGAATTTGATGGTCTTCAGGTGCCGTTGGATCAGGTCGGGCTGGCGCGGCGGGGTCAGGCGCAGCGCCACGTCGGCCTGGCGCATCGACAGGTCGAGTTCGGAATCGTTCAGGATCAGGGTCAGGCTGATTTCTGGATACAGTTCCAGGAACGCGCCGACCCGCGGGGCCAGCCAGTTCGAACCGAGCGCTACGGTGGTGGTCAGGCGAAGCGGCCCCTTCGGGCGATCCTTGCCCTCGGCCAGGATCGCCTCGGTGGTCGCCAGCTTGGCGAACACGTCGCGCGCGGTCTGGAACAGGATCTCGCCCTGCTCGGTCAGGATCAAGCCGCGGGCGTGCCGGTGGAACAGCGACACCCGAAGGCTTTCCTCCAGGTGGCTGATCTGGCGGCTGACGGCGGACTGGCTCAGATTCAGGGTGTCGCCAGCGTGCGTGAAGCTGCCGGCCTCGGCGACCGCATGAAATACCCGCAGCTTATCCCAGTCCATGACCCGCCCGCCGATCCTCGTGCGCCACCGCGCCGCGACCGGTTATCTCTACACGAGAGCGGCCGCCGGGTTAACCCTTGCGTCGACGTGCCCGGCTCACTCCGCGGCTGCGGCCTGGGTGGAGTCGGCGATTTCCGACCAGTAGCGCTCGGCCTCGAGCGCGGCCATGCAGCCCATGCCGGCCGCAGTCACCGCCTGGCGGTACACCTTGTCGACGCAGTCGCCGGCGGCGAACACGCCGGGCATTGTGGTGCGAGTCGAGCCGGGTTCGACGATCAGGTAACCTTCCTCATCGACCGGCAGATGCCCGCGGAACGGCTTGGTCGCCGGATCGTGGCCGATCGCGACAAACATGCCCTCAGCCGGGATCACCGTGGTGTCGGCGGTGTGGACGTTCTTGATGCGGATGGCCTCGACCCCGGCGAACTGCCCCTCGCCGCCGAGCACCTCGTCGACGATGTGGTCCCAGATCACCCGGATCTTCGGGTGCCGGAACAGCCGGTCCTGCATGATCTTCTCGGCTCGCAGGGTATCGCGCCGATGGACCAGCGTGACCGAACTGCAGATGTTGGCGAGGTACAGCGCTTCCTCGACCGCCGTGTTGCCGCCGCCGACCACCACCACGTCCTTGTTGCGGTAGAAGAAGCCGTCGCAAGTGGCGCAGGCCGATACGCCGCGGCCGTTGAAGTGCTGCTCGCTCGGCAGGCCCAGCCAGCGCGCCTGGGCACCCGTCGCGACGATCACTGCATCGGCGAAGTAGACATCGCCATTGTCGCCAACGCAGCGCATCGGTCGAGCCATCAGGTCGACCTCAACAATCACATCGTTGACGATCTGGGTGCCGACATGCTCGGCCTGTTTCTGCATCTGCTCCATGAGCCACGGGCCCTGGATCACATCGGCGAAGCCTGGATAGTTTTCGACGTCGGAGGTGATGGTCATCTGACCACCCGGTTGGAGACCGGCCACCAGCATCGGCGAAAGGTTGGCGCGCGCGGCGTAGATGCCGGCGGTCAGTCCGGCGGCACCCGCGCCGATGATCAATACCTTCACGCGATGCTCGGCCATCGACTTCTCCATTCTTCAGGATGCGCCCAACATAGGGAGCCGAGCCGGCGGTCTCAACCGGTTGCGTGCCGGTTTGCCGCACCGCTGCGATCCTGCCGAGTCGCCGTGCGACCGCGGCCCAGCGCGGCATGGCGCATGGCAGCTGGTTTGACGGCGACTCCGAATGTCGATCAGAACCCGAACATGTGATCGAGCGAGAACGCCACGCCGTCGCGGATCAGGCCGTGATAGCCGAAGAGCCGGCAGGTGGTGTCGCGGATCAGCACGTAGCCGCCGCCCTTGGCCCGGTCGAGGTCGTGCTGCTTGAACATCTCGGATGCCCGCCACAGCCGGGACCCGCCGCACGGAACGGCGAGGGGTGTGTGGGCGATCTCGGCACCGTCGGCAGCGGTCAGCACCAGTTCGGTCGACGATGTGGCGTGCCATGGCGTGGAAGCCGGATAGATCAGGTGACACAGGGTGTCGACCGCGTCGAGGTCGTGCCCGAGGCGCAGGAACAGCCGGGTCGACAGGCCCGGCGGCGGTCCGCCATAACTCTGCGGCTCGCCCCGGAAGGTCAGCAGGCCGTTGAACACATGGGCGCCGAAGCTGGTGTCGGCGGCGTGACCGGTCTCGCGGTCCTCGTAGCGGAACAGGCCGTGCAGCCAGCCATCGGCCGCATCGTCGGCACCAGCCTCGAAGTCGTAGATCAATTCCAGATGGCCGTAGCCGGACGGCAGGGTCGCGCCGTTCAATGCCTCGCCGGCTTCGATCGCCACGCTGTCGTTGCGCGCCAGTATCCCGAAGCGATGACGCGCCGCCTCGGTACCGTCGGCGTCGTAGATCACCGCCTGGACCGGCAGGCGGGCCTGGGCGGTCGACATCGGCGTCGGCAGGGCGAACGAGCGATAGCGGGCCAACGGCAGGATCGGGGCCGGCAGGATCCAGCCTTTGCCCAGGTGCCGTGACGCCTCGGCGATCTTCGGATCGGCCTTCAGGTCGACCCGCTCGACGTTGACGTGGGCGATGCGGTTGCGCCGGTTGCCGGCCTGAATCTCATAGCGTGGCCGCACCACATGCTTGCCGGCCTGCAACTCGAACTGCGCCGGCCAGCGTTCGTCCGGAAACAGCGCCGCCGGGTCGAGGGCCCGGCAACCGAATCCAGGGATCGCGGTGCCGAACGGCCGGATCTCGTCGCGGCCCATCCGGTTCAGGCCAATGGCGCCCGCGGGTACCGGGGTCGGATGGGCGTTCTGCAGCCACAAGGTCACCCGTTCGCCGTCCTTCGCGGCCGGCAACCCGGCGTACAGGTCGGCCGGCCAGGCGTTGGCGTCGTGGGTGCACGACAGTTCGCCGTCGTCGTCGCCGTAGGTGTCGACGGCGTATTTGACCACGTCGTGGCCGCGCGCGCCGATGGCGTGAATGAACAGGGTGCCGGCGAAGGCATCGAGGCCGAAGCGCTCGCGGATTTCGGCGCTGTCGAGCACGATGCCGGATACCCCGTCGTCCAGCGGCTGTTCCCACGTCGCCAGCACGCCGCCGTCGGTGTCGAACAGCCGCATCCACAACCGGAGCCCCTTGGCCCCATAGCCGGTCCAGTAGTTGGCGGTCACCAGCCGAGTGTGCCGGCCGTCCTCGTCGCGCAGAAAGGCGTGGTTGGTCGCGAAATTCAGCGGATCCAGGTACTTGCGCGGATTGGTCAGCAGGGCGTCGGGCAGTCGGACCGCATCCAGTGTGAGCAGTTCAGCGCCCGCCGGCAGCAGGTGGCGGATGTGGTCGGCGGCGCGCCCGGCATCGAACCCGACGATCAGCACCGTCCGGGCCTTGGTTGAGGCCAGTTCGGTCACCGGCCGGGCGATATGCCCCAGGATGTCCTCGCCGATCCGCTCCACCGCTTGCACGAACACGTCGCAGATCGTGAGCGCGGACAGGTCGTGCAACTCGGCCAGGGTGCCGAGGTGGCCCATCGGATCGTACAGGGCGACCGGTCCCGCCGTTGCCAGACCGGCCAGCAGAGCGTCCATCCCCTCCGCCGTCAGCGGGTGCCCAACGGCCTTGAAGAAGCTGAAGCCGCCGACCTGATTCGAGAAGGTGTCGATCTTGAGGGCCATGGCGCGCGTCCGGCTGCGGTCGATGGGATCGGTGAGGATGCATACCCGACCGGCGCGGTCCGGGCAACGCGGCCCGGCAAGCGGTCAGGCGTGGAGAATTCCGGTATCCGACAGGCGCTGGCGCAGCACCGCGCCGACCCGTGGGGTTTCATCCAGCGGCGGGTGTGACCAGGCCTCGATCCGCCCCTCGAAAGCGCGGGTATGGCCTGCCATCCGCAGGCGTTCGTGAAACGCCGCCAACCGACCATTCTCCGCCTCGACGGTCGCCACGTGAACCGGCTTGCCGGTGGCGCAGGCTTCCGATGCCATGTTCACGGAATCCGAAGTAACGATCAGGGCGTCGGCCAGGGCCAGGAAGCCGAGATAGGGGTTCTCGCCCTCGCCGTCCCAGACAAGCGCCGGGAGGTCCGCCAGCCCGTCCTTCAGCGCAGCGCGGGTGGCGGCATCGGTGCGACGGGACGTCGCGACCAGCAGTCCGGCGCCGTCGTTCGCCACCTGTCGCAGTTGGCGGACGAAGCGGGCAACGGCGTCGGGCGAGAAATCGTAGCGCTTGTTGCTGCCGCCCACCATGACGGCTACGTAGGGGCGTGGCAGGCCAGCGGCCTCGATCTCCCATTGCCGGGCGGCGTCGGCCAGGATGGCGGGGTCGTGGGGATTGAGCGCGCCGAGCGTGGTGACGACGTTCGGCCCCCGGGTCGGGTCGTGCTCCGGCACCACCAGAAGGTCGAACCGCCGCGGATCGAGACGCGGATCCTGGATGTGCGCCAGGAAGGCGCGCCCGCCCGACAACCGCTTGACCGCGATGGCCGCACCGGCAGTGCGCCGACCGCAGGAGATCACCACGTCCGGCCACGGCTCGGCCATGGGATCACCTCCGGCGGCCGCCGGTACGCCCGGAACCGTGCCGAGCGCCGGCAATGCCCGCAGCAGCAAGCTTGGATGAATCCGCTTGATGATCGGAGTGAGGCCGGCGGCCTTGGCCAGTCCAAGGCACTGGATTCGCATGCCGACGGTGCCGTCGGTGAGGATCCAGGTGGTCAGCTGATGAACATCGGAAGTGGCTGCGAAAGGCACCGACTCGGCGGGATTCTTAGACATTTATATCACGTTCGCGTAATAATCTTGCGTCGAAGCCATGGCGAACCTATGTTGATTTCTCCGGCGCCGTACCGCGCCATCCCCCATCACCGACAGGGAGCCGCGCGATGCGTCGCGTGAAATTGGACCGGATCGATCGCCGCATTCTGCGCGATCTCCAAGACGACGGCCGGATGACCAACGTCGAGTTGGCAAGCCGGGCCGGAATATCGGCTCCTCCGTGCCTGCGACGCGTGCGGGCGCTGGAGGAGGCCGGCTACATCCGGGGATACCACGCCGACATCGCGCCGGAAATGCTGGGCTTCTCGGTCACGATCTACGCCCATGTCGGCCTGACCAGCCAAGCCGAAGCCGATCTCGCCCGGTTCGAGAAGATGGTCGGTGACTGGCCGGAAGTCCGTGAGTGCCACATGCTGATGGGCGAGGCGGACTTCCTGTTGAAGATCGTCACCCGCGACTGGGATGCTTTCCAGCGCTTCCTGACCAGCCGCCTGACGTCGGCGCCGCTGGTCTCCAACGTCAAGACCGCCCTGGTGATCCGCACCCGCAAGCGGCTGCCGGGTGTGCCGATCGACGAAGAGCCTGACGACGAGGAAGACGACGTCGAAGCCTGATGGAGGCACCGACGAACGAAAAGGGATGGCGAGCGTCGACGCGCTGCCATCCCCGAAACCGTTCGAACGAGCTTACTGAATAGCGATCGACAGGATCTCCAGGCTCTTCGCGCCACGCGGTGTTGCCACCTCGACGGAATCGCCGACGCGCTTGCCGATCAATGCCCGTGCGATCGGCGAGGCGGTGGAGATCATGCCTTTCGACAGATCCGCTTCGTAGGGACCGACGATCGTGTACTTGGTCTCTTCGTCGGTATCCTCATCGGCGACTTCGACGGTCACGCCGAAGGTCACGGTGTCGCCGGTCAGCTTCTTGATGTCGATGACCTCGCATCGGCTGATCACGTCCTCAAGCTCGGCGACCCGGCCTTCAATGAAGGATTGGCGGTCGCGCGCAGCGTGATACTCGGCATTCTCCGACAGGTCGCCATGCTCACGCGCTTCGGCGATCGCCTTGATGACGGCCGGTCGTTCAACCGATTTGAGCTGCCTCAATTCGTCCTGAAGACGCTGAAACCCGATCGCTGTAATAGGAACCTTGTCCATCGGCCCACGCTGTCCATTCACCCACAAAAATCCAAATCGTCCGTCCCGGGCGCCGCAATCAACCGGCCATGTAGGGATACCGCTATGGTCCCCCGGCCCGCGCTGCGTCCGTCAGAACGATCCGGACAAGTAGGACTGCAGGGGAGCCACTTCAAGGCGCCCGGCCTTCATCGCCTCGATCGCTCGAACCGCCGCGCGAGCGCCTTCGACGGTCGTGTAGTAGGGAATATTGTGGGTCAGAGCGGTGTGGCGCAAGCTGAAACTGTCTCGGATGGCCTGTGCGCCCTCGGTGGTGTTGATCACCAGATCGACGTGACCGGACAGCATGTTGTCCACAATGTGCGGCCGTCCTTCGAGCACCTTCTTCACGCGATGCGACGGAATCGATTGCGCATCCAGGGCGTCAGCGGTGCCGGCGGTGGCCATCAGAGTGAATCCGAGACGGTGCAGATCGCCGGCGATCCGGACGATCGCCGCCTTGTCGGCATCGCGGACCGAGACGAACACCGCACCATGCGACGGCAGCACCACGCCGGCGCCGAGCTGCGATTTGGCGAACGCCCGGTCGAAGGTCTTGTCGATGCCCATGACCTCGCCGGTCGAGCGCATCTCCGGGCCGAGGATGATGTCGGTACCGGGGAAGCGGGCGAACGGGAACACCGCCTCCTTGACCGCGACGTGGCCGGGCTTCTGTTCCGGCAGGTCGAAGGCCGTCAGTTTCTCGCCGGCCATGACGCGGGCAGCGATCTTGGCGATGGGCACGCCGGTGGCCTTGGCGACGAACGGCACGGTACGGCTGGCGCGCGGGTTGACTTCGAGAATGAAGACTTCACCGTCCTTGACCGCGAACTGCACGTTCATCAGCCCGACCACGCCCAGCCCGTGCGCCAGCATGGTGGTCTGGCGCTTGACCTCGGCGATGATCGAATCCGGCAGCGATACCGGCGGCAGCGAGCAGGCGCTGTCGCCGGAATGGATGCCGGCTTCCTCGATGTGCTCCATGACGCCGGCGATGAACACGTCGGTGCCGTCGCAGACCGCGTCGACGTCGATCTCGGTGGCGCTGCGCAGGAAGCTGTCGATCAGCACCGGGTTCTTGCCCGAGACCACGACGGCGTTGCTCATGTAGCGGCGCAGGCCCTCGATGTCGTGGACGATCTCCATGGCGCGTCCGCCGAGCACGTAGGAGGGGCGGATCACCACCGGGTAGCCGATGGTGTCGGCGACCTTCTCGGCCTGCTCGGTGGAGGTGGCGGTGCCGTTCTCCGGCTGGCGCAGCTTCAGCTTGTGCAGCAGCTTCTGGAACCGCTCGCGGTCTTCCGCCAGGTCGATCGCGTCCGGTGAGGTGCCGAGGATCGGGATCTGCGCCTTCTCGAGCGCCGCCGCCAGCTTCAGCGGGGTCTGCCCGCCGAACTGCACGATGACACCGAGAACCTCGCCGTTTGCACGCTCGCCGTCGACCAATTCGATCACGTCCTCGATGGTCAGCGGCTCGAAGTACAGCCGGTCCGAGGTGTCGTAGTCGGTCGAGACCGTCTCCGGGTTGCAGTTGACCATGATGGTCTCAAACCCGGCATCGGACAGCGCGTAGGCGGCGTGAACGCAGCAATAGTCGAACTCGATGCCCTGGCCGATCCGGTTCGGCCCGCCGCCCAGGATCACGATCTTGCGGCGGTCGGTCGGTTCGGCCTCGTTGTCGGCCGCCAGCGCGCCGTCCGGGCCGGACATGCCGGTCTCGTAGGTCGAGTACATGTACGGGGTGTCGGACGGGATCTCGCCGGCGCAGGTGTCGATGCGCTTGTAGACCGGGCGCACGCCGGCACTGCGGCGGCGGGCCGAAACGATCTCTTCGTCATGGCTGGTGATCTGACCGAGCCGGGCGTCGGAGAAGCCCATCGCCTTGGCAGTCAGCCAGCCGGCGGCGTCGGTGGGCAGGCCGTCGGCCGCCAGTCGCGCCTCGGCTTCGACGATCGCCTTGATGCGCTCCAGGAACCACGGATCGATCCGGCAGGCGGCGTGCACTTCTTCCACCGACAGGCCGACGCGCAGCGCCTGCGCCACCTTCAGCAGGCGGTCGGAAGTCGGCTCGCTCAGCGCCGAGATGATGCGCTGTTTGTCGATCTCGCCGCCCTCGGTGCCGGGCAGGTCAATCGGATCCAGGCCGGACAGGCCGGTCTCCAGACTGCGCAGAGCCTTCTGCAGGGATTCCTCGAATGTCCGGCCGATCGCCATGGCCTCGCCGACCGACTTCATCGAGGTGGTCAGCCGGGCATCGGCGCCGGCGAACTTCTCGAAGGTGAAGCGCGGGATCTTGGTGACGACGTAGTCGATCGTCGGCTCGAAGCTGGCCGGCGTCACCTTGGTGATGTCGTTGTCCAGCTCGTCCAGGGTGTAGCCGACCGCCAGCTTGGCGGCGACCTTGGCGATCGGGAAGCCGGTCGCCTTCGACGCCAGCGCCGACGAGCGCGACACCCGCGGATTCATCTCGATGACGATCTGCCGACCGGTCGCCGGGTCGACGGCGAATTGTACGTTCGAGCCGCCGGTGTCGACGCCGATCTCGCGCAGCACCGCGATCGAGGCGT
The DNA here is from genome assembly GCA_000171835.1 of alpha proteobacterium BAL199. Taxonomy (GTDB): domain Bacteria; phylum Pseudomonadota; class Alphaproteobacteria; order Thalassobaculales; family Thalassobaculaceae; genus Thalassobaculum_A. Next base: position 15,887 of record ABHC01000007.1, on the reverse strand, counting down.
TGCGCATGCGCTGGTATTCTTTGTCGGTCAGGGTCAGCGCCGGAGCCACGGTCATCGAGTCGCCGGTGTGGATGCCCATCGGATCGATGTTCTCGATCGAGCAGACGATGATGCAGTTGTCCGCGCGGTCGCGGATCACCTCCATCTCGAACTCCTTCCAGCCGAGGACGGATTCCTCGACCAGGACCTCGTTGCTCGGCGACAGCCGCAGGCCGTTCTGGACGATCTGCTCGAATTCCTCGCGGTTGTAGGCGATGCCTCCGCCCTGGCCACCCATGGTGTAGGACGGCCGGATGATCGCCGGCAGCCCGACGTGGTCGAGCGCCTCGGCCGCTTCCTCGAACTTGCCGATCATCCGCGAGCGCGGGGTGTCGAGGCCGATCGCGTCCATGGCGACCCGGAATTGCTGGCGGTCTTCTGCCTTCTCGATGGCGGCCAGGTCGGCGCCGATCAACTCGACCCCGAACTCCTCCAGCGTGCCGTCACGGGCCAGGGCGCGGGCGATGTTCAGCGCGGTCTGCCCGCCCATGGTCGGCAGCAGGGCGTCGGGACGCTCGCGCTCGATCACCCGGCGGACCATTTCCGGGGTGATCGGCTCGATGTAGGTGGCGTCCGCCATGCCCGGATCGGTCATGATGGTGGCGGGGTTGGAGTTCACCAGGATGACCCGGTAGCCCTCCTCGCGCAGCGCCTTGCACGCCTGGGTCCCGGAATAGTCGAACTCGCAGGCCTGGCCGATGACGATCGGCCCGGCGCCGACGATCAGGATGCTCGAGATGTCGGTGCGTTTAGGCATTGCGTTCCATCAACTCCCGGAAACGGGCGAACAAGTAGTGGCTGTCCATCGGCCCCGGCGAGGCCTCCGGATGATACTGCACGGAGAACACCGGCTTGCCGTCGACCTTCAGGCCTTCGATCGAGCCGTCGAACAGCGAGCGGTGGGTCACGGTAATGCCGTCGGGCAGCGAGCCCTCGGCGATCACGAAGCCGTGGTTCTGGCTGGTGATCTCGACCTTGCCGGTCTCCAGATCCTTGACCGGGTGGTTGGCGCCGCGGTGGCCCATGTGCATCTTCTCGGTCTTCGCACCCAGTGCCAGGGCCAGCATCTGGTGGCCGAGGCAGATGCCGAACACCGGCTTGCCGCTGTCGACCAAGCGCCGCAGCTCCGGCACCGCGTAGACGCCGGTTGCTGCCGGATCGCCCGGGCCGTTGGCCAGGAACACGCCGTCCGGCTTGTGGCCCAGGATCTCGTCGGCGGTGGTGCTGGCGGGCACCACGGTCACCCGGCAGCCCTGTGAGGCGAGATTGCGCAGGATGTTGCGCTTGGCGCCGTAGTCGACGGCGACCACGTGGAAGCGCGGTTCGACCAGCGTGCCGAAGCGGTCGGTGCGACCGTCATCGGCAAACTCCCACAGGGTCTCGTCCCAGGCGTAGGTCTGAGTGCAGGAGACGGTCTTGGCGAGGTCCATGCCCTCCAGCCCCGGCCAATCGACGGCCATCGCCTGCAGTGCTGCGACGTCGATCCTGCCGTCGGGCGCATGGCACAGCACGCCGGTCGGCGCGCCGAGATCGCGGATGCGGCGGGTCAGACGCCGGGTGTCGACACCGGACAGGCCCGGCAGGTCGACCGATTTCAGCCAGTCGTCCAGGTGGCGCTGCGAGCGGTAGTTCGACGGGTCGGTGACGTCGGCGCGCAGCACGCAGCCGAGCGAGGCCGGCGTGGTGCTCTCCAGATCGTTTGGATTGGCGCCGACATTGCCTATATGAGGGAAGGTGAAGGTGATGATCTGGCCGGCATAGGACGGATCGGTCAGGATCTCCTGGTAGCCGCTCATCGAGGTGTTGAAGCAGACCTCGCCGACCCGGGTTGCCGCGGCTCCGAACCCTCGCCCCCAGAACATCGTGCCGTCGGAAAGCACGAGGACGCCGGTGGCGCCGGGCGGTGGAGTGGCGGGCGCGGAAGGGTCGGACATGGGCAGGCTCCGGTCGGGCGGATGCCCGCGCGCGTGGGGGCCCGGCGGGTGCGCTGGGCTTGAAATCCTACTGCGAACGGGCAAATTGGCCGGTTGATAGGCGAAAGGCCGCCCGGCGTCAAGCTGGAAGAATCTATGAGAATGCAATGAAATCAATATGTTGCATTCAATCGCCTTGTTTGCATGGTCCGAAGCGATCCTGTAATGTCCGGCATCCGCCGAATGAGGCGGGGGACGGGCGACGGCTTCGGTCCTTGGGGAGAACCGGCTATGTTGCGCGAACAGCTTACCGCTGCGATGAAAGATGCGATGCGCGCGAAGGATACTCGTGCGCTCGGGACAGTGCGTCTGATCCTAGCTGCCTTGAAGGACCGCGACATCGCGGTCCGTGACAAAGGCAACATGGACGGCGTCGGCGAGGACGAGATCCTGTCGATGCTGCAGACCATGATCAAGCAGCGCCAGGAATCGATCCGGCTCTACGAGCAAGGCGGGCGCTGCGAACTCGCCGAGCAGGAGCAGGAGGAAATCGACGTCATCCGACGCTTCATGCCGACGCCGATCGAAGGCGACGAGCTGGAAACCGCGGTCAAGACGACGATCAAGGAGATCGGTGCCGCCGATCTGAAGGATATGGGCCGGACCATGGCCGCTCTGAAGGAGCGGTATCCCGGGCGCATGGACTTCTCCAAGGTTTCTGGAATCGTGCGGTCGTCGCTGGTCTGACTTTTCGCGCCGTCGGTCCCGGATCGGGCTGAAGCCTGTCCGGGATGACGGTGTTGGGCGGATCTAATGCCGCCGTTATCCCGGCCGCGGAGCCGGGATCCACCAGACCCTCCGCAGCTTTCAGGCCAGCGTCAGCCAGCCGATGTAGCCGCCGTACAGCGCGACGAAGCTCACGCCCTCCAGCCGGCAGATCCGGCGGCCGGTGGTCGCGAACACCAACAGCAGCAGGGTGGCCGCGACCATCACCCACACATCGGTGGAGGCGATGTCGTCGGGTATCGCGACCGGCTTGATCAGGGCAGTGGTGCCGAGGATGCCCAGCACGTTGTAGATGTTGCTGCCGAGAATGTTGCCAAGCGCGATGTCGGCCTGGCGGCGCACGGCGGCGATCACCGAAGTCGCCAACTCGGGCAGTGACGTTCCGATCGCCACGACGGTCAGGCCGATTACCGATTCCGATACACCGGAAGTCCGAGCCAACGCGATGGCGGCGGTTACCAGCAGATCGGCTCCCCAAATCAGAACCACCAGGCCGACGCCCGAGAGGAGAAGCGCGAGCAGGATATTCGGTCGGGCAACCGTCTCGTCGGCGGCCGGGCAGTCCGCGCAGGCCGGATGCCGGATCGTCACGTAGATGTAGGCCACTAGGCCGGCAACCAGCAGCGCACCGGTCAACCGATCGATCCCATCCAGGGCAGCCAGAATCAAGCAGGCGACAGCTGCAATGAGGGCGATCACCCCGTCGCGCCGCAGGACGGCGCGGTCGACGGCGATCGGTGCCAGCATCGCTGACAGCCCGAGAATCAGCAGGATGTTGGCGATGTTCGAGCCGACGATGTTGCCGACGGCGATGCCGGGCGCGCCGACCAGGGCGGCCTCGACGCTGGTGACCAGTTCCGGCATCGAGGTGCCGAAGCCGACCACCACCACGCCGACCACGAAGTGCGGCATGCCCAGGCGTTCGGCGATCGCCGTGGCGCCGCGGACCAGCACCTCGCCGCCCACCAGCAGCAGAACCAGGCCGGCGAGCAGAAGCAAGATTGTCATGGATTGATCCGTCCCGTCGCCGCGTCGGCCGGCGGCAAATGCCGTCGGAGTGGGCGCAACGGCTTTAGATGGGTGGTGCGTCCGGTTGCGCTACTGACATAAACGCAATGCCAGCCCTGCGCTGCGCGCATGCCGCGCGTTCCGTGGCGCCCACAGGCCGCCTTGACCGCCTGCGGCGGCGGGGGCAGGCTGCGGCACTAAGTCGTATGACTACATGCCAATTCCCGTCACGAAGCCGCGCCAGCGACCGTCTCCCGGAGGAAACCGACCATGACCGACCGTCACGATCCCATGAAGGGCAAACGCCGTTCCTCGCAATGGTGGGGCAAGACGGACAAGGACGGGTTTGCGCACCGCTCCTGGATGAAGAACCAGGGCTTTCCGGCGCATCTGTTCGACGGCCGTCCGGTGATCGGCATCGCCAACACCTTCAGCGAGTTCAATCCCTGCAACGCCCATTTCCGCAAGATCGCCGAGCACGTGAAGCGCGGCATCTACGAGGCCGGCGGCTTCCCGGTCGAGTTCCCGGTGTTCTCGAACTCCGAGAGCCAGTTGCGGCCGACCGCCATGCTGTACCGCAACCTCGCGTCGATGGACGTCGAGGAGGCGATCCGCGGTCTGCCGATGGACGGCGTCGTGCTGCTGGTCGGTTGCGACAAGACCACGCCCGCTTTGTTGATGGGGGCAGCCAGCTGCGATTTGCCGACGATCTGCGTGTCCGGCGGGCCGATGCTGAACGGCCGCTATAAGAACGAAAAGATCGGCTCCGGCACCCACATCTGGAAGTTCTCCGAGGCGGTTCGTGGCGGTCAGATGACCATCGAGGACTTCATGAGCGCCGAGGCCGACAACTCGCGCTCCGCCGGCCACTGCATGACCATGGGCACCGCTTCGACGATGGCGTCGATGGCCGAGTCGCTGGGCATGGCCCTGCCGGGCAACGCCGCGATCCCGGCGGTGGATTCCCGCCGCTATGTGCTAGCGCACATGTCCGGCATGCGCGCGGTCGAGATGGTGATCGAAGACCTGAAGCTGTCCAAGATCCTGACCAAGCAGGCGTTCGAGAACGCCATCGTCACCAACGGCGCCATCGGCGGGTCGACCAACGCGGTGGTGCACCTGCAGGCGATCGCCGGGCGGGTCGGCGTCGAACTCGATCTGAACGACTGGGACCGACTGGGCCGCGACGTGCCGTGCCTGCTGAACCTGATGCCGTCGGGCGAGCACCTGATGGAGGACTTCTATTACGCCGGCGGCTTGCCGGCGATCCTGCGCGAGATCGGCGACTTCCTGAACAAGGACGCCATCACCGCCAACGGCAAGACCATCTGGGAGAACGTCAAGGACGCGCCGTGCTGGAACCGCGACGTGATCTTCCCGCTGGGCGAGCCGTTCAAGCCGAACGGCGGTATCGCAGTGCTGCGCGGCAATCTGTTCCCGAACGGTTCGGTGCTGAAGCCGTCGGCGGCGACCCCGGAACTGCTGGTGCACAAGGGCCGGGCGGTCGTGTTCGAGGATATCGAGGACTACAAGGCGCGGATCGATGACGAGAGCCTGGACATCGACGAGACCTGCATCATGGTCCTCAAGAACTGCGGGCCGAAGGGCTACCCGGGCATGGCCGAGGTCGGCAACATGGGTCTTCCGCCGAAGGTCCTGCGCAAGGGCATCACCGACATGATCCGGGTGTCCGACGCCCGCATGTCCGGCACCGCTTACGGCACGGTGATCCTGCACGGTGCGCCGGAAGCGGCGGCCGGCGGTACGCTGGCGCTGGTCCGCTCGGGCGACATGATCGAGCTCGACGTGCCGAAGCGGCGCCTGCATCTGGACGTGTCGGATGCGGAGCTTGAGAAGCGCCGCGCCGCCAGCCCGGCCTTCAGCAACGGCTACGACCGCGGCTACACCAAGCTGTACGTCGACACCGTCAACCAGGCCGACAAGGGCGCCGACCTCGACTTCCTGGTCGGCAAGTCCGGCACCCCGGTAATGCGCGAAAGCCACTGATCCGCGTCCCACCACGGCCGCCCGAAACGGCGGTCGTGGTGGGTGCTGGACGTCAGTTCCGGCTCAGGCGACTGCCATGCCGCGCTTGACGGCCGGGCGGCCGCCGACGGCGTCGGCCCAGCGCTTCAGGTTGGCCATGCCGCCCTTGGCTTCGACCAGGGCGCGGCGACCGTCATAGACCGGGTACAGGGCCATGTCGGCCAGGCCGTACTCACCCGCCAGGTAGTCGCTCTGGCCCAGCCGCTGGTCGGCGTGGCCGAAGAAGCCAAGCAGACGCTCCTCGAAGAACGCCTGAGCGGCCTTGTCCTGCAGTTTGGAGGACGAATAGAAGATTGCGCTGCTGGTCGGGGCCGCGTCGGTCAAGGCGAACAGCATCCACTGCAGGTGTGCTGCCTTGGTGGCAGCGTCCTTCGGCAGGAACTTGCCGGTCTTCTCGGCCAGGTACAGCAGAATGGCGCCGGACTGCGCGACCGCGACGTCCTTGCCGCCGTCGTGGTCGACGATCGCCGGGATCGCGCCAATCGGGTTGATCTTGAGGAACTCGGGGCTGCGCCCTTCGCCCTTCATCAGATCCAGCTTGTGGGTGGTGTAGGCAACGCCGCATTCCTCAAGCATGAGGGCCGGGCGACGACCGTTTCCGGTGCCGGCGGTGTAGAAATCGATCATGGAGTGAAGCTCCGGGTTCGCTGAATGGCGGGACCGGTGATCGCGGCCGAACGGCTGCTCCGTCCCGACCCGTCATGATACCGCGTTCCCGGCGCCGGCCATACGGGGATCGGACGGTGTTCGATCGATGATTTTTTTTGATGTGCGACGGAGTGCGGTTCCCGGATCAGCCCTGCTTTGGACGGTTCTGTCCTGGATGATGACAAGTTTGGAGGTTCCGGGCGCCGGTCGGCGTTGATATCTCGTCGCGCCGTCACCCCGGACGCGCTTTGCGCGATCCTGGGGCCACGGAGCGACGCGAGGGTCAGCCGACCCGCTTGCCCTTGTCGTCGTAGCGGTACCAGCCGCGGCCGTAGCGGCGGCCGAGGCGGCCGGCGGCGTGCAGTTGCTTGATGGTCGGCCGGGTGTGCATGCGGTCGCCGTAGGCGTCCTCCAGGATCTGCGACACCTTCAGCGTCAGGTCGAGGGTGATGTTGTCCATCAACTCGAACGGCCCGACCGGATGGCCGAGGCCGAGCCGGCAGCCGGTGTCGATGTCCTCGGGCGTGCAGGCCCCTTCCTCGACCAGGCGGATCGCCTCGTCCCACATCGCGAACAGGATGCGGTTGACCGCGAAGCCGACCACGTCCTTGACCTGGATCGGGCTCTTGCCGACGTCCTCGCAGGCCTGGGTGGCGGCCTTGACGACCTCGGGGTCGCTGTCGAAGCCGGAAATCACCTCGACCAATTTCATACGGGTGACCGGCGAGAAGAAGTGAAGGCCGAGGAAGTTCTTCTGCCGGGCCTCGGAGAAGTTCGACGCCAGCACTGAGATCGAGATCGACGAGGTGTTCGACGCAATGATGGCGTTCGGCTTCAGCACGGCGTCCAGGTCCTTGTAGACCTTGGCCTTGACCGCCTGATCCTCGGTCACTGCCTCGATGACCATGTCGACGTCGCCGAAGCTGGAGACGTCGGTCGAGGTCTCGATGTTGGCGAGCGCGCGCGGCTTGTCGGCCTCGGTGTAGAAGCCCCGACCGATACCGGAGTCCAGCGTGGATTCCAGCTTCTTCATCGCCTTGTCGACGAACGCCTTGTCGGTGTCCATCAGGCGGACTTTCCGGTCGGCGAGCGCGAACACCAGCGCGATCTCCGAGCCCATCATGCCGGCGCCGCACACGCCGATCTTCTGGATGGTCATCAAATTCCTCCGGGTTGGTCGTAACGGGTCAGAACCAGGCTTCGCCCATGGTTGCCAGCGTGTCGTCGAACGCACCAAGCAGGGCCGCATGCTGCGCCGTGCGTGGCAGTTCCCAGACCGCGACGTAGCGCGCCGTATGCAGCTTGCCCAGCAGGAAATCGCGCGGCCGGCCCTCCGTCGCTGCCGGCAGGTCGTCCAAGGCGGCCAGCGCCTGGCGCAGCCACAGCCATCCGAACACGGTCAACCCGGCCAGATCCATGTAGGCGGCAGCGTTGGCCAGCAGGCGCACCGGGCCGATCTCGGGCGCGGCCTTCAGCAGGGTCGCCGTGACGGACACCAGCCGGTCCAGGGCGTCGGCGGTCTCGCGGCGGATCGCCTCGACTTCGGCGCGCCCGTCGGCCGCGGTCAGCGTGGCGCGGATCTCGTCGATCACGGCGGCGAACGCCGCGCCCTCGGCCATGCCGGCCTTGCGGCCGAGCAGGTCGATGGCCTGGATGGCGTTCGCTCCCTCGTGGATCGGGTTCAGCCGGTTGTCGCGGTAGATGCGCTCTACCGGATAGTCGCGGGTGTAGCCGTAGCCGCCGAGGACCTGGATGGCGTTGGAATTGGCTTCGAGCGCCCGGTCGGTGAACCACGCCTTGATGATCGGGGTCAGGAAGTCGAGGAGCAGGGTCTCGCGCCGGCGCACCGTCTCGTCAGGGTCCTGGTGCTGGCGGTCGATCCGCATCGCCAGATCCAGGGCCAGCATCAGCCCTCCCTCGGCCACCGCCTTCTGCTGGAGCAGCATGCGCCGCACGTCGGCGTGTTCGATCAGGGCCAGTTGCGGGGTGGTCGGGTCCTTGTCGCCAGGATGCCGGCCCTGCGGGCGGGTGCGGGCGTAATCGAGGCTGACCAGATAGCCTTGGTAGGCCAGCATGATCGCGCCCATGGCCACGCCGACCCGGGCCTCGTTCATCATGTGGAACATCTGGGCCAGTCCGCGATTAGGCTCGCCGACCAGCCAGCCGACGCAATCGTCGTTCTCACCGAACGCCAGCGCGGTATTGACCGTCCCGCGGTAGCCCATCTTGTGGTTCAGGCCGATCAGCGTGATGTCGTTCGGCGCCGCCGGCTCGCCCGCCTCGTCGAGGCGGTAGCGTGGCACGATGAACAGCGACAGGCCCTTCACCCCGGCTGGCGCGCCTTCGATACGGGCCAGGGTCATGTGCACGATGTTGCGGGTCAGCTCATGCTCGCCGCCCGAGGTCCACATCTTCGAACCCTTGATGGCGTAGCGCTCGCCGCCGAGCGGGCGGGCGGAAGTGCGGACGTCGGACAGCGACGATCCGGCGTGCGGCTCCGACAGCGCCATGGTCCCGAAGAACCGGCCGTCCAGCATCGGGGCCATCCACAACCGTTGTTGCTCGACCGTGCCGTGGGCGTGGATCAGGTTGGCAGCCGCGATCGTCAGGAAGGCGTAACCGACGGTCGGGGTGTTGGCTGCCTTGAAATGCGCGAACGCCGCCTGCTGGATGGTCCAGGGCAGTTGCATGCCGCCGCGGTCGTGATCGTGGTGGGCGGCCATGAACCCGGCCTCGGCGAAGGCCTGCAGCGCCTCGCCGATCTCCGGGATCAGAACGACCTTGCCGTTTTCCAGCCGCGGCTCGTTGGCGTCGGACTTGGCGGCGTGCGGCAGGAACTTCGCCTCGGCGATCCGGCGGGCGGTGTCGATCACCTGTCCGAACGCCTCGCGATCATGGTCGGCAAAGCGCGGATACGCCAGCAGGCTGTCAGCGCCCAGCACCCGCCACAGGGTGAAGGCGAGGTCGTCCGGATCGATCAGCGGCACGGCCATGGCGGCGTCAATCCAGCAGGAAGCCGCCGTCGACGGTGATCACCGTCCCGGTCATGTAGCGCGAGGCGTCGGACGCCAGCAGCAGCAGCGCGCCATCCAGGTCTTCGGCTTGGCCGAGCCGGCGCTGCGGGACGCCCTTGATCAGCTTCTCGCCGGCCGGGCTGTGGAAGAAGTCGGAGTTCATTGGCGTTTCGATGTAGCCGGGGGCGATCGCATTAACCCGCACCCCGACCCGGGCCAGTTCCAGGCCCATCGCCTTGGTCAGGTGGATCAGCCCGGCCTTGGAGGCGCAGTAGCTGGACAGATGGCCGATCGGCGCTAAGCCGAGCACGCTGGCAATGTTGATGATCGAGCCGCCGCCCGTGGAGCCGTCATGGCGTCCCGCCATGCGCTTCGCAGCCTCTTGGCCGGCGAGGAAGCAGCCCTTGAGGTTGGTGTCCAGCACCGCGTCCCAGTCGGCTTCGGTCAGTTCCAGGAACGGTTTCGGAATGGCGATTCCGGCGTTGTTGACCAGCACATCCACCGGCCCAAGCACTGCTTCGGCGTCGTCGAATGCAGCGCGTATCGAGCCCGCATCGGTCACGTCCATGGCGATGGCGTGCGCCGTGCCGCCGGCGCCCTCAATCTGCTTCTGAAGTTCGGCGAGCTTTCCGGTCTGTCTGGCGGCCAGGGCGACCTTGGCCCCCGCACGGGCCAAGGTAACGGCAAAACCAGCGCCGAGCCCCTGGCTGGCCCCGGTAATCAGGGCGATCTTCCCGGTCAGGTCGAAAGCGTCGGCCATGCGGCGGTCTCCGTCCGGTCGTGCGGCAAAGTGAACGCCGACTCATAACCGGGCGGGCAGGGGCTGGCAAACGCGGTGCCGTTAACCGCCCTCTCAGCGCGAGCTGGCGCTGTCCAGGTTCAGGCTGGCGATGGCGAGCTGCTCGGCTGGTGCCACTTGGGCGATGTAGTCGATCGTTTCCTTCTGGGTCCCGCACTGGGTGACGAGCATCGGGTACGGTCGGTCGAGGGAGCGATCGAGCAGTTCTTCGGCGGATGCTTGGCATTCCGCCTGGGTTTCGAAAACCTGAGTCGGTTGCGCCAGCACGTCGCATTGCGTCGTGGAATCATCACAGCCGAACAAAGTCAGAAAAATCAGAGTCTTGATCATGGCATTGCCTCTCCTGAGACCAATGCACGGAAGGTGTCGAGGGTTCCCAATTAATCGCGAACTTCCGCGAACCGGCCTCGCTCTACTGAGTCAATACATGGTGATGGTTGGCCGGCTTTTCACGTCGATTTCGCGGCGACTCTATGATGTGCGGTCGTCGCCTTGCCGGTAGTGGTCACTCGACCGGGTAGTCGCGCCCTGGTCTTGGCCGGTAGGTCGGCAGTGACCAGCCGAAGCCGATGCCGCCGGCCCGTACGGCGAACCCGATAGCAAAGCCGAGGATGGCGGCCAGCGGCTTCTCAGCACCAAGCGACAATGCGATGACGTACGCCCCGGCGCCGGCGGCGACGGCGGTTGCGTAGATCTCGCGGCGCAGGATCAGCGGTGTCTCCTGGCACAGCACGTCGCGGATCAACCCGCCGAATGTCGCGGTCATGACCCCGAGCACGACGGCGACCGGCGGTGCCGCCCCGGCTCGCAACCCCAGTTCGGCACCCATTACCGCATAGGCGGAAATACCGATTGCATCGGCCCACAACAGCACCACGAAGCGGCGCTGCACGATGTGGGCGGTCAGGTAGATCAACACGGCGATGCCCAGGCAGACCGCGAGATACCGGCCGTCGGCGATCCAGAACACCGGACGCTCCAGCAGCACGTCGCGCAGTGTACCGCCGCCGATCCCGGTGGCGCTGGCCATCAGGCCGAAGCCGACGAGATCCATCTGCTTGCGCGACGCCACCAACGCACCGGTTGCTGCGAACACCGCCACGCCCAGCAGATCCAGCCACGCTACCCAACCAGCCATTGCGCTCCCCGCAGTCCTATAGCCCAGTCCACCGGTTGTACCCGATCAACGCCAAGGGTGTCCGTCATCGTTTGCCGCGATAAACTCAGTGCCAAGGGGGGACAGCGATGCGGATATCGAGCAGAGCCATCGCGGCGGGTATTTTTATGGCGCTGGCGGTCATCGGATCGGCGGCGGCGCAATCCGGTGACGCGTGGCTGCCGCTGGGCGACGGCCGGATCTCGACCTCGCCGCAGCGCGGCAATGTCTTCGTCTGCCAGACCCGGTTCGAAGGCGGTGGTGCGCACCGCGAAGGTACCTGGATCCGCGGCGACCGCTGGAACCCGGACCTCAAGCCGACGGTCGATGGCCGGGTGACCTGGCCGAACGCTCGCTTGGCGATCACCGTGGAAGGTAGCGAGCGGGTGGTGCGGGCCAACAATCTGCCAAGCCATCCGACCGGACGCTATCCGGTGTCCAGTAGCGACGATGCCTATCAATACGACCGGAACCCGAATCGGATCCGAGAGAGGGACGTGTTGTTGCGTTTGCCGGCCGATCCGGCGCCGGCAAGAACAGCGAGCTGCGTGCCGATGAGCATGATCGGGTTCGCCTTAACCGGGGCTGCGATCTTCAACGCGCTCGACGGGCTGGGGCGCGACGCCGCCGCGCATGAGATCCTCGACGGCTGTGCCGGCCATCCTGAACGTCAGGGGCGGTACCACTACCATGGACCCAGCCCATGCACGGCCGACGACGACGAGCCGGTCGGCTATGCCCTCGACGGGTTCGGAATCTTCGGAGTGCACGGCGAGGACGGACGCGAGCTGAGCAATGCCGATCTGGACGCCTGCCACGGCCATGTCGGCGTCGTGAGGTGGAACGGCGACCGTCGCGCGATCTATCACTACCATTTGACCCGGGAGTATCCGTACTCGCTCGGCTGCTTCACCGGAACGCCGGTGTCGGTGGGCGGTGGCGACCGACAACCGGGCGGCGGATCGAGACCACCGGCAGGCGCCGGTCGCGGCGGCGATGACCCGCTGGCCGGTGCCGCGGCCGAACTGGGGGTCGATGTCGACACGCTGCGCCGGGCCGTCGGTCCGCCGCCGCCGGACATCGACCGGGCGGCGCGGATTCTGGGGATCGACCGCAACCGGTTGCGCGACGTCATGCAACGGCATCGGCCACGATGACCAGTACACCACGATGGTGAAACCATGATCGCGATCCTGCTGTCGATCGCCCCGATCTTCCTGCTGATCATGCTCGGCCATGGTCTACGGCGCGGCGGGATTCCGTCGATCGAGTTCTGGAACTTGAACGACAAGCTGGTCTACTGGGTGCTGTTCCCAAGCTTGCTGTTCTTCAAAACCTCGACGATTGCCCTGTCGGGCGAACTGGTCGGCGACTATGCGGTGGTGATCCTCGGCGGGTTCGCTGGGGCCGTCGGCTTCTCGCTGCTGTCGACCCTGGTCTTCAAGCTGCCCGGGCCAACCGCGACGTCGGTGCTGCAGGGCGCGGCGCGGCACAACACCTTCATCGCGCTTGCGGCTGCCGAGCGCCTGTTCGGGGCCGAGGGGCTGGCAATGGCGGCGCTGGCCACGGCGCTGCTGATCCCGGTGACCAACATCGTGGTGGTGTCCCTGATGGTCACCATGACCCGCGGCCCGGCTGCTGACGGGAGCCGACAATCCGGCCTGGTCAAGGCGATCGCCCGGGATCTGGCGCGTAACCCGTTGCTGGTGTCGGTGTTCGCCGGTGTGGTGGTGAACCTCAGCGGAATTGGAACCATCCCGGTGCTGCACGATGTGACCGCGATCCTGGGGCAGGCGGCGCTGCCGGTGGTGCTGCTGTGCGTCGGCGCCAACATCCGGGTGCGCGAGATGACCGCCTCGGTCGGTCCGGCCGTGTTGTCCATCATCGGGAAGATGGTGGTGTTCCCTGCGGTCCTGGTCGGGCTGGCGCTGTGGATGGAGTTGCCACCGACCGCGGCAATCGTTGCCGGGTTGTTCGGTGCCGTTCCGACGGCGGCGTCCGGCTACACGCTTGCCCGTCAGATGGGCGGAGATGCGCCGCTGATGGCGACGATCATCACTGTCCAGACCGCGCTGGCGTTCTTATCGTTGCCGTTCACGGTCTGGCTTCTGGGACGCCTTGTCGGATAGCCCGACGACGACACCGTCCCAACAGCTCACCGCGACGTCATCCGCCGGCGGTGTTCATGGCGGCCGTCCGGAAGCGGATACGGCACTCGGCCATGTTGAAGTTGCGCTTGTAGTTGGTCGGCGGGCCGTCGGTCACCCGAACCTGGATGAACCGCGGGCCAGGCATCTCCTCCAGAAACGCGGCGGCCTTGTCCAGGTCGGCTTCGGTTTCGACGACGGTGGAGGAGGCGATCCCGGCACCCTTGGCGATCTGTTCGAGATTGGCCGTCCGGGACGTGTGGCCCGTCTGTCCGCCGGTCTCGCCGTGGCAGCCGTTGTCGATGCAGACGATCGTCAGGTTCGGCGGCGCCATCGATGCGACCGTCACCAGCGAGCCGATGTTCATGAGCAACTCGCCGTCGCCGGTGACCACGGCGACCTTTCTGTCCGGCGCCGACAGTGCCAGGCCGAGCCCCACGGTCGTCGCAGCACCCATGGCTCCCGCCATGGTGAAGGTGTTGGCGCCGTCCTTCGTCAGGCCGGCGGTATCCCGGGCCGGGCCGGCCAGTCCGGAGATGAACAGATACCGGTCGGGGTCCGGGAAGATCCGGGCGAGAACGTCCCGCCGATCCAGTGTCGCTTGCCGCATCGTCACGTCCTCCTGTCAGAACTGCTTGGCGCCCAGGAACCGTTGCGTCAGGACGATCGCGGTGGATTGTCCGGCCGCGAACACCGCCGACAGGGCTGCCCGGGTGGCCGGGCGTAGGTCATCGAGGCTGTCCACCTTGACGATGCCGACGCCCATCGCGGTGAGGATCGGCTCGACCGCCTGGCCCATCGGGTACTGCCAGGGGTTCTGCTCGCCGTAGTCGCCCCGCATCGAGACGATCATCAGGATCGGAAAGTTCCCACCCTTCACGAAGGACAGGAAGTTCGGAACGTTGCCGACGCCGGACGACTGCATGCAGACGACCGACTTGCGCCCCGCGAGGTCGGCGCCGGCGCAGATGGCGACGCCTTCCTCCTCCGTGGTCAGCAGGACCGCGGTCGTATCGTTGCGCGCCGACACATGCTCGATCAGCTTCTTGTTCCCGGCGTCCGGAACATACGAGAACAACGTCACCCCAGCCTCGACCAGATCATCGAACAACTGCTTCGACCAATCGGTCGTCGTCATGGCCAGTCCCCTTCCGTTTCGTGCGCTCGACACTATCCGGAAGCGTTGGTGCCTTGGCAATCCGCCCACCCCGTCTCGACACCGTCGGCTGCAGTGCGGCGAGGGAACCAAAGGAGGCGACCATCATGGCAATACCGCCCCGGCGAGGCTGTCGGCGGAGCTTGTCGGGCGGTTGCCCGCCTGCCATTCACCAAGTCTCGGCAAGCGGCGGTGAGTTCGCTTGATTCAATGCACCCCGGCGTCTAGTTTCTCGCACCCGCGAGATACGCAGTGAGTCGTGTTATGCCGGATGGTGACCGACCGGACAGCCGGTTGGCCTTTCAGTCCCTGATCCTGACCTTGCAGACCTATTGGGCGAGCAAGGGCTGCGTGATTCTGCAGCCCTATGACATGGAGGTCGGGGCGGGGACGTTTCACCCGGCAACCACCTTGCGCTCCCTCGGTCCGGACGACATCTGGAAGGCCGCTTACGTCCAGCCGTCGCGCCGCCCGACCGATGGTCGCTATGGCGAGAACCCGAACCGCCTCCAGCACTACTACCAGTTCCAGGTGCTGGTGAAGCCGTCGCCGGTCGACAGCCAGGAGCTTTACCTCGGCTCGCTGCGCGCCATCGGCCTCGACCCCATGCAGCACGACATCCGCTTCGTCGAGGACGACTGGGAAAGCCCGACGCTCGGCGCCTGGGGCCTCGGCTGGGAGGTCTGGTGCGACGGCATGGAGGTGTCGCAGTACACCTATTTCCAACAGGTTGGCGGTATCGACTGCGCGCCGGTCAGTCTGGAATTGACCTACGGCCTGGAACGGCTGGCCATGTACATCCAGGAGGTCGATGACGTCTATGACCTGGACTGGGACGGCGTGCCGAAGGACGAGGGCGGCAAGGTCTACGGCGACATCTACAAGCAGGCCGAGCTTGAGTTCTCCACCTACAACTTCGAGTACGCCGACACCGAAGTGCTGTTCCAGCATTTCCGCGATGCCGAGATGGCCTGCGCGGCGCTGCTCGCCGCCGAAAAGCCGATGCCGCTGCCAGCTTATGACCAGTGCATGAAAGCGAGCCACGCCTTCAACCTGCTGGACGCGCGCGGCGTGATCAGTGTGACCGAACGGCAGGCCTACATCGGCCGGGTACGGACGCTGGCCAAGGCGTGCTGCGAGAAGTGGGTGGAGACCAGCACTGCCTGGAAAGCCGG